>CAVWST010000035.1:0-343830 GCA_963757735.1 uncultured Acidobacteriota bacterium
CCTGTGTGGCGGGTGGCGTCGCGCCCGCAGGAGCCTGCTGCGCGGCGCCAGCCCTGGTGCCAGCCGACTCCACCGTCAGCGCAACGACAAGTCCGACAACCAATGATGCAGTCAGCGAACGCACGGTCCCTCCCTGAAAACGCTGATTATCCCACGCGTGATATCGAGGGCGAATCAGCCTGTGGACTATCATCGTGAACCCCTGTCAAACATGAGTCCCTGGGCTGCCGGCACCACACTCGGACCTGTACGTGCTCGTCTCGCCACTCGGGGCGGGTGGAATGGGCGAGGTGTGGAAGGCGCACGATACGCGTCTCGATTGCTTCGTGGCGATTAAACGGCTGAAGCCTGGCTACGCCGAGCGCTTCGAACGCGAGGCGCGGGCTATCGCCGCGCTGAATCATCCTCACATCTGCACGTTGTTCGACGTCGGGCCGGACTACCTCGTGATGGAGTACGTCGAGGGTCGTCCTCTCGAAGGACCGATGGAGACGAGTGCCGCGTTGCGTCTGGCGTCTCAGATCGCCGACGCGCTCGAGGAGGCACACGGTCGCGGCATCCTGCATCGCGACCTGAAGCCGTCCAACATCCTTGTGACGGAGAGAGGCTCGGCCAAGCTCCTCGACTTCGGCCTGGCGAAGGCCATGCACCTCGACTCGGATGCGACCATGACGGCCACCGGTGTTGTCGCGGGCACTCCGGCCTACATGTCTCCCGAGCAAGCCACCGGCGCGCCGCTCGACCAGCGCAGCGACATCTTCAGTTTCGGCGCGGTCCTCTATGAGCTGCTCTCCGGCCGTCGTGCCTTTGCCGATCTCGGTGCCGTGCTTCGCGATACCCCGGCGCCGCTCACGTCGCCGGCCTCGGACATCGTCGCGCGCTGCCTGGCGAAAGAGAAGGATCGGCGGTACCAGACAGTAGCGGATGTAAGACGCGCGCTGGCTGTATTCGATGGACAGCGGCCCGACGAGCAGCCATCGATCGCTGTTCTGCCGTTCGCCAACATGAGCCGGGATCCGGACGATGAGTATTTCAGCGACGGGCTGGCAGAGGAGATCATCAACGCGCTGGCTCACATGCCCGGCCTCAAGGTCACCGCGCGCACGTCGGCGTTTGCCTTTCGCGGAAAGGAACAGGACATCACGCAGATCGGGCAGGCTCTTCGCGTTCGAACGATCCTCGAGGGGAGCGTGCGGCGCTCGGGCACCCGCATTCGCGTGACCGCGCAGTTGATCAACGCCGCGGATGGTTATCACCTCTGGTCCGAGCGTTACGACCGCGAACTGAACGACGTGTTCGCTATCCAGGACGACATCGCGCAATCGATCGCCGCGGCGCTCGAGATACGGCTGGTGCCGAAGGCGCGGCGCTATACGCCGAAGCTTCCGGCACATCACGCGCTTCTTCAGGGGCGGCATCATCGTGGACGATTCACGCCCGAAGCTCACGTGCGTGCCGCCCAGTGTTTCGAGCTGGCTGCGTCTCTCGACTCGGGCTATGCGGCACCACACGCGGAGCTGGGCCTCGGTTACGTGCTCCTCGCGGCGACCGCCGTTCACACGATGATCGAAGTGGCGCCGCTGATTCGCGCTCAGGCGGAGCGGGCGCTCCTGCTCGATCCAGCCGAGAGCGGACCGCACGCGCTTCTCGGCATCGTCGCATCTGTGCACGATTACGACTGGAAGGCGGCAGCGGACCACTTCTCGACCGCCACGCGCGGAGACTTCGTGTCGGCTGATACGCGCTGGGCGTACGCGACGTTCTATCTGGGAGCGCTCGGCCAGCATCACGAGGCGGCGGAGCAGCTCCGGCGTGCCGTGGAGCAGGATCCACTGAACGTCGCCTGGCGTGTGAGCTTCGCCTGGCACCTGGACGCAACGGGCGAGCGAGCGCAGGCACTCGAAGAGTTGCGGAAGGCGCTCGAGATCGACGAACGTCACTGGGGTGCGCTCGTCATCACCAGCGAGATACATCTGACGTCCGGCGAGTACGAGAAGGCTATTGTCGCTGCGGAGGAGGCCTATCGCGTGAACCCGACGCACTCGATGACGTGGGGCTTGCTTGCCGCTGGCCTGCGTCGCGTCGGGCAGACGGAGCCTGCCGATGCCCTCCTGCACAAGCACGGGAGTTCACCCACCCCGATCTGGGGAAGAGTGTGGTACCACCTGCACTCGTCAGAGATCGACGAAGCCGCACACTGGTGGCGGAAGGCAATCGAATTGCGCGATCTGTTCGTAGTCGAATTCGCGGGATCTACGGTCGCTCAACCACTGCGGAACAGCGCGCACTGGCTGGCGCTGTCGCGCGCCATGAACCTGACTCCATCGTCCGTAGGGAGCGAACATGGTCATCCGTAGAGTCGCAATTGCGATCGTCGCGCTGCTTGCGATCGCCGCTGCGCAGGTGTCGCGTCCGATTGTCGCGCAGTCGAAGAGGCCGCTCGCGCTCGTCGGCGGCACGCTCATCGACGGTGCAGGTGGATCGCCCGAACGCAACAGCGTGATTCTTGTTCGTGGCGACCGCATCGAGCGAATCGGGACCGTCGGGTCGCTGCCAGTGCCAGGCGAGTACGAGCAGGTCTCAACCGAGGGGATGACGGTTCTGCCTGGCTTGTGGGACCTGCACGTTCATCTGATTTACAGCGGCCACCCAAATCCGGGCGCGTGGTTCAAGCACGCCGCCGACTTCGAGCGCGTGACAATTCCAGCGTCCGCGCGGCAGATGCTGATGGGCGGCGTCACGAGCGTGCGCGACCTCGCTGCGCCAGCGGACGCGATCTTCGGCGTCAAGAAACGCATTGCGAGTGGTGAGCTTCCCGGGCCGACGTTATATGCCGCCGGACCTGCGCTCGCGAAGATGGCGCCGGGTCAGCCCGCGCCAACCGGTCAGTTCCTTCCAATCGCCGACGCGGCCGACGCACGAGCGAAGACGCGACAGCTTCTCGATCAGGGTGCGGATGTCATCAAGATGTTCTTCGCCGAACGCATGTCGCCGGACGAGCGGAGCGCAATCATCAGCGAGGCGCACGCTCGCGGGAAACGGATCGCGGCGCATGGCCAGAACGATGCTGAGGTTCGTCTCGGTCTCGCCATGGGTGTGGACGACTTCCAGCACATCGGGATCGACAGCCCCGAGTATGCGCCCGACATCATCGCCAGCCTGCGTGAGCGAGTGAAGAACGGACCGCCGGTCTACTGGACGCCGACGGTCGGCGCCAACAATCTGCTGAACGGTTCCTACACCGCGACGAAGCCGGAGATGGTGGACGACCCCGAAGCGTATCTCGGGCTGCCACCAGCGCTGGTCGCCGAAGTGAAAGAGGGCTGGGCGACGTACAAGCCGCGCGAGCCGCGGGCAGACACTGAAGCGATCGTGAAACGGAAGATTGCACAGTTGCAGGACGCGGGTGTGACGCTGGTGTTCGGAAGCGATGAGGGAAGTGCTGGCGAGCTCGCCCGGCATGCGACCTGGATGGACGCGGATCTGTGGGTCCGTGTGCTCGGCATGGAGCCGATGACAGTGCTTCAGCGCATGACGCTGGACGCCGCGCGAGCGATGGGCGTCGAGCGCGACTCGGGGTCGATCGCCATCGGCAAGTACGCCGACATCATCGCGGTGAGCGGAGATCCGCTGCGTCACATTAACGTGCTGCGCGACCCGAAGATCGTCATCAAGCATGGACAGCGGCACAAGTAATCGTCGTTCCGGAGGGGTCATGACACGCACGGCGCTCACGTTGAGAACGATGGCGGCTACGTTCTGTCTGGTCACATCGCTCCAGCCGAGGTCGTCTCTTGCGCAGACGATCTCGGGCACCGTGCCCGGCATACCGTTCGTAACTGGCGCGCGATCCTACAGTCCGATCGTCGAAGACCTCGATAAGAGTTAACTCCCAACCTCCAACTCCCAACTTCCAATAACCGATTTTGGAAGTTGGGAATTGGTAATTGGAGTTGACAGGAGCGTTAAGGCTGGCTCGTCGTACCGCTCGCGGGCGCGGCTGTTTCCGCCGCCCGTTCCGCGCTGAGGATGTTCCGCATCGCGTAGTTCCCTTCGTGGCACGCGTACTCGAAGAACTGGTACTCCGGATGCTGCGTGAGCGGCAGCGAGATCCTCCAGGGGCGCGTCCACGTGCGCGGGTCGTCGACGGTCGCTTCGTAAATGAGCGTGTCCGCATCGACGCGTGTGAGGCGCTCGGTGAGCTTGAGATCCGCGCTGGTCAGCAGCGTGTTGCCGTTGCGCGTGATGCCGACCTTGCCGTTGAAGTTGATCGTCTCGATGACGAGCGTGTCGCCTTCCCAGTGGCCACGAGAGTCGCCCATGTAGGAGCGGATCTTCGAGCTGATGCGCGGGCGGCCGTCAACCGGAATGATGCGCGTTTCGTGGATCATCTCGTTGCGAATGACCACTGCGCCCGGGACCTGCATGATCTCGGTGCCCATGTTGTACGCGGTCGGCAGCATCGATGCGAGCACGCCGCGCGTGATGCATCGATCGTACGGACCGAGGTCTTCGAACGTCTCGAACGGGTGCGCGACGACGGCATCGGGGAAGTCGTAGTAGTAGGTGCTGCGCGCGCGGTCGAACAGCTTCTTGCCCTCTTCGGTCATCGGCGGAATGCGCCCGTTCGGCGGATCGACAACGAGCGATGCCTGACGCTGCGGGTTGCCCCGTTCTCCGGCACTCCAGTGCGATGGACCACCGATACCTGTTCGCTGACCTTGCGGCACGTAGACTTCACCGTCAGCTCGAACCTGCCGCTCCCGAGTCGCCTCACGCTCGGCGAACTCTTTGTCGTTCAGCGTCGCCCGTGTGCCGAACGACTCCGGCCTCTGGTACGGCGTCCCCTGCATGTCGTTCGCCGGCCAGAGTCCCTGAATATCCGGATCTCCCCAAGGTGTTCGCGGCGCCGTCCACGATCGCGCGCTCTTGTCGTTCGAGGCAGAGGCCGATGTTGTCTGAGCTGCGGCGGTCATTGGCAGGACGAAAGCGGTCAGCAGCAGGAGCGTTTTCACGACAAGCTTGGAACCCATGAGAAGGCCTCCTCGAGACGTGTTCCCACCTTCGCGCTAGGCGCTCCGGCGGACAAGCCGCCGGAATCTAGTCGTTATTGCAGGTCATGCAGGGGGTGTCAAGACGGCGTTTGACAAGGCCACTTTCGAGGGGTAGCGTTCGCGGTTCGGAGCGAGTATGCGATTGCTGACATCTCTCGTGTGTGCTCTGTCATGCGCAGCGGCACTCCACGCGCAGACGGCGTCGATGGACACTGCTGCGTGCGAACGGTTGGCGGCGTCGCTCAACCTGCAGAACGCAAAGGTGACGCTGGCGCAGCCGGTCACGTCGCGCCAGTTCGCCCCGCCTACGGCACCGGGCGCGAGCGCCCCGCCTGCTGCGCTCACGGATCTGCCGGCGTTCTGCCGCGTCACCGTGACGCTGACTCCGTCATCAGACTCTGACATCAAGTCAGAGGTGTGGCTGCCGCTTGCCGAATGGAACGGCAAGTTTCAGCAGGTCGGCAACGGGGGCTGGGGCGGCTCGATCCAATATGCGGCGCTCGCATCTGCGCTCCGGCGCGGATACGCCGCTTCGTCGACCGATACGGGACACGTCGGTGATACCGCGCAGTTTGCCGTCGGTCATCCGGAGAAATTGATCGACTTCGGCTATCGCGCCGTGCACGAAACTGCCGTTCAGAGCAAAGCAATTGTCGCCGCCGCGTATGCCACGACGCCCCGACTGTCGTACTTCGTTGGCTGTTCAGGCGGCGGACGGCAGGCGTTCATGGAAGCGCAGCGCTACCCTCAGGACTTCGACGGTATCGTCGCTGGCGCCCCCGGCTATAACCGCACGGACCAGAGCTTCCAGTTGGTTGCCGCGTCGCAAGCGACGCATCACGATGCGGCGAGCTTCATCCCGCGGGAGAAGCTGGCGGTCCTGCATCGGGCAACGCTCAACGCATGCGATCAGCGTGACGGTCTACTCGACGGACTGATCAGCGATCCGATGAGATGCAAGTTCGACCCGTCTGTGACGGCATGCACCGGCACAGACCGTCCAGACTGCTTGACCGCTCCGCAGGTCCGAGCCGCCAAGGCAATCTATGCGCCCGTTATGAACCCTCGGTACTGGCGAAGAGGTGTTTCCTGGAGTCGAGCCAGGCAGTGAACCGCGCTGGACGGTGAATGCCGGGGGCGCGAGGCCACTGGGTATGTCCGATGATTTCTTCAAGTACGTGGTCTTCAAGGATGCGAACTGGGATTTCCGCACGCTCGATATCGCGAAGCACCTGGAGCAGGCACGACGGGCCGACGGCGGCATCGTGAGCGCCACCTCGCCAGACATCAGACAGTTCATCAGCCGCGGCGCAAAGCTCGTGATCTATCACGGGTGGGGCGATACCAACGTCCCGCCGCGATCGTCGGTGAATTACCACAAGCGGCTGGTGGACACGCTTGGAGCGCCCGACGTCCATCGATCGGTGCGACTGTACATGGCGCCGGGAATGGGTCACTGTGGGGGAGGCGAGGGCCCCAACGTGTTCGATGCGCTTACGGCTCTCGAGCAATGGCGCGAAGAAGGGAAAGCGCCAGTGGAGATCTTCGCGTCGCAGTTGGCCGATGGTCGCGTGGTGCGAACTCGACCACTCTGCCCGTATCCACAAATCGCGCGGTACAAAGGATCCGGCAGTATCGACGACGCCAGCAACTTCGTCTGCGCGGCTCCGTGAAGAGCGGTCTCTCCTTCCAGTAGCCGGGTGTAGAGTGTCCGTATGGCTGTCCTGAATTTCAATCTTCAAATGCTCGGCGCCGACGAGGTCCTTGGCAACCTGCGCGCGCTGCGCGCTCGGCAACCCGTGAAGTTCTCCGCGTTCTACTCCAGCCAGCTCGGGGGCATCGTCACCGATCCCGCGCTGATGGTGATTCCGTTCGACGATCACATGGTGCACCGCGGGCATGGCATCTTCGATACTGCGGGTCTCGTGAACGGCCGCATCTACGATCTCGAGGCGCATCTCGATCGATTCCTCGGGTCCGCCGAGCGCTCGAAGCTGAAGCTGTTCGGCTCGCGCGAGGAGATGCGCGACATCATCATCAGGACTACGGCGGTGAGTGGTCTCCGCGACGGCGCCATCCGTTACTGGCTCTCGTCAGGTCCAGGCAGTCTGGAGCTCAGTCCCGCCGCAGGAGCAGAGCCCGGCTTCTTCGTGATGATTTTCGGAGGCCTGTCGTACCCGGCGCGTTGGTACACCGAAGGGCTGCGTGTGATGACGACGACCTATCCGATCAAGCCACCGCTCTACGCGATCACGAAAGCGACGAACTACCTGCCGAACGTCCTGATGCAGATGGAGGCGAAAGAAGCGGGGCTCGACAACGGCGTGTTCATCGACGAAGCCGGGTTCGTTGGCGAGAGCTCGAACATGAACGTCGCGTTCGTCACGCAGGATGGAGTCCTGCGCCATCCGAAGTTCGAGCGTGTACTGCCAGGATGCACGTCGCTCCGCCTGTTGGATCTTGCGAGATCGCTCGCGTCTCGAGGCGTGGTCAATGGTGTGGAGGTCTGCGACATTCCCGTGGCGGATGCGCGTGCTGCTCGCGAGATGGTGCTGCTTGGAAGCTCTGTGAAGGTGGCGCCGATCGTCGAGTGGGACGGCCGGCCGATCGGAAACGGGAAGCCGGGACCGATCGCCAAAGCGCTCCTCGACCTCATGGAAGAGGACATGCGCAGCGGCGACCGGTTGATCGAAGTGCCTTACTAGCGCCGCCCGTTGGCGTTGGCGCGCGAGTAGCGTGCGTTGCCACCGTTGCCGCCCCGGGACACTTGGGCGTTGCCGCGATACACAGGGCCGGCGCCTCGATACGCTGGACCGTTACCCCGGTATGCCGGACGGTTGTAGTAGCGCTGTCCACCGTAGTAACGCGCTCCACCGTAGTAATGCGCCCCGCCGCGATAGTAATAGGGCCCGCGCGGACCGTAGTAGTAGCGCGGGGCGTAGTACGCGCGTCCGTACACGGGGTACGGGTAGTAGCCGTACGGGTAGTAGTAAGACGGCGGATAGGCGGGGTATACCGGAACAGGCCCACCGATCACGACGCCCGCAGCTACCGGCGGCACTCCTATACCGACAGAGACACTGACCTGCGCCGCCGCCGGAGCGGCGTAGAGCGCTACGGCCAGAACCGCTCCCAGTATCCAACCTGCCTTACGTCCCATCGTGACCTCCATCGTACGCGACCCAGACCGACGATCTCTGCAGCGAATGTGCCAGCGGACTCCGACCGTTGGCGTAAGAACTGGTTGAGTCTTTTGCCGGCCCCCCGCGTTGGCCGCTCTCGCGCGATGACAGTTGCTGACTTCACGCGATGGCAACCTGAAGCACACTGTCCGCGAGGTCAGGGCTGACAGGTGGCAGCCGTCTTCTGGACGAACTCAACGAGCAGCGTCGGCGCGCCGGGTTTCTCGGCAGGCGGCTTGACCTCGCCTGAGACCTCGACCCTCGCGTTCACGAACGGCGAAAACTGGCTGTCGATTCCCTCGAGTCGATAACTCGAGCCGTTGGCGTTGACGGTCAGCGGCGACCCACCGGTTCCTGGAGGAAGGCGGTCGACGCGCTTGGCATTCGACAGGACGAACCGCGCATTGCTCGGCGTATTCGGATCCGGAGTCTCGCTGTTGGCCGCACTTTTAGGAGCGGGCTGGAGGCAGCCGGTCACCGTGATCCGATCGCTCAGGTTGGGAGGATCAGGTTGCGGCGTTCCCGGCGTGGGGTTGCCGCCGCTCACCGGTTTTCCTCCGCCCTGCCCGTTGATGATGGACGTGGATGCGGCAAGCGACATGACCAGGCCGACGGCCCACATCGCTCGCCGCATCACGCGCCGCTTCCCTGCACCGCGAAGCGACCGAGCTTCAGCACCTGGCTGGGATCGACGCTTGAATCGATCAGCACGCCGAAGAACGGCGCCATCATCTCTTCCCACGTCATCCGGCCCAGATACACCGTCCGCTCGGGGTTCGGGTTGAATCGATTCGCCTTCGAGTTGTCGTAGTACGCCTCGACGTACATCCGCGTCCCCTTGGGTACGCGAATCGTCTTCGCCGGCTGATACAGAAGCTGCCAGTTGAAGTCATACTTCGGCACGCTCAGCACGATCTGATCGCGGCCGTCGGGATACACGAGGTGATACGTCATGCTCTTGCCGCGCACGTGCATGTGCGGCATGAACTCGACGAGCTCGACGTCGGCAGTGAAGGTGAGATCGAACGGCGGGCTCTTGTAGTTCCCTTCGTTCGGCGGGATCGCGAAGCTGGGTCCGCCGCCGACAATGCCGTACGACATCCACCGCTTGGCCGGCGCCTTGTCGGCGACCGTGAAGCCGATGAGCGGCCGATCCACGACCTCTTTTCCAATCGGTGTGTAGTGCACCTGAACGGAGATGTCGCTGCCGGCCGGAATCAGCTTGCCCGCGCCGAATGGCCGATAGTCGTCTGCGGATCGCCCAGGCACGTAACAGTTGAAGCCGCCGCCGACATCTGTGCCCGGTTGCCGCCCCGCCCCTGCCCCTCCGATGCGAGGTGCTGCCGGCGCCTCGGCCTTGATCGCGGTACCTTCTTCGTCGCGCGGCGACTCCGACCAGTTCGGCACGTAGTACTTCGCGTCGGGCGTGTGTGCCTGGAACGTGAAGCAGATGTGATGCGTGACAGCCATCACGCTCGGCTTGATCTCGAGAGACGTGATCCAGGTGTCCTTCGTGAAGCCGCTCGGAAGGAGATACGTGATCCACTCCACGACGTCGTTCTGCGTGTGTGCGGGCACGCGGAACTCGGGTCCGCGAACGATGACGTCCGGCTTGATCTGCCAGCCGTCCGCCGGCCACTGGATTGGTGGAGGCGCATCCTTCGGATCGCCTTCGGGTGCGCCGGCATCCGCCCACTTCGCGATCGTCTCGATGTCCTTCTGTGAGAGCGAGCGGTCGTTGGCAAACGGTCCGTGTGCGGGATCGGCGAACCACGGCGGCATCTGCCGGCTCTCGACCTTGGCTTTCATCGATCGTGCCCACGGCCGCGTCTCGCGGAACGTGACGAGCGACATCGGCGCGATCTGGCCGGGCCGATGGCACGATTGACAGTTTTTCTGGAGGATGGGGAGGACGTCTTTGCTGAAAGAAACCGGTTCGTCAGCGGCTGACGTCTGACGCTGGGTTACTCCAAGGGCAACGATTCCGACGAGACAGGCGACGAAACCATAGCGGCGCATAGCCACTCTCCTGAATTGACGCGTACCTTACGCTCGGGCGCGGAGCGCGTCAATGACCTCGGGATCCGGGACTCGGGGCTCGGGATCCGAAAGCTTCGAAGTTCTTTGTTCGCGGGTCCCGGACCCCGGGCCCCGGATCCCGTCTACCGAAGCGTCCGAAAGAACTCACGGACGTCATTGACCAGCAGATCGGGCTCTTCCATCGCGGCAAAGTGGCCGCCACGCGGCATCTCCGTCCAGCGCGTCACGTTGTATTGCCCCTCGACCCAGCGGCGCGGTGCGATGCTGATCTCCTTCGGGAAGACGGCGCATCCCGTCGGTACCTCGACGCGACGCTGCGCAGGCTGTGCGCGCTGGTTCTCGAAGTAGATCCGTGCCGACGATGCTCCGGACTGCGTCACCCAATAGAGCATGATGTTCGTGAGGAGCTCGTCCTTGGTGAACTTCTTTTCGACGACGCCGTCGACGTCGCTCCACGACCGGAACTTCTCGACGATCCATGCGGCAAGGCCGGCAGGTGAATCGTCGAGCGAGTAGCCAATCGTCTGCGGCTTGGTGCTCTGCTCGAGGAAGTATCCGCGCTCAGTGTCGAAGAACGTCTGCCGCGCGCGCATGCGCTCGAGCTCGGGCGGCGTCACGCCTTCGTTCGGATCTTTCGCGCCAGGTGGAGGACCTGCAAGACAGAAATTGAGGTGCAATCCTGCCACGTGACTCGCATCGTTGATCGCCGCGAATCGGCTGATCGAGCTGCCCCAGTCACCACCCTGCAAGCCGTATCGCGTGTACCCGAGCCGCGCCATCAGCTTCGCGAGGACACCGGCGATACGCTCCGGACCGTAGCCTCGCTCGGTCGGCTTTCCCGAGAAGCCGAAACCAGGAACCGAGATCGCAACGACATTGAACGAGTCGCTGGCGTTACCGCCGTGCGCCACCGGATCCGTCAGCGGGCCGATGATCTTCGCGAACTCGACGAAGGACCCAGGCCAGCCGTGCGTGATCGCGATCGGCATGGCATTGGGATTCTTCGAACGCTGATGGACGAAGTGGATGTCGAGCCCGTCGATGTTCGTCGTGAACTGATCGAACTGATTGAGGCGACGTTCCGCGGCGCGCCAGTCGAAGCGATCACGCCAATAAGTGACGAGTTCTTTCAGGTAACCGAGGTTCGTACCGTAGTCCCAGTTCGAGTTGGAGATCTCACCCGGGAAACGCGTGCGACCGAGTCGATCCTTGAGGTCGGCCAGAACGGAGTCGGCGACGTGGATCTTGAATGGAACGATCGCATTCTGCGCCGGTAACGAGGCCTGAGCCAGAATCGCGAGCGCGATCACCGCGGCGATGAGTCTGAGCATCGAATTGGAGATTCTGACGATCTTTGATTGTTGAATCGTTGGTGATTGTTGAATGCCGATTGTTGATTTCAATCTTTTAATCAACAATCACCAATCACCAACGAATCGATAGTCACAAATCTAGAATCAGAAATTGATTACTGATTGGAAGACGAAGCCTTGCCAGCCGCTTCGGCATCGCGCTTACGTCCAAAGCTCAGCGCGTTCGGCAGCGCGTAGTTCCCCTCGTGGCACGAGTAACTCGAACATCTCGTAGCTGTCGTCGCGGTTGAGCGGCAGCTTCACCGTCCACGGCTTCGTGTAGACCTTCGGGTCGGTGATCGTGACCGAGTAGTCGATTGTGTTGGCGTCGGTGCGCGTGAAGCGCTCGACGATCGTCATTGCTTCTGTCTGAGGGATGCCGCGAAGGCGGCCTGTCGCTGCGCTCGTCGCGATCGATCCCTTGCCGTTGTAGTTGGTGCTCTCAACGACGAGGGTCTCGCCTTCCCACTTGCCGCGCGGTTCGCCGTTCCACTGTTTGATCCCGGCGCCCAGACGCGCGCGGCCGTCGATCGGGATGATCCGGGTCTCGTGAATCATCTCGAAGACGATCACCACGTAGCCGGGGATCTGGATGATCTGGTACGCGTTGTTGTATCCCGCAGGGAACATGCCGGCGGGATAGCCGCGCGTGATGCAGCGGACCCACGGCGTCTCGTGTTCGGGCGCGTCGGGGATGTGCTCCAGATGGAAGTCGCGGTCGTCCTCCGCCCACTTCATCACCGGCACCCGGCCGTCGGGCGGGTCGACAACCATTGCCTTACGGCGCTGACTGACTTTGTGCGTGTGATCGGCGAACTCAGATGCGGGGCCGACGCCCGTCGCTGCGCTCGACCCGGCTGACTCCGTCCGCACCGCAACGGGTGTTTCGAACGGTGTGCTGTCGAAGTTGAGCCAGATGCCTTGAAGATCTGGCTGACCATCCGGCGTTCGGCCGGGCGTCCATTTCTGAGCCTCGAGGCTGCTCGTCGCGCACCACGCCAGGGCCACTCCGGCCAACGCGACCCGTTGCCAACGTCGCCACGAAGGATTCATAGCAGGCCCTCCCTGAGGCGGCATCTTACTGCTTTCCCCTGCCGCCGGTAGTACACTTTCGTCTCTGTGTCCGAGTCCGGGTTGCGGTCCAGGAAGTTCGATCGATCCATTGTCGAGGGTCCCATCGGCCAGGCCGTCTGGAAGCTGGCGTGGCCGACAATGCTGCAGAACGTCATTGCCGGACTGCAGGGCATTATCGATCACGCGATGGTCGGCCATTTCGTGGGCTACACCGCCAACGCGGCCATCGGCGTCAGCTGGCAGATCATCCTCGTCGTCATCGTCTTCATCAGCTCGCTGTTCACTGGCATGGCCGTGCTCGTCGCACGCTTTGCCGGAGCGAATGAACCCGCCAAGGTCAACCGCGTCGTCTATCAGGCGTTCCTGACGGCATTCGGTCTGTCGATCATCCTCGCGGTGATCGGGTACTTCGCTGCACCGCCGCTGCTCGTGCTGGTGAATGCGGCTCCTGACGTGAAGGCTGAGGCGCTGCCCTTTCTGCGCGCGATGTTCATGGGCATCTTCGGCATGATGATGTTCTTCATGCTGAGCGGCGCGTTCCGCGCCGCGGGCGATCCGCGCACGCCGCTGCGCCTTGGCGTGATCATGACGGTGCTCACGATCGCGTTCAACGTGATCCTCATCCCGATGTTCGGCACGATCGGCGCTGCGCTCGGGACGATCGCCAGCAGCACGACGGTTGCGATCTACGGCTTGTGGAAGATCACTCGACCTGATGCGGTGATCCATTTCGAGCGCGGGATGGACATGAAGCCGGACTTCACGATCATCCGGTCGCTGTTCCGCTTCGGTCTGCCCACGGGTGTCCAGGGCATCGCGATGAACATCGGCGGCGTGCTGATGCTTCGTTTCATCGGTTCCCTCGAGCACAGCGCTGCCGCGCAGGCGGCCTACGCGGTTGGCTACACCGAGCTCTTCTCGCTGATCACGTGGACCTCGGTCGGTCTCATGGGCGCGTCGGCGACAATTGCCGGGCAGAATCTCGGCGCGGGCAATCCCGAGCGCGCAGTGCAAGGCGTCCGCGTCGCGTCCCGCTACGGGCTCGGCGTGGCAGCTGTGATCGGGGCGATGTTCGTCCTCATCCCGGGCTATCTGCTCGCCGTATTCGGCATGACCGATCCGCTGGTGCTGTCTCTCGGCCGGCAGCTACTTCTATTCCTGGCCGTGTCGGGCTTCTTCATCACCGTGGCGTTGAGCTACACGGGTGGATTGCAGGGCACCGGCGACACGCGCAGCCCGCTGTACATCTCGATCGTTTCGCAGGTCGTGGTGCCGCTCGGTCTGTGCACGATATTCCAGGCGGTGTACGGTCTCGACGCGTTCCACATCTGGACGGCCATCGTGGTCGGTCACGCCACGCGCGCCACGCTCAGCGTGCTTCGCTTCCGGCAGGGGAAGTGGAGAGGAATCGCGGTCGACATCGAGCCTGCGCGACCTTAAATCGGTCATTCCCAAAATGTAGAGGCGGGATCCAGACTCGCCGCTTGATTTCGCCGCCTCGAAGCTATGGCCACGGGCACAGCCGCCTGACGGCTGCGACTCCACATGCCGGGAAATCGACCTCCGCTCCCATTCTCACGCTCTCCGCGCGTCTAGGCCGCTGACTCGTTGCTGCTTCGTTTGGCTGCTCAAAATGAAAGTTCGCGCTACTTCGATGCAACCGGAACGCGATGGCGGAAGACGCGCGGATGAATCGCTGCGGCCGATTTCCGGCCTCGCGGCGTGCTCGGCATGGTCGCACGCGTCCGTCGATTTCGGCGTCGCCCGCGGCGCGACGCGTGGGAGACCGCATCTCTGGGCGGGACATGTGTTGCGTCAGCGAACCATGCGAGCGGCGCGACCGACGCACGCGACAGACGGGAAACCGCGAGCGGAGGGCCGAGTCCGGCGCAGGTCACGGACTGTCACGGACCTGCGCCTGCTGCAACCAGAACCTGGAGCCGCGGTTTCCCGCGCCGTCGAGCGGTTCGCAGAGCAACACGTGTCCCGCCGGCAGATGCTGCATTTCAGGGGCGGCCTGCGAGCAGGTATCCAGCCACCAAGAGGACAACAGTGGAGAATGCCATGTCGCAGGCGCTCGCGGCAGAGGCGGCGCGTGCGCGCATGCCGTCAGTGGCCATTCGCTGAATCGCGGCTGCTCGCAGCGGATGCGACACGCCCGTTGCGAACGCGAGCGCGATCGTTGCCGGCACGAGCGCCGACGGAATCGTGACGGCAATGCCCGCCACGATCGCTCCGGCAGCTGCGAGCGCGATCTGCGCGCGCAGCCCTGCAGCCGGCAGACGCATTGCGAGCGTCGACCCGGCGGCATCTGCGAGCGTAATCAGCGCGACGATCACCGTGATCTCGCTGGGACCGCTTCCGCTTGTCGTCTGCATGATGAAAGACCCGGCTGACGTCATCGCATCGAGAAAGGCTAGCGGAAGAATGACGGCCGCCGCCAGTCTCCACGGAATGCGCATGCCCGATGGTGTCGCGTCGTCTTGATCAGCGCCCGCATGCTCAGGCGGTTCGACCATCGCGCAGGCGATCAGGCCGCCCGTCGCACACAGCAGTGTCTCGGCCATCCAACCGGCTGCGAAGCCCCATCTGCTGACGATCGCTCCGCCCGCGACGATGAGCGCCGCGAGCGCGATTACGTGAACGGCGCGCGAGCGAGCTTCGATCTTCTGGAATTCGCCTTCGCGATTGAGCTCGACGCATGTGCGATAGAGCAGCGCCTGATCCGCGCCCGATCGGAACGCGTCGCCAACAGAAACGAGCAGGCACGCGAGGACCAGACCGGAAATGCCATCGGCAAGCCAACAGCAGATCATTCCCGCAACCTGGATGAGCGAGCCGAGGATCAGGCTTCGACGATTGCCAAACTTGTCAGCGAACCAGCCCGTCGGGACTTCGAGTCCCATCAGCAGCAGGTCGCCAGCCGCCATCGTCGCCGCAACCAGCGCAGGCGACATCTGCTTCTCCTGTACCCACCACAGGAGATAGAGGCCATCCATGACGCCTTCGACGGTGGCGATCTGGTAGGGAAGGTAGAGTGCGAGGTTTCGGCGGTACGGGGATCAATTAGGAGGCATGGGGATAGGGTATCAAAAAGCGATCCGGTCTATTTGTTGATCCGTGATTGGACGTCGTAGCGCGGCTCCAATAGACTCATCCTCCTTTCGACATCGCGAAGAAATCCACCGCGGCGCGATACTGAAAGCCGAGGCGGCGCGCAAAACCAGGATCCTGTGGACCGGCTCCAACGTAAACGCACTGTGCCGGATCGAGCTGATGACGCTGGATGAACACCACGGCGAGTCCCGGTAGCGGCTTCCGGCACCAGCACACCGGCGGGCCGCCGCCATGTGGGCAATAGAGGACCTCGATCGGGACTCCCAGCAGCTCTCGCGTTCGCGCGAAGCTCCCCTCTGCCTGCTCGCTTGTCAGCGTCTTGTCCTCGATCTCAGGACGCCACGCCAACCCAAGCAGTCTCCATCCCTCGTCGTGATGGCGGCGAAGCACCGCTGCGCGGTCCGCGAGGACGTCGACGTCGTCTGCCGACAACGGAGCGCGTGCGCCGGAGCGGCTGCGAATCAGCACGTCGTCGCACCACACGATCAGTGCCTTGTTTGTCATCGACGAATCGTGCGTTCGCTCGAACGGCATCGTATCGATTCGCGAGAAGCCTTCGGAAGGGTCCGGAGGCTCGAGCTCTCGCTGAACGCGGAACTGCGCTCCGGGTGCGAAAGCATTGACGTCCCGCTTGACGGTCTTGCGCATCTCGTCTGGCCCGAGCAGGCGACAGTACTTCGACACCATGCGCCACGCCGCGTTGACCTGTGCGGCCTCGATGCTCGTCGACAGCCAGACGCAACGCACGGGCAAGCCAAGCCGCGTTGCCGCCTGCACCACGAGCGCACGCGATGCGCGCGAGACATAGGTGTTGTCGAGCACCACTCGCGTGGCACCTGATGACACGAGCGCGTGGAGACCGGGCAACAGATCGCGTAACGATCCGCCGGCCTCGTCGCGATTCAGCCGCGCGTATCCCTGGGCGACGAAGTCGCGAGCGACGGTGCTCTTGCCCGCGCCTGGCAGTCCCATCACGAGTACGACCTCGCCGTCTCGAGCGGCTGCGCCCGGCGGGCCTGTCTCGACGTTGCTCGGGCCAGGAAAGACCCGCCGCTACCCGAATAGGCGAAGTGGCTGGCTCCGCTGCTAACGGCCTGACCAGACGGAAACGTTGCATCGAGACGAGCACGATCCTCGTCGGTCAGCTGAATCTCATGCGCTCGAATCACCGAGCGCAGCGTCTCCAGTCGCGTCGGTCCCGGAATCGGTACGATCATGTCAGACAGGCCATAGAGCCATGCAAGTGCGACGTCTCCAGGCGTCGCGTCGTGACGGCTCGCGATCTCTGTCAGTACCGGATCAGAAAGCAGATGACGCGAACGGCGTGATCCGCCGAGCGGGCGATAGGCGGTCAGTTGAATGCCGTGCTCGATGCAGTGCTGGACCACTCCGTTGAGCAGGCTGGTGTCGTGCCAGAGACTCAGCTCGATCTGCACCGCCGAGATGTCGGTGATGCGCCTCGCTTCCTCAATCTGACTCACGTTCACATTGCAGAGACCGACGCGATCGACGAGCCCTTCGTTTCTGAGCGCGTCGAGCGCCCTCACGCTCGTGGACAGTGGTGCGCGTGGATCCGGCGCATGGAGCTGATAAAGGTGAATGCGCTGAACACCGAGCGCGCGAAGGCTTGCTTCGCACGCGGCGCGCAAATGGCGAGCCTTTCCGTTGGGCACCCACTCGCCATTCGGTCGAGTCAGGCCGCCTTTCGTCGCAACGACGATGCGCGATCGGTCACCGCTCCAGCTTGCCAGCGCTCGCGAGATGAGCCTCTCGTTATGGCCGATGTCCTCATCGTTCAGGCAATAGGCGTCGGCTGTGTCGAGAAACGTGACCCCGCCGTCGAACGCGGTGTGCAGCAGCTCGATCGCGCGCGTCTCATCGCGATCCTGTTCGGTCGACAGCCGCATGCAGCCCATTCCGACGGGTGGTTTGCGCGGCTCGGAGGACGTCATCGGCATCTATGCTAGCGGCCTTGGTCGCTGGTCCTGTCCGTGCACTCCTGGTTGGGCATGAGCACAGACGCCGCGCGCGATTCCGGTGGGTCCTGCCGACCAGCTTCGCCGCTTGCAGGGAGAGGCGGATATTACAGATATCGGGAGCGTAAGATCGAGACATGTCCGCTGCTTCACGCATCCCTCCGCCACAGAACGACCAGAATAAGACCTACCTTCCTCAATCACCAGAACGCGCGGAGCTGAAGTCGCGACTCTCGCAGATGGCTGCGGAGCGGATCGACATCCCGCTCGTGATCGGTGGCTGCGAGATCAGAACCAGCCATACCGATCAGTCCGTGACGCCTCACAACCATCGCCACGTGCTGGCCGATTGGCACGGGGCGGACGCGGCGCACGTGCAGCAGGCGATCGATGCGGCGCTCGAGGCGCGACCCGAGTGGGCGAACTGGTCGCTGCAGGATCGCGCAGCCGTATTCCTGCGCGCAGCGGAGCTGCTGACGACCACCTGGCGAGCGACCCTGAATGCAGCGACGATGCTGGGTCAGTCGAAGACGGTGATCCAGGCGGAGATCGATTCGGCGTCTGAGCTGATCGACTTCTGGAGATTCAACCCGCACTTCGCACAGGAGCTCTACCAAGAGCAGCCGATCAGCAGCCACGTGATGTGGAACAGCGTGGAGTATCGACCGCTCGAGGGCTTCGTCTACGCGGTGACGCCTTTCAACTTCACGGCGATTGCCGGCAACCTTCCCACCGCGCCGGCGCTGATGGGCAACACGGTGATCTGGAAGCCGGCATCGAGCGCGATGCTGAGCGCTCACTACATCCTGAAGCTGCTCGAGGCGGCGGGTCTGCCGCCTGGAGTCATCAACCTGGTGGCGGGGAATCCAGCGGAGATCTCGAACATCCTGCTCGACTCGCCCGATCTCGCCGGCATTCACTTCACCGGCAGCACCACTGTGTTCAACTCGATGTGGAAGCGCGTCGGCGAAAACATCGGCCGCTATCGCAGCTATCCGCGGCTCGTCGGTGAAACCGGCGGCAAGGACTTCATCGTCGCACACCCCTCAGCAGATGTGCAGGAGCTGGCCGTCGCAGTTGTCCGGGGCGGATTCGAATATCAGGGACAGAAGTGCTCCGCGGCGAGCCGGGTCTACGTGCCACAGTCGCTCTGGCCCGAGGTGAAGGAGCGCGCGGTCGCGATGATGCGCGAGATCCGGATGGGCGACGTCGCCGACTTCAGGACCTTCATGGGCGC
Organism: uncultured Acidobacteriota bacterium; assembly: GCA_963757735.1. GTDB lineage: Bacteria > Acidobacteriota > Vicinamibacteria > Vicinamibacterales > UBA2999 > Gp6-AA40. The sequence goes on from CAVWST010000035.1 coordinate 19,033, forward strand.
CGTGATCGATCGCAAGTCGTTCACGAAGATCAGCGGCTACCTGGACGATGCGAAGAAGACCGCGAAGGTGATTCAGGGCGGAGGCGCGAAAGACGATGTTGGTTACTTCATCGAGCCGACGCTGATCGAGACAAGCGATCCAGGCTACCGGCTCCTGTGTGAGGAGATTTTCGGGCCCGTCGTGACTGCATACGCATATCCTGACTCGAAATGGGCAGAGACGCTCGATGTCGTGGATCGCACGTCCCCGTATGCATTGACGGGTGCGATTTTCGCCCGGGATCGCACAGCGATCAGGGAGGCGTCGCACGCGCTGCGCAACGCCGCGGGGAACTTCTACATCAACGACAAGCCGACTGGTGCAGTGGTCGGGCAGCAGCCATTCGGCGGCGCTCGCGCATCGGGCACCAACGACAAGGCCGGCTCGAAGATGAATCTGCTGCGATGGGTGAGTGCGAGGGCGGTGAAGGAGACGTTCTCTCCGCCGCGCGCGCACACCTATCCATACATGTCCGAGAGCTGAAGCCGCCGTTCACCAGATATTGCCGGCGCCCGGTGTGTAGCTCGCGCCGACAACCGAGTTGGCGATGATGGTGTCGCACTGCACGACGCCACTGAATTTCGACATGCCGGCATTCACGTTGACCATGCTGGCGTTGACTTCCACCGTCGCTCCCGCGTTCACCGTCACCGCGGCGCTCGCGGTCACAGTGATACCGGATGTGGCCAGCGTCACCGAATTGCCGTTCTGGTCCTCGACACGCACGGAGCCGGGACCGTCCTGCAGAGTGATCCGTTGTCCGGCCGGTGTCTCGATCACGAGGCTGGCGGCCTTGTCGTCGATGCGGAACGTCACGCCGCTGCGCGACCGAATCATCTTGGTCGTCGCGGCGTCAGCGCCCGACACCGGCGGCTTGTCTTTTCCATTCCAAAGCGCGCCGATGACGTAGGGCTGTCGCAGGTCTCCGCGCTCGAACGCGACGAGCACTTCATCGTCGGCGTCAGGTATGAACAGCGTTCCGCGGTTCTGTCCAGCCATCATCGTCGCGATGCGCGCCCAGATGCCGGCGTCGGCGACCCCCGGCACGCGCACGAACACGCGCGCCAGACCTTCGCGATCACGATTGTCGAGAACGGTAGCTGTGTAGACTCCCTGCAACGTCGCCATCGATTCCTCCGGCCCTTAGGGCATCAACGCGAACGTCCAGATCGAGCCGCCGGTTGGCACCTTGTCCTGCGCGTAGCGGTTCGCGAGCCCGCCGCCAAGACCAGACGCGATGGTGACGTACTGCTTGCCCTTGTAGGTGTACGTGATTGCAGTGGAGTTGATCGACGAGCCGGTCTTGAACTGCCAGATCGTCTTGCCGGTGTCTTCGTCGAGCGCAATGAAGTCGCCGGTGAGCTTGCCGGTGAACACGAGACCGCCACCGGTCGCGAGCATGCCTGCCGAACTCGGGAAGTCGGTCAGCGGGACCTCCCACTTCTTCTGACCCGTGACCGGATTGATCGCGACGAGGTGTCCGTACGCGTCTCCTGGTTTGACCTCGGGCAGCCGCGACGTCACGCCTGTCGAGTTGGCCCCGAGCACCTGTGGCGCCGGCGTCATCACGAGCTTCTGAATGCGCGGCAGGTTCCACGTGCTCGCGTAAATCAGACCGGTGTTCGGATTGAAGGCAATCGGCACGGCATTGGTGCCGCGCGATGGATAGATCTCTACTTCCTCGCCGGTGAGGAAGCGCTGGTAGACATCGGTCAGCACCGGCCGGCCCGTTGCGAGATCGACGTGCGATGCCCAGTTCACTTTGACGAGCGCGTGCGCGGCGATCAGCTTGCAATTGGTGCGATCGAGCACGTAGAGGAAGCCGTTCTTGTTCGCCTGGATCATCACCTTGCGCGGCTGCCCGTTGACCTGAATGTCGGCGAGCACCTGCTCGTCATTGCCGTCCACGTCGTAGACGTCGTTTGGCGTGTACTGGTAGTAGCACGCGATCTCGCCGGTCTTCGGACGGATGGCGAGCACGCTCGACGTATACAAGCTATCGAGCGCACTGCGCGGACGCGGATCGTAGGGCTCGGCGTTGCCGACGCCCCAGTAGACCAGATCGAGCGCCGGGTCGTACGCGCCCGAGCGCCACGTCGGCCCACCACCAAACTTCCATGCGTCGCTGTCCTTCGGCCACGTCTCTGATCCCGGTTCACCCGGCGCAGGAATGGTGTAGCGACGCCATAGCTTTTTGCCGGTCTCGGGATCCCACCCGTCGAGGAACCCGCGCGTCGTCGACTCGCCACCCGCCATGCCGGAGATCAGCACGCCGTTGGCGACGATGGGCGCGCTGGTGGCGTAGTAGCCCTCTTTCGCGTCAGCGAATTTCTGATTCCAGATCTGCTTGCCCGTCTTCATGTCGAGCGCGAGCAGGTGGTTGTCGATCGTGACGCGAAACAGTTTGCCGTTGTAAATCGTTGCGGCGCCTCTGGTGATCGCTGCGCGCTGCACGCCCGGCTCGAGCTCCACCGGCGTGCGCCAGATCTGGCGGCCGGTCTCGATGTCGATCGCGAACGTCCACTTGCCGTTGATGACATACATCACGCCGTTGTAGACGGTTGGCGCCGCGAGCTCGCCCAGCTCGTTCATGAGGCTCGCGTTCCACACCGGCACCAGGCGCTTCACGTTCGATTTGTTGATCTCTTTGAGCGGGCTGTAGCTCTGACGGTAGAACCCCATGCTCTGGGTGGTGACGTTCGCGGGATTCTTCCCGTCGCTCACCAGTTCGTCAGTTGTTTGTGCAGATACCAACCCAGGCCCGAGGGCGACAAGGGCCACAAGCAGCCACAGCTTCTTCATGATCAGCCTCCGTCTGGCGAGTGCGAGGTTCAGGCGGGCGTAAGTATACGGGAGGCCGAGTTGAACGGGATCTTTAGCGTCTTCAACATGTCCTAACGTCGGTTCACCGACGCACCTTGGCGAAGCGACGACGGTGTGGCGGGGACTTCGCTCCGTTCGTCGCCGCGGAAAAACGGCTCGTCCGCGCGCGTACTGACGATGACGGCGGCGGCTGATTTGATCCGCGCGACTGTGCACAATCGTGTCGATAACCAGGTGCGCGGTGCGTCACTGGCGAATCCCCGCCACCGCCGATCGGAGCGCTCCCGAGCCGTTTTGCCCGCTGTCGCGTGTCGCGGCGTGACCAGTCGCTCCGCCCCAGCCACACCGTCGTCACAGACAGTGCGGCGGCTCACCGGGCGGGCCTGCGGTCGGCGACCTGTTCGCGGCGTGAGGAGCGAAGAGGGTAAATCGGGGGAGGCGCGGCGACGCCGCGGAGATTCGCCACCGGCGACCGGGCCAGCTCGCGCGATGCGCGCCTGTGTCGGTCATGGCACTCGACGCTGGTTGTCGCTCCGCGATTCCGCAGCGATCACTGCGTCGATAACCCTGCGGCCCCCAGGGCCCCCTCTACGACCCATGTCGAAACGCGCTAGGCATATCGCTGGCGCGAACGCTCTTTTGCCTTCTCTGCTTCGACCTCACGATTGCGTGGCGGGGCGTTGGTCGTGAGTGAACGGATGAGGCGCTCGGCGACTTCCGTGACCTCGTCGACAGCGCGATTGAAGATGGCTTCGTTTGCCTTGGACGGACGACTCGACCCGCTCAACTTGCGGACGAACTGCAGCGCCGATGCGCGGATCTCGTCGTCAGTGGCGGGTGGCTCGAAGTTCGCTAGCGTCTTGATGTTGCGACACATGACCTGATTGTACCAATCGGTCCGGACCAGGCCATTACTGTCGCATCAGTGCCGTGGCGACCGTGCGCTTCGTCGATCGGAAGGTGCCGGACCCGCTCGCACACACGATCTCATCCGAGAAGCGTATGTTCACCGTCCTGCCAACGAACCCGCCGGTGAGAGCGCTCTGGGTCATCACTGAACATGGGCCCTCCCTCACCCAGGGTCATGTTGATCGACAAGGTCGCGATTGCTCTCATCATCCGGGCGCGGATGGAGCACGCGGATATCGCGCCCATCCAGTTCGTCGAGCACGCAACCAGGTCGGCGACGCTGGAGGCAAAGAAGTCAAATCCCGCCTCACGCAACTCCTCGCCTGTACCGTAGCCCCATCCAACGGCCACGGAACGGACACCGTGGGCGCGGGCCGCGCGGATGTCGTCGGCGCGGTCGCCGATCATGATCGTGTCGCGCGGGTCGGCGCCCGCGAGGTCGAGCGCGGCGCGAACGAGGTCCGCCTTGTCGCCGCTGCGTTGCGTCCGATCGGGACCGTGAACAGCGTCGAAGAATCGATCGAGGCCGAAGTGACGGACCACGAGCCGCGCCGATCCGATCGAGCGGACAGTGACGACTTGAAGAGAATGGCCCGCGTCGCGAAATGAGGTGAGCGCCTCGGGGATTCCCGGGAACACGCGACTGTCGAGGATGCCGACCTCGTCGAACAGCCGGGCGATAGATCTCTACGGCGCGATCGACCAGGTCCTCGTCCTCGGGGCCGAGCAGTGTTCTGAAAATCACCGCGAGCCGCTTGCCGACGAACTGAAGGAGTTGTGCCTCTGGAACGGGTTCGCGTGCGACAGTGGTCAGCGTCTGGTTGATCGAGCGGCTGATTCCAGGGAACGAGTCGACGAGCGTCCCGTCGAGATCGAACAGCAGATGCATTGACGGAGCGTGCAGTGCTTAGTTCTCGATGCGAATCAGCTCGATGTCGAACACTAAAATCCCGCGTGGGCCGTCGCCTTTGCCGCCATACGCGAGATTCTCGGGGACCCAGAAACGCGTGCGTTCGCCTTCGACCATCAGCGGCACACCTTCCGTCCACCCCTTGACCACATCGTCGAGCCGGAACGTGGCCGGCTGGCCCTTCGTGACCGAGCTGTCGAACATGCGTCCGTCCGTCGTCCAGCCGGTGTAGTGCACGGTAACGCGGCCGAAGCGGCTCGGATTCCGCACGCCTTTGCCACACGCATCACTTTGTACGCCAGCCCGGTCGGCGTTCGCTTGGCGTCGTCCGGCGGACTCTTGACGTCGGGCGGCGCAATCAGGGGATTCCCTCGCCTGTCGATCAGCTCGATGTCGAACATGACCGTGCCCTTGGGGCGTCCCGCCTGACCCTTATATGCAAGGTTCTCCGGGATCCAGCATCGCCGTTTCTCGCCGAGCGTCATGAGCTGGACGCACTCGCGCCAGCCTGCCATCACCTTGTCGAGCGGGAACGTCGATGCCGGTCCTCGCACGACGGAGCTGTCGAACAGCCTGCCCTCGCTCGACCAGCCCGTGTAGTGAACGGTGACGACGTCAGTCGCTTCCGCTTTCTCGTTACTGCTGCCTTTGCGAATCAGCTTCGAGACGAGGCCGGTCGTGCTCTTTTCGCCATCGGCGGGGACAGCCACTTCACTCGCCGGCAGTTCGTCGGGAGGCGGCGGAGTGGCCGGAGCCTGAGCCAGGACCGAGACAGCGATGAGCGTGAGCGGAAGCGCGAGGAAGAAGCTACGCATGGGAGATGCTCGTGTTGAGTGTCATCCTTCCAGCAGGAGTCGAGGCGGGATCTTCGACGAAGTCCTTGATTTTCACGAGGAACTGCACGGCCTCGCGGCCATCGACGATCCGATGATCGTAGGACAGCGCCACGTACATCATCGGGCGGATCACGACTTGGCCATTCATCGGCACCGCGCGGTCCTGGATCTTGTGGAGACCGAGGATGCCGACCTGCGGCGGATTGAGGATCGGCGTGCTCATGAGCGATCCGAAGACGCCGCCGTTGGTGATGGTAAACGTGCCGCCGCGTAGATCCTCGAGCGTCAGCGTTCCATCCGTAGCGCGCGTGGCGAAGTCGCGAATCGCGAGCTCGATCTGCGCAAACGACAGCTTGTCCGCATCGCGAATGACGGGCACCACGAGTCCACCCTCGGCGCCCACCGCGACACCGATGTCGTAGTAGTGCTTGAAGACGATCTCGTCGCCCTGGATCTCGGCGTTGAGCGGCGGGAACGCACGCAGCGCCGCCATCGCCGACTTCACGAAGAACGAGGCGATACCAAGACCGACGCCGAACTCCTTCTTGAACGATTCTTTCCGGCGCTCACGCAGTGCCATGACTGCCGTCATGTCGACTTCGTTGAAGGTCGTGAGCATCGCGGCCGTGTGCTGGGCTTCGACCAGCCGGCGCGCGATCGTCTGACGACGTTTGCTCATGCGAACCCGCTCTTCGCTTCGCGGTGCGATCGCGCCTTCGCTGGTCGGTGCGATCTTGTTGCTTGTCGGTGCGGGCGCCATCGCCTTCTGCACGTCCTGCTTGGTCACGCGCCCGGCAGCGCCGGAGCCTTGAACCGTGCCGAGATCAACGTCGTTGTCCTTCGCCACGCGGCGCGCCGTCGGCGTGGCGCGTCCATCGCTGGCCGCTTCCGCCGATCCATTGCCGCTGGACGCTGGTGCCGGAGCAGGTGTTGCGTGCTGGTGCCGAAGCCGCCGGCGCAGACGATGCGGCAGGTGCGGCGGCGGCGCCGTTTTCATCAACGACTGCAAGCAGCTCGCCGATCTTGACGTCGTCGCCTTCCTGTCGCGCGATGCTTGCGATGACACCGCTCTTCTCAGCGCTGACTTCGAGGTCGATCTTCTCTGTTTCGAGCTCGACGACCGGCTCGCCGACTTCGACGCGGTCTCCCGTTTTTTTCAGCCACCGCGCGACACGCGCTTCGACGACGGATTCACCCAGTGTTGGAACGACGATATTCGACATATCTCAGCGCTTCGATCCCGCAAGGCTGCGAACGGACTTTGAGAGGATCGGTGGATCCGGCGACGGCCCGGCTATCGAGCGTGAAGGCCTCGTCAACCAGCTTGCGCTGATTGATCTGGTGCCACGCGGCAGATCCCTCCGATGGGCTCGCGCTGCGCGCGCGCCCCATGAAACGCAGCGCCGCGCGATCCTCGATCGTTTCCTCGAGTTGTCCGCGAACCCAATCCCACGCGCCCATGTTCTCTGGCTCCTCCTGGAGCCAGGCCACTTCCTCGAGCGAGGGATACCCGTCGAGTACCTCTCGCAGCGCCACACGCGGGAAGGGCGCAAGCTGCTCGACACGACAGATGGCGACCTGACTGGCAGTCTGGCGACGCTCGCTCGAGACCAGGTCTACGTACACCTTGCCGCTGCACAGGACCAGGCGTCGTATGCTCGATGCGCGCTGCCGCGCCTCCTGATCGTCGATGACCGATCGGAAGCGGCCTTGCACAAGCTCCATCGGCGAGGACGCAACGAGCGGATGCCGCAGCAGGCTCTTCGGCGTGAGCACGATGAGCGGAAGCGGGTCACGCCGCAGCAGCGCTGCCTGTCGCCGAAGGATGTGAAAGTACTGCGCGGCCGTCGTGCAGTTCACGACGCGCATGTTGATGTCGGCCGCTCCCTGGAGGAAACGCTCCGGGCGTGCACTCGAGTGCTCGGGTCCCTGACCTTCGTGCCCGTGCGGCAGCAGGAACACGAGCGAGGGCTGCAACGCCCACTTCGCGCGTCCCGACGTCACGAACTGGTCGATGATGACCTGCGCGCCGTTGATGAAGTCGCCGTACTGCGCTTCCCAGATGACGAGGCGATCGGCTTCCTGGATGTTGTAGCCAAACTCGAATCCGACGACACCGGCTTCGCTGAGCGGGCTGTTGTGGATCTCGAACGCCGCGCTCGCCTGCGGGAACGTCTGGAGCGGGATGAATGTCTCGTCGCTGTTCGCGTCGTGGAACACGGCGTGACGCTGGCTGAACGTGCCCCGCTCGACGTCCTCACCGGTTAGCCTGATCGGCACGCCGTCGGCGAGGATGCTGGCAAAGGCGAGTTCCTCTGCAGTGGACCAGTCGATCGATCGTTCGGTCGGGTTGTTCAGTACCGACCTGCGACGCTCGCGTCCGCGCTCGAGCTTCTTGTGAAACGTGAATCCAGCAGGTGCCGCCTGCAGGCCCTCGTTGATCTCTCGCAACCGCTCGAGCGGGACAGCGGTTTCCGCGCGCGCGGCTGCGCCCGGAGGTGCCGGCTCCGGCACGGGAGGCTCGAGGTCTTCTTCGGGTTTCAGGGAAGCAAAGGCCTGCTCCAGCACGGTGTAATGCTTCTTGACGAGTCCCTCGACTGATTCAGGGGTCTGCGACCCCTGCGCGATGAGCGTCTGTGCGAATTGCTCACGCACGGTGGGATGGGCGCTGATCTTCCGATACATCAACGGCTGCGTGAACGCCGGCTCGTCGCCTTCGTTGTGTCCGTGACGCCGGTAGCCGATCAGGTCGATCAGGAAGTCGCGCTGGAAGCGGGCGCGATACTCCCACGCGAGTCGCGCGGCTTCGAGACATGCTGCGGGATCGTCCGCGTTGACGTGAACGATCGGGATCTTGAATCCGCGGGCGAGGCCGCTCGCGTAGCTCGTGCTGTACGACTCGCCTGGTGTGGCCGTGAAGCCAAGCTGATTGTTCGAGATGATGTGGATCGTTCCGCCGGTGTCGTAGCCGTCGAGACGCGACAGGTTGAGCGTCTCTGCCACGATTCCCTGACCCGGGAATGCCGCGTCGCCGTGAATCAGCACCGGCAGCGTTGCCGCACTGCTGAAGCGCGCCGGGCCACGCACGTCAGCATAGGTGCCCGCGGCGCGCGCCATCCCCACGACCACCGGATTCACTGCCTCCAGGTGGCTCGGATTCGGCGGCATCGTGACGAACGCGTGTCCTCGCGGGCTCGAGGTGCGAGCACCGGCGTGATACTTCACGTCGCCCATCCATCCCAAGTCCACGCGAAGACGCTCGGCCAGCACGGGGTCTTTGAACTCAGCGAGGATCTGCGCGTACGGTTTCTCGAGAATGTGCGCGAGCACATTCAGCCGGCCGCGATGCGCCATGCCGATCACCGTGTGACGCGCCCCGGTATCGGCTGCGCCCGAAATGATCTCGTCGAGCACCGGCACGAGCATGTCGAGCCCTTCGACCGAGAAGCGCGTTTTGCCGGGGAAGGTTCGCTGCAGGAATCGCTCGAACACTTCGACTTGCGTGATGCGATCGAGCAGCGCTTCAGTGCTCGCCGGATCGAGCGGTGGCAGGAAGCGTCCCGATTCCGCCGCATGCCGCAGCCAGTCGCGCTCTTCGGGCACGAAGATGTGCGAGTAGTCGAATCCGGTGGACGAGCAATACACCCGGCGAAGCTTTTCGATCGCCTCGTACGCCGTCGACGATGTCTCGGCAACGGGGCCACCCACGAGCGATCCCGGCAGCCGTTTCAGATCGTGGTCTGTGATGCCGTAAGTTGCGGGAGAGAGCGACGGATCTCCGGGAGGCGTCGACCCGAGTGGATCGAGTTGCGCGGCAAGGTGTCCGTAGCGACGGATCGAATCCGCCAGGATGGTTGCCGCAACGACCGCATGGACGTCAGCGGAGGTCGGCGCGCTCGCGGATGCGGCTGCGCCCGGATCGAGCTCCGCAGGATTCCAGCCCTCGAAGGCCGCTCGCGACGCGGGATCGACCGATTCGGGGTTTTGCCGGAAACGCTCATAAAGCTCCAAGACGTACCCGGCATTGACGCCCTCGAACCGCCCGACTGTCATAACCTATCTATCCTATCGCAGCTTCCTCAATGATCCGGTTGATTGGCATAGACATAGACGGCACGCTGCTCGACACACACGGGCGCATGCCGGAGTCCAACTGCACAGCGATTCACGATGCCGTCGCCGCGGGCATCCACGTCGCGCTCGTCACCGGACGGAGCTACCCGTTCGCACGCCCGGTTGCGGACCGCCTTCCCTCTTCCGTTTCGCTCATCGTGAGCAACGGCGCTGTCGAACGCGCGATGGACGGCTCCACATTTGTCAGACGTCTGCTCGACAGGGACACCGCGCGGCACGTCCTCGATGCGACGCGCCGCCATCGTCATGCGGCGGCGCTCGTCTTCGATCGCGACTTCGATCGTCAGGTGGTCTACGAGACGATGGACTGGGAGCATCCGGGACGGCAGCGCTACTGGTCGCGCAACCATTCGCACATCGCGCAGTCGATCCCGCTCGAAGACGCGCTCGTCGAAGATCCGATTCAGGTCATGTACAACGGCGGCGTGGACGACATGCGCGCGCTGTTCGACTGGCTGCGCGCGGAGGTCGGTGGCTGTGCGATCCAGATGACCGAGTACGTGCGGCGCGACTTTTCCCTGGTCGATGTCACATCGTCGGAAGCGACGAAGGGACGTGCGCTCGCGTGGCGCGCGCAGCAGCTGGGATTGAGCCGCGACGAAGTGATGGCGATCGGCGACAACTTCAACGATGTCGAGATGCTGGAGTTCGCCGGTCACCCGGTGTTGATGGACAACGCCGTCGACAGCCTCAAGTCACGCGGCTGGCACGTGACCGCCCATCAGGATGAAGCCGGCGTCGCGCAGGCAATCGATCGGTTCGTTCTACGACGCTGATCGGAAGCCGCGCGACTCGAGCAGATCGAAGAACACGCCGATCTGTTCGTCCCACAGCACCCAGGTGTGTCCCAGGCCTGACGCTTCTCGATAGTCGTGGGGCAGATCACGTTCCATAAGCCAACCCACGAACTCGCGATTGATGGGCAGCAGCGAGTCCAGCGTCCCGCAGGAGATGTAGAAGAAGGGCGCCGCTGCGGGAGCGCCGCGCACGGCGTCTTCCGCGTCCGGTCGCAGCGCCGGGCTGAACGCGCCGACGGCGCTGAACCGATCTGCGTGCGTCAGGCCGGTCATCGACGCGATGCGGCCGCCCATCGAGAGACCCCCGATCGCGCGAGCCTCCTTCGTGCCAATCGTGCGGTAGTGCGAGTCAACGTAGTCCACCAGCTCGTTCGCCACGTAGTCGTGGTACCTGCCCTGCGCCTCCGGACCGAGCACGCTGTAGTTGCGATCCGCCGCGGGCATGACAACGATGAACTCGTGCTTGCGCGCCATCGGGGGAAACGCCGTCCGTGCCATGAAGGCGGTGTGATCCTGACCGCCGCCGTGGAAGAGATAGACGACCGGATAACGCGTCTTTGAGGTCTGGTACGACTGAGGAAGCAGGATCGCGAAGATTCGCTCGCTGCCTGACGAAGTGGGCATGCGAATCGTCCGCGCCTGGGCGTGTGCGTCGACAGAGCTGACGACGAGAATCGCCAGCGCCAGCGGGACGATGAGACTTCTAGCGAGCATCGGGGTAAAGCCTACACCGATCACGAACCGCGGAGGCGCGGAGATGCGGAGGGAGAGGCAGGCTGCTTCGGACTCACGGGTAAGCCGGCCCGTAGGGCCGGGCGCTGGAGCGAGCGGCAGCGATCGCAAGCGTCGAAAGAGCACCAAATGACGTTTGCGATCGCTGCGACTCGCTCAAGCAGACGCGCTTCGCGCGTTTACCCGTGAGTCAATGCATTCAGGACCACTCTTCTCGTCCCTTGCTTCATCGTCGGACTATTGAAATTCAAGATCAGTCCGACCCGAAGTGACGTCACCCGCAAGTAAGTAAGCAATTGCGCCATGTGGATCGGTGCAAGAGCCTCGACGCTCTTCACTTCCACGATTACCTTGTCGTCGACGATCAAGTCCGGACGGTGCTGTGCAATGAGCTCCCCCTTGTAGTAAAGCGGAACTCCGATCTGTCGTTTGAAGGGAAGAGAGTTGGCCTTGAACTCGACGCACAACGCTGATTCGTAGACTGATTCGAGAAGGCCCGGTCCGAGATATTTGTGCACCTCAATCGCGCAGCTGATGATGCGCTCGGTCGTGACCGTGTCTCCATCCATGTCGGTCTCCGCGCCTCCGCGTCTTCCGCGGTTTGTGATCAGTGAAGGTCGATGAATCTTCGGAGCGCTCGCTCGCGCGTTTCCTTCGGAACGAGCGGGAATGTGGAAAGGACGTGTTCGAACTGGGAAGGCCCGAGGCCATAGAGATGCGCGGCGATCGCCTGGATCTCCGCGTACTCCTCCATCTCCTCCGCAACGGTGGCGCTGAACGCGAGTGACTCGGAGCACCGCGCGAGCCGTGTGAAGAGCGGATGCCCCGGTGGCACCAGAGGGACAGGCAGCCGAGAGACGAGCGACACCGTGACGTGCGTGTTCACGCGGAGCCGAATGAGGTAATTCGCGACGTAGCTGTTGAGCAGTGCACAGAGCACTCGCTGGGTCGCGAGCGGGAGCGCTGTCCGAAGGCAGAAGAGCGTGTGCGTGGTGACGGCACGTGCGGGAACGATGGCGGCGATGAGCGTGAGCCGGTTCGTTGCGCTTGCGACGTCACGATACGCGAGGCGGGCGCGGCGAGGGACTCGCCGATCGGTGGCGGCTGATGCTTGGACCGCCAGCCGGCTCCTGCGGACCTCAACGCGAAACGGATCGACCTGTTTTCCCTCGATCACCGGACGCCCGGTGGGCTCGGCGGTGATCGGCACGAACAACACACGGTCATCGCTGGCGTTCAACTCGCGGCCGAACGCAACGTTCCACCCCTCTTTCGCGCCAAGGCGAGGTGTCGAGCTGCTCACAGACTCGACAATCGCGAGGTCCGTCTCCGTCACGAGCTCGGGCACTCCCAGGTCGTCATCGCCCGAAAGCTTCGCGAGCAGGCGACGCGCCAGGACGAGCGGGGCTTTTGCCTGCCCCTCGAGTTCTTCGGCGCTCGTCAATCCGAACCGGCAGCGCACTGCGGACGTCTCCTGTCCGGCGGTGCAGGTGAAGAGCACGAACCTGACGCTGCGATGGACGGGAAAGATCGCGAGGCGATTGTCGAATCCCGTGACCTCGTCGACGTCCGCGCGATCGAAGAGGTGCCGCCGCAGCGGCGCTGCGCCGGCGTCGCTGACGAGACCAGACGGCACGACGAATCCGATGCGACCACCCGGCCTGACGAGTTGAAGCGCACGCTCGACAAAGAGCTGATAGAGGTTCAGGTGCGCCCGGCCCTGGACCTGATAGATGCCGGACTGACGAACGAACCGCGACACCTGTTGCGCCTCGAGACGTCTGCCGGCCCTGGTCTCGTCGATGCCGCTGTCACCGCGAACCATGTCCCATGGCGGGTTGCCGATAATCGCGTCGAAGCCCGATGGCCGGTCGGATGCACTGGAAAACACGTCCGGGAATGTGAGAGGCCAGTGCAGAAAGCGATGCCGCTCGGCGATTGTCGCGGACTGTTCCAGGAGCGCTGCTCCTGTGCGTTGTGGCAACGTCGATCGACGCGCGAAAAGTCTGTCGACAAGATCCTGGAATACGCCGCGCTCGAGTGGCTTCTCCAGGAACCAGGCGCCGCACCACAGATCGAGCGCCGCTTTCCATTTGGCGAGCGAGGAATCGCCTGAGTGCAAAGCGTGAAGCACTCGCTCTTTCGCGCGGACGATGTCGGCGGAGTCGTCCGGCTCAGTCGATACCTTCGAGATGACCCGCGCCGCATGCGCGAGTGCGGATGAAAGCTCCGTCTCCCCGAAAAGAGACGGACGCCCTGGCCGCTTCCGGTTGGACCCGCCTCCTGGCTGGCGGCTCATGTCCTCAGGAGCGGCGCCCACGAGGCTGTGGCCGGCAACCAGGTGGTGATCGAGAAAAGAGAGTGGCTTGTCTGCCGCGAGCGTTGCCAGCCACAACGAGAGCCGCGCGAGCTGCACCGCCATCGGATTGAGGTCAACGCCGAAAAGACAGCGCGAGGCGATCTCGCGACGGAGCGCCACGCGATCGGCTGACGTGACATCGTGCGTGTGCCATCGCCCTTCGTGAACGAGCGCCTCTTCGACCGCCGATGCCAGGTAGCGGCATGCCGCGACGAGAAACGCTCCACTTCCCATCGCAGGGTCGAGCACGCGCAGCTTGAGGATCTCGTCGGCCGTGCGGCCGCGAATCAGTGGCTCGAGCGTCTGGCGAACGAGATACGTCGTGACTGCGCGCGGCGTGTAGAACGAACCGCTCGACTTACGAATGTCGCGAGTCCGCTCCAGCGGTGCCGGACCCTCCGTCGTCGGCTCGTATTCGAGCACGCGCTCGTAGACCGCTCCAAGCTGTTCGACGTCGAGGTCGCGATAGAGGATCTTGGTGCGCCCACCATGCCGGCCAATGGCGGTGCTGCTCAGCGCGATGACCGTCCGGCTCATGACCACGTCACTGAGCCGTGTGCTATCGAATGCCGCCGCTTGCGACGGGGCGAACAGGCGTCCGTTGAATGCGGTCACACGAAGCTCGCCGGCCTTGCAGCCCGCATGTGCGAGGCGGGAGATCGCCTGGACGGTGCGCCACAAGCCTTTGTAGGGACGACCCTCGAGCAGGACGCGCGTAATCGCCTCGAGGCTGTAGCGTTCGCGATATACAGGGTGCCAGAGCGGCACCAGGCCGCGCGCCTCGGCGAAGAGCAGGAACAACACGCGATACAGCACCGTGAGCGACTGCTCCCATAACGCGTCAACCGGCCGCCGTCGCCCTCGTGTAAGCGCGGTCAGCAGCGTTTCGAGTGCCTCGAGGACGCCTGCGCCGAGCGCACGGCAAACCTCGAGACCATGGTGACGGAAAGCTCGACGGCCCTGTCGAGCGAAGCCGGATTCCCGCGGAACGCCTGGGCACAAGCAACAGACCACAGGACGGCCTGCGCTTCGGGCTGAAGTCCGAGAAGTGCGAGGTCGAACTCGAGGTAGTCGCGCGACCAGGTTCTCCTCGCATCGACCAGGCGCAGCACACGACCGTTGCAGCAGAGGCACCAACGAGCGTCGGTGGCGATAGCGCCAGCAACCGACGACCGCCACAGACGTTCAACAGGCTCTCCCCACGCCGCCGTGACTCCGATCACACCGGACCGGTCTCCGGCCTCCAATTCCAGGTGCGTCACGCCATCGGCCATCCCTGCGACGCACGGCTGCGAGACCGAGCAGATCGGTGAGAGGGAGCAGGGCCACATCGGTGACGGCGCGAGCGCTCGACGCAGCGCCGAGCGTTGACTCGACGCGCTTGGCCCAGTCAGCGAGATGTCTGCTCCACGACGGCGGGGGCGTGCCGAATCCAGGTAGCGTCGGAAACACATCCCGGATGAACGAGGCAGTCAACAGCCGGCCCCGTACGCCGGCGATCATCGTCGGAGAAGAGCGAAAGCGAGGCGTATCGGCTCTGTGACGATCTGTGCGCTCGACTCGATCTCGCCGAGACGAGCGCGACAGCGGGCGAGCGCCTCGTCGAGCACCGCGGTCTGTGCACTCAGCGCGCGCTCGGCTCGCCGATCGAATAGGCCTCGTTGCAGCAGCGAGGTCGATAGCCGTGCGCGCTCGCTCTCGATGGATCGCGCGAGCGCGTGTTCGCGAGCAGCCGCTCGATCGTGGAACGCCTTCAAAGCGGCTTCGAGCGCGGTCAACGTTGTCTGGCTATCACCATCGAGCGTCGACGCCAGAAAAGCAGCCATACGATCGACAAGTGCTCGGGCGAGTCGGTCGGACAGGGCAGAGCTGGCGCCGAGGAGTGTCTGCCACACCGGCTGTGCGGCAGAATCGGCAAACGAGACGTGAAAGCCCCACAGGCTCGGGCGATGGCCGTGCCGGCGGATGTTAGTCACCGGAGGCTCTTCCGTCAAAGACGACGCTGACGGCTGGCTCCGACAGCCGGCGAAGTTGCTCGATGCGTCTCGTCTCCGACTCTGCCATCACGCGAATGTGTGTCAGCGCCGGCGGTCGATCGCGTAGCTTCTCTGTCGCTTCGGCCGCCCGATCGGTGCGTGTTACCAGCTTGGTAACGAGCGTCTCCTCGGCAGTATCGGCGGCCAAAAGGTGCACCGCGTGAACACGTCTCGCCTGTCCGATACGCTCCACGCGGCCGATCCGCTGTTCGAGGCGAAGAGGCGTCCACGGCAGCTCGAGATTGATCACCAGCCGGCAACGCTGGTGAAGGTTGAGCCCCTCGCTGGCGGCATCGGTGGCAAGAAGAACTCCAGTTGTACCGCTCGTAAAACGGCGCAGACTCTCGCCACGCTCGGCCGGTGTCAGTCCACCGTGCAGCGTCACCGGCTTCATCTCGTCGAGCACAGAGGCCAGCCTGGCGAGCGTGTCGCGATACTCCGTAAAGACAATCGCCGGCTCATGAGCGCGGCGCAGAAGTCGAATCAGTGCGCAGACCTTCGACTCGGCGGCCTGCGCGCGAAGGGCGAGTGCGCGAATGGCTTCCAGGCGTCGGCATTCGTCGTCGCGATCGTCCAGGCCGGGCACCGCCAGTTCAGCGCCCGGCTCTTCATCGCCTGAGGACTCGAACAACGGCAGCGTGAGCTGCGACATCGATGACGGGTCGCCAGCCAGGAGGGCCAGCCGACGTTCGATCGAACGGAGCAGTGACCAGGCACTGCTGCACGCGCGCCGGGTCAGCACCATCATTGCGAGATGGGCTGCATCGCCGCCGTGTCCACGCTCGCTGCGCACCTTGCGCACGTATGCCTGAAGAGCGCGATGCATCGCGCGTTCGGCAAGCGTCGGACGCACACGCAGCGACAACGTCTTGCGCGACACGGCGAGACCCACGTCGCTGCGCGTGCGACGAAAGGTCAGGAGCGGAAACACCCGGTCGAGATCGCCGATACCGTACAGAGCGTCTCGAACGCGCGATCATCGCCTGAGTGCGGCGTCGCTGTGAGGAGGACGACGGTTCGCGCGCGCCGAGCCAGCGCACCCGCTGCAAGCGCACGGTCCGAGCGTCCCGTGAGCCCATGCGCCTCGTCGAACACCACCGCGTCCCACACCAATGCCTCGAGCGCACGCATGACCTCTGGACGCTTGACGAAGTCGATCGACGTAATCGTGACGGGGCGACACGTCCAGGGATTCGTGGTGCCCCACTCCGCACCGAGGCGCGCCAGTGACACGGAGTCGGCAAGCCATGCCTCGATGCGAAATCGGTCGTTGAGCTCCGACTGCCACTGTTCCTTCAGTGAGGCAGGAGCCACGATGAGCACGCGCGCGTGCCGCGTTCGTTCGAGGATCTCGGCGACGATGAGAGCGGCCTGAATCGTCTTGCCGAGCCCGACTTCGTCGGCGAGCAGGAGGCGTGAGGCGATGCCGTGTGTGACGGCCAGTGCAGGTTCGAGCTGGAACGGAAGCAGGGAAATGCTCGCCCGCAGACCCGTGCGCAGCGACGGCCATGTCGGAGTAGCCTCGGTGAGGATCGCGCGGGCGAGATGGCGCCACTTGGGCGGCCTCACGCGCCGTGGCGAGCGGTCGGCGGCGAGCGGCTCGACGATTTCACACGGCAGAAGAAACGACGCGCGCGCGTCGAGATTCGCTCGATCCTGTCCGCGCACTTCGAGGACGCACGCGTCGATGCCGGGCGATTGGCCAGTGACGACCCAGCGCTCGTCGCGGATGCGAACCGTCTCGCCGGGAGCGAGTGATGACGAGAGCATGCGTCGGGGCAGTGCACGCCTCGTTCCCTGAAGCAAATAGGCCGAAAAGCGCCGACGCGGCCTCAGATGACGAAGAAACTGCAAGCACGATTCAGATGCGACGACGGAAAAGGGCACACACTGACCGAGTGCTGGGGACCGGGGACTGAGGACCGAGCGTGAAGATTCCTATTGAGGACTCGCTCGATCTTCATGCCTTCGCACCGCGCGATGTGCAGTCGGTTGTCGAGGAGTACGTGACTGCGGCGCACGAGGCCGGCTTACGCGAGGTGCGTCTGATTCACGGGCGAGGCAAAGGCGTTCAGCGTGGGCTCGTCCAGCAGGCGCTCGAGCGTCATCCGCTCGTCGTCGAGTTCTGGGACGCCACGGAGACTCACTTGGGCGCGACGGTTGCGCGACTGGCGTCGTAAGTGGCAGTGACTGTCGTCTTGATGCCGCCACGGACCGTGAAGTCACCGACGACCGTCATGCGTCGTGGATGGCACGAGGCGACAAGATCGTCGAGGATCTGATTGGTCACAGCCTCGTAGAAAATCCCGCGGTCGCGGAACCCGATCATGTAGTACTTCAACGCCTTCAGCTCGATGCAGTGATCAGCCGGCACGTACGTGATGCGAATCTCACCGAAGTCGGGAAGGCCTGTTTTCGGGCACACAGACGTGAACTCAGGACAGTTGATCGCGATCTCGAACTCCCGTTCCGGGCGCGGATTCGGGAATGTCTCGATCGGTGCCGTGCTTGACATCGTCGAAAAATAGTAGCACTTTGGGCCGAAATCTCTCGATTATGCAGGGAGCTTCGTTGACAGCGTATCTGTCGCGAGCTAGCATTACGGCGATTTCACAAGACTTTCCGCTGCAGTGTGACGCGCGCGCTACTGCGTTCGCGGCCTAGAGTCGGCGCGCACAAGACTGGGGGGACGTGATGGCAGAGGCCCGCAGAATGGGCAAATCGGAATTGTTCTCGCACTTCGCTGAGAGGTTCGAGGTGAAGCGAACTCAGGCGAGAGAATTTTTCGACGAACTGACAACCCTTTCAGAAAAGGAACTCAAGCGCTCGGGTGAGTTCGTGCTGCCGGGCATGGTGAAGCTGGTCGTCCAGAAGCGGAAGGCACGCATGGGCCGCAACCCCGCCACCGGCGAGGCGATCAAGATTCCCGCAAAGACTGTCGTCAAGGCGCGTATCGCCAAGCAACTCAAGGACGCAGTGCTGCCCAAGAAGTAGGTGTTGACTGAAGCGGCAAGGGCCGCTTCTTCCCCCCTGACCCGGCGCCGCTCGAACGCGCCGGGTTGATTTTCTCCAGACGAATCCGGGTCGCTAGTTGCCTCTGATCCGGCGTGCGAGCTGTCGGATCTCCAGCTTGTCCATCTTGAACTTGAGCGTGCTCAGCGGGATGCCAAGCGCCCGCGACGTGGCCGTCACGTTCCATGACGACTTCTCGAGCGCACGCACGATGAAGTTGCGCTCGAAGGTCGAGAGCGCTCGTTCGAGCAGGTTCTCCGTCGATGCCTGATCCTGCGTATCGAGCTTCGCGACATGAAGCTCGTACGGCAGGTCTTCATCCGTGATCCAGTCCTTGTCCGAGACGGCGACGAGCCGCTCGATCAGGTTCTCCAACTCTCGAATGTTCCCCGGCCACCAGTACCGACGACAGGATGTCGAGCGTCGAATCGGCGATGCCCTGAACGTTCTTGCGGAACTTGACGCTGTACCTTGCGGAGAAAGAAGCGGGCGAGCTCTGGCAGGTCTTCCAGGCGGTCGCGAAGCGCCGGCATCCGGATGGGGATCACGTTGAGCCGGTAGTAGAGGTCCTCACGGAAGCGGCCGTCCTTGACCGCCTTCTCGAGGTCGACGTTGGTCGCGGCGATGAGACGCAGGTCCGTCTTGATCGGATGCGTGCCGCCGACGCGCTCGATCTCTTCTTCCTGGATCGCGCGCAGGAGCTTCGCCTGCAGCTCGTACTTCAGATCGCCGATCTCGTCGAGGAAGAGCGTGCCGCCCGCCGCGAGCTCGAACTTGCCAAGCTGCTGACGGATCGCACCTGTGAATGCGCCCTTCTCGTGACCGAAGAGCGCGCTCTCGACGAGTTCCTTGGGAATCGCTGCAAGGTTCACCGCCACGAATGGTGCGGTCGGCCGCCCGGACTCGCGATGAATCATCCGCGCGAGCAGTTCCTTGCCTGTGCCGCTCTCGCCGAGCACGAGCACGGTCGCCGAGATCTTTGCGACTTTCTGCACCAGCTCCACGACGGTACGCGTGCTGCGGCTCGGGCCCACGACGAACTCGCGTTCGTTCTGCTCGGCAACTTCTTCCTTCAGTCGCGTGACGTCGCGGCTGAGATCCTGGCGCTCGGCGGCATTGGTGAACAGCGTGCGGATGCTCTCGATGTCGAAGTCTTTGGAGATGTAGTGGTACGCGCCGTGGCGCATCGCTTCGATTGCCGTGTCGACCTCTTTCGTCTTCGAGATGACGATGGTCTCGACGTAGGGGTAGTTCTCCCGCGCGATCTTCAGCACCTCAAAGCCGCTGATGCCGCGCAGATGGACTTCGAGGAGCATCAGGTCCACGTCTTCCTTCTGCATCATCTGCAATGCGGCTTCGCCCGTCGCGGCTCGGAGCACGCGATAGTCGCGTCGCAAGGCGGCAGTCAGTGATTCACGTATCTCGTCGTCGCTGTCCACGACGAGCAGGGTCTTCCGGCGGTCGGGCGGCATGGAACGGATATTATGGGGTCGGGAGTCATTTGTGGAGGACACGCGTTTACGTGAGTGTCCTGATCAAATGACTCCCGACCCCTTTTTCAAGGAGTCAGATTGTCGAAATCGTTCGATGTCGTTGTGATCGGCGCGGGCACCGGCGGATACGTCGCCGCCATTCGCGCGTCGCAGCTTGGTAAAACCGTTGCGGTCGTCGAGAAGCAGAGTGCACTCGGTGGCACGTGTCTCATCTGGGGATGCATCCCGACGAAGGCTCTCCTCGAACACGCGCATGCCTTGAAAGTCATCCAGCAGGCGTCCGAGTGGGGCGTGACCGTCCCTTCGGGCACGCCCGCGATCAACATGACGCAGGTGCACGCCCGCAAGGACAAGATCGTTGACGGGCTGACCAAGGGCATCGCGTTCCTGTTCAAGAAAAACAAGATCACCTGGATCAAAGGCACGGCACGCCTCGCGGGTCCGGGCAAGATCGAAGTCTTCGAGGGCGACACACAGACGCTCGACGCCAAGGAGATCGTTGTCGCCACAGGCTCGTCGCCGCGCAGTGTGCCTGCGGTGACGATCGATCACACGCGCATCATCACCAGCGACGAGGCGATCCACCTCAAAGAGGTTCCGACGTCGCTTGTCATCATGGGGAGCGGCGCTGTTGGCGTCGAGTTCGCGTCCATTTACCGCCGCTTCGGCAGCGAGGTGACCATCATCGAGCTCGTGAACCGTCTCGTCCCCGTTGAGGACGAGGCCGTGTCGACGGAGCTGGAGAAGTCGTTCAGGAAGCAGGGCATCACCGTGCTGACGGGAACGAAGGTCACGAAAGCGACTTCGACGCCGAGCGGCGTGACCATCGAGGCGCAAACACCGGATGGCAAGACGCAGGCGATCTCTGCGGACCTGTTGCTCGTGGCCACCGGTCGCGGGCCCGTCACGACCGGCCTTGGCGCCGAGGAAGCCGGCATCAAGATGGAGCGCGGCTACATCAAGGTCGACGAGCTCTATCGCACGTCTGTGCCGGGCGTCTCCGCGATCGGCGACGTGATCACGCTTGGCACCGGTCTTCACCCGCAGCTTGCGCACGTCTCGTCGATGGAGGGCATCATCACCGCGGAGCGCTTCGCCGGGAAGGCCGTGCAGCCGCTCAACTACGACCACGTGCCCGGGTGCACCTATTGCGACCCGGAGATCGGGAGCGTCGGTCTCACGGAAGCCCGGGCAAAAGAGCGTGGCTACGACGTCAGGATCGGCACGTTCGCCTTCGGTGTGCTCGGCCGCGCGCGGATGGCTGGCGAGCTCGAGGGGTTCGTGAAGATCGTTGCCGATAAGAAGTACGATGAAGTGTTGGGCGTGCACATGATTGGCCCGCGGTCGACGGAACTCGTGGCTGAGGCCGTGCTGGCGCTTCGACTCGAGTGCACCGTGGAAGAGCTGATCAAGACGATTCATGCGCATCCGACCTTCTCCGAAGCGGTCGGCGAAGCGGCGCATGCTGCCCACGGGGCGGCGATACATATGTAATCTCGGTCTCCAGTCCTCGGTCCCCCAGTCCCCGGTCATCGCCCGAAGCGCACCGAGGACTGAAGACTGAGGACCGGGGACGGGAGACGTGACTACATGCCCACACCGGTCCTGATGCCCCAGATGGGCGAGTCGATCGCCGAAGGCACGATCGTCAGATGGATCAAGAAAGTCGGCGACGCGGTCGATCGGGATGAGCCGTTGTTCGAGATCTCGACGGACAAGGTCGACGCAGAAATCCCCGCGCCCGCGGCCGGCGTCCTGACGGAAATCAAAGTCAAGGAAGGCGAGACCGTCGCTGTGAACAGCGTCGTGGCGACGATTGGGACGTCGTCAGAGGTCTCGGAGCAGGAGCCCGAAGCGCCGCCAGCACCGCCCGTTGCGCCATCCCGTGATGCGGTCGTCCCTGCGGACATGGTCGATCAGCCACAGGAAAAGCCAGCCGCGTCTCAGCGCAAGACCAATGGCCGCTCCGCGACCGCCGGCAAACCTGTTGAGGACGACTCGCGCAAGCAGCGTTCGTCGCCGCTCGTGCGACGCATCGCGCGCGACAACGACGTGGATATCTCTCAGATTCAGGGATCTGGTCTCGGCGGACGGGTGACGAAGAACGACATTCTGGAGTACATCGAAACCGGGACCCGGGACTCGGGGCCCGGGGCCCGGGAAGACCAGGAATCGCGCGGAGCCCGGATCTCCGAACCCGGATCCCGGACCCCGGATCCCGGGGCCCGAGTGGAGATCAAGCCGCTCTCCGTGATGCGGAAGAAGATCGCCGAGCACATGGTGATGAGCCGGCGTACCTCGGCTCATGTGCACTCGGTCTTTCACGTGAACTTCTCGCCCGTCGAGCGGATCCGCCAGCAGAAGAAGGCGGAGTTCGAGCAGTCCGGCGTGAAGCTCACGTACATGGCGTTCATCGCGAAGGCTGCCGTGTCGGCGTTGCGCAAGTTCCCAATCGTCAACGCGTCACTCGATGGCGACGATGTCATCTACAAGAAAGACATCAACCTCGGCATCGCGGTCGCGCTCGAGAGCGGCCTCATTGTCCCCGTCATCAAACACGCCGACGAGAAGAACCTTCTCGGCCTGAGTCGTGCGATTGCCGACATCGCCAATCGCGCCAGGTCCAAGCAGCTCAAGCCGGAAGAAGTGCACGACGGCACGTTCACCATCACGAACCCTGGACAATTCGGCTCGCAGTTCGGGATGCCGATCATCAATCAGCCGCAGGTCGCGATTCTGGGCATCGGCACGATCGAGAAGCGGCCGATCGTGATCGACGACGCGATTGCGATTCGAAC
The DNA here is from genome assembly GCA_963757735.1 of uncultured Acidobacteriota bacterium. Lineage (GTDB taxonomy): Bacteria > Acidobacteriota > Vicinamibacteria > Vicinamibacterales > UBA2999 > Gp6-AA40. Next base: position 41,912 of record CAVWST010000035.1, read on the forward strand.
GATGGCGTACCTGACGCTCGGCTACGACCATCGTCTCGTGGACGGTGCCACCGGCGACCAGTTCATGGCTGAGATCAAGGAGCAGATCGAGCACTTCGATGCCGAACGGCTCTAGTGAGGCGTGCACTTCTGTGAAGGGGTCTGACCCCTTTACGGAAGTGCACATACGCGAGCTCGAGGTCCGCCGTCTTGGTCTGATCGGATACGACGAAGCACTCACGCTGCAGCGAGAGCTGGTCGAGGAGCGTCGAGCCGACAGAGTTCCCGATCTCCTGCTGCTCCTGGAACATCCTCCGGTCATCACGCTCGGCGTGCGCAGCGAGATCGCGCGCGCCAACGTGGTTGCGACCAATGAGCGGCTCGCCGATCTCGGGATAGCCGTTCACGAGACCGGCCGTGGCGGCGACGTGACGTATCACGGGCCCGGTCAGATCGTCGGCTACCCGATTCTCGACTTGCGGCCCGACCGCTGCGACGTTCACAAGTACGTGCGCGATCTGGAAGAGGTGATGATTCGGACCTGCGCCGACTACGGCGTGACCGCCGGCCGAATTGCCGGTCTGAGCGGCACATGGGTGGGCGCAGAGAAGATCGGCGCGATCGGGATCCGTATCTCGCGCTGGATTACCAGCCACGGCTTCGCGTTCAACGTGAGCACGAACCTCGATCACTTCCGGCTCATCGTCCCGTGCGGCATCTCCGATCGAGGTGTGACGTCGCTCGAGAAGGTCACCCGACGATCGATATCGATGCGCGAGGTGGAGGACACGATCGTGCGTCGCTTCGACGACGTCTTCGAGCGAGTGAATCGTATGGTTCCCCCGCGCTGAGGACAACATGGGCGAACGTGGCGTCGAACACACGCCTAGCTGGCTGGCGGCCTCATCACCGACAGCACGGCCTCACCAACACCGCGACCGGCCGTTGACGCAACCTCGATCCGGACGTTGCGCCACGTCACGACATCGCCGGCTTGCGCAGGACGATTCAGCAGCAGCAGCACGAGCCCGCTGATCGTCGTCACCTTCTCGTATTCGATCGAGCTTCCCAGCGCCTCGCTGGCCTCGTCGAGTCGCACGGTGCCGCGAACGCGCACGCGACCGTCGGACTCGCGCACGATCGCGCGACGCGACCGCCCTTCCTCGATATCGCCGACGACTTCCTCGAACAGATCCTCGATCGTCACAAGGCCGGCTGTCCCGCCGTGCTGATCCATCACGACGGCCATCTGCGAACGGAGTCGGCGCATCGCAGCGAGCACTTCGTCGAGCAGCGCGGGACCAGGAACGTATGGGAGTGAGCGGGCGTCTCTCGCTGCGATCGGCTGGTTCGAGACGAGATGCCGGAGGATCTCCTTGATGTGCAGGCTGCCGATGATGTTGTCCAGGTCGCCGCTGTAGACCGGATAGCGCGTATGCGGGTGCGAACGGACGATCGCCCTGAGCTCGTCGGGCTCGGCGCCAACAGGGATCCCAGTCAGCAGAACGCGCGGCACCATCACCTCGCCAGCCGTCCGATCGCCGAACTCGAAGAGGTCGCGCAGGATCTCCCCGGCCTCGCCGCGCAGCAAGCCGCCTTCCTGACTCTCGCGGACGATGAATTGCAGCTCTTCGGCCGTGTGGTAGCGCTCGCGATCCACTTCACGCCGCTCGATGCCGACAAGGCGGAGCAGTCGATTACCTGCGCCGTTGAGCGACACGACGAGCGGCAGCATGACGTGCTGCATTCCTCGGACGAGCGGCGACACATACAGCACTGTCTTGTCCGCCCGCTGAAGCGCCAGCGCCTTCGGGACCATCTCGCCGATCACGATGTGCAGATAGGTCAGGATGGCCACGGCAATCACGCTGGCCACGGTGTGCGACGCAATCCAGCCGAGCGTTTCGAAGCGAACGAACGAAGGCTGGATCTGGTCGGCGAGCCAGTGCTCGCCGTACATGCCGAGGCCCAGGCTGGCGACGGAGATGCCGATCTGCGTCGTGGCGATGTAGCGATCCTGAAGCATCGGATCTTCGAGGATGCGCAGCACGCGTTGTGCGAGACGGCTTCCCTGCGACGCCTGATGCTCGATGCTCGATCGCGGTGCGCCAACGATCGCGAACTCCGCAGCCACGAACAGGCCGTTCGCCAGGACGAGGAACAGGATGATCGTGACCGGGATCAGGATCTCCATTACGGCAGGTCCTCCGACGGCACGGGGACGACGCGCCGGGCGATAACCGACTGGGGAATGCGATCCTTCACGCGCTCGACGTCGAACTCGTAGTCACCAACGATGACGGTCTCGTGCTCGGATGGAATGTGGCCGAGTGCCTCGGTCACCAATCCTCCAACTGACGACGCGTCGGTCTCCCAACTCGTCCCCAGCAGGATTGCGGCATCATCCACGCCCATTTCACCGGCGAGTCGGATGCGGCCGTCTGCGAGCGTCTCGGTGGCGTGCTGACCTGTCTTGAACTCATCACCAACACTGCCCAGCAACTCACTCAGCACGTCGGCCAGCGTAAGCAGTCCCGCGGTTCCACCGAACTCGTCAACGACCAGCGCCTGGTGCGAGCGCCGCTCGCGCAGGTCCTTGAGAACACGATCCGCCGTGACGCTTTCGTGCACGGACGGAATGGGTCGCATCAACTCGGCGAGCGTTGCGCCGGGCCGCCCCTCGACGAACCACCGAACCAGATCTTTCGTGCGCAGGATCCCGACAATGTTATCGATGGAGCCGCGAAAGATCGGCAGTCTCGAGTACGGACTCTGCGCGACGAGGCTCACGACCTCGTTGAGCGCCGTGTCGACGGAGAGCGCCGAAATTCGCTTTCGCGGAACCATCAGCTGGCGTGCCTGCCGCAGATTCAGTCGCAACGCGCGTTGCAGTCGACGGTGCTCGTCCGGTTCGAGCAGACCGCCATCGCGACTCTCCGCGATGAGCAACTCGATCTCGTCGGGCGAGTGGATATGACGATGGGCCTGATGCGGGGCACCGAGCAGTCGAAGGATGAGGAGTCCCGATCCGTTCAGCCACGTGATGAACGGGCGATACACCCACTGCGACGCGAGCATTGGGATCAGCGTGTAGAGGGACGCCTGCGTGGGGTACTGGAGCGCAAGAGACTTCGGTACGAGCTCTGCGAAGACGACCTGTGCGACCGTGAGCGCCAACAGGACGACGATCGTTGACGTCGACTGGGCCACAACGTCCGTGAGGCCGCCGAGAGCCGTGAAGTATGGCGCCAGCCAGACGGCGATCGTGGCTTGCGCGTAGGCACCGAGCACGAGGCTCGAGATCGTGATGCCGATCTGGCAGGCAGCGATGTAGCGATCGAGTGCCGCAGGCGATTCGACGATCGGCAGCAGCCAGACCGCTAACGGATTGCCGTCTTCCTTCAGCTGATGGAGCCGACTGCGACGCACGCTGACGGCCGCGAATTCAGCCGCGACATAAAGGGCGTTGACGAGCAGGAGCGCCGCGATAACGAGGATGGCCGCAAGGACCATTGAGAGCCCAAGTACTTAGCATCCTTTTCGGGTCCGGACGTAACTCATGGCTGAGCAATGACTTCTAAGGCATGGCTGGCAATCGGGAATAAGACCGATTTGGTCGGTGTTCAGAAAGGTAGAGGCAGGAACCCATGGACAGGACCCAGGATCGGTTGCTCGTAGCAGGGCTTCAGAGGGGAGATCAGGCGGCGGTCAGGCGGTTGGCAGAGCTTTATGGCCCGAGAATTCACCAACTGGCGCTACGCCACATGAAGAATCGCGAGGACGCTGAGGAAGTCACTCAGGACGTGCTGATGAAGGTGTATCGCAAGATTGGCGCGTTCCGTGGCGACTCGGCGCTCTCGTCGTGGATTTATCGCATCACGTTCAACACCGCGATGTCGCGTTTGAGGGCGCACCGCGGCGAGCGAGCGGCTGAGCAGGAGCGCGATCGCGCCCTTGCGGCGCTCGAGTCGTCGGACGACGGCACGGCGAGAATGAGTGCCGACCCTGCGGACTGGTCTCACATGCCCGACGAGGAATTGCTGCGCTTCGAGCTGCGCAGAGCCGTCGAGGCTGCGGTCCGCGAGCTTCCAGAGATTTACCGCGAGCCTGTCATCCTTCGAGATTTCGAAGGGCTCACGACCGAGGAAGCCAGCACGCGACTCAAGGTGAAGGATCAGACGCTGAAGTCGCGCCTGCATCGCGGCCGCCTGCTGCTCCGTGAGCGGCTCCAGGCCTTCGCGTCGGGCCTCACGCTGCATCGTCCAACGCCGGCGTATTCGTAAGCGGTTCGGCAGTCCTCAGTCCACGGTCCTCAGTCTCCAGTGGTGGTTTACCGGAGACCGAGGACTGGAGACGGAGGACTACTGGGTCGAGACGAACTCCGGTCGCGCACTTCGGTTGGCGAGCGCTGCGGCTAATTCCAACGCCAGCCTCGCCACTTGACTCGTACCTGGAGCATCGATCTTTTGCCAGTCGTCACCGGGGCGGTGATAGTCAGGATGGAATCCAGTGAAGAAGTTGATCGCAGGAATCCGCCGGACGATGAAGTTGTAGTCGTCGCTGCGCCCGGCGCCAGGACCCTCTCGTTTGATCTTGAGCGTAGCGCCACTCGCTTTGACCGCCGTGGCAAAGTCGGCCTCCATCGACGGCGCGACTTCCAGTCCGCTCACATCCACCGAGCCGTTTGCGCGCCCAACCATGTCGAGATTCAACATGGCGATGGTGCCTTCATTCGGCATGCGCGGCTGACTGGTGTAGAAAGCGGATCCCAGAAGGCCACGCTCCTCTCCAGCGAATGCGACGAAGACGAGCGTGCGTGGGAACCGGCCCCGGTCGGCGACAGCGGCGCGTGCGATCTCGATGATCGACGCAGTACCGGAGGCGTTGTCGTCCGCGCCGTTATGAATCTCTCCGATTCTCTCCGGTGACACCGATAATCGACCACCGAGCCCGACGTGATCGTAGTGTGCGCCGATGACGATCGACTCCTTCGCGCGAGTCGGCTCGCTACCCGGCAGGATGCCGATCACATTGCGCACAGTGCGCCGATTCTTCGACAGGAACTCGACGTAATCGACCTTCGCGTCCGTGAGATCGCGCGAACGCGGCATGAGATCGCCGTCGATCTGACGCGCGATGGTATCGAGTTGCCACGCGTCGATGATCGGTTGAGCCTCGGCCCGCCGGATCCTCAGCACGGGAATCGGATGCTCTTCCGCGTCGGGATCCTTTCCAAACAGCGCGTAGGGTGCGTCGTCGGTCTTGTGAGTTGGATCGCCGACGATGAGCAGAATCTTCGCGCCGTGACTGCGTGCGAGTGACGCCTTGGACGTGAGCGTCGTCTGCTGCATCGGGCGCGTGCCGTTCAGTCGACTGGCGCTGTCGCGCTCCTGCGGCTCGTGGCTGAAGATGAGGACCGCCTTACCGGTGACGTCGATGCCGGCATAGTCGTCGTAGCCAACGTTTGGTACTGCGAGGCCGTAACCCCCGAAAACCAGTGAGAGGCCGCGAAGATCGGCTGATGGCTTCGACGAATCCTCATTCGATGTGGCCGAGAGCGGGTAGTAGCTTGTCCCGAGCACGAAGCTCGCCGTCCGTCCCTTGGCGATCACGGACAGTGTGTTTCCCTGTCCGACGGTCAGTCCGGCGTCCAACGGAAACGGCTGAAACCATTCGTTGCCCGTTCCGCCCGGTTGCAGGCCAACGGCCTTGAACTGCGTCGCGACGTACTCAGCCGCGACCTCGAGTTCGGGCGATCCGTCTCCTCGCCCCTGCAAGTCGTCAGAGGATAGAAACTTGATGTGTTCGAGGATCGCGTCCGGCGCGATCGAGGTTGGAGCGGCAAGCAGCACACTGCACGCCACAGCGATCAGGAGCGCAAGGACTGGCGGACGCGCGATGTGGCGAAAGCTCGATCCCATCAGGATCGATCCTACCCCAGAGCGTTTTCGACCTGGACGCGTTCTCGCGTTGTCAGCGCCGGCACTCGGACGGACACGATGCCCTGAGTGGACAGCAGCGCAGGTAGAACACCCACGACGTTACGGGCGCCGAATTCGCCGCCGAGGACTGTGAGGACGCTGAAGGTCCTGCGCGGCGTCGTCACCAGTGCCTCTGCCACTCGTGCCGCAGCCAGCCCAAGTGCGTGGGGACCAAGCGGCCACAGATGTGCCACACGTCCCTCGATGCGCGAGAGCTGAACCTGCCCCAGCACGCGCTCGAGCGCATGACCACTGATCGACGCCTCGCTCCAGGGGACGACGAACCCGCGCGGCGGCGCACCAAGCAGCGTGAGTCCGATCTCCGTCGGCGAGCACTGCGCATCGAGCGCCACCATCGACTTCACGGCACCGCATAATGCTTCGGGCGCCGCACCGATCAGACGTTCTCGTCGGATGTGGACTTCGCGCGCTGCCGTCAGCAGCAGGCTCGCCTGTGACGAGCCGGCGAAGACGATCGGCGAGTTGCCAAGATACGGCGCGAGACGATTCAACAGCGCGAGCCCTTCATCGCCCTGCCACTCACTCGACGTCCGGCCGCTTCGATCGGCGACGACGCAGACGGCCGCGCCGACGACACGAGAGAGATCCGCGCTTCCCTCGAGATGCGTGTGAGAGCCATCGACGGCCCCTGCCTGCAGAATGTCCAGCGCCTTGCCAGCGGCGACACCGGCAGCGTCATCGATGAGGATGACCCTGCGGACGCGCTCGTGTCGTGCGAGCGCATGAGCGGTCGCGCCACCCAGTTCTCCGGCTCCGATGATGCAAACAGTCGACACGAGTCAGTGGAGTATTCTAGTTGCCACAACTCCCAACTCCACAACTCCCAAATCCCAACTGACTTCTGAGCTTGGGAGTTGGATCTTTGGAAGTTGGGAATTGGACACCACCTTATGAACTCACTCACAGGAAAAGTCGCATTCATTACCGGCGGCTCGCGAGGGATCGGATTGGCCACGGCGCGAGCGCTCGCGTCGAGTGGCGCATCGGTGGCGCTCACAGGCACTGATCAGGGCCACATCGACTCCGCGGTTTCGGCGCTCGGCACGAACGTGTTGGGCATTCGCGCTGACGTTCGTCAGTACGCCGACGTCGAAGGCGCCCTCGCGCAGACCGTCTCGAAGTTCGGTGGTCTCGACGTCGTGATCAACAACGCCGGCGTCGGCGTGTTTCGTCCCGTTGCCGACATGGCTGTCGAGGAGTGGCACCGCATCATCGACACGAATCTGAGTGGCGTCTTCTATTGCTGTCACGCGGCGCTGCCTCACCTGAAGAAGCGAGGCGGTGGCTGGATCATCAACATCAGCAGCCTGGCCAGTAAGAACGCGTTCGTCAACGGGGCGGCGTATTGCGCGTCGAAATCGGCGCTGAACACATTCAGCGAGGCACTGATGCAGGAGGTTCGTTACGACGGCGTCCGCGTCGCGTACGTGCTGCCCGGCTCGGTGAATACCGGTTTCGGCGGTCTCTCGAATACGAAGTCCGACTGGGCCTTGATGCCGGACGATGTGGCGGAGGTGATCGTCGATCTGATCGCGCACCCGGCACGAAGCCTGCCGAGTCGAGTAGAAATCAGGCCAGCGCAGCCGCCCAGGAAGTAGTCAGGGCTCTCATTGTTGGTTGTTGATCTTTGATTTACGAATCGTTGTTGGACATTTCCTATAAATGCCCGAAATCAAGAATCAGTAATCAACAACGAGTCAAAGATCAACAATCCCCAAATCACTAATGCCTGATTCCGTCTTCAGCAAACACCACGACGAGCTCGAGAAGCACGAGACGATGATGGGCCGCGATCGCGGCCGGCTCGCTGTGGCGATGGATCTGTTGACGGACGCGCTCGCGATGGTGGGACAGCACGGCGTGTACTGCCAGAGTGCCCGGCATCCCGGCAAGCCAACGATGGACGTCTCGATGGTGCTGGAGCAGATTAGTGACGCGAAGGAACTCTTGCAGAGCGTCATCGAGGCCGAACGCTCGTGACTGAAGCGGCGCCGGCGCCGATCGGCGTCATCGCGCACTACAACCTGCTCGAGCGACTCGAGGCGTCTGGCCCTGGAGATCTCTTTCGCGCTCGCGACACGAAGCTCGGACGAACGGTTGCCGTTCGATTGCTGCCGGCAGATTTCACGGTCGATCGTCAACGCCTGATCGCCGCCGCGCGCGGCTTGAGCGCGCTGTCGCATCCCAATGTCACCGCGCTCTTCGATGTCGGCGAACACGACAGCCGCGTCTACCTCGCCTTCGAGTTCCAGAAAGGACAGTCGCTGCGCGCAGAGTCGGCCGGGCGTCCGATGAACGTGCGACGCGCGGTGGAGATCGCGATTCAGATCGCCGACGCCGTTGCTGATGCCCATGCTCACGGCTTCGGCCACGGCGGCCTCAGCCCCGACTCCGTGGTCGTCAGCGCCAAGGGGCGCGCGAAAATTCCGGCATTCGAGCTCGCCTCGCAGAGCGGTTTCGACAAGAGCGGCAACGACGGCCGGTTGATCGATTACGACGCGCCGGAAGAGGCACGAGGCGAGCCGCCCGACGACCGATCGGATGTCTATTCAGTCGGCGCGATCCTCTACGAAACGTTGACGACCCGGCGACCGCTGCACCGCGGTGCGTCAGCGCCGAGCGCGTCCAACTCAAAGGTGCCCAAGGAGCTCGACGAGATCGTGCTGAAGGCGCTCTCTCCGAACGCGGACTCACGGTTTCAGAGTGCCGTGGCGTTTGCCGGCGCGCTGCGTGGATCGATCGCCGTGCTCGATGCGTTAGGTGTTGCCGGAGAGGAAGAGGAACTCGCTGAGACGCAGTCGACCAGCATGGGACGCGTGGCGCTCATGGCCGGCGGCATGCTGGTCGTGGTCGCTGCGCTTGCGTGGTGGCTGCTTCAGTAGTGCTCAGCGCTCGTCAGGATTTCGCCAAGCTTCTCCGAGAAGGCCGATCGAGCCAGGACCTGATCGATCCCGGCGCTGCGCGCGCGTTCGATCGTGTCCGAATCCACGTGAGACACGTAGCCGAGCGTTCGGATCGTCGAGAGCGTGGGCTCTCCCTTCATCGCCGCGATTGCGTCGATCGGCGCCAGCTTCGAGCTGTTGAGATCGAAGATCACGAGAGACGGTTGTTTCTCGCGTACGGTCTGAAGCACCTTGTCTTTCGACCGCTCGAAGTACATGTCGACGCCGAGATGTTTGGCCGCGGTCGAGATCTTGATCGAGAAGATCAGGTCGTCCACTACGCACACGATCATGTTGATAGGATTGTAGCCGCATGATCCTCGAAGTCCGCGCGGTCGCTCCCTTCTACAAGAACGGCTTCATCGTCGGCTGCGAGCGCACGCGCGAGGCCGCCATCATCGATCCTGGCGACGAGGCGGATCAGCTGGTGGCGTCCGTCCGAGATCTGGACGTCGATGTCAGGTTGATCCTGCTGACGCACGCGCACATCGACCACATCACCGGCGTCGGAAGAATGAAGGACGAATACAGCGCGCCGGTCTACCTGCACAAAGACGACCTCTTTCTTTACGAGGGCGCAGTGGAGCAGGGCGCGATGTTCGGCTTCTCGGTCCGACAGCCGCCGCCGGTTGACACCTACTACGACGGGACACCGATCACCTTTGGCGACTACGTCGTCCAGGTGCATCACACGCCCGGGCACTGTCCCGGCGGGGTGTGCCTTCAGATCGGTCGCAGTGGCCAGAAGGCGACCGAGTTGTTCGTCGGCGACACGCTGTTTGCGGGTTCGATCGGTCGCACCGATCTTCCTGGCGGCGACTACAAGGTGCTGATGCGATCGATCACGAAAGTGCTGTTTCCTCTCGGCGACGAGGCGGTCGTCCATCCGGGTCATGGCGCGGACACGACCATCGTGCGCGAGCGGACGACGAATCCATTCGTGCTCGAGTATCTCGCCGCGACTTAATCCACTTCCTGGGTCGCGACGAGCTCGACGCGCCCCACCTTCAATCGATCGCCCGTGGCGAGGCGAGCCGTTTCCACTCGCGCGCCATTGACGTAAGTGCCGTTCGTGCTGGCGAGGTCGCGCACTTCGAGCTCGCCGGTCGGGAGCGCCGACAACCGGCAATGCACTCGCGAGACGAGCGCCGCGTCGACGATGAAGTCGGCGCCGGTCGATCGGCCGATGGTGCGGACGGCGCCGGAGAGAATTCGGAAAGTACGTTCAGGAAGGTCTTCGGTGATCGTCTTTAGGATCCACATGCGTGCGCGAGCATCTTACCGCGTCGGCTCCGGTTCGATTGCCGCGATCCCGAATCAGTATGCAATCAATAGACGGGCGGCGCGCTCGATCTCCTGTTGCGACGGCAGGAAGTATTCCTCGAGCGGCGGTGAGTAAGGAACGGGCGTATCGAGTGAGCCCACGATCCGCACGGGCGCGTCGAGCGACTCGAATGCCTGCTCCTGGATGAGCGCAGCGAGACTCTCACCGATGCTGCCCGTGCGCGTGTCCTCGTGGACGATCAGCACACGCGAACAATGACGGGCGACAGCCAGGACTGCGGGACGGTCGAGCGGCGACAGCGTCCGAAGGTCGAGGACGCTTGCGTGAATACCTTCTGCCGCGAGCGTTGCCGCGGCCCGCAGCGCCACGTGGACGTAAGCGCCATAAGAGATGAGCGCCAGGTCGTTGCCTGCACGTCGAAGCGCCGCTTGCCCGAGTGGGAGCGGTGCCGGTGGCGACGACAGGAGTGCCTGCCTGATCGCCGGATCGCGATAGAGCGCAATGTGCTCGTAGAAAAGCACGGGATCGGGATCGGCGACAGCCGCAGCCATCAGCGCACGCGCGTCCTGCTGGCGTTGACGGCGCCACGATTTTCAAGCCGGGCGTGCGATAGAACCACGCCTCTGTGTTCTGTGAGTGATACGGCCCGGCGTGCCGCAGGCCGCCCCATGGCATGCGGACTACCATCGGGACCGACCCACCCCACCGGTAGCGGATCTTGGCCGCATTGTTCACGAGTTGGTTGAAGCCGCTGGCGACGAAATCATTGAACTGCATTTCGCCGATCGGCCGTTGACCGGCGAGTGCCGCGCCGATGCACACACCGAGGACACCGCTTTCAGCAATTGGCGAATTGATGATGCGATCGCCGAACTCCGCGAGCAGCGGCCGCAACAGAAGAAACGAGTTGCCGTACCTGCCGCCGACATCTTCGCCATAGACGAAGACTCGCCGATCGCTCTTCAGCGCGTCGGCGATGCCGAGGGCGATGGCATCCAGGAATGTGTGCCCTTTGCGATCGAACGGGAGCCCTGGGTCTTCGGGCGGCAGCGCCGGGCTCAGATCGACCGCAAGTCTCGACTCCGGTTCGAGAGGATCGACGCGCTGCTCGATAGAATCGCCTGCGTAGACTCGCGTGCCTGCGTCCGCCGGTTCCGGCCATGGTGCATCAATCACGGCCTGCGCTTCGGTCTCGACGAGCTCGAGCACGTCCTCTTTGAAGCGCTCGAGCTCGGAGCCCGTGATGGTTCCGGCGGCCTCGAGGCGCGTCGCGTAGTTGACGATCGGATCTCTTGCGGTCCAGAACGAATACAAATCGGCATCCGCGTACACGCCTCGCGACAACTTCGGATAGTCCCACCCGATTGACGGTTCCTTGCCGAGGAAAAGCATGTCGTCGTGGTGCGCGTGTCCGGACATCCTCATGGACACGAGCTCAATGAGCGCGGGTCCGGCGCCGGCGCGCGCGCGATCCGCTGCCCACGTGAACGCCGCGGCCACCAGGTCGGGATCCGTGCCGTCGATCGTGATACCAGGAATGCCGTAGCCGGCGGCTTTGTCCGCAAACACGCGAGCCGCGGACTGTTCGGAAACAGATGTCGAGAGCGCTGTCTGATTGTTCTCGATGCAGAACACCGCGGGCAGCTTTCGCGCCGCACACAGGTTGATCGCCTCGTGCCACTCGCCGAGCGACGAACCGCCCTCGCCAATGAACGAGAGGGCGACGCGCCCGCTGCCTTCGCGCGAGAACGCCATCGCGATGCCGGCAATGGACAGCGTGCTGATCGACAGCGGTGCCGTGGCCGGCAGGATTCCCCACTCCCAGTCGCCGATGTGCAGGTCGCGGCCGTCCATGGGAGGACCGGCTTTGGCCATCTGCGCGTTGAGGACCATGCGGACCGTGGCTGGTTCGGGCCGCATCGCGAGGGCGACACCAAGATCGCGAATGATGGGGCCGACAATGTCGCCCTGCCAGCCGCTCTCGGCGTCACGCCACAGTGCGCCGCGTTTCAGCCGGATGCCGGCAGCGTAAACGGCCTCCTGTCCGAGCGACCTGAATCCTTTTCCCTGAAACGGAACGTCGTCGAATTTGATCTCACCGCTGAGGAAAAACTGCTTGAGACGGTTGTCTACGGCGCGAGTCAGAATCATCCCGCGCAGGATCTCGCGGCGTTCATCCGCGGTCAGCGAGGACGCAATCGCTTCACGGATCAGGAAGCCGTCGCATGCGGCAACGAGCTCGTCGCGCGCAGACTGCAGCCGCGTTGTCGCCGCCGTTCCAGGGGTCGTGTCGGGCAGGCCGTTGACAGAGAGGTCGCCGAGACTCTTGCCGAGCGCCTGGCAGAACCGCGGCCGCAGATCTTCGATCGACTTCTGATCCGGCGCGTGTGAGGTCACAAGACTCCAACGCTCGTTGCGCCGCCGGCAGCGCGAACGGGTATCGCTCGACCACGAACGCCAGCAGCCGATCAGCGAGCGTCGACATCGAGTCGATGGTACCTTGCCCGCCTCCGCTTGTCGCTTTGTCGCACACGCGACAAGCTATGGCGAGGTCTCGCCTAAGCGCGCGCAAGACTGGCGCGCGAAGGCGGAGGAGTTGGGTGTTGGGAGTTGGACGTTGGGAGCCGACAGGTCTTTAGACACGCATTTCAAGGGCTGGGCAAAGCCGGGCCCGATTCCACCCGGCGCGCTCGCGCCGCCATCGGTGCCCCCCGAAGAGACGCTGGATGCGATCAGCGGGCACTTTCGAATCTTCCAGCTTCGCGATGGACATCGCTTCTCGACCGACGACGTACTGACGGCATGGTATGGAACGAGCTGGGCGCCGACGGCGTCTCGCGTGCTCGATCTCGGTTCGGGAATCGGCTCGGTCGGGATGATTGCGGCGTGGCGGCTTCCGGGTGCGACGTTTGTCACGATCGAAGCGCAGGAAGACAGTGTTCGACTGGCGCACAAGTCGGCCGCGTACAACGGACTCGGATCGAGGTACGAGATTCGACGCGCGGATTTTCGTGATGCAGCGGCGATTGGTGCGAGCGAGACCTTCGACCTCGTGCTCGGCAGCCCGCCGTACTTTCCCCCCGGCTCTGGAGTCGAAGGAGACCATCCGCAGAAGGTGGCATGTCGCTTCGAACTGCGCGGCGACATCGTCGACTACACGCGCGTGGCTGTTGCGCACCTCGCTCCAGGTGGAGTCTTCGCCTGTGTCTTTCCCGAGGACCAGCGCCCCCGCCTCGAGACTGCCGCGCGAGCAGCAGAAGCGGCTGTCATCAGGCGCCGCCCTGTTGTGTTCCGCGAAGGCGAACCTCCCCTGGTCGGACTCTTCCTGATGATGCGCGCAACCGATCTGCCACGGGTTGTTCGCGAGCGCACGTGGGTCGAGCCTCCGCTCGTCATTCGCGCAGCTGATGGCACGATCCACTCTGAGTACGCCGCCGTGAAGTTGTCGGTGGGATTCCCCCCTTGACCTTCCCGCCTCGTTCGGCGGAGCATCGCCGGACCCACAGGATTCCTTCATGCCCAACCATCGTCATCTGCTCTCGGTTGTCGTCCTCTCATACGCCGCTCCGCTGTTCGCGCAGACGCCTCAATCGTGCGACGGCTTGAAGTCGCTCTCGCTCGAGAACGTATCGGTGACAGCGGCGGTCGTTGTCACCGGGAGTTTCACACCCCCGGGGGCCACGAACCCGAATGCCACGATCGCGAATCTCCCGACGTTCTGTCGCGTCGCGGCGACCTTGAAACCGACGAATGACTCAGAGATCAAGACTGAGTTCTGGCTGCCTATGAGCGGCTGGAATCGGAAACTGCAGTCTGTGGGCAATGGCGCCTGGGCGGGTGTGATTCCGTATGCGGCGATGGCGCAGGCTGTGACCGGTGGCTACGCAACCGCGGGCACCGACACCGGACACACAGGCAACACGGCGAGCTTCGTGCCCGGGCATCCCGAGCGTCTTGTGGACTACGGATATCGGGCTGTTCACGAAATGACCGTCGCGGCCAAGGCAGTCATTCGAGCGTTCTACGGTAGTGCACCGCAGTATTCGTACTGGAACGGATGCTCGACCGGTGGGCGTCAAGGTCTGATGGAAGCGCAGCGCTATCCGGCGGACTACGACGGCATCATTGCGGGCGCGCCGGTGAACGCACGCGTGCACCAGATGATCTGGGAGCTGTGGGTTGCACAGGCGGTGCACAAGGACGATGCGAGCTACATCCCGCCGGCGAAGTACAAGACGATCAACGATGCCGCACTCGCGAAGTGCGATGCAGACGATGGCGCGAAAGACGGCCTGCTGACGTCACCGGATCGCTGCCGCTTCGATCCTGCAACGCTGCAGTGCAAGGCTGGTGATGACGTGTCTTGTCTGACTGCGCCACAGGTTGCTGCGGCGAAGCAGATCTACACGCCTGCGATGAACCCGCGGACAGGCAAGGAGATCTTCCCCGCGCTGCAGCCGGGAAGCGAGCTGGGATGGGGCGGGCTCGCCGGACCAGAGCCGGTGCGCGAAGCCGTGGAGTTCTTTCAGTTCGTCGTCGCCAACGATCCCGGGTGGGACTTCCGCACGCTCGACTTCGATCGCGACGTCGCTCTCGCTGAAAAAGCGGCGAGCCAGGTGATCGACGCGACCGACCCAAACCTTCAGCCGTACTTTGCGCGAGGCGGGAAGGTCCTGATGTACCACGGGTGGAACGATCAACTGGTCGCGCCCATGAACAGCGTCAACTACCATCAGGCGGTTGTGGGTGCGACGAAGTCGCCGGCCGACTCGATTCGGCTGTTCATGATGCCTGGCATGACCCATTGCCGTGGCGGAGCCGGTCCTGACAGCTTCGACAGAATGGGCGTGATCGAGCGCTGGGTTGAAAAGGGAGAGGCGCCGAAGCAGATCGTTGCCGAGCATCTCACCAACGGCGTCGTCGATCGACGACGGCCGCTGTGTCCGCATCCACAGGTTGCCGCTTACGTCGGCAAGGGCAGCCTGGACGACGCCGCGAACTTTACCTGTAAATGAGACGGGGTCAGACCCCTTCTCAGAAATTCACACATGAAGAATCTGACAATCGCTCTCGGCGCCACGCTGGTCGTCGCGCTTTCTCTTTCACCGCGCATCGCGGGTCAGCGCGGCGCGCAGCCCGCACCTGGTGCGGCGCCTCCCGGTGAAGTGGTTGTTGGCTCCGGCAACTACAGCCCGATCGTCTCGGACCTGGACAAGGCCATCGAGTTCTACGGCAATTTGCTCGGGCTCACGGTTCCTCCCGCGCAGGCGCCGGGCCCACGACCGTTCAGCACGGATCCGGCCATCCGAAACATGTTCGGCATTCCGTCGGCCCAGCTTCGTTGGGTAGTCGCGAGAGTGCCGGGCCCGAACCTCGGCGTCGAGATGGTCGAGGCGAAAGACATCGAGCGGAAGCCGATGAATCCGCGTCCGCAGGACCCGGGCAGCATGACGCTCGTGCTCATTGTTCGCGACATCGACAAGGCGTTCGCGCCACTCAAGGCTGCCGGTGTTCCCGTTGTGACTCCGGGTGGAGCGCCGTTGACCTTCGGCGCGAACAACGCGCGCGGTGTGATCGTGCGCGATCCGGATGGCCACTTCGTCGAGCTGCTGCAGCCGTCGCCACTGCCCGAGACGAATGCGCCGCCCGAGAGCAACATCATCGACGCTCGCGTGCGCATCACCGTCGCCGACACCGATCGTGCGATGGAGCTCTATCGCGATCAGTTTCAGTTTCAGCCGCAGGTGGGATCCTTCGGCACGATTCCGCTGCTCGACCTGATGGGGCTCAAGGGCTCGCAGGTTCGACTGACGACGGCGCAAGTGCCCGGCTCGGCGCTGAGGATGGAGTTTGTCGAGATCAAAGGTGCGGATCGTTCGCCGATTCGTCCGCGCATCCAGGATCCGGGCGCCACGCGGCTGCAGATCCGCGTCAAGGATCTGGACGCCACGATCGTGAGACTGAAAGCGTCAGGCTCGACCGTCGTGTCGGCGGGTGGAGTCCCGGCCACACTTCAGGGTGGCATCCGCGCGGCGATCATGCCGGATACCGATGGATTGTATTTCGTCCTGATTCAGGCTGCGCCCCCACGCCCTGAGCAGCCTCGATAGGACTCGGAGTTCGCGCGTTGCCATTCGAACTTCAACCCACTCTCACGGGAGAGCTGATCGAGCTGAAACCGCTGCGCGCCGAGCATCACTCCGCGCTCTACGCGGTCGCATCCGATCCGTTGATCTGGGAGCAGCATCCAGCGAAGGAGCGTGCCGAAGTGGAAGGCTTCCGGCGGTTCTTCGATGAGGCGATGGCGTCCGGAAGCGCCTTTGTCGCCATCGATCGCAAGACCGGCAAGGTCATCGGGTCGTCGCGCTTCTACGGCTACGACGAAGCGGCAAGTGAGGTCGAGATCGGCTGGACCTTCATCGCTCGAGCCTACTGGGGCGGTCGTTACAACGGCGAAATGAAACGGCTGATGCTATTTCACGCGTTTCGCTTCGTGACCCGCGTCGTGTTTCTGATTGCACCGACCAACATCCGTTCGCAACAGGCAATCCAGCGAATCGGCGCCGTACGCAACGGGTGCCGGCATGTTCGCGGCGCTGAGCACTACCTGTTCGAGATGACTCATGTAGCCCAGGAGGCACCATGACGACGATGACTCGGCGGATTTTCGTGCGGGCGGGTGTCGCGGCGATGATTGGAGTGGAGTATGGCGCGGGTCGCGTGCTCGCTGCAGGCATGGCGCAGAACGCGGCGCGTCCGAAAGCGGAGTTCACCGCCGTGAAGGCACTCGTCTTTGACACGTTCGGCACGGTCGTCGACTGGCGGACATCGGTATCGTCGGAAGTCGCGCAGCTCGCGGCGAAGAAGGGGCTGAAGGTCGACGCTGAGAAGTTCGCCGATGCCTGGCGTGCTGGCTATGGTCCGAGCATGAATCGCGTGCGGACCGGTGAGCTCCCGTGGACTAAGCTCGATGTGCTGCATCGGATGATCCTCGACAAGATCCTCGTTGACTTCGGGATGAAAGGGCTCTCCGAGGACGAGATCAGCACCCTCAATCACGCGTGGCACCGGCTGCGCCCGTGGCCCGATTCGGTGAGCGGCCTGACGCGACTGAAGACGCGATTCATCATCGCGCCGCTCTCGAACGGGAACATCTCGCTGATGACGGACCTTGCGAAGTTCGCGGGCTTGCCGTGGGACTGCATCCTCGGAGCGGAGCTGGCGCGGCACTACAAGCCGGACCCTGAGGTCTACAGGTCGGCTGCTGAATTCCTGGACTTGAAGGTCGGCGACATCATGATGGTCGCCGCGCATCTCGGCGATCTGAAGGCGGCGAAGGGCGTCGGGCTGCAGACCGCCTTCGTCCCGCGGCCGCTCGAGTTGGGTCCGCAGGGCAAGCCTGATTTGAAGGCTGACGCGACCGTCGATCTGTCAGCGACCGATTTCAACGACCTCGCCAAGCAGTTGGGAGTCTAGAAGAGCGTCAACTTCCAACGCCCAACCTCCAACTCCCAAGGGCTCGGTGTCTTGGGAATTGGGAGTTGGGAGTTGGGAGTTGACTAAGCAGGCTGCCTGGTCGACATCGCCGCCGTCACGGCGCGCGTCATGTCCGTCGTCGTCGCGCGCCCGCCAAGGTCCGGCGTCTTCACGCGTTCATCGGCCAGCACCCCTTCGATCGCGGACAGGATGCGGTCGTGCGACGCACGCTCACCGAGGTGATCGAGCATCATCGCTCCCGCCCAGATCGCGGCGATCGGGTTGGCGATGCCCTTGCCCGCGATGTCGGGCGCCGAGCCGTGGATCGGCTCGAACATCGACGGCGTGGTGCGATCGGGGTTGATGTTCCCGCCCGGCCCGACGCCGAGGCTGCCGGAGATCGCCGAGCCGATGTCCGTGAGGATGTCGCCGAACAGGTTCGACGCGACGATCACGTCGAGCGTGTGCGGATGCGTCACCATCCGCGCGCACAGCGCGTCCACGTGGTACTTCTTCAGCTCGACGTCGGGGAAGTCTTTGGCGACTCCGGCGACGACCTCGTCCCACAGCACCATCGCGTGCTGCAGCGCGTTCGACTTCGTGGCGCTCGCCAGCATCTTGCGTGGCCGCGCTGCGGCCAGCTTGAACGCGTAGCGCGCGATGCGCTCGATGCCGTGCCGCGTGAAGACGCCCGTCTGTTCAGCCAGCTCGTGCGGCGTGCCGCGATGCAGACGTCCGCCGATGCCGCAGTACTCGCCCTCTGAGTTCTCGCGCACGCAGATCATGTCGATGTCGTCGGCGCTGCGGCCACCGAGCGGCGATGTGATGCCGGGCAGCAGCCGCATCGGACGCAGGTTGACCTACTGTCCGAGCCGCTGGCGCAGCGGCAGGATCAACTCGCGGGCGGAGATGTGGTCGGCCACCCGCGGATCGCCGATGGCGCCGAGGTAGATCGCGTCGAACTTCATCAGCTGATCGACGCCGTCGGCGTCCATCATGCGACCGTGCTCGAGGTAGTAGTCGCATCCCCAGGGAACCTGCGTGAACTCGCAACGGAAGCCGCCCTGCTCGGCGGCCAGCTTCAGCACGTCGATGCCGGCGGGGATCACTTCCTTGCCGATGCCGTCGCCGGCGATGACTGCGATGCGATAGTTCTTCATGCTGATTGACCCGCCCTACGGGTTGACATCATTACGATCAGAAACGCGATCGCCGCGGCCATGAGCCCGCTCAGCGTCGGGTCCAGCCACGGGTAGCGGCCGGCAACCCCAAAGCGTACCACGAGCAGCAGTGACGCCCGCGGCGATGGCGCCAGCGCCTCGGCTTGTCCGGCGCGCCGCGAGTACAGGCCGCCCAGCACCGGCACGAACAGGCTGACGCCCAGCAGCGAGTAGAAGACCGTCATCGCCTGGACGATCGTGCTCAGGTAGATGGAGAGCAGCACGCCGAGCACGCCGCCCGCGACGGCCGAGATGCGGGCCACGCGCAGCAGTCCGCGTCGGACGCGCCGGGCTTGAGGTAACGCTTGAAACAAGTCCTTCGAGACCGACGTCGAGATCATGAAGAGGATGGCGTCGCAGGTATCGACTTCGGTGGAGAACACCGCGGCCAGCGCAAGCGCGCCGAGCCACGGTGGCAGCAGCTGCTGTCAGCACCGTCGGCAGCACGAGATCCGGAGCGCTCGTCTGCAGGGCAGAGCCACGCGACCGACCATGCCGAGCAGCACAGGCATGAACGCGAACAGCATCAGCCCGACGGCGTTGAGCGCCACGCCCAGTCCGAAGCGCGCGCGCGCTTTCCGCGCCGTACGATTTCTGGATCAGGCCGGGCGAGATGATGAACGCCGGTCCGGTGAGCGCCAGAAGCGTCCAGCCTGAGCCCGGCCCGGACGAGTAGGTGAGATCGGCGAAGGTCGACGGCAGCGACGGCAGACCGAAACGCGGACGGACCGCCCACGCCTGCGACCGCGAACGGCAGCGCCACCGCGAAGCCCACCAGCATCACGACGAGCTGCAGCGTGTTGACCCACGCCGTGCCGAGCAGTCCGCCGGCGGTGAAGTAGATCGTCATGATGCCGCCGCCGATCAGCGCGCCGACCCAGCGCGGTGCGCCGGTGAGGACGTTGAGGATGGCGGCGCCGGCGATCAGCTGCGCGGCGAGAATCCAGAGACAGCCGAAGCTCACGAGCACCGCGTGATCACCGCGCGGACAGCGGGACCGTAGCGGAATTCGAGGAAGTCGCCGGTCGTGTAGAAGCCGTGCTCCTTGGCGAGCGCCCAGAGTCGCGGTCCGACCCAGAAGGCGAGCACGAACGACGCGAGGCCCGCCGAGCCGCTCCACCACCACGCGCTCAGGCCGTCGCGATAGGCGAGGCCGGCGGCGTTGACCGTGGCGCCGGCGCCGATGTTGGCGGCGAGCATCGACGCGAAGATCGAGGCCCGGCCCGAGGCTGCGGCCGGCGACGAAGAAGGCGCTGCTGCTGCGCACGAAGCGCGCGGTCCACAGGCCGAGACCGACGACGGCGAAGGAGTAGATGACGAGAAGAGCGAGGTGGAGGCTCATTTCGGATGGGGTCAGACCCCTTCGCGGTTCTGCACGGTGTGCAATTCTGTGTTGGGGTCTGACTTACTTGAAGCGCGCGGGCACGGTGCCGAGATCGCGCGCCGACAGGGAGGCCGCCGAGCGCTGCGGCCTGGACAGCGGCGCGGACGATGGCTTCGGCCAGCGCGTCGGCCGCGAGCGCGCCGATCGTCGTGACGTCTGCCTGTCCCTGCCACGGCCGGTCGCCAGCGCGAACACCGTGTCGCCGTCGCCGGTCGTGTGCGAGGGGTTCATCGCGCGCGCCAGCCCATCGTCGGCCATCAGCGCGACGCGGTTCATCTCGGCCTTCGTCAGCCGCGCGTTGGTGGCGACGATGGCAATCGTGGTGTTGCCACCGGCGCGAGGTGCCGCCGCGAGTGCGGCAGCGCGCCGAGCGAAGCAGCGCGCGCGCGTCAGCGAGCGCTTGCCGTCGGCGGTGCGCACGCCGGCCACCACCTTGCCGGTGGACGGGATCGATCGACGTCGCCGACGGCGTTGACGGCGGCGATGGCCCCGACGACGAGGCCGTTCGGCAGCGACGATGCGCGCCGAGCCGATGCCCGCCTTCATGGCGCGCTCTCGCTACCGCGCAGCTTGCCGACGGTGGCGCCGGCGCCGGCGCCGACGTTGCCTTCGGCGACCGGGCCATTCGGTTGCAGCCGTGGCCGCCCTGTAGCCGCAGTCGGCGGTCGGCCGGATCTTCGGGCTGCCGCCGAAGCCGAGGTCGAACAGGATGGCGGCCGGCACGATCGGCACGACGCCGCGGCGCCGACGATTGCCAGCCGATCTTGCGCTCTTCGAGATAGCGAACGACGCCCTGCGCGGCGTCGAGACCATAGGCGCTGCCGCCCGAGAGCACGATCGCGTTGACGCGGTCCACCATGTTCAGCGGATCGAGCAGGTCGGTCTCGCGCGTGCCGGGTGCGCCGCCGCGCTGCGACACGCCGCCCACTGCGCCGTCGCCGTCGACGAGGACGACCGTGCAGCCGGTCGGCCGTTCGGTCAGCGTGAAGTGCCCGACCTTGAGCCCGGCGACCGCGGTCAGGCCCTTGCTGCAGCGCTGACGCGTGCGCTTCCGGGCGTCGAGGGCGACCTGTGTCGAAACTGCGGCGAGCGGCCGCGAGCGTGGCGACGATCGACCGCCAGTGTCGCGCATGGTCATCATGCACGTCCTGTGAAGGCGGCTCTGACCGCTTCAGCGATCATATGCGCCGGGACGCAGAGCACGTTGTCGATGAGCCGCGTCGTGCCCACCCAGAGCGCGCCGGCCGCGACGACCGGGCCGGTGATGTGCTCGACCGGCTGCAAGTCGATCCGGGTCGACGAGCTCCAGGTACTCGAGCCGGAGCCGCTCGTCGGACGGAATCATGCGTCGGCCGCAGCGCGCTTCAGACCGCTCCGCGCTCGTCACGCCAGCCTCGATCGCGTGCTGCACGCGCTGCAGAGCGCCGGTACAGGCGCCGGCGCCAGCTGCCGCTCGCCCGCATCGAGATGCTGGTTGCGCGAGCTGATCGCCAGGCCGTCGGCCTCGCGCACCGTCGGCACGCCGACGATGGTCACCGGCACGTTGAAGTCGGCCACGAGTCCGCCGGATCGATCGCCAGCTGCTGCGCGTCCTTCTCGCCGAAGTACGCCACGTCGGGCTGGACGATCTCGAACAGCTTCAGCACGACGGTCGCGACGCCGCTGAAGTGGCCGGGACGAAACCGCCCGCACAGGTGATCGGCGAGCGCGGCCGACGTCCACCGTGCACTCGAGCGGCTGCGGATACATCTCCGCGGCCGTCGGCGCGAACACCAGTCGACGCCGAGCTGACTCGCACAGCGCGAGGTCGGCATCGAGCGTGCGCGGATAGCGCGCCAGGTCGTCGTCGCGATCGAACTGCAGCGGGTTGACGAAGATGCTGACGACGACCGAGTCGCACTCGGCGCGCGCCTGCTCGATGAGCCGGGCGTGGCCTGCGTGCAGCGCGCCCATCGTGGGCACGAGCCCGAGCGGCCCTGCGCGTCGCGTCGCCGCGACCCGCGGCGCGAGGTCGGCGATCGTTTCGACGACTCGATGCCATGCGGCGTTACCGGTCGGGGACGTCCGGCAACCGTTCGAGCAGCGACTGCGGGAAGCGGCCCGTCGCGGACGTCGTCGACGTAGGCCCGGTCGCGGCGCCGCGACTGTCTCCGCCAGGTGCGCGTACTGCTTGACGAACGACGGAACGAAGCCGTCGAACAGGCCGAGCATGTCGTGGCTCACGAGCACCTGGCCGTCGCAATCCGGTCCGGCGCCGATGCCGATCGTCGGGATGTCGAGCGCGGCGGTCGTCGCCTTGCGCGACCTCGGCCGGAATCGATTCGAGCACGATCGCAAACGCGCCGGCTCCTCGAGCGCGTGCGCGTCGGCGACCAGCGCGTCGGCGTCCTGCGGTCGCGTGGCCTGCTTGCCGGTAGCCGCCGACCTGGTGCACCGACTGCGGCTGCAGGCCGAGGTGGCCCATCACCGGGATGCCGACGTCCACCATCCGCCGGACGGCGTCGAGGACCGGCCGTCCGCCCTCGAGCTTCACCGCGGCCGCGCCGCCCTCCTGCAGCAGCCGGCCGGCGTTGCGCACCGCCTCCTCGACGCTGACCTGATACGTCAGGAACGGCATGTCGGCGACGACGAGCGCGCGCGCGGCGCCGCGCGCGACGGCGCGCGTGTGATGGAGCATGTCGTCGAGCGTCACCGGCGAGCGTGTTCTCGTAGCCGAGCACGACCATGCCCACCGAGTCGCCGACGAGCAGCACGTCGACGCCGGCCGGTCGAGCAGGCGCGCCATCGTCGCGTCGTAGGCGGTGAGCATGGCGATCTTCTCGCCGCGCGGTTTCTTCTCGTTGAGGTCGGGGACGCGGATTCTTGAGGGACTCATGACTGCGCCGGTTCTCAGCGGATCGCGGCGAACGTCTTCGTCAGCCAGTCGGTCGACGGCCATCGTGACGTCCTTGCTGACGTTGCGATCGTCGAAGCGTGCCGTACTCGCTGACCTCGCCGGTGACGGCCGGCAGGAGCAGGTGATTGACGCCGCGCACGACGACGAGCTCGACCGATTTCGACTTGCTTTCCTTACGAGCGAGATCCGGCCAGGCGTTCGGCGTGCGCGACCGGCACCTGATGGTCGAGCTCGCCGTGCACGAAGAGCATCGGCTGCCGCACGTCGTCGAGGACCTTTGCGGGATCGAACGTGAGCAGGCTCTGGAACCAGGGCGTGTCGGCCTGCTTGCGCAACCTGCGGGGGCACGCTGTCCCATCCCTTGCCTGTGAGCACGGCCGCGTTGATCTGCTTCTGCAGCGCCACGCTCTTGTCGCGCTCCTCGGCCGGCAGCTTCAGTCCGCTCGAGCTGCGAGCTGCTGCTGCTCGAGGACCAGCTCGGCGCCGGTTGTCGAGGCGGCCGGCGAGCGAGACCACCGCTGCGATGCGCTTCTCTCGCGACGCGGCCAGCAGCGCCACCCAGGCGCCCTCGCCGTGGCCGACGACCGCGATGCGCTTGGGGTCGACGTCCTTGTCGTTTCGTCGAGCCACTGCACGACGGCGCGCACGTCTTCCGCGTAGTCGCTGAGCGTGGCCGACTCGGAGCGGCCGCCGCTCTGGCCGTAGCCGCGCTTGTCGTAGCGGACCGCCAGTATGCCGGCCTCGGCAGAGGCTCCGGCCAGTTCGCCAGCGTCGGCACACCCTGCGATGACGCCGTCGCGATCGTTGGTGCCCGACCGCGGCGAGCAGGATGACCGCCGGGGAGTCTGGTGTCGGCCGCGGCGTTTGCCGGACGCGTGATCGTCGCGCCGAGGTTGAAGCCGGCGGCAGGGATCGTGACCGCTTCGTCGCCCGGGTTCGAATAGACCTGCGTGCGCGACGTGGATGACGCGACATCGTCGCGAACGACGTCCAGTGAATCGGCAGGGATGTTGACGCTGACGAGCTCGCCGTTGCTGGCGACCGTGACGTTGGTTGTGACCTCGCCTGCCGGGTTGACGTAGACCAGCTCGTAGCGACGTACGTCGAGCACCGTCGTCCCGATCTGCATCCGCTCGGAGCGGATCGTCTTCACGCGCACGGTGACTTCCGCCTGCGGCACGACGTAGACCTGAATTCCGCACCCTGCTCGGAGCTTTCGGCGAGCCGCGTCGCGAGCGCGACGTACCGAGGCGAAGACGCCGTTGGCGTGAATGAGCGTCTTCCTGCGCAACGTCGTGTACTCGCCGACACTGATTGCCCGGGGCCGACGCCTTCCGTGGATGCCGTGCCGTCAGCGAAGGTCGTGCGGAGCTGCAGCAGACCGCCGTTCACTGTCGCGTCGAGATTGAAACTGATTGGCGTCCAGTCGGGCTGGTACTTGAACTCGCCGGCGCGAATCGTGACGTTGAGCGGCGCCAGCATCCGCCCCTGTGTCGTGATAGTGATTCCGGATGGATCGCGGCGGGACGTGACGAGCTTCGCGCCCGATCGGCGTGCCACGCAGGAAGACGGTGTAGCCGGTGGCCTTGTTCGTGGCGCGCCTGCGGCTGGGCTGCGGCCAGGACTGGAAGACCCAGCAGAAAGACGCAAGTACAATGTACGCAGGTACCTGAAGCGACGCACTTCGTCGATCGTATCAGGTCTCCACACTGCAGCCGATGACTCTTGCGGACGGCTACCGGGCGATTCAGGAGCAAGCGGCCATTGGCGCCGTGGCCCCGCGTTACAGATCGCGGTTGCCGGGCAGGACCGCGCAGCCTATCTGCAGGGCCTCCTCACCAACGACATTCAGGCCTGACTCCAGGGACGGGCTGCTACTCCGCGTGGCTGACGCCGCAGGGGCGCATGCTACACGGATATGCACGTGCTGGAATCGGGCGGCATGATCCTGCTCGACGTTCCGGCCGAGACCATCGACGCGACGATCCAGCGGCTGGAGCAGTTCATCTTCACCGAGGACGTTCAGCGTCGGCTCGCTTGCCGAGAGGCTCACCGGAGTGTGGCTGCACGGTCCGCGGGCTGCCGCCGTCCTCGAGCAGGTGATCGACGGCGCGCGAGGCTTGAGCGAGTGGGCCGAGCTACCGTCACACGCAGTTCGAGTTTGGCGAGTCGCCCGTGTCGGTCGTGCGCATCAATCAACTCGGTGTGCCTGGCTTCTGCGTGTACGTGGAACGCTGCGCGGGAACAGGCGCTCGTCGCGGCACTCAATGCTGTCGGTGCCGCGCGTAGTCAGCGACGAGGCAATCGCGGCGGCGCGGATCGAAGCGGGCTATCCGATCTTCGGCGATCGACATGACCGACGACACGATCCCGCTCGAGGCCGGCATCGAGTCGCGCGCGATCTCTTTCACCAAGGGCTGCTACGTCGGGCAGGAAGTCATCATCCGCGTGCTGCATCGCGGTCACGGCCGCGTGGTGAGAAAGCTGGTCTCGCTTCGCATCAACGGTCAGCGACCCGAGCGGGGCGCGAAGCTCTACGCGGGTGATCGCGAGGTCGGGTTCGTGACGAGTGCCGGCGAGTCGCCGCGTTCAGGCACGATCGCGCTGGGCTACGCGCATCGCGACTTCATCTACGCCGGTACTGAGCTCGAAGTCGAGACTCCCTCGGGACGTGCACCTGCCATCGTGACCGAGGTTCCGGTTCCGTCAGCGGTTTGATCGTTCCCTGGAAAGATCAGGTGCGGCTACGTCTCTTGCGGGTGAGCCCGATCGCAAGAAACGCGGCGCCGAGTCCAACGTAGGCGCCACTCGAGTTCGAGACTCCAAGCACGAAGAACACGATTGCGAGCGTGATCCAGACCGTGCCGCGTGAGCTCGCTTCGGCGCAATGCTGAAGAAACCCCTTCCGGTGAGTCTGTTCCGTCATAGTGCGCGGATGCTAGCACGGGCCGTGAAATTGCCGTCGATTCACCACGAAGGCTTGCAAGCACGAAGAGACTATGAGCGCGGGCCGCAGTTAAGCTCCTTAGCGGACTGACATCCATAAGGAGACGATGATGACTGAGACCCGCACTCTGCTCGGTAGTGTAAGCGAGCCGACGTTGTATGTGGCGTTCGAGCTGGGAAAGAAGGACTGGAAGCTGGCGATGACGTCGGGCTTCGGGGTCGAGCCGTGGCTACGGACGGTGGCCAGTGGGGATCTCGGTGCGGTCGCGCGCGTGCTCCACGAGGGTCGGCGGCGGTTGGGGTTGTCGGCGACGGCACGGGTCGTGAGCGGTTACGAAGCGGGCCGCGACGGGTTCTGGATTCATCGGGCACTGCTCGGCATGGGCGTCGCCAATCGGGTGGTGGATTCAGCGAGCATCGAGGTGAATCGGCGGGCGCGGCGGGCGAAGACCGATCGGCTCGATGCGTTGAAGCTGGTGCGGATGCTGGTGCGCGTGTGTTGTGGCGAACGCGGCGTGTGGAGCGAAGTGCGCGTCCCGACGGTCGCCGCTGAGGCCGCGCGCCAGGTGAGTCGGGAGCGGACGGCGCTGACGCAGGATCAGACCCGGCTGGTCAATCAGATGCGCGGGTGGGTGGCGACATGGGGCGCGACGCTGCCGTCGCGCCGCCGCGGCGAGTGGTGGACGAAGCTGCGCGATTGGGCGGGCGCAGTCCTGCCGGCGGAAGTGCAAGCGCGCCTGGCCCGCGCGGCCGCGCGGCTCCACGGGCTCGAGGCGCAGATCGCCGAGCTGGAGGCCGTGCAGCAGGCCGCCGTGACGACGGCCGCGCCATCGGCGGCGGTGCGTCAATTGGTGCAGCTCAAAGGTGTGGCGACGACGAGCGCCTCGATCTTGCTCGACGAGGGGTTGCTGTGGCGGGCGTTTCGGAATCGACGGCAGATTGGCGGCCTGCTCGGGTTTGCGCCGACGCCGTACGACAGCGGGGAGTCGCAGCGCGAGCAAGGGATGAGTGGCGCGGGCAATAGGCGGCTGCAGGCGGTCAGCATCCAGCTCGCCTGGAATTGGGTGCGGTGGCAACCGCAGAGCGCGCTCACGCAGTGGTATCAGGCGAATTTTGGGAAGGGCAAACGCGCACGGCGGATCGGGATTGTCGCAGTGGCCCGCAAGTTGGTGATCGCACTCTGGCGGTATATCACGCAGGGCGTCGTGCCGACGGGCGCGATCGTGAAAGGCGCGTAGGGCTCGCCCTGCGCGGCTCACGCGCGCGGCGCGTACGGTTCGTGAAGGGTCGTGCCAACGGCCGACCGCCACGAAGAGGGTACCGTCGCACACGTGTTCGGGATCGAGACTGCACAGTCTCTGGGAGCCGTGCGCATGCGCGCGAGCTCGGATAGAAGTCGAGCACTGGGTCATTGACCCATGTCGTACCCGGACCCGCGTGAGGAGAGAAAACGAAGACGCGTTGAGAGGGAGCTTGACAGCGGCCCGCAACATAGAAGTTCACGAAGAACTCCCGTTGTGTTCTTCGTGGTTTTCAACAGGCTTGTCGAGAAGCGGTTCGATCAAGAGTCGAATGAGGTCCTTGTCCGCTGGTGGGAACTCCAGCACACTGTAGCTCGGCGCGAGGCACCCACTTCATCTCCTGGCAGAGAAGCGGCCGTGGAGTGCCACGCAGCGAGCACCGGTAGAAGTGGAGCGAGATTCTGCGCTCCGTGTAGTCGAACTGAGTCTCGAACAGCAGTTCGCCGACGTCGACGTCGGCATCGAGCTCTTCGCGAATTTCGCGCTCGAGCGCCTGGACGTGTGTCTCGCCGCTCGCGATCTTGCCGCCCGGAAACTCCCACATCCCGGCCAGGTGCGTGCCTTCGAGCCTGCGCGTGACGAGGAACGATCCGTCCTGTTCGATCACGGCCGCGACGACGACGATCACGATTCGGCTCGAAGGTTGGGGAACGAACGGCACATACGCGTCATCGGACACGCGGTGCACTTTGGCTTGCGTGCCACGCAGACGGTTGCGCCGAAGTCCATCAACCCCTGGTTGAAGTCGAAGACGTGCTTGTGAGGCACGAGCGCTTCGGATAACGCCCAGAGCTGCTTGCGCATCGCATGCGTCTTGGGGTCGCCGCGTCCGACGAAGATGCGGAACAGCACGCGCGCGACATTCGTGTCGAGGATCGCGGCGCGCTGCCCGAACGCAAAGCTTCTGATCGCGCCCGCGGTGTAGGCGCCGATGCCCTTGAACGAGCGTAGCGTCGCTTCGTCTGAAGGAAGTTCGCCGCCGTAGCGCTCCACTGACTCTCGCGCGATCGATTGAAGCCGGCGTGGCCGGATGTTGTATCCGAGCGGCCGCCACATCTGCGTGACGTCGCCCTCGTCCGCCGTCGCAAGAGCCGCGAGCGAAGGATAGCGATCAAGCCACTCGTGATACTTCGGCAGCACGCGGTCGACCTGTGTCTGCTGCAGCATCACCTCAGACACGAGGATGTGATACGGATCGCTCGTCCGTCGCCACGGTAGATCGCGCCCGTTAGCGCGGTACCACGCAAGGAGTCGCCGGCGAAAACGCTGTCGGGCGGGAGGTTTCGGCAGGGAAGGCGAAGGCATCGACCCCATATAATTTCACGCGTGACCCTTGGATGCACTCAGAGTCGCGTCGGGCGAAGTCGAAACGCGAGCGGAGTCGAGGAGTGAAGATCTACACAAGGACCGGGGACGCCGGCGAGACGTCGCTCTTCGACAAGACGCGCGTGTCGAAGGCGGACCCCAGGGTTGACGCGTACGGCGAGGTGGACGAGTTGAATGCAGCGCTCGGCGCTGCGCGCGCAGCCGGACTCGACGCTGACTTGGCCGGCGCGCTCGAGACCATTCAGAAGGAACTCTTCGCGGTCGGGGCGCGGCTCGCGGATCCGTCGAAGCGGATCGCCGGGCGCGTGACAAAAGCCGCGGTCGCCGAATCAGACGTTCAGCGACTCGAACAGCTCATCGATCGGCTCGAAAACGAACTGGAGCCGCTGCGGAAATTCATCCTCCCCGGCGGCGCGCTGCCGGGTGCGCTGCTCCACATGGGTCGAACGATCTGCCGGCGCGCCGAGCGACGTGTCGTTGGTCTGGGTCCCGACGCTGTCGAGCCCATCGTCATCGTGTATCTCAACCGACTGTCCGATCTGCTGTTCGTGATGGCGCGAGCCGCGAATCGCCGCGCAGGTGTTGCCGAGACCGAATGGTAAGTCTCCAGGCCGCCTACGCTGCGTGCGAGCGTGACTGCCGCACGCACTACGAGAACTTCCCGGTGGCGTCGTTCCTGTTGCCGCGCCGGATGCGCCCTCACGTCGCGGCGCTCTACGCGTTCGCGCGGGCGGCGGACGACTTCGCGGACGAGGGAGATCGAACCGTTGAAGAGCGCTATCGCCTGATCGACGGGTGGCGTGGGCGTCTGCTCGAAGCGGTCGCGGGCACGACATCGACGATTCAGCGATCGCCGGAGCGCGGAGAGCCCGCCCATTCGCGCGAGATTTTCATGGCGCTCGGTGTGACGATCCGCCGCCTGCAGCTTCCATCGGTTCTTCTCGAAGATCTGCTGAGCGCGTTTCGGCAGGACGTGACCGTATCGCGTTACGCGACATGGCCGGCGCTGTTCGATTACTGCCGGCGTTCGGCAAACCCGATCGGCCGGCTCGTCCTCCGTATCGGCGGTTACGCGGACAACGATCTCGACAAGTGGTCCGACGCGATCTGTACGGCGCTGCAGCTCACCAACTTCTGGCAGGACGTGAAGAGCGACTGGGCCCGCGGTCGAATCTATCTTCCGCGCGAGGAGATGCAGGCGCACGGCGCTGACGAGACGGCGCTTGTCGGCGACAGCCTCACACCCGAATGGCGTGAGGCGATTGCGTCGGCGGTCGGCAGGACGCGCGCATTGTTCGACGACGGCCGGCCGCTGTGCGATCGGCTTCGCGGTCGCCTGCGCTACGAGATTCGGATGACGTGGCTCGGCGGCACACGCATTCTCGATCGCATCGAAGCTGCGAAATTCGACGTACTCAATCACCGGCCAACCATCGGCGCCATAGACATTCCCTGGCTTGTGGGTGTTACGCTCGGGTGGCCGAGGTCCATTCCGTCTCGCGCGGCCACGACATGAGCCGCGACACAAACTTCTACTACTCGTTTCTCGTCCTGCCACCGCGCAAACGCAATGCGATCATCGCCGTCTGGGAGTTCTGCCGCGCCGTGGACGATGCGGTCGATGAGGTGGTGCCTGAGAGCGAGTGGGCCGGGGGACTGAGCGACGAGGCGCGCGCCAAGGCGACCGCGCGTGTGGCGGGCTGGCGTGAAGAGCTCGCGGCGACCTACAGCGGAACGCCGACGACTCCGCAGGGCATCGGGCTGCAGCCGTTCGTCCACGAGTTCAATCTGCCGCGGGCGAGGTTCGAGGAGCTGGTTGAGGGTGTGGAGATGGATCTCCGGAACGCCCGCTACGAGACGTTCGCAGCGCTGGTCGAGTACTGCCGTCGAGTTGCCTCGGCTGTCGGACTCATCTGTATCGAGATCTTTGGCTACCGCAATCAGGGCGTAAAGGCCTACGCTGAGAACCTGGGGCTGGCGCTTCAATTGACCAATATCATCCGGGACGTCCGCGCGGATCTCATCCGCGGACGCATCTACCTTCCAACCGAGGATCTCGAGCGATTCGGCGTGAGCGAGGACGACCTGCGATCCGGCCGGCTCACATCTCGGGTCATCGAGCTGCTCCGGTTCGAGTGCGATCGCGCACACAGCTACTATCGCCGCGCCGCTGAACATCTGCCGCCTGAAGACGCTCGCAGCCTCCTGGCTGCCGAGATCATGGGAGGCATCTACTTCGAGATCCTCAGGCGCATCGAGCGCAATGGATACGACGTCTTCAGCGCGCGCATTCGCGTTCCGCGCCCGCAGCGTGCCGTCATCGCGCTTCGGCTGTGGATCAAAGCCCTTCTCCATTGACGCACGATGTCATTATCATCGGCGGCGGTTTCGCCGGGCTGAGTGCGGCGACTGCGCTCGCGGAGAAAAGTTTTCGCGTGCTCGTGCTGGAGGCGCGTCCCTCGTTGGGAGGGCGTGCGTCGGCGTTCATCGATCCTTCGACCGGTGATCGCGTGGACAACGGCCAACACATTCTCACAGGCGCTTATCGCGAGACGTTTCGCTTTCTACGCCGCATCGGCACCGAGTCGCACGTCTATCTGCAGCCGGGTCTGGCCGTTGACATCATCGACAAAGAAGGGCGCGCGTCGCGTCTGGCGTGCCCGGCAATCCCGGCGCCGTTGCACATGCTCGTCGGCGCGATGCGTTGGCGCGCGATCGATTGGGAGGACCGCAAGGCGCTCATGCGCATGCGGAAAGGCGGCCGACCTGGAGCCGACCCGCACGCGACGGTTCGTCAGTGGCTGGAGTGGCACGGGCAGACTCCGCGTTTGATCGAGCTGTTGTGGGAGCCGCTCGCCGTTGCCGCGTTGAACCAGTCGATCGATGAGGCGGCCGGCGAGATGTTCGGCGAGGTGCTCAAGCGCACCTTCACCAGACGACGCAGGGACTCTTCGCTCGGGCTGGTCCGCTGCGCGCTCGACGAGCTCTACACGATTCCCTCGCAGGCCTTCGTTGAAGCGCATAACGGCGAGGTCAAGACGAACTCGCTCGCGCGCGTCAAAGTGGCGCTGCCATGGCCGTCGGTTCATGTCAGGAGCGACGTGTTCCGCGCGCGGGCGATCGTCTGCGCAACGGCCTGGTATGCGTTGCCTCATCTGTTTGAAGAAGGGGCGGGCATGCTGACCGAGGTCATCGAGGCCGCGGCGCTGACGGCTTCGTCGCCGATCGTGACCGTCAACCTGTGGTTCGATCGCCCGGTGACGTCGAGCACCTTCGTCGGTCTGCCCGGTCGCGCGATGCAGTGGGTGTTCGACAAGCGCGCGCTCTTTGGCGAGGCCACATCGCACCTCTCGCTCGTGTCGAGCGGCGCATCGGCGATCGTCAGCCGGAGCAACGAGGAGCTGGTCGACCTCGCGCTTCACGAATTGAAGGCAGCGTTGCCGACCGTGCGTGAGGCCGGGCTGCGCCGTGCAGTCGTCGTGCGCGAGAAGCGATCGACGTTCTCTGTCGCACCGGGTCAACCGCCCAGGCCAGGCACCCACACGGCCGTTCCCGGGTTGTTCCTCGCCGGCGACTGGATCGAGACCCGCCTGCCCGCTACGATTGAAAGCGCCGTGGTCAGCGGCCACGCTGCCGCCGATGCGGTCGTCAATTTCCTTCGGTCGGGAGCCGGGAATCAGGGAGTGAGCCGTTGACCCCGATCGTCCTATGAACTCCATCGTCGTCCACTACCAGGAGCTCGCGCTCAAAGGGAAGAACCGCCCGTGGTTCCTCGCGCGCCTCGTGCGGAACCTCAGAGAGGCGGTCTCCGATCTCGACGTGCAGAGCGTGCGGGCGTTGATGGGCCGGATAGAGATCGTGGTCAAACCCGGTGCGTCGCGTGAGGAAGTGGGCGAGCGCATCCGCCGTACGTTCGGCGTTGCGAACTTCTCCTACGCCGGCCGCACTGCGCTCGATCTCGATGTCGTGTCGGCGGCGATCATCCGCGACCTGGGGGATCGCACGTGCGAGAGCTTCCGGGTGTCGGCGCGACGCGCGGACAAGCGCTTTCCGATGACGTCGCCGCAGATCGAGCGCGAGGTAGGCGGTCGCATCCAGGAGGCGCGCGGGTGGCGGGTCAACCTGGACGAGCCCGCGCTCACGATTCATGTCGAGCTGCTGACCGATCAGGCGTTCTACTTCTTCGGCAAGGAACGCGGGCCCGGGGGGTTGCCGACAGGTACCGCAGGTCGCGTGGTGTGTTTGCTCTCGGGCGGCATCGACTCGCCAGTTGCTGCGCACCGCATGATGAAGCGCGGCTGCGCGGTGACGTTCGTGCATTTCCATAGCTACCCGATTCTGTCGCGCGCGTCGCAGGAAAAGGCGCGCGAACTGGTGCAGCTCCTCACGAAGTGGCAACACCGCTCGCAGCTCAATCTCGTCGCGTTTGGCGAGATCCAGCAGCAGGTCGTGCTCTCAGTGCCTGGCCCGATGCGCGTGGTGATCTACCGCCGGCTCATGATGCGCATCGCAGAGGCGATCGCTCGGGAGCGGCGCGCGCAAGCGCTGGTCACCGGCGACGTCGTCGGCCAGGTCGCGTCGCAGACGCTTGAAAATCTGGCCGTGATCGGAAGCGTCGTCACGCTCCCCGTATTTCGTCCGTTGATTGGCATGGACAAAGAAGAGATCACTGCCGAAGCGACGAAGATCGGGACCTATCCCATCTCCATCATTCCCGACCAGGACTGTTGCACGCTGTTCACACCCCGCAACCCGTTGACGCGAGCGCGTCTCGGCGAGATCGAGGCAGCGGAGCGCGCCCTGCCGATCGACGAACTTGTCGCCCGCGCCGTGAATGATGCAATCGTGGAGTCCTCGGAATTCCCCACCTCCACGAGAGGCTCCGGCGATGTAGGATCGAAAGCTAGAGCCGAGAGCCCAGAGATCCAGAGCCAAAGAAGAGGTATGACCGTGGCTTCAACTGCAGCCGTCGAACTGACCGTGCCCGGCATCAAAGGGATCACCTCCATCCTCGGAGATGACGCGCGCCTTCTCGAGCATCAGTGCAAGACGATTCCGAAGGACAGCCTCGTGCTTCCTGGTCCCGACTACGTCGACCGCGCCTACGGCTTGTCCGATCGATCGCCGCGAGTCCTCGGTGCGCTGCAATCGGTGCTGAACACCGGACGGCTCGCCGGCACCGGCTACGTGTCGATCCTTCCGGTCGATCAGGGCATCGAGCACTCGGCAGGTGCGTCGTTCGCGCCGAACCCCGCTGTACTTCGACTCGGAAAACATCGTGAAGCTCGCGATCGAGGGCGGGTGCAATGCCGTGGCTTCGACGCTCGGCGTCCTCGGCTCGGTGAGCCGTAAGTACGCCCACAAGATTCCTTTCATCCTGAAGTTCAATCACAACGAGTTCATCTCGTACCCGAACACCTACGATCAGATTCGTTTCGCCAGTGTGAAGCAGGCGTTCAACATGGGCGCCGCCGCCGTGGGCGCGACGATCTACTTCGGCTCGGAAGAATCGAAGCGGCAGATTCAGGAAGTGACCGCGATGTTCCAGGAGGCACACGAGCTCGGGATGTTCACCGTGCTCTGGTGCTATCTGCGGAATCCGGCCTTCAAGACCAAGGAAACGGACTATCACGTCTCCGCCGATCTCAGCGGGCAGGCCAATCACCTCGGCGTGACGATTCAGGCCGACATCATCAAGCAGAAGATGCCGGAGAACAACGGCGGCTACAACGCGGTCAACTTCGGCAAGACGCACAAGGCGGTCTACTCGCAGCTGACGAGCGACAATCCAATCGATCTTACGAGATACCAGCTCGCCAACTGCTACATGGGGCGTGCAGGTCTCATCAACTCAGGTGGCGCGGCATCGGGTGAAGGCGATCTGAAAGAAGCGGTGAAGACCGCCGTGATCAACAAGCGCGCCGGCGGCATGGGCCTCATTTCCGGACGCAAGGCGTTTCAGCGTCCGATGAAGGAAGGCGCCGCCCTCCTCAACGCCATTCAGGACGTCTACCTGACGAAGGAAGTCACGATCGCCTGAGGCTACTGGACGCTGACGAGCCTGATGACCGGTTTCATGAGGTAGCCACTGCCGGTCTTCTCGATCGACGACTCGCCATCGAAATCGAGCAGGAGCGTCGTTGCCGCACCGGCTGTCAGCGTAAACGTTCCATTCAGCTTCACTTCGCCCGACGGGATCGTGAACACCGCCGCAGCGCCCGGCGGCTCTGCCATCGATGCGGCGCACGGCGTGGGCGACGTGGACGGTGCATCCAGATAGATCTTCGCGCTCTGGATCTGCAGGCGTATCCAGTTGTACTGCCCGGGGTCAGCGGTCCCGTCCCTAGCACGTCCTGCGCGGAGTTCTGCAGTTTCTTCAGGTCGCACGTCCGCGTGGTCGACCCATCGGCGAACGGCAGTCTCGCCCAGCCGCCATCGGCGCGTTGCGCCGACACTTCGGAGAAGATGACGTATACGGCTCTCGCGCTCCCGTACGGACTATCTGTGAGGCGCACGTTCATCGTGCCCATCAATCCCGATGGTCCCGACGAACCGTCCGAGGGACCTGATGGCGACCCGCTACAAGCGAAGGTCGCAAGGACGGCGCCGGCCGCGAGAACGGACGTGAGTCGCATGATCTTCCCCTCCGGCGTCCGAGGGGCAAGAGGCGATCCATCCCGGCCGGCACGTCTAAGGCATTTCAATTGAAGGTGTTGTCGGCCGTCCTGGTGCACGGCGCGCGTCGCGGCAAAACGAAACTGTCACTGCGCGTGCAAGTTCGGTCACGGTCAGGAGACGCGGGGGCGTGCTGCCCCCGCCCTGTCGTCAGTCGACCCGCGTGATACCGATCACCGGGCTCATCATGTAAGTCCCGCTGCCGGTTTGGTGAATCGATTTGTCACCATCGAAATCGATCACCATCGTCGTTGGCTTGTCGGCTGCCAGCGTAAAGCCGCGATTGAGCTTCACTTCACCTGAAGGAATTCTCAGGTCTGCCATCGCGCCCGCTGGCGGTGTGATCGTGATTGCGCACGCAGGTCCCGCGGACGGACTATCGAAGTAGAGGCGCGCGCTCTGCACGACGAGGCGAACCTGCGTGTAGCTCCCGGCAGGAAGTGGTCCCGTGCCGAGCACGTCTTCCGAGTTTTCCAGCTTCTTCAGGTCGCAGGTCCGCGAGGAGGCGGCGCCAGCGAACGGAAGCGTGCTCCAGTCACTGTCGCTTCTGTGCGCCGTCACTTCCGAAAACGTAACGAGAACCGCTTGAGCATTGCTGAACGGGCTGTCGGTGAGGCGCAGATTGAACGTGGCCGCATGCCCGATGGACTCGAGGGTGAATCGCTACAGGCCAGGGTGCCGAGCATGACGCCGAAGGCGAGCAGGATAGTCGTCGCATCAGAATCTCTCCAGCTCGGAACCTAGAAAAAGGATCCAGCAGGTCGGCCACGGGGCGGAAACCCCTATTTCTGGAGGAATTCTGTCAGGGCCTCTTTTGTGCTCGAGAACGCCAGCTCGTCCCAGGGAATGTCAGCGGGGGCGAAAAGCCTTACTTCAAGACACTCGTCGTCGCAGGTGAGCGTTCCTCCGGTCATGGTGGCTACGTAAACAATGATCACCGGCGCGACTCCGGGATAGGAGTAGACATTGAGCAGGCGATCGATGCGGATCTCGACGCCCGCTTCTTCGCGTGCCTCTCGCACCGCGGCAGCCACAACCTCCTCGCCGCGATCGACGAATCCACCGGGACACACCCACTTCCCGTATCCAGGCTGAATCGCACGTCGGACGAGGACGATGTGATCGTTGCCGGCGAGAATGATTGTCGCGACCGCGACCTTGGGATCCTGATAGAAGATGAATCCGCATTGCACGCAGACGAGCCGATCCGGCTCGGAAGGTTTGAGCGAGCGAAGCTCCAGATCGGCACCGCACAACGGGCAGAAGCTGTAGGGGCGCTCATCGTGGGGATGCATCCGGCTCTCGACTCTAGGCTCTCGACTCTGGGCTCTATAATCTACTTCGTATGTCCATTCTCAAGGTCGCGCGCATGGGGCATCCCGTTCTGCGCGAACGGGCGCGACCGGTATCGAAGTCGGACCTGCGCGATCCGCTCATGCAGAAGCTGATCGACGACATGATCGACACGATGCACGAATATCACGGCGTCGGGTTGGCCGCGCCACAGGTTCACGAGGGGCTGCGTCTGTTTGTCGCCCTGCTGGACGAGGAGCCTGGTCCGAAGAGCGAGGCCACGGTGATCGTGAACCCTGAGATCGTTCCCGGCAACCCGACAAAGGAAGAGGACTGGGAAGGCTGCCTGAGCATTCCCGACATTCGAGGCATGGTCCCGAGGTTCACGGAGATCACGGTGTCCGCGCTCGACCGCAACGGCAAGTCGATCGAGCTGCTCCTGAAGAGTTTTCCTGCGCGCGTCGCGCAGCACGAGACGGATCACCTGGACGGCGTGCTCTTCTTCGATCGCATGTCGTCGATGCAGTCGCTCACGTATCTCGACGAATATTCGCGCTATCACGCGAAGGACGAGGACTGATTTGCTGTCCAGCGGCGCGCCCGTTGTCACTCTGCGTACGGCGCCCACCACGCCCTACGACGGCGCCATCGCCGCCGCCCGGACCTGCTATTCGCCTCGGGTGATTGGCGCGAACGAAGTCACCGAGTCGCAGCGCGATTCGATCGGTGTGCTCACGTTCGACGCCGGGCACCACACGGTCTACCAGCACGCGCACTTCGAGTTCGGCCTCGAGAACATCTCCCGGCAGTTCGTCTGGACAT
Source organism: uncultured Acidobacteriota bacterium (assembly GCA_963757735.1). Taxonomy (GTDB): domain Bacteria; phylum Acidobacteriota; class Vicinamibacteria; order Vicinamibacterales; family UBA2999; genus Gp6-AA40. Next base: position 79,459 of record CAVWST010000035.1, read on the forward strand.
TCCTTCATTCGTATCCGTTCTACAACTCGGAGCAGTCCAGCCAGCGCTACGTGAAGCTGAAAGAGCCGCGCGCCTACGTGCCGCCGCTTTCCGGCCAGGCGCGCGACGTATTCGAGTCGGCCGTCGTTCGCGCATGGGATCGCTACGCGGAGCTGTCTGCGCTGCTCAAGGACGATGCGCTGTCGATTCTGAAGGAGCTGAGATACGTCAGGCCCACCACGAATCCGGAGCGGCTGAAGCAGATCGAGAAGGATGCGGAGAAGCGCGCGATCGAGACCGCGCGCTACGTGATTCCGATCGCCGCGTTCACTTCCATGGTGCACACCGTGTCGGGCATCGTCCTGCATCGGCTGCATCGGATGATGAACACGGGCGATGCCCCGTACGAGACGCGCCTCGTCATCTCGGAGATGGTGCGTCTGGTGAAGGAGTGGGATCCCTACTTCTTCGAGAAGGTCGGGCTTGCGCCGATTCCTGACGAGGACGTCCAGGAGGGCACGTTCCCGCGTCCTCGCAGCGGCGGCGACTGCTTCGCGGCGGAGTTCGATGGGCGGCTGAACGGCCGCTGGTCGCGCCTCAGATCGTCGTCTGCAGACGCTGAAGCCGTTGTTGCCGAGTCCGTGCGGTCCGTGTTCGGGCTCGCGGCCAGCGACATGGACGACGAGGAAGCACTCGACAGGGTGCTGAATCCGGCGAAGAATCGCTACCGGCTCGACATCCTGAACGTGTCGTATCACTCGCCGCTCATGCGAGCGCTACACCACGCGACGTTCGTGTTCGAGAAGCGGCTCAGTCACACCGCCGACTCTCAGGATCAGCGCCATCGCATGGTGCCGGCGTCGCGGCCGCTGATGACGTTTGCGGATACGGCAAAGCCTGACTACATCACCCCGCGACTGATCGCCGCCAATCCACGTGCGAAGGCTGTCTACGACGCGGCGATGCAGGAAGCCTGGGACGCGAAGAATCAGCTTCTCAGCCTGGGCGTGCCGCTCGAGCACGCACTATATCTGCTGCCGAACGCCAAGACGCTCCGCTTCGTCGAGTCCGGATCGCTCCTGGCGCTGCTCCACAAGTGGACGCTGCGTACCTGCTTCAACGCGCAGGAGGAGATTTACCTCGCGTCGATGGACGAGATCGAGCAGGTACGCACACTCCATCCACGCATCGGTCGCTACATCGGTCCGCCCTGTGTGATTCGCAATGGCCTGATCTCACCGCGGTGTACTGAGGGCACTCACTTCTGTGGCGTTCCAGTCTGGCGAGATTTCCCGAACGCAGTTCGCCGACTCTAACGACGCCTTGGGAGTTGGACGGTTGGGAGTTGGGAGTTGATCGCTGCCTGGCTGGTCCACGCTTACACGGCGTCAGGCCTGGTTCTCGCGCTGCTCGCTACTCGCGCCGTCATCGACTACAACTACCGCGCTGCGTTCTTCTGGCTCTGGCTGCAGGTTGTCATTGATGCAACAGACGGTGCGCTGGCTCGCCGTGCGCGTGTGTCAGAGCGAATTCCCTGGTTCGACGGCGGCAAGCTCGACGACGTCGTCGATTACCTGACGTATGTATTCGTGCCCGCGCTCTTCGTCTGGAGAGCCGTGCTCGTGCCGGACGAGTGGACGATATGGATAGCGGCCGCGATGCTGCTGGCGAGTGGCTACGGCTTCAGCCGTAAGGACGCCAAGACGCCGGATCACTTCTTCACTGGCTTCCCCTCGTACTGGAATATCGTCACCTTCTATCTGCTCGTCGCCGGATGGTCGTCGTTTGTGAACGCGGCGATCCTGGTGACGTTCATCGTGCTCGTGTTCATTCCGATCCGCTACGTCTACCCATCGCGCACACCGATCCTGCAGCTTTCGACGAACGTCCTCGCTGGTATCTGGTCTGCGTTGATGTTGTTCATGCTCTGGCAGTATCCGGACGTCTCGAAACTCGTGATGTGGATCTCGTTCGCGTTTCCGGTCTACTACTTCGCGTTGTCGCTGTGGCTGCACGTGCAGAAGTGGGAAGGGGTCTGACCCCATGAAGCCGATTGCGGTGCATGCGTTCAATCCGGGTCCGATGACCGGCGCCGGCAACTGGACGTGGCTGATTCCCGGGCGCGTGCCGACGCTCATCGACGCGGGCATAGGCGATCCCAGGCACCTCGATGCCGTCGAGGACGCGCTTGCCGGTGCACACCTCGCGCAGGTGCTGGTGACGCACGCTCATGTCGATCATGCGTCGGGCGTCGTCGCGCTGGCCGAGCGGTTTCCCGGGACGCGCTTCTTCAAGATGCCGTGGCCCGAGCGTGACAGTCGATGGCCGGCCGCGTGGGAGCCGATCGGCGACGGACAGATCATCGAGGCTGGCGACGAACAACTGCGTGCCGTTCACACGCCAGGACACGCGCCAGACCACCTGTGCTTCTGGCACGAAGAGTCGCTGACGTTGTTTTCCGGCGATCTCGCGGTGAAGGGGACGACGGTGTACATCCCGCCGAACCTGCGAGGCGACCTGGCTGACTATCTCTCGTCGCTGGAGCGGGTGCGCGCGTTGAAGCCTGCGCGACTGCTTCCTGGTCACGGTCCGATCATCGACGATCCCGAGACCGTCCTGCTCGGATACCTCGAGCATCGTCGCGAGCGCGAAGAGGAGATTGTCAACGCGCTTCGCTCGGGAGACGCCACACCCGATGCGCTCGTGCCGCTGATCTATCGCGGCCTCAAGGAGAACCTGTTTCAGGTGGCGCGCGAGACGGTGCTTGCGCATCTGCTCAAGCTCGAACGCGAGGGGCGCGCGGGTCGCCGCGACCACTCGTGGCATATCATTGAGCCATGAATCAGGTCGTCGACTTCATCAACGTCAACCGCGACAGGTACGTCGAGGAGCTCAAGCAGTACCTCGCGATCCCGAGCATCAGCGCGTTGCCGCAGCACACGGCCGATGTGCGCCGAGCGGCGGAGTGGACGGCTGATGCGCTGAAGCAGGTGGGCATGCAGAACGTGCGGCTCATCGACACGCCGGGCAATCCGGTCGTCTACGGCGACTGGCTCAATGCGCCGGGCAAACCGACGATTCTCTTCTACGGGCACTACGACGTGCAGCCAGTCGATCCGGTCGATCTGTGGACCAGCCCGCCCTTCGAAGCGACGGTGCGTGATGGCGAGATTTACGCGCGCGGCGCCGCCGACGACAAGGGTCAGGTGTTCATGCACATCAAGGCGGTCGAGGCGCATCTGAAGAAGAACGGCAGCCTGCCGCTCAACATCAAATTCTTCATCGAGGGAGAAGAGGAAGTCGGCAGCGTTCACCTGGACGACTTCGTGCGAGACCACAAGCAGGAGCTTGCCGCCGACGTCGTCGTCATATCCGACTCGCCGATGTTCGATCGCGGCATCCCGTCGATCTGCTACGGCCTGCGCGGCCTCACCTATTTCCAGATCGACCTGCGCGGCACGAAGAGCGACCTGCATTCGGGATCCTTTGGCGGTGCGGTAGCGAATCCGGGCTTCGTCCTCGCCAATGTCCTGACGCAGATGAAGGATCGCAGCGGAAGGATCAAGATTCCGGGCTTCTACGACGATGTGCGGCCGCTCAGCGACGCGGAGCGGGCCGAGTGGAAGAAGTTGCCGTTCAAAGAGACGAAGTATCGAAAGGACCTGGGCGCGCCTAAGCTGTTTGGCGAGTCCGGCTACTCGACGCTCGAGCGCGTGTGGGCGCGGCCGACGTTCGAGGTGAATGGGCTGCTCTCAGGATTCACCGGCGAAGGCGCGAAGACCGTGCTGCCGGCGACGGCGATGGCCAAGGTCAGCATGCGCCTCGTGCCCGATCAGGATCCGAAGAAGATCGGCGACCTGTTCGAGAGCCTACCTGCAGAAGGTCTGCCCAAAGACGGTGGAGCTGAAGATCACGCGCATGCACGGCGGCAAGCCGTGGATGACGGAATTCGACAACAAGTACGTGCGCGCGGCCGGGCGTGCCATCGAGCAGGGCTTCGGCCAGGCGCCGGTCTTCAACCGCGAGGGCGGATCGATTCCAGTGGTGTCAACGTTCCAGCAGGAACTCGGTCTCCCGAGCGTGCTCTTCGGTGTCGGCTTGCCCGACGAGAACGCGCACGCGCCCGACGAGCGCCTCGACCTCGGGAACTTCCACAACGGCATCATCGCGTCGGCGTATCTCTATCAGGAGATCGCCCAGCTGTCGTAGATGCGAGCACTCTGACGCCGATCGGTGCGATCTCTCTGATGCTTGTCGGTGCGATCCCCGCCTCGCGTGTCGGGGCGATCTCTCGACGCTGGTTGGTGCAATGGGAGTGAGGAGAGAACGATGGAACGACGCGATCTCTTGCGATTCGCGGCGTCGCTCGGGGCCGGGAGCGTCGTGTCAACGCTTCTGTCGAAGCGGGGAGCTGCGCAAACGTCGGTCCGGTACGAGGTGTACGGACGCGGCCCCGCCCTCTTTCTCGGTTCGCCGATCAGCGCCAGCAACAGTCGCCCAGGTGGTGATCCCCTCGCCGCCATCCGCCAGGGATATCTCGACCGACTCACCGATCGATATCAAGTCATCGTAATGGACTACCCGCCGACCGGGCCTGCCGCGGTCGGAGCCGTCGCGTCCTTCGATCCTGCTCATGTGTGCGCGGACATCCTGGCGGTCGCTGACGCGGCCGGTGCTGACCGCTTTGCCTGGTGCGGATACTCGTGGGGCGGGGTCGTTGGACTGCAACTCGCCGCCAGGACGGACCGGCTGAGTGCATTGATCTGCGGTGGTTGGCCGCCGATCGGCGCCTCGTATCCGGACATGGCAGTCGTGGCGCAATGGCTGGCCGAGCGGGTGCCCCGCGCCGAAGCACAGTTGATGGTGACCTTCTATCGCGCGCTGGAGCAGTGGCACGATGAAGAAGCCGTGTCGAGGTTCACGTGTCCTCGCATGACCTTCGCCGCCGGTGGCGACACGATCACCACGGCGGGGAAGACGATTCGGATTGGGCCACTCATTGCTGAGCGCAAGGCAGACCTCGAGCGAATGGGATGGATGGTCCACGTGGTGGACGACGTCCGGCACGACTTGTTCACACGCCCGGAAGTGGTCGTGCCACTGGTGCGGGCCTTTCTGGATCCCGTCCTGTTGCGGCCGTGATACTTGGTGACCGCTAATCGAGAGACGCCGTCCAACGCGGGCGAGACGGATCAACGGTGTAGCGGGCGAAACACGCTGTCGCCGAGGAGGAGCACATGACGAAGCTGCCTCTGTATCACGAAGCCAGTAGCGATGGGCGTGGCGGCATTCCTGGATGGTGGTTCGGTGCGCCGGTTGTCGCCTTCGCATATGCGTTCCTGGCGCCGCGCTCTGGTACTCGACATCGTTCCCCCGCCGCAGGGCCTGCCGGAAGGAATGGCGCCGGCTATGCGTTGGTTCATTGGTCTGCTGGTGGGGGTAGCGCTGTTGTCGGCGTGGCGCCTTATTCAATGGGCACGATCGACGAGATTGCCAGGTCACTCTTGACGTGACGTGACGCGCGCTCCTCGCGCTCGGTGGTATTGTGACTCGCCCGTGCCGCAGGTGAGCGGCTGTGGGTTGATCGCGCATGCCAAGCTGAGACTTCGAGGAGGTGTGACACATTGCACATTCGAAGCCTGACAAGAGCCGTGACGATGTTGTGGGCACTTGTCATCTCCGCAACCGTCATGGCGCAGCATGCCGGCCCGGACGAGGTCGTCGCTGCCCGCGCTCGAGAACTTCATGCCCGCGCCATCGTCGTCGACACACACGACGACACGACGATGCGCTTGCTGTCCGATCCGGCCTTCGATCTCGGCGCGCGCAATAGCACCGGCAGCATCGACATCTCGAGAATGCGCCAGGGTGGCCTCGATGCGCTGTTCTTCTCCGTCTACATGCCCGGAGACGTCACCGGGCCGCTAGCCGTGAAGCGGGCGCTTCAGCAGATCGACAAGGTACGGGAGGCCGTCCGCGCCCACCCGCGAGAACTGATGCTGGCCACGTCCGTGGCGGATATCAAGCGCGCGGTAGCGGAGCGCAAGATCGCCGCGCTCTTGGGCATGGAAGGCGGACACATGATCGATGCCGACCTGGGTATGCTGCGCGCGTACGCCGCGCTCGGCGTCCGGTACATGACCCTGACCCACAGCCGCAACACGACATGGGCGGACTCGTCCGGCGACACGGCGGTCCACAACGGCCTCACGCCATTTGGCAAGGACGTCGTGCGCGAGCTCAATCGCCTGGGCGTCATGGTGGACGTCTCGCACGTCTCGGACAAGACGTTCTACGACACCCTCGAGGTGACGACGGCTCCCGTGATTGCGTCGCATTCTTCCTGCCGCGCCATCTCAAACAGCCCGCGCAACATGACCGATGACATGCTGCGCGCGCTTGCGAAGAATGGCGGCGTGGTCATGATCAACTATCACGTGGAGTTTCTCAGCGAGGCGTTCCGGACGGCCAAGCCTCCTGCCGGCGTGCAGGCGCTGCTGGATGGGGCAGCGAAGCAGTGCGGCAAGGACGAGGCCTGCCTGATGCTCGACTGGAGTCGGATCTACCACGAAGCGATGAGCAACCGTCAGATGCCCGCCGTCACCTGGGTCGAGATCGTCGATCACATCGAACACGCGGTGAAGGTTGCCGGAATCGATCACGTGGGACTGGGGTCGGACTTCGATGGCGCGATCATGCCCCTGGGGATGGAGGATGCCTCGAAGCTCCCGAAGATCACCGGCGAGCTTCTGAAACGGGGCTACTCGGAGCGCGACGTCACGAAGATCCTGGGTGGAAACCTGCTGCGGGTCATGGAGCAGACCGGGCGTGTTCGTGCGGCCACCTTATAGGCAGAAAAACGAGGAAATGTAGATGACAGATAACGGGGCGACGTCGCGAGGCCTTGCCGCCGCACGCGCAATTGATACAGATGGGGACCGCGTCATGGGTCTCGGCGGTCGTGTACGCGGCAGCGAAACTTGGCATCGCCGATCACCTGGCCGCGGGCCCACGGAGTGCCGCCGAACTGGCCGGCACGACGCGCACGCACGCGCCGTCGCTGCATCGCCTCATGCGTACGCTGGCCGGCCTGGGCATCCTCACAGAGCGAGACGGGCAGCGCTTCGCGCTGACGTCTCTGGGCGAGGCGCTCAAGACGGACGCCCCGGGCTCGGCGCGCGCGACGTTGATGGCGTTCTGCGGCCCGGCGTTCTGGCACGGCTGGGAGGAGATCGTCTATTCACTGGAAACCGGGAAAGACGGGATTTGAGAAAGCCTACGGGATGCCGTTCTTCGAATACCTGGCGCAGCATCCGCGAGGAGGCGTCGTATTTCAGCGAGGCGATGGTCGGTTACCACGGCGCCGAGCCGCCTGCCGTGGCCAGGGCGTACGACTTCTCGGGTTCAAAACGATCGTGGACGTCGGTGGCGCGACGGGCAACATGCTGGCCGCGATCCTGTCTCAGCACGCCGCGCCGCGCGGCGTCCTGTACGACCGGCCCCATGTGGTGAGCGATGCCCCGGCCTTGCTCAAGGCGCGCGGCGTCGAGGCACGAGTCACGATCGAGCCGGGCGATTTCTTCGAGCGGGTGCCCGCCGGAGGCGACGCCTATCTGCTCTCGCACATCATTCACGACTGGAACGAAGAGCAGTGTCTGACCATCCTCGGTCACTGCCGCAAAGTCATGCCAGCCAGATGGCCGCCTCCTGATCGTCGAGACGGTCCTGCCGGCGGGCGATACGCCTCATCAAGGCAAGGTGCAGGACATGGTCATGCTGGTGTTCCCTGGAGGCCAGGAACGCACAGAAGCCGAATACGCCTCGCTCCTCGGTCAGGCCGGTTTCCGCCTGAGCCGGGTCGTGCCCACGGAGTCGATCGTGAGCGTGGTGGAGGCGGTTCCGGTCTAGGTTCGTGGTTAGCAATGCGCGCCAAACAGGTAACACGATGAGGAGAATCCCATGCGAGCGCTGATGATCCTGCTCCTGGTCCATCCCGATACGGCGTCGGCGCGGCAATCGGTCCTCGCCGTTATCGAGGCGTATCGCAAGACGTTCGAGCAGCAATCCGTTCTGTGGGAAAACGCACGCGTGTGTGGCGCGGCTTAGTAACTGGAGGTTTGCCTGTCGGCCTCTCCGGCAATGCCGGCCAACGTCCGCTTCGAACAGCCATCCGACGCCACCCGTGTTCGTGAGGTCAACGAGCAGGCATTTGATTCACAGATAGAGGCGCGGATCGTCGAGAGCCTTCGCGGGGCGCCCGACTGTATCTCGTTGGTTGCGACAAAGAACGATCTGGTGATCGGACACATCCTGTTCACGCCTGTCAGCCTCGAGCCTCCCGTTGAATTTCGTGTCGCCGGTTTGGGGCCGATGTCAGTTCGGCCGGAGGATCAACGCGCCGGCGTAGGCAGCCAACTGGTTCGCGCCGGACTCGAGGCGTGCCGCCAGCATGGATATTCGGCTGTGGTCGTCGTCGGTCATCCCGGTCCTATCCGCGCTTCGGATTCGAGCCCGCGCATACACGAGGGTTGACGCTGCGCGATTTCGACGTGCCTCAGGACGTGTTCATGGTCGTCGAGCTCGCGGCGGGTGTGCGCGACCGTTTGAAAGGCGCTGTCCGTTATCCAAGCGAGTTCGCGGAGGCGTGAATGAAGGTGAGCACCGTTCTGAGCTTCAAGGGGGACTGCGAGGCCGCGTTCAAGTTCTACGAGCAGTATCTCGGCGGCCAGCCTGGACCGATCTTCCGTTATGCCGGCTCGCCCATGGCGGATAGCGTGCCGCCCGACTGGCGCGACAAGATCATGCACGGCAGCATTGTCGTTGGCGACCATCTGTTGATGGGTGGCGACGTCGCTGATGAGAGTCAGTACGAGGCACCCAAAGGCTTCTCGCTGTCATTGCAGATTAGCGACACGGCTGAAGCCGAGCGGATCTACAACGCGCTCGTCCCGAACGGGACGGTCCTGATGCCACTAGAGAAGACGTTCTGGGCTGCGCGCTTTGGCTCGGTGGTCGATCGTTTCGGCATACCGTGGCTGATCAACTGCGAGTGACCCAACGCGTCGCAGCGGATGCGCCATCATGTTGACGCGTTGCCGCCAGAGGGCTGCAGTGAAACGGCCTTCTCCGGCGCTGGAATCAACCTGGCCGGCTGGAAGTGCCGTGCATCCGGATATCGTCGCGGATCTCTCATCTACCTTCATGGCATTGCGGACAACAGGGTCAGCAGCGTTGACGCGATTCAGCGCTTTCGACCCCTCGGGTTCGATGTCGTGGCGTACGACAGTCGTGCGCACGGAGACTCCGGCGGCGACGTCTGCACGTCCACGGCTTTTTCGAGAAGGAGGACCTTCGCCGCGTCCTCGACGCGACGGATGCAGGTCCAATCGTGCTGATGGGTGGATCGCTCGGTGCCGCGGTTGCGATTCAGAGCGCCGCCGACAATCCCAGAGTCAGCGCCGTCGTGGCGGCGGAGACGTTCTCCGACCTTCGAACGGTGGCAACCGAGCGAGCGCCATTCTTCTTCACACGAGGCACGATCGCGCAAGCATTCCACCTGGCCGAACGTCAGGGTCACTTCGACGTCGACGATGTCAGCCCCGTCGCCGCTGCGGCGAAGATCGATGTGCCGGTGTTGCTGATTCATGGTGACGCGGATCGAGATACGCCGCCGGATCACTCCCGTCGCGTTTATGCCGCACTGCACGGACCGAAGCGTCTTGTCTTGGTCCCAGGCGCCCAACACAACGGCTCGCTGCGTCCGGAGATCTGGGATCAGATCGAGCGTTGGGTTCTCGACGCACTCGAGCACACCTCGAGCTGACGTTTCGCCCGTAAACGTCATCCCGTGCGTTTTCGAGTGCCGCCGGTGGTGGCCTTTCTCCATCTGGCCATCAGACAGCTCCGTCACGCGATCCAGTAGGATGACGAAACGACGGCCATGACAGACGATCAGACAGCGTCCAGGTTCACCGGAGCCTGGCGCTTGCTTTCCTGCGAAACGCGCGACTCCAGCGGACTGGTTCAATTCCCGTTCGGTGAACAGCCAGGCGGGCAACTGCTCTATGACGGCGCGGGTAACATGTCCGCGCAGCTCGATCGAACGAATCGAGCGCGGTTCGCGGCGATGGATCCGGCGCTCGGCACAGACGCCGAGGTTCGCGACGGCATTCGACGGCTACCTCGCCTACTTCGGCACCTACGCGGTTGATGAATCGACAAGGACCGTGACTCACCACGTCGTCGGTGCGTCGTTCCCGAACTGGGTAGGAGTGAACCTCGCTCGCCGGTACGCGTTCGACGAGAGCGGACGACTCCGACTGGCGACGCCATCGATCGAAGTGGGAGGACGCGCGCTCGAGTACGTTCTGCTGTGGGAACGGATATGAGCCGAATCGAGATAGAGTAGGCTCGGACTGGAGGTCGGCGTGAGAACACTGCTTCAACTCGCGTTCATCCTTTCTGTTTCCTCCACGGCGTTCGCGCAGTGGTCGAACATCCCGCCACCGGACATTCCGCGTACGCCCGACGGCAAGCCCAATCTCTCCGCGCCTGCGCCTCGCTTGCCCGACGGCAAGCCCGATCTGTCCGGCATCTGGAATCCTCCGACCGGCTACCTCAGAAACCTCGCGAAGGATCTCAAGGAAGACGTGCCGTTCCAGCCGTGGGCGAAGGCGCTCTACGACGAACGCGCGGCCGGAAAGTTCTGGAGGGAGGAGCCAGACGCCAACTGCCTGCCGCAGGGAGTACCGAAGGTGTTGCTGGCACCGGCGCCCTGGCAGATCGTGCAGACGCCGAAGGTCGTGTTCTTCGTCCACGAAGCGTTCAATCTATGGTGGCAGGCGTTCATGGATGGGCAGGCAGTTCGTGCCGCACCCCGACGTTGCTCCGACGTGGCATGGATACTCCACTGCGAAGTGGGATGGCGACACGCTGGTCGTCGAGAGCGGTGGGTTCAACGGCAGTGTGTGGCTCGACCAGTTGGGGAAGCCTTCGACAGAGGCGCTCCACGTGACGACGAAGTTCCATCGGCAAGGACTTCGGTCACATGGACATCGGCATCACCATCGACGATGCGAAGGCGTACACGAAGCCGTGGGGCACCACGGTCGAAGTGACGCTGCTGCCGAACACGCAGTTGATGGAGTTCATCTGTCTCGAGAACGAGAAGAAGACGGGCGGGAAGTGACGAGCCCTCAGCAATTGCTGCGCGGCGCGCCGTACTTCCCCGTACCTGACGTCGATGGCGCAGTGGCGCACTACGAGCGTGTCTTTGGCTTCAACCGCGAGTACATGGCAGGAACGCCCGCGGAGTTCGCGATGGTGAGCCGCGACGGTCACTGCATCATGCTGCGCCGGGTGCCCGGAGACATCAGTCCGAACGAGCAGCAGGGCGGAACGTGGGATGCGTTCTTCTGGGTGCGCGACGTGCACGCGCTGCACGACGAGTTGAAGGGTAGAGGCGCGGTGGTGGTGTACGGACCGATCGTGCAGAAGGCATACAACATGGAGGAGTTCGCGGTGCGCGATCGCGACGGCTACGTCCTCGGCTTTGGACAACCCGTTCCTTAGCAATTGCGTGTCAACTTCCAACTCCCAAATTCCAACTCCCAACTTGCTACAGACGTCAGTTCGGTTTGGGAGTTGGTAGTTGGAGGTTGGGAGTTAATGTTCCTCCTCGGCGTCTTCGTTCTGGCCGTGCTGAGCGGCGGCACCGCGTCTGTCGCCGGGTTCGGCATCGGAAGTCTGCTGACGCCACTGCTGGCGGCGAGCTTTCGGAACCGCGACCGCCGTTGCTGCCGTGGCGATTCCTCACGCGGCCGCAACCGCGCTCCGATGCTGGCGCCTGCGAGCCAACATCGACTGGAGTGTCCTTCGAGGGTTCGGTCTGCTGAGCGCGGCGGGCGGGCTCGTCGGCGCGCTTCTCTACACGCGCTTCTCCAACGACGCGCTGACGCTGACGCTTGGCCTGCTGCTCGTCTCGACAGCCCTCGCGACCCTCGTCGACCTGCCTTCTCGCGTTCGCGTCACCGGCGCTCGTCGTCGGCGCTGCTCGGGCTGCTGTCCGGCCTCTTCGGCGGTCTCGCCGGTAACCAGGGCGGCCTGCGGGCCGCGGCGATGCTGTCGTTGTCGCTATCGCCGGTGCGCTACGTGGCGACGGCGACGGCGACCGCCATGCTCGTTGACATCGTGCGGACACCGATTTACGTCTGGCGTGCCGGCGGCGTGCTCACGTCATTGGTTCTTCCGTTGAGCGTTGCGACTGCGGGTGTGCTGATCGGCACGTGCTCGGCGAGCGGATCCTGCTGGGCCTGTCGATACGCCAGTTCCGATACGCCATCGCCGTCGCTCATCGGCCTGCTTGGTCTGTGGCTGGTGGTCCAGGGCGTGAATTGAAGGACAATGCACTCGAGGGCTGCTATGAACTGGACGCGAACGCTGGTGTGTTTCATCGTCGGATCTCTCGTCGCCGCGCACGCGGCGCGGGCACAGGACGTGAAATCGGATCAGGAGGTCCTGATCGACCTCGAACGCGCAGTGGGACGCGGCCTTCCACAGCCAGAATGCGGAGTTCATCGACGGCGTGCTCGCCGACGAATTCATCGCAACCTACGGCGACGGCAGTCGTGGCGACAAGGCCAAGGAGCTGGCGCTGGCGCGCGAGTTCGATCAGCAGGTCGATTCGTCTCGCCTCGACAACTTCATGGTCAAGGTCTACCGCGACACGGCGGTCGTGTGGTTCACGCAGTACCTGGTCGGACCCGTGAAGGGGAAGCCGACCGAGGTGCAGTACCAATACATGGACGTCTGGGTCGTTCGCGATGGCCGCTGGCAGGCCGTAGCCAGCCAGAGCACGCGGATCGGTGCCAGATAGCCGCAGCGACTGGGCAGTCAGACTCCGCGAACAACTCAACTCCCAGTACTCGCCAGGAGAGGATTATCAGACTTCGGGCGATCAGCGGCGCGCGTTACGTCCACACCAATCTCATCGCACGCGACTGGCAGCGTCTCGCGCGCTTCTATCAGGATGTGTTCGGCTGCGTGCCGGTTCCGCCTGAACGCAATCTCTCTGGCGCGGAAATGGAAGCGGGAACCGGCGTCCCAGCTGCCCGGCTTCAAGGCATGCACATGCGGCTCCCGGTGTCCGGACCGGACGGACCGAACGCTCGAAATATTTCCAGGTATTCAGAACCAGCAGCTGAAGTCACGCGCCTGCCGCACCGGCCAGGCTTCGCACACATCGCGTTCGCCGTGGACTCCGTCGCCGCTGCACGCGAACAGGTGCTGTCTCACGGTGGCTCGCCCGTCGGTGAGGTCGTGACCGTTGCCGTGTCGCCGACGGCGCGGGTGACGTGGTGTTACGTGAGGGATCCCGAAGGGAACATCATCGAGCTGCAGGCGTGGGAGTTCAGTCCGATGGTGTCAGTTCAGCGCGGCGACTCGGCGTCGCAGCGTCTTCACGTGCTCCCAGATCTGCTGGTGCTCGGCGCGCGCTTCCTTGTCGGCCTCGCTCATGCTCGACAGCTTCAGATACGCCTGCAGATCGCGCAGCGCGCCGGTCACGTCGTTCAGCTGGTACGCGAGCAGGCCGCGATCGCGCAGCTCGCTCAGCGCCGACGGCGTCAGCGCGAGCAGCAGCTCGGTGATGTCGCGCGCCTGCGGAAACGAGCGCATGTGCACGTAGATGCGCTTCAGGTTGAGCAGCATCCGCACGAGAATCTGGCTGCGCGTCGCCGGCGCCAGCAGCGATCGGCTGAACGCGACCTCGCTGCCGACGTGCTTCTGCAGGAGCAGCCGGCAGTTGTGTTCCGACAGCAACGCGCCTGAATGGAACGGGTCGATCACCAGCTGGTGGCCGAGTGCGCCTGCGGGCAGCGCACGAGGAAATGGCCGGGGAAGTTGATGCCGTCCACCTGCAGCCCGGCCCGCCGCGCGACCTCCATGTAGACGATCGAGAGCGTCAGCGGAATGCCGGTCCGTCGCTCGAGCACCTCGTTGAGGCAGCTGTTGCGCGGATCCTCGTACTTGTCGCGATTGCCCGTGAAACCGAGCTCGTCGAAGAGGTATTCGTTGAGCGCCTTGACGCCGCACTGCGCCGACATGTCGCCGCTCGACGACGGCGTGACGCTCCATGACGCGCCGGGCGGCATCGCCCATCGCATCGAGCCGCGCGATGTAGGGATCGGGATCGAGGCGCGGGTATTCCACGCGCGCGATGACGAGCGCGGCCGGGGCGAGCGCCGTCCCCGGGGCGTTGGAGGCGTCGACGAGGGCCGCAACGAGATTCCTTCTTCACTGTCGTTCCTAACTCGCGCACATAGCTTGTCGAGCGCCGGCAGCGTCAAGCGCGCCGAGAGCCCATTGACGACGAGCTCGGCGGTCGTGAGCTCGTCCGGCCGGGTAGCTGCTCGTCACGCCGACCAGCCTGAGGCCCGCGCCGCGCGCCGATTCGAGACCCCAGCGCGAGTCCTCGATCGCCACCGAGCGTCGCGGATCGAGCGCTCGCCTGTGCGCTCGCGCAGCTGCTCGAACGCCAGCCGATACGGCGCCGGCGACGGCTTGCTCTCCGGCGTATCACCGGCCGCGACGATCGTGGCGAAGAGGTCTGCCGACACCGGCCGCGTCGATGATCTCGTCGATCTCGTGGCGCAGCGCGCCGGAGGCGATCGCGATGGGCACTGCCGCGGCCGCCTCGCGGATGAATTCGAGCGCGCCGGGAAAGAGCACCGACCCGGAGCGCAGCAGGTCCTGCATGCGATCGCCCTTGCGCGCGACGAGCTCCGCGACACGCGCCGTCCCTGCATCGACAGACCGCGATCCCGCCCCAGTGCCTCGAACATCCCCACGTCGTCGTAGCCGAGATACCGCGAGTAGTAGTCGCTCGCGCTCAGCTCCACGCCGTCCTCGGCGAGCGCCTGCTGAAACGCGAGCAGATGCAGCGGCTCGCTGTTGGCGATCACGCCGTCGAAGTCGAACACGATCGCCTGCAGCGGCCGGCTCATGCGCCCGGCGCCTTTTCGCCCGCGCGAATCTCGCAGCTTCAGGCGATTCGACGGCGGTGGGAACGGACACTCGTAGGTGTCGTTGTACGCGCAGTACGGGTTGTAGGCCCGGTTGAAGTCGATCGCGTAGATGCCGGTCGGTGTCGGATGCAGGTCCAGGTAACGTCCTGCCGAGTAGGTCTCGTTGCCCGTCGTCTGATCGGCGAAGGGGACGAAGAGCGTTTCGATGCGGCGCGTGCCTTCCTCGACGAAAGCCGCCAGCGTCATCGGCTGGCCGTTCAAGCTGGAACTCGAGCACGCCGACGCGCTCCATCCGGCGCAGCGTACCGGTGGACGTCGGCATCTCGAATACCGGGCGGTCTTCGGAGAGACGCAACGCGGCCGGCACGTTGTAGCTGGGATCGATCTCGTAATAGCGAAGCGGCAGCAGCTTGGCGCGTCTCGCCTTCGGGACGGGCGAACAGTCCTCAGTCGCCGTCGGGGATCCGCACTCCGCTGCCTCGAGAGAACACCTGGTCGCTGAATCGAGCGCCAGGAGGCGACGTCGGATGCCGCAGTTGCCGGGCGCACCCGGGCCCGACGAGCATGCGGTCGTCGAGGACGACCGCCAGACATGCCGAAGGGAAATACGTCGATTCACTCGATCGAACCTTGAGCCTTGCCCGACTAGAAACCTAATAGGTATTTTCCCTCAGCTACCGCCGCATCGGCCAGCGTGCGGCGGAGTGCAACCGTGTTCACTGGTGTGAACCTTCAGGATTCGGCGGAGTGCGGCCAGCAGCGTTCGCAGCGTGTCGCCCTCGGCCATAGCTGAGAGCGCCGACCGTGCGCTCGCTTCCACGCGCAGCCCAGCATCGTGCACGAACACGCGCGCGGCCGCGACGTGCAGATCGCTTCGGCGCGGGTCGGCGGCGGCCGCGCTCTGAGCCCGCAGCACGGCGCTTTCGCCGGCATAGGTGTCCATCAGGATGTCGGCCGCGTAGCTGAGGACCTCCTGCTGATCCGTCAGCTTCTCGCCGTAGGTCTGCATCGCGGTGCCGATGACCATCAATGCCACCTTCTTGAACGCGGCGATCGATCCGCATCTCCTCCGCGAGCACCTCGTCGTCCGATCCGCTCGCGCGCGCCGAGCGATGGCGACAGCACCTCGTCCTGCAGCCGGCGTGCGGCGGGGATGAGCGGAATCTCACCCTTGATCGCCCTGCGTACCAGCATCCCGGGAATGAGCAGGCGGTTGATCTCGTTGGTCCCCTCGAAGATCCGATTGACTCGCGCGTCGCGGAAGTAGCGTTCGGCCGAGTAGTCCTTCACGAAGCCGTTGCCGCCGTGAATCTGCACGTTCTCGTCGAGCACGAAGTCGAGCGCCTCGCTGCCCGCCACCTTGGCGATCGAGGCCTCGACGGCGTACTCCTCGAACGCCTGCGGCGATCGCGCCTCCGTCGTGCGACGAACCTGGCGAGCGTGGCATCGATGAGCCCGGCCGTGCGGTAGACGAGGCTCTCGACCGCGTAGGTCCGGGCAATCATCTCGCCCAGCTTGTGCTTGATTGCCCCGAACGAGGCGATCGGCTGGCCGAACTGCCGCCGCGACGCCGCGTACGACGCCGCGTCGGCGATTGCGGCACGCGCCCCGCCGATGCACATGGCGCCCAGGCTGAAGCGGCCGTAGTTCAGTGTGTTGAGTGCGACCTTGTGTCCCTTGCCGATCTCGCCGAGCACGTTCTCTGCGGGCACGCGCGCGTCCTGCAGCAGGATCGGCGTGGTGGAGGAGCCGTGCAGCCCCATCTTGTGCTCCTCGTTCCCCGAGCTGACCCCTCCGAACGCGCGCTCCACGATGAACGCCGTGAACTGCTCGCCGTCGACTTTGGCAAAGACGATGAAGACGTCGGCGAAGCCGCCGTTGCTGATCCACATCTTCTCGCCGTTGAGGAGCCAGCTGCCGTCCGGCTGCTTCACGGCGCGCGTCTTGGCCGCGAGCGCGTCCGAGCCGGAGCCCGACTCGCTGAGGGCGTAGGCGCCGACGATCTCGCCGCTCACGAGCCGCGGCAGGTACGTTCCTTTCTGAGCCGCGGTGCCGAACAGCACGAGCGGCAGGATCGTCAGGTTCGCTTGACCGCCGAACGTCGTGGCAAACGACGCCGATGGGCCGATGCGCTCGATGACGGCGAGCGACGACGCCTTGTCGAGATCGAGTCCGCCATACGCTTCCGGCACGGCGATGCCGAGCAGACCGAGCTCGCCGCAGCGCTTGAGAAGCGAGCGTGCGAGCTGCCAGTCCTTCTGCTCCAGGCGATCGAGCACCGGGCAGCACTTCAGAGTCGACGAACTCGGTCGTCGTCTGGGCCATGAGCCGATGCTCGTCGGAGAGCTTCTCGGGAGTGAAGATGTCGGCACGCCGCGGTGTCCTCGAGCAGCCAGGAGCCGCCCCGAAATGGGGTCGGGAGTCATTTGATGAGGACACTCCAGCAGCGCGGTCTTGAGGATGAACTGTGTACTACGATCAAATGACTCCCGTATACACCCGGTGTCTTATAGCCGTTCGAAGATGCCGGCGGCACCCATTCCGCCTCCTACACACATCGTGACCAGTCCGTAGCGCGCGTTTCGCCGGCGCATCTCGTAGAGCAGTGTCGTCGTCAGCTTGGCGCCGGTGCAGCCGAGCGGATGGCCGAGCGCGATCGCGCCGCCGTTGACGTTGAGGCGCTCGGGATCGATCGGCAGGTCGCGCAAGCAGGCCAGCACCTGTGCCGCGAACGCCTCGTTCAACTCGACGAGATCGATCTGATCGAGCGTCAGCCCCGCGCGCGCCAGCGCCTTCCGCACCGCCGGAACCGGACCAATGCCGAAGCGCTCCGGCTCCACGCCGGCAGTCGCGAACGAGACGAGCCGCGCAAGCGGCTCGAGGCCACGGTCGCGCGCCGCTTCAGCCGACGTCACGATCACGGCCGCTGCGCCATCGCTCGTCTGCGACGAATTGCCAGCGGTGACCGTGCCGGTCGCGTGAAACGCCGGGCGAAGCTTGGCGAGCGCCGATTCGGACGTGTCGCGGCGCGGACCTTCGTCCTGCGCGAACGTCACCGTGCGGGACACCGGCGCTCCGTTCGATCCAGGAGCGGCGACCTCGAACGTGAGCGGCGTGATCTCGTCGGCGAAGCGACCCGCATCGATCGCCGCGAGCGCACGCTGATGACTTCGAAGCGCGAACTGATCCTGTTCTTCGCGGGAGATCCCGTACTCGCGCGCGTGGTTTTCTGCGACGAGGCCGGTGCTCAGGTAGACGTCCGGATACTCCTCGACGAGCGTCGGGTTCGGACAGACCTTGTTGCCACCCATCGGCACCAGGCTCATCGACTCGGTACCGCCCGCAATGACGATGTCGGCGAAGCCGCACATCACGTGCTCGGCGGCCGAAGCAATCGCCTGCAAGCCCGGAGGCGCAGAACCGGTTCATGGTGACGGCCGACGGCGTCCACGGGAACGCCGGCGCGAAGGCTCGCGATGCGCGCGACGTTCAGTCCCTGCTCGGCTTCCGGCATCGCGCACCCCACCATCACATCGTCTACGTCGGCGGGCTTCAGTGCGGGCACGCGGCGCAACACTTCGCCGATCACCGCCGCCGCCATCTCATCGGGGCGGACGGTTTTCAGGGCGCCATTCGGCGCTTTGCCGACCGCCGTGCGTGTCGCCGAAACGATTACTGCTTCCCGCATGTGAAATCCGCCAGCAATTCCTCGAGCGCGTCGCCCACTTCGCTCGCCTGCCCCTCGAACAGGTGATTGGCGCGGTCGATCTCGACGAACTCCTTCGGCTCCTGAAGCCGGGCGTAGAACTCACGCACGGCCTTCAGAGGGATCAGCTCGTCGCTTTCGCCGTGCACGATGAACTTCGGCTTCGTGGACAGCTTCACCGACGCGTAGCTCGTAACGATTCACCGGCGGCGCGATGCCGATGAGCGCGCAGACCCGGTCGTCGTCGGCACCCGAGGTCATTGCAATGTACGAGCCGAAGGAGAACCCCGCAGCCCACAACTCCAGATCAGGATACCTCTCCGAAAGGAAGTCCACCGCGGCCCGGTAATCGTCCATTTCACCCCGGCCGTTGTCCCATGTCCCGGCGCTGCGACCGACGCCGCGGAAGTTGAACCTCAACACGACGCAGCCGATTCGCGTCAGCGCCTTGGCCGCCTGGAACACGACCTTGGTGTGCATCGTGCCGCCTTTGATCGGCAATGGGTGCGCGAAGACGACGGCCGCGCGGGGCGTGCCGTCCGGCATGTCCAGCAGCGCTTCGAGCGGACCGACGGCACCGGGAATCTCACGGACTGTCTCAGCCAACGATGCGTCTCCTCTGATCGTGTGTGCGCGAGATCTGCTCCGCGAACCGCGCGACGAGATCCGCGAACTCGTCTGGCCTGGTGATGGAGCCCAGATGACCGCTTCGCACGATCGATGGCGCACGTCGCATGGGGCCACAGGCGCAGGTAGTCACGGGTCAATCGCACCGGCACGACGCGATCGAGCTCGGCCTGTCCCGTGATGATGAGCGCGGGCACGCGCACCTGAGCCAGTTCGTCTTCGAGACGTGTTCCCGTCGAGCAACCGCACTCGTCGAGCCATGAGCGCGGGGCGAGAACCTGTACCTGACGACGGTGGCGAGATGTCCGAATGGCAAACGAGAGTCGCCGATCGCAGTCCTCTCTGGCGGCGAGCATCTCCCGGAACAGCCTGAGAGAGTTGATGCAGAAGACCGGCGAGAGGAGCCTCGGCGCGCGCATCAGGAACCGGACGCGAGCATCAGGCGTCCACGACGGTGGGATGGCCGAGACGACAACGACGCCGCGCGTGCGCTCGGGATGTCGCGCCGCAAACGCGGCCGCGATCAGGCCGCCGTACGAGATGCCACAGATCGATCGCCGATTCGCAGACCGCGCGCGTCCAGCGCGTCGCCGATCTGGCGCACGTAGCAGTCGAATCCCGAGCGGTCGTCAAAGGGCGCGCCGCTGGTTGGTTCATCTGCGAGCGAGAACGTGATCACCCGACAGCGCGCTGCCAGCGCGTCGACGGCAGGCCGCATCCATTCCCACCGGCCCTGAATTCCGGGCACGAGCACGACCGGTGTGCCGGATCCTCTGTCGCATGATGTGTCACGAAATCACTTGTTCCGAACATGGAAGTTCTTCGCAAGCTCTCAGTTCCTCAGCGGCTTGCCGGTCTTCAGCGTGTGCTGAATCCGTTCGCGCGTTTTCGCGCTCCGCCAGCAGACTGAGGAACGCCTCGCGCTCGAGGTCGAGCAGGTGCTGCTCCGACACCATCGCGGCGTGCGGCAGATCTCCTCCCGTCATGATCGTCGCCAGCTTCCGTCCGATCAGCTTGTCGTGGTCGCTGATGCGTCCGGCTCTCCAGGCCAGATGCACTCCGAGCTTCAGCGTCGCCGCTACGCTCTCTCCGCCGACCGCGATCGCCGTTCGTCTGCGGCGGAGCGGTGTAACCCTCGCGAACGCGCTCGAGCGCGCGTGCCTTCGCATCGCTGATCAGCCGGTCGCGGTTCATCGTCACGGCATCGACCGGCCGCAGGTAGCCGAGCCGGATCGCATCCGGACCGCTGGCCGATGTCTTCGCGAAGCCGATCGTCTCGAATGCGCGCTGGATCGGTCGGCAGGAAGTCCGTGCTTCCCGGCAGCATCTGCTCGGCTGCGCGCGCGACCATCTCCTTGGTTCCGCCTCCTGCCGGAATCAGGCCGACACCCACCTCGACGAGCCCGAGATACGTTTCACCGGCGATTTGGACGCGGTCGCCGTGCAGGGCGATCTCGCAACCGCCGCCGAGCGTGAGGCCGGCGGGCGCGACGATCACCGGAACCGCCGCATATCGCAGCGCCATCGTCGTCTGCTGGAACGCTGCGCACCATCAAGTCGAGCTCGTCCCAGTTCTCCTCCTGCGCTTCGAGAAGCACGAGCATCAGGTTCGCGCCGGCGGAGAAGTGCGCGGCCTCGTTGCCGACGACCAGCGCCGCGAAGTTGCGTTCCGCCTCTCGAACACCGGCCTGCAGCATCTGGATCGTGTCGCCGCCGATCGCGTTCATCTTCGAGTGGAACTCGACGGCGCAGGACGCCGTCGCCGAGGTCCACGAGGCTCGCGCCCGGGATTCTTCTTGACGACCTTCGAACGATCCTTCGCCGCACGCAGAATCAGCAGGTCCGGTCGCCGACGGGCGGTACGTCGCCGTCGCGAAGCGCGTTGCGGCCGCTTTCGAGCGAGGTGCGCGCCAGATCGCCGGTGTCCCGTCGGCCAGCAGGTCGGGATCGACTTCGCGCGCGACTTCGATGACGCGATCGATCCCGATCGCGTCCGCCGTCTCGAACGGTCCGAGCTCCCATCCGAATCCCCATCGCATCACGCGGTCGACGTCGTCGGGGGAGTAGGCGATCTCGGGTGCGACCTTGGCCGCGTAAACCAGGGCGGGGGCCAGCGTCGAGCGAAGGAAGCGGCCGACCCTGATCCTTGCCGTTGAACAGAGTCCTGATCCGCTCGCCCGTGTCGGCGATCGCGTTGGCTGCGTCGAGCGACGGGAAGCTTCGCCGGCTTTCCGAGGCCGGTACTCGAGCGTCTCGTGATCGAGCGTGAGGATCTCGGATTCGCCACCGGCGCTCTTGACGCGCTTGTAGAATCCCTGGCCGCTCTTTTCGCCGATGAGACCCTTGGCGAGCATCTGTTCGACGAACGGCGGGCAGCACGAAGCGGGCGCGCGCGCTCTCGTCTGGCAGCCGCTCGTGCAGGTTGCGGACGACGTGGCAGAGGATGTCGATGCCGGCGAGATCGAGCGTGCGGAACGTCGCGCTCTTGGGCCGGCCAATGGCCGGCCCCGTCATCGCGTCGATTTCTTCGATCGTGTACTCGCCGGCGGCGACGAGCGAGAGCAGGTGCACCACGCCTGCGAGCGCGAGGTGGTTGCCGATGAAGTTCGGCGTGTCCTTCGCGATCACCACGCCCTTGCCGAGGTGGTGATCGGCGAATGCGGTCACCTCGTCGATGACGGCGCGGCTGGTCTCCGCCGTTGGGATGATCTCGAGCAGATGCAGGTAACGAGGCGGGTTGAAGAAGTGCGTGCCGAGCCAGTGGCGCCGGAAGTCGTCGCTGCGCCCTTCCGCGAGCGCGTGGATCGGAATGCCCGACGTGTTCGAGCTGACGATCGAGCCAGGCCGTCTGCGCCTGATCGACGCGCGCGAGAGTCCGCGCTTCACGTCGAGTTGCTCGACGATGGCTTCGATGATCCAGTCGGCCTCGCTCAGCCTCGCGAACCCTCGTCGAAACTGGCGGTCGTGACGAGCTTCCAGGTGTCAGGAGTGAAGAACGGATCGGGCTTGAGCGCGCGTGCGCGCTTGAGTCCCTCGGCGGCGGCCTCGGTGGTGACGTCGAGCAGGAAGGCGGGCACGCCGGCGTTTGCGACGTGCGCCGCGATCTGGGCGCCCATCACACCGGCGCCCAGCACGGCAACCGAGCGGATCATGCGATCCAGTTTACCGGCGGTCCACGAGTCCGGCCTGCCACACGCGCCGCCTGGAGGACCAGCGTGCCGTCAGTCGGCTTAACCGTCCTATCGGACAGCGACGTCGTCTAGCAGACCATCGAGCTCTGCGGCGGCTGTCGACCTTGTCACCGACTGCACCGACGGAGGTCGTGATTCGATTCGTGGAGATTCGACATCTCGAGGCGCAACCCGACTCCAATCCACCTGCCTTGATCGCCGTAGCCTCCGGCCGTTGCGCCCTCGATGCGGACTTCGTGGGCTCGAGGAAGAAGCGACCGCCAGTCACGAGCGCGCGCTTGTTTTCCGGGTCGATCACGACCAGGCGATAGCGACGAATATCTGGTGTGCACATTCACGACGGTAGTGCCGATGTCGAGAGAACTGGAAATCGATCCCGTCGGAGCAGCCGGACTCGTGCACGAACTGTGTCGAGCGGTTGAGGTGTAGATTCGAAGCTCCGAATCGTATGCGGACATGACAACTTCCTTCCGCACCGGAGCGAAGCAAACAGCTCGCCACGTACGGACATGAAGCGAACAGGCCGGAAAAGCCCTGTCTGCGGCAGGTGCGGAAGAAAGCCGCCTGGGAAATTTTTCGCGAGCCGGCAGGACTTACCCGGCTATCTGCCTTCCAGCTCTTCGTCAGGTGGTCGGCCGTCCGCCAGGCTAATGCCTGAGCCGTAAGTGTCGGGTTCCTGGCGCCGCTGGTTCCCATGACCGACGCACCGAGCACGCCGAGGTTCGGGACTTCGTGTGAGAACCCCCACCGATTCACCACGTTCGTCTCTGCGTTGTCGCCCATGCGCGTGCCGCCGTACGCGTGCGTCGAGGGTCCCATCGTGCCGACGGGGCCCTTCTCCGTCGCGATGGCGCCGGCGGCGCGATACCACTCGGCCATCTTGTCCTGGATGAACGCGGCGACGGCGCGTTCGTTGTCCTTGAAATCGGCGGTGATGCGGCACACGGGGTAACCCAAGCGGATCGGTCACGGTCGGATCGAGATCGAGGTAGTTGTCCTCGTACGGCAACGTCGTCTTCTGCAGATACGCGGTGTTGGCGCGGTCGGCGTTCTCCTTGATGAACGCCTTCCATGCCGAGCCCCACTGCGGCGCTCTGCCGAACGTGCTCATGCTTGCGGCGCCAATCGGTCGTCGGTCGGAGTAGATCCACAGATTGCCGCCGCCGATGAAGTCCAGGCCAGCATGATCGAAGTTGTCGTCCGCCCAGTTATCCACTGCGACGCCCTGAGCCGGCAGACCGTACCAGCTGTTCAGCGATCGCGGGAACAGAGCGCTGACCGCACCGCCAGTGTTGTGACTGAAGTAGTGCCGGCCTACCTGCCCGTGGTTGTTCGAGAGTCCATTCGGGAACGCTTCGATTTCGACAGGAGCAGCAGCCGCACGTTCTCGTAGGTGTAGCTCGCGAGCAGGACGACGTCGGCCGGTTGAAAGTATTCGGTTCCGCCCTTGAGATACGAGACGCCCGTCACTCGGCCGTCATCGTTGACGTCGACCCTGATCACGTGCGCTTCGGTGACAACCGAGAGCCGCTTGGTGCTGACAGCTTTCGGGATCGTCGTCACGGCGGTCGAACCCTTTGCGTTCACGTGACAGCCGCCGCGAGCGCAGAAGCCGTGATAGACGCAGCGCGGTGCGATTCTGATAGCTCCGCGAATTGATCGCCGCCGGTCCTGGAAAGGCGTGCCATCCGAGGCCGCGCGCGCGCGGTCTGCCATCATGTCGGTGAAGCCGGAGCCGCGCAGCGGCGGCATCGGATACTCGCGTGCGCGCGCGCCTTCGAAAATGTTGCCGCCGCGATCGATGCGGCCGTTGATGTTGCCGGCCTTTCCGGATACGCCGATTTCGCGTTCGACGCGATCGTAGTACGGCTCCAGTTCCTCGAGCCCGAACGGCCAGTCTTCAACCGTCGATCCCTTCGGGAATTCGAGACGCGCCGTAGCGCCGCGTGCGTTTCGCTGACCACCTTGAAGTCCCACGGGCTGAGGCGCCAGCTCTGTGCCCAGTAGTGAAGCGTCGTGCCGCCGACGGCGTTCATCATCGGATGAATCGTCAGGCGTGGCGAATACCGCGCCGAGGCATTGGGTCGATGCGTCGGGATCTCGAGGTTGGCCTTCTGTACCGACTGCGGCCAGCCACGATAGTTGTTGCGCAACTCGTCAGGGGCGAAGTCCTCGGCGCGCAGCCACGATCCGGCCTCGAGGCCGACGACGTCCAGTCCCGCCTGCACGAGCGGCAGCGCCGCGACACCGCCCACTGCGCCGAGCCCGACGATGACGACGTCGGTCTTCTCGAGCTCAGTCGCCATGATGGCCGCCCTCGCCTGATCCAAGCGCCGCGCGCGCGGGCCGATTGCCTGAAGAACATCCGGTAGTCGTAGGCGGACATGTGCGTGGGCGACGGGATGTGCGTTGAGGCCTTGTTCGTCGGCCGTCACCGCCAGGCGAACACCTGGATAGCCGATCAGATCCCACCCGGCGAAGTTCGCGTTGCCGCCGTAGTACGGATCGCAGAACGTGCCCTGGATCGTGTGAGAGAGCACCAGGTTGAAGAACGCGGACGCGTCCGTGCGAAAAGCCCGTGACGGCATTGCGTTCGACGTCACGAAGAAGTGCGTCCTGATCGGCGGCAGACAGCCGCGCGAATGGATTGCCTGTGCTGCTCTGCGCATGAGCGGTCGATGGCGGCAAGCCCGGCTCGATATGTCTCGCGAAACGAGGCGAGCGCTCCGCCAAGCGCGCGGTCGATGTACTGCGCCGCCCGCGCTTCGGTGGCGCCGGGTCCGTTGCCGTCAGTCGGGATCAGGCGTGCCGCAATCGCGCCAAGTGTCTCGGCTTCGGCCGCCGTCAGCGTTTCGAGCGTGCCCGCCGACCGCTGCGCTGGGCGACTGAGCGGTGGTCGCGAGCCGGTCCCACGGTGATACGAGTGGAAGCAGCATCCGCGGCGGAACGGCCGCAGCCGCGCCCACTCGTTTCAGCAACTCACGACGGGACGATCAATTTGTGATTCATGATCTTTGATCTGCGAATCGTTGTTGATGTGAAATCGGCGATCCTCAGATTGTCGATCTGACGCAGCAGCGGTCGGGTCAGGCAGGTAGGCCCACCCGCGCCCTTCACGCTGATTTCGGAGCCCTCGTATTCCAGGACCTCGCAGCCGGTTTGCTCGATCGCTCTTCGCGTCAGCGGATTGCCCTCCAGCATCAGGCATTTGCGGGGTGCAGGGCGAGCACGTTTGTGCCCATCGTCTCGAATTCCTCGATCCGGCACCTCGATGAGACGCATCCCGCGCTCGAGCAGCCACTCGCGGAACGGCACCGGCAGGAGACGCGAGTAGACGACCGCCAGATCGCGATCGATAGGGCTGATCAGCGACATCAGATGCATCACATCGCCCGGCCCGCGCCAGTGAGGCAGCGGCACTTCGATCGACGTCAACTGCTTCGCCGACCAGCGCGCGAAGTTGCCGGATGCCTTCGGCGTTCGTGCGATAGCCGCGTCCGACGGCCAGCGTCTGCTCGTCGATCCAGATCAGATCCCCGCCTTCGAGCGTTCCTGGTGCCGTAATTCGGCCTGCGATCGCGAAACCGAGCGCGTGCAGCCGTTTCGCCTGCGCCGCCGGCTCTGCCGCCCGTTCGACTTTGCCCATTGTGCACAGGAGCGACCCCGTCGGCGAGACGATCGACGCGTCACGCACGTAGATGGAATCGAGCGTCGTGTGCGGATCGCGAGGCAGCTCGTGCACCGTCGCGCCGGCCGAGCGAAGGATGTCGATGAAGCGGTCGTATTGATCGATGGCGCGCGCCAGGTCCGGTGCTGCGGTGTAGTTCAGCCTCTTCCACTGTGCCGCGATTGTCTGCTCGTCGACGAACGCGTCACGGACATGCTTGATGAACGACGGCGGCGAGGTTGTTGTATTCAGTCAGTACGCTGCATTCGAGAGCAAGAGCCAGAGCCTACCGCCATCGGGTCAGAATCGTTTCGCGATCGAACAGCGTGATGGCGACGCGCATCAGGCCCGCGTTGATCACGAGGAGGCCGAGCGTGATCCATGCGATTAACGTCACAGTCAGCTGGATAGCGCCGGCCAATTGACCGATCAGCAGACCCGCGATGGGGAGAATCACGAGCACGCCGATCTGCTGGGCCGTCCTGGCGTCGTTGACGCGTGACGACACGCAGACCGCCATCTGCAAGGCGGCCAGGGCAGCCAATGGTCCCAGGATGAACACGGTGCCAGCGGAACGCGGTCCGAACAACACCCACGCAACTCCGGGATGCGCAAAGAGCGCGGCCGCCAGCACGTAGATGGCGAAGTAGACAGCGGTCAGGACGATCGAGGGCACGAAGGCACCCAACACCTTCGCGCCGAGCAGCTCGAACGTCGTGATTGGTGTCACGAGCAGCGGCTCGAGCGACCTCGCCTGTTTCTCGCCGACGACGCTGTGCGCGGCGATTGACATCGCCGCCGTCACAGGAATGAGCACGAGCATCACTGCAAAGAACTGAAACAGATACGCTTGTACGGCGGCCTCGGGATCGAGTCCGCGCGTCGCCGGCTGATTCCGGTACATCTCGATGGCGACTTCAAAGTCGCTCGAGTCAGACAATCGCTCGCCTGCGACGTACGGAATGATCACGGCCACGAGTACCGGCAACAGGACGGCGACGAAGCCGACGATCAACGTCGGGACGAAGAGGGCCAGGTTCTGCTGCTCGTCGGCAAGCTCCTTGCGCAGCAGCGCGAGCATCCTCATCTGGAGGCTCCGTCGGGATTGAGCAGCTTCAGGTACACGTCTTCCAGAGAGGGCTCATCGCGTTCGACGGCCTCGATGCCAGCACCGGCAGCGACGAGCATACGCACGATCTGTGGCGTCGTGAGTGTTCCCTCGGAGAGCGACAACCAGGTGCCGTCGGCGCGCACATCGCTCACCCCTGATGCACGCAACGTGTCGGCGAACGTGTCGGCGTCCTGGCTCACATGAATGCGCAGGCGTGACGTGAACAGTCGTTGCCGGAGTTCTTTGGGTGTGCCGATGGCGACGAGACGCGATCGGAGGATGGCGACACGGTCCGCCACGCGCTCGACCTCGTCGAGGTTGTGCGTGCAGAGCAGCACGGCGCGTCCTTCGCCGCGCATCGCGACGATGAGCTCACGGACATCGCGAGCGCTTTCGGGATCGAGTCCGGCAGTCGGCTCGTCGAGCAGAACGATGCTCGGCCGATGAACGATCGCGCGTGCGAGGGCGACGCGTTGCTTGAGTCCTTTCGACAGGCGCGCTGTGCGATCTGTGCCCCTGTCTGCGATCTCGAAGAGTGCGAGAGCCTCGTTCACCGCTTTCTCGGCGTCGCGCATCCCATAGAGCTGCGCGTAAACCTTGAGGTTGTCGCGCACCGTCAGGTTGTCCCACAAGCCCGGCGCTTCGGTGAGAAAGCCGATGCGCTCGCGGAGTCTCGGTGCGGCGCCCGGTGTCATGGCCTCACTGCCGACTCTCACTGAGCCGGACGTCGGAGCGATGAGACCGGCCAGCATTCGCAGCGTTGTCGTCTTGCCAGCGCCGTTGGGCCCGAGCAGAGCGAAGATCTGCCCTGGCTCCAACTCGAATGAGACGTCCTCGACCGCAACACGGTCGCCGAAGTGTCGAGTGAGATGCTGCGCGGTCAGCGCCTGCGTGGACATGAACGGGAGTTCGACGGCGGTCGCGTCAACGGGGATCGAATTCGTAGCAACCCGGCGTCACGAGCAGGCGGCCGCTCGGAGCGAACGAGAGACTGCTGGGCGTGACGAGACCCGCGGCTTGGAACTGCACGGTTCGAATCTTGTCACCGTCCTTGTCGTACACGTACGTGTATGGAACGGCCAGTGAGATCCACAGCTCTCCGCGTTCGTTGACGGCGGCGGAGCGAACGGACGGCGTCACGAACGGAACGGTCTTGTCCTCGACGCGGCGTCGAGGCCAGCGCGTCGGCAGCGTAGCGAGGTAGGCGTCGAGCTCGCGCCCTTCGACGTGACGTTCGAAGACCAGCGCCCCCGTGGCGTCGTACTTCCGAACAAGCGGCTGGCCCGTGATGAAGACGTAGTAGAACCCGCCCGACGGATCGACAAGCGGCAGCCCCGCATTCATCGCGATGTGCAGCTCGCGATCGTCCTCGAGTCCGGTGGCACGCAGCCGGCCAATGCTGCGCTGCGCGTAGCCACCGGGCGAGTACTCGGTGAAAAGCGCTCCGTTCTCGGGATGACTGATGAGCAGCGTGTCGCTCGCGTACTGGACCGAGCTCGCGCCATTCAGCATCAGGTTGTCGATCATGACGCGCGCGGCCGGCTGGCCTGGAAGAAAGAATCCGGCGACGCGTGTGCCCTGCGCATCGAACGTCTGGATCCGCTGCTGAAGGCGGGGAACGTCAGCGACGACGATGCGCCCTTCGCGCGAGACGTCGAAGCCGGTCGGCTGAATGATGCGCCCCTCTTCGCCGCCGATCTCGATGATCTTCTGGGTACGCGTTCGTGCGGCGTCGACGGTGAAGACGGCCTGCCCTCGCTTGTCGAAGACGTAGTAAACGCCGCTCGCCGCTTGCTGGAAGTTGACTGGTGACTCGAACGTGCCGACGAGATGCGGAGGAAGGCCGCCGATCGAGCGAAGGACCTCGACCTGAATGGCGGCCGTTGGCGCGACAACGAGAAGCGCCACGGCAAACGAGAGCGCAAGGACGCTTCGAGTCACGAGGAAACAGTTGAACACAGAACGGGATTGCCCGGATCCGGATCCCGAGTCCCGGATCCCGGACCTAGTACTCTGCCTGTGCCTTGATGGCTCTCAGAACGTCGCTCGTGCCCGGCAGGATCCGTTCCTCGAGGACCGGGGCATACGCGACTGGACAATCGAGCGCCGCCACTCGCTTCACCGGGGCATCCAGGTAATCGAAGAGCTCGTCGGAAATGCGGGCGGCGATCTCGGCGCCGAAACCGCAAGTGAGCTGATCTTCGTGCGCCACGATGACGCGACTCGTCTTCTTCGTGTACTCGGCGATCATCTCCCAGTCGTACGGGATGATCGAACGCAAATCGATCACGGCCGCCTTGATGCCAAGTCGTTCCGCCTGCTGTGCGGCCAGAAGCGAACGCTGGACGAGCGCACCCCACGTGAAGATGACGACATCGCTACCTTCCCGAACCACCGAGGCCTTGCCGAGCGGCACCATGTAGTCCGCTCCGGGGTACGGCGCTTTGTTGTAGGTCTGACGATAGAGGTGCTTGTGCTCGCAGAAGAGCACAGGGTCGTCGCATCGAATCGCCGTGCGCAGCAGGCCGGCCGCGTCCTGCGCGTTCGAGGGCAGCACGATTCTGAGGCCGGGCGTGTGCGCGAAGATCGAGACGCCGGACTGACTGTGATACGGCGCTCCGCCGCGCAGATACCCGCCGATCGGCACGCGAATCACTACCGGGCACGACCAGTGATTACCGGAGCGATACCGCATCATCGCGAGCTCGTCTCGAATCTGCATGAATGCCGGCCAGATGTAGTCGAAGAACTGAATCTCGACGACCGGCTTCAGCCCTCGCAGCGCCATCCCGACCGCCCGGCCGACGATGTTGGCCTCGGCCAGAGGAGAGTTGAAGACGCGATCGCTGCCGAAAGCCCGCTGGAGCCCATGCGTCGCCTTGAACACGCCACCTTTGCCGGCAACCAGCGGCAGCGCCGACTCGTGACTGGCATCGGCGACGTCCTGTCCGAAGACGACGATGCGCGGGTCATGCGCCATCTCGTCCTTCAGCGTCGCATTGATAGCGGCGACCATCGTGTCGGGCTTGCCTTGCGGTTTCGGCTCGGACGAGAACCGACTCGACGATGGGTCGACATCGGGCGAGTAGACGTAGAGCGCTGCCGTCTCGGGTTCTGGTTGGGGCGCGCGCAATGCCTCTTCGGAGGCGGTTTTCACCTCACGCTCGACGTCGGCCAGGATCTCCGCGAGGTCGTCCTCGGTTGCGAGCTCGTGAATCAGCAACAGCTGGCGCATGCGCACCAGCGGATCCCTGCGTGCTTCGGCCTCTCGCTCACCTGGCGTCTTGTACAACTTCTCGTCGTCGGAGAAGGAGTGCGAGTACGGACGCGTCACCGTGGCATGCACGAGGGCCGGACCCTTGCGGTCGCGCACGTGTTGAGCCGCCTCACGCAGTGTTCGATAGCTGGCGAGATAGTCGGTTCCGTCGCAACGGAACGTACGAAGCCCGGGGAAACCGTCGAGCACGCGGGAGATGTCGCCCGATGGTGTCTGCACATCGACGGGAACGGAGATGGCGTAGCCGTTGTCTTCGACGAGGTAGAGCACGGGAACCTGTCGCGTCGCGGCCGTGTTGAGCGATTCCCAGAACTCACCCTCGCTCGTGCCGCCTTCGCCGATGGAGATGTACGCGATCTCGTCGCGATCGAACTTCGACTCGCGCCCTTCGATCTGCTTCACGCGGCTGTAGACGATCCCTGCCTCTGCCGCGCCCACCGCATGCAGGCAGTGCGTGCCGACGCAACTGCTCTGCGACGGCATGTTCAATCGGCGATGCCCCCAGTGCGACGGCATCTGCCGTCCGGCGTTGGCAGGATCGTCTTTCGATCCCACAGACGCGAGGAACATCTCGTAGGGGGTCACGCCGAGTGTGAGACAGAGGGCGCGGTCGCGGTAATAGGGGAAGAGCCAGTCGACGCCCGGTCTCAACTGTCGAGCGGCCGCGACGAGCACAGCCTCGTGGCCGGCTCCGCTGATCTGGAAGAAGCTCCTGCTCTGGTTCTTAATCTGGATCTCCTTGTCGTCGATCTTTCGCGACAGGAGCATCAAGCGGTAGGCGTCGAGTAACTCGTCGCGCGTCAGCCCTTCGAATTCCCGGCCGCGCACTGTGCGTTCGGTGGCGCGAGCGTCCGCGCCGGTGGCCAGCCCCGACCCCTTCATCGGTAGAAAATTATCTCACGGCCGTCGGGCCACGGGTTTCGAGCCGCCCGCCACGGGAGAATTGTTCACGGTTCCGTTCCGGGTTGATCCGCGATGTCAACCCAGTCCTGCCGAATTGGACTGAACACGTCCAATTCGAACGTGTCTTCG
This sequence comes from uncultured Acidobacteriota bacterium, assembly GCA_963757735.1. Taxonomy (GTDB): domain Bacteria; phylum Acidobacteriota; class Vicinamibacteria; order Vicinamibacterales; family UBA2999; genus Gp6-AA40. The sequence goes on from CAVWST010000035.1 coordinate 111,072, forward strand.
AGCGCCTCCGCCTGATGTGGCGTGTGCGCGGGGACGTGCAGAACCTCGCCCTCCCGGACGATCACCTCTTCGCCACCGACGAAAAAGCGAAGCGCGCCCTGGAGCACATAGGTCATCTGTTCGCTCTCATGAGAGTGGATGGGCACGAGCGCGCCGCGCTTGAGGTACGTCTGGGCGATCATCTCGCGTTCGCCCGTCACGATCTTCTGCGACAGCATCTCGGTGACTTTCGCAAGCGCGATCTCGTCCCAGCGATGCAGTCTGGCGGGCATGACTCGAGGCTCTCCGCCCGGGGTCTCGGGCTCAGTGGACTCGACGGTCGTAGTCATCTCGTCGGCCACCGGAATAGACGTCGAACTTCTTCCGCATGCGATTGATCCGCCACTTCAGGTAGCGGTACTGGATCTCAGAGACGACGTTGAGCCGCTTCCCCTTCAAATACAGATACCCTGAGAGCAGACCACCAAGGTGTGCCGTGTGCGCGACACCAGCACCGCCGCCGAGCGAGAAGAGCAGGGCCATCGCGCCGAGGATCATCACGAAGTAGCGCGCCTGGACCGGGAAGACGAAGAACACGAGGAACGTCCGGGTTGGGAAGTAGAGCGCGAAGGCCATCAGCAGACCGTAGATCGCACCGGACGCGCCTACCGTCGACGGATAGTAGAACTGATTGGCGAATGGAAACGGCAGGATGCCGAGCAGTACCTGCGTGAGGCCGGCGCCGAGTCCTGACGCGAAGTAGAACTTCGTGAAGTACTTCGTTCCCCAGATGCGCTCCAGCTCGACGCCCACGAAGTACAGCGTGAGCATGTTGAAGAAAATGTGCGAGAGGCCGGCGTGCACGAACATGTAGGTGACGAGCTGCCAGACGGCGAACTCTCCGAACAGGTCCGCGGGACGCAATCCCAGCCGAACAACTAAAGCGGGCGCGAAGAACGTCAGAACGAACACCGCGACGTTGGCGATCATGATCGCCTTCACCGCCGGTGTCAGTCTGCCCGGGCCGAACGAATACATCACGTCGGACGGACCTGGGTATCGTCCTCGCATCGCTCCAGTCTGCGCCAACTAGGTCCTAATCAGCAACATCGATGCCGATCCCTTCGGCGGTTGTGGCCTCAGACGCCCGGGCTGTGATATGCGGCTGATTACGAGAAGGAAGCGAAACAGCCAGGAGTGCGGCCACGAGCGGCATCGCCGACATCACCACGAGCGCACGCTCGATCCCGATGCGATCCGCCATCATTCCTACGAGCGGCACAGTAAGCCCGCCGGTGCCCCAGGCGAAGCCCATCATGAGCGACGACACCGTCGCTGCGCTGATTGGGGCGAGCAGCTGTGCAAATGTGACATTGACCGGTAACGTTGACTGCAACAGGAATCCACCGACGGCGAGCACGACGATGAACAGCGCCCCGTTGAGCATGGGCGCGATCATCAGAAACGGCACCGAGCAGACGAGAGACAGGATGATCACGCGGCGCGGTCCGAAGCGATCGGCAGACGGTCCGCCAATGAATCCTCCGAGACCCACGGCGATCAGATAGATCGAGACGACGGTACCCGCTTGCGCGAGCGACTGGCCACGCCTGGTCAGAAGCACAGGTAGAAACGTCGAGAAGCTCATGGCGGTCAGCGTGCGCAAGACGACGATCAGGTAGAGCAGCGTCAGAGGCTTCGCGTACGGTCGAAGCGCGGAGAACCCTGCGGCTTCGTGATGCTCCTGCAGCCGATCGAAGGTTGGGATTCGGCGCAGGAAGAAGAGCAACGCGATCAGCGCCGGGATCATCAGCAGCGGCGTGGAGCGCAGGCCGAACTGCTGCACGAACGGCGCAAAGACGAGCGGCGCCATCGCCTGGCCGACGGTGCCGCTGGTGATGTGCGTCGACATCGCCATGCCGCGCTGGTTTCCAGAGAACCGGTGCACGAGCGCTGCAGCTGGCGGGTGGAACGCCGCACCGCCGAGCCCGCCAAGCACGAGCACCAACGTCAGCGTGATTGGATCTGGCGCCAGCCCGATCAACGTGATCGTCGTCACACACAGCACCGGCCCGGCCAGCAAGAGAAGTCGCGGCCGCCATCTGTCAGCGATGTAGCCAAAGCCAAGCTGGGCGACTGAGTTCGCGAGCTGAAAGAACATCTGCAACGTGCCAGCGGCCGCGAGCGAGAGGTTCAGATTGAGGATGAGCAGCGGCAGCAGTGGCGCGAGGATGTTGCCAAAGCCGTCCACGATGAAGTGCGTTCCCGCCAGGATCAGGACGGTGGGATGCAGCCCGCGGAGTTTCATCGGGAACGTCGCCCGAGCCGGCGTGCCACGAGCGCCATTCCGGCGTTGAACTCGCGGATGCGGAGCAGCCAGGACGCGACTCCGAGCACTACCAGCGACACACCAATCGTGATCGACAGGCGCACGATCTGCACCACCAGTGCGCCGCCCGGCCAGCGTGTCTCCAGCATCTGGTTCAGCAGTGCGGCGACGAGTCCCATCGCACCGGCAGCGGCGGTAATTCTCGCGAACGCGCCGAGGATGCGGCCATCGTGGATGCCGTGCAGATGGTTGCGCAGGACGATGAGGAGGGTCGTCGCGTTGAAGAGCGCGGCGATCGAGGTGCCGAGCGCGAGCCCTCGGAACCCGAGCACACGAACCAGAACAACGTTGAGCCCGGCGTTGACGAGCACGGTCATCACACTCACCGTGACCGGCGTTCGACTGCGGCCGAGCGCGTAGAAGATCGGCGACACGATGCGAACCACCGAGTACGCGAGCAGGCCGAGCGCGTAGAACTGCAGTGCGGCGGCGGTTGCTGCGGTGTCCGCAGCAGTGAATCGGCCGCGCTCGAGGATCACACGTACGATCGGGTGAGCCAGCACGATCAATCCCACGCTCGCCGGCACGTTCAGCATGAGCATCAGCGACACGCCGTTGGCGATGGTGTCTTTCACCGCCTCGTTGTTGCGGTCGGCGGTATGACGCGACACTGTCGGAAGCACGGCCGTCGCGATCGACACGCCGAACAACCCGATCGGCAGATACATCAACCGAAATGCGTACTGCAGCCAAGAGACCGCACCGGTCTCGGTGCCGGTCGCGAGCAATGTGTTGACGAACACGTTGACCTGCGTCGCCGCAAGGCCGACGGTGCCCGGTCCCATCAACGTGAGCATGCGGCGAAGCGCGGGATCCTGCCAGTCGATCTCGAAGCGATACCGGAATCCCTCTCGATGCAGCGTGGGCCACTGCAGCGCGAGCTGCGCGACGCCACCGAGCAGCGTGCCGATCGCGATCGCCACGATCGGCTCGATGCCAAACGCCGGCATGAGCGGCACGAGCACGAACGCGCAGATGATCGTGAGGATGTTGAACGTCGCAGGAGACAACGCGGGGATGAAGTAGTGATGCAGCGAGTTCAGCATCCCCATGAATGCCGCGGCGAGCGCGATGAGCGTCAGCGCCGGCAACATGATGCGCGCCATCAGGACGGTGAGCGCGAGCTGTTTCGGATCGGACGTGTACTTCTCGGCTGCGAAGCTCAGAATCAGCGGCTCCATGAACACGATGCCGAGCACCACGAGCGCGCCCGTCACGACGATGAGCGCGTTGACGACATGATTGCCGAGGCGCCAGGCCGACTCTTTCCCGGACGTCGTCAGCGATGTGGTGAACGTGGGAACGAAGGCCGCGCTCATCGCGCCTTCGGCAAACAGGTCGCGGAGCAGGTTGGGGATTCGGAACGCGACGTTGTACGCGTCCATCGCCGCACCGGCGCCAAAGAACGAGGCGAGCACCTGTTCCCTGACGACGCCGAGGATGCGGCTCGTCATCGTGGCGACGCCAGCCGACGCGGCCGATCGTGCCAGCGAAGAGGAGGGGGTTGTCTCAGCCGCCAAGCGTGCGCCGGACGGCTTCGTTGACGGCTTTCCCGTCGGCATTCTTGCCGGCGAGTTTCGGCATGACCGCCTTCATCACCTTGCCCATGTCCTTCGGCGATGAGGCGCCGGTTTCGGCGATCGCTTCCGCGACGGCGGCATCGATTTCCTCCGGCGTGGCCGCCGCCGGCAGATAGGCCTGGAGCACCTTGAGCTCTGCGGTCTCTTTCTCGACGAGGTCCGTGCGGCCCGCATTCGTGAACTGCTCGATCGAGTCGCGCCGCTGCTTCACGAGCGACGCCACGACCTGCAGTACTTCCGCATCGTCGAGGTCGCGACCCTTCTCGACGCTCTTGTTCATCACCGCGGCCTTGAGCATCCGCAGCGCGGACAAGCGAGACGCATCGCGCGCTTTCATCGCCGCGGCGATGTCAGCGCCTACCTGATCGTTCATGGACATGTGTCAGCGATCCTGTTCTGAGTCACCGCTCGTGATGTGCCACCCCTCGGTGTCGTCGTAGAAACCTCTGGGGACCTGCACGGCGTTGACCTTCACGCTTACTTCGAGGGTGGACTTCACGTTGAAGTAGCCGTTCCTCCGCAGGACGCGCCGGAACGCGCCGTTCATCACCGCGCAGCGGACCTTGTCCGAATCCTCCGCGCGTGCTTCGCGATCGACCCAGCGCAACAGCGTCTTGAGTCCCGAGACATCGTCTGGATCCACGAGGAAATCGACGAGCATCGTGACGCGGCCGAGTGGTTCGTGGCGATGACGATAGACGGCGTAGCCGTGGACTTCACCGTGTCGCTTGAGCGCGACGATGGAGTAGCGGACGTGCGGCGGCTCGATGTATCGCCAGTTCAGATAGGAGGCGTCGCGCCGGACGGCGAGATCGAACTTGGGCGCGAGACGTTCCCACAGCGCGGTGAAAGCGTTGTCGAAGCGGCGAATCGGTTCGCATTCCGCGCGCAACGGCCGCGTCCGCGAGACGACCTGGACGACCGGGTAGATCATCGCGGAGATCAGCCTGTTGAATGGCGTCGGCAGGTTCGGCACGCGCGCGGCGCGACGCGTGAGTGGCTTCACGAAGCTTGGGACGAGATGCGATTGCGGCCAATGCAGTCGATCGATCACGCCGCGTGGCTGTTCGGACGGGCCGAATGCGAGGACGGCCCCGCTGTTGCGGTCCCAGGCACGAATGAGCGCTTCGTCGAGCCCCTGTCGATCGCGCTCGGGCGCAATCATCGCACCCGCTCCCCACGCGCCGTCGATCTCCATACCCTTCAGAGACAGACGAACGGGCAGCGTGGGGTACTGGCCGACGACAGTCGGGCCTTCGCGGGCGACCCAGATGCCAGGCTGTCCGGTCGCGTTATACGGGTTGCGGCGATGCTGCCAGTCCCATCGAAGACGAATCGCTTCAGCAGCGTCGGCGCCGTACGTGCGTCGATAAAGCGTGTCTACGCCGCGGCGATCGTCGGGACGGAAGCGGTCGATGTCGGACATGGACGCAGAACGACTGCGTCTATTGTACGACGCTGCTTGAGCGGGCTGGGGATCGGAACGAACCGTTAGCGCGGCGTCTGTTCTGCGCCGGGCGCGTTTCGCGGCGGAGGCGTATTGATCGTACCTGGCCGCGCACCACCCGGGACGACACCGAACGGATTTCCGGGCGCCGGCGCCGGCGCGTCATTTGGCACCGGCTCCTCATCCTCAGTTGGTGCGGGCGGCGGAGCGTTCGGAGGGGCGTTCGCTTGGTACTCGACCTCGCGGGAATGCGCCCGGAGGTGGCCCTGATGGTGGCCCGAGGTGGCCCCTGAGGATTCTCCGCTGGCTCATCGAGATCGACGTCCGTGTCGGGTCGATTCTGGAATTGCGGCGGTGGGGGCGCGGGTTGCGGGGGCGCCGCTGCCGCGGGAGCACGCGACGTTGTCGGGAGGACAAGAACCTTGTCGAACGCTGATGCGCCAGGCGTAACCGTGTCGCGCGCGAGCACCATGTATCCGGCAGCGCCGCGAAGCACGATGTCGAGCGCCTGCCTCTCGGGAACGTCGGTGAGTTGAAGCGTGACCGGAGCACCGGGCACGCGCTCGCCGTTGACGATCTTCGTGCCGCCGAGTCGCGCCCACTCGTCGAGGATTCGGCTGACCGGGACGTTCTCGGCAGTCAGACGTACGCGTCCGTCGTGAAACTCGAGTGACAGCACCTGGGCCGAGGCTGAGCTGGCGCCCAGAAGAACAAGAAGGGCCGCAACGATGTGTCTGCTGCGCATGGCCCCATTGTAACGAGGTAGCTGGGTAAGTGGGTAGCTAAGTTGCCGGGGTTGACTGGGCAACCTAGCCACCCAGCAACCTCGCCACCCAGCAACCTAGCTACCCAGCAACCTAGCTACCCTAGTTCCCCCGTGTGTACTCGATGACGCTCTTGATCATGTCGTCCAGTTCCAGCTTGGGCTGGAACCCGATGAGCGCCTTCACTTTCGAGATATCCGGAACCCGCCTCGGCATGTCTTCGAAGCCGGTCTCATAGGCCTGATCGTACGGAACGTACTGGATGAGCGACTCGCTGCTGGTGAGGGTCTTCACTCGCTCGGCGAGATGTCTAATCGTCACCTCGCCGGTATTGCCGATGTTGAACACCTCACCCACGGCGCGCGGTTCAGACGCGAGCGCGATCAGCGCCTCGATGACGTCGCCGACGTAGGTGAAGCTGCGTGATTGACGGCCATCGCCGAACACCGTAATCGGTTGTCCGCCGAGCGCCTGCCGGACGAAGGTGGGAAGGACCATTCCGTACTGCCCGGTCTGGCGCGGTCCGACTGTGTTGAACAGCCGCACGATCACGACTGGCAGTTTCCGTTCCTTCCAGTACGCGAGCGCGAGGAATTCGTCGAGCAGCTTGCTGCAGGCGTAGGCCCAGCGGTGCTTCGACGTCGCACCGAGCACGAGCTCGGCGTTCTCGCGGAAGGGCACGTCAGTGCTCTTGCCGTACACCTCCGACGTGGAGGCGAGCACGACCAGCTTCTTCTTCTTGTTCGCGTGCTTGAGCACCACTTCCGTGCCGTGCACATTCGTCTCGATCGTATGGACCGGACGTTCGACGATGAGTTTGACGCCGACAGCGGCGGCAAGATGGAAGACGACATCGCTCCGATCGATCCACTCGGCGAGCAACGGCTCGTTGTCGATCGTGTCGATCACGTAAGAGAAGCCAGGCGCGCTCTTGAGATGCGAGATGTTCTCGATCGAGCCGGTTGACAGGTTGTCGATGACCCCGACGTCGTGGCCGCGGTGGAGAAGTTGTTCGGCAAGGTGCGATCCGATGAAGCCGGCACCTCCCGTGATCAAGGCTTTCACGCCGTAGAGTGTCCTTTCACGAATGCGCCGATCTCCCGCGTGACGCGAGTCACGTCTGCGTCCACGAGGCGCGGGTGCATCGGCAGCGACAGCAGTTCCGCTGCAGCGGCGGAGGCGACGGGGCACTCCATCGGTTTGAACGCAGCAAAGGCCCCCTGCGCCGACAACGCCACCGGGTAGTGAATCAACGTCCCGATGCCTGCCTGCTTCAAGTGGGCGCTCAATTCATCTCTCTTCTTCAGACGCACCGGGAAGAGATGGTACACGTGGCCGGGATCGCGCTCGCGAATCGGTGGTGCCGCCTCCGGGAGTTGCGTGCGGTACTGCGATGCCAGCGCGCGACGCCGCGCGGTCCATGCCGCGAGCAACGGCAACCGTGCGCGCAGGACGGCGGCCTGGACTTCGTCCAGCCGGCTGTTGACGCCAGCTTCAACGTGATAATACCTGTCGCGCTGCCCTCCATTCCTCAGCCGGCGCAATCGCGCAGCGAGGGAGGCATCGCTCGTGATCACGGCGCCACCGTCACCGAGGGCTCCCAGGTTCTTCGTCGGGTAGAAGCTGAACACGCCCGCATGCGATCGCGTGCCGACAGGAACACCCTTTTCTGTCGCCAGATGGGCCTGACAGCAGTCTTCCACGATCGCCAGCCTGTGGAGATCGGCGATGGTGCGGATGGCGGTCATGTCTGCCGCCTGTCCGTAGAGGTGCACTGGGACGATCGCCTTCGTCCGTGGCGTGAGCGCTGCGGCGCACGCGGCAGGATCCATCGTCAGCGTGTCGGGCTCGACGTCGACAATTCGAGGTATTGCTCCGCAGGCGATGACCGCAAGACCGGTGAATGCCGCCGTCATCGCTGGCACAATCACTTCGTCGCCAGGGCCGATGTCGAGTGCGCGTAACGCGAGCGTGATGCCGTCGGTGCCGTTGCCGACGCCGACGGCGTAAGGTGCACCGCATGCGGATGCGAACTCGGTTTCAAACGCTTCGACCTCTGGACCGAGGACGAACCAGCCGGCCTCGACGACGCGCGCGATTGCCGCTGCGACCTGTGCAGCGTCTTCACCGCGATGGAGATCAGTGAAAGGAAGTGGAGACGAGCCGTTCACGACACGGCGACCGGCGACCCGCTTGGTACGTAGTGGGACATGTGCGCACGGTAGAACTCCACCGTGCGTCGCAATCCATCGCGGAGGGTCGTGGTCGGCACCCATCCGAGCGTTCGCCCGATGAGCGACGAGTCTGCGTGGAAATCGCCGATGTCGATTGCCTTCTTTTCCTGGGGCCACTCGATCAATCGATAGCTGCCGGTACCGGCCACATTGATCAGCAGATTCCACGACTTCGCGCAGAGAGATGGCTTCTGCACCGCCGACGTTGAACACTTCTCCGTTGCTGCGATCGCTTGCACCTGCCCGCAAAAACGCATCGGCGGCATCGTCCACGTAGACGAAGTCGCGCAGCTGCCCGCCGTCACCGTAGATCTGGATCTCGCGATCCTCGACTGCCTGTCGAATGAACCAGGCGATGAAACCCTGGCGGTTGTGTTTCACCAGCTGCCGCGGCCCGTACACGTTGGTCAATCGGAGCGAGCATGCGCGCACGCCGAAGACGTTGTTGTAGACCAGGTGGTAATACTCGCCCGCCGCCTTGTTGATGCCGTTGATGTCGGTCGGCCGCACGAGATGCGACTCCGTCACGGGCAGGAAGTCCGCGCGCCCGTAGATCTGTCGGGTGCCGGCGAAGACCACTTTGACCGTCGGGTTGTTGTGGCGGCACGCTTCGAGCAGCGACAACTGTGCGCGACAGTTGATCTCCAGATCCGTGTACGGCTCGCGCATGCTGTCGATGTGACTCACCTGGCCGGCGAGGTTGAAGATCACATCGTGATCGCGCACCAGGTAGTTCATGGTGCTCTGCTGACGGATATCAGCGATGTTCACCTTGAGACGATCGGCGATGCCATCGATGTTGAAGAGGTTCCCGCCGTAGTCGCCGATCAACGAGTCGATGAGCAGGACGCGTGCGCCAAGGTCGACGAGCTGGCGGGCGAGGTTGCTTCCGATGAAGCCCAACCCACCGGTGATCATGACCGAGCGTCCTTCGTAGAACGCCTGATACTCGGGCCGAGGCCCGCTCACGGTCGGACTCCGCGAGACTCGGATCGCGAATGGCGCTGCGCCATGGGATTGCGGAAGAGCACGGGCGTGCTCTGTCTACCGCGACCGAGCACCACCAGTTCGATCCAGAGCTTCAGGACGTCGATGCCTGTGCGGAAGATTCTTCGGAAGTTGAAGAACTGCGACCGCCCGTGCGTGCGGTGATAGTGATGGACCGGCACTTCAACGACGCGGAAGCCGGCGTCCTGCACCTTGCGCATCAACTCCAGGCAGATCACGCCGCTGTCGCGGTCGAGCTTCACGCGATCGAAGACCTCGCGCCGCATCAAGCGGAAGTCGCAGTCCACGTCGCGCACGCGCAACGCGAAGAGCATCTTCACCGTGAAGTGATACACGCGGCCGATGATGATGCGATGCAGCGGATCCGATCGGCTGATCTTGTATCCGGTCACCATGTCCGCATCGTCACCAAGCCGTTCCCAGAGCGCGGCGATCTCGGAGGGTCGGTACTGGGCGTCGCCGTCCGTGTACGCGATGAGCTCCTTGGTCGCAGCCGCGAAGCCTGATCTGAGCGCGCCACCGTAGCCGCGATTCCCGATGTGGTGGATGACGCGGACGTTGGGGTACGTGCGCGCGAGTTCCTCGGCGATTTGCCCGGTCTGATCGCGGCTTCCGTCGTTGACGACGATGACCTCGAAGTCGGGCGTGAGTTGGCGGATCGCTTCCTGCGCCTGGATCACGAGGCTCGCTATGGTGCCCGCGTCGTTATACGCGGGGAAGAACATGCTGAGACCGGGGGCGCGCGTCACGGTGCGATCCGGCATGAAGGCCCCAAACCGTAGCACGGGAAGGTTTTGTGTGACAAGGACGAGCCAGATCGAATCGTGACTGTCATGGCACTTTCACAGCTACGTCGCAAACCGGAAGTTGATGATGTCGCCGTCCTGGACGACGTAGTCCTTGCCTTCGAGGCGGACCTCGCCGTGATCCCGGCAGGCGGCCATGGTTCCGCGGCTGATCAGCGCGTCGTAGGCCACTACTTCAGCTCGAATGAAGCCCCGTTGGATGTCAGTATGGATCTCGCCTGCAGCGTTCTGCGCCGTCGTCCCACGGGCAATCGACCAGGCGCGGCACTCGTCCTCACCGACGGTGAAGAAGGACATGTAGCCGAGCAGATCGTAGGTGGTGCGGATCACGCGATCAAGGCCTGACTCGCTCAGCCCGAGGTCAGACAGAAACGCCTTCGCATCGTCCCCTTCGAGCTGAGAGATCTCGAGTTCGATCTTCGAGCAGACAGCTACGGCTCGTGTGGCTGCGTGCGCGAGGAAGCCGGTGAGACCGACTTTTTCCGCCGCCTTCTCGATTGTGGATCCCACGTCGCTGATGTCCCCCTCGTCGAGATTGATGACGAGGAGCAGCGATTTTGCTGAGAGAAATTGAAAGCCGCGCAGAAGTTTCCGATCGTCGCCGGTGAGTTCTAGCGTGCGAAGAGGCTTGCCGTCTTCGAGCGTCGCCTGACATCGGCGCACGAGGTCGCGTTCTTTTTCGAGCTCGGCGGAGCGCCCTTTCTTCAAATCCTTCTCGATACGCTCGACCCTGCGTTCGGCGACACCGAGATCCGCGAGGATCAATTCGTCTTCCATCGCCTGCGCATCACGCGCGGGATCGATCGCGCCTGATGGATGCGGGACGCTCGCGTCGCGAAACGCGCGCACGACGTGTACGAGTGCGTCGGCGTTCTTATAACCGGCGACATCGACGAGTGCCTGCGCACCGCTGCGAGCGGGTGCAATGATGTCGGTGAATTCCACTGTCGCTGGCACTCGCTTGCGCGGGTTGTACATCGTCGTCAGCGCATCGAGGCGGGCATCGGGCACCTTCGAGATGCCGATGTTGACGTCACCTTTTCCCTTCGGTGCGTCTCGAGCGCTGGTCATCAATTGAAACAGGGTGGTCTTGCCGCTTGACGGGAAGCCTATGAGAGCCGCGCGAAGCATGAATCGATCAGCCTAGCACGCAGCGACGGGCGCGCGTGTTGAGCACGGTCGCGTTCGAGGGCTCGTACGTCGGCCCACGGCCTGATGGGTACACGCAACGCGATCCTCAATTCGATGTGTACCCCGTTAGCCGACCACGAAATTCTGGCGAAAGTTTGGCGTAACTCACTCTGGATCAGGAGTTTGGCGTTGACATCCTCGACCGTGGCACTTACTATCCAGGTGGAAAATTTTGGAGTCTAGTGGACCAAAACGGGATGCGCGGGAGCGCCGCGGCCAGGATTGATGAAAAAGGCCGTCTCAAGGTGCCGGGGATGTTCAGGGGTGACATCCAGGACAAACAGGGGCCCGACGTGTTTGTCACGAGCCTCACGGGTGAGTCCGTACGCATCTACCCCATGGCTGTCTGGCTCGAGGTCGAGCGCCGGTTGATGCAAATGCCCAGGAACCATCCGACGCGCCTCAAGTTTCTCGACCGCGTGAATTACTTCGGTCAGACGAGCGAGCTCGACAGCCAGGGTCGCGTGGTGATCCCGCCTCATCTTCGTGAGAGTGCGTCGATCGTCGGCGACGTTCGCGTGTTTGGTCGCATCGAGTACCTGGAGGTCTGGAACGATCAACGGTTCCTCCAGAAGCTGCAGCGTGAAGCGTGGACCGACGAAGACGGCCTGCGTCTGTCGGAACACGGAATCTGATTGTAGCGCTCGTTGAGCGGAGGCGTCGCTCCTCCGCGGGGGACATGAGTTGTGCACGAACCCGTCATGGTCGCCGAGGTGCTCGAGCATCTTGCGCCATCACGGGGAGGGGTTTTCGTTGATTGCACCGTGGGATTGGGAGGACATGCGCGTGCGCTCGTCGACGCGGGCGCGGCGCGGGTCGTAGGGCTCGATCGCGATCAACAGGCGCTCGCACACGCACGCGAAACATTGCGCGACACCGGCAGCGCAGTTGAAGTCGTCCACGCGGACTATCGCGGTTTCGAAGACGTGCTGAACGCAAGGGGTATCGGACAAATCGACGGGATGTTGGCGGATCTGGGTGTGTCGTCGTTGCAGCTCGACGCCCCAGGTCGCGGCTTCAGCTTCAGGCGGGACGAGCCGCTCGACATGCGCATGGATACATCGAGTGGAGCGACCGCGGCCGAGATGCTGGCATCCGTCAGCGAGAAGACGCTCGCAGACGTGATCTACGAGCTCGGTGAGGAGCGTCACGCGCGTCGCGTGGCGCGCGCGATCGTCGACGTCGAGAAGACTCGACTGATTGAGACGACGGGGCAGTTGGCGGACATCGTGAGGCGAGCCATTCCACGCAAGGGGTACACACGCATCGATCCGGCGACTCGCACGTTTCAGGCGATTCGCATCTGGGTCAACCGCGAGCTCGAAGGACTGGACGGCTTTCTCACGCGCGCCGCCGCGCGGCTGGCACCGGGCGGGCGACTCGTGATTCTGACGTTTCACTCGCTCGAAGATCGCGTCGTGAAGCATACGTTTCGCGCGCTGCAGGCGGCGGGCACTATCGCGATCCGCACGAAGCGCCCGATCGTGCCGTCGGAAGCCGAGATCGATCGGAACCCGCGCGCGCGCAGCGCAAAGTTGAGGGCGGCCGAGCGGCCGGCCTGATCGAGGACGGGGATATATGACCGGCGAAGCATTCGAGTACTCGATCAAGAAGGACATCCGCAACAACCCGATCGTCCGCGAAGTCGATCTCGAGCGGCATCGCGAGATGTGGCGCTCGATGGGTATCGGCCTGTTCCTTGTCGCGGTGCTTCTCTTCTCGGCCTGGCAGCATTTCGAGTTGCAGCAGCACGGCTACAAGTACGAACAGATGCTGCAGGAGCGCGCGGACGAGGACCTGGTCAACCGGCACCTGCGTCTCGAGGTCGAGACGTTGAAGGCACCCGCGCGCGTCGAGCGCGTCGCGACCGGCAAGCTCCGCATGGTGGCGCCGACGCCGACCGATTCGACGGTGATCGAGCGAGTCGCCCCCGCGCCCGTACCGCCACGCTCAGTTGTGGCACGTCGGTAGATCGAAACGGAGTTCGCGGTGGCCGACAAGTCCGCCAACAATTGGCGCGCAACGCTCAAGAAGAGACTGACAGTTGCCTTCTGCGTTCTGCTCGCGTGGTCGGTCGCGATTGAAGCACGGCTGGTGTATCTGCAGGTGTTCAGGTACGCCGATCTCAGCGCACGCGCCGATCGCCAGCAGTCACGCACCATCCCCTCTCCCGCCAAGCGAGGCGAGATTCTCGACCGCAACGGTCGGATCCTTGCGCGTAGTGTCGACGCGGATACGATCTACGCCGTTCCGACCGAACTGGGCGACCCCGATCAGGCGGCTGCGACTCTCTGCGGTGCGCTCCGCGACTGTGAAAGCGACGATCGTCGAGCGATTGCCGACCGCATCCGCAAAGGCAAGCACTTTGCCTACGTCCGTCGTCAGGTGTCGCCCGAACAGGCGCGACGTGTGGCTGACCTGCAGATGGAAGGCATCGGGTTCATTCGCGAGAACCAGCGGCGCTACCCGAATCGCGAACTGGCGTCGCACCTGCTCGGCTATGTCGGTGTCGACAACGTGGGGCTCGGCGGGATCGAAGGGACCTACGACTCACTCATCCGCGGCAAGGCGGGCACGATCCTCGTTCAGACCGACGCGCGCCGGCACGCATTCAGCCGAATCGAACGGCCGCCAACGACGGGTGCGTCGCTCGAGCTGACAATCGATCAGTACCTGCAGTACGTCGCCGAGCGCGAGTTGCGTGCAGGGATCGAGTCGAGCGGCGCGTCGGCGGGATCGGCGGTCATCATGGATCCCGACACCGGCGAGATCCTGGCGCTGGCGAATTTCCCCGACGTTCAACCCAAACGTCTATCGCGACGCGCCTGCGGAGACGAGACGCAATCGCGCGATTCAGGACTATTACGAGCCGGGATCCACCTTCAAGATCGTCACCGCGAGCGCAGCATTCGAAGAGAAGGCAGTCAGTCCGGACACGATCATCGATGCGAGCGCGGGCAACATCAGGTTTGGATCGCGTGTCATCAACGACGATCACAACTACGGCGTGCTCTCGTTTGCCGACGTCATCGTGAAGTCGAGCAACGTCGGCGCAATCAAAGTTGCGCTGAAGCTCGGACCTCAGACGATCGGCAACTACGTCAAGAAGTTCGGCTTCGGACGCCCGAGCTCGCCGGACTTCCGCGGCGAGAGCCCGGGTATGGTCTGGGATCCGGAATCGCTGAACGACAGCGCGTTGGCCTCGGTCGCGATGGGCTATCAGGTCGGCGTGACGCCGCTCCAGATGGCTACTGCGGTGAGCGCGGTGGCGAATGGCGGCGAACTGGTTCAGCCGCGCGCCGTTCGCGCAGTGATCCGCGACGGTCGTCGCTTGCCGGTCCCCCATATAGTTCGCGAGCGCGTCGTCAGCGCCGGCACCTCGGCGACGCTCACCGAGATCATGGAGCGCGTCGTCACCGATGGCACCGGGAAGCTGGCAAGGGTTGACGGCTACTCCGTCGCTGGTAAGACGGGTACTGCGAAAAAGCTCCTCAACGGCAGCTACCTGGGCCACTCCGACTACAACGTGTCGTTTGTCGGCTTCGTGCCTTCGCGCAAGCCGGTCTTCACCATCGTTGTCGTCGTCGATTCGCCGCACAGAGTGTCGCCCTACGGTGGCGTCGTGGCGGCGCCGATCTTCCAGAAGATCGCGACGGCAGCCGTCAGGCAATACGGTGTGCCGCCTTCAATAGACGGGCCCGAGCCGGTGTTTGCCAGCCGCCCGGATGACGATGCGCCGGTTGCGACCTCCGGACCGGTGCAGCCCCCGCCGCTCGTGACGCTCGCGGCCAGCGCATCGACCTCAGAGGTCCCCGATCTGACCGGTCTGAGCGCGCGCGAAGCCGTGGCAATCCTGACGCGACTCGGATGCGCAGCACAGGTGCGCGGCGCAGGTCTCGTCGTCGATCAGTGGCCGGCCGCAGGTTCGCCGATCGATTCCAGTGCCACTGTGGTGTTGACGCTCGCTCGTCGTCCGATCGAGCCCATCGCGAGTGCCGAGGCGCCATGACGGTCGAGCAGTTGCTGCGCGCGCTGAGACCACGTGTGACGTTCGACGAGCACGTGTTGTCGGCTGGCCAGACCGCGCTGCAGAAAGCATGCACAGGTGTCACGCATGACTCGCGTCGTGTGACGCCAGGCTCGGTGTTCGTGGCGCTTCGCGGGTTGAAGATGGACGGCGTCGAGTTCGCGCAGCAGGCGATCGCGTCCGGCGCGGCCGCCGTCGTTTCAGAGCGCGCGGCGGCAGAGGCCGACGTGCCGTGGATCACTGTGGCCGACGCGCGGCTTGCGCTGGCGCACCTGGCGGCCGAGTTCAACGGTCATCCGAGCCATCACATGCGCGTGATTGGGATCACGGGTACGAACGGCAAGACGACGACCGGTTATCTCGTCAGCGCGATTCTGGAAGCCGCCGGGATCAAATGCGGGTTGATGGGCACGGTGACCTATCGACTCGGCGACCGCGACTTCGAGGCGACGCGTACGACTCCCGAGGCTCCCGACGTGCAGGCGTTCATGCGCGAGATGCTGAACTCAGGATGCGGCGCGTGCGTCATGGAAGTCTCGTCCCACGCGCTCGCCCTGAGACGGGTTGACGGCATCCGGTTCGCTGCCGGCATCTTCATGAACCTGACGCGCGACCATCTCGACTTTCACGCGGGGATGGACGACTACTTCGCGGCGAAGCGTCGACTGTTCGAGATGCTGCCAGGCGACGCGCCGGCCGTGATCAACATCGACGATCCGCGTGGCGCATCGCTTGTCGAGATCGTCAAGAGTCCGATCACGTACGGGCTGACGAAGTCGGCGATGGTCGCTCCAGGCTCGCTGTCGTATTCGCTCGACGGCCTGCAGTTCGACATTCGCTCGCCGAGGGGCGTGATTCGCGTGCGTTCGAAGTTGGTGGGCAGACCGAACGTCTACAACATCCTCGCCGCCGTCGCTGCGACGAGCGCGCTCGACGTGCCGACGGCTGCCATCGAACAGGGGCTCGATCGTCTCGCGGGCGTTCCCGGCCGATTCGAAATCGCCTCGAGCCCGACTGACGACGTCACGGTGGTTGTGGACTATGCGCACACAGACGACGCGCTTCGGAATCTGCTGGAGACGGCGAGGCCCGTGGCGGTGCGGCGCCTCATCACGGTCTTTGGTGCGGGTGGCGATCGGGACAGGACGAAGCGACCACTGATGGGCATGGTAGCCGCGCGCCTCAGCAACATCGTGGTGATCACGTCGGACAACCCGCGCAGCGAGGATCCGAACCGCATCATCGACGAGGTCAAGCGTGGCGCGGAGTCCGAGGTCCGACAGAGTGGCGCCGAAATCCTGATTCGACCCGATCGCCGTGACGCGATTCTCGAGGCCGTCGGCATGGCGGCGTCTGGTGACGTCGTGCTCATCGCGGGCAAGGGTCACGAGAAGTACCAGGAGGTCGGTGGTCAAACGTTTTCATTCGATGACGTCGAGGTGGCAAGGGAGGCATTGACATCGCGACGACTGAAATCGCGGGCAGTGTGACGGCGATCAACTTGACGCTCGGTTGGGTCGCTGACGCAGTGGGCGCGCCGCGGCAGCGGGACGGCGCCGATCGTGCCGTTGGCGATGTTGTCACCGACAGCCGGGCGCTGCAGGCGGGGGATCTCTTCGTGGCGCTGCGCGGACCGCGGTTCGACGGACATGCATTCGTCGCCGACGTGCTCGCCGGCGGTGCCGCTGGAGCGATCGTCGAGCGCGGCCGGGTGCAAGCGGACGCCGGAACGATTGAAGTGCCCGACACGCTCGCGGCGCTGCAACGTCTGGCACACGCAGTACGCACCGCCGTCGCGACAAAGGTGATCGCGATCACGGGCAGTGCAGGAAAGACGACGACGAAGGAGGCCATCGCGGCGCTCCTGGCCACGCGATTCGTGGTGGTGAAGAACAAGGGGAACTTGAACAACCACATCGGCCTGCCGCTCTCGTTGATGCAGTTGCGAACTGCGCCTGACGTCGCCGTGATGGAACTGGGGATGAACCACGCCGGCGAAATCAGCACGCTCGTCGAGATTGCGGCGCCGGATGTGCGGGTGTGGACCAACGTGGGCGACGCACATCTCGGCTTCTTTGCCTCGGCCGACGCGATCGCGGATGCGAAGGGTGAGATTCTCGAGCGTGCGGATGCCGGCACCGTGCTGGTCTGCAACGCAGACGATCAGCGCGTGATGTCGCGCGCGGCGCGATTTCCAGGAAAGGTCCTGACGTTCGGTGAGGCCGGTGGCGCAACGGTTCGCGCGCGCGACATCCGCGATCGCGGCATCCGCGGCATGAGCGCTGACATCCAGACACCGGGCGGCGAACGGACGATCGAAACGGCCCTCCTCGGACGCGGCAATCTGATGAACGTGCTGGCCGCGACGGCCGTTGCGCTCGAGTGCGGCATCCATCTCGACGACATCGCCAATGAGATCGCGCGCCTTCAGCCGGCCGATCGGCGTGGCGCCGTCCGGTTGCTGCGCCGCGACATCACGCTGATCGACGACTCCTACAACTCGAGCCCGACCGCGCTCCGTCGCGCTCTCGAAGTGGTCGCGCATGAAGCGCGCGACACGAGAGCGATCGCGGTGCTCGGAGAGATGCTCGAGCTCGGCGATCACTCGATCGCAATGCACGAAGCGTGCGGTCGCGCGGCCGCCGCTGCCGGTCTGAGCCGCCTGTTCGCCGTCGGCGGTCCCGCCGCGCGCGCCTTGGCCAACGCCGCGATCGCGGCAGGCATGAAGTCGTCCGGGGTCTTCTACTTCGAGACGAGTGCACAGGCAGCGCCCGCAGTCGTCGAAGCGCTCGAAGCTGGCGACCTGGTTCTCGTCAAAGGCTCGCGAGGCACCAGAACGGATGTCGTCGCCGACAGACTCGTGGCGGAACTTGGCTGATGCTCTACTACCTGTTGCCGCCACTCGCCAACCTCGCCCCCGTTCTGGGCGCGTTGAACGTCACGCGGTACATCACGTTCCGTACGGCGGCGGCCAGCTTGACGGCGCTCGCGATCAGCATCCTGTTCGGTCCGTGGCTGATTCGCACCCTGCGCGATTTTCAGATCGGCCAGATCATTCGGCAGGAAGGACCGCAGTCACATCGCGCCAAGGCCGGCACGCCGACGATGGGCGGTCTGCTGATCGTGACGGCAGCCGTCGTGCCGACGTTGCTGTGGGCGGATCTGTCGAACCCGTACGTCTGGATCGCTACGATGGCGACAGTCGGCTTCGGTGCGGTCGGCTTCACCGACGACTACCTGAAGATCACGCGACGCTCCCATCACGGACTGATTCCCCGCTACAAGATGGCGGGACAGATCATCGTCGGACTGGCAGTTGGTGCGTCGGTGCTGTACCTCTCGGAGCTGAATCCGCCGCTCTACAGCACGCGGTTGATCTTCCCGTTCTTCAAGAACCTCATTCCGGATCTCGGCTACTTCTACATCCCGTTTGCCGTCCTCGTGCTCGTGTGCGCGAGCAACGGCGTCAATCTCACCGATGGGCTGGACGGACTGGCGATCAGCACGTTTGGTGTCGCCGCCGCCTCGTACACCGCGCTGGCGTATGTCACGGGGCACGCCGTCCTCGCCGACTACCTTCTGCTCGTGCGGTTTCCGCCTGCAGGCGAGCTGACGATTTTCTGCGGCGCCCTGGTTGGCGCAAGTCTGGGATTCCTTTGGTACAACTCGTACCCTGCCGAGATCTTCATGGGCGATGTCGGGTCGCTGGCACTTGGCGGCGCCCTTGGTACCGTCGCGATCTTGATCAAGCAGGAGCTGCTGCTCCCGATCGTGGGCGGAGTATTCGTGCTCGAAGGGCTCTCCGTGATCATCCAGGTCGCCTCGTTCAAGCTCACCGGAAAGCGCGTCTTCAAGATGGCGCCGCTCCACCATCATTTCGAGCTCATCGGCTGGAGCGAGCCGAAAGTCATCACGCGATTCCTGATCGTCGCGGTGATCTTTGCGCTCTTCAGCCTCACGACATTGAAGCTGCGGTGATGGTGTGGCAGATGGCGACTTTTCGGTTCGAGGGCGGCGAGTGGTGGTTGTTGGAGCAGCGCGAAGCGGCATTGCAGCGGCGGAACTGCTTCTCCGGCGAGGGGCGCGGGTGTTGATGACTGAACGACGCAAGGACTTCGAGCAGGCGTCTGCGCTACGGCATGCGGGCATCGAGGTAGAGGTCGGTGGCCACAGCGCCGCGACCTTCGACTCTGCCGACCTCGTCGTCACGAGTCCTGGAGTGCCGCCAGACGAGCCGGGTCTGGTCTCGGCTCGCACGCGCGGCGTGGAAGTCATCGGAGAGGTGGAGCTCGCATCTCGATGGCTTCGCGGTCGCGTGATCGCGGTGACGGGAACGAAAGGGAAGTCCACGACGACGACGCTGCTTGGTCGAATGATTGCGGCGGACGGCAAGCGAGTACTCGTGGGCGGCAACATCGGCGTGCCGCTCTCGTCGCAGGTCGAAGACTCCACGCCCGAGACAATCCACGCTGTCGAGGTCAGCAGCTTTCAGCTCGAGACCACTACCACGTTCAGGCCGTGGATCGCTGTCTGGCTCAATCTCGCCGCCGACCATCTCGATCGACATCCGAACGTCGAGGAGTACGCGCGGGCGAAGGCGCGCATCTTTGCGAATCAGCGAGCGGAGGATTGGGCGGTCGTGAACCTCGACGATCCGATCGTGATGGCCCACAGCGAAGGCCTCGTGAGCAGGCGAGTCGGCTTCTCGCCGCGTGGATCGACCAGCGATGGCTTCTCAGTCGATGGCGACTGGATCGTCCGTCGTACGGCGACATCGGCGGAGCGCCTGGTTCCTGTGTCTGCAGTGGAGCTGACCGGCAGACACATGTTGGGCAACGTCGTCGCAGCAGTCGCGACCGCATCCGTTGCCGGCGTCAGCACGAGCGCGATGGTGGCTTCACTGAAGGGCTTCCGCGGACTCGAGCATGTGATGGAGCCGTCGGGTCGCATCGGCGGAGTCACCTTCGTCAACGACTCGAAGGCGACGAATGTCGAAGCGGCGCGCCGGTCGATCGAAAGCTTTCCCGGTCGTCTCGTCGCGCTCGTGGGTGGGCACTTCAAGGGCGGCGACTTCCGCGATCTGCGTGAAGCGCTCGCGTCGCGAGGACGGGCGGTCGTGGCGATGGGAGAGGCGGCGCCGCTTGTGCGCGAGGCGCTCGCCGATTTGTTGCCGGTGATCGAGGCCGCGTCGATGAGAGAGGCCGTTGAACGCGGGTACGAGGCGGCGCGGCCCGACGGCATCGTGCTGCTCGCACCAGCGTGCGCAAGCTTCGATTGGTTCCGCGACTATGCGGAACGGGGACGGGCCTTCAAGGAGGAGGTCGAGCGGCTGAAATCGCGTGAGCAGTGAGCAGTCGTCAGTCGGCCGGCGCGGGTAGGAGCTTACCGCTGGGAACGCAGGCTACCCCGGTCTGCGAGGTGGGTGTCCCACCCCACGCGCCGACTGATGACTGCTGACCGCTTACGCGTTCGAACAGGGATCGGAATCTTAGCCGATCTCGTCAACGCCGGGTCTGAAATTCAAGACCCGGCCCACGACCATACGTCGTAGGGCGGGTTCTTGGTGCCCGTAGGGCGGGTCCTGTTTCGTGGACCCGCCGGTATTTCGGTCGTTTCGGGGCGTTCCAGTATGGGCGGTAGCGAAGGATGGCCAGAAAGCTCAAGTCGGACCGGATTCTCTTCACTGCGGCTGTGCTGCTCGTGTGCGTCAGCGTGGTGATGGTGTACAGCGCCTCAGCTGCACTGGCGCTCGACCGGTACGGTCAGGCTTACATGTTCCTCACGCGCCAGGCGATGTGGACGCTGCTCGGCCTGGTCGCGCTGGCGGTCTCGATGCGAATCGACTACCGCACCTACAGGAACGAGGCGTTCATCTGGTCGCTGACGGGCGCGGTCTGCGTGCTGCTGGTCCTGGTGCTCTTCAGTGCGCCGATCAACGGAGCACGCCGCTGGTTCAACGTCGGCGGCCTTGGCATCCAGCCGTCCGAGATCGCCAAGATTGCCGCGATCCTTTTCACGGCGCTGACACTCGAGCGCCGTATGCATCGCATCGACGAGGTCTCGTACTCGCTGCTGCCAATCGCCATCGTCGTTGGTGCGATGGCCGGTCTGATTCTTCTGGAGCCCGATCTCGGCACCGCGATCTCGCTGCTCATGGCCGTCGCCGCGATGATCTTCGCCGCGGGATTGAACTATCGCTACATGGTCGGCACCGTGCTGGCCGCGGCACCCGTCCTGTACTTCCTGATCGCGAGCTCTCCCTATCGACTGCGACGGCTTCTCGCCTTCATGAACCCCGAGGCCGATCCGCTTGGCGACGGATTCCAGGTGATGCAGTCGCTCATCGCCGTCGGCACAGGCGGCGTGTTCGGACGCGGGCTCATGGGCGGCGTGCAGAAGCTGTTCTTCCTTCCGGAGCCGCACACCGACTTCATCTATGCGGTGATCGGTGAGGAGCTCGGTCTGCTCGGCGCGACGACTGTTCTCATCTGCTTCTGCGTCATCGCGTGGCGCGGCGTGCGTATCGCGCTGCGCGCGCAGGACGCATTCGGATCGTTCCTCGCGCTTGGTCTGACCGCGATGATCGCCGTCCAGGCGCTCGTGAATATCAGCGTCGTGCTGGGGCTTCTTCCGACGAAGGGCATTCCACTCCCACTTGTCAGCTCTGGCGGGTCGTCTTTGATGATCAGCCTCCTTGCGATGGGCGTCTTGCTGAACGTGTCGCAGCACGAGGAATGAGTGGCGCTGTCCTTGTTGATCGCCGGGGGTGGAACAGGAGGGCATCTGTATCCGGGCATAGCGGTGGCCAGGGCGCTTCTCGCGCGGTTTCCGGACGCGCAGGTGACCTTCGTCGGCACCGCCGCCGGGATCGAGTCGCGCGTCGTGCCGCGCGAAGGCTTCACGCTGGACGTGATTCGCAGCGCCGGTCTCAAGGGCAAGTCGCTGCCATCACTGCTCCGGGGGCTTGCGCTACTGCCGGCAAGTGCCCGCGATGCCTGGAGCGTTCTCTCGCGTCGTCGTCCGTCGGTGGTGATCGGCGTTGGTGGGTACAGCTCGGGCCCGGTGGTCGGGCTCGCGGCGTTGCGAAGGATCCCGACGTTGCTCATGGAGCAGAACGCCGTACCTGGACTCACCAATCGCCTGCTCGCGTCACTGGTGAGCACGGCGGCGGTCACGTATGAGCAGAGCCTCGCGGTGTTCGGGGGGAAGGCATT
This sequence comes from uncultured Acidobacteriota bacterium, assembly GCA_963757735.1. GTDB lineage: Bacteria > Acidobacteriota > Vicinamibacteria > Vicinamibacterales > UBA2999 > Gp6-AA40. The sequence goes on from CAVWST010000035.1 coordinate 133,711, forward strand.
CGTCGCTGGTAATCCGGTTCGACCGGAGTTCTTTCGTGAGGAGGCGTATGGGCAACACAGTTCGCCGCCTGGAGCGGCTCGGGTCCTAGTCTTTGGCGGCTCTCAGGGCGCGCACGCGATCAACGTGGCCATGGTGGAGGCGGCGCCGCGGCTGGCTGCCGCTACATCTGCAGTGGCCATCACGCACCAGACAGGAGAACGGGATCTGGAGATGGTCCGGGATGGGTACCGGCGCGCCGGGCTCGAAGCCCGGGTCGAGCCGTTCCTGTTCACGATGGATCGGGAGATGAGGGCGGCGGACCTGGTGGTCTGTCGATCAGGGGCGACGACGCTCGCGGAGCTGACAGCGTCGGCACGCCCCTCGATCCTCATTCCGTTTCCAGGAGCCACCGACGATCACCAGCGCAAGAACGCCGAGGCTCTTGCTCGCGGTGGCGCGGCAACGATGGTCGAGCAGCGAGAGCTCACGGGAGAGCGACTGGCGCGCGAAATTCTGTCGCTCGTTGACAACGCCGCAGAGCGGCGACGGATGGGTGAAGCCGCCGCTCGTCTGGCGAAGCCAAACGCGGCAAACGCGATCGTCGACAGGATCCTGGAGTTGGCACAGTGAGATCGACAGTTCCATGTTCCGGGTTCCGGGTTCCGGGTTCGTGTGCTGGGTTCGCGTTCCAGGTTCGTGGTTCGTGGGTTCGAAGTTCCGCGGCTCTCGTCACCACGAGCCGGAGCAACGCGAACCCAGAACCCAGAACCTTGAACCCAGAACCGGAACTCGGAACACGAACCTGGAACTTGGAACCAGGAACCTGGAACTGCATGTGTCACTGATGCTCGGCCGCACTCGACACGTGCATTTCGTCGGGATTGGCGGAATCGGCATGAGCGGGATCGCAGAACTGCTGGCAAATCTCGGATACGCGGTGAGCGGGTCGGACGCGCGGCATTCCGACGTCACGACGCGGCTGGAGCAGTCATTTGGCGTGATGGTGTTCGAGGGGCACAGAGCGGAGCAGGTGGGCAACGCAGACGTCGTTGTCTTTTCGTCTGCGATCCGGGCGACCAACCCGGAGATCGTGGAGGCTCGCGCGCGCGGCATCCCGGTGATCCCGAGAGCCGAGATGCTGGCCGAGCTGATGCGCCTGCGCTTCTCGATCGCCATCGCCGGCTCGCACGGAAAGACGACGACGACCTCGATGATTGCGCTGGTGCTCGAACGTGCAGGACTGGATCCGACGGCTGTCATCGGCGGCCGGCTCAGCGCGTTCGGAAGCAATGCACGTCTCGGACGCGGCGACTACATGGTTGCTGAAGCCGACGAAAGCGACCGCTCGTTCCTCATGCTGTGGCCATCCATTGCCGTCGTGACCAACATCGACGACGAACACATGGAGAGCTACGGAAGTCTGGCGTCGCTGCAGGATGCGTTCGTCGAGTTCGTGAACAAGGTGCCGTTCTATGGCGCCACCGTGGCGTGCGCCGATGATGCCAACCTGCGCGCCATCTTCCCGCGTGTCACGCGCCGCCTCGTGACCTACGGAATCGACCACGCGGATGCGCACATTCTTGCCACCGACGTCGAGCTCGGCACCTTCGGCGGCCGTTGCATCGTGCACCGCCGTGGCGCGAATGGCATCGAGATGCTCGGCCGAGTCGAGTTATCGGTGCCGGGCCGCCACAATCTGCAGAACGCGCTGGCAGCGGTGGCCGTTGGTGAACAGGTCGGCCTCGATTTCGCGCGCATCGCGTCTGCGCTCGCAAGCTTCATTGGCGCGGAGCGCCGCTTCGAGCGTCACGGCGAAGTCAACGGCGTGCTCATCGTCGATGACTACGGCCATCACCCGACTGAGATCGCCGCGGTGATGGCCGCGGCGCGAGCGACGCTCGCGCGCCGGCTCGTGATCGCCTTCCAGCCGCATCGCCACTCGCGAACGGCGCACTTGCTCGATGCGTTCGGTCCCGCGCTCCGTGACGCCGACGAGATCGTGCTGGCCGACATCTACGCCGCGGGCGAGGACCCGATCGAAGGCGTCACGGTTGATCGGCTGGCGGAGTCGATTCGAACGGGATCCGGACGTCCGGTGCACGTCGCTCGAACGCTGGACGATGTGATGTCCACGCTGCAGCGAATCGTGCGACCAGGTGATGCCATCGTCACCTTGGGTGCGGGCTCGATTGGAACCCTGCCAAAGCGACTGATGAAAGCGCTCGATGTGCGGGGGGCTGCGTCATGACGCCGGTTGCCGCTCCAGCGGACAAGCGATTCCGGCGCTCGCGCGTGAGCCCTGCGCGCAAGCGCCGATGGTGGCAGCCCCGGTGGTGGACCATCGCCCGCGTCGGCACCACGTGCCTCGTCGCCGGGTTCGCGCTGTATCACACCATCGGTTTTGTGCTGGCGTCAGACGCGCTGACGGTGACGCGCATCACGGTGCAGGGCAATCAGCGCATGTCGCGCGGTGAGGTCCTCAGCCTGCTCGATGGGCTGTCTGGCACCAGCATCGTGATGACAGATCTCGAAAGCTGGCGACAGAAGCTGCTCATGTCGCCGTGGGTGGCGGAAGCGTCGATCCGCCGGATGTTTCCGGGGACGCTGACGGTCGCAATCGAAGAACGTCAGCCGATCGGCATCGGCCGCATCAAAGGGACGCTCTACCTGATCGACAAGACCGGCACGGTCATCGACGAGTTCGGTCCCAACTACGCTGACCTCGATCTGCCGATTGTCGACGGACTGTCGCCGAAGGGTAAAGAGGACCAGTCGATGGACCAGGCCCGGGCCGCGCTGGCAGGCCGCCTCATGAGCGAGCTGGCACGGAGCCCCAAGCTCGCCGGCCTGGTCTCGCAGATCGACGTCACCGATTCTCGCAACGCGATCGTTCTGCTCAAGGGCGACACAGCGCTGCTGCGTGTTGGCGACGAGCGCTTCACGGAGCGGCTGCAGTCATACCTCGATCTCATGCCGGCCCTTCGCGAGCGAATGCCGGACATCGACTACGTCGATCTGCGCTTCGATGAACGGGTGTACGTCAGGCCACAGAAAGCGCGGCCTCGCATTTCGGGCGCGTCACCGAAGCAGACCGAGAACGGCAGCAAGCGGTCGGCGCCGGCACGGCGCGGTGGCTAGGAGCGGAAGGAGTTCAGGTGGCTCGTAAAGAGCAGTATCTAGTTGGCCTCGACGTCGGCACGTCGACGGTGGCCTGCGTCGTCGGCGAAAGCCTCGAGGACGGCAGCCTCAACGTCGTCGGCATCGGCGTCTCTGAGTCGCGCGGGATCAAACGTGGTGTCGTCGTCAATCTCGAGGCCGCTGTGGCTTCGATCAAGAAGGCGATCGAAGAAGCGGAGCTGATGGCTGGCATCGAGATCGACCTGGTGCACCTTGCGCTTTCTGGTCCACACATCAAAGGCTTCAACAGCCGCGGCGTAGTGGCTGTGGCCGGCAAGAATCGCGAGGTATCCCGCGAAGACGTGCGGCGAGCCATCGATGCCGCAAAGGCAGTGGCGCTGCCAACTGGTCGCGAAATCCTGCACGTCCTCCCGCAGGACTTCGTGGTCGACGAGCAGGATGGCATCGGGGCACCCGAAGGGATGACCGGCGCCAGGCTCGAGGTCAACGTTCATGTCGTTACCGGCGCCGCGTCGTCAACTCAGAACATCGTCGCGTGCGTCAATCGAGCGGGCGTGCAGGTTGTCGACACGGTGATCGAGCAACTGGCTGCGGCCGAGGCCGTGCTGACGCCAGATGAAAAGGAACTCGGTGTTGCGCTCGTCGACATCGGCGGCGGCACGGTGGACCTTGCGATCTACGAACGCGGACACCTGTGGCACACGGCTGTTGTCGCAGTCGGTGGCGATCACTTCACGAGCGACATCGCGGTGGGGCTTCGCACACCGATCCCCGACGCGGAAAAGGTCAAGCGCAAGTCAGGATGCGCGCTCTCGTCGATGGTGGACGAAGACGCCACCATCGAAGTGGCCAGCGTTGGCGGCCGCAAGCCGCGCCTCATGGCGCGCCGGATTCTCTCGGAGATCCTGCAGCCGCGCGCCGAAGAGATCTTCCATCTGGTCTGGGACGAGATCAGACGTGCCGGCTACGAGAAGTCGCTCAACTCCGGAATCGTGCTGACTGGTGGTGGCGCCATCCTCGAGGGGATGCCCGAGATTGCCGAGCAGATCTTCGACTTGCCGATTCGGCGAGGGATCCCGATCGGTGTCGGTGGCCTGGCCGACCACATCAGCAGTCCGGTCTTTGCCACGCCGGTTGGCGTCGCTCTTTACGCGCATCGGAATCGAGTCACAGAACAACGAGGCCCTGGCGGCGCTTTCAGCCGCGTCGTGTCGCAGCTCAGGTCGATATTCAAAGAATTCTTCTAGAACGGACGTTCGAACTTCGGGAGGTCTGACATGAAAGATCACGACGGGCGCAAGGGTCGCGAGAGTCGCGAGGCAGATACGCTCCGACTGACGCTGGCGCCGGAACATCGGAACGGAGCCAAGATCAAAGTCGTCGGCGTGGGCGGTGGCGGAAGCAACGCCGTGGACCGGATGGTGGAAGTCGGCCTCGGCGGCGTTGAGTTCATCGTGGCCAACACCGACGTGCAGGCGCTCGATCACAACAAGGCAGGCGTCAAGATCCAGATCGGCCGCAAGCTGACCAAGGGATTGGGCGCGGGCGCCGACCCGAACATCGGGCGCAACGCCGCTCTCGAAGACACCGACGCGATCATTCAGCAGCTATCGGGCGCTGACATGATCTTCGTGACGACGGGGCTGGGCGGCGGCACCGGGACGGGCGCTGCGCCCGTGATTGCGAGCCTGGCGAGCGAGCTGGGGGCGCTGACGATCGCGGTGGTCACCAAGCCGTTCCGCTTCGAGGGAAAGAAGCGCCTGATGCAGGCAGAGGCAGGGCTCGAGGCGTTGCGCGAGTGCGTCGATACGGTCATCACGATTCCCAACGAGCGGCTGCTCTCGATCATCGATCGCAAGACGCCGCTGACCGACGCGTTCACGCTGGCGGATGACGTCCTTCGACAGGCGATTCAGGGCATCTCGGATCTGATCCTGGTGCCCGGCCTGATTAATCTCGACTTCGCGGACGTGAAAACGATCATGTCCGGCATGGGCGTCGCGATGATGGGCACCGGTACGTCCGAGGGCGACGGCCGCGCGATGCAGGCCGCGCAGCGCGCGATCGCGAGCCCGCTGCTCGAGGACAGCACGGTCCACGGTGCGCGTGGCGTGATCATCAACGTGACCGGTGGGCCCGATCTGTCGCTGGTCGAGGTCAACGAGGCGTCCTGTGTAATCCAGGAGGCGGCGCACGAGGACGCGAACATCATCTTCGGTGCGGTTGTCGATCCGACACTCACCGGGAAGGTGAAGATCACTGTCATCGCAACCGGCTTCGATCGCAAGGTCGCTGCACGCCAGGCCCCGCAGGCAGCTCCGGTTACGCCAGTGGATCTGAATGTCTACACGGCCCACTTGAACCAGCCGGCCGAGATTCCACAACAGGTGGCGGCGGCAGGCGGTGCGAGGCCACGCAGCACGGCAACCATGACCGAGGCGCCGGCGACGACTCTTCAGCCGGGTGCGCCTCCGACGGTGGGCGTAAGCCGGCGGCCGGTCGTCGAACTCTCGCTTTCGAGCCTGGGCACGAGCGCGCCGGGCGTGTCGGCAGGTGAAAACGTGTTCGAGGCAAGCTCGCCCCTCGACGTGCCTGCTTTCCTGCGGCGACAGACATAAGGCCGGCGACCAGGGGCGGGCGGCGGCCGGTGGTACACTGAGTAGACCCACGGAAGGCGGGAGCGTCGGCGGCTGAGCCGCAGCTCTCGCGTCAGTGATCGCTCGAGTTCGGGCTCAGTGTCCCGACGTTCCATGCCGCAATCCTCTCCGCCCCACCGCGCAAAAGACCCGCGTCGGTGGTCGCAGCGCGAACGCGCCCGCGACCTCCTGGCGAAGGAGGTCGGCTACGTGCGCAAGCCGCACGGCGGCCGGTTGCGCGTGGCGCTCGCGTTCCCGAATACCTACTTCGTCGGGATGTCCAACCTCGGGTTCCAGACGGTGTATTCCCTCTTCAATGCCGAAGAGGCGATCGTCTGCGAGCGTACGTTTCTTCCGCCGAAGAGCGAGCTCGAGGCATTGCGCTCGTCGAATGCCGGACTGGTCACGCTCGAGTCTCAGACACTCGTTCGCGAGTTCGACATCTTTGCCTTCTCGGTGTCGTTCGAGTGGGACTACACGAACGTGCTTACGCTGCTGCGACTGGCAGGCATTCCGTTGCGAGCGGCGGATCGCACGCCACACGATCCGATCGTGATGATCGGCGGGGCCGTGACGTTCGTGAACCCTGAGCCGCTCGCGCTGTTTGCCGACATCATCGCCGCCGGCGAAGGCGAGGCGCTCATTCCGCCGCTCGTGCACGCGTTTCGAGAGGCGAGCGATCGACAGGACCTGTTGCGCCGACTCGTCGCCGAGCGCGGCTTCTACGTCCCCTCTTTCTACGATGTGAAGTACGCCGACGACGGCACGATTGAGAGCTTCGTCGTCAAGGAAGGGACCACGGCTCCCGCGATCGTGAAGAAGGCGGCACTGCGCACGACGGACGCCGCTGATCCGCCCGCCACGAAGATTTTCACGCCCGAAACGGAGTTCGGCTCCAGGTTCCTGATCGAAGTCGTACGTGGGTGTGCCAATCTCTGTCGCTTCTGCTGGGCGGGTTACAACTACCTTCCCGTCCGCGCGTTCCCCAAGGACCGAATCCTCGATCTCGCAAGGCGCGCGAAGTCTCACTCGAATCGAGCCGGCCTCGTATCGATCGCGTTGTGCGACCACCCGCAGATCGAAGAGATCCTGACGAGCCTCGTCGAGATGGGCTACAGCATCAGCCCTGCGTCGCTGCGCCTGGACGATCTGACGCCGACGATCCTTCGCCTGCTGCGCGCGAGCGGCGAGCGGACCATCACGATCGCTCCCGAGACTGGCTCCGATCGGCTTCGTCGTGTGATCAACAAGACGATAACCAACGACGAGATCCTGGCGGCGGCGGACATGATCTTCTCGACCGGCTTCGACAACCTGAAGCTGTATTTCATGATCGCTATCCCGACCGAGACCGATGACGACCTGGACGCCATTCGGGATCTGACACTGCAGCTTCGCGAGATCATGCTCACGCACGCCCGCCCGCGCGGACAGGTCGGTCGAATCGTCGGCAGCGTCAATCCGCTGGTGCCCAAGCCGGGCACGGCGTACCAGTGGCTGCCGATGGAAGACGACGCGTCGATCGAACGGAAGATCAAGCGGATGCACAGCCTGATGGCCAACATCGACAACGTCTACTTCAACATCAAGTCCGAGCGACATTCGTTCTACCAGGCGCTGCTCTCCCTCGGAGATCGGCGTGTGGCTCCTGCGATCGAAGCGGCCGAACGCAATGGCGGCAACTGGCGCGCCGCCGTGAAGGAAGCCGGGATCGATGCCGACTTCTACGTCTTCCGCGACCGGTCTCGAGACGACGTGCTGCCGTGGGACATCATCGACGGCGGCATGAAGGACACCTTCTTCCGCGCCGAAGCCGACAAGGCGATGAGAGCCGAATGGACGCTTCCGCCGAAGCGGCAGAAAGAGAACGCACGGCTCCTCGCGGTGCTGCACGAGCACTGAGGCGGTCGTCGGTCCTCAGTCCACGGTCCTCAGTCCCCCGTTACCTACGATTCGCTCTCGGCGCCTTCCGCGAAGGCGGCGTACGCCCGCAACACCATCTCGCGAATGCGGTCCTGCTTCGTCGCGTCGCCGTTGGTCGGTCGCAGCAAAGCGAACGTCCTGCGCTCGCCGTTGACTGAGTACTGACGCGCGGGGAAAGTCACGTTGCGTCCGCCGCCGGTTCGCCGCTCCCAGACCGCGAACCCGATCAACTTCATCCCTTCGAGCTCGCCTTCGGTGAAATGGACCTCCGCGTCGGCAAGCTTGCCTGGCGGGTTGTTCTTGTCATTTGGTGTGATTCGTACGACCACGGTGTCCTCCGTCTGCGGTGGCTTTCGCGCGAGAGGTGCGGAAGCGATGCGCTGGCACAGAGGAAGATGGCAAGCGCCGGGCCGCGCGGCTGGCGGCGACGCGTCGAGGCAAACGACTGAGACGTGCAGGGTTACGACGGGGTGAATTGCGAGCGCGGGATGTCGCGCGAGAAGGTGCCGACTGCGGTTGTCACGGGATGAGCCAGTCGAACGATCAGTCCTGCAGCAGCATTACGTGGGCGATCGCCAATTCCTTGGAATGGGTGAGCGTGAGCAACGACTTCGTTCCACCGATCTTTGCAAATCGTGTCGCGGCGCCGCCGTGAAACTGGAGCATCGGCGGTCCATGCCGACGAACGACTTCGATGCCGGTCCAGAAGACGCCCTGAGACTGCCCGGTGCCGAGGGCCTTCATGGCCGCCTCCTTCGCCGCAAAACGAGCGGCGAACGAGGGCGCGAAGTCCTTCTTCCTGCGGCAATAGGCGATCTCGCCCTCAGTGAACACGCGCCGGACGAAGCGGTCGCCGTACTTCTTGATCGCCTCCTCGATGCGATCGATCTCGGTGGCATCGAGCCCGGTTCCTATAATGGTCATGGTGGCCGTTCCATCCTACACGAGCCTGCCGCAGGTGCCCGACGGTTTCGAGTGGACCGTTGAGCCCTGGGGCGCGGCACTCCGCTGTCGTCCGCTTGCGGCCGTGGCGCCGCATCTGTTTACGACACGTCAACTGGAGTTGTCATCGCCAGGGCACCTTCGTGCCCTGACGGACGCAGTCGGCGCTCGAGACGTTGTCCTGGTCACACAGGTGCATGGCCGCGGCGTGATCGTCGTCCGCAGAGGGGCGCGCGTGCCTGACGGGCGACCTGAGGCCGATGTGATTGTGTCGGACTCACCCGACGTGGCTGTCGCGGTCCGTGCGGCCGACTGTGTTCCACTGCTGATGGCTGATCGGGCGCGTGGTGTCGTCGCTGCTGTGCATGCCGGTTGGCGCGGCACCGCGGCGCGAACAGCGGTCGCCGCGGTGGAGGCTCTTGGACGCGAGTTCGGTACGCAGCCCGCGGATCTGGTCGCGGCGATCGGGCCGAGCATTGGTCCATGCTGCTATGAAGTCGGGCCGGACCTCGTGGACGCCTTCGCCGCAGCCGGGCACGAACGTTACCTGATCGACCGATGGTTTTCCTCGGTGCCTCCACCTCGCGGTTCACAAGAGCGGTCAGCACTGCATCTCGATGTGGCGTGCGCGAACGTCGATCAACTCATTCTCGCGGGCGTGCCCGAGGACCAGATCCACCCATCCGGGCTCTGTACGGCGATGCACCTCGACGTCCTCACCTCGTACCGCAAAGAAAGGGACAAGGCGACGCGAATCGCGGGAGTGATCCGCGCCATCTCGTAAGCGGTGGCCCCTGCACGTCCTGATCAAGCGCACCCAGAGCGGTAAAGTGGGCTTCGGAGGGTATGATAATGGCATGCGAACTACCATTGATAAGGCAGGACGCGTGGTCATTCCGGCGGGGATTCGCGATCGCGTCGGCCTCGCTGCGGGATCAGAGATAGAGATCACCACGGACGAATTCGGTATTCGCATCGAACGGGTTGCCGCCGGACCGCGGCTGCTCAGAGTAGGTCGGCGGCTCGTGGCACGCCCGACGGTGTCCCGCGACGACCGTCCGGCTGTCGATGTTGCTGGTCTCGTCGAAGACGAACGAAACCGCTGGCCATGAGTGTCTTTCTGGACACGAGTGTCATTCTGGCGGGCCTGATCGATTTCGGGCCGCAAAGTGCCCCGGCACAGTCGCTGCTGCATGCCGTCGCTGAAAAGCGGGTGCAGTCTCCCGCTACCGCCTGGCACTGTTGCCTCGAGTTCTATTCCGTTGCGACGCGGCTCCCGCCCGAGTTCAGAGTTTCCCCTGCTGACGCGATCACGCTGCTCGAAGAAGAGGTCTTCGGACGGATGGCGATTCACGACCTGCCGGCGGCTGATCGACTGTCGATGGTTCGCGGTGCGGCGCATGACGCGATCGCGGGCGGGCGAATCTATGATTGCCATATCGCCGAGGTGGCCCGGGCGGCTGGCGCACGTGTTGTTGTCACCGATAACCGACGCCACTTCCTGTCGGCGCTGCGCTACGACCTGCGCGTCGAAACACCCGACGAGTTCCTGGCGAGTCTCAAGAAAGCGAAATGAGCTCGGCGACATGTGGCACGCGGCTCTGAGATATGCCCCGGCAATAGTTCGAGTGAGGCCGTCATGAAGAGATTCGTTCTGGCAATCCTGATATTCGCGCTTTCGGCCGGAGTGACTGCGGACGAGGGCATGTGGACGTTCGACAATATCCCGAGAGCTGAGATCGCGAAGCGGTACGGTGTGCAGCTGAGCGATCAATGGCTGTCACATGTGCAGAAGTCGGTCGTGCGTCTCGAAACCGGCTGCACGGCCTCATTCGTGTCGGTGGAAGGGCTCGTCCTCACGAATCACCACTGCGTGGCCGAATGCCTGGCCAATAACTCGAGCGCGGAGCGCGACCTCATCGCCAACGGCTATGTCGCCGCGAGGCTCGAGGACGAACTGCGGTGCCAGGGAGCGCAAGCCTCCGTCTTGATGAGTACCGAAAACGTCACGGATCGCGTCGTTAAAGCCATCGGTGACGTCGAACCAGCGGAGGCGACCGCCGTCCGCAACAAGGTGCTGACGACACTCGAAGCCAATTGCGAGCAGGCGTCGAAGCAGGCCGGCACGCCGCTGGCTTGTGAATCCGTCACGCTGTACCAAGGGGGACAGTACCTGGCTCTACAAGTACAAGCGCTACGAGGATGTGCGGCTGACGTTTGCGCCGGAGCAGGCGATCGGCGCATTTCGGCGGCGACCCGGACAATTTCCAGTTCCCTCGCTGGTGTCTCGACATGTCGCTGCTGCGCGTGTACCAGAACGGCAAACCGGCATCGACGCCCGACCATTTCTCCATTGAGTGGGGCGGTGCCAAGGATGGTGAACCGGTGTTCGTCGCTGGCCATCCGGGCACGACGCAGCGTCTGCTCACCGTTGCGCAGCTGAAGACGCAGCGCGATGTGTTCCTGCCATTCTGGCTGCTGCGTTTTTCCGAGCTGCGCGGACGAATGATTCAGTACTCGAAGACATCCGCCGAAGCCGCGCGCACGGCTCAAGGACTATCTCGACAGCATCGAGAACGCGATCAAGGTGCGTCGCATGCAACTCGCCGTCGCTGCTCGATGACCGCATGATGGAGCAACACGCTGCGGCCGAGCGCAAGCTGCGCGACGCGGTGAACGCCGACGCCGCAGCGAGGACGGCAGCCGGCAGCGCCTGGGACGACATCGCCCGCGCCGAACAGCGTTACCGCGAGATTCTGATTCCGTACACGTGGCTCGAGGGGGGCGCCGCGTTCAACAGTGAGCTCTTCGGCTACGCCCGGCAGCTCGTGCGAGCGGCCGACGAGCGCGCCAAGCCGAACACGGAACGGCTGCGCGAATACACCGATGCCGGCCTGGCTCGCCTGAAGCCCGCGATCGAGGCCGCGACGCCGGTCTATCCGGCATTCGAAGAGGTGCGGCTCTCGTTTTCTCTCGAGCGGATGCGTGAGTATCTGGGCCCGGATCATCCGATCGTCAAAGCCGTCCTCGGCGCGAAGTCTCCGGACGAGAGGGCCCGCGAGCTCGTGACCGGCTCGTCACTCGCCGATCCCGAAGAGTCGGATGAAGCTGTTCGAGGGCGGTGCGGCGGCGGTTCGTGCATCCACAGACACGATGATTGTGCTCGCGCGCGAGGTCGACGCCGAGTCGCGCCGGCTGAGGAAGATTTACGAGGAAGTGCAAGGGATCGAGGCCGTGGCGCAGCAGAAGATCGCCGAGGCGCGCTTCAAGATCTATGGCACGCAGGTCTATCCCGACGCGACGTTCACGTTGCGGCTCTCGTACGGTGCGGTCGCCGGATGGACCGAGGCCGGCACGAGGGTCGACCCCTTCACGCGGCTCGAGCGCCTCTACGCGCGAGCGACAGGTGCGCCGCCTTTCGCTGTGCCGAAGCCGTGGCTCGACGCGAAACCGCGGCTGGACATGAACACGCGCGCCAATTTCATCACTACCAACGACATCGTCGGCGGCAACTCCGGCAGCCCCATGGTCAACGCTGCGGGCGCATCGTCGGCCTGGCGTTCGACGGCAATATCCATTCGATTGCTGGAAGCTACTGGTTCGATCCGCAAATGAACCGGACCGATTGGTGTGCATCCCGAGTTCATCCGGACGGCGCTGGCGCAGGTGTATCGCGTGGCCAGGCTCGCAAAGGAGCTCGGGATCCAGTAGGCCGTCACTCTACGCTGCCGTGGCGGTCAGGACAATCGGTGCGCCTCGCGTAATCACGAGCGTGTGTTCGTAGTGGGCGGAGAGGCTGCCGTCCCGCGTACGAAGCGTCCAGCCGTCATCGTCCTCGACCACCTGCGTCGACCCGGCGCTGATCATCGGTTCAATCGTCAGGACCAATCCCTCGGTCAGCACATCCGTCTGAAACGGGTCGTAGTAATTGGGCACGGTCGGTTCTTCGTGAATCGTGCGGCCAACACCGTGCCCTGACAACCCCTTGATCACCGAGAAGCCATGGCGACGGACCTCGCGCTCGACGGCCCGGCCGATTTCGTTGACCCGCACACCGGCGCGCGCGACCGTCAGCGCTGCGCGAAACGCCGCCCGTGCGCAGATGGCCAGATTGTGAGCGGTCGCGGAAGCCGGCGTGACCACGACGCTGCTCGCGGCATCGGCGATGTAGCCACCTGTCTCAACGGTGACATCGAGCTTGACGATGTCGCCGGTGGTGATGCGGCGAGCACCGGGGATTCCGTGAACGATCTCGTCGTTGACACTGATGAGGATCGTGCGCGGGAACCCGTACGTGAACGCAGGTGCGGAGCGAGCACCGTGGGCGGCGAAGAGGTGCGCCGCCGTCTCGTCCAGTTCACCCGTCGTCACGCCAGGCCGCACCTGTTTCGCGAGGGTGTCGAGCGTGAGCCGCGCCACTCGTGCCGCCGCTCGTAGCCCTTCCCAGTCAGCGTGAGATTCGATCGACATAGCCGTGCCCTGACAAAGGATTTTGACTCGAGAACGTTTCTGCGTCAGTTGAGGATGCTGGACGTTGCCGCAGCTGGCGGTGTTGGTGGCTGTTCGTAGCCTAGATCGGTGGGCAAGTCTGAGCCACCCGCCGCAGCCACTGCGAGCTCGTCACAGCGTTCGTTTTCGACGTGACCGTCGTGCCCGCGGACCCACTCGAACCTCACGCGATGATATTCGCAGAGCTCGAGCAGCCGACTCCAGAGATCCCAGTTCGGCACCGTTTTCCCCTGGCGGCGCCACGCTTTCGCGCGCCAGCCTTTGGCCCACCCCTTCGTGACCCCGTTCACGATGTATTCCGAATCGCTGACAACGGTCACCTGACACGGTTCCTTGAGCGCTTCGAGTGCCTTGATGACAGCCATCAGCTCCATCCGGTTGTTCGTCGTTCGACGAAACCCGCCTGATAGCTCACGGCGATGCTCGCCGTATTCGAGGATCGCGCAGTACCCGCCCGGTCCAGGATTGCCCGTGCAGGCGCCATCTGTGTAGATGGTGACTGACTTGCCGCTCACGGAGCGTGAACGACAGGGTGTTCGACGTGCGGGGGAGGCGGCACCCAGTACATCACGCGCTGACAGCTGTCGCACTGGATGATGGTGTCGTTCTGCCGGATTTGCTGAAACACGTGCGGTCTCAGTCGCACGTGGCAGACCGAGCACAACCCGTCGCGCGTGGCGCTGCAGATCGCGATGCCTTTGCGTACCTTGGCGACCTGCTCGAACAACGCGACGAGTCTGGGCTCGAGCGCCTTCACGAGTGCGGCGCGCGCCTCGGTCGATTCCTTGAGTGATACTTCGGTGGACGCCAGGTCCTGATTGAGCGCCTTCTTCTCCGCCTCGATTTCCTTCGACTGCGTAGCGAGTGCGGCTTCCGCGCGCTTCGCAGCGGCGGCGAGCTCGTCGGCCTCCAGCATTCGCTCCAGCACTTTCTCTTCACCGCCCCGAGATCGCTCTGGGCGGTCGCGATCTCGTGCTGCATCGCCGTGTATTCGCGGTTGGTCTTGACGGCCGAGAGTTGGTCTTTGAACTTCGTCAGGCGACCCGCATAAACCGCGACGTCCTTTTCGAGCTCACGTCGTTTGTCGCCATTGGCCTTGAGTTGCTCTTTCGCGGAGTCGACCGCGCCCTTGGCTTCGTTGAGTCGCGCATCGAGCGCGGCGAGTTTTTGAGGATGGAGGGCGATGCCCGCCCGCGCCTCGGCGATGATCGTTTCCAGGTGCTGGAGCTGGATGAGGCGTTCTAGGTCTGGCGACATCACTGCATCATGAGTTACGTGCGAAGCAACTGAGTGGGCCCGCCAGGATTCGAACCTGGGACCAACCGATTATGAGCCGGCCGCTCTAACCGCTGAGCTACGGGCCCCCATCCGATATCTCCAGGTTCCTGGTTCCAGGTTCCGGTTCAGTCAGGTTCCTGGTTCCACGTTCGCGCGGGGAGCTTCGACTTCAAATGGACGCTCGATGCTCGCTCGCCGAACCTTGAACCCCGAACCCCGAACCCCGAACTCGAACCGTGAACACGAACCCGGAACCTGGAACGTGGAACGTGGAACCCGAACTACTACGTTCGTCCTTCCAAGAAGGCCTTGAGCTTACGCGATCGCGAGGGATGGCGCAGTTTGCGGAGCGCCTTTGCCTCGATCTGGCGAATCCGTTCGCGGGTGACCGCGAAGTTCTGGCCCACTTCTTCGAGCGTGTGCTCGCTGCCGTCGCCGACGCCGAAGCGCATCTTGATGACCTTCTCTTCGCGCGGCGTAAGCGTCTTCAGCACCGCCTCGGTCTGTTCCTTGAGGTTCAGATTGATGACGGCTTCCGCGGGCGACACGATGTTGCGGTCCTCGATGAAGTCGCCAAGATGTGAATCCTCTTCCTCGCCGATCGGTGTTTCGAGCGAGATCGGCTCCTGCGCAATCTTGAGGACCTTGCGGACTTTCGCCACCGGGATGTCCATCCGCTTGGCGATCTCTTCCGAGGTCGGCTCGCGCCCGAGCTCCTGCACGAGCGCGCGCGACGTGCGAATGAGCTTGTTGATCGTCTCGATCATGTGGACCGGGATGCGGATGGTGCGCGCCTGGTCGGCAATCGCGCGCGTGATGGCCTGGCGGATCCACCACGTCGCATACGTCGAGAACTTGTAGCCGCGGCGGTACTCGAACTTGTCCACCGCCTTCATCAGGCCGATGTTGCCTTCCTGAATCAGGTCGAGGAACTGCAGGCCGCGGTTGGTGTACTTCTTCGCGATCGAGACGACCAGTCGAAGGTTGGCTTCGACGAGCTCCTTCTTTGCCTGTTCGGCCTGCGCCTCGCCGCGCTGAATCACTTCGATGGTGCGACGCAGGCGCTCGGGCGTCTCCTCGAGGTCGTCCACCATCTGCTTGATCTGCAGGCGCAGGTCCTTCTGCTTCTTCAGCAGGTTCTTCTTCTCTTCTTCCTTGAGCTTCGGTCCCTTGATCTTCGTCTTGGGATTGAGCATCCGGTCCAGATGGTCGGCTTCGCGCTGAACTTTCACCACAGCGTCGACGGCTTCCTTGACCTCGTCGACCAGCCTGCGCTTCACCGTCTCGGTGAACTCGATGTCGCGGATGCGGCGCGAGACCTCGACCCACGCGCGCAGTGTCTTCAGGCGCGCGCGGCGATATTTCTTCTTGTCCTTCTTCGGCACGTCGACGAGCTTCTCGCCCATCTTCGAGTAATTGGTGCGTGCCTTGCGGACGGCTTCGATCTGTCCGAGGACCTCGACGGCGCGCTCCTGGATCACCTCGTCGGTGATTTCTTCGTCGCTGAAGATGACCAGTTCGCGGATGGTGCGCTCGCCGGCGCGCAGCTGATCGCCCATGATCAGGATGCGCTTGGCGATCGTCGGCGTGCGCGAAATCGACTTGATCACCGCGAGCTTGCCGCGCTCGATGCGCTTGGCGATCGCGACTTCGCCTTCGCGCGTGAGCAGCGGGACGGTGCCCATCTCCCGCAGGTACATGCGGACCGGGTCGTTGGTCTTGTCGAGCGCGCCTGGAGTGAGATCCAGTTCCGGCTCGTCGCCCGATCCGTCGCGATCGAAGTCCTTGTCGCCGCGGTACGCTTTGTCGGAATCCACGACCTCGATGCCCGCGGCGCCAAAAGCATTGAAGAGGTCATCGAGCTCCTCGGACGAGGTGATTTCGGAAGGCAGAATCTCGTTGACCTCGTCGTAGAGCAGGTAGCCCTTCTCCTTGCCGACAGTGATCAGCTGGCGTACTTCGTCGTATTTCTCTTCAATCGACAAGATCAATCCTCCGATATCACGAGTGCCTGTATGAGACGGCCCAATTCACCCTTGCGCGCGAGTAATGCATCGAGCTCGCCACCGGCGGCTGCTCCCCTGGTCTGCATTTGCGCGATCGCTCGCTGCACGGTCGCTCTCTCTCTTTCATAACGAGCGCGCCGGAGCTCACGTACGCAGGAACCGAGCGACAAGGCAGGTGGCTCCGGCTCGCTCGCAATCCCGGTCACGAGCTGAGCTTCCACCATGTTTAGACGCTCGAGCAGCACAGAAGGAGAGAAACCCCTATTGTCGTTCAGTCTCCGTGCGAGATCCAGCACGGATCGGCTTGGGAGCTCGTCAAAATCGGCTGCTTCGAGGTCAACCAGGGCGGCAAGTGCTGTTTCAGGCTCGTGGATCAGGCACCAGATCAGTGCTTTTTCGGCCTTGGTGACGTGCCCGAAGCTCGGAATCGTATTCGCGGCGATGCTGGTCTGTTTCTGAACAGCTGCTTCCCGGATCTTGGCGCGCACGACTTCATCCGTGACATTGGCCTTGAATGCCAGTCGGTCCGCGAAGCGATCGCGCATGGCCGCGTCGGGGATGCGGGCGGCAGTCGGGAGCATGGCAGCCAGAAACTTCACCCTCCCCTCGTCGCTGTTCAGGTTGTAGCCGGCGGCGGTCCGATCCAGGAGGTACTCCAGATACGGCTTGGAGTGCTTCAAACGTTCACCGTAACCTGAGGCGCCGTGCGATCGGATGAATGTGTCCGGGTCCTGGCCAGCGGGAAGTTCGGCCACATTGACGTCGAAACCGTCGGCCACGAACAGCTCGGACGACTTGGCCGCCGCCCCCTGACCGGCGGTGTCGGGATCGAAACTCAATACGACCTTCGATGCAAACCTGTGTAACTGCTGGACCTGCTGCGGTGTCAGCGCCGTGCCGCACGAGGCGATCGCCGGAAAACCCGCCTGATAGACCTGGCCGAAGTCGAAGTACCCCTCGACGAGAACCCCAAAGCCTTTTTGACGTATTCCGGCCTTGCTGAGATCCAGGCCATAGAGCGTTCGTCCCTTCGAGTAGATCGGCGTTTCTGGCGAGTTCAGATACTTCGGTTGTTGATCTGGATCAACAGCCCGCCCTCCGAACCCTATGACGGAGCCCGTGTCGCGCCGGATCGGGAATCATCAGTCGATTCCTGAAGCGATCGACGGAGGGCCCTTCCTCGCGCTGGACCAGCAGACCGGCTCGAATCAGCAGTCCTTCCGAGTAGCCCTCCTTGAGCAGCGCTTCCTTCAGCGCTGTCCGCGCCGGCGGCGCAAAGCCGAGGCCCATCGCCTCGGCGGTCGTGTCGCTGATGCCGCGCTCGGCGATCTGTCGGCGGATTCGAGCGGCTGCCGGGGTGAGGAGCTGGTCGCGAAACCATGTCGCCGCCGACTCGTGAACCTTGAGCAGCGCTTCGCGTTCCGCCGCGCTCGCCCTCTGGTCGTCGGTCTGTTCCGCTTCTGGAATCGTCATGCCGAAGCGCTGCGCCAGCTGCTTAACGGCATCGTGGAACCCGATCTTCTCGTGGAGCTGGAGGAACTTGATGACGTCGCCGCCCGCGCCGCAGCCAAAGCAGTGAAAGAACCCCTTGTCCCTGTTGACCTGAAACGATGGCGTCTTCTCACCATGGAAAGGACAGAGACCTTTGTAATTGGCTCCGGTCTTCCTGAGCGACACGTAGTCCTGGATCACCACGACGATGTCTGCCTGGTGCTTCAGGTCGTCTACGAAGGATTGAGGGTACAGAGCCATTAAATAAATTCTGTCAACTCCCAACTCCCAAAACGCCAATCCCCAAGCCGTTGGAAGTTGGGAATTGGAAGTTGGGGGTTAGTCCTTTAACTCCACTACCGTCACTCCGCCACCGCCCTGATTGGTTGGCGCCAGATCGAACTTCGCGACGAGCGGATGCTCCTTCAGAAACGCGGCGAGGCCACGACGCAGCTGGCCGGTGCCATGCCCGTGAATGATACGTATGACGTTCTGATCGCTGACGGTGGATTCATCGAGGAATTTTTCGACGCGCGAGATCGCTTCGTCGACGGTGCAGCCGATGACGTTGACCTCGGACAGCGATCCCTCTCGTGGTTTCAGATCGACGCTGACTTTGACTCGGCCAGGCGAGCTCTCGGCGTGCGCGGCTCCGCCAATCGCACGCAGGTTCGCGAGCGGTGCACGCAGGCGTTTTCCTTTCACGTCGATCTCTGCCTGCTTGCCGTGAATCTCGATCACCACGCCCTCGAGCCCGAGCCCGCCGACGGTGACCCGTGCTCCCGGCTCGATCGGTCCCTGAGGCTCGAACGCGGGTTGAATGCCGGTGCGTCCGGACTCCGTGCCGGTCTTGAGGCGGCCGACGACACGTTCGAGCGCGGCGCGTGCATCGGCGCGCACGGAACCAGCCTCGCCGGTGTTGATGCCGGCTGCGGCTCGTCGCGCGGCCTGCTCCGACAGCTCGCTCGTCTTCGCTTTCAGTCCCTCGATGATCGTGTCGATCTCGCGACGGCTCTCGCGCAGTTGATCGTCGAGCTTCGCGTTGAGCCGGCGGCGGTAGGTGTCTTCCCGCTCGCGGACCGACTCCTCACGCGAACGAAGCGCGCGCTCCGTGTCAGCAAGCGCTGTTCGTTCTTTCGCCAGTGTCCGGCGCTCGGCCTCGAGCCGGCCCAGATCCTGGTCGACGCGGGCCAGGTGTTCCGCGAGCTGCTTCTCGCGGTCACTCAGGTTCTCGCGCGCTGCAGCGATCACGTTCGGCGGCAATCCCAAGCGCGCCGCGATCTCGATGGCCAGACTGCGTCCTGGCGATCCGTACATCAGCCGGTAGGTCGGAGCGAACGTCTCCGGCTTGAACCCGAACGCCGCGCTCTCGACTCCCTCCGTCGTTGATGCGTACGACTTCAGCGAATCGTAGTGCGTCGTGGCGATGAGATGCGCGCCGCGCTTGCGGAAGTGATCGATGACTGCGATGCCAAGAGCGCCGCCCTCGATCGGATCGGTGCCCGCGCCGATCTCGTCCACGAGCACCAACGCCGGAAGCGCGAGCGAACGATCCATGGAGACGATGTTCGTGATGTGTGCCGAGAAGGTGCTCAGGCTGGCGGAGATCGACTGTTCGTCGCCGATGTCGGCAAAGAGCGACTTGAAAACCGGGATGCGGGAGCCGGTCTCGACGGGAATGTGAAGCCCCGATTGCGCCATGGCTGCAAGCAGGCCCGCCGTCTTGAGGGCGACCGTCTTGCCGCCGGTGTTCGGGCCGGTAATGAGGAGGACGCGCGTCGGTGGTGTCAGGAGGATATCGACGGGAACTGGCATCCGGACTCCGGGATTCAGGCTCTGGGCTTTCGTTCTCGGGTTCCGTAGTCCGGTCCAGTTTCATCAGCGAGGCGCTCGCTCACCGAGCGCATGAGAAGGGGATGGCGCGCGCCTTTCAGTTCGAACGTTCCATCAGCTGCGACGATCGGTTCTACGGAGCCGGTCATCAGCGAGAAGCGTGCGCGGGCTTGAATCACATCGAGCGCCGTTGCCGCTTCGATCGTCCGCTCGAGCTCGTCGGGCCGTGCGCGGAAGGCGTCCGTCAGCGCGAGCAGGATGCGCCGGACCTCTTCTAACTCCTGCTCTTCCAACGCAACGATCTCGTTATTGATCTCGACGGTCTCGAGCGGCTCGACGAACAAGCTCGCGCCGCTGGTAGAGCCGCCATGAACGATTCCGGGAATCGCCGATCGATGTTCGGCGCGAACCATCAGCACATGACGACCGTTGCGATCCGTAACGACCTGCTCCTGGAGATATTTCGCGGTCTCACGGCCGCGCAGGAACGAGTCGAGCGTCGAACGAAGGCGCTGCTTCTGGCGGCGCAGGCGATCGCGAATCTGCGCGAGCGCGGCGCTCGCGTTGTCCGCGACATCGCCCGACGGCTCGATCTTCCGGCGGACGTCGGCGATCTCGCCGGCGAACGACGCTACCGCGTCGACCTGCTGACTGAGGATTGGAAACGCGGCGCCCACCCTTCTGATCGCCTGACGCGACTGCTCGATTGATTCGAGATAGTCGCCGAGCTTCAACAGTCGAAGCGCTTCGAGCGCGCGGCCCTCGATGGCGAGCGAGTCGAGGATCGCGTCGAGATCCGACGGTGCCCGCAGTGGAAATCCAGGGTGGTCCGACAGGAACCTGGTGCCTTCTGTCGTTGCCCGCTGCAACGCGATGACTCGCGCGCCATCGACGGTCGGAGTCAGCTCCGCCAGCCTGTCCTGGCCCGTGGGTGTCACGGCAAGGCCCGACACAACGCTGACAATGCGATCGAACTCGAGAGCCCTCAGGGCGCCCGCATGCATGGAGATTCTCGGAGGGTCTTACGGGAACTTGTCAGTGTACCACGCTCACAACGCCCAACTCCCAAGCTCCAACTGCCAAGAACTCCCGACGGAACCGAGGAAGTCGTTTGGAAGTTGGGAGTTGGAAGTTGGGAGTTAGAGATGATTGATGCGGCTCGCTACACAGGCCGCCCCAAAACCGTTGTCGATGTTCACGACGCAGACTCCGCTGGCGCAGCTGTTGAGCATTCCCAGCAGCGCCGCAATGCCGCCGAAGCTGGCGCCATAGCCGACGCTCGTTGGTACGGCAATCACCGGCACGCGGACCAGCCCGCCGATCACGCTGGGCAGCGCACCCTCCATGCCAGCCACGACGATGAGTACGCGGGCACGCTGGAGTCGGTCATGTTCGCTCAGGAGTCGATGAAGCCCGGCGACACCCACGTCGTAGACACGGTCGACGACGTTGCCCATGAGCTCCGCCGTCACCACAGCCTCCTCTGCGACAGGAAGGTCGGATGTGCCGGCGCACGCGACAAGAATGGTGCCGTGACCGCGGACGATCTCGCCCTGAGAGAGCGTGATCGCTCTCGCTTCGCCATGAAACGTTGCGTCCGGTACAACGTCGCGCACGGCATCGAACGCCTCGAGCGTCGTGCGCGTGACGAGCAGCGAGTGCCCGGCCGACACGATGCGTTCGGAGATGGACGCGATCTGTGCGGGTGTCTTCCCTAAACCAAGCACGACCTCAGGAAACCCCTGCCGCAGATGACGGTGGTGGTCTACGCGCGCAAAGCCAAGGTCATCGAACGGCGCCGCACGCAGCGCATCGAGGATGCGGGAGGCAGCTGTGCCTGTCTCGGTTGATCCCGTCGAGACCTCCTGGAGCAGGCGCTGGAGTTCGGATTCGGTCATGGCTCGCGCAAAAGAAACAAAGGAAATATAATCAGAATCCTCATGCCCCACTGGGACTTTCCTGTCGCATGACCGCTTCTGAAACGCTCATTCTCGGGACGTATTTCTTCGTTCTTGTCATTCTTGCTGTGTACGGTTGGCACAGGTACTACCTTGTGTACCTGTACATGAAGAACAAGGGGAAGCAACCGGTCCCTGCCGGACCGATGGACAAGCTCCCGCCGGTCACGATCCAGCTCCCGATCTACAACGAGATGTACGTGGCGGATCGTCTCATCGACGCCGTCTGTCGATTGGAGTATCCGCGCGAGCTGCTCGAGATCCAGGTCCTCGACGATTCGACCGACGAAACGCGGAGCGTGGCCGAACAGGCCGTGCGGCGCAACGCGGCGCAGGGCATCGACATCACCTACGTCCATCGAACCGATCGCACAGGCTACAAGGCTGGCGCGCTCGAGGCCGGCATGAAGGTCGCCAAGGGCGAGTTCATCGCCATCTTCGATGCGGACTTCATCCCGACCGAGGACTTTCTCAACCGGACGGTGCCGTTCTTCGTCGATCCGCAGATCGCGATGGTCCAGGCGCGCTGGGGACACATCAATCAGGATTACTCGCTGCTCACGAAGATCCAGGCGATCCTGCTCGATGGTCACTTCGTGCTCGAGCACGGCGGGCGAAATCGCGCGGGCTACTTCTTCAACTTCAACGGCACGGCCGGCATCTGGCGTCGCGAAGCGATCGTCGATGCGGGTGGCTGGCAGCACGACACGCTGACCGAGGATCTCGATCTCAGCTACCGTGCGCAGCTCCGCGGCTGGCGGTTTGTCTTCCTGCCGGATCTGATCGCGCCCGCCGAAGTCCCGGTGGAGATGAACTCGTTCAAGTCCCAACAGCATCGCTGGGCGAAGGGGTCGGTTCAGACCTGCCGCAAGTTGCTGCCGCGCATCCTGCGATCGTCGATGCCGTTCGGTGTGAAGGCCGAGGCGTTCTTCCACCTCACCGCGAATTTCAACTACCCGCTCATGTGCGTGCTGTCGGTGCTGATGGCGCCGGCAATGGTCATCCGCTACAACATGGGCTGGTACGAGATGCTGCTGATCGACGTGCCGCTCTTCTTCGCGGCGACGGCGTCGGTGGCGAATTTCTATCTCGTCTGCCAGCGTGAGCTTCACACCGACTGGGTGACGAGCATCAAGTACCTGCCGTTCCTGATGTCGATCGGCATCGGGCTCGCGGTGAACAACACGCGCGCGGTCTTCGAGGCGATGTTCAATCGTCAGAGCGAATTTGCTCGCACGCCGAAGTACCGCATCGAGGCGGCCGCCGACGAGTGGATGAGCAAGAAGTACCGTCAGAGCTTCGTCGTGCAGCCGATGATCGAGCTGGCGCTGGGGCTGTACTTCACGGCCACGGTGTTCTACGCGCTGGCGAATGGCATCTTCGGAACGGTTCCGTTCCTCGTGCTCTTCCAGGTCGGCTTCCTCTATACGGGTTTGCTGTCCATCATCCAGCAGTACGCCGGTGAGATGGTCTTCAGGTCGGCCGCCGAAGAAGAGCTCAAACGTAACTCCCAATCTCCAACTCCCAACGCCCAATAGCTTCCTCGTTTCTTGGGATTTGGATGTTGGAATTGGAAGTTGACCGAGTCTCTTCGCCAGTGATCACAAGCCCAGGCTCTCTCGCAGCTGTCGCGACTGGCGTCGCGACACCGGCACCTCGCTCTTGTTCTTCAAGTGAATGATGTAGGTGTCGTCCGGCGCGGTCTCGACGGACTCGATGAATCGCAGATTCACGATGTGCTGACGGCTCGCGCGGAAGAAGAGCGCGGGATCCAGCTGCGCCTCGAGCGCGTTGAGCGACGCGCGAATCAGCGGTCGGTTGCTCCCGAAGTAGGCGCGCGCGTAGTTCCCTTCCACCTCGAACAGCACGATCTCGGCCCACTGCACGATCCAGCAGCGCTCGCCATCGCGCAGGAACACGCGCCCGGTCGATAAGGGCGGGCGCTCGGGTCGCGTGTCGCGCGCGGTGGTCAGCGCCGCGCGCGCCTTGTCCAGCACTGAAGCCAGGCGTTCCGGCCGAACTGGCTTCATCAGGTAGTCGAACGCGTTGACCTCGAACGCGCGCACGGCGTACTCGTCGAACGCCGTGGTGAACACGACCAACGGGACGCGCTCGAGACGCTCGAGCACGTCGAACCCCGAACCGCCCGGCATCTGAATGTCCAGGAAGACGAGATCGATCGACGAATCCTCCAGTCGAGCCACCGCGTCGTCGGCATTGACGGCCTCGCCCACGATCGTGATGTCGCGCGTGATCGGCCAGCAGACGCCGCAGTTCCTGGCGCGCCAGCCGCTCGTCGTCAACCAGCAGCGCGTTCATGGGCGGGTTCGAGTGGAAGAGTCACGGTCGCGATGGTCTCGCCACTGGCGTCCGTCAGCGAAAACGACGCGTGATCGATCGTACAGGAGCCGGAGCCGGTCTATCGTGTTGCGCAGGCCGTGTCCGCCCTCGTCGTACGCGGACGCGCATGGTGCCGGAGTTGGACACCGAGATCGTCATGCTGCGGCCGACGACCTGCGCGCGCAGACGCGAACGACTCCGCCTTGTGGCAGATCGGCCACGCCATGCTTGACGGCGTTTTCAACGAGCGTCTGAACGAGCATCGGCGGGACGCGGGCTTCGAGCGCTTCTGGATCCAGCGTGCGCTCGAAGCGCAGACGATCCTCGAAGCGCACGCGCTCGAGCGACACGTACTCATCGACGATCGCCAGCTCCTCCGCGAGGCTCACCGTGTGCGTGCGATCCGATTGCAGTGAGTAGCGCAGCAGGTCAGAGAGGCTGGTCACCATCGACGCGGCGCGGTCGGGGTTTTCCGCGATCAGCGCTCGAGACCGAGTTCAGGCAGTTGAAGAGGAAGTGCGGGTTGACCTGTGCGCGCAGCATGTCGAGCTGGGCGTTGCGCGCGTCGAGCGTCAGTTCGAGTTCTCGCGCCTCGCGCTGCTTGCGGGCGTGGAGCGCGAAGTAGATCATGAGCCAGCCGTTGAACGCCCACAGGAACGTGACGAACATCCAGAACGCGCCGGTCCGATCGAAGCCCTCGTTGCTCGGAATGAGGAGTGCGACGACGAACACCAGCGCCGACACGGCGATTGCCAACAGCGAACGCGGCGGCGATTGCTCGCGGAAGCCGTGATCGCGCCGGGAGCTTCATCCAGCCCCGCCGGTACATCCAGCTGCGAAGCGCATGAGTGAGTGCCGGGCAGAGCACTCCGTCGATGACGACGATGCTGAGGACAATCTCCCAACGCGCGGTCGCGAAGACCAAGTAGAAGCCAAGCGTGTAGAGGACGAAACTGCCCCATCCCGCCGCCTGACAGATCCAATAGAGGCGGCTCGCCGGAGGTGGCGGTTCCCCCGGCGGATTCTTCATTCGGATCATGACGCTCATGGCCTGCCTCTACTTGCCGTCGAAACCGCGGTCGCGCGTCGCAGCGATCGGGTCCGCAAGAAACGCGTCGATCTGGCCGAAGAACCACGCCGGATCGTCCCACATGATGAAGTGGCGCGCGGTGTCATGCAACGCGAAGTGGAGGCGTGGAAGCCTGGCGAACTGATCGGCGAACGAAGCCATGAACGCTTCCTTCGGGACGTCGATCTTGTACGCGGCGAGTTGGTCGTGCCAGCCCCGCCATGTGCCGAGCGCGAGGGTTGGCGATGTGATCGTCGCGAGGTCCTCCCTCAGGTCAACGCTGTACGCCTCCACGAGTGCGCGAGTGAGGGTCTGGCGATCGGTCGCGGCGCTCCACGTGACCAGAGTCTCGGCGTCGCTCGCACTCGTCACCATGTAGCGCGTGCTGGCGCCGGACGTGGCGTATGCGTCCCACTGTTGCTGCGTCATCGACGACATGTACGCTTCGATCTTTGCGACCGTTGGCCGGGCCTCCTCGAGGTTCTTCACCTGCATGTTCGGGCCGGCCAGGAACGGCATGCCATCGACGATGACGAGGGGCCCGACGAGATCGGGATGATCCGCCGCCAGCGCCATCGCGAGCATGCCCCCGAGGCTGTGGCCGATCACGATCGGACGATCGAGATGCTGCTCGGTGATATACCGCGCGAGATCGCGACGCACGGTTGGGAAGAGCGGTCCATCGATTGGTGGCGTGCCGGCGAACCCGGCTAGCGTCAACACGTGACAGGTGAATCGCCCGCTCAGGTGAGCAACGGTCGTCGTCCAGGTGTCGCCGGAAGAGGCGAGTCCTGGAATGAGCAGAATCGGCCGGCCGGTGCCGGTGATTTGCACTCGAAACGACCGTGCGCTCTCGGCAGCGGCCGACGTCGCGAGTGCGAGTAGAAGGCTAAGGGCCGCGAGTGTCAATCGGCGTGACAGAGCCATACGAACCTCCTGCACCGAGGATGCGGTGCAGGGCGGTCCCTCGGGTTCGAATTGTGAGGAGCGGCCGTATCGACTGGCGAACGGCTAGTCAGTCGGGAATACGTAGGTCCCCGGGACGTTCGGCGGAAAGATGTGGATGCGCTTCTTGATGCGCCAGCCTTTCTCTGTCTTCACGTAGACGTCCTGATAGCCACCGACATGGCCGCGATGCTCCGGATCCTCGGCGATGATGCCGCGCTCACCCGGATAGACCAGATAGCTCTTGCCGATTGCGCCCTCGGGTGACGGCTCGATCACGGCATTCACCGTGACGTGTCCCTGAATCGGATTTTCCAAAGTCGCCGTCCTGGCTCGCTTGCAGCCAAGTTTCCCGCCGCCAGCGGCCTCCGCCAGTTCTTCACGGCCGACCGACTTCCGAGAGTTGATGCCCCAGTAGAAAACGCCGTCCGCCGTGTAGAGTTCCGCGTAGTCGTAACCGTTGTTCGAACACGTGTCGAGTGCGAACGCATATCGATTCAGCAGTTGCTGAATGTCGATATAGTCCTGCGCCGTCAGCGTCGGTGCGCTCTTCTGCGCCTCGACGTTCGCAGCGAACACAACGACGCCCGCGATCAGCAGCCACGATTGTGCTTTCCGCACGGTTCCTCCTTGCCTTCCGATGGACAGCGAATTCTAGCGCGTACAGACGAAGAGCCTGAGCAGCGTGTGCCGTTCAGGCTCCTGAGGTCTCTTGAGAAATACTGTGAAGGGGTCTGACCCCGTCAGTCGAGGATCATTCGTGCGCCGATGAAGACGCGGAACTGATTGTTGGCGTCCTCGACACCCTCGAGCTCCTCGAAGAACGTCCGGCGATAGTCGACCTGGAAGACCAGTCCGACGCCGTCCGCGACGACGAAATTGACTCCGACACCCGGCTGCAGCATGAAGCTGGTTTCGGTTTCGTTCGCCTCGAGCCCCGCGACCTCGAGGCTGGTGTGCAGGACTCCAAGTCCCATCAACACCTGCGCGAACGGCCACACGGGCCCGGAGTTGAATCCCGTCCAACGACCGCCGACACCGAAGTTCCACGCCTGGGAGCTCAGTTCGAGGTCCGCCTCGTCCTCGGAGTCGATCGCGAAGCCGATCTCGGCGACCAGACCGAACGATCCGTAGTGGCGGGCGGCGTCGACATTCAGGCCAAATGGAAACGTCGACTCGCGCAAGTGGAGCAGTTGATAGCCTCCGGACAGCTCGTAGGTCGGCGAGCCGAGGGTCGGAGGCGGCGGCGGAGCTGGGCGCGTCGCTGGCGCCTGCTGCGCTGTCGCAGTCATCGCGCTGCATAGCAGCACGGCAGAAAAACACAAACTGAACGCACGAGTCCGGATCATCGCGAAGCTCCTCCTTGCACCACCACGTGTAGGTATCACGCGGCGGAGTGGCATCTGTGCAGCAGGATTGATGCCGCAAGCTCTGATGGTCTGACTCAACAGGCGTGATATAAGGGCGCCAGCGAGGAAACTCATGCTGCGCGTCGTCTTCATATCCGCAGCGATCGTGATCGCTGTGTTGGCGAACAGTACATCGGTGTATGCCCAAAGCTTCCTGAATGGCGATTGGGTAGGCGCGTTTCACGAAGACCAGCCGGAGCGCGGACCTGGACCTGAGCTCGGCGACTATCTTGGGATTCCCCTCAATCCGGCGGGTCGTCAGTACGCAGACAGCTGGGATGCTTCACGTCTGACGCTGCCCGAGCATCAGTGCCGCGCGCACGTCTCTCCGTACATCTACCGGGGGCCGATCCGCGTTCGCATCACCGAGGAAGTCGATCCCGGCACGCAGACGGTGATCGCGATCAAGCACTTCCTCAGCACCTACGCACAGGAGCGAACGATCTGGCTCGACGGCCGGCCACATCCATCCGAAGAAGCCCCGCACACGTGGATGGGATTCTCGACCGGGGAGTGGCAGGGCAGAGTGCTCAAAGTCACGACCACTCACATCAAGCAGGGATGGCATCGGCGAAACGGGATCCCGATGAGCGCGAAGGCGACGATGACGGAATACTTCATTCGCCACAACACCGTGCTCACCCAGGTCAGCATCACGGAGGATCCCGTCTTCCTCTCCGAGCCGCTCGTCAAAACGACGAATCTCACGCTCGATCCCGCGACGACGCCGAATCAGTATCAGGCGTGGTTGTTCTGCCAGGCGGATGATGAAGTGCCGGGCCGTGATCCGGCGTACGTCCCGCATCATCTGCCAGGCAAGAACCCGTACCTCACCGAGTTCGCGACGCTGCATCGACTGCCGATCGAGCCCACGCGAGGCGGCTCCGAGACGATGTACCGGAGTACATGGAGAAAGTGAAAAACATGCCGATCCCGCCGGCCGCGCCGGCGAAACGGTGAGGGACGCCGTGCTCAGACATCTCCTCATCGTTGCTGCCGCCGTCCTGTTCGCCATGCTGTCTGCCGGTGTCGATGGCAGCGCGCAGGGCGGAACTGCTGTTCAACCTCGTCGTGAGACTGGCCTTTACACCATGCCCATCCAGGGCAACGTGCACGTGATCATTGGTGGCGGATCGAATGTCACCGTGCAGGTCGGTGCCCTCGGCGCGGTTCTCGTCGATACCGGCTCGGCGCAGAACGCTGATGCGGTGCTCGCATCGCTCCGTCAGCTGACGCCCCGGCCCGTTCGCCACATCATCAACACGCACTCGCACCCCGATCACGTTGGCGGGAACGAAAAGGTCGGCGCGTCGGGTGCACCGATCTCCGGTCGCGGCGTGGCGGTGGTTGGCGCCGGCACGGCTGCGCGCGCCGAGATCATCGCGCACGAGGAGACGCTGAATCGCATGAGCGCGCCTGCCGGCTCTCAGGCGCCGACCCCGGTCGTTGCATGGCCCACGTCGACGTTCTCAGGGAAGCACAAGGAGTTCTATTACAACGGCGAAGGTGTTCAGATCGTGCACGTCACCGTCCGCGCACACCGACGGAGACAGCCTCGTCTTCTTCCGGCGCTCGGATGTCATCGCCACCGGCGACATCTATTCAGCGGTGAGCTATCCAATCATCGACGCGCAGCGCGGCGGCAGTATCACGGGTGTACTCGATGGCCTCAATCAGCTGCTCGATCTCGTCATAGCCGGAGAGAAGACTGAAGGCGGCACGATGATCGTTCCCGGTCACGGTCGAATCTCTGATGAAGCGGATCTCGTCGAGTATCGCGACATGGTGACGATCATTCGCGATCGCATGCAGGACATGGTCAACCGCGGGATGACCCTTGCCCAGGTGCAGGCGGCACGGCCGACGATGGAGTACGACGGACTGTACGGTTCTGCACCAGGTTGGTCGTCGACGCAGTTCGTTGAAGCCGTCTTCCGTGGCCTTCGGCCGGAACGATCCTCTCAGTAATTCAAGATGCAAAATTCAAAATGCAAACGAAAGCAGTGTCCCGTTGCATTTTGCCTTTTGAATTTTGCATTAACGTAAGATCAGTTAATGGCCACTGCAGAGAAACCCAAGGGCGGACTCGAGGACGTGGTCGCCACATCGTCGGCGATCTGTTACCTGGACGGCGAGCGCGGCGTGCTCGCGTACTGCGGATACGACATCCACGATCTCGCGAAGTCCGCCACGTTCGAAGAGGTCTGCTTCCTCTTGTGGCATCGCCGCCTGCCTTCGCGCGGTGAGCTTGGAGATCTGCAGTCGCAACTGGCGGCCGGCCGCGCGCTCCCCGAGCCAATCATCCGGTTGATGCGAAGCCTCCCACCGGTGGACGGGATGGATGCGCTGCGCACGATCACGTCTGCGCTGGCGCACTACGATTCGGATCTGGCGGATGCGTCACCTCAGGCGCAGTACAGAAAAGCCGTCCGGCTGACCGCGCAGGTCGGGACGATTGTTGCGACGTGGGGACGTCTTCAGAATGGTGGCGGGCCGCTCGCACCAGATCCGGCGATGAGCCACGCGGCGTCGTTTCTATATCTGCTCAGCGGCGAGCGCCCGAACGCCACAGCGATTCGCGCGCTCGACGTCGCGCTGATCCTCCACGCGGACCACGAGCTGAATGCCTCGACGTTTGCCGGTCGCGTTGCCGCAGCCACCCTGACCGACATCTATTCGGCGATTGTCGCGGCGATCGGCACGTTGAAGGGTCCGCTGCACGGTGGCGCGAACGCCGAAGTCATGAAGCTGCTGCTCGAGCTTGGCCAGACAGCGACCGGCGAGCGCGTGGACGAGGTGGTTCGCGGCAAGCTGGCGCGCAAGGAAAAGATCCCCGGGTTCGGCCACCGCGTGTACAAGACCGAAGACCCGCGCGCGACACATTTGCGCAGAATGTCGCAGGATCTCGGCAAGCGATCGGGCAACACCGCCTGGTTCGACATGTCGCAGCGCATCGAAGCGCTGGTCAAGGGCGAGAAGAAGCTGAATCCCAACGTGGACTTCTACTCGGCGTCCACCTACTACGCTCTTGGCATCCCAATCGATCTGTACACGCCGGTCTTTGCAGTCAGCCGAATGTCCGGCTGGACCGCGCATATTCTCGAGCAATACGCCAACAACCGACTGATCCGCCCGCGTGCGGACTACACGGGCCCGACTTACCCCCAGCGCTTTGCTCCCCTCGATCAGCGCTGATCACCCGCCGGAGGCGGGCAAAGTAGACGCTGGATCTCGCGTTACCAAAACGGGTAACTTGCCGTTGAGACGGCTCAATCGCGATAATGTCGAGCCGTCGCGCCCCATGACGCTGCGCGAGTTTTTTCCTCACTGCTTACGAGTCCCGAGTCCCGGGTCCCGAATTCTGTTCGTTCTCATCACGCTACTCGTGTGCGCGAACGCCGGCGATGTCTTCGCAGAGAAGCCAGCGACGCCCAACTACACGATGGCGGTGTGGGCATCGGAGAAGGGGCTTCTTCCGGGCGACGTATTCACCATCGCGCAGGACCTGGAAGGGTATCTCTGGGTTGGTGGGCCCACGGGTCTTCTTCGCTTCGACGGCAATCGCTTCTCGCCGTGGCAACCAGCCGATCCAGCGTCGGCACTACCCAGCGGTCCCGTGCACGCGATCGTCGGATCGCACGACGGCAGCATCTGGGTTGGCATCGGCGGTGGCGGCGGAGTGGTTCGTATCCAGCGCGGCCAGATCGTCGTCACTCGGTTGCCGACGGCGCGCCGCCTGGCGTGGCCGCGATGATCCAGGATCGACAGGGTGCGATCTGGGTGGCGACTCGACGCGGGCTGTTCAAGTTCGCGAACAACCGCTGGACGCTGGCTGGAAAGAACGAAGGCTACAACGGCGCCGAGGCGTTCAGCCTGTACGAGGATCGCGCCGGGCACCTTTGGGTCGGTACCGCATCCGGCATTTATAAGAAGACGAAGGATGTCTTCGAACTCGTGGACCCGGGTGTCACGAACGTCCAGAGCCTGACTGAAGATGCGTCGGGCAACATCTGGGTGACCGACGCGCAGGAAGTGCTCATGCGGTTGTCGACGCACTCGACACCGCAGCACGAGCGGGCGATTCGCCTCCCGACCGGCGCGTGGCGGGTGATGCGTGACAGTCGTGGCCAGATTTGGGCTGCAGCGTTTGGTGGCGGGTTGATGCGCGTGCGCGATCCGCTGGACAACGCCGCCATCATCGAACGCTACGAGTACCGAGCATCGCCTCGCTGGGTCACCACGATCGCTGTACGAGGACCGCGAGGGGAACATCTGGGTTGGCATGCGCGGCGGTCTGATCCGCCTCTCCGAAAGTTCCTTCACCAGCGTCACGCAGTTGGAGGGGCTCACCAATGAAGGCGTGCGTACGGCGACTGTCGGCAGTGACGGCAGTGTGTGGGTCGCGACCGGTCACAGCCTGAACCGCTTCTCGCCCTCCGGTCGCACGGCGTACGGCCTGTCGCAGACGATGGCGCTGCACAGCGATCGCCGCGGCACCCTGTGGGTCTCCGCCGCAGGGCAGATCAGCCAGTTCGTGAACGGACGCTTCATGCCGGTTGATGTTCCGGACATCGTTCGCAAAAGCCGGTTGATGGCGTTCACGACGGATCTGGAGAACAACCTCTGGCTGTGCACTGCGCTGAAAGGCGTGATGACGTGGGACGGCAAGTCCGTCACGACGTACGAAGGCAAGAGCGACCTCGCCGATCGCGCGTGCCAGTCGATTTACACCGATAGACAGGGTCGAGTGTGGATGGGCCTGCTCTCCGGCGGCGTCGCCGTCCATGACAGAGGCACATTCAGAAGCTACGGACCGACCGAGGGGCTCACGAGTGGGACGGTCCTCTCGATTCTCGAAGACGCCAAAGGCGCTGTCTGGTTCGCTACGTCCGCGGGCGTCAACCGCATTCAGAACGGACGCGTGACTGCGGTCACGCAGGACAACGCACCGCTGAAGGATCTGGTGCCCGTTCTCATCGAGGATCTGGAGGGTCAGATCTGGGTCGGCGTGAATTCGGGCGCCGCGGTCATCCGTTTCCATCCAAGCGAGGTCGACAAGATCGCCGGCAATCCGACGTATCAGCTCGAGTACTCGCTGTTCGACGAAACCGACGGGATGCAACTCGGATCGCAGACGTGGCAGGCCGGTGTCGGCGGCGTTCGTGGTGGTGACGGACGCTTGTGGGTTGCGACTGGTCTGGGCATGACGGTGATCGATCCGACCAGCCTTCCGCCGTCGCATCGGCCACCGCCTCCGCGTATCGACGGAATCGTGGCCGACGGCCGCCGCGTCTCGGCGGATCGCGGCCTCTCGCTGGCAGCCGGGACGTCGAACCTCCGAATCGAGTTCGGCACCATCAGCCTGTCCTCGTCCTCGAAGCTCCGCTTCCGGTACATGCTCGAAGGGCTGGATGACGAATGGGTCTACGCCGGCAACACGCGGGAGGCGATCTATTCGAACGTGCCGTCGGGTGACTATCGCTTCAGGGTCAGCACGACGGCCAACGGCGAGTGGACTGAGGCCGCACGTTGGGAGTTCTCCGTCGCGCCGCCGTTCTACCGCACGCGCGAGTTCGCGACTCTGTCGGTGCTCGGCCTGTTGCTCGTCTTCGGCGCCGCGTGGTGGTTCCGTCTGCGCGCGGTGCGTTCGCAGTACGCGCTGGTGTTCGCGGAACGCGCGCGTGTGAGCCGCGAGATTCACGACACGCTGCTTCAGAGCCTTGCGGCGATTGGCGTGGAGCTCGAAACGATCGCGACGCAACTCGAGCCAGCTCAGGCTCCTGCGCGCGATGGATTGCGTCGGCTGCGCCGTCAGGTCGGGCACTGCCTCCGCGAGGCCCGCGAATCGATTCTCGAGTTGCGCAACAACTCGATGAAGCCGCGGGCGCTGGTCGATGTGCTGCGCGAGCTCGCGGACCACACGACGAAGACCAAAGGCATCCGCGCCGAGTTCTCCGTCACCGGCCGCGCCCGGCAGTGCTCAGGCGATGCCGACGTGCAGCTTCTGCGAATTGCGCAGGAGGCGGTCGCCAACGCGGTCAAGCATGGACGCGCGACGCACATCCACATCACGTTGCACTTCGACAAGGACGGCGTCCGGCTCACGATCGTTGACAACGGATGCGGGTTCGTTCCCGAAGAACGCGATCCGGCCCCCGCAATCGGCGAGCACCTCGGGCTGCTGACGATGCGTGAGCGCGCGGCGCGGCTTCGCGGAAAACTGGCTCTCATCAGCAGCCCGGGCGTCGGCACGACGATCGAGGCGGCCGTCCCCATGGCAGCGGAGTAGAGTTCTGGATGTGCCAGCGCAATTCGCGTTCTCTGTGTCGATGACCACCGCCTGATGCGCGAGGGCATCGCTCGCATCGTTGGCGTCCAGCCTGACATGACTGTTGTGGCAGAGGCCGCCGATGGTGAACAGGCGGTCGAGCAGTTCCTCCGGTATCGGCCCGACGTGACGCTGATGGACCTCGAGATGCCGACGATGAACGGCGTGCAGGCGATTCAGACGATCCGCGGCCACCAGCCTGATGCCCGGATCGTGGTTCTGACGATGTACCACCGCGATGAGGACATCTTCCGGGCGGTCGCCGCCGGGGCGATGGGCTACCTCCTGAAGGACACACTGCCCGACGACCTGATCCGCGTCATCCGGGACGTCCACGCGGGCCAGCGCGCCATCCCGCCGGAGATTGCGGCAGTCCTCGAACAGCGGGCGAGCCAGCCCTCGCTGACGTTCCGGGAGTCTCAGGTGCTCGAATTGTTGGCGACGGGGAAGAGGAACAAGGAGATTGCGGCGGCTCTCGGGATCAGCGGCGACACCGCCAGCGCGCACATCAAGAGCATTTTCTTGAAGTTCAACGTGCACGACCGGACGGCGGCGTTGGCCGAGGCGCTGCGCCGCGGCATCATTCATATTCCTTGAGACCTGCCGGGACCGGAATCCGGGATTGGGACTCGAGATTCGGGATCCGGGACTCGAAACACACGAACGGCGAATCCAAAAATCCGGTCTATCCCCCCAAATCTGGGGATATCTCACGGCGCCCCGACAGTAGATGATTGGTGCCCTCGTAGCCTAGGGAATTCCCGATCCTCCTTCCCCGTTAGAAGGCGGAGCAGATTTCAATGAACGTTCGCTCTACGCGAGTCGTGTCGATCATCGGTGTGGGTGTCCTGGCCCTGGCGTGGAGTGCCCACACTGTGACGGGCCAGGCCGATCCGGCTTCCCCGCGGCCATTGGCCTCCGTCGCCGGCAAGCCGGCGGCGAGTTTTACCGGCCTCACGGCACTCGATTACATCGAGATCAAGCAGCTCGTGTCGCGCTACGCGTATGCCGTGGATACTGGCGCCGACAACGGCAACGTGTACGCCTCGCTCTTCGCGCCCGATGGCGCGTTCGCCGATCGCATGGGCCGTGAGACGACAGGCCGCGAGGCGCTGGCCGCGCTCGCGCGTCGCAACACGCGCGGCCCGCAGTCTGCGTTTCACTTCATCGTGAATCACGTGATCGAGCCGACGAGCGAGGGTGCGGTCGGCAAGGAGTACCTTGTTCAACTTCGAATCGGCGAAGGAGAACGGCCGAACGACATCTTCGGAGGCGGGCACTACGAGGATGTCTACGTGAAGACACCGGACGGCTGGCGATTCAAGCGTCGCCAGTTCATGCCGTCCGAGGGCGGCCCGCGTCCTCGTCGAGAGGCGGAGGCGCGTTGAAGTCGATGCGCATCGCGATCGCAGCTCTCAGCGTGCTCGTTGTCGGGTTCAGTGGAACATCTGCGCAGCAGCCGACGTCTCCGACGCCAGTGCTGACGCCGCTCGACTATCTCGAAATCGAGCAACTCGTCTATCGCTACGGCTACGCGCTCGACACCGGCGCCGACAACGGCTCTGGGTACGCGGATCTGTACGCGGACGACGCGACGTTCACAGGCACCAATCAGGGTCCGAGCGGCAGAACGTATCAGGGACGCGAGCGGCTCGCCGCGCTCGCGCGAGGCGGAAAGCGCGGCCCGAACTTCATGAGCCACTGGGTCTCCAACGTCGTGATCGAGCCCGCACCCGGCGGCGCGATCGGAAGGACCTATGTTGGCATCTTCGACATCGGCAATGGCGGCAACGGTGCGAAGAGCCGGGTCGATCACGGCGGGCTCTACAACGACGTGTACGTGAAGACGCCGCAAGGCTGGCGCTTCAAGTCGCGGAGCTTCTTCGAATCGACGTCTGGCGCGCCGGTGCAGCCGCCGCCGGCGATGCTGGGGACGCCACGCGCATTGACCGCGGGTCCCGAGCCTCGGTCTCCGAATCCCGAGTCTCCTAATCCCGAGTCTCCGAATCCCGAATCCCGAATCCCGAATCCCGGGAGGCTTACGGCTGAGGACTACATCGAGATTCAACAGCTGGTCGCGCGTTATCCGTACGCGCTCGATCAGAATCCGGATGACGGTCTCTCGGTACGCGAATCTCTTCACGCCTGATGCGGTCTTCCGGCAGCCTCGCACCGAAGGGCGTCAGAACCTTGCTACGATGGCGAGCCGTGCTCCGCATGGCGCGAAGTACACCCGTCACTTCCTGGCGAATCATGTGATCGAGGCGACGACGGACGGCGTCGTCGGCAGGCAGTACCTCGTGGCCGTTGACATCGGCGAGTCGGGACAGCCAAGCTCCATCTTCCTCGGCGGTCACTACGAGGACATGTATGCGAAGACGCCGGAGGGCTGGCGTTTCAAAACGCGGACGTTCATAGCATCAGCCACCGGCACGGAGGCGAAATGACGAGTGGCCGGCCGCTGACAACCGCGCTCGGAATAGCCATCCTCGCCATGCTGGCGCTGACCGTGCTCCCGGCACAACAGCGCGAGACCACGACAACCGCTCGCCCGAGCGCGACCACCCTGACGTCGCTCGACTACATCGAGATTCAGCAACTCGTGCGTAAGTCGGCATGGGCGCTCGACAGCGGAGACAACTACGGCTACGCCTACGCGGATCTCTTCACGCCCGACGGCGCGTTCGTGGGAACGAATCAGGGAACGGAAGGCCGGACGATTCAGGGCCGCGATCAGTTGGCCACGCTCGCGCGCGGAGGAACACGCGGCCACACGGTGCAAAGCCACTTCACGATGAACCATGTCGTCAAAGCAAGTGGCGACGGGGCGACGGGGCGAGCGTACGTCGTGGTCGTCGATGTCGGAGTCGTGGGCAAGCCAAATAAGGTGAATCACGGCGGCTACTACGATGACGAGTATCAGAAGACGCCGCAGGGATGGCGCTTCAAGCGACGGATGTACTACGAATCGAAGGTCGACGTCTGGCCGGCGTCAGCGCCGCGTCCGGGGCAGTGAAAGGACATTCGATGGCGAGACACGCAACACGATTTGGATTGTCGATCGCGCTGACGGCTTTCGTTTGTATAGTCTTCGCGGCCGCGGTGGGCGGTCAGCAGAAGAGCGCGTCGCAGAGCCAGACGCCGGCGCTGACGGCGCTCGACTACATCGAGATCCAGCAACTCGTGTCGAGTTATCCATATGGCCTCGACGGGAACACCGACGGCGGCGAGAGCTATGCGAATCTGTTCGCGCCCGGCGCGGTGTTCGGGCGTCCGCGCACCGAAGGTCACGAGAATCTGAAGGCGCTTGCCAACACGCAGCCGCGTGGCGCCAAATACGTGCGGCACTTCATCACCAATCACGTGATCGAGCCTGCACCGGGCGGCGCGATCGGTAAGGAATATGCCGTCATCATTGACATCGGTGAGAACGGCAACCCGAGTGGCATCGCGCTCGGTGGCCGCTACGACGACGAGGTACGTGAAGACGGCGCAGGGCTGGAAGTTCAAGAGCCGGACGTTCACGCCATCGCGTGTCGATGTTCAGCCGCCGCCGGCCGCAGGCGCAGGACGTGGCGGCCGTGGACAGCAGCAGTAGTACGAGCCCGGGAGACGTCATGAAGAAAGTGTTCGGAGTGATTGTTGTCGGCGTCATACTGCTGGCTGCGGGAACCGCCAGCGCACAGCAGTCGCTGACCGACAAGGATCGAGCGGAAATTCAGGAGCTGTCGGCGAAGTATGCGAAAGCGCTCGGGGGCTGCGCGGCTGAAGATTACGCGGACGTCTTCCTGCCCGAGAACGGGTACTTTGCCAGCAATATCCGCGGCGAAGTGGTCGGCCGCGAGCGGCTGATGGCGCTTGTGCGTAGCGAGCGCCATTGCATCAACGCCGCAGCGCAGGCCGCCGCCGGTCCGCGAACGGTGCCGATGGTGACGATCGAGTCGAACGCGAAGGGTGTCACCGGTCGGGCCGAACTGGGCGCCGCCGGTTATTACGCCGACGAGTACGTGAAGACACCGAAGGGTTGGCGGATCAAGGCACGCACGGTCATCACAGGGCAGGAGCAGAAGGCGAATCTCACTGTGGAGGATGTCACGGTGATTCGACGACTGGCCGGTACCGATCTGGGGCTGTTCGATGACGTGTACGTGGCGGGAACCGACGGCGTGAAGCGCTTCAGGACATCGGGTGTGGCGCTTGGCCTGTCGGCGGATGGAGTGACCGGACGCGCGCTCCTCAAGAACGACGGCGGTTATTACGAGGACGTGTACGTCCGAACACAGCAGGGAGGCTGGCGCTTCAAGTCGCGAGTGTATGTGGCGGCAGATGCGGCTCCAGCCGGCAATGCACCACGCGCGCAGCCCTGAAGCGCTGCCGATCAACCGGGCCCGCGCCCCGGGAAGCTTTCAGCGCGCGACGGAAATTCGTTAAGAGTGCTCCTGTGGAGGAAGCAGATGTTGCGACTCACACGTGTGATGTTGTTCGTTACAGGGTTCATGGCCCTGGTGCCGGCGCTGGCGCACGCGCAAGCGTCGATTACCGGCGTGGTCCGGGACCCCTCCGGCGCTGTGCTGCCGGGAGTCACGGTCGAGGCGTCGAGCCCCGCCCTGATTGAAAAGGTTCGTTCGGTCGTCACCGATGGCAGCGGTCAGTACCGCATCATCGATCTGCGGCCAGGCACCTATGCCGTGGTGTTCAGCCTGAGCGGATTTTCGACCGTCCGCCGCGAAGGCATCGAGCTGACAGGTACGTTCGTCGCCACGATCGACGTCGATCTGCGTGTGGGCTCACTCGAAGAGACGATCACCGTCACCGGTGAGAGTCCGATCGTCGACGTGCAGCGCACGACGCAGCAGCGAGTGTTCGACCAGCAGGTGATCGAACAGATCCCGGCGGGCCGCAGCCACATCAACATGGTGGTGCTCATCCCCGGCCTCGCAGCCGCGCAGCCGGGTCGCGGAGCACTTGCCGACGTCGGCGGCACGAACAACCTGCAGAACACGACGTTCTCGATTCACGGCGGCCGAACGAGCGACACGCGTCTCCAGCTCGATGGCGTGCGGCTTGGCAACGTGCTCTCGGGCGGCGAGTTCTCGAACTTCGTGCCCGACACCGGCTCCACGCAGGAAGTCGCGGTCGACTTCGCCGCGATCTACCGCCGAGCAGCCGTTCGGCGGTCTGCGCATCGACATCATCCCGCGCGAGGGTGGCAACACGCATCCGCGGCGACGTGTTCGCGACGGGCGTGAACTCCGCCTGGCAGACCAGCAACATCGACTCAGGATCTGCAGAACCGCGGTCTGCCCGAGCCGAACGAGATGAAGCAGGCGTAGGACGTCAACCCGTCGGTGGGCGGTCCGATCCTGCGCGACCGCCTGTGGTTCTACGGTTCGGCGCGCTGGCAGACGAACCAGAACTTCATCGCCGGCCTCTACTACAACGCGAACGAGGGCGATCCGACGCAAGTGGACGTACGTCGAAGCGGATACCAGCCGCCGCGGCTTCTTCTCGCTCGAGCAGAACGGCGTCAACCTGCGGCTCACGTCGCAGCTCGCGCAGAAGCACAAGGTGTCGCTCTACTACGACAACCAGTCGCGTATCTGGGACGACACGCGCGCCGGCGTTTCGCCCGAGTCGGCCGTGGCCTATCGCTTCCCCGTCCTCAACCTGGCGCAGGCCGCGTGGACGGCGCCGATGACGAACAAGCTGCTGCTCGAGGCGCGCTACGCGCGACGCGGCGAAGCGTTCGGCAACCAGTTGCCGGCAGAAGGCGACATCTATCGAAGCATGATTCCGGTGCTCGAGCAGTCGACACAACTTCTTCTATCGCGGGAAGGGCGGCGACGGCGGCGCCAGCGGGCTCTTCGGCTACTCGAGCCAGACGATCAACACGGTCGGTCGCGTCGATGTCCTACGTCACCGGTTCGCACTCGCTCAAGGTCGGCATTCAGCGACACGTGGGCGAACACTGTCAGCACGTCGGACTCGAACTCGCAGCTACATGATGTTACCGGTTCAACAACGGCATCCCGAACCAGGTCACGCTGTACGGCGTGCCGACGCGCGGCGAGTCGCTGGTGAAGGGCGAGCTCGGTCATCTACGCGCAGGATCGCTGGACGATCGACCGCTGGACGATCAACGCCGGCGTCCGTTACGACGGCTTCCGCGGTGGATATCCGGAGCAGTATCGCGGGCCGCGCCGCTGCAGCCGACCCGCGACTACACCTTCGCGGCGGTCACCAGCCAAAGCATGCACGACATCACGCCGCGACTCGGCGCGTCCTACGATCTGTTCGGCAACGGCAAGACGGCGATCAAGGCGAGCCTCGGCAAGTACATGCTGACGCTGTTCACGATCGGCAACCCGGCCGGGCGTCAGCACGACGACGACGCGGAACTGGAACGACCTGATGTTTCCGGTCGGCGATCCGCGGCGGGGCAACTTCAATCCCGACTGCGACCAGTTCAACCCAGCGGCCAACGGTCGAATGCTCGGCGTACCTCAGCCCAGTTCGGGCACGCTGACCTCGATCGCGCAGTTCAACGAGGACACGCGCTTCGGGTGGGGCAACCGGCCGTACAACTGGGAGTTCTCGACGAGCGTGCAGCACGAAATCATGCCGCGCCTTGGCATCGACGTCGGCTACTTCCGGCGCTGGTTTGGCAACTTCCAGGTGACGCAGGTCGTCGGGCTGACGGCGGCCGACTTCGACCCGTACAGCGTGACGGCGCCGCGTCGACGCTGGGCTGCCCGACGGCGGCGGCTACCGGATCGACGGGCTCTACAACCTCAACCCGTCGAAGGTGGGTCAGGGCACGAACTACACGACGTTCGCGCGGCGATTTCGGCAAGCAGACCGAGCACTGGAACGGTATGGACTTCAGCGCAAACGCGCGGCTTCAGAACGGGCTGGTGCTGCAGGGCGGCGTGAGCACGGGCCGCGCGACGACAGACAACTGCGAGGTGATCAGCAACTCGCAGGGTGCTGTGTTCGCGGCATTGCCCCGGGTGCCGGTCCGAGCACGCGCGCGTGTCATGTTCAGGCGGCGTTCCTGACGCAGGCGAAGTTCCTTGCGACCTATGTCCTTCCACGGGTTGACGTGAACCTGGCGGCGACGGTGCAAAGCACGCCCGGGCCCGTCGTCGCAGCCAATCGCATCTACTCGAACGCAGAGATCATCCCGTCGCTCGGTCGGCCGCTGTCGGGTGGGGCCGCGAACGCCACAATCAACCTGCTCGTACCGGGCGACATCTACAGCGATCGCGTCAACCAGCTCGACGTGCGCGTCGGGAAGATCTTCCGGTTCGGCGCGCGCCGCGCGTCCGTCAACCTGGACA
This sequence comes from uncultured Acidobacteriota bacterium, assembly GCA_963757735.1. GTDB lineage: Bacteria > Acidobacteriota > Vicinamibacteria > Vicinamibacterales > UBA2999 > Gp6-AA40. The sequence continues at coordinate 174,836 of CAVWST010000035.1, forward strand.
TCTACAACATGCTCAACGCCAACCCGGTCATGCAGGAGAACCCGGCCTACGCAGTGTGGCGGACACCGCAGCGCATCATGGACGCTCGCCTCTTCAAGATCAGCGGGCAGTTCGATTTCTAGATCATCGTGAGTAGGCGGTCGTCCAGCTTGCGGTTCCGTCACGTCGGCGGCATGCTCGGTGATCACTCGCGAGACCCGACCGGTTACTTTCGGCGCCACCACGGGATTCATCATGTCCTAGTCACCACTCGTATCGCTCCGTCGTCGCGCTTGCTCGTCGGCGATAGCCAGGCCGCACCGTCTCTGCGCAGTAGCGCCGCAACTCACCGCGCTCGACTACTTCGAGATCCAGCAGCTCGTCGCGAAGTATGCGCGCGCGATCGATACCTGTTCCAACAACGGCTACGACTATGCGGACCTCTTCGCAGAGGACGGGTATTTCGCGCCCGAAGTGAACGGCAAGGTTGGCAACAAGGCACAGGGTCGTGAGAGGCTCGCCGAAATTTCAGGCGGTGGCTCGCGCGGCTGCAAGAACGTCGGCTGGATCCGACAGGGCGTGAAGCATCTTTACGTGAACCACATCATCACGCCGACTGCGGAAGGCGCCACTGGCAGTGTCGACATGCTGATGATTGGGCTCGGCGGTGATCCCTACAAGATTCACCACGAAGGCTATTACGAGGATACCTACGTCAAGACGCCGAAGGGATGGCGATTCAAGTCGCGCATCCATCACGTGCCGGAAGGCGGCACCACAGGGCAGGCTCCGGCAGGTCGCGGAGGTCAGCAGGGCCAACCGGCGCCGAATGCGCCTGCTCCCGCGCCGACGCAGGAACGTTGAACTGAACAGCGAATCCCGAATCCCGAATCCCGAATCCCGAGTCCCGAATCCCGGGCCCCGGGACGATTACTCCTCGAGTTTCGGCACCCGGAGGCCGTAGTCCTCCTGCACGTGATCGCGCACCTGTTCCGCCTCGTGCCTGATTCGGTCTTTTCGATCCGAGCTGTGCGTGAAATCGCGGCGTGCTGCCTGGAGCGTCGAGTGCGAGCGCGCCTCGGAGCTGACGCCGAAGGACGACAGCAGCCGCTCGATGTCGTGCGACTGGCACGCCGGACACGCCGGCTGTTCGGCGCCACGCACGAGCGTTTCGAAGTCATGGCCGCAGGCTCGGCACTTGTATTCGTAGAGGGGCATCCAAAGGTCAAAGGTCAAAGGTCAAAGGTCAAAGGCTCCGATTAGACATATCACGGTGCGCGGAAAATCGTTCAAAATCTAAGCAAAATCGGCCAACGGTCACCTGATCGGGGCATTGATCCGGGGCGTGGAACTGGCATACAACCGATCGATGGTTGTGGCCGGATCTGCGTTGAGGTGCGATGCAGTCTGCCGATGCAGTCTGCACTGACGTGAGATGCAGTCTGCACTTGGGGTGAGATGAGAAGAATCGCGTTCGCAGTCGCATCGGCGTGGGTGCTGTCGGCAGGGTGGGCCATCCTGTCTGCCGACGGCGCTCAGAGCTCGCCTGCGCCGGCGCCGGTTGCGGCGAACGCCTCCATCAACCCGCGCGCCGTCGTCGATCGCTACTGCGTCACCTGCCACAATCAGCGCACGAAGACATCCGACCTCGCGCTCGATGGCGTGGACATCACGACGCCGCCGGCCCACGGCGAAATTTGGGAAAACGTCGTGCGCAGGCTCCGCACGCGTTCGATGCCGCCGCAGGGCATGCCGCGTCCCGATGATGCAACCTACGAGGCGCTCGCCACCTACCTCGAGACGGAGCTTGATAAATCTGCGGCGGCGAAGCCCGAATCCCGGGCGGCCGCTCATCCGGCGTCTGAATCGCAGCGAGTATGCGAACTCGGTGCGCGATCTGATCGCGCTCGAGGTCGATGTTGCGTCGCTCCTGCCGCCCGATGATTCGGCGTTCGGCTTCGACAATATCTCCGATCTTCTAGGGACGTCGCCCGCTTTGCTCGAGCGGTATCTCGTTGCGGCCGATCGCGTGAGCGCGCTCGCCGTCGGCGGGGCGGTCTCGCCTGGATCGGACACGTATCGCATCCGCCAGGATCGCTCCCAGGATCAGCACATCGAGGGGCTTCCCCTCGGCACGGTTGGCGGGGCCGTCGTCAAACATAACTTCCCGCTCGATGCCGAGTACCGCTTTTCACTCGAGCTTTATCGAACCAACCTCGAAGCCATCCGCGGACTCGAGCACCCGCATCAGATCGAGATCACCGTCGACGGTGAGCGCGTCTTCGTCATCACTGTGGGTGGCGACAACGATCCAAGTCTGCCAGCTGGCGCAAGCATCACTGAGCGCAGCGATGCGGTGGATGCGCGACTGAAGGTCACGGTGCCCGTCAAAGCCGGGCCGCACGAAGTCGGTGCGTCGTTCGTGCGCAAGATCGGTGAAGGCACGCAGCGGTTGCGTCCATTCCTTCGCAGCTCCGCGGGCACGTACGACTCAACCGGCCGTCCGCACATCGAGACGCTCACGATCGCCGGGCCGTTCAATCCAGTGGGACCGGGAGACACGCCGAGCCGGCAGCGCATCTTCTCGTGCCGGCCGGAGAGAACCGCAGTCGACGAAGACGCCTGTGCCGCGAAGATTCTCTCGACGCTGGCGCGCCAGGCGTATCGGCGGCCGGTGACGAAGGGCGACACGAGTCGGCTGCTCACCTTCTATCGCGCAGGCCGAGCCAAGGGAAATTTCGACAGCGGCATCCAGATGGCGCTGCGCCGGCTGCTTGCCAGCCCGTCGTTTGTGTTCCGCGTCGAAGAGGACAGCCCCACCGCGAAGGCGGGCACGCTTCAGAACGTGACCGATGTCGAGCTCGCGTCGCGACTGTCTTTTTTCCTCTGGAGCAGCATCCCTGACAATGCGCTGATGGATTTGGCGGCGAAGGGTCAGCTTCGCAATCAGGTGGTGCTCGAGCGTGAAGTGCGCCGGATGATTGCCGACCCGAAAGCCGATGCCTTTGTCAGCAACTTCAGCGGTCAGTGGCTGCATACCAGGAACCTGCGGACGGTTGCACCGAACCACGACGAGTTCCCCGACTTCGACGACACGCTGCGCGATGCCTTCCAGACCGAGGCCGAGCTCTTCTTCGACAGCATCGTGCGCGGCGACAAGAACGTGCTCGACCTGCTGACGGCGGACTACACGTTCGTCAACGAGCGGCTGGCCAAGCACTACGGGATCCCGAACGTCTACGGCAGTCATTTCCGCAAGGTCACGCTGACGAACGATGCGCGGCGCGGCCTGCTCGGCAAGGGCGGACTGCTGATGGTGACCTCGCGCGCGGACCGCACTGCACCGGTGCTGCGAGGAAAATGGGTGCTCGAGAACGTGCTCGGGACACCGCCGCCTCCGCCGCTTCCCAATGTGCCGCCGCTCGAGGGGAGCACTGACGAGGCACCGAAGACGCTCCGCGAGCGCATGGAACGTCACCGTGCCAGCCCGACCTGCGCCGGCTGCCACAAGCTGATGGATCCGATCGGTTTCTCGCTCGAGAATTTCGACGGCATCGGGGCCTGGCGCACACGCGAGGCCGGTGTTCCTCTCGACGCCTCGGGGCAGCTCGCCGATGGCACGCAGGTCGACGGCGTCGTTGCCCTCCGCACTGCGTTCTTGCGCGGCCCGACGTGTTCGTGCGCACGTTGACAGAGAAACTGATGACCTATGCGATCGGGCGCGGGCTGCAGTATTACGACATGCCGGTCGTCAGGGACATCGTCCGAAAGGCAGAGCGGCAGGATTACCGTTTTTCAGGCATCATCATGGGGATCGTCGACAGCCCGGCTTTTCAGATGCGGGTGTCGGCGATGGCGACCGATAGTCGCGGCCAGGGTAGCCCAGGATTCGCTTGGTTGACGCCGTTGGCAACATCGTTCCCGCTGGAATCCGGCGGATACCGGACCGTTTACCCCGGTGGCCTCAACAGAAGCGAGCTGTGGAGTAATTCATGTTTGTCACCAAGAAGGCGTTGCCCAGGCGGACGTTCTTGCTCGGCGTCGGAACCACCATGGCGCTCCCGTTGCTCGAGTCGATGGTGCCGGCGTTCACGGCGCTCGCACAGACGCCAGCCAGGGGGCCGCTCCGGTTCGGCGCGGTCTACTTCCCGAACGGGGCCACCAACAAGCACTGGTTCCCGGACGCTACGGGCCGGGCTACGAGTACAAGACGATTCTCAAGCCGCTCGAACCGTTCCGTAATCAGGTCACCTCATTCGGCAACCTCTCGCGGGCCGGTGGCAAGACCGTCACCGATCACGCCGTGAGTTCTGCGGGTTGGTTGACCGGCGCGGTCGCCAAGCAGACCGAGGCGGAAGACATCCGCGTCGGCGTCAGCATCGATCAGGTGATCGCGAAACAGATCGGTCAGGACACACAGCTTCCGTCGATGGAGGTGGCGACCGAGGACTTCAGCGGTTACGTCGGCGGGTGCGTGCCTGGTTACAGCTGCGCCTACATGAACAGCATCTCGTGGGCGTCGGAAACGCAGTCGAATCCGATGGAGACCAATCCGCGCGCGGCGTTCGAGCGGATGTTCGGACGATCGAGCACGCAGGCCGAGCGTCTCCAGCGCATTCAGGAGGATCGCAGCATTCTCGACTCGGTCACCGAAGAAGCGCGCGATCTGCAGCGCAAGGTCGGTGCGCGCGATCGCGCTCGCCTCGGCGACTACCTCGACAACGTGCGCGAGATCGAACGGCGCATCCAGCGTGCCGAAGCGCAGAACTCGAAGAGGGTGATCGCGCTCGACGCCCCGCTCGGCGTGCCCGACAACTTCGTCGATCACGCGAACCTGATGTTCGATCTGCTTGCCGTGGCGTACCAGTCCGACTTGACGCGTGTGTTCTCGTTCATGATGTCGCGTGAAGCGAGTCAGCGGACCTACCCGAGCTCGACATCCCGGGCACGCACCATGACGTCTCGCACCACGGTGGCCGTCCTGAGAACATGGAGAATCACGCGAAGATCAACCTCCATTACGCGCAGCTGTTCGCGCGCTTCGTGGAGAAGCTCAAGGCGATGCCCGAGGGTGACGGCACCGTCCTCGACAACTCGCTGGTCTTCTACGGCGCGGGCATGAGCGACGGTCAGGCGCACGCTCCGTATCCGCTTCCGCTGGTCGCGGTGGGCAGCGCTGGAGGCAAAGTCAAAGGCGATCGGCACGTCGTGGCGCCGGATTGGACTCCGGTCGCGAACCTGTGGCTACAGGTGGCCGATGTCTACGGCACGCATCTCGACTCCTTTGCCGAGAGCACAGGTCGCGTCGAGGTGTGAGCGTCCGATCTGGCCGGCGATGAGAACCCTGGTTCGAACATCCACGCTCGCGGTTCTCGCGCTCGTTGCGGCTGTCGTGGCCACGGCCGCGGAAGCACCGTTGCGTCTGATCGAGGCAGTCAAGTCTGGAAACCGCGAGGTCGTCCGCACGCTGCTCAAGCAGCCGGCGGAGCTCAAGGTCACCGAGCGCGATGGCACCACGGCGCTTCACTACGCGGTGCGCTCCGGCGATCTCGAGATGGTGCGGATGCTGCTTCGTGCGGGCGCCGACGCCACCGCGGCGACGCGTGACGGCATCACTCCGCTCCAGTTGGCGGCGGTCAACGGCAGCGCTGCAGCGACCGACGCGCTGCTCGAGGCCGGTGCGAATCCCAATGCGGTGTTGCCCGAAGGTGAGACCGTTCTGATGACAGCGGCACGCACCGGTAACGCCGGCGTGCTCAAGATCCTGATCGACCACGGCGCCGATCTGAAGGCGCGCGAGAAGTGGTACGGCGAGACTGCGCTGATGTGGGCCGCCGCCGAGAACCACGTTGATGCCATCAAACTTCTCGTCGAGCGTGGCGCCGACGTCAACGAGCGTTCCCGTCTCCTCGATGTTCCGCGGCGCCGCAACGGTCAGTCGATTCTGCCGCTCGGCAGCTGGACGCCAGCGATGTATGCGGCGAGGCAGGGATCGCTCGAGGCCGCAGTGACGCTGGCATCGCTGGGCGCCGATCTGAACCTGACCGATCCCGACGGGGCGACCGCTCTCGTCCTTGCGATCATCAACGCGAACTACGACGTCGCCGCGGCACTGGTCGAGAAGGGCGCTGATCCGAACGTTGGGGACAACGAAGCCAAGATGGCGGCGCTCTACGCCACCGTCGATATGGACCGCCTGGCAATCGGCCACGGGCGTCCCAATCCGAAGCCATCGGGTGAGCTCGGTGCTGTCGATTTGATCAAGGTGTTACTCGCGCATGGCGCCGATCCGAATGCGCGGCTGGCGGCGCCGGTCTTCCAACGTCATCACACGGCCGGCGATCGCGCTCTCGGTGAAGGCTCCACGCCCTTCATGCGCGCGGCCAAGTCTGGCGATGTCACCGTGATGCGCATGCTGCTCGCGGCTGGCGCGGACCCGAAGCTCACCCAGCCGAATCAGGCGAACGCGCTGATGCTTGCGGCGGGCATGGGCTGGCGCGACGGCAGCCCGGCGGCGCCGTCATACGATCAGGGCTCGGAGAAGGATGCCATCGAAGCGATCAAGCTGTGCGTGGAGTCCGGCCTGGACATCAACGCGACCACGAGCAATGGCGAGACGGCGCTCCACGCCGCCATCACGGGCCGCGCCTCGGAACCCATCGTGCGATTCCTCGTCGAGCACGGCGCCGATCTGAACGCCAAGAACAAGCAGGGGCGCACGCCACTCGAGGTCGCCGTCGCCAGCCGCAAGGACGTCAGCCACATCGTCGACTATCTCAAAACGAAAACTGGAACCAACTAGACAGTTCCAGGTTCCCGGTTCCGGGTTCCAGGTTCGTGTTCGAAGTTCGAGTTCAAGGTTCAAGGTTCGAGGTTCAAGGTTCGGGGTTCAGGGGTTCGAGGTTCGGAGCTGGCGCATTGCCAAAGCCGGGTCGAACAGAGGACCATGTGCCCGAACCCGGAACTCTGAACCCCGAACTGAGAACCGGAACCTCGAACACGAACCCGGAACATGGAACCCGGAACCCGGAACTGCATCGCCGCTCTAGTCTTTTTACTCCCCGCTCTTGTTGTCGGCGTGAGCGCGCAGAAGAGTGCCGAGTGCCCGACATTGGAATGCGCGGGCGCGGCCAGTTCGTCCACGCCGGCCTACAACCGCCTCTGGATCGAGGCGGCCTCCATACATAAACTGAAGCTGGAGTTCGTCGATGCGCTGCAGCGATTCACGCGGGCGCAGGCGGGGACGTTCGGCGACGAGGGCAACGAGCTTCGTCTCAGCGTCGAGTCGATGCGCGAGTCGCTCGATCGATGGGACCGGGCGGTGAAGCAGTTCCAGGCGGACGCGAGCCGTAGCAAACCTGCTGCAGAAGTCGCACGTTGCCGTGGCGACCGTTCTTCTCGACCGCCAACGCCTCGATGATGCGCTGAAAGAGCTCAAAGCGGCGGAGAACCAGGACGACCGTCGAGCCGACATCTATACACTTCAGGCGCTCGCTTATACGGCAGCGGACCGCGACGCCGACGCGGCGCGCGCGTTGCGTCGTGCCACGTCGCTCAATCCTGACAACGCGGCGAGTTTCTACACGCTCTCGCAGCTGCTGGCTCGACTCGATCAGCAGGCCGACTCGTCTCGGGCCATCGGCGGGTTTCAGCGTGCGCTGAGCAGGCGCGCGCCCACGGCGAATGCTGCGGCGCCCACGGTTGCACCGTTCGAGCGAATCGACCTGTTGCGGCAGGTTGCCGGCGTCGCGCCGATCTTTCCGCAGGCGCGCTACGTCGATGGTTACGCGGCGTTACGAAGCGGAGACTACGCCGCTGCCGTCGACAAATTCCGAATCGCGTCTGCAGACGATCCGATCGTGGCGGGCGATTCACCCGCACGCGAGCGCGTCGTGCGAGCGACGTCAATGATTCGGCAGGGTCAACTGGATGCGGCGATGCAGGAACTGCGAGCGATCGTGGCCGAGTCGCCGAACGATTCAGAGGCGAATCGCCTGCTCGGCGTTGCGTACTGGATCGACGATCAGACAGGGAAGAGCATCGATCATCTGCGCTCCGCAATCCGGTTCGCGCCCGGTGATGAGCGTGCACGCGTCGCGCTGGCCGAGGTGCTTGCTGGTGATCGCCGACTGGCCGAAGCGGAGCGGGAGCTGATGCAGGCGCTCGACAGCGGGCTGCGCTCGGGGCGCGTCCATCACGAGCTCGCGCAACTCTACGAGCGGCAGTCGCTGCTGCCTCAGGCGGCAAAGAGCTATCACGACAGCGAAGCGTTCGGACCGATTGTCGGTCGCGACGAGTTCTTTCGCGCGCTCGGCGCGTTGCTCGTGAATCAGGCCGACTTCGACGGCGCCGTTGCCGCGTACACGCAACGCATCGAGGCCAATCCCAACAGCGGCGAAGCGCATCGCCAGCTGGGCGAGATTTACTTCCTGCAGGGCCGTGACGAGCAGGCGCTCGTCGAGTTCCTCGCGGCCAGTTGGCTGGACCCGCGCGATGCGAAAGCGTACGCCGGGGCAGGCCAGGTGCAGGCGAGGCTGCTCAAGTATGCCGACGCGGCTGTGACTCTCGAACGCGCGCTCTCTCTCGACCCCGGAATGCGGGAAGCACGATACGCGCTCGGCACGTCGCTCATGCGGCTTGGGAAGACCGAGGAGGCGAAGCGGGCGCTCGAAACGTTTCAGCAACAGCAAGCCGAGGCGGAAGCGGCCGGTCAGCGTGCGTTCCGCCTGGATGCGCTTCGCAGAGAGGCGTCGAAGGACCTGCTCGCTGGCGCCCTCGATCGGGCGATCGCGTCGTACGCGGAGGTGCTCAAGCTTGAGCCCGAGAGCTCGCGTTCTCGCCGCGACATCGGCGTTGCGCTGCTACGAGTGAAACGCTCGCAGGAAGCCATCGAGCAGCTTGAGGCTGCACAGCGGCTCGAACAGACCGCCGAGGGATTCAGGTATCTCGCGGACGCGTACTCCGCTGCGGGGAATCGAGACGAGGCGGCGCGCCAGCACGCGCTCTCACAGCAACTCGTTCGACAGGGCAAGCTGGATCGGATTCGTGAACTAGCGCGTTAGCGGGATCGCAGAGAAGGCAGAGGTCGCAGAGTTTCCTAACGCAGGGATCGCAGAGATCGCGGGGATGGAATTCTTGGGAACTGGAGCTTCTTTCGCGATCTCGAAAACTGCATACCGCCGGGCGACGAGACTCAACGAGTTCAATACATTCCAACGCTTGCTGCTCTGGCATGCCCAACGCAACAGGACCTGCATGCCTGCGACCGCTTCGGCCGAATCTCTGAATCGCCTCACTTCGCTCGTCGTCCAAGCCGCCATCAACGTTCACAAGGCCCTTGGCCCCGGCCTGCTCGAGAGCGCGTATCTCGCTTGCCTGTATTTCGAACTGTCAAAGGAGGCCGTGGCGATCGAAACGCAGAAGGCGCTTCCATTGACTTATCGCGGACTGCGGATCGATTGTGCCTATCGCGTCGACTTGATCGTCGGTGGCCAGGTGATCGTCGAAGTGAAGGCGATGCACTCTTTGGCACCGATTCACAGTCAGCAGCTCTATACGTACCTGCGCATCGCTGACTGTCGTGTGGGTCTGCTCCTGAACTTCGGTGCGCGCACGATGAAGGAAGGAATCAAGCGAGTGGTGAATGACTTTCCGGAGTAAGGCCATTCGCGTGTAGTCCGGCCTCTGGCCGGACAGCATAGAACGAGACGTGCCGATCACAAGCACTACCGAAAGCGGCCCGGTGCTTGTGATCGACGCACTCTCGTTCCAACTGCGCGCGTAGCGCGCCACACGCGAATGGCCGCCTCTGCGATCCCAGCGATCCCTGCGTTGGATCATTCTCCGCGCTCAGCCTCCTCAGCGAGTGGAGACCCCCGCCCCCTCCCGAGCAACATAGAACCGATCTGCCGTCAGCCCGGTCGCTGTGTCGACGACGCCGCTCGGCCAGCGAATCTCAATCCGATCGACGCGCGCCGCCTCTGCGAGCCCGAAGTGCGCCCTCGTGTCGCTGTGCGACATGTAGCTCCCATCACCGCGAACGAATGTCGTCTGGCGACGCTTGCCCGCGTCGATGCGGACGCGCGTGCCGATGGCGTCCCGGTTGCTCTTGCTTCCGACCAGGCGGAGCGTGATCCAGTGATTGGCTGATGTCGTGTCGTTGCGCAGCAGCGTGGGCCGCTCGTTCATGTTGATGACGAGCACGTCCATGTCGCCGTCGTTGTCGTAGTCGCCGAACGCGGCGCCGCGACTCGACTGCTCCAGCTGCAGCCCTCCGCCGATCTCGGCGCTCGCGTGCCGGAAGCGCGTGCCTTCGTTCACGAATACCTGCTTGCGCTGCTGATAACGCGTGCCGAGCCCGTGCTTGTCCACCTCGGGATAGACGTGGCCGTTCGCGATGAAGATGTCGAGCCGACCGTCGTTGTCCAGGTCGACGAACTTCACGCCCCAGCCGAGATAGGGCCCCGCGGTAGCAGCGACTCCAGTCGCGTAGCTCCGGTCGGTGAAGACACCCGCGGGACCGTTCTCGTACAGCGTGTTGTAGTCGTGAGAGAAGTTCGTGACGACGAGATCGGGAAGTCCGTCGCCGTTGTAGTCGCCGGCATCTACGCCCATGCCGGCCTGCGGACGCCCGTCGCCGCTCAGCGCGGCGCCCGACACCAGGCCTTCCTCGACGAACGTGCCATTGCCGCGATTGCGAAACAGCAGATTCGGCACCGAATCGTTCGCCACGTAAATATCCGGCCACCCGTCATCGTTGAGATCGGTGAAGACGACGCCGAAGCCGTAGTAGCCGGGATCCTTCACACCGGCGCGAGCGGTAGCGTCGGAGAACGTGCCGTCGCCGTTGTTGCGGTAAAGGACGTCGAGGTCGCCTGTCAGGCGCTTCGGCCCACAGAAGACATCGGTCGCCATGAAGCGGCAGTTGGCGGTCGTCCCGCGCGCGGGAATCGTCTTGTCGTCGAACGCGACGTAGTTGGCAACGTAGAGATCGAGGAACCCATCGCGATCGTAGTCGGCGAACGCGCAGCTCGTGCCCCATCTCATATCGTCGAAACCGGCGCGGCGCGTGACGTCAACGAACGTGCCCTTACCGGTGTTGCGCCACAGCGCGTCGGCGCCGAACGCGGTGATGTAGACGTCCTTCGCGCCATCGTTGTCGATATCGCCGACGCAGGCGCCCGATCCCCAACCGCGCCGATCGAAGCCGCTGGTGGCCGTCATGTCGCGGAAGCGTCCGCGGCCGTCGTTCTGATAGAGCGCCACCATCGGATCTCCGCCCTGCGCAAAGCGCTCGCGCGTCGAGCCGTTGACGATCAACACGTCGAGGTCGTCGTCGTTGTCGTAGTCGAAGAACGCCGCGCCGTTGCCGTTGGCGTCGACGATGTAGTCCTTCGCGGGTCCGCCGGAGACGTTGACGAGATCGATACCGACCTCGGCTGCGACGTCGATCAGCTTGATCGTGGCGCGCTGTGCAGTTGGACCGGCCACCGCTATCGCGACGAGCAACACGGTGAAAACGGTCCGGGCTCCAGCTTTGACCGCCCGGATGGTTGGCGTGTGAGTCGAATGTTCCTCGGTCAAGACCGCTGACCCGCGCGGAGCGCGGGCAGAAGACACTGTGAGCTGGCGAGGCGGGAACCATAGTGCAACTTGCTCACTGATCTGAGAAGAGCCTCGCCAGGTCATCGCGGCACATTCTGGCAGATTCGCGTCATGCTTATGGGCGGCCCCCCCAATTGGGGTACAGAGCACTATCCGAACGATCACGTATCCTAACGAGGCCCTGCCTCAGTGTGAGCATGCAGGGCCTCGTTGGCAGCGTCTCCTTTGCCCCGCTTCGCGGGGCGAGCCGTCTTGGTCGGGGAAGACTTGATTCATTGTCAGCATCCAGTCGCTCAAGCCGGCTAGCGAGCACACACGCGAGATGAGGTCGAACAGGTTCCGAATTGGCGTGTTGATGGCCGTCGTGTGGACGGCGGCTGTGGCGACGTCCGTCTCGCGAGCGGAGCAGAGCGGTCCCGCGCACCCGCGAATTCAGCCCCGAGCAAAGCAGCCACTCCGGTACTGAGTCAGCCGGCCGCGGCACCGTCGGGCGCAGATCTCCAGAAGGTCGTCAACCAGTACTGCGTTGGGTGTCACAACTCGCGCGCGACGACGTCCGCGACTGTCTCCGGTGTGATCCTCGATAAGGCAGACCTGACACGAGTCGGCGACTCTGCTGCCATCTGGGAGAAGGTGATCAAGAAGCTTCACGCCGGCGCGATGCCACCGGTCGGCATGCCGCGTCCCGATGCGGCGACGCAGACTGCGCTGATCTCGTATCTCGAGACGTCGCTCGATCGCGAGCGGCGACGCATCCCAATCCCGGTCGGCATCTTCCACATCGACTGAACCGCGCCGAGTACCCGAACGCGATTCGCGACCTGTTGTCGCTCGAAGTCGACGCTGCGTCGCTACTGCCGGCGGACGACTCGGTTGACGGCTTCGACAATAACGCGGACTCGCTCGGTGTGTCGCCGTCGCTGCTCGAACGGTATCTGTCAGCGGCCGCGAAGATCAGCGCGCTTGCAGTCGGCGATCCTTCGATTGGTCCGAGCTCAGAGACGTATCGCATTCGTGGCGACGCGTCACAGACGTCGCAGAACGAAGACCTGCCTCCCGGCACGCGCGGCGGGTTGATGGCGCTTCACACGTTCCCGCTCGACGGCGAGTACGTGATCAAGGTCAAGCTGCTCGAGATCAATCTCGGTTCTATTCGCGGTCTCGAATACGAGCATCAGCTCGAGGTCACTGTCGATGGCGAGCGCGTGCTGCTCGCGCCGGTTGGCGGCCCAGACGACTACACACAGTCGTCGCTCAACGCGACCAACGTGGTGAACTCACTCGCTGAGCGGTTGCAGGTGCGCGTGAAAGTAAAGGCGGGCCAGCGCAAGGTCGGCGCGGCATTTCTTCAGCGATCTGTCGCGCAGGGCGGCAACCGGTTGCAGCCCTTCCAGCGCAGCACACTCATCGCGACGGATCACCTGGGCGTTCCTCACGTCGAGAACATGACGGTGAGTGGTCCATTCAATGCCACTGGTGCCAGCGACACGCCGAGCCGTCAGTCGTCTCTTCACGTGTCCGCCGGCGAAGGCGAGTGCCGAGACGGTCGTGCGCCGAGAAGATTGTGTCGACGCTGGCACGCCGCGCATATCGCCGCCCGTTGACCGACGCGGATCTCGCGAGTCTCATGGAGTTTTACGACGCCGGCCGCGCGGATGGGAGTTTCGATCGCGGCATGGAGATGGCGTTGCGCGCGGTGCTCGTCAGCCCGAAGTTCATCTTCCGCATCGAGCAGGATCCCGGCGGTGTGACGCCCGGTTCGCCGTATCGCGTCAGTGACATCGAGCTTGCCTCGCGGCTCTCGTTCTTCTTGTGGAGCAGTATTCCGGACGATGAGCTGCTGGATGCGGCGAGCCGGGGACGATTGCGCCAGCGCCGAGGAGCTCGAGCGGCAGGTTCGTCGAATGCTGGCCGACTCGCGTGCGCAGGCGCTGGTCGCGAATTTTGCCGGACAGTGGCTTCACATCCGAAACCTGCGGAATACGACGCCCGACAAGAACGACTTTCCGGACTTCGACGACAACCTGAGGCAGGCATTCGAGCGCGAGCTGGATCTGTTCGTTGGCAGCATCATCACCGAGGATCGCAGCGTTCTCGATCTGATGACGGCCGACTACACGTTCGTGAACGAGCGACTGGCGAAGCACTATCGCATCCCCAACGTGTACGGTCCGGATTTCCGCCGGGTAACCGTCACTGAGGACGCGCGGAGAGGTCTGCTTGGCAAGGGCGGCATCCTGCTCGTGACGTCGCACGCCGATCGCACGTCGCCAGTAGTTCGCGGAAAGTGGATCCTCGATAACCTTGTCGGAACGCCGCCGCCGCCGCCGCCGCCGGTTGTGCCACCGTTCCCCGAGGAGACGCCAGGCGCACCGAAGACCGTGCGTGCCCGGATGGAATTGCACCGCGCCAGCCCCGCGTGTGCGGGTTGTCACAAGGTGATGGACCCGATCGGCTTGGCGCTCGAAAACTTCGACGCGGTCGGTGTGTGGCGTACGCTGGAGGCGGGCATGCCGATCGATGCCTCGGGCGAGCTCGCCGATGGAAGCAAGATCAACGGTGTGGTGGAGCTGCGAGAGTCGTTGCTCAAGCGGCCAGAGCTTCTGGTCGGCACGACGACCGAGAAGCTGCTCACCTACGCGCTCGGCCGCAGCGTCGAGGCCGACGACATGCCGGCAGTCCGGACGATCGTTCGTGCGCGCCGCCGCCGACGGCTATCGATTCTCGTCGCTCGTTCGCGGGATCGTGACGAGTGTGCCGTTCCAGATGAGACGAGCTGGTGAAGAACGTTGAGTAAGAGATCTGATATAGATGTTCATCTCGAAGATATCCATCCCTCGTCGGACGTTTCTGCGTGGCGCCGGTGTGGCCATCGCGCTGCCATTGCTCGACGCGATGGTTCCTGCGCTGTCATCGGCTGTGGCACCGCGCGGCGACGGTCGCAGAAGCGCGTCGGTTTCGTCTACATCCCGCACGGCGTAATCATGGGGCAGTGGACGCCGGCGGCCGAAGGCGCCGACTTCGAGTTCACGCCGATCCTGAAGCCGCTCGAGCCGTATCGCGATTCGCTGGTGGTTGTCAGCAGTCTGACGCGCGTGGAGGTCAACAGCAATCACGCCGTGTCGTCCGGTTGCTGGTTGACGGGGGCGCCGCCGAAGCGGACGGACGGTCCGGACTTCGAGGTCGGCGTGTCGGTCGATCAGGTCATCGCCAAGCGTATCGGGCAGGACACGACGTTCCCGTCACTCGAGGTCGCGACCGAAGACTTCAGCGGGCTCGTGGGCGCATGCGACCCGGGTTACAGCTGCGCCTACATGAACACGCTCAACTGGCAGACGCCGACGACGCCGCTGCCGATGGAGATCAATCCGCGTGTCGTGTTCGAGCGGCTGTTCGGTGGCGGCGGCACGCTGGAGCAGCGTCTCGCGCGCATGCGCACCGATCGGAGCCTGCTCGACTTCGTCGCCGACGATCTGAAGCACCTCGAAGGCGGGCTGCCGGCCCGCGATCGGGCGCGGCTCGACGAGTATCTGTGCTACATCAGGGAGATCGAGCGGCGCATCGAGCGCGCGGAGAAGCAGGCGCATGCGCAGCCGGACGTGCCGAACGCGCCGGTCGGCGTGCCCGAGGCCTACGTCGAGCACGTCTCGCTGATGTTCGATCTGCTCGCGCTCGCGTTCCAGGCCGATCTGACGCGCGTCTTCACGTTCATGATGGCGCGCGAGGTCAGCCAGCGAACGTATCCCGAGATCGGCGTCACCGAACCGCACCACTCGATCTCGCATCACGGAAACCGGCCCGCCGCGATCGAGGGGCACGCGAAGCTGAACGCCTATCACCTGAGCATGTTCGCGAAGTTCCTCGAGCGGCTGCAAGTCGATGCCGGACGGCGACGGATCGATGCTCGATCACTCGATCCTCGTGTACGGCAGCGGGATGAGCGACGGTAACGGCCACACGGGCTCGCCGCTCCCGCACGTCGTCGTCGGCGGCGGCGCCGGTCAGATCAAGGGCAATCGGCACATCATGACGCCGCAGGGCACGCCACAGGCCGATTCCTGCTGCTACGATTGCCCAGAAGTGCGGGGTCGAGCAGGATCGAGTTCGGGGTCAGCAAGGGCGATACGTGGACGCTGTAGAGTTCGGAGACGATGTTCCTCTCGAAGGTCTCGATTCCTCGTCGCCGGGTGCTCCGTGGCATGTCGGCGCCGCGCTCGCGCTGCCGCTCCTCGACGCGATGGTGCCGGCGTTGACACCGACAGTGAGGACACGGCTGCTGCCGCTCGGAAACGCCTGGGATGCGTCTACATCCCGCACGGCTGCATCATGGATCGCTGGACGCCAGCGACGGCGGGCGCTGACTTCGAGTTCACGCCGATCCTGAAACCGCTCGAGCCCTTCCGCGACTCGGTCGCCGTCGTCACCAACCTGACCAGGCCTGAGCAGGGTGTTGATACCAATCATGCCGGTGCCCCGGCCTCGTGGCTTGCGGGCGTTCCACCGAAGAGGACGGCAGGCCCCGATTATCTCGCTCGGCATCACGCTCGATCAGCTTGTTGCGAAGCACATCGGGCAGGAGACGACGTTCCCGTCGATCGAGCTGGCGACCGAGGATTTCAGCGGCCTGGTCGGCGACTGCGCGCCGGGATTCAGCTGCGCGTACATGAACACGCTCAGCTGGCAGTCGGAGACCGCGCCGCTGCCGATGGAGATCAATCCGCGCTCGGTGTTCGAGCAGCTGTTTGGCGGCGGTGGGAATCAGGATGAACGGCTCGCGAGGATGCGGACCGACCGCAGTCTCCTCGATTTCGTGGCGGACGATCTGAAGGATGTGCAGGCCGGCATCGGTTCACGCGACCGTGCGCGCCTGAGCCAGTACCTCGATCACGTTCGCGAGATCGAGCGGCGCATTCAGCGCGCCGAGCTGCAGGCCGCGCACGATTCCCGACGTACCGAATGCCCCGGTGGGTGTGCCCGAGTCCTTCGAAGAACACGTCGAGCTCCTGTTCGACTTGTTGTTCGTCGCGTATCAGGCCGACCTGACGCGTGTGTTCACATTCATGCTGGGACGCGAGCTCAGTCAGCGGACGTATCTCAACATCGGCGTCACCGAGCCGCACCATTCGATCTCGCACCACGGCAACCGGCCGGCGGCGATCGAAATGCACGCGAAAGTGAACACGTATCACCTCACGCTCTTCTCGCAATTCGTCGAGCGACTGAAGTCGACCGAGGATGGCGACGGATCGCTGCTCGATCACTCGCTTCTGCTCTACGGCAGCGGCATGGGGAACGGGAACGTGCACTCGGCGGATCTGCTTCCCAACGCTGCTCGTCGGCGGTGGCGCGGGCGCCGTCAAAGGCAATCGGCATATCGTTGCCGACAAGCTGACACCGAACGCCGATCTCCTGATCAGCATCGCCGAGAAGTATGGCATCGAGCTCGAGAGGTTCGGTGGCAACAAAGGGCGAATCTCTTTCTAATCCAGGTGGGGCGATGAGATCGAGTATCTGTGGACGTGCTCGTCGTCTCTCTGTGTCGCCGTTGTGCTCGGCGCGGCCGCCGACACGCGCCTGATCGAAGCCGCCAGGAGCGGCAATACGTCTGCAGTCAGCGAATCTGCTTCGGCAACGAGTGCCCGTCAACGAGGCCGAGCCCGACGGCACGACCGCGCTGCACTGGGCGGCGCGCCTCGATCGCGCAGACATGGTGCAGGCGCTGCTTCGCGCGAAAGGCGCAGGTCAACGTCGCTAACCGGTATGGCGTTACGCCGCTGATGCTTGCCGCGGTCAACGGAAGCGCGCCAGTCGTCGATCAGCTTCTCAAGGCGGGTGCCGATGTGAACGCCACGGGCGCCGACGGCGAGACGGTGTTGATGCTGGCGCGCGAACGGGAGGCCCGAGGCGGTTCAACTGCTGATTGCGGCCGGGGGGCGAACGTCAACGCGAGCGAGAGCATGGCAGGGCGAAACGGCCCTGATGTGGGCGGCAGCCGAGAATCATCCCGAGGTCGTTGCGTTGCTCGCAAAGAACGGCGCGGACCTGAACGCGGAGTCGAAGATACCGGAGTTTCCGAAGGTGAAAGTGGATGCGGCGACGATGGTCATGACCGCGCTTCCGAAGGGCGGGTTCACGGCCCTCCTGCTGGCGGCACGACAGGGCGCGCCGGACGGTGTGCGCGCGCTGGCCGAGGCCGGCGCCGATCTCAACGCCACCGACCCGGATGGCACGACCGCGCTCAACATGGCGATCATCAACGCGCACTACGAAGTCGCGGCGCTGCTCGTCGAGAAGGGCGCGAATCTCAACTGTCGGGGACACCGCTGGCATGACGCCGCTCTACGCGGCGATTGACATGCGGCATCAGGAGCCGATGATCAATCGGCCGCTGGCCAAGCCGTCGGGGCCGATGACGCCGCTCGACATGGTCAAGGTGCTTCTCGCACACGGAGCCGATCCAAACGCCAGGCTCAAGACGCCGCTGCTGATGCGGCAGCACAACGGCGGCGACGCGTAGCTCAATGAAGGTGCCACGCCGCTCATGCGAGCCGCAAAGGTGAGCGATGTCACGACGATGGCCCTACTGCTCGAGAAGGGCGCGGATCCGAACCTGCGGCTGCGCAACCAGAGCACGGCGCTCATGATCGCGGCATCTCGGCAAGGAAGGAACGCCGGTCCCGAGGAGAACACGTATTGCGGCGATGAAGCTTCTCATCGACAAAGGCGCCGACCCCAACCTCGTGAACGACAACGGCGAGACGGCGCTGCACATTGCTGTTGCGCGCGGCGACGCGCTGGTCCGTTTCCTGGCCGATAACGGCACCAAGCTCGACATCAAGGACAAGTTCGGCCGCACGCCGCTCGACGTCGCCATGGGTGTGCCTGGCGGAAGCGGCGGCGGACGAGGCCGCGGCGGTCGTGGCGGCCCGGCCCCGACAGCCGGCACGGTGCGCGAGAGTACGGCGGCACTGTTGAAAGAACTGATGAAGGCTCCGTAGGATGGTGAGGATCAAGGTCTGAGATGGTTCGTTCCCTGTTCGTTGTGCTTTCCCTGCTCGTTTCCTCCTGCGGTAGTTCCTCTCCATCGTCACCATCAGAGACGCCGAGAGTTTCCGGCGCATGGATTGGCAACTCGACGTTGACGTCCGTCAGCGGCGGCGAATGCGTCGGAAGCACGTTGGCTGCGGCGATCGGAAGTCGGGATATTTTCTCGGCGAGGATTCAGCAGACGGACGACGATCTCGCCGCCTCGTTGACCTACGAGGGCAATCGCACGAGCTGCGTCTACAGAGGGAACACGAACAACCAGTCGGTCAACCTCACGATGTCATCGTGCCCGGACGGCCGGATCGAGACGTTCGTGTGTTCGAACGGCGACGTTCGACGACTCGAGATCGCCGATTCCCGCGTGAGCGTTCAGAACGACAACCGGACCGGAAGAGGCACCGATACGACGACGCTGAACGTCTTCGCGGCGGGTAGTGCGGCCCCGCTCAGCACGCTCACCGTGACTTCTCAGTTTCTCTGGAACATGCTCGGCATCCCGCACAACGACTTTCACATCTTCGACGGATCGATCCTGCCCGGTTACGTGGACGGGACTGTGATCATCCCCGAGGAGTCGACGCCGTTCTGCACGGAGTGCGGCTGGTTCTAGCGGTATAGAACGCTGTTAACTCCCAATTCCCAAGGGCCCAACTCCCAATTGTTCATGGTTCTTTTTGGGAGTTGGAAGTTGGAGGTTGGGAGTTGACAGGCTTTTTAGACTGACCTGAGAAACCAACAATCGAGCACGACGTGTCGAGTGAATGCAGGTGACGTAAGAAGCACTCGCCCGAGTGCCGCGAGGGCGGCGCGCACGGGAGCGGCGTTTTCGCGCACAGCTGGATGCAGTCTGCGAATCGCGTCCGCGTACGGCTGGAGATCGTCGATTCCACGCTGCCCACGCGCGGCGATCAGCGTTTCAGCCGCGAGTCTTCCCGACATCGATTGCCGGGCGAATCCCTTCGCCGCTTTCTGGATACGCGAGCCCTGCCGCATCGCCAACCAGCATCACGCCCGGACCGATGACGGGACGCGGTCCAACGCCCGACCCGAGATAGGCGTGCCCGTGCCAGCGAGCGTTGGAGACGCTGGAGATCATTCGATGGCGCTCGAGAAAGCCGACGAAGTCTCTGAGGTATTCGCCGAAGCCGTGATTGCCTCGACGTCCGATCCCGACGTTGATGAAGTCACCCTTGCGCACGCACCAGGCGTATCCCTGAAAGTCACGGCAGAAGAACAACTCCGGCGTCGTGCCCGACAGCTGCGTGTGGCCGTCGCCGATTGGGAACTCTGCCTCCTTCGCGACAATCGGCGCCTCGTGATCGATGTGCGCACGAAGATGACGCGAGACGGGGCAGAAGTGCCCGCCCGCTCCGATGACGATCGGTGTCTCAATCGACTCATTCACGATCCACCGATCGTTGTCGTGTCGAAGGGTGCGAACGAAACTGTCCTCGAGTGTGCGGGCGCCGGAGCGCTGCAACAGGAATGTGTCGAACTCGCAGCGGCGGATCGCGTAGCTGACGACTCGGGGGTAACGAGTCTCACTGCCCGTCCGCCCATGACGCTCGTGCGGAAGGCCGTGATCTCCTGAACCGTCAACCCGGTTCCACGATATTCGTCCGGCGTCAGGTCCAGGAGGGGAAAGACATCAGGAGTGAGCCAGCCTGCGCATACTTTGTCGCGCGGAAACCTGGCGCGATCGGCAACGATGACATCCCATCCCGCGCGACGCAGCAGGTGTGCGGCCGTGGAGCCGGCCGGGCCGCCACCGACGATCAACGCATCACAATGAATCACTCAGTTCCAAGACCACAGGGTCAGCGACGTAACGTCTTTCACGAACACGCGGTTGCCGGAGATCGCCGGTTGTGCCCACGTCTCGTTGCTCGAGACCTTGTACCTCTTGAGGGGCTCGAACGCCGTCTGGTTGTTGCGCGCCACCACGAACTCGCCGTCGCTCTCGAGGCTGAAGAGCAAGTCACCCGACCGCGCCAATGAGGCGTGCGGAGCCTGGCGCCCGTCAGAGGTCCAGAGCGTCTTGCCAGTCCTCGCGTCGATCGCGTAGTATGCCCTGAGTTTCGTCCCGAGAGGCCCACGAGCATGTCGTCTGACACAACCGGCGTCGCGTAGCGAAGCGGCAGCTCGGTGTTCTCCCAGATCTGTTCGGTGGTCCATTTGTCGGCGCGCCGCGCGAGCGCGAACGCGAAGAGCGGTCCGGTGCCTGCCACGATGACGGTTTGCCCGCTCACGATCGGCGTGATCGAGTTCGACACGAACTGGTGGACCATCGGCCGTTCCCAGAGGAGGGCTCCCGTCGTCGCGTCAACGCCGACGATCTTCACCTGCGTGGGCGTGATGATCTGGCGAACGCCGTCGATGGTGGCGACCATTGGCGAGGCATAGCCCGGACCATCGCCCGTCCAGCTCCACACCGCCGCGCCGGTATTCAGGTCGAATGCGGTGAGCGCGCCTTTGTCGTTTCCGCCGACGTGAAAGATGACGCGCCCAGCATCGACGACCGGCGAAAATGCGTGCGTCGTGTACAGCATCTCTGGCCCTGTGGCCGGCTTCTGCCAGACCTGCTTGCCACTCGCGGCGTCCCAGGCCGTCACGATGCCAGTCATGCCGATCGAATAGAGCCGACCGTTGAAGAACACCGGCGTCGATTTCGGCCCCGGGCCGTGCTGTTTGGTTGCGGGATTCATCGCGAAGGTCGCGGGATACCCTGCCTGCCACACAACCTTCCCGCTCGCCGCATCGAGTGCCGTCATCGTCTCGTTGTCCCCGATGCGCGAAAATTGATACACGCGGTTGCCGACGATCAGCGGCGTCGCGTAGCCGGTCCCGATCTCGACTTTCCAGCGTTCGGTCAGTGTGTCGGGCCACGCCTGGGGCGCCGTGAGTCCGGTGATGATCCCGTCCCTGGCGGCGCCGCGCCACTGCGTCACGTCCCCCGGCGGGCGTTGCGCTTCCCCTGCTGAAGTCGTTCCCAGCACCACAATCGCAAGCATCAAGGCTCGTCGCATGAGTCTCCTCGCAAAAGTCACAGTGTAGACGACTCGACCCTAGTCTTCGATAGGATTAGCAGCGTGCTGCAACAACTGCTCGGCGCGAAGCCCGCGCTGTCGCCGCCCTTCGCGACGAGCTGAATCGGCTGCTCGCGCGTCCGGCAGGTCCGCTCAAGCGTCTGCCGCCCGTCCTGATTCAGGGCGAGACGGGCACCGGCAAGGGGCTCGTCGCGCACGTCATTCATCAGACGGGTCCGCGTCGGACGCGTCGTTTGTCGACGTCAACTGTGCGGCCATTCCGGACACGCTGCTCGAGGCCGAGCTCTTCGGCTTCGAGCGCGGCGCGTTCACCGACGCGCGGCAGGCGAAGGCCGGGCTGCTGCAAATGGCCCATCGCGGGACGATCTTCCTCGACGAGATCGGCCTGATGCCCGACGCGCTGCAGGTCAAGCTGCTGAAGGCGCTCGAGGAACGGGCGGTGCAGGCGTCTCGGCGGCACACGCAGCCGAGCCGGCCGATGCGTGGGTGCTGGCGGCGACGAGCGAGGATCTGGAGGCGGCGATTCGCACCCGCCGATTCCGCGAGGACCTCTATCATCGTCTCGCCGTCGTGACTCTGCAGCTGCCGCCGCTGCGCGAACGCGGCACCGACGTGCTGCTGCTCGCTCGGCATTATCTGGATCGCGCCTGTCGTCGACTACGGCGTGCCGCTGAAGACGCTCGCGGCCGACGCGGAGGCGGCGCTGCTGGCGTATCCGTGGCCGGGCAACGTGCGCGAGCTCGCCAACCTGATGGAGCGCGTGGCCCTGCTGTCGGAGGCGAGCAGGTCACGGCGGCGGCCTTGCGCCTGCCGCGCGCGCCTCGCGATCGCCTGCTGCCGGCTCGCGTGCCGGCGAGAGCGTCGATGAGCAGATGGCGTCGCTCGAACGCGCGCGCATCGAGGAGGCGTTGCACGCCGCCGGGTGGAACATCTCGCGCGCTGCCGCGCGACTGGGACTGCCGCGGAACACGCTTGCGCTACCGCATGGAGCGTCATGGCCTCACCGAAGCCGGCGACGCGCGCGTCATCGCCGCAAGCGCGCGGATCCTCGCGGCAGCCGCTCGCGAGCGCGATCGCCGCCGTGCGATGGCAGCGCACGCGCGTCACGTTGCTCCAGGTGCAGGTGCTCGACGACGAGCTGCGATCGCCGGAGCACGAGCGCACTCGTGCTGCTCGAAGAGATCGCGGCGAAGGTCGCGCGGCTTCGGCGGGCGGATCATCGAGCTGGGTGCGTGCGTGCGTGAGAGCGGCCTTCGGTCTCGACATCGTCGAGGACGCGGCGCGCCATGCCGCCCACGCCGCGTTCGCCGTGCAGCGCGCGCGTCGGCGCCTCGCGTCACGTCGCCAGCCGATGCAGGTGCGAATCGCCCTGCACGCCGAGGAGATGCTCGTCGGCACGGCTCGACGATCGCGTCGAGCTCGACGCCGACGCGCGCCGCGCGGCGCAGCGGGTGCTCGACGAGTTGCTGGCCGATCGACGCCGGGCGAGCCGATCGTGGCGTCCGCGAGACGAAGCCCTTCCTGGAACGACGATTCGACGTCGAGCCGGTCGCGCGCCGACCGGAGCCGCGCCGGCTCTGGCGCGTGAGGGTCTCGTCGACGTCGACCGCCACGCGAGCGCCGTTCGTCGCGCGCGCCCGCGAGCTCGCGCTGCTCGAGGATCTGTTCGCGCAGGCGAGGAGGGCCGTGGCCAGGCGGTGCTGCTCGTCGGCGATCCTGGCATCGGCAAGTCGCGTCTGCTGCAGGAGTTCCATCGGCGCACCCGCGATCGCGCCGGCTGGCTGCAGGGTCGGCGGTGTCGTTTGGCCGCTCGTTGCCGTTTCATCCGCTGATCGATCTGCTCAAGCGCGCGTTCTCGATCAGGCCAGCGATTCGGAGGAGGTGATCGGCGAAAGGATCGAGCGCGCGACCGCCGCCGTTCGGCGAGGCGCTCCGACCGTCCGTAGCCGTTTCTGCGATCGCTGCTGTCGATCGATCCGGGCGACGCGTGCGGTCGCGCAGCTGGACCCGAAGCTGCGTCGCGCCGGAATGTTCGAAGCGATCGGGCGGTTTCTCCTCGCGTCGTCCGAGACCCGTCCGCTCATCGTCGTGCTCGAGGACGTGCACTGGATGGACCAGGCGACGGCGGAGTTCCTGGCGCTGATGGTCGAGAGCGTGAGTCCGAGCCGAATTCTGCTCTGCGTGACGCACCGAACCGGGTACGCGCTGCCGTTCGCGCCGAGCGCGTTCGGCACGCGGCTGACCCTCTCCCGATGTCGCGCGCGCGATGCCAGCGCGATCGCCTGCTCGCTCGTCGGTGCTTCGGCTCTGTCGCGCGAGCTCCAGCGGCTGCTCGACGACGAAGACGGAAGGCAATCCGTTCTTCGTGGAGGAGGTCCTCCGATCGCTGCAGGAGAGCGGGCTGCTCGAGCGGCGTGGCGACAAGATCGGGCTGGCGCAGCCGACGGGGAAGATCGATGTTCCCGACAGCGTCCAGGACGTGATCCTGGCCGGCTGGAGCGGCTCGATCGCGCGGCGCGCGAGATGCTGCGCGTCGCGGCGGTGATCGGCCGCGAGTTCCCGCGCCGCGTGCTCGAGCGGGTCATCACCGATGCGACCGACGGCGCATCGACGATCGCATCCACGCGCTGCTATCGGCCGAGCTGATTCAGAACGCGCGCGTGTGGCCAGAGGTGGTCTACGTCTTCCGGCACGCGCTGACGCAGGAGGTCGCGTACAACGAGCAGCGCGAGCCGAGCGGCAGGCGCAGCACGCGCGCATCGGCGAAGCCATCGAGCAGGTCTACGCCGACCGGCTGTCGGAGCACTTCGGTGTGCTGGCGCATCACTTCACGCGGGCGCAGCGATGGGACAAGGCGCTCGAGTATCTGCTGGCGGCGGCGCAACAGGCCGAGCAGAGCTTCGCGACGCGCGAGGCGCTCGCGCTCTACGACGAAGCCCGTCGGCGGCGGAACAGCAAGGCTGGCGGCGTGGGCGATCCGGCACGCTCATCGCGCATCCACGAGGCGAAAGCGCGGCTGTATTTCGTCACCAGCGACTTCGAGCGGTCGGCGGCCGAAGGTGAACGCATCCTGCCGCTCGCGCGGCTGACCGGCGACAGCATCAAGGAAGCGGAGGCGCTGGCGACCATCGCGTGGGCGTCGACCTGGGGCCGCAACCTGGATGCGGCCGTCCGTTTTTCGCGCGAGGCGCTTGCGGTCGGCGGAGCCGGCCGGCGCGCTCGCGGTGCAGGGCCGCGCGCATTTCACGATCGGGTTCGTGCGCGGCGTGACCGGCGTGCTCGACGAGAGCCAGCGTCGCGCTCGACAAGGCGATGGCGATCAGCAGCGCCGCCGGCGATGCCGTGCACTCGATCGCTGTCGCTGTCGACCGCCGGGCTGCTGCGAAACTGGGCAGGTGACTACGCCGAGGCCGCGCGTCTGCAGAGCGAAGGCCACGCGCTGGCGCGCGACCGCGGGCTGCTCGTTCCGCTGCTGTTCAGCTGTTTCCTGCGCGGTCTGACGCTGACGGCAAGGGCGACTATGACGATGCGTTGGCCTCGTTCACCGAAGGGCTGTCGCTCGCCGAGCGAGTCGGCGACGAAGCCATTCATCACCGGCTGCTGAATTGCCTCGGGATGGCTGTACGCCGAGCTCGGCGACCTCGATCAGGCGGAGGACGCTCAACGCGACCAGCGCCCGGATCGGCCGCCGCCGTGCGCGACCCGGGCACACAGCCGAATGCGGAGCTCAATCTCGGCGAGATCTTCCGTGCGCGGGGCGATCTTGCGCTCGCGCAGGATCGTACGACGGCGTCTTCCGGTACTGGAAGAATCCGGATACCAGCCAGTGGATGCGATTCCGCTATTCGATCCGGATGTTTGCCAGCATGGGCGAGCTGGCGCTGGCGCGTGGAGATCTCGAGTGCCGCGCGGTCGCACAGCGCCGAGTGCCTCGAGCTGGCGACGCGCACCGGCGTCACGCAAGAACCTGGTCAAGGGCTGGCGGCTGGCTGCAGAGATCGCGCACGCCGAAGCGCGGCGACGACAAGGCGGAAGGGCATGTTCCGCAAGTCGCTCGACTTCGCCACGTCGATTGGTAATCCGGTTCAGCAGTGGAAAGCGGAGATCGCTCTCGGCCGGTTCCTGCACGACGTCAAGCGCCCCGACGAGGCGCAGCACGCGTTTGGTCGTGCCTTTGCGCTGATGCAGCGCGTTCGCGAAAGGGTTCGCGACGAACGGCTCAAGGAGGCCATCGACAGGAACTCCGACTTCTTGCTGTCTACAGAGATCTCGTCACGCGACTGTGACGCATGATGCCGGGACGGGCCGATTGGCCCCGTCCCGGACCCCGCTACGACAGGATGAGCGGCTGTCGCGCGGCAGTCCTCACTGCCCTTTGAACCCATCACATGAAACGTTGTCGTGCCAGTTCACGAAGGTGCCGCTGGGGTTTTCCTTCCACGCCCAGACGTGCAGTGTGTAGAACGCGGGCAGCCCGAACCGATTGGGGCTCTCGAACCGATGGAACAGCTGTCCCATGAGCTGCGGTGTTTCGCCAGGGTGCGCATCGTCCCAGTCCTTCGCGATCACCAGGAAAGTCGGCGCCGGTGATCCGCAGGCGTCCGCTCGGCAACGGCTCGTACAGAATGATCTCGGGACGCGTCGGGTCCAGTTCGCCGCCGTCGAAGACCAGCGGCAGGTTCACCTAATGAAGGCCCATCGCACCCTTGTCGTCGCCGGTGACGCAGCCAAACAGGAGGTGATACTCCTCGTTCTCGGCTGCCGCCACATCCTTGAAGCGCTCGGTCGCTTCGCGGACTGACCTGAACCAGCGCGTTGAGATTTCGGGTCGATCTCGCGCCGGCGTGTGAGTGGTCCTGAGCGAGTGCGGTCGACGGCAGGGCGCACAGCATGAGCAGAACGCCGACCGTGGACGCGGTTCGCACCGCGCCGCGCTTCGCTGGCATCGGAGTCATCATCGGGACGCGGCGCTTGTATCCGCATACTGCGGGCGCGCCATCACGCTGTGCTGGACGGCGAACAGACCGAGCAACCCCAGAGCGCCGTTCCAGCGGCGCGGTCGGCGCCGAGTCGAGCGACTTCGGCACCACGAGGTTGCCGACGAATCCGACGGCGTAGAGATAAGTCACAAGAAACGAGTAGGAAATCACTCCGTAGACGAATACCAGCAGTCTGCTCATCACATGCCTCCATTCGATGGCAGCCGGTCGGCGGCCGGCATGACCTGAAGGAGGGCAATGGATGTGCCCGATGCGTGCGATCGGTCGTAACTTCCGTTGCAGCCACGGAGTTGAAGGATGCGAGTGCTGACGAATCGGAGTGTCAGGCTGTCGAAAATTGGGCAGTTCGACAGAGGGAAGGTACAATTCATTGTTCCAACCCTCGATGGATCAACGCTATATCCGAAATTTCTCGATCATCGCGCACATCGACCATGGCAAGTCGACGCTGGCAGATCGCTTCCTCGAGCTCACAGGTGCGCTTCAGGCGCGCGAGATGGAGGCGCAGGTCCTGGACGCCATGGACCTCGAGCGTGAGCGCGGCATCACGATCAAGGCGCACCCGGTTCGACTGAACTACACCGCCGACAGCGGCGAGCAGTACGTTCTGAATCTGATCGACACGCCCGGTCACGTCGATTTCGGCTACGAGGTCACGCGGTCACTGGCTGCGTGCGAGGGCGCGCTGCTGCTCGTTGACGCGTCGCAGGGCGTCGAGGCGCAGACGCTGGCCAACGCCTATCTCGCCGTCGACAACAACCTCGACGTCATTCCGGTCATCAACAAGATCGACCTGCCGAGCGCGCAGCCGGACGAGTGCAAGCGACAGATCGAGGACATCATCGGCCTCGACGCCTCCACCGCGATCCTGGCCAGCGCGAAGGAGGGCACCGGCACCCGCGACATCCTCGAGGCGGTGGTCGCCCGGTTCCATCCCTCCGAAGGGCGATCCCGACGCGCCACTGAAGGCGCTCATCTTCGATTCCTGGTACGACGCCTATCGCGGCGTGGTCATCGTGGTCCGCGTCATCGACGGCGCGCTGAAGACCAAGCAGAAGATCCGCCTGATGGCGACCGCGCAGGACTACGAGGTCGACGGCCTCGGCGTGTTTTCGCCCAAGGCCATCCCGGTCGATGAGCTTGGCGTCGGCGAAGTCGGCTTCATCGTCGCCAACATCAAGCGTGTCGCCGACGCGAAGATCGGCGACACCGTCACCGAGACCGCCAGGCCCACGTCGGAACCGTTTCCCGGCTTCAAGGAGCTGAAGCCGATGGTCTTCGCCGGTCTCTACCCGGTCGAGGGTCACAAGTACACCGAGCTGCGGGACGCGCTCGAGAAGCTGAGGCTGAACGACGCCTCGTTCTTCTACGAGCCGGAAACGTCAGCCGCGCTCGGATTCGGGTTCCGCTGCGGCTTCCTCGGCCTGCTGCACATGGAGATCGTGCAGGAGCGCCTCGAGCGCGAGTACGACATGGACCTGGTGACGACGGCGCCGGGCGTGTTGTATCGGGTGACGACGACCGATGGCGAAGTGCAGGAGATCGACAGTCCGGCGAAACTGCCCGATGCCGGACGAATCGCCAAGCTCGAGGAGCCGGTCATCACCGCGATGATCCTGACGCCCTCGGAGCACGTGGGCGCGATCCTGCAGCTCTGCCAGGACAAGCGCGGCATCCAGAAAAAGCTGGAGTACCTGAAGTCGGACCGCGTGCTCATTACCTACGAGCTGCCGTTCAACGAGGTGGTGCTCGACTTCTACGACAAGCTGAAGACGATGTCGCGAGGGTACGCGTCGCTCGACTATCACGTGACCGGCTACTGGGAGTCGCCGCTCGTCAAGATGGACATCCTGGTGAACGGCGAGCCGGTCGATGCACTGTCGATCATCGTCCATCGCGATGCGGCGTACGACCGTGGGCGCGCGCTGGCCTCGAAGATGCGGGAGCTGATCCCCCGTCAGATGTTCGAGGTAGCCATCCAGGCCTCGATCGGCAACCGGATCATCGCCAGGGAGAGCGTGAAGGCCCTGCGCAAGAACGTGCTGGCCAAGTGCTATGGTGGTGACATCACCCGCAAGCGCAAGCTGCTCGAGAAGCAGAAGGAAGGCAAGAAGCGGATGAAACGCGTTGGCCGCGTCGAGATCCCGCAGGAAGCCTTCCTTGCGGTTTTGAAGATGGGAACCGAGTAGTCTAGCAATGGCATCATGAGAGTAATGCGACTGGTATGACGAAGAGTAAGGCGAGGCCGCGCGGGGCCCGACCTTCCGGAAGTCGACCGCGCGCGAGTATTTCGAGTCGATCTGCGTCGCCGTCATCCTGGCGCTCTTCGTCCGGACCTTCGTCGTGCAGGCCTTCAAGATCCCGACCGGGTCGATGGAGAACAACCTGCTCATCGGCGACCATCTCCTGGTCAACAAGTTCGTGTTTGCGCCGACGCTCTCGCGCGCCGAAGAACCGCTGCTGCCGATCGATCCGATCCGGCGGGGCGACATCCTCGTCTTCAAGTATCCCGAGGACCCGGAGCGCGATTTCATCAAGCGCGTGATCGGTCTGCCGGGCGAGACCATCGAGTTGAAGGAGAAGAAGGTCTACGTCAACGGGACTCCACTCGACGAGCCTTACGTTCACTTCCTGTTTCCCGTTGATGCCACCAGCCCGACGCCGGTGAAGGGACGTTCGACGTCCGGCGCTCCTACGGCCCGGTGACCGTGCCCGACGGGCACTTCTTCATGATGGGAGACAATCGCGACAACTCGCAGGACAGCCGCTACTGGGGATTTCTGCCGCGCGAGTACGTGAAGGGCAAGGCCTTGTTCGTGTACTTCTCGTTCGGTGAAGGAGGTTCTGGTCTATCCGGGTTGCTGGGCAACGTGCGATGGGGCAGGATTCTCCACCAGATACACTGACCGACGATGAAGACAGTTCTCAAGCTGGTGATTGCCGTCGCGCTGCTGAATGCCGTCGTGCGCGGGGCCGATTCCGCCTGGAACTACTATCAGCTGAAGGATGCTGCTCAGCGGGCGCTGCTGTTTGGTACGCAGGCCAGCTCGAAACAGATTCACAGGCAGATCATGGAGCGGGCGATGGAACTGCGGGTTCCGTTGATGCCGGAGGATCTCAGCGGTCCGCTGGCGGGCCGGCCGCCGGATCGCAGAGGCGTCGTACACGCAGCAGATCGAGTTTTTCCCCAAGCTACCGGTACCCAGTCCTATTCTCGTTCAACGTGGATACGGTCGTCGGTGGGTACTCCGCCCGACGACGAGATCGTATCCGCCGGGTACAGCGACTCGAAGCCACGATAGCGCTCACCGTCCGGCTCAGCCGGACTTTCCCGATAACAGCGACAAGCCGTGCTCGGCGTCCGCGGCGCTCTCGGCATCCAGGCGCTGACGTTCTTCCTTCACGACGCCGGCGTAGTCCGCATCCTTGAGCGATGCAAGGTTCGCGTCGATGGTGAGGCCCGCACCGCGGGCTGCCGAGCGCAGCAGCTCGATGGCAACGCCCACGTCGCCTCGTGTGCTTCGAATGCTGTGCGCGGCGACGATGGGAGCTTCGCGAAGGGCGCGACGACAGGCCCGCATCATTTCGAGCGGGACGTCGGTTGCGGCGCGCATCGCTGCCGCCACGGCGGCCTGCCGGCGCTCTGCTTCTTCATCGTGGTGGCCGGCATCCGCAGCGCCGCGATGACCGACGTGTAGGCCTCGGCGTCGCGATCGACGAGCGCGGCAATGGCCGGACGCAGCGAGCGCAGCCGATCGGTGGCATCGGCGAGCTCCATGGAGTCAGTCGATCCGCTCGGCCGGGACGCTCGAATCCCCGCGGCCATCAGCAGCAGCGAGACGCCAATCGCTCCAGTCAGAGCGCCGCGGCGCCACCGCCCCCGGGCGCCGGGGCCGTTGATGCGAACGCGTCAAGCAGGTCGCGCACGGAGAAGTTGGAGTAGGAGCATCGCATCATGTGATTCTGGACGGCGAACCTCGTCGACTGAAAGGCCGCTCACGCGGACAATCTTGCGTCGCGACTTCTCTCCGGCGGCAATGGAGACCGCCCGCCTCGGTACGCCCAGCGCCTCGGCGATGACTTCGATCAGCTCAGCATTTGCCGCGCCTTCAACGGGCGCGGCGTTGAGACGGACGAGCAGCGCTCCGTCGCGGGTGCCCGCCATCCCGGACGAGCCGCTCGCGGCACCACACGAACGGCGATCAGGACGCCCTCTTTCGTAATGAGTCAGCTTCCTCGATTATCCCGTCGCACCGAAGCCACGCGAAGCCGTAGACAGGATTCTAAGGGGATGCGACACTCACACTGAATGTCTTTGCGCCTCTGGTGTGTCGTTCGGCTGGTGTGCGGCGTCGCGATCCTGAGTGCGCAGGCGCGTCCTCCCGATCTCATCTTGCACAACGCCAGGATCTACACCGTCGATTCTCGCAACTCGGTTGCCGCGGCGGTGGCGATTGCGGGCGATCGAATCATCCGAGTCGGAAAGGACGCCGACGTTCTTGCGCTCAAGGCGCCATCGACCCGCGTGCTCGACTTGCGCGGCGCGACAATCGTCCCCGGGCTTTCACGACGCCCATGGACACGTCGTCGGCTTAGGCGCCTCAGTGCAGGACGTCGATCTTCGCGGGACGAGCAGCTACGAAGAAGTCGTTGGCCGTGTCCGTCGCCGGTTGGCGAGTGCGAGGCCTGGCGAGTGGATCGTCGGGCGCGGGCTGGGATCAGAACGACTGGGCTGAGAAGGTGTTTGCCGCGCACGACCTGTTGAGCGCCGCGACGCCGAACAATCCCGTCTACCTGACACGTGTGGATGGTCATGCGGGTCTCGCCAACCGAACGGCGATGGCGATCGCCGGCCTCTCATCGTCTGCGACCGATCCGCCTGGTGGACGGATCATGCGCGCAGCTGACGGCCAGCCGTCCGGGGTGCTGATCGATGGGGCGCAGGCGCTCGTGACGTCGAAGATTCCACGAGTGGGACGCCAGCAGCTCGAGGACCAGATCCAACTCGCCGATCGTGAGCTTCGCCGTGTGGGCATCACTACAGTGAACGACGCCGGCGCGGATGCTGAGACGGTGAACGCGTACAAAGGGCTGATCGAAGCCGGCACAATCAAGACGCGCCTGTATGTGATGCTGCATGGCAGGCTCCCTGAACTGACGCCGTTCTTCGCGCGCGGTCCCGTCAACGACGTTGCGAATCATCGTCTCGCTGTGCGAGCGGTCAAGATTTACGCGGACGGCGCGCTCGGATCGCGCGGAGCAGCGATGCTCGAACCGTACTCGGACGAACCGGCGACCACCGGCTTGCTGACGACGCCGCCAGACGAGGTCTACGCGCAGACGCTGGCCGCAGCGAAGGCTGGATTTCAGGTGGGGATTCACGCCATCGGCGATCGAGCCAATCGGGAAGCGATGGATATCTTCGAGCGCGTGGAGCGCGAAGTGCCCGGTGCGCGTGCGCTGCGGATGCGAATCGAGCACGCGCAGATTCTCGACGCGGCCGAGATTCCCCGATTCGCGAAGCTGGGCGTCATCGCGTCGATGCAGCCGACGCACGCGACGTCGGATATGCCGTGGGCAGCCACGCGCATCGGGGACGCGCGAGTCGAAGAGGGCGCGTATGCCTGGAGAGCTCTTCTCGATGCTGGAGCGGTGATCGCGTCCGGATCTGACTTCCCGGTAGAGGATGCGAACCCGCTGCTCGGGTTCTACGCCGCGATCACTCGGCAGGATGCGACCGGCAAGCCGGCTGGAGGCTGGACGGCGCGTCAACGCATGACACGGGAAGAAGCGCTTGCATCGTTCACGAGGCAGGCCGCGTTTGCCTCACATGCCGAAACACTGACCGGATCGATTGAAGCCGGAAAGCTGGCTGATCTGGTGGTCCTCTCGCGCGACATCATGCGCGTCCCACCGCGGGAGATCCTGACGACGATGGTGCAGACGACGATCGTCGGTGGAGAGATCGTCTACCAGCGACCCTGACGCCGGCGTTATGCTGCGCGCTGATCGTCGGTCTGGTCACCTGTCCAGACCACGCGACAATCCAGATGATGGCGCACCTGGTGATATTCCCAAGCCGTGAGCGCGCCATAGAGCGTCGTGTTGATCCAGGAATGACGCTGGCGGCGGGCAACCCACGCAGCGAAGTTATAAGCGGTGCAGACCGCAGCGATACCCAGGGCTGCACCGTGGACGCCGGCCTTGAGAGGCTCGTAACGACCGTGACAGAGGACCGCCAGCATATTTGCCTTATCCAAAGCTAGTGCAAGTGCCATGCCTCGATTTGAGGTAGTGAAGTGCGAGCGTTTGCGCACGAGCGATAATCCAGACGTATCGTGTACCTCCGATTTCATGGACATTCCTCGTCGGCGGGCAGAGCCGTGAGCGGCTCTCCACCTGAGCGTGGCAAGTGCAGCCTGACGAGCGCGACGTCAGGCTCGATAAGTTCCTCGCCTCATCCGATCGACTCGGGTCGCGCAAGCGAGTGGCCACGGCGCTCGAGCGAGGCAAGGTGTTCCTCAACGACGTCGAGGTAGGGCTCGCGGACGCGTCGCGTCGCCTGCGCGAAGGGGACGTCATTCGCGTCTGGATGGACAGGCCGGGGAGCTCGAAGCGTCGCTCCGGACCATTCGAGTTCGGCCAGTTGCAGATTCTCTTCGAGGACGACCTGCTGCTCGTCGTCAACAAGCCGGCCGGTATCCTGAGCGTGCCGCTGCCTCACGGCGACCCGACGCCGTCGGTGTATACGTTGCTCGAGGACCACCTTCGCGGCCATCGCCATCGGCGTCCGTTCGTCGTGCATCGCATCGATCGCGACACGTCAGGGCTGGTGCTGTTTGCGAAGACGTCGCGAGCACAAGAGGCGCTCAAGGATCAGTTCAGGCGGCGTGAGCCGGAGCGTGTGTATCTCGCGCTCGTCTATGGGCACCCGACTCCATCAGCCGGCACGTGGCGCGATGTGCTTGTGTGGGATAAGGACTCACTGATTCAGCGCGAGACTCATCCGAGCGATCCACGCGGCAAGGAGGCCGTGGCCAACTATCGCGTCGTCGAGACGCTGGCTGATACCGCGCTCATCGAGGTGAAGCTTCATACCGGTAAGCGCAATCAGATTCGCATCCAGGCACGCCTGCGCGGTCATACGCTCGTAGGCGAGCAGAGATACACATATGGGCCGGACGAGATTCGTCCGATCGATTTTCCGAGGCAGGCGTTGCACGCGCATCGGCTGGGTTTTCAGCATCCCACCGATGGACGCGAACTGCGCTTCGAGGCGCCGTTGCCGGAGGATTTTGCGAGCCTGTTAGCGCGGCTTCGGCGAGTCTGAGAACCCCATGTCAATTCCCAACTTCCAACTTCCAATTCAATTCCCGATATCGGCTCTTTTGGGAGTTGGGAGTTGGGAGCTTGGGAGTTGGGAGTTGGAGTTGCGAGTTGACTGGTTTCGCTCTACTTGAATCGCGGGATCAGGTTCAGCGCGTTGTCGCGCTCGACGCCGCGCAGTTCGTCTGCGGAGAAGCCAGCGCGCTGCAGACCCTGCACCTGTGGCGCGCCATCGAAGAACGGCGCATCTGTGCCGAAGACGATCTGCGAGGTGCCCACCAGCGTCTTCAGCGCCTGCATGTTGACCGGATTCGCCGATCCTGCCGTGTCGTAATAAAAGCGCCGAAGGTGATGCAACCGCGAGTTCGGTGCCGCCGGCTTCGCGAGGTTGTCCGCCGTCATTTCTGCCCCCAGCAGCCGTCCAGCGACGCCGACGAGCGTCCCGCCTGCGTGCGAGAAGATGAAGCGCACGTCCAGGACACTTGGCCGCCGTCTCGCTCACGATCAGACTCGCGATCGTGCGCGTCGTGTCCATCGGGTATTCCAGCATCTGATTCGCCACGCGCGGAATAAGATTCTGGCAGCACGCCGAGTCGGTCGGGTGCGTATAGACGACAGCTTTGCGTCGATTGAGTTCGGCGAGCACCGGTGCAAACGACGGATCGCCGAGCCAGGCGTTTCCATAGCTCGTGAGCAGGCCGACGCCATCCGCCTTGAGCGTGTCGAACGCGTACTCGATTTCTTTCAGGCTGCCTTCGACGTCGGGCAGCGGCAACACTGCGAATAGACCGAAGCGCCCCTTGTAGTCAGAGACCAGCCTGGCCGCGGCGTACTCGTTCATCTCGCGCGCGAGCTTGCGCGCCTCCTGCACGTCTCCGAACCAGACCCCCGGCGCTGTGATCGACAACATCGCCGTCGCGATGCCGACGCGATCCAATGCTTCGACAGCACTCGCCGGCGAGTAACCCTTCCACGCTGCGAGGCCCGGAATCGGCGACGTCGCGTTCTTCAAATTCAGTGTCGCGTAGAAGCCCGGCGACACGAAATGCTGATGGATGTCGATCCGCCGCGCGGGCGTGCCCGGTGTCTGCGCCGCAGATGGCAGGCCGTGAAGAAGCGATCCTGCTCCAGCGGCTCCAAGCGTCGCCAGAAACAGTCGCCGGCTGCGGCGAGTTTCGTCACTCATGTCTCACGGCCTCCAGATGGAAATTGTGTGAAGGGGTCTGACCCCTTCACAGTTATGCGCGCGCGAGGATGACGTCCAGGATCACCGACCGTCCTGCTCGCACGTGCTCGAGGCCGCGGCGGAGCGCCGGTAAGACCTCGACGGGATCGTCGACACGTTCTCCAACGGCGCCGACGACGGCAGCCAGCAAGTCGTAGCGTGGCGACGGCGCGAGGTCGGTGCCGACGAAGTGACGGCCCCTGCACGGAGTAGCCCTTCGGATACGCGCTGATCAGCGGCGCTTTGTTCGCGTTGTAGGCGCCGTTGTTGAACACGATCGCCAGTATAGGCGCCTGATTCATCTGACTGGCCCAGATCGCCGCGAGCGGTTCGCCGAAGATGAACGATCCGTCGCCGACGACGAGCACGACCGGACGGTCGGGGCGCGCGAGCTTGATGCCGAGTGCCGCGCCCAGTCCCCAGCCCAGTGACGATCCACCGCTCCCGAACATCGTCCCGGGCTCGTCGGTGTCGACGTGGTTCCACACTGCGACGTGACTCGTGAGCGACTCGTCCACGAACACGCACTCCGGCGCCTCGCGCTGAAGCTGACCGATGCAGTAGCCAAGCCACTCGGCGGTGAGCGGCCGGGTGTGCTGCATCGCCTGCGCCGATGCCTTGCGTGCCGCGCGGCGCTCGTTGTGCCGGGCCGTCAACTCTGCGCGTCTGGTCTCGATGCGGGCCTTGTCGCCATCGGTGAGCAGCTCCGCGGCGTAACCAGCGACAAGCTCCAACGCTCGCGCGCTGTCAGCGCGGATCGCGGAGCGTGAGCGGGAAGCTCCAGAGCGGAATACGCTCTTTGATCGGATCGACGTCGATCTGCACGATCGTCGCATCGGATCGCGGTGTGACCTGCGTCGGGATGTAGGGCACGTCGCTGTCGACGACCAGAATCACGTCCGCCGTCTCGACGAACGGTCCTGGCTGGAAACCCTGATGCAGCGGATGGCTGGTCGGGAAATTCGTGCGTTCGCGGCGCTCCACGACCGGCAGCGCGAGCAGCGTGGCGAGCTGCACGAGCGCCTCGAAACCCTGGCGCGTGCGTCCGGAAGTCGACGTGAGCACGAGCGGGCGCTCGCTGCGAACGAGGATGCTGCGCGACGTCTCGCAACGCATCAGGATCGCCCGCGCCCAATCGCGCTGGAGCCGTCGATTCGGGCGCTGGTTGCTTCACGTCTCCGACTTCGGTCATCAGCACTTCGCGCGGCAGTGTGAGGTAGACGGGCCCGGGTGGATCGCTCGCGGCGATCTGCAACGCGCGGGCGATGACTTCGCCCATCTGCTCCGGCCGGCGCAGCTCGTAGTCCCACTTCACGAAGTTGCGAACGATACCGTGCTGGTCGAACTGTTCCTGCAGCCAGTGAATGTAGGTGTCGCGGGTGCCGCGCTGACTGGAGTCGGTCGTGTACGGGTACGCCCGGCAGCGATCAAGACCGCCGCACGTCCTCGCTGCGCGTTATGCAGCATCCCGCCGAGGTTCTGCGTGCCGACATCGACGTGCACCAGCACGGCCTGTGGCCTGCCGGTCGCCTGGTAATAGCCGTGCGCCGCCGCCAGCGCGACGAGCTCGAACAGACAGAGCACCGTGCGTGGAACTGGTTCGCCGAGTTGTTCGAGTTTCGAGAGCGCTTCCTGGATCGGAATCGTGTCGGTGCCCGGGTTCATGAACAGGCACTCGACGCCGTGCGCGATGAGCGCACGCACGTACGCTTCGGCCGATTCAGCAGGTCGCGAGTCTGGCGCCGAAGCGCCCTTGTCGTGGGTGGGTTGTGATTTCGTCGCCATGGTGTGTCCGTCTGGCCGGACACTACTCGTCCACTTTGACCTTCAACTTGCGACTTGCCCTTTGACTTAGTTTGTTGTCCTGCGGATCGTCCCGATTGCGGTCGCGACGGGCGGGAGGCCCGGGAACCGGCGTACCGGGGACGCCACCGAGTTCGCGGATGACTTTGGCGGTCTCCTCGTGAGCGACGCCTGCGTTGCCGCCGAAACCGAAACCGCCGGCGAGCCCGAGCGCGGTATCGAGCGCCGTGTATCCGCGCTTGTCTTTGATGTCGAGTTTGCCCGTTCTCGTGGAGAAAGCGCACCACGTCGGTCATGCCCCAGAGCGCGGCTCCATGCGCGGCCGTTCGTCCCTGCGTGTCCACGCCGTTGATGTCGGTCCCCGCCGTGAGCAGGAGGCGGATCGATTCGATCGCTTCCTTCTGTGTCTTGTTGCGGCCGGTCATGTCCTCTTCGCGAGCGGACACGTTGGCGGCCATCATGATCGCGTTGACATTGCCGCGGCTCGTCACCGCGCGCGGGTTTGCGCCCTTCGCGAGCAGCATCTTGATGACCGGGACGTCGCCCGCCTTGGCGGCGCGCAGCAACGGCGTCGTGCCGGCGCCCAGCACGCCGTCACCGCCGCGATCGAGCTTGGTGCGATACGGAACCTGCGCGCGCAGCGGGACGTCCACCTTCGCGCCGCGGTCGAGCAGCTTCGTGATGATGTCCATGCTGCTCAGCGCGTCGTCAGTCTGGCGCGGAGCGGGCCGGTTGGACGACGGGCATCGTGTGCGCGTCGACGGCGGCCCACAAAGCCGTGCGGCCGACCTTGTCCTGCATGTCGAGATTCGCGCCCGCGTCGATGAGCGCACCGGCGACGTCGAAGTGTCCGTTGATGAGCGCGAGCACCAGCGGCGAGTACTGATCGGGATCCACGATGTTGGGATCGACGCCCGATGAGACAGCACCTTGACGCAATCGACACAGCCTTCGCGCGCGGCGAAGAGCATCGGTGTCAGGCCGCCCGGTGGCAGCCACTTGTCGCGCGGCTCGGACGTCCGTTGACGCTCCCAGGCAACGATCGTGGACCTCGCGTTCACGTCGGCGCCGGCTTCGATCAGCGCGCGCATCATGTCGGGGTGCCTTTGCGCGGCAGCCCACATGAGGGGCGTCTGGCCTCGCCAGCTGTCACCTGCGTCGAGCGACGCACCGCGCGCGATCAGGACCTTCGCGGCCTCGACTTTTCCGGAATGCGCGCAGGTATGAAGGGCCGTCTCGCCGTAGGGGCCGGTCGCATTCGGGCTGACGCCTGCCGCAATCAGCTTCTCGAGGACGGCCGCGCTGCCGCTCTCGCAGGCGAGCGCGATGGCGGCGATGCCGAATCGATTGGTGGCCTTGACGTCGGCGCCGGCGCGAATCAGTCGCTCGACGAGCGCGACGTCGTTGTTGCGCACGGCCCAGTGAAGCGGCGTCGTGCCGTCCGGCTCAGCGATGTTCGGGTCGGCGCGCTTGCCGAGCAGCGCGATCGCCGTCGTGCTGTCTCCGGCCTTCGCGGCCTGCACCAGCCGCTGATCCTTGACAACCGTCTCGGCCGCGTTCGCCGCACTGGTCAATGACAGCGTGACAATCAGAGATGCGAGAAGCGTTGTTCGCATGCTGTGAACCGTGGAACCGTGAACCGTGAACCGCCTACGCCTACTGCCTACCGCCTACTACAAGTTCCTCAAGAGCCCCGAGCTGTCGCCGAGCGATTCCTGCTTCACGCCGACCTTGTCCAGCATCGTGACCAGCAGGTTCGTCATCGGCGTGTGATCGGCGTATTTCAGGTGCCGTCCACCCTGCACGCGACCCACGGCGCCGCCGACCACGAGGTTCGGAAGCGGATAGTGATCGTGCGCGTTGCTGTTGCTCATGTTGCTGCCGTAGAGCAGCGCGGCGTGATCGAGCAGTGAGCCGTCGCCATCGGGTGTGTTCTTCAGCTTGTCGAGGAAGTACCCGAACTGCGAGATGTTGTAGGTCTGGATCTTGACGTTCTTTTCCATCTTCTCCGCGCGGTTCTGGTGGTGAGAGATGGCGTGATGACCGTCGGTGACGCCGACCTGCGGATACGTGCGGTTGCTGACCTCGCGCGAGACCATGAACGTGATCACGCGCGTGACATCGGCCTGATACGCCAGCGCGATCAGGTCGTACATCAACTTGATGTGCTCCTCGTAGTCGAACGGCACGCCGGCCGGTCGCGCCGGCAACTGCAGATCTTCGTCGCCCTGGCTGGTTTCGGCGCGTTGGATGCGGCGCTCGATCTCGCGCACGTTCTCGAGGTACTGCGTCATCATCTGGCGATCCGACGGACCGAGCTGCACCTGCAGGCTGGCCACGTCCTTCGTGATCGCGTCGAGGATGCTCTTGTCTTCCTTGATGCGCGCGAGCCGCTCGGTGGCGCTGCCGCCCTGGCCGAACATCCGCTCGAACACTTTCCGAGGATTGATCTCCATCGGCATCGGCGTCGTCGGCGTGCGCCACGACAGCGTATTCATGTAGATGCAGCCGTAATCGCGGTCGCATGAGCCGATCAGGCCGGAGTGGTCCTCGGTCGCCAGCTCCATCGACGGGAGCACCGTGTCCTGACCGATCTGCTGTGCGGCGATCTGGTCTGCGGTTACGCCCGCAAACGCGTCTACACCCTGAGTGGCCTTCGGCCGCACGCCACTGAGCCACGTCGTCGGGCTGAGCGAGTGCACCGCAGTCGTGTCTGCCGCGCGATGGCCGAGTCCGCTGACGACGTTCAGGCGGTCGCGGAACGGCTCGAGCGGCTTGAGGATCGGAGTGAACTCGAAGCCGGCGCCCTCGGTGGCGGGCGTCCACTTGTCCATGATCGCGCCGTGCGGCACGTAGACGAAGCCGAGGCGGGGGAGAGGCTTGCCCGCGGTCTGCGCCAGCAGCGTCCGGGCAGGAATCATCGAGTCGAGCAGCGGCAACGCCAGACTCACCCCGACGCCCTTCAGGAACGTCCTGCGCGGCAAGTGTTTCTTCGTAACGAACATTGTTCCCTCCGGGACTCGGGATTCGGGATTCGGGAACCCGCGCCCTCGAACTACGTCTTCGCTCTCAATTCGTGCTTACTGCCTGCACTTGCGTCGCCTTCTTCATCTGGAAAGGGGCGCTCTTGACGATACCCATGACCAGTACCGACCACTTGTAGTTGCCGGCCGCCGTTTCGCGCGCGATGCTGCGAACGAGCGGCAGGTCGGTGTAGTCGAGACCGCGGCCCATGCCGTACGTCATCAGCTTTTCGGTCACGGTGCGCACGAACATCTCGGGATGCTTGTTCAGCGCCTGTCGCAGTGCCACCGGACCGTCCACTTGGGTTCCGTCCGCGAGCTGACCAACCGGATCGACCTTGCCGCCCTGTTCCTTCACGCGCCACTCGCCGACGCCGTCGAAGTTCTCGAGCGCGAAGCCCAGCGGATCCATCACGCGATGACAGGTCGCGCACGACGGCGTTCGCCGGTGCGCTTCCATGCGCGCGCGCAACGACTGTGCTTCCTGACCGGCCTCGTTGTCGGTGAGCGCGGGGACGTCCGGCGGCGGTGCGGGTGGAGGCGTGCCGAGCACGTTCTCCAGGATCCACTTCCCGCGCAGGACCGGCGACGTGCGATTCGGATACGACGTCACCGTGAGGATGCTGCCCTGCCCGAGGAGTCCGCGCCGCTCTTCCTGCACCACCTTCACGCGACGGAAGTGGCTGCCGTATACGTTCGGAATCCCGTAGTGACGCGCAAGGCGCTCGTTGACGAACGTGTAGTCGGCGTTCAACAGGTCGAGGATGGTCCGGTCCTCGCGCACGACGCTCTGGAAGAAGAGCTCCGTCTCCGTGCGGAACGCGGCGCGAAGCTCGTTGTCGAAATTCGGGAAGTCACCCGGGTTCGGAATGTGACTCTTCAGGTTTCGCAGCATGAGCCACTGGCTCGCGAAGTTGTCGACGAGCGCGCGCGACTTCGGATCCGCGAGCATCCGTCGCACTTGTTGCTCGAGTACCGCCGGTCGGCTCAATCGACCCTGTGCCGCCAGATCCAGCAGCTGATCGTCGGGGATCGAGCTCCAGAGGAAGAACGAGAGCCGCGTCGCAAGCTCGAGGTCCGTTACTCGCGCCGTCGCTCCGACCGGTGCGGTCTCCGTACGGAAGATGAACTTCGGATTTGCCAGGACCAGGCGCAGCCCCTGCTCGATGCCGTTATCGAATGTGCCCTTGGAGCGCCCGACGGTATAGCGCTCGAGGATCGGATCCACATCCGCGCTCGTGACCGGCCGGCGATAGGCGCGCCTGGCGAGCGTCGTCAGGATCGTCCGCGCGCAGGCAGCTTCCTCCTTCGACGCAGCCTGCCCGAGCTTGTCGAGGGGTGACATGTGAATACGCGGCGACGGCTCGGTGTATCGCCAGGTCCCTTCGAGTTGTACGGACCGCGTACGCTGACGAAGTCGATGAGCGGCAGCCCGTTCATGTCCTGCAGATCGTGATTCCGTTCGTGCGGCTGCAGCGGCTCGTCCGACTCCGCATGATTGCGCTTGATGAACGTCACGCCCACCATGTGCGGCCCGGCCTTCACGAACGCCTTTGTCTTCAGTCGTTCATCGATCTTGTCGGCGGTCTGCGACATCGCGAGGTCTGACGCGCGATTGTCCGCTTCCCCACCGACCTGCGCGACGAACATGCGCTCACCGTCGATGCTGATCTCGACC
This sequence comes from uncultured Acidobacteriota bacterium, assembly GCA_963757735.1. GTDB lineage: Bacteria > Acidobacteriota > Vicinamibacteria > Vicinamibacterales > UBA2999 > Gp6-AA40. The sequence continues at coordinate 216,568 of CAVWST010000035.1, forward strand.
TCGTGGGCGAATTCCAACCCGGTCAAATAGCCGACAATGTTGCGGACAAGCTTGATGCTGAATTCGGTACTCGGCATCCTGCGGGAAGTTGTGCCGGAAGAGCAGACCGCCGCGCGTGCCGAGCGGCAATCCCTCCACATGGTCTTCCTGGCCATCGTCGGGAGGCACGCGGTAGTCTGAGCGAACGATATCGGTGTCGGTGCCGATCGCGAGGCTGCTGATCGAGCGCGCCGCTGCGAGGTACTGCTCCAACAGGGACGGCGAGATGCGAAGCACGCCGGCGATGTTGTCGAAGCCGTGGCTCTCATCGTCGGCCGGCAGCAGACTCGTGGTGTCGATGTCGAGATCGAGCAGATCGCGAACCGCGTTGCCGTACTCGGTGCGGTTCAGACGATGGACGGGCTTATGGCCAGGGTCGGGTGAGCGGCGCGCGCGATCGTCGATGGTTCTTTCGATCGTCGTCGCGAAGGCATCCAACGTCGCGGCGTCGGGTCGTGGCATGCCCTGCGGTGGCATCATGCCGCCGCGGAGCTTCATGGCGACCTTCTCCCACAACTCGGCATGGGCGGCAGCATCCGCCGGGTTGGCCCCGTCGAGCGACAGTCCGCCGGTCTTGGCGCGGGCGTTGTGACAGGTGACGCAGTACCTCTGAATGAGTGCCTGATCGGTGGCTGGGGCCGGGCTGGTCGTTGCCGAGGGAGAAGCCTGCGCGGGCGCGGCAGGCGATGCCTGACTCGCGGATTCCGGATTGGCTCGCAGGCCACTCGAGGCGGCCGCGACGATCCAGACGGTAGAGCACACCAGTAGGCAAACGCGGCCCATCGACACTCCCGCAGACACCACTAGCTACGCCAAAGAGGCGTGAACTATTAACATACGGACCCGCCCCGGCTCGGGGACGGATCGGAGCATCTATTATGACGCGCAAGTGGCTGTGTGCGCTAGGGATCCTGTTCTGTTGGGTGGGCCTCGGGGCGCAGCAGCGATGGCTGGGTTCGAGCGAAAAATTGGTCTCGACCGATGGTGTCGTCACCGCCTTCCCGCTGCCGAACGCCCGAAGCGGTCCGACGACCATCGCGCTTGCGCAGGACGGCACCGTCTGGTTCACCGAGAGCGCGGGGAACCGGGTTGGACGGATGAGCCCAGACGGCACCGATCTGAAAGAGTTTCCCCTCCCGAACGCCGACAGCTCTCCGCGCATCATCGCGCTCGGGTCGGATGGCAACATGTGGTTCTCCGAGCACACCGGCAACCGCATGGGACGCATCGCGCCGGACGGCACCATCACCGAGTTTGCGATCCCGACGCCGAACAGCATGCCGCGCGCGATTGCGCTCGGCGCGGACGGCAACATCTGGTTCGGCGAGTTTGCGGGCGGGAAGATCGGGCGTATTACGCCGGCAGGCGCGATCACCGAGTTCGCGATCCCGACGCCGGACAGCGGCCCGCGCGCACTTGCGGCCGGACCTGACGGCAACATCTGGTTCTCCGAGTTCAACGCCAGCAAGATCGGTCGCATTACGCCGGCAGGCGCGATCACCGAGTTCACATTGCCGCGGCCGAACTCAGGACCGGGCGACATCACGGCGGGCGCCGACGGTCACATGTGGTTTGTCGAGCTCGCCGGGCGTATGGATGGCCGCGCTCCGGACGGCAATCGCGTCGGGCGCATCACGATGAAGGGCGAGATCACGGAGTTCCCGATCCCGAGCCAGGCCGGGTCGCCGATCAACATTGCGGTCGGGCCGGATCGAAACGTCTGGTTCACAAAGGGAGGCATCGTCGGTCGAGTCACGCCCGATGGTGCGATCGTCGAGTTTCCGCTGTCGTCACCGATGGCTGGTGGAACTGGCCTGACAGCCGGCGCCGATCGTCAGCCGCCGACGCGGTTGAGTAATAGACTATGGGTCGCTCAATCGGGCGAGAACTCGATCGCCTTCTTAAGCTTTAAGTGACTATGTCAACTTCCAACTCCCAATCTCCAACTCCCAAGGACAAGTGGCTCTTTGGGAATTGGGCGTTGGGAATTGGAAGTTGAGCATTGGGAGTTGAAATGAATCGACTTCTGAGCGGCGCAATGTGGGTGGCCATCTCCGTGGCTGGTGCGGGGGCGTTCGCCTACATCGCCGTGGAACGCGGCGAAACGATTGGCGCGGCCTGGCTCATCGTCGCGGCGGTCTGCACGTATCTCGTTGCGTATCGCTTCTACTCGCGGTTCATCGCGGTGAAGGTCTTCGAGCTCGACCCGCGGCGCGCGACGCCGGCCGAGCGCCTCAACAACGGCCGCGACTTCGTGCCGACCAACAGGTGGATCCTCTTCGGTCATCACTTCTCGGCAATCTCCGGCGCCGGGCCGCTGGTTGGTCCAACGCTCGCCGCGCAGTTTGGTTTTCTTCCCGGGACGATCTGGCTCATCGCCGGCGTCGTGCTCGGCGGGGCGGTTCAGGACTTCCTGATTCTGTGCGCGTCGATGCGGCGCGACGGCAAGTCGCTCGGTCAGATCGCGAAGGAAGAAGTGAATCCCGTCGCCGGCCTCGCGGCCATGGTCGCGATCTTCGCGATCATGATCATCCTGCTCGCCGTACTGGCGCTCGTCGTCGTCAACGCGCTGCGTGACAGCCCGTGGGGTCTGTTCACGCTCTCGATGACGATCCCGATCGCGCTGTTCATGGGCTGGTGGATCAACGCCTTCAGGCCGGGCAAAGTGTCAGAAGCCACCGTCATCGGCATCGTGCTGTTGTTCGCTGCGCTCGTGGCTGGTCAGTGGGTATCGCAGAGCCCGACGTGGGGACCGGCATTCACGTGGTCGGGGACGAGTCTCTCGTGGGCCATCATGGTCTACGGGTTCATCGCATCAGTTCTGCCGGTCTGGTTGCTGCTCGCGCCGCGCGATTATCTGTCGGCGTTCATGAAGATTGGCACCATCCTGCTGCTCGGTGTGGCGATCATCTTCGTGATGCCGCAGCTCAAGATGCCGGCCGTGACGCAGTTCGTCGATGGGAGCGGTCCCGTTTTTGCGGGCAAGCTGTTTCCATTCGCGTTCATCACGATCGCCTGCGGCGCGGTGTCCGGATTTCACGCCCTCATCTCGAGCGGCACATCACCCAAGATGCTCCGGTGCGAGCCTGATGCGAGGCTTGTCGGCTACGGCAGCATGCTGGCCGAGTCGCTCGTTGGTGTGATGGCGATGGTGGCCGCGGCAACGCTCGACCCCGGTGTGTATTTCGCGATGAACGTCGGCCCCGCGACGCTCGGAGCGACGTCCGCAAGTGCCGCGCAGGCGATCGCGCAGTGGGGCTTCACGATCGACCCGCAGCAGCTCGATGCGCTTGCCGCGCAGATGGGCGAGGCGACGCTGCTTTCACGCACGGGCGGCGCGCCGAGCCTCGCGGTCGGAATGGCCGGCATCCTCGGCAACGTGTTCACTGGACCAGGCCTGGCGCTCTGGTATCACTTCGCGATCATGTTCGAGGCGGTCTTCATCCTCACCACGATCGACGCTGGCACGAGAGTGGGGCGCTTCATGCTTCAGGAGCTGCTCGGTCACGTCTCGGAGCCGCTCGGACGCACATCCTGGTATCCAAGCATCCTGCTCTCATCGTTCATTGTCGTGATCGCGTGGGGCTACTTCCTGTATCAGGGTGTGGTCGATCCGCTCGGCGGCATCAACTCGCTGTGGCCGCTTTTCGGAATCGCCAACCAGTTGCTTGCCGCTGTCGCGCTCTGTGTGGCCACCACGGTGCTGGCGAAGATGGGGAAATTGCGTTACTCGTGGGTCCCGCTGCTGCCGCTCGCATGGCTGGCAGCGGCGACGCTCACAGCAGGATGGCAGAAAGTGTTCTCACCCGATCCGAAGCTCGGGTTCCTCTCGCATGCGCAGTCGCTCGCGGGCTCGGCCAATCCTGGGGCGGCGCAGATGATATTCAACGATCGCCTCGACGCGGCGCTCGCGTTGTTCTTCATGGTGATCGTGGTTGTGGTGATCCTTGCGTCGGCGCGCGAGTGGTACCTGATTGCCGCTGGACGGAAGGCGCCGAAGCTCAATGAGGCGCCCTTCGTCAAATCAACGCTGGGAGAGGCGAGCGCGTAGGGTGATGAGCATGGACAAGACCGTTGCCCTTGGCGCGATCATTCAGCGGCTCTCGTGGCTTCGCGTACGCGCGCGCGGTGCTGCCGCACTCGCGGTGGCTCTTGCTGTTCCCGTGACGGTCCTCGTGCAGTCCAGCCCCGAGCCATCCCGCGGCGGGGGATGGTCCACGGTCATGGGCGACCTTGGGAATCGCTACTCCACCCTCGAACAGATCAATCTGCAGAATGTGTCGCGGCTCGGCGCCGCGTGGGTATCGGAGCGGCTGACGCCGCCGGCCAACTCGCGATCGATGACAGTCGTGAGGAACGGCATGATGTACTTCACTGCTCCGCCCAACGTCATGAAGTTGAACGCCAGGACAGGCCAGGTCGCGTGGCGGTTCGCCGCTGGCGGCGGTGGCGGTCGTGGCGGCTCCGCGTCCGCGCCGCCGGCAATGGGCGCGCCCGACCGCGAGGGCGTGGCGCTTGGAGACGGCCTCGTCTTCATCGGGACATCCGACGCGCGCGTCGTCGCGCTTCGCGACGACACGGGCGAGCTGGTGTGGAACCGATACGTCGGCGAAGACGCGCGTGACAAAGGACAGGGAATCGCGGGCGCTCCCGTCTATGCGGGCGGCATCGTGTCCGTCGGGTTGAGCGGAGACAACGGGTGGCGCGGACAAGTGGTGGGTCTCGACGGCAAGACGGGCCGCGAGGTCTGGCGGTGGTTTGCCGTGCCTGCGCCCGGCGAGCCGGGGAGTGAGACATGGCCCAAGACCGCGCAATGGAAATTTGGCGGCGGTGCACTGTGGCTCGCCGGCGTGGCGGATGAAGAAGCCGGCCTGGTCTATTACGTCACCGGCAACGGTGTGCCGCAGCTCTCCGGTGAGCATCGCGAGGGCAACAACCTGTTCATCTGCTCGATCGTCGCCCTCGACATGAAGACGGGGAAACTGAAGTGGCACTATCAGACGATCCGTCACGACATCTGGGAGGCCGACATGTCCATCTCTCCCGTGCTGTTCGACGCACAGGTGGAAGGTCGGACAGTAAAGGCGATCGGCGCGATTCGACCTGACGGCTACGTGTTCACCTTCGATCGAATCACTGGCAAACCGCTGACGAAGATTGAGGAGCGCAAGGTCCCACAAGATCGGTTTCAAAAGACAGCAGCGACGCAGCCGTTTCCCGCTGGCGCCGAAGGCGTGCTCCCCGACTGCGAGTGGTGGCGGAAGACACAACCGATCCCAAAAGGCTTCGAGGTGGGGTGCTACTACGAGGCCGTCTCGCTAGACAAACCAAACGTGCTGATGCCGTACTACGGAATGCGCGTCGCGCCGATGTCGTACAGCCAGCAGACCGGATACTTCTACGCCGTCGGTGAGCGCTCGCTCCGATGGTTGCGCCGAGCCGAAGACGGATACTTCTTCAGCACGGCGTTCAGCAATCGCGTGCCCGGGCTCGATCGGCTCGAGACATTCGTGATGGCGGCGATCGACGGTGAGACGCACAAGATCGTCTGGCGCCGCGAGTTCCCCTCTGGGGCCGGCCGCCCGAGCGGCGTGCTGACGACGGCTGGGGGCCTGCTGTTTCACGCGGCGCCCGACGGACACTTCAACGCCCACGACGCCAAGACTGGGGAGATCGTCTGGCAGTTTCAGACGGGCGCGCCCGCCGGCGGGCCGGCGGCCTCGTTCGAGCTCGATGGCGAGCAGTTCGTGTCGCTGGTGACGAGCACGAACGTCTGGGCGTTCAAGCTCGGAGGCACGTTGCCGGCGCGACCGGCGCCACCATCGCCCCGCGAGCCTGAGCCCTTTACCGGACAGGTCAGCGAGACGAGGCAGATTGAGACCGCGGCGCTGCAGCGCGACAACGCGTTCACCGGCGCGCGCTTCATGACAGACGAGTACCAGTTCAATCCATACCGCACGAAAGTTCCGGTGGGCACGACCGTCACATGGCGCAACAACGGCACCATGGTCCACTCCGCCGTCGCTCAAGACGATTCATGGTCCACCGGGCCCATCGATCCGGCGGGGGTCGCCGCCGTGACCTTCGATCGACCCGGTACCTACGTCTACATCTGCAAAGAGCATCCGTGGGCGTACACGCAGATCATCGTCGAATAGAAGGGATTCATGAAAGGCGTAGCTACGTGGAGCTACCCGACGCTCACGACACTCGAGCGCCCGGTGGATGAAGGACAAGCCATTTCTGACGGCCGCGGAAGCCACGGCGTTTGAGCAGAAGACGTTGAAGATCGAGGATCGCGATCGCCGCGATGTGGACTCGACGACGAACTTCCGGCCGATCGTGTTTCGCAGCGCGAGCGACCAATTCACGCTGACCGAAAAGTTCACGCTCGTGGACGCGGGCACGCTGGTGTACGAGTTCACGGTCAACGATCCGCTCACGTGGGTCAGGCCGTGGACGGTGCAGTTCCCCATGACACGGATCGCCGAGCCGATCTATGGTACGCGTGCCACGAGGGGAACTACAGTTTGCGGAATATTCTCGCCGCAGCGCAAAAAGCGGAACGGTAGGCGCGCGCTACTGTCGCCGGTACCAGACGATGTCATCGGTGTCGTCTGGATGTTCAGAATAGATAACCCTGGTGTCTCCCACGGCGTGCAGAGGAGTCGTCGGCAATTCGACGAGCACGTTGTTCGAGAGCAGCAAGCCTCCTGGCCGCAGCATGGACGCGAGATTGGCCAGCGCCAGCGACTGTTCGAAGACGCTGTAATAGACGAGGATGTTAGTCGCGACGATCAGATCGAAGCGTTCTTCGTCAGCCGACGGAGAGAGCCTTTCCAGCACGATGTTCAGGTCGCGGACGTCGAGGGAGGACACCACTTCCGGGCGGATGCGTGCGACGCGCACGTCGACACCCGCTGGAGAAGACAGTGAGCGCGTCGAGTTGTCACCGATGCGGCTGCCGAACGTCTTCCAGAACCCGATCAGATCGGGATGCCATCGGCCATCGCGATCGCGCGGCAATACGACCGTATAGGATTCGCCTGCATCCGCGCGTCCGCGCGCAGCCTGAAGATGGCGGTTGACTCTCGCACTGAGGTCGAACGTCGTCAGACGCAGATCGTTCTCTCTCGCCAGGCCAAGTCGGCGCAGCGAGTCGATCACGGAGAACGGCTGAGTAATTTGCGGTGGATAGAAGTCGTAGCCTTCGGCCTTGTCGGTGAAGTCGAGGCCAGGACCGATGACGCCTACGCGGTCCACCGAGCCGGCTTCGATCAGCCGCATTGACGTAAGTCTCTCGAGCGCCCGATCGATCGCGAAGTCCGGGCGAATGGAGGTGTCCGAGGAGAGGCCGCGAGTGCGGTAGAGAGTCGATCGGACCGCGAACTCGGGGCCGTTCGGTTTCGATCTCACCGCTTGAATCTCGCGAACGTAGCTATCCGTCTCTCCGGCTACGCGTGCGAGAAGGTCGCCGAAATAGATTCGCGCCTGCTCTCGGCCAATTGCAGTCGTGGGATCGATGCCTCGTCGCGCGACGACCTCACGAACGAACTGGAGTCGCTCGTTCCCACCCGGTGAAGCAATGCCCGCGATCAAGTCCGCCGTTCGCCCGCGCACGATCTCGGTCGCTCGCTGACGCCCACCAATCCTGTCGCCGCTGTTCAGCGCACGTGGCAGCGTCGTGAACGTCGTGCCAAACAGCAGAAAGTTGACGACGGAGTCCTCGTCGCCCCGCTCCAGCCGCGCGCGAATCTCGCGGTTGCGTCGGGACACCCAATCGTCCCAAGACGATTCGAGCTCGGACACCGACTTGCCAGCGAGCTCGGGCGGCAGACTGGCAGCGAGCCGATCGACGATCGGCCGCGCCACCGAGTATGGAATCGGGACGGCAACCGCAGCGGATCCCCCCTGAACAGGTGACGTCCGCTGGGCGGCGGCTCCCGCATTGAACGAGCCGAAGCCGGCGAGTGCCGTGAGAACTGCCCAGAAACAAACCGATCTCACCACCGCGGATTGTAGCGTCGAGTCATTCGGCTGCGTGTTACCATCCGCCCGGATTCATACCGTTTTCCCCATTATTGGGGCGTTCGAGACTCCGGGGGATGTGGCCATGCGTCATTACTCTCTTACCTCGTTCGGTGCGATCGCGTTAGCGTGCACGGCCGCCTTACTTCCGCAAACCTTCCTCGCTGGGCAGTCACAAGGAACTGCGGCCGTATCTCGAGAAGCGGGCAGCAGAACTTGGAAGCCGGCACGTACCGTCTGGGGTGATCCCGATCTCACGGGCATCTATTCGAACAGCGACGAGAGTGGCATTCCATTCGAACGCCCTGCCCAGTTCGAGGGCCGTCGCCTCGAGGACATCACGGCCAAGGAGCTGGAGGATCTCCGAGTAGCACGGCGCAACGCAACGGCCTCCAACTCGGTGGCCGAGGACCGTCCCGTCGATCGCGAGGTCTTCTGGGAGAACCTGAATGCAGTGAATAGTCGCGCATGGCTCGTCGTGGATCCCGCGGACGGAAAGATCCCGGCGATGACGCCCGAGGCGCGAAACCGGGCGGCGGCCCGAGCCGAGGCACGGAAGAAGAGCGGTCGCGGACCAGCCGATGCTCCGCAAGACCGCAGCCTGTACGACCGGTGCATCTCGCGCGGATTGCCCGGATCGATGATGCCGGCAATCTACGGAAGCTCATACGAGATCGTGCAGGCGCCGAGCTTCGTGGCGATTGTCTACGAGATGGTTCACGAGACCCGTGTGATTCCACTCGATGGGCAGCCGCATGTGGGAAAGGGCGTCACGAGTTACATGGGCGATGCCCGTGGCCGTTGGGAAGGCGAGACGCTGGTCGTCGAAACCACCAACTTCAAGGATCAGATCGCGTACCGAAATGCGGGTGGTGAAACCCTGCGGCTGATCGAGCGCTTCACGGCGACCGGTCCGAACAGCGTTGAATGGGCGGTCACCGTTGACGATCCGACGACATGGACGAAGCCGTGGACGTTTGCCATGAACCTGACCAAGAAGGATGCGACGCAGCGGCCCTTCGAATACGCATGTCACGAAGGCAACTACGGTTTGCGCAACATCCTCAGTGCGGCGCGCGCGGAAGAGAAGGCGGCACAGGCGGCACAGTCTGGCAGCGGTAAGTGAACCGTCGTCGTGAAGAATAGACTGCTCATCGCCGGCGCTCTCTGGCTTGCCGCCGTCGCCGGAGTGTTCCCGCAGACGGCGGGCTCGGGAGCCACCACCACCGCGGCGCGCCCGTGTGTCGGCGCATCGCGACGTCATCGCCACCTACTGCACGTCGTGCCATAACCAGCGGCTGAAGACCGCCGGTTTGGCGCTCGATCGCATCGACCTGGATGACGTCGCCGGCTCGGCCGAGACCTGGGAAAAAGTCGTGCGCAAGGTACGCGGCGGGCTGATGCCACCGGCCGGTGCGCGACAGCCCGATACACGCACGAGAGACGCGTTCGCGACGTCGATCGAAACCGAGCTCGATCGCGCGTGGGCCGCTCATCCCAATCCCGGGCCGCCCGCTCCTTCGCCGGCTGAATCGCGCGGAGTATGCGAACGCCGTGCGCGATCTCCTGGCGCTGGATGTCGATGTCGCCGCCCTGCTGCCGCCCGACGATTCTGCCTACGGCTTCGACAACATCTCCGACGCGCTGAACGTCTCGCCGTCGCTGCAGGAACGCTATCTGGCTGCGGCGGAGAAGATTGGTGAGCTGGTGATCGGCGACCCGGAAGCCGGCACGCTGAGCGACACCTATCACGTGCGCGGCGATGTGTCGCAGAATCAGCACCTCGACGGGATGCCGCTCGGCACGCTCGGGGGAACGCGCGTCACGCCACTTCTTCCCGCGTGACGGCGAGTACGTCATTCGGACCTCGCTGTTCCGCACCAACTTCGACAACATGCGCGGGATCGAGTACCCGAGCGAGTTCGAGCTGACAGTGGATGGGGAGCGCGTGCATCACGCGACGATCGGCGGCGCTGGAGACTTGAGCGCAGCGTTCGAGCAGCCAAAGGAAACGGCCGACGCGATCGATCAGCGTCTTGCCGTTCGCATCCGTGTCAGGGCCGGCCCGCATGATGTCGTCGCCGCGTTCATCGGCAGCGCTCCGACGATGGACGCCACGAAGCTCCGTCCGTTTCTCAAAAGCGCGTTCGACACGCTCGATTGGACGGGCCGCCCGCATGTCCGGTCGGTGACGATCACGGGGCCATTCAACGCGACCGGACCGGGTGAGACGCCGTCGCGGCAGCGGATCTTCACCTGTCGTCCCACCGAGCCGAGGAATGAAGACACCTGCGCGAAGCAGATCGTGGCCACGCTGGCTCGTCGCGCGTTCCGGGAGCCCGTCAACGAAACAGCCATGCAGCCGTTGCTCGCGTTCTACAAGCGCGGGCGCCAGGAAGGCTCCTTCGATCTGGGCATCGAGCGCGCGCTGCAACTGATCCTGGCGAGTCCGAAGTTCGTCTTCCGCGCGGAACGCGATCCCGCCGCGCTCCGGCCGGGCACGGTGTACCGCGTGAGTGACGTCGAGTTAGCATCGCGGCTCTCGTTCTTTCTTGTGGAGCAGCATTCCGGACGACGAATTGATGGCAGAGGCGAGCGCCGGTCGGTTGAAGATCCGTCAGTCCTGCAGCGGCAGACGCGGCGCATGCTGGCCGATCCAAAAGCGCAGGCGCTCGTCAGCCACTTCGCCGGCCAGTGGCTGCACCTGAGGAACCTCCGCAACGCGCAGCCGCACGCCGACGATTTTCCGGACTTCGACGACAACCTGCGGCACGCCTTTCAGCGCGAAACGGAACTGCTCGTTCGAGAGCGTCATGCGCGAGGACCGCAGCGTCGCTCGATCTACTGCGCGCCGACTACACGTTCGTCAACGAGCGGCTGGCCAGGCACTATGGAATCCCGAACGTCTACGGCAGCCAGTTCCGGCGCGTCCCGGTGACCGACGATGCGCGGAAAGGACTGCTCGGACACGGCAGCATCCTGACCTTGACGTCGCACGCGACGCGGACGTCCCCGGTCGTTCGCGGCAAATGGATCCTGGAGAACATTCTCGGCACCCCGCCGCCGTCTCCGCCGCCCGACGTCCCTGCGCTCAAAGAAAACGAAAAGGGGCAGAAGCCAAAGACGATGCGGGAGCAGATGGCGGAGCATCGCGCCAATCCGACCTGCGCCAGTTGTCACAAGATCATGGACCCGATCGGTTTCGCGCTGGAGAACTTCGACGCTGTCGGGGCCTGGCGCACCGAGGATGCTGGTGCACCCATCGATGCATCGGGTGAGCTCACGGACGGAACCAGGATCGACGGTGTCGTGGCGCTGCGGCGGGCGCATTCTCGCCGGCCTGACATCTTTGTCGGGAACGATGACGGAGAAGCTGCTGGTCTACGCGCTCGGCCGCGGCCTCGATCATCAGGACATGCCGGTTGTTCGCAGCGTTCTTCGCACGGCCGCTGCGCAGGACTACCGGTTCTCATCGCTGATCCTCGGCGTCGTTGACAGCGTGCCGTTTCAGATGCGCATGAAGCATGGAGGCGCAGTAACCGCGTATGTTCATCACCAAGAAATCCTTGCCCCGGCGAACGTTCCTGCGAGGCGTGGGTGCGACGGTGGCCCTGCCGCTGCTCGACGCGATGGTCCCGGCGCTCACCGCTCGATCGAAGACAGCGGCGAGGCCGCTGATGCGGTTCGGAGCCGTGTTCGTGCCGAACGGCGCCATCACGGAGCAATGGATTCCATCGACGCCCGGCGTCGGTTTCGAGTTCACGCCGATCCTGAAGCCGCTGGAGGCGTTTCAGGATCAGTTGGTCGTGGTCAGCAATCTGACCCGAGCCAATCCCGGAGTCGTGGAAGGCGATCACGCGATCAGCGCCGCGGGATTGCTCACCGGTGTGTACCCGAAGAGAACCGAGGCGGAAGACGTCAGTGCTGGCGTGTCGATCGATCAGCTCGTCGCAAGGCAGATCGGTCAGGACACGCCGTTCCCGTCGCTCGAGCTGGCGACGGCGGATTTCACCGGCTACATCGGGGCGTGCACGAGCGGGTTCAGCTGCGCGCTACATCAACACGATCTCGTGGAGCTCGCCGACGACCCCGCTGCCGATGGAGATCAACCCGCGCATGGTGTTCGAGCGGATGTTCGGTCGTCCCGGCACGCCGGAGCAGCGCGCAGGCACGCCGGCGGCGCAACCTCAGCATCCTCGACGTCATCGCCGGGCAGGCCGGCGACCTGCAGCGCGGGCTCGGCGCGCGCGATCGCACGCGTCTCGACGAGTATCTCCAGAACATTCGCGAAATCGAGCGCGGATTCAGCGTGCCGAGGCGCACAACAGCAGCAACCTGACGTCCGTGGAGCTGCCCGTCGGCATTCCTGAATCGTTCGAAGAGCACGTCACGTTGATGTACGACCTGCTCGCCGTTGCCTACCAGGCCGACCTGACGCGCGTCGTCACGTTCATGACCGACCGCGAGCTGAGTGCGCGCACGTATCCGCAGCTCGGCGTCACCGAGCAGCACCATACGGTGTCGCACCACGGCAACGACCCGAAGAACATCGCCAAGGTGGTCAAGATCAACACCTACCACAGCATGCTGTTCGGCAGGTTCCTCGAGAAACTGAAGGCGACGCCCGACGGCGACGGCTCGCTCCTCGATCACTCGCTCGATCTTCTACGGCGGCGGCATGGGGAATCCGAATCAGCACGCCAGCGATCCGCTGCCGCATGGTGGCCGTTGGCGGCGGCGTCGGCACAGGGCACCGGCACCTCCAACTCGCGCCGCGCACGCCGGTTGGCAACCTGTGGCTGACCGTCGCGCACAAATACGAGAGCCCGATCGAGCGAATCGGCGAGAGCACGGGCACGATCGACTTGTTCTGAGGACGCCAACGATGTGTGCGGTGCGACGGGACGACGGTGCGGCATGCGACGGTCCAGGGCGACGGTCCGGTGGTGCACTCCGAAGGTCCGGCCGCAGCTTCGCTTTCTTCGTTGTGATCTGCGCTGTGACACTGGTGACGGCGGCGGGCGGCAGCACTCCGCTCATCGACGCCGTGAAGGCGGGCGATCGCGACGCGATTCGCGCGCTGCTGAAGAACAGCGCCAACGTGAATGTGCCCGAAGCGGACGGGACCACGGCGCTTCACTGGGCAGTGCGTGCGGACGATGTCGAGACGGTGCGGGCGCTGCTGCGAACCGGAGCGAAGGCCAACGTCGCGAATCGCAACGGCATCACCCCTCTTTCGCTGGCCGCACTGAACGGCACGCGCAGCGTTGTCGAAGCGCTGATCGAGGCCGGCGCCGACGTGAATGCCCGATTGCCGCAAGGGCAAACGGCGTTGATGATGGCGGCACGCGCGGGGCACGTCGACGCGCGTCAACGTGCTGCTGTCACGGGGCGCGGATGTGCGCGCGCGCGAACAGGTTCTTGGCGAGACCGCGCTCATCTGGGCCGCCGCCGGAGAACCATCCCGACGTGATCAAGGCGCTCGTCGCGCGTGGCGCCGACGTGAACGGTCGCTCGAACCCACTGACATTTCCGCGAGAAGAATACGGCGACGGGAAATCGGCCCGACTGACCGTCTTGCCGAAAGGGAACTGGGTGCCGCTGATGTACGCGGCCCGACAGAATGCCACCGCCGCGCTCAAGGCGCTGGCGGAGTCCGGCGCCAATCTCAACGCCACCGATCCCGACAACATGACCGCTTTGAACCTGGCGATCATCAACGCCCACTACGATGCGGCCGCCGTGCTCCTCGACTTGGGCGCAGATCCGAACATCGGTGACGTCACCGGCATGGCACCGCTCTATGCGGCGGTCGACATGAACACCTTCCCTGACACGCCGGGTCGGCCGACGCCGAAGCCCTCAGGCACGTTGGACGCGGTCGGCATGGTGAAGGCGCTGCTCGAGCATCGCGCGAACCCGAACGCGATTCTGAACGCACCGATCCTCGTGAGGGTGCACGATCGCGGCGACGGAACGCTCGGTGCCGGCGCGACACCCCTCATGCGCGCGGCGAAGAAGGGCGACGTCGAGATGATGCGATTGCTGCTGGCACATGGCGCCGATCCAAAGGCAAGGACGAAGGCGGGAACCGAAGCGCTGATGTTCGCATCCGGAATCGGCGGAGCGGGGCGCTTCACTGCGTATGAGGACAAGCAGGCAACCGAGGCCGATTTCATCGACGCTGCGGCGCTCTGCCTCGATCGCGGCGCCGACATCAATGCCGTTAGCGAGAACGGTCAGACGGCGTTGCATCTGGCGGTCACGGTCCGGTCGGAGTCCTTCATCAGATTCCTCGTCGAGCGCGGCGCCAGAGTCGACGTCCAGGACAAGCAGGGCCGAACGCCCATCGACGTCGCATCGGGCGTCGGGGCACGCGGGCGCGGGGCGGCCACCCCGGTTCGCGAGAGCGTGGTCGCCCTGCTGCGTGCCGCGATGAATCGCACGGGACCCAATTAAACAGTTGCTAACTCCGTCGTACGGCCCCCGGACGAACATCGACAAGTTCTCAGGAGGTCACAGTGCGCAACTCGCCGATATCGAACCTGGTGATGGTCGTGGCCCTCATACTCATACCGGCATCTGTATTCGCCCAGAGCAACAGCAATATCGGCCCGTTGTCACCGATTCCGCGGGCCGCTACCAGGTGATCAATCTGGTTCCAGGCACGTACTCCGTCACCTTCACGCTCCCAGGCTTCTCGACGGTCAAACGTGACGGCATCCTGCTGACCGCGGCATTCACCGCGAACGTCAACGTCGAGATGCGAGTCGGCAATCTCGAGGAAACGATTACGGTCACGGGCGAAGCCTCCACCGTCGACGTCCAGAGCGTCGTCACGCAGAAAGTCGTTACGCGCGACGTCCTGGACGCGGTGCCGACCGGGACCAGGTCTGTCGTCAATCTTGGCGTGCTGATCCCAGGTGTCGTCGTCAATAACCAGGATGTCGGCGGGAGCGCGTTTACGTCCTCGCAGATTGCCATTCATGGCGGACGCCCGGGTGAACAGCAGCTCCTCTACGACGGCATGATGTACAACAACGGGCAGGGGCGCGGCGGACAGTACACGGCCATTGCCACCAACGACGGAACCGTTCAGGAGATCAGCCTCGAGACCAGCGGCCTCGGCGCAGAGAGCGAGATGAGCGGCATCCGCACGAACATCGTGCCCAAAGAGGGCGGTAACACCTGGAAGGGCACCGTCACCGGTGCGTTCACCAATGATGCGCTTCAGACGGATAACCTGACCGACGAGTTCAAGGCGCAGGGATTACTCACGGTCAACACGGTCCGCAAGATCTACGACGTCAATCCCGGGCTCGGCGGGCCGATCATGAAGGACCGCCTCTGGTTCTATGTGTCGGTTCGGGCGTGGTCCGCACAGCAATACGTGGCCGGGATGTTCTACAACCAGAGCCCGGTTCCATGGAGATACGAGGCCGACGCCACGCGCCCGGCGCTGAACATCGAGACCAACGGCAACGAGAGCCTGCGGCTGACATGGCAGGCCGCTGCGAAGCACAAGATCACCGGGCAGTATCAATACGGCCAACAAGACAGGCCGTTCTACGGCTACTCGCTCGGCCAGACGTTGGCGTCGCCAGAGGCCGCGTATGCCTCGAAGTCGATCCCGTCTTATCTCGGGCAGGTCGGCTGGAACTCTCCGATGACCAACAAGATCCTCGTCGAGGCCGGCGCGGCGGTGGCCAACAAGAACTTCTTCACGTTCCTCCAGCCGATGGCCGGAAACAATCCGTCGTATCAGGAGTCATCAACCGGCAACTTCTGGGGGAACAGTCGATCCACCTACGGGCAGAACGCCACCTGGCAGGTGAATACGAGGGCCTCCGCCTCGTATGTCACTGGGTCGCACAACGCCAAAGTCGGATTCACGATCCAGCACCAGGAGTCGTACACGACGCAGGAGATCAGCAATAACGGCACCCTCCTGACGCTGTTGAATGGCCAGCCCCGCATGGTCACCGTGTGGGCCACTCCGCTTCTCCTGCGCGAGATCAACAAGGCGAATGTCGGCGTCTTCGCGCAGGATCAGTGGACGGTTCGAAATCTGACGTTGAATCTGGGGCTCCGGTACGACTACTTCAACTCGTATGTGCCCGAACAAGTGTTAGGACCGGGCCCGCACGTGCCGACTCGCAACGTCACGTTTGCGCCCGTGTACGACGTGCCCAACTGGAAGAACACCTCGCCACGGCTGGGAGCAGCCTACGATCTGTTCGGAAATGGCAAGACCGCCGTCAAGTTCACGGCCGGGCGCTATCTGGAGGCGCCGCTGCTCATCAGCTTCACGCGTGTTGCCAATCCCGCGGCTGCCATCACGACCAACGCCACTCGAACGTGGGGCGACATCAACGGTGATTACCTGCCGCAGGAGAGCGAACTCGGGGCGCTGAGCAGTTCCACCTTCGGCCAGAGCGTGATCACCACGCGTTACGACGATGAGGTTCCCAAGACCCGGGGATACAACTGGGAAATATCGACCAGTGTGCAGCACGAGTTGGCGACGCGCGTGTCGATGAACGTCGGGTACTTCAGGCGGTGGTACGGCAATAAACAGGCGACAGACAACGCGCTGATCGGACCGGAAGATCATGATCCCTACTGCGCCACGGCCCCGGTCGACAGCCGGCTTCCCGATGGCGGTGGCTACCAGGTCTGCGGCCTCTACAACATCTCGCGCGCGAAGTTCGGTCAGGTATCGAACCTCGTCGAGGCTCTCGGAACACTACGGCGAGGACACGGAAATCTTCGACGGCGTCGACTTGTACCTCAACGCGCGGTTGGGGCAGGGCATCGTGGTCCAGGGTGGCACAAGCACCGGACGGACACTGATCGACCAGTGCTTCGTCGTGGACTCTCCCCAGGCGCTGTTGAACTGCCGGAACGCCCCGCCGTTCCAGACGCAGCTCAAGGTACTCGGCGTCTATCCGCTGCCGTGGTACGGCATTCAAACATCGGCCACGTACCAGAGCATCCCGGGTCCTCAGATCATTGCGAATCGCACCTATAGCAACGCCGAGGTCCGTGGCTCGCTCGGTCGCGATCTGTCGTCCGGGGTGAACGGCACCGTCGTCGTCCCGCTGATCGCTCCGGGCACGATGTACGGCAATCGTATGAATCAGCTCGACTTCCGGGTCTCGAAGATCTTCAGACTACGCGGCAACCGCCGCGTCCAGGCCAACCTGGATCTGTTCAACGCCCTCAACGCGAGCTCGGTGCTGGCGCAGAACAACACCTACGGATCGTCGTGGCTTCGCCCGACGAACGTCATCCAGGGGCGGTTGGTGAAGTTCGGAGGTCAGTTCGATTTCTGAGTCGCGAGGAGGACGAAGACCACGGCGCTGAGGACGGAGGAACGACTCACAGCGCTTCGATCGTCAGCGTCGTGTCGGCGTCCTTCCACGCCTCATTGAAGGCGCGTTTGACCCACTCGGCATCCGCGCTCTTGCCTTGTTTGACGAGGCTCTCATGGAGGCCGAACAGGGATCTGGCATTCCGCGGGTGCCGTGCGAGATCTTCGCGGAACACGCGCTCGGCGTCTGCGGCCTTCCCACTGAGAAGCAGGGCAGCGCCCAGCGACTCACGAACTGGATAGAAGAAGACCGGCGGCTCGTCGGTACGGGAGCTTGTCGGCGGCGGCGACGGCGTTCGTCCACAGCCGAATCGCATCTGCCGGTGATCCCTTCGCCGAAGCGATCCGCGCATCGAGCACGATCGCTGCGAGCGCGAGGACGGTCTTCGCGCTCTCGAGACCCGTGCCGCCGAAGAGCGCTTCAGGGGGAACCTTCGCGGACGTCTCGGCGAGCGTCATCCGCTCCTGCGCTGCCGCGTCGGGTTTGCCGGTGCGAGCCAGTGCCACGCCACGTGCGAAGTGCCACCACGCGATCTCGACCGGATGATTCGCAGGCGGCGCCGTCAGCGCAAGTATCTCCTCGTGGCGGCCGAAGCGCAGCAGCACCGCCGTCTTCATGGCGATGAGCGACTCGACCATCGGCATCATCTGCGTATGCGGCGCCATCTTCTCGGCCACTTCGTCGGCGGCGCGGCGTGCCGAGGCGAGCCGTCCACGCATCATTTCCGAGTCGGCGAGGAAGTGCAGGTTGTGGGCGAAGTAGGCGAGCCCGTAGAAGCCGTCAGCCGGAGCGATTTTGAAGTACTCGCGGTCAGCCTGTGCGCCCGCCTCATTGGCACGCGCCGCTGCCGCCTGGTCGCCGACGCGCGCGTAGATATGGGCGGGCATGTGAGTCAGATGGCCGGCTGCTGGCGCCAGGCGATCCAGCCGCGTCGCGCTCGGGAGCGCCCGTCCCGGCGTCGGCGACGCTTCCAGGGTGTGGATGTAGTAATGATTGGCGCCAAGGTGATTCGGATCTCGCGCGAGAACCGACTCGAGGACAGCGACGATCTCCTCCGTGCGTTCAGCCGGCTTTCCGTCGAGCGACCATAGCTTCCACGCGCGCAGGTTCATCAGGCTTTCCGCGTACAGCGTGGCGGCGTCGAGATCGTCGGGATACCTCTGTGACAGATCGCGCATGGCGTCGGAGTACTCTGCGTGCCAGCGCCGCGCGATCCGGCGTGGCGGTCATCGGAAACCTGATCGCCATCGCCTCAATGTACGCGCGCTCGATCTCCGGTCCGCCACTTGACAGCATGAGCGCCTGCGCGATGGCGGTGTTTGCCTGTTTCGCCCGGTCATCGTCCACGTCCAGGTTGTAGTTGGGACCCAGGGCCCATGCGATCCCCCAATGGGGCATCGAAGCTTTCGGATCGAGTTCTGCCGCGCGCTGGAATGACCGGACCGCCTCTTCGTGGTTGAACCCGAATACGAGGTTGACTCCTTGATCGAAGTATCGCTGCGCCTCGCCGCTCGTCGTGACGATGGCGTGATGGTGACTCCCCATGCCCGGCATGAGGGGCGGCCTCTGCGGAGTCTGTGAAGGCGCGGTGGCCGTCCCGGATGGCGCAGGCTTCTCAGGCGCCGGGCTGCACGCCGGCAGCCAAAGAGTTGTCAACAGGACGGCGACGGTTGCGCGCATCGCACGGATCTTAACTGCAAGGTCCGCAACGCCGAACAGAATTGATTCACGTGTTCGTTCCGCGATGTGCGGCCTGTACATCGGCGGTGGTCTCTGGTCTCTGGGCTCCAGTCTCTGGTCAGCGGCGAAAGCCAGCGATGAGAGACCAGAGACTAGAGAGCAGAGACAAAGCCACGGTGACCAGTATTACAGCCACAGGCGCAGTCTCTCTTATGCCGACTGCGCGACGTTCAACAGCGGACGATGCGGGATGATGCGCGTCTCGCGCTGACCCTGCTCGCGCACGTACTCGAGCGTGTTGTGGAGCGCCGCGATGATCGACTCGAGCGCGACCTCTGATTCACGCCGCTTGAGACGCATACCGTCGATCTCCCGCTGAATATCCTCGAGTGCTGCCTGCGCCTTCTGCGTGATGAGCTCCGCGCGCCCTTCGGCCTCGCGGACGATGCGCGCGGCGTCGAGGGAGGCGGTCTCCTTCATGTCTTCGGACACTTTCTGTGCGCTCATGAGCGCGCCCTTGAGTGCGCCCTCGAGCTCGCGATACTGCGTCAGCGACGCCTCGAGTCGCGCAACTTCCTGGCGCAGGCGCTCGTTCTCGCGCATCGCCTGTTCGTATCCGTCAGCCGCTTCCAGCAGGAACGCGTTGACCTCGGCTCGTTCGTAGCCGCGCATCGACGTGCTGAACTTGGCCTGGCGAACATCGAGGGGTGTCGGCGCGGAGCGACGATCGGGTGAGGGCAGGCGCCGTGTCTCGACGGACGGGGTCAGGTCTTCATTGTTCAACATGTCGGCTCCCAAAAATTGCCGTGCCGACCCGTACCATCGTCGCGCCTTCCTGAATGGCGACCTCGAAGTCCCCGCTCATCCCCATCGATAGCTCGCGTAGCATCGGGGCGGGAACGCCAGAAGCCAGCCACTCATCGCGGAGATCGCGTAACCGTCGAAACCAGGGTCGCGCGTCCTCGGGCGTGTCTGGTATGGGCGGCAGCGTCATCAGCCCAACGACTCGGGCGGCGCGGCATGCGCCCGCGGCCTCGAAGAGCCGCGGCACCTCGTCAGGCCGAGCGCCGTACTTGGTCGCTTCCCCGCGAGGTCCACCTGAATCAACAACTCCGGCTTGCGCCCTGATTCTTCGGCCGCGCGATCGAGCTTTTGAAGCAGCTCGAGGCTATCGACCCCCTGAATCATCGCAAACGCCGAAACCGCCTTCCGGGCCTTGTTCGTCTGCAGGTGGCCAAGTAAATGCCACCTGATTGAGAGGTCGGCCGAAGTCGAGGACTTCTGTAGACCTTCCTGCACTTTGTTCTCGCCGAAGTCGCGCTGACCAGCGGCAAAGGCTTCGCGAATCGCGTCGATGGGAAAGGTCTTGGAGACGGCAACGAGTCGAACTGAGGAGGGATCCCGCCCGGCCGAGGTGGCCGCATCCGCGATGCGGCTTCGAACCTCAGCCAGACGATCGGCTATCGAGGGCCCCACAGCCAAAGCCTAGAGCCGAAGGGTGTTACTTCTTGAGCATGGCCTGAAGCGCCGGGAGGGCGGCCTTGACCTCCGCCGCCTTCGGGCCGTTCGGCTCGACCTTCAGGTACGCCTCCAGCGCGGAGACAGCTTCGGGAATCTGACCGAGGTTGAGCGCCGTCATCCCAAGCTGATAGTGCGCCATTCCCATGTTCGGGTCCGCCTTGGTCGCGGCATCGAACTGCGTCTTCGCTTCGGCGAACTTGCCCGAGTTGAAAAGGATGACGCCCTGGTTGTAGCTGGCCTCAGCCCCGCCGCCGCCGCCCGCTGCGCCACCGGAGAGCTGCTGGGCCTTCGAGCTCGCTTCAGCGGCGAGGTCGAACTTCTTCTGCGCGTTGTAGACACCAGCCAGGCCGGTGTAAGCCTCGGCCGCATCCGGCTTGAGCTCCACCATCTTCTTGAACGCGGCTTCCGCCTGCGGAAGGTCCTGCTTCGCCACGTATGCTGTGCCGAGGTTGTAGTAGCAATCGGCGCACGTCGGCATCTTGGCGATGACCTCGTTGAACTTCGCGATCGCCTCGTCGTGCCGACCCGCCTTCATGGCTTCCATCGCAGCGGCGGCGGCTGTCTGAAGCGCCACAGCGGCTTCCTTGTCCGCGTTGGACAGGTTGCTCGAGGCCGTCAGCGTGAAGCTGAGCGGGTTGTTCGGACCCTGCCTTACGTTCGAGTTCAGCGTCTGCGAGCCCACGCCGTCCTTGGATGCGGTGACTTTGTATGCACCCGAGCTGAGCCCGACCTGGAGGAAGTCTCCGTTCTTGTCGGTCTTGGTCTGCGTCTTACGATTGGCGTCGGCTGCCTCGAAGAGAACGGTGGCGTCAGCCACCGCCTTCCCCTGAGCATCGACGACTTTGCCGCGCACAACGCTCTGGGCCAGCGCCGGCACCGCGGACACCGTCAAAAGGACCGCAAGGGCCATGGCGCCGCGGAACAGATGGGTCCGCATAAAACCTCCTGAAATAAGTTCGCAATTTTAGTGTACTCTGAGATCCTGCCGCCCGCCTATTTGAAGAACCGGTCGACGGCCGCGAGGTCTCGTGTGACCGGCGCAGGGGGCAAAGAGGCCAGAAATCGGCGTCCGTAGCCCGTGGTGCCGAGGCGGGGATCGAGCACCGCCAGGACGCCGCGATCGCTGCGATGGCGAATCAGCCGGCCAAGTCCCTGCTGCAGCGAGAGGATCGCGAGCGGCACCTGATACTCCGCGAACGCATCGCCTCCGCGCGCGTTGATGGCGTCGATGCGGGCGGACGTAACCGGGTCGCCCGGCGACGCGAACGGCAGTTTGTCGATCACGACGCAACTCAGAGAATCTCCGACGACATCGACGCCTTGCCAGAAGCTGGATGTAGCCAGCAGCACGGCGTTCGGTGTCGATCTGAACTCGTCGATCAGGGCCGAGCGAGGCGCTGTGCCCTGGACCAGGATCGGATACGGGAGCGCCATCTCGACGAGCGGTTGGACCGTGCGCAGGACCCGGTAGCTGGTGAAGAGCACGAATGCCCGCCCGCGCGATCGAGTCAGGAGCGCGATCGTCTCTCGCGCAACGGCCTCAGCGAACGCCGGCGCTTTCGGAGGCGGCATTCGACGAGGCAGATACAACAGCGCCTGTTGCGTGTAATCGAATTCCGACGGCACCTGAAGTTCATCGGCCTCGCCGATGCCGAGTCGCCCCTTGATGTAGTCGAAGCGACCTTCGACCGCCAGTGTTGCCGACGTCAGCACCACGGTGCGGAAACGATCGAACAACGCGCTCCGGACGATGCGCGACACGTCGACCGGCGACGCCCG
Organism: uncultured Acidobacteriota bacterium; assembly: GCA_963757735.1. Classification (GTDB taxonomy): domain Bacteria; phylum Acidobacteriota; class Vicinamibacteria; order Vicinamibacterales; family UBA2999; genus Gp6-AA40. The sequence continues at coordinate 238,989 of CAVWST010000035.1, forward strand.
CAGAAACGTGCCGAGGCCGCGATGTTCCAGATAAAACACAAAGCTCTCATCGTCGGCCCGCAAAAGAAATCGAAGGTCCTGGCGCAGATCGCGTGCACGCCGCACGATCGAGGAGAGCGATTCGTCGAGTTCTTCATCAGCGCCGGGCAGTCGCCTGTCCAGAGCCCTCTCGAGCTCGTCGAACGAGGTGGCGAGCATCAAGCCTTCTTCGGCGCAGTCCGCCATCGCCTCGCTCGTGTAGCGCACGCGCGCGTCCGATGCTTGCGGCTGTCGCCCGAGCGAGCGACAGCGCTGCGAAGAACACTGACGGCTCGGTCGCTGATGTGACTCAGCGCGCGCGCCGCCTCCTCGATCCGCTCGATCTCGAGTGGTGCGGTCGGCAGCAGCCGTGCGGCATCGCGCACCAGATCGTCCACGCGGAAGTTGCTGAACGCCACGCCGAAGTACTGCGTGGCCACGTCCTCCAGTTGGTGGGCCTCATCGACAACGAGCGTGGGGCACGAGGGGATGACTTCTCCGTAGGCGCCCTGGCGGACTGACGCGTCAGCGCAGAGCAGATGGTGGTTGACGATGACCACGTCGGATTCGGCCGCGCGCTGGCGCATCAGGGTCAGGAAGCAGTCACCGTAACGCGGACACTCGGTGCCGAGACAGGTGTCGGCATCGGCGGAGATCTCGTTCCAGAGCGGAAGATCCTCGGGCAGGTCACGCAACTCGGCGCGGTCGCCGGTCTTCGTCCGCGCCGCCCACTCCTGGATTACCGGCAGCAGGACGTGGTCGCCGACCTCGATCAGTCTGCCGTTCGTTCCGGTATTGCCGTCCACCGCGTCGCGATAATTCTCCCAGCGATGGAGACAGAGGTAGTTCGTCCGTCCCTTCATCAGCGTGGCTGTGAAGGGAATGCCGATGCACTCGCGCAGCCACGGCAGGTCTTTGAAGAAGATCTGCTCTTGCAGGTTTTTCGTGCCGGTCGAAACGAGCACGCGTTGGCGGCTGAGGATCGCGGGGATCAGGTAGGCGAGTGTCTTGCCCGTGCCGGTGCCGGCTTCGGCCAGCAGCGTGCCGCCATCGTCGATGACCGTCGCCACGGCGGCAGCCATACGGCGTTGCCCTTCGCGCGGCTCGAACCCCGGCATCGCGCGCGCTACGGGCCCAATGTCAGCGAAGGTGGACTCGACGAGAGGGCGGAGATCCAATCTTTGATTTCAGGATTATCGATTTTTGATTTGTTGGTGATTGGAGATTGGTGATTGATGATTCAGCAATCAACAGTCGTCAATCAACAACGATTCAACAATCAAAGATCACTTATTCAACAATTGAAAGTCGTACAACGGGAACCGTCGACAGAGCTGTTCGACCTCTGTCTTGACCATTCCAATCACGCGGTCGTCGTCAGGGGCCGCAAGCACCCGCGCCATGAGCGCGCCGATCTGTTCCATCTCCGCCTCGCGCATGCCGCGAGTCGTCAGCGCCGGCGTGCCCACGCGAATGCCGCTCGCCACCATCGGTGGATTCTGATCGAACGGGATTGCGTTCTTGTTGACGGTGATTCCGGCCTTCCCGAGTGCCGCTTCCGCCACCTTGCCGGTGACGCCTTTCGAGAACACATCGACCAGCATCAGGTGATTGTCGGTGCCGCCGCTGACGAGCCTGTAGCCGTTGCTGGTGAGCGAGCGCGCAAGCGCCTGCGCGTTGGCGAGGATCTGTTTCTGATACGCGAGGAACGACGGCTCCATCGCTTCTTTGAAACACACCGCTTTGGCCGCGATGATGTGCATCAGCGGTCCGCCCTGCACGCCAGGGAAGAGCGCTTTGTCGATCTCCTTCGCGTACTGCTCGCGGCAGAGAATCAGACCCGGCACGTGGACCGCGCAGTGTCTTGTGCGTTGTCGAGGTCACGAAGTCAGCGTGCGGTACCGGGTGGGATGAACACCGGCGGCGACCAGCCCCGCAATGTGCGCCATGTCGACGACCATGACAGCGCCGACGGCTTTCGACACGACCGCGATTCGAGGAAAGTCGATCACGCGCGGATAGGCGCTCGCCCCCACCATGATCATCGCGCGGCTTGTGTTCGTGCGCGAGCCGCTCGAGTTCCTCGTAGTCGATCCGCTCATCGTCTTTGCGGACGCCGTACGGGACGATGTTGTACAGCTTGCCGGAGAAGTTGAGCGGATGACCGTGCGTGAGGTGTCCGCCATGCGCCAGGTTCATGCCCAGCACGGTGTCGCCCGGCTTCACGGTGGCGAAGTACACCGACATGTTGGCTTGCGCGCCCGAATGCGGCTGCACGTTCGCGTGCTCGGCGCCGAACAGCTTCTTGGCTCGCGAGATCGCGAGCGACTCGGCCACGTCCACGAACTCGCATCCGCCGTAATAGCGCCGCCCCGGGTATCCTTCGGCGTACTTGTTCGTCATCACCGAACCCGCTGCTTCGAGGATCGCCCGGCTCACGAAGTTCTCTGACGCGATGAGCTCGAGGCCCTCGGCCTGACGATGGGTTTCGTTCTGGATGGCGGCGGCGATTTCGGGATCGGTCTCGGCGAGTGAGACGCATGGGCAGATCTTACTGCATCACGCGTGGCCACGGAGCCAGAGTCCGCAGCCGATACGCTGCCCACTTCGACGCTGCTCGACCGAACCGAGCCTGAACACGTGACTGAAGCCTGCGCTACTGCAACTGCGCCGTGAGCATCGTCCAGCGTCGTCATCACCGCTCGCGGGGAGCAGCGCCTTCGAACCGGCCATCCATGGATCTATCGCGCGGACGTCGCGGACGTCGATGCGGCCGGGGGAGACATCGTCGAGGTCATCGGCCCACGACGGCGGATGCTGGGTCATGCGCTCTTCAGCGATCGGTCGCAGATTCCAATCCGGATGCTGGCGCGCGGCGACGCGCCGTTCGACGCGTCGATGCTGCGCGCCCGGCTCGAACGGGCCATTCAGTTTCGCGACACGCTCAAGCTCGATGCGACCGCGTACAGGCTCGTGCACGGTGAGGCCGACCTGCTGCCGTCGCTCGTGATCGATCGGTACGGACCGTACCTCGTGCTGCAGGCGCTCTCGCAAGGCATGGACCGGTTGCTTCGTCGGTGACAGGCTGGCTGACCGAGCTCCTGTCGCCGGCGGGAATCCTGGCGCGCAACGATCCCAAGGTGCGCGCGCTCGAGGGGCTCGAGCAGACGGTGGAAGTCCTGGCGGGCTCGGTGCCCGAGACGGTGGTCGTGCGCGAGGGGCCGATCGAGTACGAGGTCGACCTGCGCAAGGGTCAGAAGACCGGTCTTTTCCTCGACCAGCGCGAGAACCGCGCGGCCGCCGCACGCTACGCGCACGGCCGGCTGCTCGACTGCTTCAGCTATCACGGTGGATTCGCACTGCGGCTTGCCGGTCAGTGCTCTTCTGCCGAGGCGATCGACATCTCCGCCGATGCCGTCGCGCGCATCGCGGTCGAACGCGGCTCGCAATGGCGTGGGCAATCTCACCGCGCGGGAAGCGAACGTCTTCGACGAGCTGCGCCGGCTCGAGAAGGCCGGTGAACGCTACGACACCATCGTTCTCGATCCTCCCGCTTTCGCCAAGAACAAGGCGTCAGTGCCGAATGCGCTTGCCGGTTACAAGGAGATCAATCTCCGCGCGATGCGACTGCTCTCGCCCGGTGGATATCTCGTGAGCTGCAGTTGTTCCTACAACGTCAACGAGGACATGTTTGCCGACGTGTTGCACGAGGCGTCAGTCGACAGCCACACTCCGGTCACCATCGTCGAGAAGCGGATGCAGGGTCGCGATCACCCGGTGCTCGTTGGCGCGCCCGAAACGCACTACTTGAAATGTTTCATCCTTCGTCGAGTCGAATGACGCAAAACTGTGAAGGGGTCAGACCCCTTCACACTTTTCACATGTCGAACATCACGCATTACTCCGATCACGTCGGCGCCAACCCGTCGAAAGTATTCAAGTCCACGCTGTTTCGCAGCGAGCGCCTGATGCTCGGGCTCAACTGCCTTCACCCAGGGCAGGAGCAGCACCCTCACGTGCACGGCGGACAGGACAAGTTCTACTTCGTCGTCGAAGGCAAGGGGGAGTTCGTCGTGGGCGACGAGCGCCGCACGGCCGGCGAGGGAATGGTCGTCTGGGCGCCGGCGGACGTCAGCCACGGCGTCGTCAACACCGGCGACGGCCGACTGGTATTGCTGGTCGGCATCGCGCCGTTTCCGTGCAGGACGGGTCTGGCGGCGGGTCTCGAGGCCACGTCGCAAGACGCGCGCCGTAATTCAGGCTAAAGTTTCCCCGACATCGTCCAAGCCAATGCAGGAGGAAGCGCGGGCTGCGATGAGCTCGATGGCGTTAGTGGTTGCTGATTCTGCTGCTGTGCGCGACTCCCGCGCTCGCGCAAACGCCTCGCGAGGCTCCTCAGGAAGGCTACAGCCTCCACGATGAACGCACCGTGGGGCCCTTCACCATCCAGCGCTGGGTCAGCACGGCGACGCCGGAGGTCTCCCCCGCCGGCATGTGCGATTGCCTCACGGTCGTCTACGAGGGCGCCGTCATCTGATGACGTTCGGCACCCCCGGCACGCTCTGCGGCGTACAGCCTGGCCGATTTGACCGGCACGGACGTCAACGGGGACGGTCTTCCCGACCTGGTCGTGTCGGCGTGGTCAGGCGGAGCGCACTGCTGCTATTCGAGCGCGTGTATTCGGTCGGGGAGGACGTGAAGCCAGTCCTGGTGCTGGAGACCGGCAACTGCGGTCCCGGCGAGTTCGAGGACCTCGATGGCAACGGGACGCGGGAGTTCATCACCTGCGACGATCGGTGGGCGTACATCTACTGCTCGTTCGCGGATTCCCCGTTCCCGAGGGTGATCTACTCCGTACGATCGCGTCGCGCGGCAGTTACGTGGTGGACACACCACGATTCGCCAGCCACTATCGCGATCAGCTTGCGACGGCGCTCGATGAGGCGCAGACCTGGATGTCGGAGTCTGGCGGCAAGGACTGGGTCTCGACAAATGCCGTCTGCTTCGACCTGCGCTCGGGCTGATGTATGCCGGCCGTTTCAATGACGGCATGGTTCTGATTCGAGCGCTGTACCGCGGCGCCGATCGCGAAGAATTCGAGCGCGAGACCGTCGAAAGGGTTCGCCAGAGCCCGCTCTGGGTGAGATAACCGCCGCGACCTCAATCCGCAACACGCGTCGCGCGAATGAGGAACGTGCGGGGCATGCCCGCAATCGCGCGCGGCACGACCGGCAAGACCCAACGACCGTAGTTCGCCTCAGGTTCTCCGGGAAACACAGCGTTCGCCTGCCAGCCCTTCGCCGCGAAGTACGCCTCGGGCTCGGCCATGCCGAACTTCCACGGGCTCCCGAGTTCGGTCAACCTTCTCAGATACGTCGCCATGAACGGTGATGTCAGCACCTCGGGATTCGCCGCGTCGAGGCCAAGCCAGCTGCCCGGCGCTGAGACACCGCGAAGGGCGTCGAGCATCGACACGACGGCCGGTTCGTCCAGGTAGTAGAGCAGTCCTTCGGCGAGAAACGCCGCCTTCCTCTTTGGATCGAACCCTGCGTCAACGAGCGCAGACACCCACGGCTGCGCCAGATCTCGCTGCACGATGCGGCGATCGCATGCTGCCGACGCCTTCATGCGCGACAACACCGCCTCCTTGTGCGTGAACACGTCCTCTCGATCCACTTCGAACAGACGAACCCCGCGCGGCCACTCCAGGCGGAACGCGCGCGCGTCCATGCCGGCTGCCAGGATGACGACCTGATCGATCGACGAGTCGCGAACAGCGCTCGAGCAGCGCGTCATCGAAGAAGCGCGTGCGAATGGTGAGGTAGGGATCGGGCCCGTTGAACGTGCCCATGCCGGCAGCCGTTCGCATCGAGTAGAGCACGTCGAAGCCGGCCTCGCCTGCCAGCTCTCGCGCGTAGGGATCGCGATAGAGCGGCGAAGCGTGATCGGTCTCGAGCGCACGGTTGGCAGCCACCCAACGGGATGTCAGACCCACGCCCGTCATGTCGGTGACCGGGCCGGACAACGCTTGCTGCAACTGCGCGATCAGCGCGGCGCGTTCCTCGTCGGGCAGACGCGGTCCGGCATCGAGTTGAGCGGAACCTGCCACACGGGGGCACCCCACATCGGGTCGCCGACGTATCGCGGGATGATGTGCCAGTGGAGGTGCGGCACCACGTTTCCGAGCGATTCGACGTTCATGTGATCCGGCTTTACGACGCGCGACACTGCCTGCTGCGCGGTAAACAGATCGCCGGCGAGCGAAGCTCCACTCCGGGCGGGACAGTTGATCGATGCGCGCCACGTGCCGCGAGTCGAAGATCAGCTGGCACTGCCCGCGATAGGTCTGGTTCTTCGAGAGGTAAAGAGACGACACCGATAGTTGTCCGACGAGGTCCCAGTGATCGTTCGAGGGCGGACGTGGCGCGTCCAGCGGGCAGCCCGCGCCCGCCACGAGTGATTCCCACTTCGTCTTGTCTGTCATCGCTGTTCCAACGGGTCAATCCAGACGGGGGAGGGGATGCGTCGCTTCGTCGCTTGCTCAAATGCGTACGCCAGCTCGATGAGCCGCCCTTCGCTGCACGAGGTTTCCGGTAAAGCTGACGCCGAAGGGCGCTGGCCTTGCGTCGAATCCGGCGGGTGCCGACGTGTTCGGCACCATTCCAAACGGAACAATCACGGTCGGGTAGCCCGCCTTCGCGGCGATCGCCGCTCCGCCGTTGCCGGGAAAGAGCAGCGCGTCGAGTCGATTGGCCATGAGCGCCGCGTCGATCCCTTCGCGTCCCGCGAGCGCGACGTCCTTCGCGCGGTCCGCCTGATAGCGCGCCTTATCCGCCTGCAGGTCGATCTCGTCGGAGATGTCCAGCTGTGACTGTCCGTACTTCAACGCACCGGCGGCCTCGTGTGCCGTATTCCAGGCGCGCAGCTCTTCGAGTGTCTTCACCGGCGCGCGATCGCCGAGCGATGCGAGCCACGCATTGAAGTCGCGCTTCATGCCGTACTTGAACACGATGGAGCAGTCCTCGTCGCGACCCTTGGCATCCGACGGACCGCTGCACACTGACCATCGCACCAGGCTGTGCGTCAGGATCCTTCGTGACAATGGATGGGATGTCGGCGGGGTCGACGACAGTGGCGCCTTGCGCGCGCAGAATGGCGATGGTGTCCTGCATCACCGCTTTCTGCGCGTCGTTGATGCCGCCGTTGGAGCCGCGCTCGGCCGGTGTCGCAACGGCATCATAGTAGAACGCGCGCGGGACACCGATGCGTGCCCCTTTGAGCGCGTCGCGCTTCAGATATCGCCGATAGTCGCGTCCGGGCGGAGCGGCACACGTCTTCGTCGCTGCGTCATTGGGATCGGGCGCCGGGCTTTCGAGCGCGCCGAGCAGGATCGCGGCGTCCGTCAACGGATCTCGCCATTGGCCCGGGCGTGTCCTGGTCGGCAGCGATCGGAATCACGCCGTAGCGACTGACGCGTCCAACCGTAGGCTTGATCCCCACGAGCATCGTCTGGCTCGACGGGCTGAGAATCGATCCCGAAGTCTCCGTGCCGACATTCGCCGCCCAGAAGCTGGCGGCAGTGCCGATGCCCGAGCTCGAGCCGCCAGTGGCGAGCACGGGCCGCCCATCGCCGCCGTCACGAGGATCGCGGCGCGGATCGTAGGGATTGAAGCCAAAGCCGGCGAGCGAGCCGTAATTGGTCGGCATGCGATCGCTCACCCAATTCGCCAACTCGGTCATCACCGTCTTGGCGATGATGATCGCGCCCGCGTCACGAAGGTTCCTGGTCAGCGTTGCTTCATACGGCGGGACGAGCCGAGCAAACGCCAGCGCGCCTCCCGTCGTCGGCATGTCCGTCGTGTGGATGTTGTCCTTGAGTGCGATCGGGATGCCATGGAGCGGGCCGCGGATTCGGCCCGCTTTCCGCTCGCGGTCGCGTTCGTCGGCCTCAGCGAGCGCGCGCGGGTTGATCGTGATCGCCGCGTTCAACCGATCCTCGTAGGTCGCGATGCGGACGAGCGACTGCGTCACAATGTCTCGCGACGTGGCGCGCCCCTGTTCCATGGCGAGCCGCATTTGATCGATGGAGGCTTCGACGATCGAGAAGCCGGGACTCGGGCTCGGGATCCGGGACTCGGGATCCGGGACCCGAGTTCGGAGTTCCCGGTTGGCCTCGCGCCGGGCGCCTGCGCGCTCGGTGCCAGCGTTGCAATCAGAAGCACAATTCCACAGCCGGCAAATCGAGCCATGACCCAGCGATCTTACGCGCAACCGTCAGCCCCTGACCCGGACACTCGGACCTCTCGCACCTCGGACCGGACCCTCGCACTCCCGCCCCGTCGCCCCCTCGGACCGCTTTTGATCACCGGCGCTTCGTCAGGAATCGGCGCTGCTTTCGCCGACGTGTTTGCCGCTCATGGCTTCGATTCGTCATCGCGGCGCGGCGTGAAGATCGCCTGCGTGAAGTGGCGGCGAGGCTCGAAGGCGCAACCGGCCGCCGCGTGCACGTGATCGCGTGTGATCTGGCGCGCAGGGAGACGCCGGCGGAACTGTGTCAGGAGATTGCGTCTCGTGGGCTGACGATCGATGCACTCGTCAACAACGCGGGATACGGCGTCCCCGGAACCTTCCTTGCGTCGCCGTGGGAACGCCACGAGGCGATGCTGCAAGTCATGGTTGGCGGCTTGACGCAGCTGACCTACCGCCTGCTCCCCGGAATGATCGAACGGCGCTACGGCCGCATCATCAACGTGGCGTCGTTGGCCGGGCTCGTGCCTGCGCCCGCGGGACATACGCTCTATGCCGCGACCAAGGCGTTCGCCATCAAGTTCTCAGAAGCGCTTGCTCACGAGGGCAGGCCGCACGGCGTGCACGTAACCGCCGTGTGCCCGGGCTTCACGCTCAGTGAATTTCACGACGTGACAGGCACACGTGCGCAGGTCAGCAAGCTGCCGTCATGGATGTGGATGGACTCGCCGACGGTGGCGCGTCAGGGATTCGATGCCGTGATGGAAGGCGTCCCGATCTACATCAACGGACGAGCGAATCGCGCGATCGAATCGTTCGTCCGTCATCTTCCTCGACCAATTGTGATGTGGGCCGGGCGCCGCCTCGGGCGCTCCTATCGAAAGACCTGATTCGTATTCATCTCGTGTTGATGACGGGTGTCGCGTCGCCGGTGATGAACGTGCAGCCCCCCTTCGTGCATACGTCACGCTGCATGTGAATCGCTTCGAGCCGGAGAAACTGCTCCGGCGAGAGGCTCATCTGGTTCCGATATGCGTTGTCGGCGTTCGCGCGCGACAACTCGGCCTGCAGACGCTGATCCTCGGCGAGCTTTCGCTGCTTCTCAGTGTTCGCGCGCTGCTCCTGCGCGGCCGTCTCGATGCGCTGGTTCTTGATCGCGTCCGGAGGGTTGGCTCGGCCAACCGTCATGTCGACGAGGCGGACCGGCAGGCCAATCTCCTTGATGTACGCGGTGAGTTGCTCGCTAACGACGCGATCGATCTGTTCGACGGCGGCGGTGTTGATCGCCGTTTCGTTCATCCCGTGCTTGCGGACCTCCTGACGCACCAGGTTGCGAAAGGGCTGCACGACGTTCGCGCGGTACCACAGAGGAACACCGTTCTGGTCGGGGGACACGCCGAACTTGTCCACGAGCGCGACCGAGTCGGTCACCTGGACTCGCAGCGATGCGTCGAAGTCGAGCGGCACGCCGTCGAGCGACATCAGATCATCGAAGTGCTCGGTAAACAGCATCGGCACGGTGGTCACGTACCAGACCTGTGTCGTGACGGCCACCCAGGAGCGGCCAGTCTTTACCGGCGTGGCCTCCACGCCTCCGTGACCGAACAACCACGGCTTCCGAACGAGTACGGCCTCCTGGCCTGGATCGGGCGACGCCGCAGTGCAGGCAGACACGAACACGAGAGCGACACACGCGAGCAGGGACTTCGTCACGCTCTACCTCCTATCGCTTGTTCTTACGATGCAGGTTATCGGCGGGTTCTGTGATGTGACACAGACGTGCACGTCCACCAGCTGGCTTGGCAGCCAACCACCTATGAGACAGAGACTTGAGGGACGAGCGTGACCTACGCCGACAGATGCTGGCGCGCGAGGCGCTCGACGAGCGACGAGAGCGTCTCACCGTCCAGTGCGAATGCGGAGGCGTCATCGCGACCACGCGAGCTTGTAGCTCCGAGACATCGCGGACAGCCAGACCTGACGGACCGGCGCGTTTGGACTGACGACGAATTTTGCGGGAGATGGATCCTCGAAGATCACCTGCAGCACACCGTTCTGCAGCTCCACCTCGAAGCCCTCTTGATCCGCGAGCGGCAGCAATGCTTTCTGCACGCCCTCGAGCGCTCGATCGGCCTGCAGCCGGAACTCCTGCTCGGTCATTGACTGGAGAGCCGGTCTTCGGAGGCGACGTAGCTCTTGCGCGAGCGGGCGATGGCGCCAGCCGTCTTCACACGCACTTCGAGCTTGTGCTCTTTACCGTCGAACACCATCGGTGTGAAACCCAGCGCGTAGAGGCTGTGCAGCTCCTGGGCCACGCGCGTGAATGTCGGCGCCAGGTCGTCGGTCTTCTTCAACTCGAAATAGCCGCCGCCCGTTTCTTCGGCGAGCTTGCGCAACCCGCGGTCCGGTCTGGTCCGCTGCAGCCGCACGCCATTGAAGAACTCCGACTCCAGGCCGATGGCGTAAATCATCGTTTCCTTGGCCTTCGCCTTCTGAAGGACGTCGCCCTGCCCGCGGCGGCTCGCCGTGTCGTCGCCGTCGGTGAAGATCAGCACGATCTTTCGGCGACCGGTCGCACTATCCAACATATCGATGCTTGCGTCGATGGCATCGTACAGGCGTGTCGGGTTACCGAACTGCAAGTCCTTGAGCGCGCCGATCAAGTCGTCGCGATCGCTCGTGAACGTTCCGCTGAACTCGATCTTGTCGCTGAAGGCGCCGACCTGCCCCTTGTCGTCCGGCAGCATCCGCAGGATGAACTGCTCGGTGGCGGCTTTGAGCAGATCGAGGCTTGCGGTCATGCTCGCGCTGAAATCCAGCATGACGACCACGGTGAAGGGCTGCGTCTCGTTCTGGAAGAACGTGATCTCCTGCGGCTTCCCGTTGTCGAGAATTGAGAACTCGTCGCGATCGAGATTCGGGAGGAGCCGTCCCTGTGCGTCAACGACAGTGGAGAGTACGCCGACAACGCTCGTGCCCGCTTTGAACGTCGCCTGCTGCGCGAGCGGCTGCAGCACCCGCGAGCACCACGAAAGCACAGGCCAGAAACGGCCGATTGAGCCCCATACGGGGAGCTTAGCAACCCCGTGGTCAGGAGTAAACAAGACCCGCCGATACGAGCTAATATGGCCCGGTCATGCGAACAGCCTTAGTTCTCGTTTTTTCTCTCGCTCTCGCAACCGCTGCGGCGGCTCAGTCTGCCGTTTCGGGAGTTGTGCGGGATGAAGCTGGCGGTGCGGTCTCCGGCGCGTCGATCAGCGTGCTCGGGACCGGCGGACCGGAGCTGCAAACAGTGACCGGTCCTGATGGCCGCTTCACGCTGTCCGGTGTTCCAGGCGGCAGCCTGACGATGGTTGTCCGCGCCGGCGGATTCGCCGAGTGGTCCGAATCGGTGGCGCCCTCGAACGAAATCAGCGTCGTCCTCAAGATTGCGACCTTGTTCGAGACGGTCACCGTCACGCCGACCCGCACAGAGAAGGCCCTCGGCGACGTTCCCGTCAGCGCCAACATCGTCGAGAAGGAAACCATCCGGCAGTCGCCCGCCGTTGTTGCCGACGACGTGCTGAGGCAGGTGCCGACGTTCAGCCTGTTCCGACGCAGCAGCAGCCTGTCATCGCATCCAACCGCGCAAGGCGTCTCGCTGCGCGGCATCGGCCCGAGCGGTGTCAGCCGCACGCTGGTGCTCGTGGATGGCGTGCCGTTCAACGATCCGTTCGGCGGCTGGGTGTATTGGACGCGTGTGCCGATGGAGAGCGTCGATCGCATCGAGCTGATCGACGGGTCGAGCTCGAGTCTCTATGGCAACTACGGCATGGGCGGCGTCATCAACATCATCCCCACGCGTGCGGGCCGGCGAACGCTCGAGTTCAAGACGCAGTACGGCAATCACAACAGCCCGAAGGCGGACCTCTTTGCGAGCGACGTCTACGGCAAGCTTGGCGTGGCGGTCGAAGGGAGCGCGTTCGACACAGACGGCTTCCCGATCGTGACGGCCTCCGAGCGCGGGATTATCGACAACAACGCCGAGGTCAAGTTCGCCAACTTCAACGGCAAGGTGGACTATCAGGCGAACGATCGCATGAACCTGTTCTTCCGCGGCGGCTACTTCAAGGAAGACCGCGTCAACGGCAAGGTGGGCGAGGTCAATGACACGGAGTGGACGTCGCTGGCCGGCGGCGTGCGCGTGCGGATGCCGGACCAGAGCGACCTGCAGGCGACAGTCTTCGGCGACGACAGCACCTTCCACAGCACGTTCCTCGCCGTCACCGCCCCGAGCGCAACGGTCCCCCCGCGCAGCATCGTGCGACTCGCCACCGATCAGAACGTGCCGACGACGGGCGTGGGCACGATGATTCAGTGGTCGCGAGCGATCGGTCAGAAGAACTTCTTCAGCACCGGCTTCGACTGGCGACACGTGGACGGCGACAGCCTCGAAGACACCTACATCGCGACGCCGGGCGCGCCGATCGTTCCTCCGACGGCACCGGCGACGATCTCGCTGCAGCGCAACTCCGGCGGCACGCAGGACAGTTACGGCTTCTTCCTTCAAGACGTGGTCAGCTTCAACAACGTCGTGCTGACGCTGAGCGCGCGTGTGGACAGCTGGCAGAACCACGATGGCCACATTCTCGAGACGACCGTGGCGACCGGTCTGCCGAGCGCCGGGAACCGGCCTTCGCTCGAGGATCGAGATGACACCGTTGTCAGCCCGCGCGTCGCGGCGCTCTATCGCATCTCCGATCGCGTGTCGGTGTGGGGCGATGTCGGTTATGGGATTCCGCGCGCCGACGCTGAACGAGCTCTATCGCCAGTTCAGTGTCGGTCTCGTGCGCACGCTCGCGAATGAGAACCTCGGCCCCGAGCGGCTCTTCGGCGGTGAGGCAGGCGTCCGGATCGAGACGACACGCAATTCGTCGATTCGCTCGACGTGGTACGACAACGGGATCAAGAACCCGGTCTCGAACGTCACGATCGGCACCAACCTTCAGCAGCGGCAGAACCTCGGTCGCACCCGTATTCGCGGATGGCAGAACGACGTCGAGATTCGCCTCAATCCGTCGCTGCGGTTGACCGGCGGCTATCTGTTCAACAACGCCAAGGTCACCGAGTTCGAAGCCAACCCGGCGCTCGTGGGTCTGTATCTCCCGCAAGTGCCGAAGCACCGTGGATCGGTCGGCGTGTGCGTACTCCAACCCGCGCTACCTGACCGTTTCTGCAACCGGCATGTTCTTCGGCCGCCAGTTCGACGACGACCTCAACCAGCGCACGAAACCCGGCGAGACCGAGCCCGGCCTGCCACCATACGGCGTGATGGACTTCAGCCTCTCGCGTGATTTCGGCCGCAATCTCGAGGTGTTCTTCGGCGTGCAGAACACGTTCGACCAGGAGTACGACGTCCAGCTCCAGCCGACCACCACGGGCTCGCCGCGTTTGATCAACGGCGGCATTCGTGTGCGCTTCGCGGGTCGATAACGTTGACACCCGCATGCGCACCGCCTCGCGTGTGACGCATCGGGCAGGCCTCGCGGTGGCGTTCGTCCTCGTAGTGACGAACGTCGCCGCAGCACAGACAGACGTCGCCGCGCTCGTCGAGCGCGCCGTCGCCTACGTCGAACGCTTCCAGCAAAACTTCGGGTCGGTCGTTTCGGAGGAGCGCTACGAGCAGCGGCTCCGTCGCATCGCGGTTGCCGGGAGCACGAGCGTGCAGCAGCGTGGCGGTGGAGGGCCGCAGGAAACGACGCTCGTTTCCGACTTTCTGCTCGTCGAGGTGAAGGGCGAGGGCTGGCTGCCGTTCCGCGATGTTTTCGAGCGCGACGGCAAACCGGTTCGCGATCGCGAGGAGCGTCTCGCTTCGATCTTCCTGAAGGGCGGACGCAACGCGTTCGATCAGGCGCGCGCCGTGATGGACGAAGGAGCGCGCTACAACATCGGCAACATCAACCGGAACATCAACACGCCGACGCTCACGTTGGCGTTTCTCACCGAGCGCCATCGCCAGCGTTTCGAGTTCAAGCTGGGAAAGCGCGACGACTCCGATCCGGGCATCGAGATCGAATTTCGCGAGAAGGGTCGTCCGACATTCGTCGCCACGACGGGCGGACGCGATCTGCCGGTGAGCGGACGCTTCTGGATCAACGAGAGCGACGGCACCGTGCTTCGCAGCGAGCTCGACGCTGTCGACACCGGCGTCGAGGCGCACATCACCGTGACCTACCAGAAGGACGAAGGCATCGGGCTGTTCGTCCCTGCTCGCATGGAGGAACGGTATCGCCGGCCGCGCGACCCGATCGAGGTCTACGGTGTGGCGACGTATTCACGGTTCCGCCGATTCCAGGTCAGCACAAGTGAGGAGCTGGCCAAGTAAACTCCCAACTCCCAAGGTCCCAACTCCCAAGGTCCCAACTCCCGAAGGCCCACAGCCGAGAGCCCAGAGCCGAAAGCCGTTATGATCGAGCCCATGACAAGAGCGCTATTTCTGACCGCTGCCGTGTCGTTGTTCGCCTGTTCCCCGGCTCCGGCGCAGCAGGCGGGCGGAGGCGATACCGTTGCCCGTGTTGGTGATCGAGTCATCACGGCAAAGGAGCTCGACGACCGATGGCTGGCGCTCGATCCGGCGGGTCATGCCGAGGCCGCGCAGAAGATGTACGACGGCAAGCGCTCGGCGCTCGACGCCATCGTCGCCGAGACGCTGATCGCGCAGGCGGCCAAGGCGAAGAACATGTCCGTCGAGGACTACGAAGCGGCTGAACTGAAGACTCGCATGAAGCCCGTGGGCGAATCGGACGTCGTCACGTTTTATCAGTCGAACATCAATCAGATGCAGGGGCGATCGCTCGAAGTGATGGCGCCGGCGATTCGCCGTTACCTGCAGGATCAGCAGAGCGGCGCGGCGCGCGCTTCGCTGATTGCGGACTTGCGCAAGGCCGGCCCCGAAGTGCGCGTGCTCTTCGATGCGCCGCGCCATCACGATTGAGGTGACCGCCGACGATCCGTCGATCGGACCGGCATCTGCGCCGGTGACGCTCGTCGAGTTCTCGGACTTCCAATGTCCTTTCTGCCAGCGCGTCGCGCCGACGCTCAAGCAGGTGAAGCAGAAGTACGGCGACAAGGTTCGCGTCGTGTGGAAGGACTTCCCGCTCACGCAGATTCACCCGCAGGCGTTCAAGGCCGGTGAGGCGGCGCACTGCGCGGCCGAGCAAGGCAAGTTCTGGGAGTACCACGATCGCCTGTTCGCCAATCAGCAGTTGCTGGAGCCGAACGACCTGAAGCAGCACGCCGCCGACCTCGGTCTCGAGCCGAAGGCGTTCAATTCCTGCCTCGACACGTCGAAGTACGGCGAGCGCGTGCGCGACGGCGTCGCCGCAGGGCTCGCGCCTTGGCGTGAACTCGACCCCGATGATCTACATCAACGGACGCGCCCTCTCCGGCGCGCAGCCGTACGAAGTGTTCGCCGGCGTCATCGACGAGGAACTTTCCAAGTCGAAGTGAGCATCTTCCGCATCGCGCTTGCGAACCTCCGCGTGCCCGCGGGACCTGACGACTCAGTCCGTCTGGCGACAGCGGCAGTCGCGGACGCAGGCCGTCGAGGCGCGATGGTGATCTGCTTTCCCGAATGCTTCGTTCCCGGGTACCGGTGGCCGGGCACGACCGCGCCACCGCCCGATCCGGTGTTCCTCGAACGGGCCTGGGCGGTCATGGCCGATGCCGCCAGAGTCGCCCGCATCACGGTGGTCCTGGGCACCGAGCGCGTGACCGACCACGGCCTGCAGATCACCGCCTGCGTGATCAATCCCGACGGTACGGTTGCGGGGTGGCAGGACAAGGGACAGATCGACCCAGGGGAAGAGGCCACCTATCCGGCGCTCGGCAGCGAACGTCGGGTGTTTACGGCTGGGCCGCTGACCTTCGGTGTGGTGATCTGCCACGAAGGCTGGCGCTATCCAGAGACGGTGCGATGGGCCGCGCGGCGAGGTGCGCAGGTCGTGTTTCACCCACACGCGCATGTCGCCGAACCCGGGAGCTATCGCCCCACCACGTTCGCCGATCCCGCCAACACGTTCCACGAGAAGGCCATCCTGTGTCGCGCGGCGGAGAACACGTGCTTTGTCGCGTCGGTGAACTGCGCGAGCGAAGGGTCCGGCACGACATCGGCGATCGCGCGCCCGGACGGAACGCTGCAGTGCTATCAGCCGTACGGGCAGGAGGGCCTGCTCGTGGCGGATCTGGATCTGAGCATTGCCACCGGACTGCTCGCGTCGCGCTGCCGGACGTGGCCGATGTAGACGGGCTAAGGAACCAGAACGATCTTTCCGAGTGCGCCGGAGTCCATCACCGCTACATGCGCTTTAGCCGCATCGGCGAGCGGAAACTCCTTGCCAATCACCGGATTCAGCGCTCCGCTTTCCAGGCCCGCGACGATGCCCGCGTGAATCTCTTCAAGGTGATCGCGCGTGGCGTTGAAGAGCGTCATGCCCAGGATCGCCGCATCGCGCGCCATTGTCTTGCGTGGATCGATTTCGACTCGGCCACGATTGCCGATGACCACCACGCGTCCGTGAGGTGCGAGGACGTCGAGGTCGCGGTCGAGGTTCACGTTGGCGAGCATCTCGAGGACGACGTCAACGCCTGGCCCGCCGGCAAGTGCGGGGACGCGCTGCAGGTAGTCGGCCTCGCGATGATTGAGCACGTGGTGTGCCCCCAGACTGCGAACGAGCGCCATGCCTTCCTCGCTACCTGCTGTGCCAATGACGCGCATGCCGAACGCGCGCGCGATCTGAACTGCCGCCGTTCCAACGCCTCCGCTCGCGCCGTGCACGAGCACTGATTCGCCCGGCCGCGCCTGCGCCCGCATCAACAGACCACGCCACGCGGTCGCATACGGAACGCCGATCGCCGATCCCTGTGCAAACGAGGATCGTTGCGGCAGCCGAAACACCTGCCAGTCCTCGCACAGCGCGATCTCACCGTATCCGCCGATGGCACCGATACCGTAGACACGATCGCCGACCTTCACTCGCGTCACGCTGGCGCCAATCGCGTGAACGGTGCCGCCGACGTCGGTGCCGGGTGAGTACGGCAGGTTGGGCTTGCGCGCGTAGGCTCCAGCGCGGATGTAGGTGTCCACCGGGTTGACGCCGGTGGCGTGCACTCGAATCGTCACCTGCCCCGGACCCGGCACCGGCTCAGGCACGTTCTCGAGCTTCATCACATCGGGTGAGCCGAACTCGCGCACGACGATGGCTTTCATCTGGGCTCCTTCGGTCTCAGTCCAGGTCTCGGTCAACGATCCTCGTCGACGGTTCACGGTCCACGGTCCACGGTGAACTGTGAATCCGCTCGCCTACCGCCAACTGCCTACTTCGCCAGTCCATCTGGAAACAACCTGTCGAAATTACCACTCGACTGATCCTTCTCGCTCATGCCGGCCTCACTCACGGCGATTTTCTGCGACTCGTAGATCCCGCGCTGCCAGCCGCGGGGGAAGAACGACGAATCCGTCCCGAAGAGCATTCGCGATGGTCCAAGCACTGACATGGCCGTCTTAAACACGCCATTCAGGGTCCATCCAGGCGCGTAGCGGATCCAGCTGTTCGAACTCGACGTGTCCACGAGAATGTTCGGGCACGCGTCCGCCGCCATCATCGTCTCGCGCAGCATACCCGCGCCGAAGTGCGGAACGATGAACGGCAGTCGTGGATGCGCAAGCGCAAGCCGTGAGATGGCGAGCGGGTCGCCGAGACTGAGATCGAATCGACTGGGCAGGCCGAGTTTCTTTCGCACGCCGACCGAGAGCACCCCACAGTGGACGAACACGGCAGTTCCCGGCTGCGCGGCAACGGCTTCGACGAGACGGTCAACTCGAGGATCGTCGAGCGCGACGTGATGCATCGCCGGGAAGAAACAGGCCACGCGCAGGCCGAGTGTCGTGACCGCATGCGTGACACGCGCGACCGCTTCTTCCGCGGACGGATCGACCATGAAGAAGCCGACGAAGCGAGCCGGGTGTCGAGCCACTGCCGACGCCACCGACGCTTCGTCGCCGGGCACGCTGGCGATGAGAGCCGATCGCGTCACGCCATTCGCGTCGAGCTCTTTCACCCATCGATCCGCGAGCGTTTCGGGCGTGCCAGGGTCGTCCCACTGCAGCTCCTGGCAGAGTGCCGCGACGGTGTCACCGCGTCCGCGCTGACGCGACAGCGTGTTGAAGAACTGTGTGGAGAAGAAGTGACAGTGACTGTCGTTCAACATGATCTCTGTAATTCAAAATGAAAATCAAATGCAAAATGCACATGAAAATGGCTGCGGGGGCGCGAACTACGTTTGCATTGTGCCTTTTGCATCTTGCATTACAAGCAGCAAAGTGCATTTCCACCAGACGACGGTCAGCACCAGCGCGGCGACGACGAGACCGATCGAGAGCCCGATCCACAACCCTGTGACACCCCATCCGAATTGAAAGCAAAGCGCATAACCGACGGGCAGCCCGAGAAACCAGTGGCCGATGACGTTGACGATCATCGGCATGCGCGTCTCGGAGATGCCACGCAGCGCTCCGGTTACCACCGCCTGCGTGCCGTCGAACAACTGAAACGCGGCCGCAATCGCCAGCAGCCCGACTCCGATCTCGATGATGCGCGGATCGGGGCTGAACACGCGCAGCAGCGCCACGGGCCAGAGAAAGAACACGAGCCCGAGGGCGGTCATGATCACACAACTGGTTGCCAGAGCGGTCCATCCAGCGCGTGCCGCCCGGCGACGGTCGCCCGCGCCGAACGCATAACCCACGCGCACCGCCGCCGACGAAGCCAGGCCGAGCGGCACCATGAACGCGAGCGACGCGATGTTGAGTGCGATCTGGTGCGCACCGGACGACACCGGGTCGAGGCGCCCGGCGAGCGCCGTCGCGACGGCGAAGACACCCACTTCGAGCGCCACCTGCGATGCTGCGGGAAAGCCGAGCGCGATGAGTCGCCTGATGCGAGCGGGGTCGATCGCGAGGTCGACCTCAGGATGGCGGTTTCCTCGTTGCCGATGCCTGAGACGGATCGCGAAGTACAGGAACGCCGCCATGTACACACGTGCCGAAACCGTGGCCCACGCCGATCCTTCGACACCGAGAGCGGGCATGCCGAGGTTGCCGTAAATGAACACCCAATTCGCTGCCGCGTTGATGATGTTCGCTGAGACGAGCGCGACCATGATCGGACGGACGACGTGCATCCCCTGGAGGTAGCGACGAAACGACGCGTAGACGAGCAGCGGCAACGCACTGAGTGAAATGACGCGGATGTACGGACCGACGAGACGACGCGTTTCGGGATGCAGCCCCCAATGGTCGAGCGTGCCATACAAGATCCACGTCAGCGCCATCGCGATGGGCGCCGCGCAGCACGCCAGCCACACGCCTTGATGGAGCCAGACGACGCACTCGCGCTCGTTGCCCGCGCCATGGGCCTGCGACACGAACGCATCGAGCCCGAGCATCAACCCCATCCCGAAGATCACGATTGCGGTGAACACACCGCTGCCCATGCCGGTCGCGGCAATCGCCGCCGGTCCGAGCGGTCCGACCATGACGGTGTCGACGAGCCCCATGCTCATCCACCCGACTTCTGCGAGGATGACCGGCCCGGCCAGCTTCATGAGGGGCCGGAGCTCTGAGTTCTGCATTACTCCATAAACTCGCTTGGGTCGGTAATGTCGGGCACGCTTCGCGTTGACAGAACTGGCCGGTTCACCAGCCACCTGTTGGCCGACGGCACCCGACACAAGCGAGCCGCAGTGTAAAGTGGGACGCGTGCGGGCGCTTCTGACAATTTACTTGTTGGGCGTTCTGGTGGGACTGTGGCGGACCGATGGTCCACCGGCAACAAAGCTCACGATGGCGCTGCTCTGGCCGATCGGCCCGCTCGCATTTGTCGTGACCGTCAGCGGTCTGGTCGTGGCGGCTGCCATTGCGTTTGCGGGGCCGCGCAAAAAGTAGCTGGGTTAACTGGGTTGCTGGGTGGCTAGGGCGCTGAGTTACGTCCCCAGCAACTTAGCTACCCAGCCAACCTAGCTACCCATTCACGCTTCGCCGAGCGTGTCCGTGTAGTGACGGATCAGGAACTGCTGCGCGTCGAAGTGTTCTGTGCCGTTCGGCGGCCGCTCGTAGTGGCCGGACGAGTCGAGCACCATCGCCCGATCGATGTCGCGCAGGTAGGCGCCGAGCACGATGTCTCGCAGGTGCTCGAGGATCTCGGGATCCCGGATCGGAGCCAGCGCTTCCACGCGTCGATCGAGGTTGCGTTCCATCAGGTCCGCGCTCCCGATGTACATCTCTTCCTGTCCGTTGTTATGGAACCAGTAGATGCGTGAGTGCTCGAGGAAGCGGCCGACGATCGAGCGGACGCGAATGTTGTCGCTGACGCCCGGCACGGCAGGACGCAGGCAGCAGATGCCGCGCACCATCAGGTCCATCGAGACGCCCGCCTGCGCCGCGCGATAGAGCAGCCGGATCATCTGATCGTCGGTAACGGCGTTGACCTTCATCATCAACCGCGCCGGACGGCCCGCCTGGGCGTGCTCGATCTCCCGGTCGATCAACTCCTTGAGGCGCTGCCGGAGCTGCACGGGCGCGACGATCATCGCCCGGAACTCCTTCTGATTCGAGTAGCCGGTCAGGTAGTTGAAGACGTCTGACACGTCGCTGACGATGTCCGGATCCGCCGTGAAGAGACCGAGGTCCGTGTATATCTTCGCGGTGTCGGGGTTGTAGTTCCCGGTGCCCGTATGGACGTAGCGCTGAATTCCGCCGGCTTCCTGCCGCACGACGAGACAGAGCTTGGAGTGCGTCTTCAGATTGGTGAAGCCGTAGACCACGTGGATGCCGTGCGACTCCAGCCGCTTGGCCCACAGGATGTTGTTCCGCTCGTCGAATCGCGCCTTCAGTTCCACGAGTACGGCGACCTGCTTGCCCGCTTCGGCGGCGGCGATGAGCAGCGGAATGAGCGGCGAATTCGACCCGATGCGGTACAGCGTCATCTTGATCGCTGTCACGTGCGCGTCCTGTACCGCCGCACGAAGGAACGTCTCGACCGAGGCGAACGACTGGAACGGGTGATGGACCAGGATGTCCTGGTAGCGGATCTGGTCGAAGATCACCTCGGGGTCTTCGTCGTTGCGCCAGAGGCTGTGCGGCGAGAACGGCGCGTCCTTCAACTCCGGACGATGAAGTCGCGTGAGTTGCGACCAGTCACCGAACCCGAGACGATCCTGCGTTCGCAGGACGACCTCGTCGCTGACCTCGAAGTTCTCGGCGAGGATGTTGAGCACGCGCGTCGGCATGCTGGCCTCGACGTGCAACAGCGAGATCGCGCCGCGCCTGAGTTGCCGCAGGCTGCGATCGATGCTCTCGAGCAGGTCGTCGGCCTCGTCTTCTTCGATCTCGAGATCCGTGTCGCGGACGATGCGGAAGAGATACGCGCCCTTGACCTGCGTGCCCGAGAAAAGCTCCTGGATGTTGGCTCGAATGACGTCTTCAATGAAGACGCATGTCTGTTCCGCCTACGCGGACTGATCGCCTGCGGCACCGGGATGAAACGTGGAAGGACATCCGGTATTTTCACCCTGCGCGAACTTCGTGCGGCCGCCGTGCTTCACGACGACAGCGAAGTTCTTGCTCAGATTCGAGATGAACGGGAACGGATGTCCCGGGTCGAACGCGAGCGGCGTCAGGACGGGACAGATCTCGCGCGAGAAGTAGCGTGCGCAGATGCTCGCGAACCGCCGGGCGTCCATGCATCCTCATCGAGAAACGAGATCTGTTCCTTCTCGAGCAGCTTGCGCAGCTCGGCCCACGTCGATGCCTGATCGCTCAGCATGCGCTGCGCGCGTGCGCGCATCGCTTCGAGCTGCTGCTCCGTGTTGTATCCGTCTGGCGCGACGTCTTCGATCTCCTCGCGCAGCTTCTTCAGCGTCGTCGCCACGCGGATCATGAAGAACTCGTCGAGGTTCGTGCCGGTGATCGCGAGGAACTTCACGCGCTCGAGCAACGGATGTGATGCGTCGCGCGCCTGCGCGAGAACACGCTCGTTGAACTCGAGCCAGCTGAGCTCGCGATTGATGTAGAGCGCAGGGTTCTTGAGGTCCGCCGGGTCGGTCTGCGGGATGGCGACCTGGAGGTACCGGTGCGCGCGCGGTCTGGCCGCGACGCACGGCGCTCTGCCGGCGAACGCGAATCGGCGACTGCTGAGTCTCTGGGCGTCTCCATTGGAGTGCCGGAGCGCCGACATATATCGGCGGGAACGGCCGAGTATATCAGAGCCGTATCTATGCCGCTGAGATGCTCATGACGCTAAGATCAAGTCACAAATGCACATAATCCGTCGAGCCGAGTTGCGGCCGGGCGTTAGATTCGACGGATCTTCCAGACCACTTCGCAGCCGACAGCGGCCCCGAGACGCGGGTGATTCGCGGGACGGGCGCTGATCTTCTGGGATCCGAAGCTCGCCGGCACCCGATACGGCCGCAAACTCGACGCCATCGATACCGATCAAATCACACCTGCGGCCGACTGCGTATCCGAGAGCCTCGAGACACTGGACGAACGATGGAAGGCGGGCTCGTTCCGGTACCTGATGCCCGACTTTCGCGCCCGCGTTCATCGCGGCGAGACGTTTCGTCATCGCCGGCGATCGGTTCGCGATCGGATCGTCTCGTGAGATGAGCCCGGCCGGGCTCAAGGGCATCGCCGACGAGGCCGGCCTCGAGATGGTGATCGTGTGCGGCCGCAACATGGGCGACATCTTCCGCCGCAACGCGCTCAATCTCGGTCTGCACGTCGTGCAGAGTCCGGAGGCGGTCGAAGATGCGCGCGACGGCGACGAGTTCTCGTTCGATCCGACATCGCGGCAGCTGACCAACGTCACCCAGGAGCGAACCTACGAGCCAGTGCCGCTCACGCCGAAGGAAGACGAGATTCGAAGGAGCGGCGGCATCGTCGCCGTTGGACGGCGAGAGTTGCGCAGCTCGATCGAACGCTCGCCGGTGATCGAGTTTCCCGATACCGTCGCTCGCGCGGTCGATGACGACGACCGAGCAAATCATCTGGGCGCATCGCGTGGACAAGGAGCAGCGGCAGCTCAAGCCCGGCGACACGTTGCGCGTCTACGCCGATCTGCTTCCAGCGTCGGACGGCACCGCGCCGTTTGCGATCCACACCTTCAACCAGATCACCGGCGGCCGCGCGATCTACCCGCGGCAGGCGGCGATCGCGAACGATCACTTCGTCTTCACCGGACGTGAGGACGACGACAAGCAGACGAGCATCGGGCGCGCGTTCGCGCGAGAGCAGGGATTGAAGCCGCCCTATTACGCCACACCAGGCGACGGCATCTTCCACTTCTATTTTCCCGAGCAGGGCCTGGTGCTTCCAGGACAATTCATTCCCGGCGCCGACTCTCACAGCCGCGCGTACGGCGCATACGGCGCAGTCGGCATGGGCGTAGGCTCGACGACGCTCGGGTTCGGATGGGCGACGGGCTACATCTACTTCACGCTCGCAAAGGCGCGGCGCGTCGTCGTTAGCGGCGCGACTGCAGCCGTGGGTCAGTGGCAAGGACATCGTTCTGGAGCTGCTGCGACGATGGGGCAGTCAGCAGGCGCAGGGGATGTCGGTCGAGTTCGTCGATCGCGATCGGCAGCTGCCGATTGCGTATCGCAACACGATCGCCAACATGATGGCCGAGGCCGAAGCGCTCAACGGCATCTTCGCGCGAAGACGATACGACGCGTGCGTGGTATTCGGCGAAAGGGATCGCCGAGCTGCCGTATCCTCGAGTCTCTCCAGGCAGCGACGCGAGATACGAGATCGACGAGGAACTGTCGCTCGATGATGTGGCGCCGATGATCGCGAAGCCATTCAGTCCAGGCAATGCGTTTCCGGCGGACGAGGTGGCTGCCGAGCACATTCAGTTCGACAAGGCGCTGATCGGGTCGTGCACGAACGGCAGCTACGACGATCTGCTGCAGGCCGCGCTCGTCCTGCATCAGGCGCGACGGCAGGGTGTGACGAAGGCGACCCGGCCGCTGGTCGTGTTTCCCGGGCTCAGGCGGCGTTGCGCGCGCGATCGAGCGTCCCGATCCGCGGCTCGACGGTGAATCGATCGCCGAGGTCTTTCGTAAGGCGGGCGGGCGAAATTCGCCAGTCGTGGTGCGGTCCCTGCTTCGGTCAGGGTCCCGATGCGCTTCGTGCGGGTGAGCGCGCGATCACCTCGTTCAATCGCAACTGGCAGAACCGCATGGGCGTCGGTGGCGAAGGCTATCTGGCCAGCCCTGCCATCGTCGCGGCGTCTGCGCTTGCCGGTTACATGGCTCCGCCTTCGGAGCTCGGGCTGAAATGGGATGCCGAGGTGTACGGAATCTAGCCGTCCGGGATACCATCCTGCATTCCGGGAGTACGACGATGAGGATATTGCTCTCCGTCGGGACGTGCCTGTTGCTTGGCCTCGCGACGGTTGCCGCGCAGCAGCAAGCGCAGCCCCCTCAGGAACAGAAACAGGCCGAACCGATTCAGGGTCCGACCTTCCGCACGGGTGTCGACCTGGTTGCTGTCGACGTGTCCGTTGTCGATCGGCGCGGACGCCCGATTGAGGATCTGCACGCGGCTGAATTCGCCGTCAAGATCGACGGCGAAGTCCGTCGCGTTGTCTCTGCCGAACTGATCAAAGTAGACATCGAGGCCGCGCGCAAACAGGTGGCCGACAAGACCGAGACCTTCTACACGAGCAACCTCACACCGCCGCAGGGACGGCAGATCGTGATCGCCGTCGATCAGGTGAACATCCGGCCGGGTTCGCTGCGCCCCGTCCTCGATGCCGCGGCGCGTTTCCTCGACATGCTGAGCCCGCTCGATCAGATAGCGTTCGTCGCCTACCCAGAGCCGGGACCGCGCGTGAATTTCACCAACGACAAGCTTCGCCTCAAGCGGGCGATGCAGGGACTGGTTGGCCAGCAGCCGCGCGCCAGACCAGGGACGTACAACATCGGCGTATCCGAGGCGATCAACATCGAAGAGCGGCGAGACCAGATTGTCCTTGCGGCCGTCGTGATGAGGGAGTGCCGATCGAACGACCCACGCCAGCTGGCGCAGTGCGAGCGCGACATCGTGGCGGAGTCGGCGCAGATCGCGCGCAACTCGCGTGAGGACGCCGACATCTCGCTTCGCGGCCTGCAACAACTGCTCGAGCAGCTCACCTACGTTGACGGCCCGAAGTCGCTGATTCTCATTTCCGAGGGACTGGCTACGTCGGAAACCAACGACTTACGCCACCTCGTTCGCCTGGCCGGCGCCGCCCGCACGGCGATCAACGTGCTGTCGGTGGACCTGAGACGTGGTGACGTGACGATCGCAGAGCAGCCGCCGACCGAGGCGGAGGATCGCCGCATTCTCATGCAGGGGCTCGAAGGGATCGCGTCGATGTCGCGCGGCAGTCTGTATCACATCGCGGGTACAGGCGAGCCGATCTTCGAGCGCCTCGCGTCGGAGATCTCCGCGTACTACCTGCTCGGTGTCGAGCAGAAGCCGAGCGACAACATCGGCGATCGCCATCGCATCGACGTCGAGGTCCGCCGCAGCGACGTCACGATTCGCTCGCGTCAGGCGTTCGTGCTGTCGCCGTCGAGGACGGTGAAGCGCTCGCCGGTGGAAAATCTCCGCGACGCACTGTCCTCGCCGTTTGCGATCTCCGGCCTGCCGCTGCGCGTGACGACGTTCGCGCAGCAGGACCCCGGAAGCGACAAGGTGCGAATTGTTGTGGCTGCGCAGGTAGGTGAGTCCGGCGCCAAGCCCGGCAACTTCGCGATCGGCTATCTGGTCATCGACGATCAGAATCGCGTGGCCGCTTCGTTCGGTGATCAGGTCTCGCTCACGAACGGTGCCGGAAGCGCCAACGAACCGCTCAAGTTCGTGAGTGGCGTTCTTGTGGAGCCAGGGATCTACTCGCTTCGCATCGGCGCGGTGGACTCAGAAGGCCGGCGCGGAAGCGTCATCCGTGACGTTAGCGCGTGGAAGATGGCGGGCGAGTCGTTCGCCATCGGCGATCTGATCGTCGGTGGCATGCCGACGACCGGACAAGGGCTGACCGTCCAGGTGGAGCCGTACGTGCTCACCGAAGGTGTCGCAGCCTACCTCGAGATGTACTCCACGACCGATCAGACGTGGAACGGCACGACGGTGACGTTCGAAGTCGCCGACGATCCGGACTCGGCTCCTCTCGCGTCGGTTCCGGTGACGCTGATCCCGGGCCGGCAGCCGACATGGCGCGTGGCGTCGGGCGTCATCAATGCGAAGGCACTCCCGCCTGGCCGTTATGTGGCTCGCGCGAAGATCGCACGCGACGGGAAAGCGGTTGGCGTGCTCGCGCGTCCTTTCGTGTTCGAGCACGAAGGTGCCGCCGGTCCCGCTGCCGGAAGCGTAGCCGTTGCCGCCGCTGCTGTCTCCTTCGCATCATCGCTCCCCAAGTTTGATTCCGCGTCGGTGCTCAAGCCCGAGATGCTCGGCCCGATGCTGGACATGGCGGAGAAGCGTTCCCCAACGACGCTCAAGGATGCGATGACGCAGGCGCGCGAGGGGCGTTACGGCCCGGCTGCGCTTGAGGCATTCACGGCCGGCGATCAGACAGTCGCTGCCTTCCTGCGAGGGATCGATCTGTTTGCGAAAGGGCAAATCGATCAGGCCGCTACGCAGTTTCAGGTATCCGCCGGTCCACGTCGCGAGTTCTTCCCTGCCGCCTTCTATCTCGGCGCGTTGTTCGCTGCTGCAGGCCGCGATCAGGACGCTGCCGGCGTGTGGCAACTTGCGCTCGGCTCAGAGCCTCGGCCAGCGGTTGTCTACACGATGGTCGCCGACGCGCGATTGCGTACCGGACAGGCGGTATCCGCCATCGACATTCTCAAACCGGCCTACGAACGCGATCCGATGCAGGACGAAATCGCTCGTCGTCTCGCGATGGCGTACTCGATGACGGGGCGGCATGCCGACGCGCTGCCCGTGCTCGACGGCTACCTCACGCGCAAGCCGACGGATCAGGACATGCTGTACGCGGCGATCGTCGCGCAGTACCAAGTCACGCGAAACGGACAGCCGTTGTCGAACGTCGATCGCGCGAAGCTCCGCAAGTACTCGGCAGCCTACAAAGGTCCGAACGAGGCGCTCGTGGAGAAGTACCTGCAGACGATCGGGGCTAAGTGACACGAAGGTCAAAGGTCAAAGGTCAAGAGGCAAAGGGCAAAGGGCAAAGGGCGAAGGGCAAAGGGCAAAACGCAAAGGGAAACTCGCCGCGACTCTCGCTTCGAGAGCTCACCTGGATCGTTACTCGCGATGTGAACCGAACGTTCGGTGGAGGCCTCGCCTCCATGGAGCTGCTTCGGCGTACGTTCATTGCCAGCGGATGGATCGATGAGGCCGGTAATGCCGGCCTGGTCGCGGTGTCGAGGCTGACGCCCGGCACAAATGTCCTTGCCTACTGCGTCGCCCTGGGATGGGCGCAGCACCGTTGGGCCGGGGCGCTCGCGGCGGTGCTTGCGGCGTCGCTGCCGGCGTCTCTCGTCGTGTGTGTCCTGGCCGGCGCGCTCGTGCGAGTCCAGGACTATCTGATCGTGCGGATGCTGCTGGCGATCGGCGTACTCGTGGCGACGGTGCTCGTGCTCGCGAGCGCCGGATCACTGCTGCGTCCCTATGCGCGGCGTCACGCGCTGATACGTTCGGCGGTCATCGCCGTTATTGCTGCGGCCTTGTTTCTGGCTGACGTCACCCCGGTTCGCATCCTGCTGTTGTCCGCAGCGCTGGGTGCAATCATCGGCGGCTCCGCGCAACCGTTGGACACGGCCGAATGAACGCGTTCGTCGTCTACGTTCTTCTGCTGAAGGCTATCGGCAGCTCGTTCGCGGGCATGGGTTCGCTGCCGCAGATTCAGCAGGACTTCGTCGAGACCAGGCGCGCGATCACCGCCGAGCAATTGAGTCAGGCCGTCCTTGTGGGTCGCTCGACACCAGGACCGATCGGCGCCTACGTCGTAGCGGTTGGATATCTCGCGGCAGGGTGGCCGGGCGCGATCGCGGCCTGGCTGGCGATGGTCACGCCTGCGCTCGCGGCCATTCCGCTGTTTGTCCTGATGCAGCGATGGCTGCATCTGCCTCGAGTGAGAGCCGCGGTGGACGCTGTGGTAATCGCCAGCGCGATCCTGCTGCTCGCATCAGGCGTCCGCATGGCCGCGGACGCGTGGCAGCAGTTGTCAGCTGCATTTCTGTGAAGGGGTCAGACCCCTTCACAGGTTTTCACACCGACACCAGATGCGATGAGCCGCGCTCGCAGACAAAGCGCGCGGCGCGCTTCTCCTGCTCCGTGCGCTCGGTGACAGTCGGCACGAAGTACCAATCCGCCTGCAGCGTCTTGGGCGTGACGTCGAGCAGCACGTAACCCCGACTGTCGCCTTCGAGAAACTTCAGATGCCGCGCGAGTGGCTGCAGCATCGTCGCGACATCCCGCTGCGCCTGGCTCGAGAACATCGGCGGCGAGCTCACCGCTGGCGTGACGATCTCAATGGCTCTCGATCCGCTCGCGGTCTTGGGGTCGTACGTGGTTGCCGACCACGGATCCCTCGGCACGTCGAGTGCCCACGAGCTGTGAATGTCCCCGGTGAGGATCGCGACGTCCGTGATGCGGTCGCTGTCGATCATGTCGAACATGCGCTCGCGTGCTGCCGGATAGCCGTCCCAGACATCCGGTCGCAGTACCGCCATGCCTGGTACCGTCAGCGGCGAGAAGAGGATCTGCTGCCCGAGGATCCGCCACTGCGTGCCTGACTTCTGTGACGCACGCAATGTATCGGATAGCCACGACTCCTGCGCGGCGCCCAGCAGCGTGCGGCGTGAATCCGCGAACGCGGCGTTGTCGCCACCAGTGACCTGTTGGTCGCGCAATCCACGCGTATCGAGCATGATCAGATCGGCGAGGCCGCCGAACGCAAAGCGGCGATACAACCGGATCTCCGTGGCGGACACTTCGCGAATCGGCATCCACTCGAGATAGGCGCGGTACGCCGCTCGCTGTCGAACCTTCCAATCACCCTGGCTCGCGTTGTGATTACCCGCGCCGCCAGACCATGCATCGTTGGCCAACTCGTGATCGTCCCAGACGACGATGAAGGGGTGCTGACGATGAACGGCCTGGAGGTCCGGGTCGTTACGGTAATAGGCGTAACGAGTACGGTAATCAGCGAGCGTGACGATCTCACTCACGGGCTCGATGCTTCTACCGATCGACGGATCGCTGTAGCGGTCGGCGGCGAACTCGTAGATGTAGTCGCCGAGGTGGACGACGGCGTCGAGGTCCGGGCGATTGGCGAGGCAGCGATAGACGTTGAAGTAGCCCGTCGGGTAGTTCGAGCAGCTCACCTGCCCGAGGCGCAGGCGCTGCGCACCGCGTTCAGGAAGTGTCTTGGTTCGACCGATGGGCGACTGCTCACCGGCGCTGTCAAATGCGTAGTAGTAGGTCGCTCCAGGCTTGAGGCTTCCGGCATCCACTTTGACGGTGAAGTCGCGTTCGGCTGCCGCCTGTGCCGTGCCGCGCGCGACGATGCTCGACATCTTTTCGTCGGAGGCGACTCGCCATCGGACGTCGAGAGGTCTGCTGTCGCTGTGTCCTGCCGGCGGCGTGACTCGCGTCCAGAGGATCACGCGATCGGTCAACGGATCGCCGCTCGCGACACTGTGGCGAAAGAGGCCGGTCTGCGTCCCAGCCGGAGCCTGCCATCCGCGAACGGTCAGCGGCCACGCAGCCGCCGCGGCCGCAGTGGTGTGAAGAAAGGCACGACGAGAGAGACCCATAGCGAGTGGGAGTGTACTCCCCTCTTCTTGACAGCAAAATGAACGGCTCGCTAGGCTGCTAGGAATGCTCTCGTGGTTCCGCGAGCGGTCCCGGTCGATTGCATCTGCGGCGCTCCTCGCGCTGATCACGCTCACGATCTCGTCAGCGGCACCGCATCCGGACGATTGCCACGACGCTGACTGCGGCCTCACGCTGCCGCATGACCCGACCGGCCACAGCGTCGAGCGGCCACAGGAATCCAGCGGGCAACCGATTCACTGCGTTCTCTGTCACTGGACGCGCTCTGTTCGTCCGACCACCGAGACCGCGCCGCTCTTTGCTCCCACACCCGTTGAAGACGTCAACGCCTCAAACGACGTTTTCATCACGCCGTCGCAAACCGTCCTCGCGCAACCGGCGCTTCGCGGACCACCCGTCACTCCCATCCTCGCGTAGACAACGGCGGCTTGCCGCCTTCGTGATTCACGTCGGTAACGGGAGATGCTCATGGTTGTACGTACGCTCGTTCGGGCGTGCGCCGTGTTCGTCGTGGTCCTGATGATGACATCCCAGGCTGCTGCGCAGACTGGCGTGCCCCTGTCCGGACGCTTGTTGAATTCATTGAATGCCACCCCTCTTGGCGGCGCCACGGTACAGATCGACGAAATTCGCCGCCAGGCGATATCTGGCGAGGACGGAATGTTCACGTTCGACAACGTCCCGCCTGGCACCTATCACGTCTCGGTGCTCGCGCAAGGGTTCTCGACGAGGCGAACCGAGGTGCAGGTCGTCGCCGGGATGATGCCGATCGAGCTCCAGGTTGATTTCGATCTGCACTTCGAAGAGGTCGTGTCGGTGAGCGGCGATGCTCGCAGTCAGTTCGATACATTCCAGGCCACATCCGTTCTCGCGGGTCAGGAACTGTCCAAGCAACTCGAGATGTCGCTCGGCGCGACGCTCGAGAATCAGCCTGGCGTTGCGGCACGAAGCTTTGGTCCTGCTCCGGCGCGTCCCGTCATTCGCGGGCTCGACGGCGATCGAGTCCTGATCCTTCAGGACGGTCAGCGCCTCGGCGATCTCTCGAGTCAGTCGGGCGATCACGGCGTGCCGATCAACCCAGCTGCAGCGCAGAAGATCGAGGTCGTTCGCGGTCCGGCGACGCTGCTCTACGGCGCGAATGCGATCGGCGGGCTCGTCAACGTCATCACCGACGAGATCCCGACGAAGCCGATGATGGGAGTCAGCGGCAATCTGACATTCGATCTGGGCACCGCGGCGAGCGAGGGCGGCGCCGCCGGTGACGTACACGTCGGCAACGGAAAGCTGGCGCTGCACCTCGGCGGTGGAGGGCGCGGCTCGGGCGATGTGGACACGCCGGAGGGCGATGTCGTGAACTCGCAATCGAGAAGCGGGTTCGGCAACGTCGGCCTGTCGTGGACCGGCGCGAAGTCGTACTTCGGTGGCAGCTACGGCTATGACGACACGAAGTACGGCATCCCCGTCGTCGAAGAAGGTCAGGTTCAGCTCACGCCGCGTCGACACGCGTTCTCTCTGCGCGCAGGCGGCCAGGGACTCGAGGGCGCATTCGACTCGTATCGTGCGACGCTCGCGATCCGTCGCTACAAGCACGACGAGCTCGAAGGCGACGTGGTCGGCACGGCGTTCACGAACAACACCGCCGAGGTCGAGGTCATGGGATCCCACCGCGCGCTGGGACGACTGAAGGGCAGCGTGGGTGGCTGGGTGCTTGAATCGAGCGTTCGATGCTACCGGCGAGGAGGCGCTGTCGCCCGCCGTCGATCAGCGAGGGATTCGCCACCTTCCTCTACGAGGAGGTGACGTGGCCGCACATGACGTTCCAGTTTGGTGGTCGTGTCGATCACACGAGCTATCAGCCCAATGGCGAACCCGAGCGGACGTTCACGACCGGATCGGGATCGGTAGGGTTGTTGATCAGACCGGCCGCGGCTGACGATCGCCTCACGATTGCCTTGAGTGCGGCACGTGCGGCCAGGAGCCCGGCGCTCGAAGAGTTGTTCTACTTCGGCGCCGCATCCAGGCAACTTCGCCTTCGAGGTGGGCAATCCGGATCTGGATCCCGAGCACGCATTCGGCTTCGACGTCTCGCTGCGTTGGCGCACGTCGCGTGTGACGGGCGAACTCACCTACTTCCGCAACGACGTCAACGGCTATCTGTTCAGGGCGCCGCTCACCGAAGAGGAATTCAATGCGCGCATCGAGGAATTTGCCGCGAGATTCCCGAGTCGGGACATCACGCCATTCAGAGGGTGAATCCGAATTTCCGATCGTCGAGTACGTTGCCGCCGACAGTGTTCTGGATGGCGTCGAGGCACACTCGGATATCCAGGTGACTTCGCAAATCGCCCTCGAGCTCGGTCTCGACTACGTGAGAGGGACACTGAAGGACGACGACGAGCCGCTGCCTCGAATACCACCGCTCCGCGTTCGCAGCGGATTGCGGTATCAACGCAACGCGTTCCAGGTGGGAGGCGATGTGGTGTTCGTCGCCACACAGGATCGCGTGTTCTCCACCGAGACACCGACGGATGGATACCAGCTTGGTCGCCTCTATGCGTCGTACTCATTCGGTCGGGGTGCGGTTGCGCATACGCTGACAGCGCGGCTCGAGAACGTGACGAACGAGCTGTACCGTAACCATCTGTCGCTCATCAAGGATCTCGTGCCCGAGATGGGCAGGAACTTCCGGCTGCTCTACAACGTGAAGTTCTGAGCAGGGGTCAGACCCCTTCACAGACCTTCACAGAAATGCCGCATGTCCGCTGGAATCGGCGCTTCGAATTCGAGCGGCTGCCGTGTGATCGGATGTCGCAGAGAGACGCGCCAGGCGTGCAGCGCCTGGCGTGTGATGTTCTCGTCGGGCGCTCCGTAGATGCGATCGCCGAGAATCGGCCATCCGCGAGCGGCCATGTGTACACGGATCTGATGCGTGCGTCCGGTGACGAGCTCGCATCGGACGATCGACTGTCCCTCGTGAGAAGACAGAACTTCGTAGCGCGTCTCGCACGGAGCACCATCGGGCGTGACGACCACGCGCCGGCGATCGCCGGGATCTCGTGCGAGCGGCAGGACGATCCGTCCCTGTCTTGGCTCTGGTGAGCCGACGACGACCGCGAGGTACTGCTTGGTCATTCGTCCAGCGGCGGCGTCCTTCTGCATCGTGGCGTGCACGTCTGGCATGAGCGCGATGACCACGAGGCCTGATGTGTCCTTGTCGAGACGCGTCAGGATTCCGGGCTGGGCACCGGGGCGGTCGCGCACCCGCCACAGGACGGCGTTCAGAGTCGTTCCCGAGGTGTTCTTGTAGGTTGGATGCACAACGACCCCGGCCGGCTTATCGACGACCAGCGTCCACTCGTCTTCGTAAATGATTGTGAGCGGCCCTTCTTCCGGCTGAGGTCTGCGCCGCAGATCGGTCGTTTGAATCTCCTGGGTCACTTCGGGCATCTTAGTTCGCATGGCGCTATTCACAAGTCCAATGAACCTTCGTCTGCCTCGGCCCGACCAGGCACTCCCGGGTCGCGACACACCGATGCCGGTCCCCGATAAGCACGCCGTCAACGGCGCGCGCCTGACGCCGCCCTTTCCTGCCGGCCTCGAGCAGGCTGTATTCGGTATGGGTTGCTTCTGGGGCGCCGAGCGGAAGTTCTGGCAGGCGCCAGGCGTCTACTCGACCGCTGTCGGATACGCGGGTGGCTATACTCCGAACCCCAGTTACAAAGAGGTGTGCTCGGGGATGACCGGCCACACCGAAGTCGTGCTCGTCGTCTTCGATCCGAAGGTCACGAGCTATGACGCCATGTTGAAAGTGTTCTGGGAGAACCACGACCCGACGCAGGGGATGCGACAGGGGAACGACGCCGGCACGCAGTATCGATCCGCGATCTACATGTACTCACCGGAGCAGCGGGCCGCTGCTGAAGCGTCGCGCGCGATGTTCCAGGACCAGCTGACGAACGCGAACTACGGTCGCATCACGACGGAGATCGCGGATGCACCGCCGTTCTATTACGCCGAGGACTATCACCAGCAGTACCTTCACAAGAATCCGGATGGGTACTGTGGACTCGGCGGAACGGGCGTGAGCTGTCCCGTTGGAGTGACTCGATAAGCTCAGTCACTTCTCGCAGCGCTTCCTCGGCGAGTCCGTCCAGTTCCGTCGAAACGTATCGGTGATGTATCGCTTGTCCATCGCATTGCGAAGATGGTCCCGGGATTCCATCAACGACGAGCGCGCGATCGCCGTGAACTGCGTGAACTCCGTCGGGTTGAATCGTCCGAAGCCTTCGGCAATGTGTTCCGGAGGGCCCGCGACAGAGTCTTCCAACTGTCGGCGCCGTTCCCAGTCGCGCGACGAGGGGACCCTCGGCGCACATGCGGTAGATGGCCTGCTTGTATGCGTTGCACGCCTGCCACGCTCGGAGCTCCGTGAATCGTTTGGCAGCTTGTCTCATGCCCGTTGGACAGGAGCAGGCGGCGTACCGATCGAAAAACAGGCCTACTTTCGAGAGAGGACTTCCCAAAGCACGCAGTTTCCGCCATCTTGATTGGACTCAAATAACGCAGGAATTGCGCATCTCGAACCTGGACCTCGAACGCCGAACTCAGAGCCGAACCTGAACCAAACTGAGAACTGAGAACTGACAACTTCGAACGGTATAATTCACCCAATGAGCCGAGTTGTTTATACGGAGTTTCGGTCGACCAGCGACCAGGAGGCCCTGCGCCAGACCCATCAGGTGCGCATCGTCGCCGGCGACGAGGAAGGCACGGGAGTGAAGGCACTGCCTGGCGGTGTCTACGGGTTCACTTACTCGCCGGGCCTGGCGAGTGCCCCGCTCTTTTCAGTACGTCGATATCGGAGCTACGAAACGCACAAGCTGCCAAGCGGTGAGATCTACATCATCGGCTTTGCCACGGCGGACGACGCGCGCGCCCTGTCGACGGCAACCGCGGAGATGACCCTTCAGATCCACCCGCAGCCGGAAGGCACCCACGACGTCCTCGTCACGATCCCGTACTCCGCGATTCGTCGCCACCGTCAGTACGCGGCGCCGAATCAGGAGGGGTTCACCGTGACAGTGATGCCGCTCTAGCACCGATCGCGGCGCCGAGCTCACTTTCCAGCTCGGAGTATCTCAACCCGAAATTGTCGAACGTGTATTCGGTGCGCGAGCTGTCGCTGAGCGCTCGAAAGAGCGCGTTCCAATCGACCGTGCCGCGCTGGATCAGCATGTCCACGATGACAAGGCTTTGGTCGTAGGCCACCATCGCCTGGTCGGCTGTGAAGCCACTGAAGCTGCCTTCGAGATAGCGCAGCGGAACCACCACGCCAACTGCCTTCAATCGCCGGCGCGCAGCGGCAGCATCGTCGCCCTCGAAGTGCTGGGCGAGCCCTTCGTGCAACCACGTGGGGATACCGCGCGGTACCAGGCTCGCGATGATCGCGTGTGTGAGCTCGTGAACCAGCACGCGCTCGAAGAGCTGTGGGCTTAGCGCGGCGCCAGCCGCGGGCACGCGGATCCGGCCATCGTAGTTGCCGCCCGACCATTCGGGCGCGAGCGTGATGTCGCGGAATTGCTTCTCGGTGTAGAGCATCACCGCGACCGGTTCCGATGGGTACGCGCCCAGCGCTTTGCCGATTCGCCAGAACGCTGATTCGAGAAGATCCGTCGCACGTGCGGCGAGCGCCTTGTCCGCATGACCCTGGAAGCTGACGCGGAAACGATCGACGCGGCTTTCCACGAAGCCGCGATTGGCGTCAGCGTCGGCTCGCCACGCGTTCAATTTGCTCGTGAGCTGCGGATCGTTCGGCGCGTGCTTCAGCGCCTTCTCGTAGGTGGCGATTGCTCGATTGACCTCGCCCGCGGTGTAGAGAAGCTGTCCTAACAGGAATGACGCCGGTGTCAGATTCGGCGCGATCTCGATGACTCGCTCGAGACGCGTGGTCGCGTCTTTCGTGCGTCCTTGCAGGTGCAATGCAACAGCTGCCCCGAACTGAAGAACCGGTTCGTCGGGAGCGGTCTCGAGCGCCTCTGCGAAGATCTTCGCTGCGCGATCGGCCTCGCCGCTCTGTAGTAGCTTCCACCCAGTGTCGTTCAGCTCGACGATGCGAGATTGTGCAGAGAGCGTCGACGTCAGCGTTCCGACGCAGAGTGCGGCGAGAAGCAGTCGGGTGAGCACGCTCACGCCGGGGCAAGCGTCGTACCGTCGCGGGGGCGATGCACAGAGTGTCTTTCTATGCGCCCAGACTTACGAATGTGTGAGTCGGTGACGGGATTCGCTAGTGTCGCCGCATATGCTGGAGCGCCATGCCGATTGTGATCGCCGCGCAGGTCGCCAGGGCGACTGAGAGTTGCATGACGAGCCAGAGTGTCGCTGGACCCGCCGGCCATTCGAGTGCCGCAATGACGAACACAACGGCCCAGATCGAGAGTGCCGCGAGGACGGCGCTTCTCCAGATGATGAAGATTTCGGTGCTGGACCACTCGGCCAGCGCGCTGGCGATCACGTCGGCGTAGCTGCGCGCGAGAAAGCCGAAGCGCGTCCACGAATCCCCGTGACACGCAGCACCGTACCCGTCGTTGAAGTCGGAAACCATGTCATGTGCGAAGCGACGGTAGAACGATGCCGGATACAAGCGCAGCAACCAGCGGTAGAGGGTTGTCATCCCTTCCCTCGCGCGTCTCGGCGCACGCCGCGGGCGACGCGAATCAACCCTTCGAGACGATGAACCTCTGCGTCGAGCGCTCGTCGTCCGGCCGGAGTCAGTCGATAGTGCCGCCTCCGCTCGTCCCGGACCGTTTCAGGTGGAGGCGACTCCACTTCGCGCACCAGGCCAGCATCCATCAACCGCTGAAGTGTCCCATACAGCGTGCCCGCGCCCATCTTCAGCGCACCGTCGGTGTGCTCGGCGATGTCCTGCATGATTCCGTAACCATGCCGGGCGCCCGGGGCGAGCGCCAGCAGGATGTGAAACACAGCGGGAGTGAGGGGAGTCATCTGCGCACGAACATCCAGACGTTGTGGTGGGTTGGGGCGGCGCCGCCGACGTCCTCGACGGCTCGCAGCGAACGTCCATCGTCGAGCAGTTCGTAGCGAACAACGTTGCTCACACTCCCGCGAGGCGCATCGATCAGCACCGTGAGCAGCAGCGAATTGCCCTGCCATTCCAAACGCGATCTGGACGTCAGGCCCCGATTGCTCCGGGCGATCTCGCGGCCGTCGGTCTGGATGTCGAAGGACGTCTCGATGGGTTGGGTCTCGATGATGAACGTGCGCGAGAATTCGAACGACGGCTCGCGATGCTGGATGCGGAGCACACCGCCTTCGACCGCGGCCACGTCGCCCTGAAGAGAGCTGGCGGAGCGATCGAGCGTCCATTCACCTGAGAAA
Organism: uncultured Acidobacteriota bacterium; assembly: GCA_963757735.1. GTDB lineage: Bacteria > Acidobacteriota > Vicinamibacteria > Vicinamibacterales > UBA2999 > Gp6-AA40. Next base: position 276,535 of record CAVWST010000035.1, read on the forward strand.
TCCGGACGCTGCTGAGCGCGTGCCACGGATGGCACGCCGAGCGCCAGTAACGCGAGAAACATCATCACTGTTCGCATGGCCCATGGCCACCCTCAACGAACAGTGACGGTTATATCCGTTACAGATATATTAGTCAAGCCGGCTAAGCGCCGGCTCGTTGTGTGCCGGCGCTATTGCGCGTGGACGGTGATTTCGCCGATGCCGCCTTTGACGTCGAGCGTGATCTGCACAGGATCGCTCTCATGGCCGGTGTTAATCCAGCGCTCACCGCGCTTTTCGAGGCCGTTCATGGTGATCGACCCGATGCCGCCGGCAGCGGTTGCGGAGATCCCGACTGTGCGCGGCAGGTAGACGACGGTCTCGCCGACACCGCCCTTGATCTCGACGCCGTAGCTGCGCTTCGGCATTCCGCGCAGATCCACATGTACCTCTCCGGCGCCGATACCGACGTCGAGCCTTCGCAGGGTGAGGTCGCCCAGGTTCATGTGCGCTTCGCCGGCGCCAAGCCTCGCGATGACGTCGAGCGGGACTCCGTCGTTCAGCCGCAGGTCCCAGCGTGAGACGACGTTGCCGAAGTTGAAGCTGCCTGTCTCCGTCTGCGAGATCGCGACGTCGGTTTCACCGCCGCTCGTGTGATGCTCGACGGTCGGCTTCAGTCGATCGAGGTTGTAGGTGAACTCCGCTTCGACGAGCGTGCTCGCGCCGCTTCCGACCATCAGCTCGCCAGCGCCCATCGCGAGACTGACGCGCGCGGACTGTGCACCGTCGAGGTCGATCGACTGCTGTTCCCGGCGCGTCTCGCCGGCCGGTTCACTGCAGCCGACGATGAGAAGCGCAACAGGTAGCCATGCACGCCTGAACATATATGGCCTGCTGTTATTGCGCCGGCTTGACGAACGAGCTCTCGTCGATGTCCGTGTTCTGCTTGACCTCGGTGACGGTGGCGAGGACCGTCTGGACTGGGTTCGACGACTTCGTCACGTACGGAATCTTGACCCCGTCGACGTCGCGGAAGTCCGAGAAGTCCACGACCTGGTCGATCGGGCCTCCCAGCTGCGGAACGGTGATCGTCAGGATCGTCCTCACGAGCAGGAAGCTCTCGGCATCGAAGAACGCCTTGACGCCCGGCCCCGCCTTCGGTGTGAGCTGGATCACGTAGACATCGCGCGTGTCTGCCTTCTCACGATTGCCGAGTGTGGCGGTCATTCCGCTCTCCTTGTAATTGAGAAACGGTGTCGGGAACCCGCCGCTCTTCATCGCTTCCAGTTGATCGCCGGTTATGTCGCGATTGCCCTGGAACGAGTCGATCACGTATCCATTCGTGCCGTCGAATCGTTGATCGCTGACGATCTGGCCACCGCCAAGCGCCGTCGCGTCCAGCTTGATCAGCGTTCGAGACTTATTCGGCTTCTTCTGATACAGCTCGATCGTCCCTTTCAGATCGCCGATCGGAGTGGTGAGGGTGATCGTTCCGTTCGAGACTCGCGACGTGACCTTGCTCAGCGCCGCACGCCCTCCCGTCGCCGCCAGGTGCTTTTCGATGATCTCGTCCGCGGTTTGCGCGAGGCTGGGAATCGCCCACAGCGTCAGTGCCGCCGCCGCGACCACAGTTCGAAGCGCTCTCTTCATGGTGTTGGACCTCACAGAGTGAGACACGTAGGCAGTCAGGAGATTCTAGCTGCTTCAGACGTGTACGCGCCGGTGTTCGTTCCGGCGGCCGGGTTACAACTGTAGCTGGATTGTCTGATCAGGAAACTCATCTTCGAACATGAGCGGGGTCCTGGTCCAGTTGAGGAGGCGTCTCTCCCTGAGCCAGTAGCCGATCAGCAGCAGCGAGGCGGCGACGACGATGCCTTGTGTCCCGTCAACCATCGCCAGACGGACGAACCCGCCAGACGTGAGTGTGAAGAGGACGCAGGCAGCCACCCCGACGAGCGCGCTGTGGCCGATGAACCGTTTACCTGGCAGATACGAGCACGTGAACGGGATGCGCCGCCAGTCGAGCAGCACGGCGTGCACGAAGACGAGCCCCACCGCTGCAACGACCGCAAATGGAAGCAGCGCGTTCGTCCCGTAAGCCATCCATAAGAGTGGCACTGCGGCGACCAGAGGCACACCAATCACGTACAGCGTCACGATGCGATCGACGGCGCGAAGTTGTTCTCGGCGGGCGATTCGGTCCTCCGTTACCTGAAAGATCCAGTTCGCTCGATACTCAATCGGTAACGCGAGAGCCGCGCGCGTGCCTACGCCGCAGGCGAACATCAGCACGAACGGAACGAACGTCGCCGACGTAGTCAGTCGAGCCGAGGTCAGGAAGATCGTCGCCAGCCCGATGCCGCATGCCGACAAGCCGACGAGCACGCCCTGATGCAGCTGGCTGCGGCCGATGGTCTTCACCGTAAAGCGATAGGCGCCTTCGAACGCAGGTGACTCTCGCGATCTGACTGAGAGTCGATCGGCGCGCCACCATGGTGCTGACGTCGGCGCCGGACGAAGCATGAGACGTTCGAACTGCCGGAACAGCACGAAGTACGTGACGCCGACGACGATGGCCGCAAGCAGCGTCGCGAGCAATCCAACGACGCCGAGTTGAACGAGCCAGGAGTCTGCAAGGCCCTGAAGCGTGCGCTGAAGCCCGAGGAACCACGCGGGGGGTACGAGCAGCATCCATGGGGCCCGGCTCGAGAGCGCCCCTCCGAGAGTCGGCAGATGCGAGACCAGGGGGAGACACACCACGAGCAGGCCTAGCACCATGCTGCGCAAGAACGTGGACAACGTCTGGAGTTGACTGCGCGACAGAGCGAGGACGAGTGCTCCGACCACCGCCGTGATGGTGAGGACGGCGAATGCCGACCCAGCGACGCTCGCAATGGCCCACGCGATCAACCTGAGGAGCACGTTGTGTTCGCCCCAGGGATTGAGCGATGTGAGGAGTGTCAGCGGCAGGAGCGAGACATGCGCGGCGGCAGTGAACAGCCCCGCGAACATCAGGAGCGCGGTCAACTTGGCACGGAAAACGACGAACCTGCGCACTGGCAGCGGCCCGAGGATGCGGAAGTCCCGCTCGTCCGGGAACAACGAGTGGCTGGCGAGCAGCGTCACGAACGCGACCAGCAGCATCGGTAGCCCGATGATCAGCATGTCGTCGCCGAGCAGCGCACGCCGGTACCGTTCGGGCGTCCCGGTGCCAAGCAGCACTGCGTACTTGACCATGAACGCGCGCGTCATCAGCAGCCCGAACGCGATGAAGCCGCCCACCGATCCGATGAGCACGCGCTTGAACGAATCGGCCGCGAGATCGCTCAGGAAGCCGAAGTCGAACAACGCGCGGAAGAAGTGCTCGGTGAGGCGCCACTCCTCGCGTTCGGTGAAACGCTGCCGCCACGCGGCCAGAGCCTCGCGCGTCATGGTTGCATCAGATCGAGGATCTGCCGGGCGACAGGCGTGAAATCGTCCTGGCCCGTGGTCTGGACGAAGACCTCTTCGAGTGATCGCGACTGCTGACTGCGGAACTCCTCCATGTCGTGCTCCGCGGCGACCCGTCCCCTGGACAGGATCACGACGCGCGAACAGAGCTTCTCGACCATGTCGAAGCGGTGCGTGCTGAAGAGCACCATGCGGTCGCCAGCAGCAAACATGCGGAGCAGCGTTCGAAAGAGCAGGCTTGCGGTCACGTCAAGTCCGGAAAACGGCTCGTCGAGCACGAGCAGATCGGGGTTGTGCATGAGCGCGGCCGCAAACAGCACGCGTTGACGCATGCCTTTCGAGTACGCCGCCATCGTCGCGTAGCGGCTGTCCCAGAGCAGGAGCAGCGTCAGGAGGGCGGGAATCTTCTCAGCGAGCGTCTGCTCCGAAAGACCGCGGAGCCGGCCGACCAGCATCAGGTATTCAATAGCGGTGAGATGCGTGTAGAGATGCGGTTCCTCCGGGACGTATCCGATCCGCCGCTTGTAGCCGACCGGATCGTCCGAGATGGGGGCCCCGTCCATCCAGAGTGAACCACCGCTCGGATCGATGAGACCCACCACGGTATTGACGGTAGTGCTCTTGCCTGATCCGTTGGGCCCGAGGTAGCCGAGGATCTCGCCGCGGCGGACCTGGAAGTCCACACGATCGAGTGCGAGGAATCCGCCGTATCGCTTCGTGAGACCGCGGGCTTCGAGCATGTTATTCGTATCGCAGCGCGATCAGGGGGTTCACCCCGGATGCGCGGGCAGCAGGAACGTATGTGGCCAGGATCGAGACGACGATCCAGATCAGGCCGGTGACGACGAGCACGATGATGCCCGGCGGTTGGATGTCTGGATCCAGCGCGCCCAGCACGCGCCCGACCATGATCGTCAGGACCTCGCCAATCACGACGCCGATCAGCGCAATCGACAGACCCTGCCCGACGACCTCGCGAAAGACATCGCGGCGTCCGGCTCCGAGCGCCATGCGCACTCCGATCTCGCGCGTGCGGAGAGCCACTCGATAGGTGATCACGCCGTAGAGTCCAACGGCAGCGAGGATGAGCGCCAGCAGTCCAAAGGCGGTGAGGACAGACGTCTGCCACCGGATGGCACTGTAGGACCGCTCGACGTGCTCACTCAGAGGCTGCACGGTGTAGACACGGATTCCCTGTCCGAGTCCCAGCAGCGTTCGCCGAACCGGTTCGACCAGCGCGCCAGGCGGCGTGCTCGTCTCTACGAGAATCGCGACGAGGCCACCGGAGTAGCGCTGCGCGAACGGGAAGTAGAGATGCGGTTGCGGATTCTCGCCAAGTGAGCGGATCGACGAGTTTCGCGCGACGCCGATGACGGTGGCAGGCGTCGCGTCGCTGTTGCAGCCGATCATGACGCGCTCGCCAATCGGGGACGCTGTTTGGCCAGAACGCGGTGGCCAGGCGTTCGTTCACAATCACCACGTTCGCATTGCCGGGACCGTCCGACGCAGCGAACTCCCGCCCCTCCACGACGTCGATCTTCATCGTCCCGAAGTAGCCGGCATCGACGCTGCCCGTTGTAATTGGTGTGCGCGGTCCATTGGCGCGGGCGGCGCACTCAGAACCGGTCGGCATGAGCGGCAACGCGTAGGAGAGGGTCGCGCTGCGGATGCCCGGCAGGCGCTTCAGTTCGTCGATGGCGCGTGAGTAGATCTGACGACTGGCGGCAGGGGTGATACCGGGCGTCTGGATAAACGAGTACGCGTAGAGCCGGCCGATCACGGCAAAGCCTGGATCTGCGGTCTGCATCCGCACGAGCGCCTGGACGAACGTTCCTGCGACGAGCAGCAGGACGAACGACATCACGACCTGCGCGACGAGTCCGAGCGGACGTCGGCGAGGCATGCCAACGACGATCTCGCCTTTGAAGGCGACGAGTCCGTCTGTACGAGAGGCACGCCAGGCTGGCAGCAGGCCACACAGCACTGTGGTCGCCAACGACACGAGGGCGGTGAACGTGAGCACTCGCCAATCGAGATCGAACTCGAGCTGTAGTGGAAACAGGCCCTGCACCAGCGGCAGCGAGCGCTCGAGTACAGCATTTGTCCAGCGCGCGAGCACCAGACCGCAGATGCCGCCACCGATCGCCAGTAACAGGCTCTCTGTCAGCAGTTGCTGCAGCACCCGATGCCGGCTCGCCCCCAATGCGCGCCGCAGTGCGAACTCACGCTGCCTGACGGCGCCGCGCACCAATAACAGATTGCCCACGTTCACGCAGGCGATGAGAAGCACCAGGCCGACGACGACCGTCAGGAAGGTTGCGACCACCTGCGCTCGCCGGCGATTGCCGACGTTGGCGATGCCGCGGACCTGATCGGCGACGATCGGCGCCACTGCTTCCGATGGCGAGGTGCGCTCCGTCGCGAGCTGGGCCTCGATCGTGTTGAGCTCAGACGATGCCTGTACCGGTGTCGCGTCGTCAGTCAACCGTCCGAAGAGCATCAGTGTTCGAGCTGTCCGGTCTTCCTGCAGCGCGACGAGTGATGGCCGCGTTCCGATCGGTACCCAGATGTCCGTTCGAAGCGGCGAGAAGATCCCGTTGAACTCGCGCGGCGCGACGCCCGCGATCGAGTACGACTGCGATTCCGAGCGAATCGTTCGTCCCAGTACGTTGGGGTCGAGATTGAACTGACGTTGCCAGACGGTGTAGCTGATCACCGCGGCGGGCTCCGCGTCATTCGCGAACCAGCGCCCGAGCGCCGTCCGTACGCCGATCACCGTCGAGTAGTTCCCCGTGACTGCCTCCGCGGCGACGAATGTGCTGCTGCCGTCGATGTCGAGGTCGGATTCACTCGGCATCGAGGCCGCGAGTCCAGACAGTGTGCGGTTGCGATCGCGGAACTCGCGGTAGGTCGGATACGAGAAGCTGGCGGTGTCGCCGCGGCTGACCACGATCAGTCGCTCCGGCTGCTGCACCGGCATCGGCCGGAGGAGCACTGAGTTCAGGACGCCGAAAATCGACGTGTTCACGCCAATGGCGAGCCCGAGGCACAGCACGGCGAGTGCACTGAAGCCTGGTGACCGGCGGAATTGGCGCAGGCCGTGGCGCAGATCGCGCCCGAGGTGACTCAGGACGCCGATTCCGCGGGCGTCGCGATGTTCTTCTCTGATCTGCTCGACGCCTCCCAGTTCGAGCCTGGCTCGCCGAATGGCATCGTCTCGGGAGAGCCCATCGCGCATGTGGGCATCGACCTGCTGGTGGAGATGAAAGCGCAGTTCGTCGTCGAGGTCGCGCTCGAGGAGATCGCGACGAAAGAGGGCGCGCAGGCGATGGAGAAGATCGCTCAGCATCGGGGGGCCTCTACACGCTCTCGATGACTTGTGCGACGGCCGTCGTCAGCTTCCGCCAGGCGGAGATCTCCGTCTCCAGGCGCGTGCGCCCTTTCTTCGTCAGCTCGTAGTACTTCGCGCGGCGGTTGTTGTCTGACGTGCCCCACGACGCCTTGATCGATCCGCGGCGCTCGAGGCGATGAAGGGCGGGGTAGAGCGAGCCCTGGCGAATCTTCAACGTGGCGCTGGAGATCTGATGCAGGCGCTCCGAGATCGCCCAGCCATGGCGTGGCTCGAGCGCGAGCGTTTTCAGGATCAGGAGGTCGAGTGTGCCCTGCGGGAGATCGATCTGCTCGTCGGACATGGCCTCACCCTTTGTGCTTCGACAGGAGCCTAGCGCGTCTCCTGTCGAAGAGCAAGGGGGAGAGGGATCAGGCCGCGCTCGACGCGACTGCCGGCTGCTCCGCTATGCGGCTCGCGCATGCCGCGACGTGGCTCGCGATGCGCTCGGCGTCGCGTCCGACGCCGTGAATCATGGTCGACGAGAACGCGTAGAGGAAGTGCAGCCCGACGAAGTACAGGCCCGCATGGCTCGTCACGATGCCGCGCTCGTGCACGGGATCGCCATCTGGACCGAAGACCGGGAGATCGAGCCACGAGAATCCCGGATGGAAGCCGGTGCACCACACCACGTTCTTCACGTCGAGGACACGGCCGTCATCGAGGACTGGCAGTCCGTTCTGAACGCCCGCCACACGAGGTACGCGCCGAACGCCGGCGGTGTCGAGGTCTCTTGGCTTCGTTCGTACGAGTGGGCCGCCGATGTGGAGCACCTTCGGGCGCATGGCGCGGCCGAAAGGTGTTGCGATCGTCAGGATGCGGTGAAAAAGCACGCGCAGCACCAGGCGGAACAGGAGGAGGCGAGCGGCAAGGCCGTCGACATCGAACGGCACGTGGCCGACATCGCGACCCGACATCCACGTCTTGTGCGCGCGAGACGTTTCAAGAGCGATCTCTGCGCCGGAGTTGCCGGCGCCGACGACGAGAACGTCGCCGTCGCGCAACTGGGACGGATTGCGATAGTCGAAGGAATGGATCTGGACGATGCTCGGATCCAGTTCTTTCGCGAACGGTGGCACGCGGGGGCGCTGATAGTTCGCCATGGCCACGACGACGTTGCGCGCTTCGAAGCGTCGAGTGCCAGCGATGACGAGAAACCCATCGCCGTGCCGCGACACACCTTCCACGCGCGTGCTGGATAGCACGGGCAGTTTGAATGTTCGCGCATAGTGTTCGAGGAAATTCCCCATCTCGTCTTTGGTGGGGAAGGAGTGCGGCGGCGCCGGGAACGTCATGCCGTCGAGACCCGCAAATCGCGCCGGGGTAAAGAGCCGCAGCGAATCCCAGCGGCGCCGCCATTGATCGCCGATGCGTTCGTTGGCGTCGAGAATGACGAACGGCACGCCGCGTTGACTGAGGTGATACCCGACCGAGAGGCCGGCCTGACCGGCGCCGATGACGACTGTGTCGATCCGCTCTGTTTGAAATTCGTTGCGCATGGTGCCTCCGCGCCCTGGCCTGTCTTCGATCCTCCAGGCCGTCGCATGAACAACGTAGAACGAGGGCGATGTCGCCCGCATCGGCCGAAATGCCCAATCTGAGCGGGTGATCGGCGTGGGTATTTCTATGTAGCCCGGAAGAACTCTTGTCAATTCCCAATTCCCAATTTCCAACTCCCAAGGCTAGTTCAAGGTTTGGGAGTTGGGAGTTGGGAGTTGGGAGCGAGGTTGGGAGTTGGGAGTTAAATGAGTTTGTGCTCGTACGCATAAGCCGTCGCGGCAGAGCGGGATGGCAGGTCGAGCTTGGTGAAGATGTTGCTCAGGTGACGCGCCACGGTCTTTTCGCTGATGGAGAGGTCGAGGGCGATCGCTCGATTGGTTTTTCCCGTAGCGACGAGTCGCAGCACTTCGACCTCGCGGCCGGTCAGCGCGCCTGACACCGGAGCTGTCGGATGCGCGACCAGCGACGCGACACGTGCCGCGTCAGGAGCGGCGCCGAGGCGATCGAAGGTGTCTTGCGCAGCATCGAACTCCAGTTGCGCGCCTTCTTCGTCGCCGAGCAGGCGATACGCGCGGCCGATGAGCTCGCGAATGCGTCCCACCTCATGCGGCGCATGCAGCTCCTGCCAGGCCGTCAACGCGCTTCGCAGCAACTCCAACGCGGCGCCGGATTCTCCAGCGGCGAGGCTGACCACACCACGCGCTTGCGCCGCTGTCGCGTACAGGACACGTGATTCGAACGTGCGGGCGATTTGCGAAAGCTCGTCTGCCGCAGCGCGAGCCGATGCGATATCGTGCTGCGCAAGCATGATCTCAACCGCCGCACCAAGCAACCGCGCGCGACTGCGCGTGTCTCGTGTCTCCTCGAGCATGCGACGGGCCGCAGCGCCGGCAGCCTCGACGTTGCGCTGCGCAAGACGCAGGAGCGCGAGGCCGGGGTAGGGCTTTCGTCCTGACTGGCTGGCGCGACGGTACGAGTCCTCCGCACGCGCCAGATCTCCGCGAAGGCGATAGAGCTCGCCTTCCTGGTAATGTGCCGCGCCGACCTCTGTTTCGACTGCCGCCCGCGCGAGCAGTGTGGTCGCCCGTTGCGCCTCGGCCACCGCGTCGTCCCATTCCCCGTGCAGCTGCATCAGCTCCGAACGCCGAACCAGACACTGTCCACGGAAGGGCGCAATGTCTGGATGGGCGGCGCACCAGCCGCTCAGCGCATTCGTCCACTCCTGCGCGCGATCGATGTCGAACACGTCGTAGCACGCGCTGATCACGCTGCAGTAGATCACGCCCGCGATCATCGGAACGACCTCGCCGCCCGTGACGGCGAGCATGACTTCGTCCAGCAGGGCGAAGCCTTCAGCGCGTCGATTCATCCGTAGCAGCACGCGCGCCTGTGCGTGGCGCGCGAGCGAGGTGACGTCGATGTCGGCGAACTGCGTTCCTACGCGATCGGCTTGCTCGAAGATGCCGAGCGCCGACGTGAGATCACCTTCGACGATCTTCATGTAGCCCTGCGTGCACAGGAGCAGCCCGTATTCGACGCGCTCCTCGCCAGCGTCGTCGAGCAGTCGCTTCGCGCGCGCGAGCCAACCATTGCCCTGGGACTGTTGCGCCGGCACGCTGATCAGCGCATAGCCAAGCCAGAAGGCGGTGCGCGCCGCGCGAACAAAGTCGCCGCGTTCGACAAAACCGGCATGCGCACGGGCACGCGCGTCGCTGGCGATGGACTCTTCGCCGACGAGATACGCCGCCGTGGCGAGGCTGTCCAGATCCTCAGGCGTGAGGGGTGTCTGCCGATCGGCGAGAGCGAGCTCGCGGTAGGCCTCGGACCATACCTTCCGATCGAATGCCGCGCGTCCGCGTGTCACGGCGTCGTGTGCGGTCATATGCGTTCAGCCTAACACCACCGCTGTGCCCGAGTTATGACGTCACTCGATACACAGCCAGGACCGGGGAATCTCGCTGCGTCCTGGTCAGCACGAGCGCGAGTTGTGCGATGAGCGCATGACGTAATTCCTCGAGGCCTTGCATCTCCCCCTGAACTTCGATGTCGTACGTCCCGGCGAGGCCGGTCTCGTCGACGATCGGATGACCGACGAACTCCTCGAGCCAGTGAGCGAAATCGGAGATCGTCGTCGCGGTCAGGATGATCGGACCAATCGAATGAAGGCGATCGCGCCACTCGAGGCCCGAGAATGGCAAGGCTTCCGATGTCGAGAAGTCCAGCGTGCTGAATCCCGCGTACGTTGCCTTTCCGCCATCGACTTCCTCCTGCTTACGGCGTCCCGGGCATGGGCCATCCGATGCCGTCAGGATGAAGACGTCGATCGACTTCGTCTCGTGTGTCACTTCGATATCGAAGTGCGTGTTGATGCCTTCCTGGACGAGGCGATCCAGCGCGGGCCAGCTGTGTGGCGCGGGCAGATCGAGTCGCGCATCGTATCTCTGGCGGGTATCGAGTTCGACTGGCATCTCCACGTGTCGAACGTCAGCGCGGTAGGCCCAGGCGATGAGCTCCTTTAACGTGAATCCATCAGCGCTGACGCTCCGAGGACTGGTCACTGCCAGCGGTCCCTCTTGCAGATTCCGTTGGCTCGGCGAGATCCGCAGGCCCGACGCCTCGGCGGGTGGCACAAACCGACTGAATGGAAAGCCCGCGGGTAAGGGCAACGAGGCGCTGAGCATTTCCACTATCTGATCGCGAACCGTCGCAATGCGCAGTCCCTGCCCTGCGAGGATCGTCGCCGCCATGCCGCGTTCCTCGCGGAAGAGACCAAGCAGCAGATGTTCGGTCCCGATGTGCTGGTGCAGCAGCCGGTCAGCCTCCTGCGCGGCATAGCCGAGCACAGACTTGGCTTCGTCGCTGAACGGCACTTCGTTCGACTGAGACGCCACGATCCGACGTGCCGTCCGCGCATCGATTTCGCGGCGCACGTCGTCTACCGAGAGATTCGCGCGCGCGAACACGCGCGCCGTTGGTGACTGTTCTTCATGAAAGAGACCGAGCAGAAGATGCTCGGTCTCGATCCACGCGCTCCCAACCTGGAACGCCTCGTAGCGGGCGAAGAAGAGCGCGCGTCGCGCTTGTTCCGTGTAGCGCTCGAACATGACGCCGGGGAAAATCTGTGAAGGGGTCTGACCCCTCCTCAGTCAGTCGATCTTGATGCGGCGACGGAATTGCTGGTTCTCGTTACAGACGAACTCGATCAGTTCCTGGTCTGGCAGGTATCGCTGATCGATGCGCACCGTCCACGGCTTCGTGTAGGCCTTCGAATCCTCGACCGTCGTGTCGATCTGCAACTGGCCGAACTTCGGTCGTCGAATGCGCTCGGTGAACTTTGCCTCTCGGCTGTAGGGGCTGCCGTTGACGTCCAGCCATCCATCGTAGGGGCCGTCTTCCGCGCCTCGCAGGTTGTTCGTCTCGACAACCAGCGTGTCGCCGTCCCAGGTTCCAACCGAGTAGCCATACCACCACGGCTGCGGCTCACCCTGCGGCGGAAGCTTGCGCCCATCGAGGTAGATGTGACGGATGCCGTAGTTCGCCTCGGTACTCGATCAGGATCATCTGCTTCGTCTGGATGATCTTGCGCGGCTGCGGCTGCTGATGGAACTGCAGGAATCCCATCGGCATGCAGTTGGCGTCCGGGTTGTCCTTCGCCTTGTCCACGTCGAATCGCTGCTTGCGAATCTCGCGGGACCAGTCGGTATAGGGAAGACCGCCCTCGATGTTGCCGCCGGCCTCGAAGAACGTCGCGACCGGAGGACCCTTCGGATCGAACGGGAAGCCGTCAGTCGGTGGCTCGAGCTGCACGCCGCCTCGTCCTCCTCCAAATGCGGAGTTCGTATCTCCTCCGCCGCCGGCTGCGCCCTGCCTGCCTTCGGCTGGCGCCGCTGCGGCACCGCCCGCGCCACGGCCCTGGGCCCCACCACCCTCACCCTGGCGCCCGCCGCGTCCCTGGCCTCTCGGCGGACCGCTGTTGGCGCGCATCCACGTGCCCGAGAAGTCGGGCTTGCCGTCCGCGGTGCGCGGCGTTGGCGCGTCCATGAGGACGTTGCCCTTGTCGTCGCGCGGGATTCCGGCTTCCGGGTACTTCGGCCACTGCGCGGTGATCGACGCTGAACAGGCCCCGATGATGGCGATCGCGCCGATGAATGCGGAAAGTGCGCTCTTCACTCTCAAACTCTCCTTGGATGGGTTGCGGTTTTCGACAAACCGACGGTTCGGCAACGGCAGGGCCGGCCGGATTCCTATGCTAATACGACAGCAATGGCCGGACGTATCTACCGGCTCGACGGCGGGGAGGTGACGTCGGGCCCGTACAACGTTGACAACGGCAGCATCTGAGACGCCCAGGTCTGATATTGGCGCTTCAGCGAATCGAAGCGATCGGCGTGCGTGGTTCGCATATCCGCCTTCTCGCCAGGGTCGTTGGCGAGATCGAACAGATGCTCGCCGGATCGATCTCGCAGGTACTTCCACGATCCAACCCGTGCGGCATCGAAGCCTCTGATTCGCCAGAACAGCGTGCGGTCGTACGGAGCGCGCTGGCCGCTACACACCGGCATAAGATTCTCGCCATCGAGAGGAAACGACGGATCGGCCGCGGCGCCTGCGACACTGAGAATCGTTGCGGTCCAGTCCATGGTGATCGCGGCTTGATCGGTCACGCGGCCGGCTGGAATGACGCCAGGCCATCGCGCGATTGCCGGCACACGTGTGCCACCCTCGTTCAGGTACATCTTCTGAAACGAGAACGGCCAGTTGTAGGAGTAGCGCTCGCCGCCGTTGTCGCTCGTGAAGATGACGAGCGTGTCGCGTTCGAGCTTCGCCCGCTCGAGTGCTTTGAGCACGCGGCCAATACCGGCGTCCATGCGCTTCATCATCGCGGCGTAGATCTTGAGCGATCCGCCAGCAGTCATCGGGCCAGGCCCGTGCGTCGTGTGTCCGATCGCTTCGTCTTCGGGTCCTTCCCACGGCGCATGCGGCGCCGTGTACTGCAGGCTGATGAAGAACGGCTTCGTGTGCCGGCGCCCGATGATCTCGATCGCCTTGTCGCTCAGCAGATCCGTCAGGTAGCCGACGCGCTCGACAGGCGTGAGGTCCTGCCAGAGATCGCGTCCACCGCCTTCCCCGGGACCGCCACCGCTCGCATCAGCCGCGCGATGCGTGAAGTAATCCACGGCACCGCTCAGCACGCCGAAGAATTCCTCGAACCCATGCCGGTTCGGTCCGAACTCCGGCCGCCAGCCGAGGTGCCACTTGCCGACGAGCGAAGTGTCGTAGCCGCTGGCTTTCAGCAGCGACGCGATCGTCGGATGGTCCGGTGGAAGCCCGAGGTCAGGTGGCGAGCTCGCCTGCAGCGGCTCTGCCAGTCCCACTGGCAGGCGTTGCGGATAACGGCCCGTGATGTACGCGCAGCGCGTCGGTGTGCAGACCGGTGCGGCTGCGTAGCTGCTCGTGAATCGGATGCCCTGCCGCGCGAGATTGTCGAGAACCGGTGTTTGATAGTCCGGGCGTCCGTAGCAGCTCAAGTCGCCATAGCCCAGATCGTCGGCGAGGATGAAGAGCACGTTCGGGCGGGTGGCGGCGTAAGCGGACGTGACCGTCGTGGCGATCGCGGTGGTGGCGACCGCAGACTCGATAAACTCGCGACGTGTCACCTTCGGCGACATGCGCGCAGTCTACACCCGCTTGGTCTTCCACATTCCTTTCGAAAACAACCAGCCACTGACAAAGGCCATCGTCGAGAACGCCACGCTGACGGCGATGAACACGCCCGTTGGTCCGAAGCCGAATGGGTGAGCGAGTGCCCACGCGAGTGGGATTTCCCACATCCACAGGCAGACGAGGTTGATGAGCGTGGGCGTGCGCGTATCGCCCGCGCCGTTGAACGACGCGGTCAGCACCATCGCGTAGCCGTAGAACAGAAATCCTGCGGACACGATGCGAAGGCACCGGACACCGTAGAGCGCGACCTCAGGATCCATGGTGAAGAAGGACACGATCTGCGGCGCAAACAGCAGGAAGATCGCTCCAACGGTGCCGAGGCAGATCGTGTTGTACATCCCGGCTTTCCATGCGGCGGCTTCTGCCCGGTCTGGTTTCTTGGCACCCAGGTTCTGACCGACGAGCGTCGCGGCGGCGTTGCTCACACCGAACGACGGCAGCAGCGCGAACAGGATGATCCGGATGCCGATCGTGTTGCCGGCGACCGCTGCGCTCCCGAATCCGGTGAGGATGCGCACGAGCCCGATCCACGACGCAGTCCCGACGAAATTCTGGAACGTGGCCGTCCCTGAGATCCGCACGATGCTGCGCATCACGTCGAGATCGAACTTCAGATGCGACCGTCGAATCCGCAGACGGCCGTTGCCTCGCGATAGATGAATCAGTTGATACACCACGCCGCTGCCACGGCCGATTGTCGTCCCGACGGCGGCGCCGGTCACGCCGAGCTCTGGAAACGGGCCGATGCCGAAGATCAGGCACGGCCCGAGGATGATGTTGATCACATTCGCGAACCACAGCACCCGCATCGCGATCGCGGCATCGCCCGCGCCACGGAAGACGGCATTGATCAGGAAGAGCATCACCACGGTGCCGCTTCCTCCCAGCATGACCCGCGCGAACGTCGATCCGGTCCGAAGTACATCGTCGCTCGCGCCCATGAGCGCGAGCAGCTGTGGTCCGAAGAGGATGCCGATCGTGCCGAAGATGACCGCCGCGCCGAGCCCCATGAGGACCGACTGCACGGCGCTTCGTCCGGCGCTATCAGGATCTTTCTCGCCGACACGCCGCGCGACCGTGGCCGCCGCGCCGATCGAGAGTCCGATCGCGAGCGCGTACATCACCGTCATCAGCGACTCGGTGATGCCGACGGTCGCGACGGCGTCAGGTCCCAGGCGGCCGACGAAGAACACGTCGGCGACCACGAAGACCGACTCCATCATCATCTCGAGCACCATCGGCACTGCGAGAAGGACGACGGCACGCCCGATGGGCGCTTCCGTAAAGTCCTGATGTGAGCCGCGAATCGCTTCCTTGACTGTGGACCAGAGGGATTGTGGTTCTTGTGTGGAAGTCGCCGCCGAAGTCACTAAGGGAGTGTACTGGCGTCAACTCCCAAATTCCCAACTTCCGACTCCCAAGGTGCGTTCTTGGGAGTTGGGTAGTTTGGAGTTGGGAGTTCGGCGCGTTAGCGCCGGGTAATCGTGATCCCGCCGTTGGTGGCAGAGGCGCGAATTCTCGGGCCGCCGCTGCCGATCGTTCCGCGCAGCTCGCGGCGACTGCTGATCAATCCACTCACCGTGACTGGGTAGTCGATGTGAATGCCGCCGTTGACGGCACGCGCATCGAGCTCCGCGGAGAGATTCGGTGGAAGTGCGAGGTTGATTCCACCGTTGACGGTTCTCACTTCGAGAGCGGGACCGTCCCACTTGTCGCCGGTCATCCGGATGTCAACGCCACCGTTTGTCGTCTCGCCTCTGATCTCGCCGGACACGTCGTCCAGCGTGATGCCTCCATTGACGGTTCGGAGATCCATGCGACCGCGCACATCGCGGACGATCACACCTCCATTGGTGGCGCCGACAAGGAGCTCGGAGCTGCGTGGCACCTCGAGCTCGAAAGCCGCCGACCAGCCGCGATCGCGCCACCAATTGCGCTCGCGCGAAGGGCCATCGATGCGGATTCGGCCGCCAGTTGTCACGAGCTTGATCTCCGACGCGATTTGCTTTGCTTCAGCGTCGCTGTCGGCATACACGACGACGCGCGCGCGAACGTGCACGTCGGACCGGTCCCAGCCGCGAACATGCACCCCGCCGTTGCCACGAGCATCGACGTCAACCACCTTGACGTTACTGACCGTCTCCTCTCGAATCTCGCAGACATCGGAGCGTCGCGCCTCGCGGCACCACTCCTCCTGGCTCAGGCCGAAATCACGATCCCGGTTGCGTTGGGCCGGCAGGCCCACGGCCGCGGCCGTTGCAAGAACAAGCAGTGTCGTCCAGACAGTTCGACGCATTTCGATCCCTCCGGCACTCTTGGACGGAAGATCGGTCCGGCGCGTTTATCGGGTTGCTGGACCTTTTTCGGTCGGACGTGACGGGTCGGCAGACCATTCGGACCAGGAGCCGACGTAGAGGCGGGCGCCCGGCAGTCCGGCATGTTCCATGGACAGCAGGTTCTGGCAGGCGGTAACGCCGGAGCCGCAGTACATGACCACTTCAGTCGGATGCCGGCCCATGAGCGTGCCACCCAGTGATTCCCGCAGTTTGTCTGCCGGCAACATCGTCGCGTCGTCGGCGAGGTTCGTCTTGAAGAAGTGATTCGCTGCGCCCGGGATATGCCCAGCGGCTCGATCGATCGTTTCGTTGCGACCCTCGAAGCGCTCGGGCGCCCGGGCGTCGACGAGGAGCATCGACGGGTCTTCCAGGCGAGCACCGACATCCTCGACGCTCAGCCGCATCTCAGGACGCGGATGGGCTGCGAAGAGAGTTGGCGCTCGGTGTTCCTCGCCTGAACTGGTCTGACGACCTTCGCGCGCCCACTTTCCCCAGCCGCCGTCGAGAACCGCCACCGCGTCGTGACCGAGATAGCGCAGTGACCACCACAACCGGCTCGCGTACATGCCGTTGTCCTGGTCGTACACAATCACCTGCGTATCGCGTGAGATTCCAAGCCGGCCGAACAGGGCAGCGAGCGCTTCGACCGAGGGCAGCGGGTGTCTGCCATTCTTCCCCGTGCGAGGCGCGGCCATGTCCTCACCGAGACTGACGTAGACGGCGCCCGGGACATGCGCGGCACGATACTGGTCGTGCCCCCACGATTCGTTCTGGAGATCGTATCTGCAGTCGACGATCGCCCAACCGTCGCGCAGATGGAGGAGAGATCGTCGGTGGCAATCAGAGTGCGATAAGACACGCGCGTCGACGGGTTGGTGGTTGGTGGTTGGTGGGACTTCAGGTCACCAACCACTAACCACTCACCACCATCCAGATCAGCGAAAATTCTCGAGTGCGGCGATCCGTTCTTCGAGCGGCGGGTGCGTTGAGAACAGCTTGGCCCAGCTGCGACCGCCATTGATCTTCATCGTCGCCAGCGCCTGATGCTGCGTGTCCACGAGCTCGTGGTTGGCCTGGAGACGACGGAGCGCGCCAATCATGCGCTCGCGGCCGGCCAGCGTTGCGCCGCCGTGATCGGCTCGGAACTCGCGGTAGCGTGAGAACCAGTTCACGACGAGTCCGGCCAGGATGCCGAGCACAATCTGCAGCACGATCACGATCAGGAAGTAACTGCCGCCGCCGTTGTTGTTGCGCGAGTCTCCCGAGCGGGTCAGCGCGTAGCCGATGACACGCGCGAGGAACATCACGAAGGCGTTCAACACGCCCTGCAGCAGCGTCATCGTCACCATGTCGCCGTTGGCGATGTGCGCGACCTCGTGAGCGAGCACGCCCTCGACCTCGTCCTGCCGCATCGATCGCAGCAGACCTGAGGAAACGGCCACGAGACTCCGGCTCTTGCTCGGACCCGTGGCGAACGCGTTCACTTCAGGCGACTCGTAGATGCCGACTTCAGGCATCGGGAGATTGGCCTGACGCGTCAGCCGCGCAATCGTTTCGTAGAGCCAGTCAGCCTGGCTGTTTCCGGTCCGGCCGTCCACCAGGCGGACGCCGGTTGCGCGCTTCGCGATCCATCGCGACATCTGGAGCGAGATGAACGCGCCGCCCATACCCCATAAGAGACAGAACACCGCCAGCGCCTGGATGTTCAGCCCCTCGGGGCCAATGCCGCTGCCGACGCCCAGGAACGCAGCGACGACGCTGAGCGTCAGGACGATGGCGATGTTGGTCACGATGAACAGGAATATTCGTTTGCCCATAGCGGTTTCAGGATACCAAATCGGTTCGTGGTTGGTGGGTTGTGGATACTGGTCGTTCGTCGTTCAAAGTTCAGGGTTCGGCCCGAAAATTCGTTTGCTGACTCATAAGACGACTCAGCGAGCCGCGCCGTTTCATGGTCCAGTCCTCGTGGTCCCGCCCGCCGCCACCTCGACCACGCCGGAACAACGAGGAGAACCACCACGAACCACCCCATCAACCGGACAGGGACAATTGCCTGTAGGACATGTGGATTGTCCCTACCGACAATGCGTATATTGCGGCAATGACAATGTGGCTGCCGAACCTGGAAGGGCGAAAGGGGCCCGTCTACCGGGCCATCGCGGACGCAATCGACGCGGACGTGGAACAAGGCACTCTTCGGGCGGGCACGCGCCTGCCGCCGCATCGGGACCTCGCCGATCACCTCGGGGTCACCGTGACCACCGTGACACGCGCCTACACCGAGGCCGCGCGTCGTGGTCTGACGTCAGGTCACGTCGGTCGTGGCACATTCATCCGCGGACGCGAACCGGAAGAATCAGACAACGGCCTCGTCGACCTCAGCATCAACGTGTTGATGCCGGATAAAGAAGTCGCCAATCTCGAAGTGCATCTCATGCGGAGACGCGTCCTTCCGTGGACGCAACTCCTCGGATATGCACCCAAGCGCGGCCATCTCCGTCATCGCCAGGCAATGGCTGCGTGGTTGACCTATCTCGGGATGCCCGCCGATCCCGATCACATCGTGCTGACAGCTGGTGCCCAGCATGGGCTCGCGACGACGGTCTCGGCACTGCTCAAGCCGGGCGAGACGCTGCTTGTCGAGGACCTGACGTACTCGGGTATCCGGCTGCTCTCGCAACAGATGCACTTCAAGCTGCGCGGTGTGTCCATGGACGGCGAGGGACTCAAGCCAGAGGCACTCGATGCCGCATGCCGCACGACTCGTGCAAGCGTGCTCTACTGCATGCCGCGGCTACAGAACCCGACATCAGCCGTCATGTCTGAGAGACGTCGCCGTCAGATCGCGGCGATTGCCGAGAAGTATCGACTGACGGTTATCGAGGACGACACCTACGGATTCCTCTCGCCCGAACGCTGGCCCCTCGCCCGTCTGATTCCACAGCGGACGGTCTTCGTCACCAGCTTGTCGAAGAGCCTGTTCCCCGGGATGCGGCTCGGGTGTGCAGTTGCGCCGCCCGGCATCCTGGAGCGGATCACGCAAGCCGTGTGGGCGACGATGATCTCGACCTCCTCGATCGGCGCTGATCTCTTGAGCGGTTGGATCGAAGATGGAACCGCGGCTCGCATCGCCGATTGGAAGCGACATGAGGGAGCTGCTCGACAGGCGATCGCAAAGCGAGTGCTGACCGGGCAGAAATACC
Source organism: uncultured Acidobacteriota bacterium (assembly GCA_963757735.1). Lineage (GTDB taxonomy): Bacteria > Acidobacteriota > Vicinamibacteria > Vicinamibacterales > UBA2999 > Gp6-AA40. The sequence goes on from CAVWST010000035.1 coordinate 296,115, forward strand.
AGACGCATCCGTGCAGCCCGCATATCTGGCTCATACTGCCGATGCGGTGGTCGTCGGAAGGGTTCGTTGCGCAGGCACGATCCCGAGGTGTCGCGCTCAACTCGTCGTCTGAGTTCACGGTCGGCTCGGAGCAGCCGAGAGCGGTGCGTCTGTGTCTCGGTACGCCGCGAACTCGAGGCAGCCTGGAGCAGGCACTGGCGCGCGTCAACGAATGTTTGGAGGACCGCGCGCCAACCGCGCGCGCAGTTGTGTGATGGGGTCAGACCCCATCACAGATTTGCACATGTGAAATTGCGTGAAGGGGTCTGACCCCGTCCGGTTCAGCGCAGCGCTTCGGCGAGCCTGTGCAGGAACAGCCCCACGTCTGTGACGACGCCGACGGTCTGTTGTGACCCTCGATCGCTGAGCTTCGTCACGACGGCGGGGTTAATGTCCACGCATACAACCCGTACCCACGACGGCAGCATGTTGCCGACGCCGATGCTGTGCAGCATCGACGACAGCATCAGCACCATGTGCACGTTCTTGGACAACGCCGCCGCGTAGCGCTCCTGCGCATCGATCAGATCCATCACCGTCTCGGGCAGCGGACCGTCATCGCGGATGCTGCCCGCGAGGACGAATTCGACGTTCTTCTTCACGCACTCGTACATCACGCCCGACTTCAGCACGCCCCGCTCGACGGCTTCGCGTATGCCGCCGGCGCGATTGATCGTGTTGATCGCGGCCATGTGATTGCGGTGTCCCTGCTCGACAGGAGCGCCTGCCACCAGATCGATGCCGAGTGATGTTCCCGACAGCGCGAACTCGATGTCGTGAACGGCGAGTGCGTTTCCAGCCAGCACGACATCCACGAAGCCTTGACGGATGAGCGCTGAGAAGTGCTCGACGCCACCGGTGTGCACGAGCACCGGCCCGGCGACCACGGCGATGCGGCCGCCCGTGCCCTTCACATCGCGCATCATCTGGGCGATGCGCGACACGCTTCCTTCGACGCGACGCTCGGACGAGACATCGTTGCTCATGAACGCGAAGCCGTGGCGGTCGCGTTCCTTGAACTCGGGCGTGACGCGGATGCCGACGTGACCGCACACGACTTTCTCGCCCGCTTTCACGTCCCTCAGCTTGCGGCAGGCGGCAGATCGAGCCATCGACGACGATGACCGCGTCCATGCGCTGCTTGTCTACCTCGACCCAGCGCCCCTTGAGGCGAACGTGCGTTCGATGGTTGGTGGTCGAGTAGAAGTCGTCAGAGACGCAGCGATCCTTCTCGGCCGGCTTCAGAACGGCGTTGGCCTCGCGGACCGCATGAGCCCCGAAGGTCGTGAGCTGCTGGAAGAGATCCTCGAGCGTCGCCTCGTCATTGACGGTCACGCGCATCTGAATGCGTGACTTGTCGTCGTTGGTCTTGCCGATGTCGAACGTGATGATCTCGTAAGAACCCTTGACCTCGATGATCTTGTCGAAGATCGCCGACAGGAGGCCCGAGTCGATCAGGTGGCCTTCCGCCTCGATCGTGTCTGTGACTGACATCGGCAGTCATTGTACTGGTTGTTCCGCTTCAAGCCTTGAAGCTGCCCGATCGATTCGTCGCTCGCGATCGGTGACATCGAACGCGTCGCGCCTCCTCAGGCGCGAACTGCTACTTCTTGAGCGCTTCCTGCCCGACGAACTTATAGCCGACGCCGCGGACTGTCAGCAGGATCTTCGGAGAGGCGGGCCGATCCTCGATGTAGCGCCGAAGCCGCACGATGAAGTTGTCGATGGCGCGCGTGTCGGTTCCTTCGTGCAACCCCCATACTTCCTCGAGCAGCGTGCCACGGGAGATCGCCTGCCCCGCGTTTCGCACCAGGTACCTCAGCAGATCGCACTCCATCTGCGTCAGCCGATATGACTTGTCGTGCACGCGTACTTCCATCGCGCCGAAGTCGAGCGTGCGCCCCTCGAACGAATACGTCTCGGGCGTGGGCCCCGGCGTCTCAGAGTCGCGCTCGTTCCAACGCCGTCGGCGCTGCAGGCCCTTGAGCCGCGCCATCAGGATCGCGAGCTCGAACGGCTTGGGCAGGTAATCGTCCGCGCCCGACTCGAAGCCGCGCAGCACGTCCTCGGGACGTCCGCGTGCCGTGAGCATGAGGATCGGCACGAACTGGCCGGCCGCTCGCAACTCCGTCGCCACCGTAAAGCCGTCTTTACCCGGCAGCATCACGTCGAGCACGACGATCTCGAACCCGTGACGCTCCTTCGACAGCAGCTCGAGCGCCTGCTCACCGTCGCGCGCGACGACAGCTTCGTAGCCTTCCGCCTCGAGGTTGAAGCGAAGACCGTCGGCGATGTGCTGCTCGTCTTCGACGATGAGGATGCGAGTCATTGCGCCATCAGCCGAGGCAGTTCGAGCGTGAACGTGGCGCCGCGCCCCTCGCCCTCGCTTTGCGCGAACACGCGTCCGCCGTGCGCACGAGCGATCGACCGCACGATATAGAGGCCGAGGCCCGTTCCCTTGATGTTGCGCAGGCCTCTCGCCTGGACGCGATAGAAGCGATTGAAAATCCGCTTGAGCTGCTTTGGCGGAATCCCGATGCCGCGATCCTGAACGCGAACCCAGACGGTGTCCGGGGCCGGTGCCGCGACAGACACCGTCACCTGCACCTGGCTCCCTGAGTACTTCACGGCGTTGTCGAGCAGGTTGGTGACGACGGTGCGAAGTTCCTCGGCATCGCCGCTGACGACCAGTGCGCGATCGCGTGGCGCATCGAGTTCGATGGCGCCGGGATGCAGATGATGTCGGACGATCGCCAGGCCCACGCACTCATCGGCGAGTGCGCCCACATCCACCGGGCCGCGCGCGACAGCCTTCTGCCGTTCGCGAACCACACCGGCTTTGAGTACCTGATCGACCGTGTGATGCAGCCGATCGGCGTCGGCCAGCATGATGTCGTAGAACTCGCGGCGTCTCGCCTCGCTCACCTCACGCGACTGCAGCGTCTCGAGGTACAGACGGATAGATGCGATCGGTGTCTTCAGTTCGTGTGTGACGGCGTTGATGAAGCTGTCGTGCTCCTCGTTTCGCTTGATCTCGAGTACGAGGAAGACGGTGTAGACAATCAGCCCGGCAATGATCAGCCCGAACAGGATGATGCCGACGATAATCGGCGTAATTCGGCCCGCATTGGTGATCACCCAGCCGATATTCAGCAGCAGTGCTGCGATGACGAGCAGCACGCACAGGGCGACGAAGAAGGCGATGGCTTTCTGGCGCCGGGTCACTGGGTGATTCTAGGAATTCAAAATGCAAAATTCAAAAGGCAAAAGGCCAATGCAAAGCGGCTGTACACAAGAATGGGGCGGAAAGCCCTGGCTTTCCACCCCATTTGCATTTTGCCTCTTGAATCTTGAATTACCGGGTGTCAGGCAACCGCTTCATCCGCCGGCACCACGTCGTCTTCGCTCATGGGCTGCCTGATCTTGGCCAGCTTGATGTCCCAGGCCAGGCCGAGGAGCTGCAGCGTTCGAATCCCGATCCAGTTCTGATCGAGCTCATACCACGCCAGGCCGTGGCGCGCGCTTGTCGGGTGCGCGTGGTGGTTGTTGTGCCAGCCCTCGCCGAAGGTCAGGAGCGCGACCCACCAGTTGTTGGTGGAATCGTCACGCGTCTTGAAACGGCGCGTGCCCCATTTGTGTGTGGCGGAGTTGACGAGCCAAGTGGCGTGGAGGCCAAAGGTCGTGCGGAAGAAGATGCCCCAGAGAACGTATGGAATGCCGCCGAAGGCCAGGAGACCAAGGCCGACAATGACGTTGCTCACCCAGTGCCACTTCGAGAGGAACACGTGACCGCGATCTTTGCTGAGATCGGGAACGTAACGTGCCAGCACCGAAGCGTCGTGATGAAGCCCGTCGCCCAGCAGGATCCAACCCATGTGCGCCCACCACGTGCCTTCGCGCGGCGTATGCGGGTCGCCTTCCTGGTCGGACTTCTGATGATGGATGCGATGCGTGGCAACCCAGAAGATCGGTCCCCCTTCGAGCGCGAGCGTTCCGCAGAACGACAGGAAGTACTCTACCCACTTCGGCGTCTTATATCCCCGATGCGTCAACAGCCGGTGATAGCCCATGCCGATGCCGAGCATCCCACCGGCGTAGTAGAGAATGAGGGCTGCGAGCATCGCCCCGGTGTCGATGTAAAAGAGAGCCGCCACGGCGCCGATGTGGAACCCGGTCATGGCAATTGCGGTAACCCAGTTCAGTCCGGTTTGATGTTTGCGGCCGTAGAGAAGCATCGGGGTCGCCATTGACGCAGGTATCCTCCTAAAGAGTTGTCGGAAAGAGAGTCGCCAAACCATAGCAGTCCAGCAGGCGCGCCTCTGTAATACTTCTGTACCCGACACCAACTACAAGGGGTTCAATGAGTTCGGCCGATGTCTTCGCGCTCTCGATTCACGCCGATTACCGGTGTCGGCACTCGGGTGCATGTTGTTCCGCCGATTGGGATGTCCCGGTAGAACTCCCGGTTTACCGGACGCTGAAAGACGCGGTCGCTGCCGGTCGCCTGCAGCCGCAGATCTCCGCCCGCCATCTCCATCCGTTCGTCGTCGAACCAGACCTGCCTGAAGATGCGGCTGCGATGCTGGAGCGCACAGAGATCGGGGAGTGCGTGTTCCTCGATCGCGGGACGAAGCTGTGCATCGTTCATCGCGATCTCGGTGAACCGGCGTTGCCGGCGACGTGTCGATACTTTCCTCGACTCGCTGTTCGCGACGATCGCGGTACCTTCATCACGCTCTCGCATTTTTGCCCGACGGCCGCGTCGATGCTGTTTCGTGACGACTGTGCGCTCGCGATCACATCGGGACCGCAGGCTTTTCCACCGGGTCAGTACGAGGGGCTCGTTGTGACGAGCGACGACCTGCCTCCCCTCCTCACGCCGACGATGTTGATGGACGGGCCTGGCTATTCGGCGTGGGAGCGCCACATGGTGATGCGCTGCGCAGAAGGCGAGCGCAGCCCTGAATCAGTCGTGGCGACGTTAGAACGGGATGCGCGCCTGCTTCGCGCGTGGAAGCCGGGACGAATGACGCTGGTCGATGCCGTTCGCGGGCTGCCGGTGCAGCCCGAACGGGCCGACATGCCGCGCGCGTTCGATCGCACCGCTTCTTTCTACGGACAGGTCATCCAAGCTGTGCCGGAGGACCTGCGGCCTCACACGGACGAGCCTGGGCTCGACGTCGCGTTCGTGGAGTACGTGGGTCCGATGTGGGCGCGGTTTTTCGTTCCACTCAATCGATATATCGCGGCGAAGGCCTTCGCCTCATGGACTGCTTACCAGGGGCGCGGTGTCGCGTCAATCGTGCGTGGGTTGGAGGCGGCACTGGCGGTCGTGCGCGTCGAAGCGGCCCGACAGTGCCGTGATACGAAACGGCATCTCGACGCCGAGCTGCTGCGCGATGCCTTCCGAAGCGCCGATTTCATCCTCAATCACCTCGCCGTCGGCGAGGATCTGGCAACCGCCTGGTCAGTTGCCGAGTCGTAATTCCCTCACCTACACATTCGAAACGTCAAAGACGGCGATCACTGGACCGTGATCGCTCGTTCCGAACTCGCGTTGCACGACGCAGGACGTCGCGCGCGATGCGAGTGACTCGCTTGCGAAGACGTAGTCCAGACGCCAGCCGATGTTGCGCTGCTTCAGGTTGCGCCACGGCGCCCACCACGTGAACAGATCCGCGTTGTCCGGGTCGAGTGTGCGATGTACGTCCACGAGGCCGCGACTCAGAATGCGTTCGATGAGCGCACGTTCGTCGGCGCGCTGACCAACGATGCCAGGCTTCCGTTCCTTGGGGTGCACGTCCATGTCGGTGCGCGCGACGTTCATGTCGCCGCACATGACGAGCGGCTTTCCCGCGGACTGCGAGTCAGCGGCGAATTGATCCATCGCCTCCAGGAATCGCACTTTCGCAACGAAGTCTTTGCCTCCGTTCGGTACGTAGATCGACGCAACAGTCACCTTCGGCAGTTGCGCGGTGACGATGCGATGCTCGAAGTCGAATGGCGGATGCTCGAACGTGAGCTGGTCGGGAAACGTCGCGGTCCGGACGTGCAGCGCGACGCCCGAGTACCCCTTCCCGCCGTGCCAGTAGCACGAATATCCCTCGAGGTCGCAGATCCAGACCGGAAGCTGGTCGAGCGACGCCTTGATCTCCTGCAGGCAGAGGACATCAGGCTGTTCGCGCTCCAGAAATTGCTGAAGCTCGGTCTGCCGGGCGCGGATCCCGTTTACGTTCCAGGTGGCGATCTTCATCGGTTGGTGGTTGGTGGTTGGTGGTTGGTGAGTGGTTGGGTGGTGTATTCCAGCCTCCGTTTACCACCACCCACCCACCATCCACCAACCAGAATAAAGTGTAGGGCATGCACGCGACGCTCGAGCTCGCACGACGCATCGATCGCGCCGAGATAGATTTCTGCGCCATGGCCACGATGGGCGTTTCGCCGGATGCGGCGACGCTCGAGCGAGGCGGTGGGCTGGCGGTGTACGCTGCACCCGGTTCGCCCCTCAACAAAGTGCTCGCCCTCGGGCTCGGGGTCGAATGCGCCGATGATGATCTCGATGCGATCGAGGACTTCTACGCCGAGCGGGGATGCCCGGTGCAAATCGAGCTGTGCCCGCTCACGTCGCCGGATCTGCCGTCGAGATTGTCGAAGCGCGGCTACGTCCTGCAGGCATTCGAGAACGAGCTCGCTCGCCTCGCGCCGACCGAGCCTGTGCAGTTCTCGTCTGATGCCGATATCACGGTCGAAGTGGGGGCCGCGGAACATCCGTGGCTGGAAGTGGTCGCCGAAGGGTTTTCGGTTCCGGATCGACTCGGTCCAGGAAGTCCGCCGGTGCTGCACGACGCGGTCGCGGCCATCGGCGATGTGATGCGACTCTTCGTGCACCCCGAGATTGTGCGATATGTGGCACACGTCAGCGGACATCCAGCTTCGGCAGGCGTCAGCTTCGTGAAGGATGGCGTGATGAGTATCGCCGGGACGGCGACGCGCCAGGCGTTTCGTCGGCGCGGCCTGCAGCGGGCCATCGTCGCGCGCGCCATGAACGATCGGCGGGACAAAGCCGACTTGATCATCGCGACTACTGAACCGGGCAGTGTCTCGCAGCGGACGTTCGAGCGATGCGGCTTCCGCATCGTGTACACGCGGGCGATTCTGGTCAAGTACTGAGGCAATGGGACGATCGTTGGCCGTGGCAGGGATGAAACGCATCCGCGCGGGGGTCGCGGTGGCATTGCTGTTCCTGCTGACGGGCGCCTACGCTCCCACGCAGTCACAGAGCGTCTCCGCGATCACGCCGCCGTCGGCGGAGTTCGGCGCGAACATCGGCGACGACTACTTCCTCGCCACGTACTCACAACTCGAGGCCTACTGGAAGAAGCTCGCGCAGGAGTCGGATCGGCTTCGACTCGTGGATATCGGACGAACGGAAGAGGGTCGACCGCAGTGGATGGCGATCGTCTCGTCGCCCGAGAACCTTCAGAAACTCGATCAGTACCAGGACATCTCACGCCGCCTCGCTCTCGCGGAAGGTCTGAACGACGGTCAGGCACGCGCGCTGGCCGCTCGAGGGAAAGCCGTCGTCTGGATCGATGGCGGATTACACGCCAACGAGACGCTCGGCGCACAACAACTGATCGAGACGGTCTATCAACTCGTCAGCCGTTCCGACGAGGAGACGCGTCGCTTCCTGAACGACGTGATCGTCCTGGCGGTGGACGCGAATCCCGACGGTCACGAGCTCGTGGCCAGTTGGTACATGCGCGAGCGGGATCCCCTGCGCCGCTCGCTTTCCGGAGTTCCGCGCGCGTACCAGAAGTACGTCGGGCACGACAACAATCGCGACTTCTACATGTCAACGCAGGCCGAGACGATCAATATGAACCGGATCCTCTACAAGGAGTGGTTTCCGCAGATCGTGTACGACCACCACCAGACGGGGCCGGCGGGAACGGTGATGTTCGCGCCGCCATTCCGCGATCCGTTCAACTACTTTCTCGATCCGCTGATTCCGGTGTCGATCGACCTCGTCGGCGCCGCCATGCACGCGCGCTTTGCGGCCGAAGGCAAGGCGGGCGTGACGATGCGGACCGGATCGAACTACTCGACGTGGTGGAACGGCGGCCTCCGCACAACGGCGTACTTCCACAACCAGATTGGGTTGCTCACGGAAACGATCGGCGACCCCACGCCGGTTGAAATCCCGTTCGTGCCAGACCGGCAGCTGCCGAGCGCCGATCTGCCGTTCCCGATCGCGCCGCAGCGCTGGAAGTTCCGGCAGTCGATCGACTACTCGGTCACGGCAAACCGCGCTGTGATCGATGCCGCCTCTCGCAATCGCGAGGCGTTGCTGTTCGGCGTCTACCGGATGGGGAAGAATGCCATCGATCGAGGGAACCGCGACTCCTGGACGGTCTCTCCACGCGCGCTGTCCGCTGCCCGCGGCCGCGGCGACTTCGAGCGCCAGTTCCGTGACCCGGCCCGTCGAGACGCACGCGCCTACATCCTGCCATCCGATCAGCCCGACTTCCTGACCGCGACGAAGTTCATCGAGACGCTGCTCAAGACAGGAGTTACGGTCCATCGCGCGACCGCCGCGTTCAAGGCTGGCGACAAGAGCTACCAGGCGGGCTCGTTCGTCGTGAAGACCGCGCAGGCGTTTCGACCACATGTGCTCGACATGTTCGAGCCGCAGGACCATCCCGACGACATTCCGTCTGCCGGTGGACCGCCAACGCCGCCGTACGATAACGCCGGGTGGACGCTCGCATTTCAGATGGGCGTGAAGTTCGATCGCTTCCTCGAGGCACTCGAGGGCCCGTTCGAGCGTGTCGACTCGGTGACCCTCCCCGAGGGCCATGTGATCGGATCAGGAAAAGCTGTCGGATATTTCCTCGAGCATCAACAGAACGACGCGTTCACCGCTGTTGGCCGCTTGCTCGCCGCCGGGCAGGAGGTCCTATGGCCGCGAGACCGATCGATTGGAAGCGCGCCCGGCAACACGGGCGCGATGTACATACCCGCGCGATCGGAGACGCGCGCGTTTCTCGAGAAACTCGCGGGTGACCTCGGCCTGGCTTTCGCGGCTGCCGCCGCACCGCCAGCAGGGCCCGCGATGAAGCTCCGCCCGGTCCGCATCGCTCTCTGGGATCGCTACGGGGGATCGAGTTCGAGCGGATGGACGCGCTGGTTGCTCGAGCGATACGGATTCCGCTTCGACATCGTCTACGCGCAGGCCATCGACGCGGGAGGATTGCAGGGACGATACGACGTCCTGATCCTCACCGACGACGCACGGCTCGACGCGAGGGGCGGCAGCAACGGCGACCCTGATCGGGTGCCTCAGGAGTACAGCCACACGACCGGGTCGCTCACGACTGCGCGATCGTTGCCGAGACTGAAGCAGTTCGTCGAAGAGGGGGGAACGCTGATCGCCGTTGGCCAGTCGACGTCGATCGCCGAGGAACTCGGCTTACCGGTGTCGAGTGCCCTCGTCGATGGAAAGGGCGACAACGCGCGCCCGCTGAAGCCGGAGCAGTACTACATTCCAGGCTCGGTGATGAGAGTGAGCGTCGACAACACGACGCCACTTGGCTACGGCTTTGAGCGCCAGGTCGACGTATTTTTCGATAACAGTCCGGTGTTCCAGATCGGGCAATCCGCTGTCGCCGCTACTCGCGTCGCGTGGTTCTCGAGTGCCGCGCCGCTGCGCAGCGGATGGGCCTGGGGTCAGCAGTATCTCGAGAACGGCGTCGCAGTGGTCGATGCGAAGGTCGGCCGGGGACGCGCGCTGCTGTTCGGCCCCGAGGTCAACTACCGCGCGCAATCGCACGGCACGTTCAAGTTTCTGTTCAACGCGATCTACTACGCGACGGCTGAGCCAGCGACGATAAGCGCGCGCTGAGCACTCTCCATCGCGCTGATCGTAGTACCGTTTCAACATAATTCCCGGGCGGGGCATCCCGGCTCGGCGTTGCTCATCGCTCACTTATGCCCAATAAGCTCCTCTCGCGCCTTGCCATCCGGGCGCCGCGCTCCGGGACTTATCGCGAACCACGCGAGCCGTGAAACTAGCAACCCGACATCACCGCACCCACCGAACTGTCCGTTGACGATCATTGCGGGAATGGCGGCGGCCGCGTCAGCGGCTCAATCGTTCGAGCAGCGCGATCGTGGCTTCGTTGGGTTGGCGCGCACGCCGAGCCGCTTCGAGCGGCGTGCGGTCGCCCTTGTTCTTGATATCCAGCCTGGCGCCGGAGTCAGCGAGGAACTGAATCACCGAGCGAAGGCCGCCGCCCGTCGTTGCCGCCGTGTGCATCACGGTGTCGCCGGTGGCGTTCGCTTCGTTCACGTCGATCCCGGCAGCGACCCCGATTTTGATCGCGGCGAGCGCCTGTTCCTCTGACACGTGCTGCGATTCGTCGCCACCAGATGTCACCGCACCAGCGGCCAGCATGAGCACGTTGTTCCCGCTCTTCTGCGTCAGCTTCGGGTCGGCGCCGGCGTCGAGCAACAGCGTCATGACGGTCACGTCGCATTTGCGCGCGGCGCGCATCAGCGGCGTGGCGCCTTCACCGAGCCGGCCGTCGCCGGCGTCGTAGACGCGCTTGAGGATCGGGCCCTTCAGTCTCGAGTTCGGATTGGCGCCGCTGGCGAGCAGCATCTTGACGATCGGGATGCTGCCTTCGATCACCGTCGGCGCAGGATAGGGCCGGCCGAACGTGTCGCCGAGCGTGTGCATGTCGATCGCTCCGTAGAGCGGCGTCATGCCCTTGATGTCGGCAAGATTCAGATCGGCGCCCTTCTCGATCAGCACCGACGCCGTGTCCCAGTGGCCGTTGACGATCGCGATGATGAGGGCGGAGCTGCCTTCGGGATCGAGAAGGTTCAGGTTCGCGCCGGCATCTGCGAGGGCTCGGGCGGCGTCTGTCGCTCCTTCACGCGCGGCGTAGATCACCGCGGACCAGCCGCCTCGCGGGAGCACGGTCTGACCCACGTATGAGACGCCTTCCTCGACGCCCGAAAGCAGCACGCCGTTCTGCGTGTGCGGGTAGTTGGTGACCTTCGACTGAATATTCAGATCGGCGCCGGCTTCAGCGAGCGCGCGCACGGCGTCCGCCCGATTGCTCGAGGCAGCCCAGACCAGAGCTGTCGTTCCCGTGCGCGTCTCACGGGCGTTGACGTTGGAGCCCGCTGTGACGAGACGCTTTAACCCATCCACGCTTCCTGTTTGCGCGGCCAGCATCACGAGCGTCTGCCCCTCGGGGAGCCCGGCTTCCGCCGTTGTGATGTTTGCGCCCGAGTCGAGCAGCAGGCCCACCAGGTCGCCGCGACCGGTGCGCGCGGCAAGCGAGAGCGGCGTCACGCCGTAGCGATTGGCGGCATCGACGCGGGCGCCCGCTCGAATCAGCAACTCGGTCGTCGACAGATCACCAGCGCGAACGGCCCAGTGCAGTGCGCTGGTGCCATCGACCTCGGTCGCATTGATATCCACCTTGCTGTTAAGAAGGGTTCGGACGGCGGCGGTGTCGCCGGTTTTCACGGCGGCGACGAGCGCAGGCTCCGGCCCCGCTGCTCGCGCGGGCACAGCTAGCGCTAGGACGAGGAGCGCGAGAACGAAGCGCATCAGAAGAACTCGGCGGTGCCGGTGCTTTCGCCGAACTTGGTCATCGGGCTGTCGAAGTGATTCGCGACGCTCAGCCAGAGGTTGCCGAGCTGCGTTTCCTTCGGCAGGACGATGTGACGGTTGCCTTTGGTGCTTGCACCGCCACCGACGGCGACCATCGGCAGCGGATCGGTCGCGTGCACGTTGGAGTTCGCCATGCCGCTGCCGTAGAAGATCAGCGAGTGATCGAGCATCGTGCCGTCGCCATCGGGAGTCGTCTTCAGCTTTTCGAGCAGCCGCGCGAACGTCTGCAGGCAGAAGACGTTGATCTTCGCGTTGTTGGCAATCTTCTCCGGCTTGTCACCGTGGTGCGAGGTCACGTGCCACGGATCGCTGATTCCGATGTTCGAGAACGTCCGCTGGCTGCCTTCGCGCGACATCATGAACGTGAAGACGTTGGTGAGCTCCGCCTGAAGTCCGACGCCGATCAGGTCGGCCATCAGTGCGCAATGCGCTTCGAAGGAGTCAGGGATGCCAAGCGGCTTGACCATCGTCACGTCAGCACGCTGCTGGGCCTCGCTCCGTTGAATTCGGCGCTCGATCTCCCGGACATCGTCCAGGTAATTCGCGACCCTTGCGCGGTCGCGCGCACCGAGGCGGGCCTGCAACGCGCGCATCTCGTTCAGGACGCCGTCGAGGATGCTTCGATCCTCACGCAGGTTGTGCCGGCGCTCCGTCTCTGATCCACCGTCGCCGAACATCCGCTCGAATGCGACGCGCGGATTGATCTCCATCGGGAGCGGCGTCGTGGGCGAGGCCCACGCGATTGAGTCGTGATACGCGCAGCTGTAGCCGGGGGTGCACCCTCCGACGTAGCCGGTGAAGTCCTCGGTGGCGAACTCGAGCGAGGGAAACGGCGACGACTGCCCGATCTTTCGCGCAAGCACCTGATCGATCGTCGTGCCACACGCGAAGTCCTCTGCCTCCGTTCGCTTCGGAATCGCGCCGCTCAGCCAACCACTGGCGGCGGCGGCATGCATCTCGGCCTGTCCACCCGCGCGGCGCAGGTTGCTCACGACGACGAGCGAGTCTTTGAACGGGGCGAGCGTCTGCAGCGTCGGCGAGAGCTCGAACTGCGTGCCGGCGGACGTTGGCGTCCAGGAGGCCATGTCCGCGCCATGCGGGACGTAGATGAAGCCGACTCTCGACGGCCTGACGCCAGGGGTCTGGGCCAATGCGGTCGCGGACGGCAGCATCGCATCGAGCAGCGGCAGCGCAACGGTCGCGCCGACACCGCGAAGGAACGTCCGCCTTGGCAATGCGGTCTTCGTCAGAAACATGTCCGGTCTCCAGTTTCGATGCTGCCCGCCTACTGCCGACTCGCTATTTCTTGCGTCGCCGCCGTCTTCAGGCGCATTTGAAAGGGCGCGCTGTCCACAATCCCTTGCAAAAGCGCAGTGAAACGATACTGCTGTTGTTCCGAATCGCGCACGATCTTTCGCACGGTCGGCATGTCCTCCGCGGTGAGGCCTCGACCCAGTGCATAGATGAGCAATTTCTCAGTGAAAGTCTGCACAAACACGTCAGGGCGTTTCACCAGGGCTTCGCGAAGCGAGACGACGCCGCTGATCGACGTACCGTCGTTCAGCACGTCAGCCGTGTTGAGCGCGAGCCCGGCGTGATCCTGCGTCCGCCATTTTCCGACGACATCGAAGTTCTCGAGCGCGAAGCCAATCGGGTCCATCGTCTGATGGCAGCTCGCGCAAACGGGACTCGTGCGGTGCTGCTCCATCTGCTCGCGCATGGTCTTCGGAGCGCTGCCCGGTGGGTCGGTCTTCAGCGCGGTGTCCAGATTCGCCGGCGGTGCAGGGGGAGGAGTGCCGACGATGTTCTCGAGCACCCACTTGCCGCGCAGCACGGGTGATGTCGTGGTCGGATGGGACGTCGCGAGCAGAACGGCTCCCTTCCCGAGCAGCCCGAAGCGTGCGGGGTCGCTCATGCGCACGCGACGGAACTCGCTTCCGAAAACGCCGTTGATGCCGTAGTGGCGAGCGAGCCGTTCGTTGACGAACGTGTAGTCGCCGTTCATCAAGTCGAGGACGCTGCGGTTCTCTCGCAGCACGCTCTCGAAAAAGAGCTCCGCCTCACGCTGAAACGCCTGACGAAGGTTGTCGTCGAAATCCGGGAACAGGTCCGAGTTCGGGATGATGCCGCGAAGGTTGCGCAGGTGCAGCCACTGTCCGGCGAAGTTCTTGACGAATGCGGATGAACGCGGGTCGGCGAGCATCCGTCGCATCTCCTCCCGGAGCACCGCAGGCTGAGTGAGCCGGCCCTCTCGCGCGACGCGCAGGAGTTGATCGTCGGGGAGTGTGCTCCACACGAAGAAGGAGAGACGCGAGGCGAGCTCCGTATCGGTGATGCGATAGGCGGCGCCCACCGCGACCGCTGCCGGTTCGACCTCCGGTCGAAACACGAACGAGGGGCTTGCGAGGATGCGCCGCAATCCGAACTGCACGCCCGTGCTGAACGAGCCGTTCGATCGGCCCTGATCGTAGGACGACATCAAGTCGGCAATCTCGTTGTTGGCGACGGGACGGCGATAAGCTCGACCCGCGAGTGTGGACAGGATCCGGCGGGCACACGCGGTCTCTTCAGCCGCGCTCGTTGGCTTGCAGGCAAAGACACGCGGGCTGGGAGGCGTCTCTGCGCCCTTCGCATTGAAGGGCCCCTGGATGCTGATCGACAGCACGTGTGGCGCGCCTTCGGCGTCGAATGGATTGGCGAAGTCGCGAATGAAACGCTGCAGGCGATGGGTTTCGAACGCGGGCGATGTCTTCTCGAGGAAGGCCGCGGCGACGTCGCGCTGGCCCGCCTTGACGAATCTACGCACGCGCAGGCGAGTCGCTTCGATGTTGTCCGACGTGTCGGTCGGATTGGTCTGCAGCGCGATCAGATCCTGATCGCCGCCGAACGCCGCCGCCAGGATGCGCTCGCCGTCCACGGTGAGCTCGACCTCCTGCGGATCCTCGAGGCCGCGCATCGCGCTCAGGTTCGTGCGATAGAGGCGGACCTGAAAGTCGTACTCGGCATCAAGAGGAAACGTGTGCGTGGCGCTGAGTCCGCCGACCGTTCCGAGCGGCAATCCTTCGAGGTGAACGTCCTGCGAGAGATCCTGGCGTGCGGTGTAGGTGCTGCTGCCCACGCCGATGCGAGAGTCGCCCACAGCCACTGCGCTGATGCGGCGGGCCGCGGCGAGGTATGCCTGCAGCAGTGCAGGCGAGCTGCCCTGAGCATCGGCGACGTTGTCGAAACCGAAGGCTGAACCGTCGGGTGGTAAGAGAGAGGTGACGTCAACGTCGAGGGCGAGCAGGTCGCGGATCGCGTTGGCGTATTCGGCACGATTCAGGCGGCGCAGCGTGGGCCGGCCCGGATTGCTCGTGCCGCTCTTGTCGAGTTCCCCTTCGAGCCAGGAGATAAGCGCCTTGGACGCGGCCGCTTCAGGCCGACGCGCCCCGCGCGGCGGCATCGCGCCAACGCGCAGGCGGCGTACGACCTGTTCCCATGCCTCGGCATCGTGGCGGACGTTGGCGACATCCAGTTGATCGATCGCCAGGCCACCCGTCTTCAACCGCGCGTTGTGACACGTCCCGCAGGACCGTTGCAGCGTGGCTTGATGAGTCGCCGCACTCGGCACCGCAGTCGCACTGCGGACGGGTTGTTGCGCGCTCGTGCCCGAGTTCGAGCATACGGCGGCCGCGCTCACCATGATCAGTGCGAAAAGCGTCCGAGTCACTCGGGGAAGTATGCCCGACAGCCGGTACTGATCCGAAACGGCTTTCGGGCGTTGGACGGCGTCTCTAACCAGATTTTGGTAGAGAAAACGTCAGTCTCCGCTCAGGCCGCCCGGCCATGGCGAGTTCATGTGATAGGTCGCCGAGGGTCCGATCATCTCCACTCGACGGATCTTTCCGTCTTCGATGAGAAACGCCTCAGTCACAAGAATGCTGCTGGGGCGATTGAACCCGGGGTAGCTGTGCTTGGTGCCATCGGACAGCACGCCCTGATTGACCGTGCCCTGGTCGAACACGCAGTGTGCCCAGACGACGCCACGTTCGAGGTCGACGAGCGGGTAGCGGCGCCCGTGGATGTTCTGCACGACGTAATACAGCCCCATCTTGAATTGAGACAGGCAGTCCATGGAGAACAGGTTGATCGTGCCCGGCTTCTCGTTCGGCGGACGTGGCACGTTGGTCGTCGGCGATCCATTCTCGATGCGATGGCAATCGTTGGTGAAGGGATAGGTGCCGCTGCCCCCGATGCCCTTGCCGTCGTTCTTCTGTAGACCGGTGAAGTAGCCGTCGGCGATGGCGATCATCTGCTGTCGTGACAAGCGCTGCGCCGGCGGAATCGACTTGAACCAGATGTCCTCTGGCTTGCCGCTCTTGTCCATTCCCTCGATGTTGTTCGGTCCGCCGCCACCAGGCTTGAAGTACACGGACTCGATTTCGGTAATCCGTCCAAGCTCGATGCGCAGGCGCACGCTCATGAGGATTGTCGTGTTCGCCTCGCGCATCGTCCCCATCATCGCGACCTGACCGAACTCCGGATCGGCGAAGACGTGCTTGTAGTTGCCGATGCCGCTCGCGGTCTTCCAGAAGCCGTCGCCAACCTCCAGCATCTGGTAGTTCTCGCTGTACTTGACGTCCTTCGACAACGGCAGCTTCGACGGATCGTGGGCGACGACGGCGGCCAGGTATTGATCGATGAGGCCTTCGAGACACGCGCGATCGCAATTGAGCGGAATGGGCCCGGTCGAACCGCTGACGCGAGCGGTGAAGGAGCCGGTGAACAGAGTGGCGGCAACGGCGACGGCCGTCAGCGTGAAGCGCATGGGGAAAGCCTCCTTGGTCGCGGGATTCTACTCCACTGCCGGGCCCTCTACACGATCAGTGCCTCTTGTAGCAAGTATCTTGATGTTTGAGATACTTATCAGACGAGTAATTGATGGCCAGAACGTCCAAATCCCGTGCGGACCTCCTGAAACAGCTGGAGGAAACGCTGCGCAAGGTCGGGGCGCAGTCGGTTTTGTTGAGCGACACCGTCGCCAGGCTCGTCGGCGTGAACTCGACGGATCTCGAGTGCCTGGACCTGCTGGAGATGGCCGGCCCGACCACGGCCGGGCGACTGGCAGAGCACGCCGGCCTGACGACGGGCGCGATGACGGCAGTGATCGATCGACTCGAGCGCGCCGGATACGCGCGCCGGGTGCGCGACGTCGAGGACCGGCGCCTCGTCCACGTCGAAGCGTTACCGAGGACGTTCAAACATGTCGCCGGATTGTATCGACGGCTGGCTGACAGTACGGCTCGACTGCACGAGGAATACGACGATCGCCAGTTGACGCTGATCGTCGACTACCTGACCAGGGCGTTGGCTCTGGCAGCTGATCACGTGGCCTGGCTGCAGACTCAACGACCATTGGCGCCACGCAAGCGGCATCGTTCGCGACGCGCTCGACGAGTCGTACCGCCGCCGCCCACGGCGCACATCCTGCGGAACTGATCGACTGGACGGAACGGCGTTCGTACGCACACCGTCCTAAACCAGTGCACGGCTGCACGCAGAAGGAACTCCACGCACATGTCCGATCGCAGATTTACCAAGCAGTTCATGGCGGCCGCAGTGTGGCTGCTGTCATCTGTTCTCATCCCGGTCTCCGCCTGGGCGCAGGCTCAGCCACCGACACCGACTCAGTCGCAACAGGCTCCGCCGCCCATACCGCCGGGTCCGTTGACGCTCGATCAGGTCTTGTCGCTGGCTGAGCCACGCAGCGAGGCGGTGTCGATTGCCGTTGCAGCCGTGCGGCGAGCCGAAGGCGATCAGGTTCGCGCGCAGAGCGGCCTGCGTCCACAGTTGTCCGCGGCGGCGAGTTACGACCGCGCGCTCGCGTCTGAATTCGAAGGCGTGTTCGACAGCACCGACACCGGACCGGTGTGTACGCCATTCGCGCTCAATCCGACTGCAGGTATCGATGCGCGTGTAGCGGAAATCGAGCGAGCGATCGACTGCGGCGCCGTCGGTGGCGGCGGATTCTTCGGATCGGGGATCTCTCAGATCTGCCATTCGGCCGCAAGAACACCTGGCGTGCGTCGCTGTCGTTTTCTCAGAACCTGTGGTCCGGCGGCCGTAACGGCGCGCAAATCGCGCTTGCGGCTGCCGGGCACGAGACGGCGCAGCTCGGAGTGACGACGACGAGGGCGCAGTTGCTGTTTGAAGTGGCGCAGGCGTACTACGACGCCGTGTTGAGCGAGCAGTTGGTCAACATCGCGGCCGCGACGCTCGAGCAAGCCGGCGCGACGCTCCGTCAGGTCGAGGCAGGCCTCGGCGCGGGCACGCAGCCGGAATTCGAAGTGTTGCGCGCACGCGTGACGCGCGACCAGCAGCAGCCGGTGCTCATTCGACAGCGAGTCAACCGCGCGCTGGTGTACCTGCGGCTCAAGCGGCTGCTCGACCTTCCGCCGGAGGCGGATCTTCAGTTGGCCAGCGCTCTCGAGGACGAGAACCTTCCGCCGTCACCGTCGTTCGTTGAACGGGTCAGTGTGGTGGAGAACGCGCTCCGTTCGAACGAGGCCGCCGACCTGAGCATCACGAGCGGCTTGTCACTGCCTGCGCGTGTGGCGGTCGACCAGACGCGCGCCACGGTGCGGACGCGCGAAGCGTCGCTGAATCTGATCGAGGCGCAGAAGATGCCGAGCGTTTCTTTGAACTCCAACTATGCGCGCATCGCCTATCCGGAGAACATCGCGCCAACTTTCAATCGAGCGAACTGGTCCGTCGGTATCAGCATGAGCGTGCCGCTTCTCACTGGCGGGCGGCAGCGAGGTGACGAGCAGGTCGCGCGCGCGGAGCTCGAACAGTCGCTTCTGCAGGAACGCCAGATGGAGGAGCTCGCCGCGCTCGACACGCGCTCGGCGTGGGCGGAGCTTCTTGCGTCGCGCGTCGCGTGGGAATCCACCGCCGGGACAGTCCAGCAGGCCAATCGCGCGTACGACATCGCTGACGTCCGCTATGGTGCCGGTGTCTCCACGCAGCTCGAGTTGTCGGATGCACGAGTGCAGCGGCAGCAGGCTGAGGCCAATCGAGCGGTTGCGGCCCGCGACCTTCAGGTGGCGCGCGCGCGTGTCGCGCTGCTGCCGGATCTCCCGGTTGGAAATGCCATTCCGGGTGCCGCACCGATCATCCCGCAACAGACGACGCCGGGCGCCGTGCCAGTGCAGCCCGCGCCCCAGAACGGCGGGCAGAGAAATGCTTCCGCGCAATTCACACAGCCACAGGCAGGAACTCGATGAGTACACGGTGGTCCCTGGTAGTGCTTTTGAACCTGGCCGTCATCTCGGCCTCGTGCAATCAGAAGGTCGAAGGCGAGGGCGCCGCGCCCGCGCCGCTCGCCGTTCAAATCGGCGCGGAGAACGTCGTCTCGGTGCAGTCCGGCACGATCATCGTCGGCCCGATTATCTCCGGCGAGCTGTCGCCGACGCGTGAAGCCACGGTACGCGCCGAGCTCGGTGGCGCCGTGCTCGAGGTGACAGTTGAAGAAGCGCAGGCCGTCTCGAAAGGTGCGCTGCTCGCGCGCATCGAAACACGCACGCTGGAAGATGCACGTCTGTCAGCCGCGTCTGCCGTGCGTTCGGCGGAGAATCAGCTTGCCGTCGCGCGGCGTGAGACGGAGCGGACGGAGATGCTCGTCGAGGCTGGTGCGCTTGCAGCGCGCGAGCTCGACGTCGCGCGCAACACCGTGTCGGCAGGCGAAGCGGCGGTCGCGGATGCGCGCTCCCGGCTCGCGAGCGCCGAACGCTCGCTCGGTGACGCCACGATTCGCGCGCCCTTCAACGGCATCGTAGCGAGCCGCAGCGTGCACACGGGCGACATCGTCGTTCCCGGGGCCGAGATGTTCCGCATCATCGACCCGTCGTCCATGCGGCTGGAGGCGTCGGTTCCGTCAGAAGACCTTTCTATTCTGCGCGTCGGCGCCAACGTCGATTTCACCGTGCGCGGATACGACCGCTCATTTACCGGACGCATCGAGCGGATCGCTCCGCAAGCGGATCCGACGACGAGGCAGGTTCCGATCTATGTGGCGATCCCGAACCCTGGTGGCCGGCTGGTGGCGGGACTCTTCGCCGAAGGACGGGTTGTGAGCAGCTCGGCGTCGGGGCTCATCGTGCCGATCAACGCCGTCAACACCTCTGAGGCGGAACCATGGGTGTTGCGCGTACGAAACGAGACCACCGAGCGCGTGCCGGTTACGCTGGGACTGCGCGACCCGCGGCGCGAGCAGGTGCAGATCGCGTCCGGGCTAACTGAAGGAGACGTGTTGCTGCGCGGCGCCGCGCAGGGCATCAGTCCGGGAACGCCGGTGAAGCTGGCTAGCGCACGGTAATTCAAAATTCAAAATGCAAGATGCAAAAGGGCCGTGGCGCCGGATTGCATCGTTTGCATTTTGAATTTTGCATTTTGAATTGCACATATGTTTATTTCAGATACCGCTATCAAACGCCCGGTCCTGACGATCGTCGCGATGCTGCTGTTCGTGGTCTTTGGGCTGGTGGCCCTCGTGCAGCTCGACACCGACGAGTATCCGGAGATCGATGCTCCTGTTGTCGTGATCGCGATCCCCTATCCCGGCGCGTCGCCTGACGTCGTCGAGCGAGAAGTCATCGATCCGATCGAAGAGGTGATCTCCGGGATCAGCGGCGTCGACAAGATGACGTCGAACTCACTCGACAGCTTCGCGAACATCATCGTCGAGTTCGACTTCTCGAAAGACCCGCGCCTGGCGAGCCAGGAGGTTCGCGACAAGATCTCGGAGATTCGCAACGAGCTGCCGACGGAGATGGAAGAGCCGATCCTCACGCAGTTCGATCCCGCCGACCGGCCAATCATGTCGCTCACGCTTTCGTCGCCGGGTCTGAAAGGCGCCGAGCTGACACGCATCGCCGACCCGGACATCACGCGGCGGCTGCGAGCGATTTCCGGTGTGGCCTCCGTTGACCTCGTTGGCGCGATCGAGCGCGAGCTGGTCGTGGAGATCCGGCCGCGAGACCTGCAGGCCACGGGCGTGAGCGTCGCGCAGGTCGTTCAGGCGCTGCAGTCACAGAATCTGGCGTCGCCAGTAGGGCGTCTTGCCGGGCAACTCGACGAGCGCACGATCAGGCTCAAGGGGCGGCTGGATTCGCCAGCCGACTTCAAGCAGCTTGTTGTCTCGCAACAAAAGGGGCGCGTCATCCGTCTCGGCGATCTGGCCGACGTCCGCGACTCGACCGAAGAGCCGCGTTCGTTTGCCGCGTACAACGACGAAGCGGCCGTCGGCATCGACATCCTCAAGTCAACTGGCTTCAGCACCACGGCTGTTGCGGAGCAGATCCGCAGCCGCGTCACCGACATTCAGCGCACGCTGCCCGCGGGGGTGACGCTACGCGTCGTGACGGACGCTGGCGTGCGCGTCGAGGATTCGGTCGAGGGTGTTCAGCAGGCACTCATCGAAGGCGCGGCGCTGACCGTGGCCGTCGTCTTCCTGTTCCTCAACTCGTGGCGTTCGACCGTGATCACCGGCCTGGCCCTGCCCGTTTCTGTGCTGGCCTCGTTCGTCGCCGTGTGGGCGTACGGCTTCACGCTGAACACGATGTCACTGCTCGGGCTGTCGCTGTCAATCGGCATCCTCATCGATGACGCGATCGTCGTGCGAGAGAACATCGTGCGGCATGTCGAGATGGGGAAGGCACATTACAAGGCGGCCTTCGACGGCACGGATGAAATCGGGCTTGCGGTCACGGCAACGACGCTCTCGATCGTTGTCGTGTTCATTCCCATCGCGTTTCTGGGTGGCATCGCCGGCCAGTGGTTCAAGCCATTCGGTCTGACGATTGTCTGCTCGGTGCTCGTGTCGCTCTTCGTGTCGTTCTCGCTCGACCCGATGCTGTCGGCCTACTGGCCGGATCCGCATCTGCCCATGGAACGGCGACCGCTGATCTCGCGGCTGCTCGGCCGATTCAATCACTGGTTCGATCGTCAGGCGGAGCGATACAAGACCGTGATTGCGTGGGCACTCGACCATCGCCTCGCGATGGTGTCTCTGGCGATCGCGACCTTCGTTGGCGCGCTGGCGCTTCCGGCGATGGGGATCGTCGGAGCCGGGTTCGTGCCGGAAATGGATAACTCGGAGTTTGCCGTCGACCTCGAGACGCCTCCCGGCTCGAACCTGGCCTACACAGAATTGAAGGCTCAGGAAGTGTCGCGGATCGCGCGCATGCGGTCTGAGGTCGTGTACGTCTACACGTCGATCGGCGGACAAGGGGACGCGGTTGACGAGGGACGCGTCTACGTCAAGCTCAAACCGAAGCACGAACGAACGCGGACGCAGGCGGAGGTGGTTGCCGATATCCGCTCGGACCTGGTGCGGCTTGGTGGCATCACCTCATCGATCAGCGCCGGCTTCAACCCTGGCGAAAAGCAGATTCAGCTGCAGGTGAAGGGGCCGGACGCGACGGAACTGACGCGGCTGGCGCAGGCGGTGGCGACGGAGATGCGCAAGGTTCCGGGCGCCGTTGACGTCGCGCTGTCTACGAAGGGACAGAAACCCGAACTCGACGTGCAGCTCGATCGCGCGCTGGCGGGATCGCTTGGCGTGACAGTCGGTCAGGTTGCGCAGGCGTTGCGACCGGCGTTTGCCGGCATCGACGTCGGTGACTGGATCGATCCGTCAGGAGAGACAAGGGACGTCACGATCCGTCTCGCTCCAGAGTCGCGTACGGTTGTCGCCGATCTCGAGTCTCTGCCGCTGCTCGTTGGAAGCGACAACGACAAGAGCATTCCCCTCGGTCAGGTGGCGCGCGTGACGCCGTCGATTGGTCCGGCGCGTATCGATCACCTCGATCGCGATCGCGTGATCATCGTCGAAGCCAACACGGAGAATCGTGCGTTGTCGGCCGTTGTCGGCGACACGATGGCTCGCGTGCAGCAGTCCATTACCTTTCCAGCGGGATATACCCTGAGTCAGGGGGGCGAGACCGAGGAGCAGCAGGAGATCTTCACGCAGATGTTCGTCGCGATCGGCGTGGCGATCCTGCTGATGTACTTCGTGCTGGTCGTGCAGTTCGGCTCGTTCCTGGAGCCGCTGTCGATCATGCTGTCGCTGCCGCTGTCGCTCATCGGCGTGATGCTGGCGCTCATGATCACCGGCGAGTCGCTCAACATCATGAGCATGATTGGCGTCATCCTCCTTGTCGGCATCGTGGCGAAGAACGCCATCCTTCTGATCGACTTCGCAAAGTGGTCGGAGGAGGCCGGCATGCATCGCCGCGAAGC
Organism: uncultured Acidobacteriota bacterium; assembly: GCA_963757735.1. Lineage (GTDB taxonomy): Bacteria > Acidobacteriota > Vicinamibacteria > Vicinamibacterales > UBA2999 > Gp6-AA40. The sequence goes on from CAVWST010000035.1 coordinate 319,123, forward strand.
GCTCATTCAGGCGGGTCGTGTGCGCCTGCGTCCCATTCTGATGACGACCTTCGCGCTCGTTGCCGGCATGGTGCCGGTGGCACTTGGATCTGGTGAGGGCGGCGACTTCCGTGCCCCGTTGGGTATCACCGTGATCGGTGGCGTTGTCACCTCGACGGTCTTGACGCTGCTCGTGATCCCGACTGTGTACGAGATCCTTGCCGACACGCGCGATTGGCTCGGGGCACGTTTCTTCCGCTCGAGCGACAAGAGTCTTCACGAACCCGGCCACGCGGGCGCGACGGGGACGACGTAGGGCCCGCACAGGAGGTCAACTCCCAACTTCCCAATCTCCAACTCCCAGGGAGCAAGCGATCTCTTGGAGTTGGGAATTGGGAGTCGGGAGTTCGAGAAGTAACATTCCGCAAATGCACAACCCGCTTGTTCCCGAATCACTCGAAGGCTGGAGCATCCTGCACCTGATGTACCGAGTGCGCTGGGATCGCCTGCGCGGTGCCAGTCAGTCCGACCTTCAGCGCCTGGCGGACGAAGCGACGCGTGCGCTTGCCGTGCCCGATGCAGGCGCGACGGCCGCCGTGCAGATGCTCGGGCACAAGGCGGACCTGATGTTCATCCTGTTCCGTCGAAGCTTCGAGCAGCTTGCGCAGTCGCAACTCGCGTTGTCTCGAACTGAGTTAAGCGGATATCTCGAGGCGACGACCTCGTATGTGTCGATCGTGGAGCTCGGGATGTACGAGATGACCGGCAAGCTCCACGAGCAGCTCGGAGCGGCGCACAGGCCTGGCAGCGAAGAATTCGAGCGCGCCTTCGACGCGGAGATGGAGACGCAGCGTCAGCGCGTGATGGGCCGTCTGTTCATCGAGGTGCCGCGCTGCGCGCTACGTCTGCTTCTATCCGATGAACAAGCGTCGTGGCGAAAGTGTGAACTGGTACTCGGAGACATTCGAGCGTCGCGCGCACATGATGCGTGAGCACGGAATGATCGGACGCCACTACTCAGGGAAAGTCACGCAAGTGATCTCCGGATCGATCGGATACGACGACTGGGAGTGGGGCGTTGATCTGTTTGCGCAGGATCCTCTCGTCTTCAAGAAGTTGATCTACGAGATGCGCTTCGATGAAGCGAGCGCCAAGTTCGCGGAGTTCGGTCCCTTCTACACCGGCCTTCAGTTCGACATCACCCAACTCGCCGCATATCTTGGCGGCGCCGTACCCACGCTCGAATAGACCGCCTTCGGCCTGTACGCCAATCGACACTCCGGCGTTAATCCGGAAGAGCCGGCCTGATTTCTGCATTCTGAATTTCGTAATCCAGCAGGGCGAATTTCGTCATCATTCGCCCGGTTACGGTTTCGTAGGGTCCGATAAGTCTCCTTTCTGGAAGGAGAAAGCGACGCGCCTCAAAAACAGCCCGAAGGCGCGGGAATTGCTCCGGTTCGGTCGGGACACTGGAGAACACATGAACCCTCAGGAGATGTTCGTAACCCGCTTGCGTCGTCACAGAACGCGCAGTCGTGTGACGATCGAGGAAATCGCGAGCAACCTTCGCATCCGTCCGGAACTGATCGAAGGTCTGGAAAACAACGATCTGACAGGCTGGCCTCGCGGTCTGTATTCACGCGCTTGGATCCGCGCATACGCGTTAGTGGTTGATCTCGATCCGGTCGACACCGTGGACGAATTCTGCCGGCTGTTCCCGCAGGGCGATCGGCGCGCGGGCGGGACGATTCAGGAGATTGCCTCCATCGTCGCCTCGTCGTCTGGTTATCGCGACGAGTTCAGTCACGAGCAGGGCCGACGCAGCACCGACCAGGTCGTCTCTGAGGATACCGTGCAGCCATGGCATGCGTTCATCAGCCAGCCGAGCCGTGCGCTGTGGAATAGGCTCACCGGCGTCGACACATTCCGTCCGCGACGCGCACCCCGCACCCATCCTTGAGCTGGCGGGTTATTTCCCGCCAGCGGTAGCGAGCCGTTGAAAAGCTGATAGATAATCCTCCTTCACGCTTTTTCGTCGAAGGAGGCCCATGACTGCTCGCAGACTGATCCTGCTCCTGGCGATTCTGGCCACGACGGTTGTCGTTCCTGCTCGGGCGCAGCAGCCCCTGCGCTCGCCAGACGTGATCTTCGTTCCGACGCCACAAGAGGTCGTTGACGCGATGCTCAAGTTGGCCAAGGTCTCGAAGAACGACGTGATCTACGACCTCGGGTCGGGCGATGGCCGCATTCCGATAACAGCCGCCAAGACGTACGGCGCGCGCGGCGTGGGAATCGACATCGATCCCCAGCGCATCAAGGAAGCCACGGAGAACCTGAAGACGGCTGGTGTGGGCGATCGTGTGAAATTCCTGAATCAGGATCTCTTCACGACGGACATCAGCGAGGCCACGGTCGTGACCCTCTATCTGCTTCCGTCACTCAACGTTAAGCTGATCCCGAAACTGAATAAGGAACTCAAACCGGGGACGCGGATCGTCTCGCACGCGTTCGACATGAGCGCTGACGGCACCGAGCGGAAGCCGAGAGAGACGCTGAATGTAAACGGACGTACGGTCTATTTTTGGACGATTCCCATTCAGTAGCCGGCTTCCAAAACGACAATCTCAAGCGGCGAACTTTACAAGCTCCCGGGAGGCCTGACCCAGATCTCGCGAGATCCGGGCGGACTCCTGGGAGTGGTTGTTTCGCGGAAGGCAGCCGTAATAGACTTGAGACTCGATCTCAGTTTAGCGGGGCTCCTTATGCTACAGGCATTTGTCATCACACTGCGCGAAGGACTCGAAGCGTTCCTCATCGTCGCGATCAGCCTTGCGTATCTGCGAAAAACGGGACGTCCTGGTCTTGTCTCCGCGGTGCACTGGGGCATCGGCGTTTCGATTGTCGTGAGCATCGCTGCGGCGTTGCTCTTTCAACAGGCATCCAATCAGGCGTTGTGGGAGGGCGTGCTCGCGCTCGTCGCGGCAGTGCTCGTTGCGACGCTCATCGTTCACATGTGGCGTCACGCGCGGAAGATCAAGCAGGAGATCGAAACGCGTCTCGAATCATCGGCGCTGCAGACGGGCGCCAAGGCATTCGCAGGCGTGTTCCTCTTCACGCTGCTGATGATCACGCGCGAGGGAATGGAAACAGCGCTGCTCATGGGAACATTGTTGTTTCAGGAGGCCGGCACGAACATTCTCGTGGGCGCCGTGGGTGGAACGCTGTGCGCTGCGTTTGTCGCGTGGCTGTGGTCTCGTTACGGACATCGCGTGAACCTGGCGCTCTTCTTCCAGGTCACTGCGGTTTTCCTCTCTGTGTTCGTGATCCAGTTGGCGATCTACGGTCTGCACGAACTCACGGAAGCGAACCTGTGGGAGGGAAGCGAGGCGCTGCACTGGGCCACCGAACCGTACGGTCCCGATGGTCGATACGGCCAGCTTCTCAGCTACATGCTGCTCGCGCTTCCGGTGGGCTGGCTCGCGTTCGCCGCACTCTTTGGATCAAAGAAGCCGACGTCTGGTGCGAGAACTGCCGGACTGGAGCAGACCGTCGCGCGCTGACGCGACGTGCCACGATCTCGGGTCACGAAATCTCGCGGGTGTCGTTGAGCCGCAGAGGATATCTCGACTGGCTGCGCGGCGTCGCCGTGCTGATCATGGTGGAAGCGCACCTGTTCGACGCGTGGGTGAGCGTGATCGATCGCTCCCAGCATCCCTATCAATGGGCGATGGTCGTCGGCGGATTCAGCGCGCCGCTGTTTCTTTTCCTGGCGGGCGTCGCGATGGCACTCGCCGCCGGTTCGCGCCTTCGCAAGGGACTCACAGCATCTGAAACGGCGGCGATCGCACGTCGCAGAGGCTGGCAGATTCTCGGCCTCGCATTTCTCTTCAGGCTTCAGTCGTTCATCATCAGCGGCGGTCCCTTTCCTCAGACGCTCCTGAAAGTCGACATCTTCAATGTGATGGGGCTGTCGATGGTGCTGGCCGCCGTTCTGTGGGGCATCGGTTCGCGTAACGTATGGCGCGGGGCGGCACTCGCCTCGGTAGCGTTGATCTTTGCAATGGTGACTCCGCTCGTGAGGTCGGCGCCGCTCGTCGCGAGCCTTCCGTATCCATTTCAGTGGTATTTCAAGGCGGTCGCCGGTTCCGGCGCGTTCACGCTGTTCCCCTGGGCGGGCTTTCTGCTCCTCGGAGTGGTGATCGGTTTGTGGCTGGATCGCACCCGCACCGACGATGACGAGCGCCGCGTGATCTGGGCGATGGCCATCGCGGGCCCGGCGATCGGGGTTGCCGGTTACCTGTCGACGGCTTTACCAGCTATTTACCTCGGCACCACCTTCTGGACCGGCTCGCCCACGTACTTCTTCGTGCGCCTCGGCGTTCTGATCACAGCGATACCGATCGCCTATGCCTGGAATGCGTTCTTTCGCGGGTGGTCTCCGTTGCGCGATTTCGGCATGGCATCTCTCTTCGTCTACTGGATACACGTGGAGATGGTCTACGGCGTGGTGAGCTTCTGGCTTCACAAGGCACTGACTTTCGAGCAGGCCATGCTGTCCTATATCGCCTTCAGCCTTTTCCTTTATGGGCTGGTCAAGTTGAAGGACCGCTTCGTTCGGAGTCCGGTGTCCCCTCCGCCTCCACTTTGCACCCTCTCAGCGGCGCCTGAGGCTCGGCTGAGCTTCCGCTTGTGCGTCCTTTTGTGCACAGGCATTCGACAGTACAACTGACCAGTGCATTCCTAGCGAATCTCGATAACTAGTGATAAATCTTACGTTTGGAGAGCTGCAGCGTCTCTGTGGTCGAGCTTGGCTCAGCGAGAAAGCCGACAAAAACGGGTTGAGATTATGGGCGAGTGGCCGCTACAATTCGCCTCTTCCGTGAACGGAATCATCCCAGACGGACAAATACACGAATGATTAACGTCGCCGCCATCCGTATGCAGCAGTTCGGGGTTCGTTTCTATCAGGCGTCGCTGACCGCTGGAGACATCGACAAGCTAGTGCGCTTCGAAGTGCTGAACTACGGCGAATCCGGGCAACCGGTCCGTGGTGGCAACAAGAAGACGCCATCGAAAGTGAATTGGGACCTGCTCGAACGTCGCATCGCCTCGAGCGAGAAGGCCTATCAGCGCCAGATCATCAGGCGAAAAATTGACGAACTCGTGCAGTACTACGAGCAGTGCCGACAGGCTCGGGACCTTCCGTCGATCGCCGGCGCCGTGATCATCTCGTGCGACGAGAAACTCACGTTCGAACCCGTCTCGGAGGGCGCGTCGATCGGCCGTCTCAAGGTGCCCGAGCGCGAGGGGATTCTGCGCGCGATCGACGGCCAGCATCGGCTGCTCGCGCTGCACGCCGACATCGACAACATCAAGGACGAGGACTTCACTGTGCCGGCGATCATCTTCGATCGTCTGCCGGAAGATCACGTCGTGCAGATGTTTGTGACGATCAATGCGAAGCACACTCGCCTGAATGCGTCACACCTCGTCAGTCTCTCGGGACGTCAGCTGTATCGCGATGACGCTCTGGCGGCGGCGCATGACGTCGTTCGTGCGCTGAACGATCGCGAGGATTCTCCGCTGCACGGCGAGATCAAGCTGCTTGGCGTCGGCCACGGCCGCGTGGCGCAGGCGCCGCTGGCGCAGGAACTGAAGAAGCTCTTCGCGAGCGACGCGTTCGGCGGGCCGCGGAAGTCCGCGGATTTCCGCGAGGACTCGAAGAAGTTCTTCGTGAACTACTTCAAGCAGGTGTCGGTCGTGTTCGGCGTCGCGTGGAACGGCCGCAAGTACAGCATCAAGTCGGCGACGGCCTTGCGCGCCTTCATTCGCGTCGCGCCGGACGTCGTGCGGCGCCTGGACCAGGAGCACGCCGATCGCAGCGACTATCGGGCAATTGGCCGCGTGATCGCGCCGTGGGGTCGTCGAATCGGAAACGTCAGGTTCGAGAGCGAGGGTGTGTGGAAGCGCGCGGGCACGACAGTCGACTCACTTGCTCGCGAACTCAAGCTGGCGCTCGAATATCCGGAAGGGGCGGGCGTTTAGGGCTGGAAAATAATACAGGACGGGGCGCCCGTAAGAGTGCCCCATCCTGCAAATGCCAGCCTGGCTCCCCCCAGCATTTACGGCGCCCTGCCGTAAACCACAGGCCGACCCCGAGCAAAGAGGCAATGGACATGCCGGGCGATTTCCTTAGGAAAAATCGCTGAGTGCGAGCTTTCGCGCGCTCAGGAACGTGGGAAGAATTACACGACTGTCTGCTCAGTGATGCGTCTCGATTTGAATGCGGACGTCGGTGAATCCTTCGGTGTCTACAAGCTCGGCCAGGACGCGCAACTCATGCCCGCGATTTCCTCGGCCAGCATCGCGTGCGGCTTCCACGCTGGCGATCCCGGCGATGATGCGGGAAACCGTTGCGCTGGCTCGACAGCACGGCGTTGCGGTGGGAGCTCACCCGGGCTTTCCCGATCTCATTGGGTTCGGACGTCGCGAGATTCGAGCGACGCCGCGCGAGGTCGAAGACTTCGTCATATATCAAATCGGTGCACTCGCGGCGGTGGCCGCCGCCCAGGGGGTGCGCCTCCAACACGTGAAGGCCGCACGGCGCGCTCTACAACATGGCCGTTCGGGACGCGGCATTGGCGGATGCCATCGCGCGCGCAACCGCTGCCGTAGACTCGACGCTGATTCTCTTTGGTCTGCCGGGCTCGGAGTTGATCGCCGCCGGCCACCGCGCGGGTTTGCGTACCGCGCGCGAAGGATTCGCCGACCGTTCCTACCAGCCTGACGGAACGCTCGTGCCGCGCCAGTGAGCCGGGCGCCGTCATCGAGGATCCCGCGACTGTCGTGAGCCGGGCGATCTCGATGGCTCGGGATCGCGCAGTCGAGTGCGATCGATGGATCGCGCGTGGCGCTGGAGGTTGAAACTATCTGCGTGCATGGCGACACGCCGGGTGCGGCGGTGCTGGCGTCACGCATCCGTCAGGCGCTGACCGATGCCGGCGTCAGCGTCCTGCCTGTAGGTGCCGCGAGCGGCGTCAGTTAGAGCTGCACGGTTTCCGCAACCAGTACCCGCCGCAGGACTTTTCCCACCATCGTCTTCGGCAGCTCGGTGCGGAACTCGACCTGCGCCGGAACTTTGTACGGGGCGAGCCGCTCGCGACAGAACGCGCGAATCTCGTCCGCCGGTCGGCGCCTGGCCACGTCGCGCTTGAGGACGATCCACGCCTTGGCACTTCGCCCTTGACGGCATCCGGCACGCCCGCGACGCCGACTTCGAGCACGGCCGGATGAGCGGAGATGACCTCTTCGATCTCCCGCGGCCACACCTGGAATCCGCTGGTCTTCAGCATGTCCTTCTTGCGATCGACGAGGAACACATACCCGTCCTCGTCGATATAGGCGAGGTCGCCTGTGTGGAGCCACATGCCGCCCATCGTCACCGACTCGAAGCGCTGCGGCGGTTTCGAGAGGGTTGTTCCAGTACTCCAGACATGTGCTGCGGCGCGTGCATGATCAATTCGCCGACTTCGCCAGCGGGCATGTCGCCGATGCCGGTTTCGGCATCGACGATCCGGATCTCGACGTCGGGCAGCGGCAGACCGATCGATCCGATCTTGTTCGTGCCCTCGCACCGGGTTCACGCAGCAGGCCATCATGCCTTCCGTCAGCGAGTACCCCTCGATGATCCTGGCGCCCGTCTTCTCCTCGAACTGACGCTTCGTTTCGGCCATCAGCGCGGCGGATCCGGAGAAGCACAACTTGATCGAGCTGAGGTCGATCTTGCCTGCGCGAACTCGCGGATGGTTCAGGATCGCGGTGTAGAGCGTCGGCACGCCGTTGAAGAATGCCGGCTTGACCGACTGGATCGTCTTCAGCAGGTCGTCGATGTCGCGGGGATTCGGCACGAGCGAGAGCGGGTTGGGCCCGATGAACGCCATCGGCTGGACACCAACGTTGGCGTACACGTGGAAGAGCGGCAGCGGCAGCATGATGACGTCCACCCACGGCTCTCTTCGCCGACTTCGTCCACTCGTACAGCTGCCTGCCCGCGGCGACGTAGTGCCTGTGGAGCCCGACGACGCCTTTGGGTGTGCCTGTCGTCCCGCCGCTCGACAGGATCACGGCCTGGTCGTCCGGGCCCGACGGTGACAGTCGGTCGGGCGATGCCCCGTGCGCGCGGATCAGGTCGCCCATCCACAGATCTCCGGCGGCGAGCCGAATGCGGTGACCGTTCTTGCGCTCCTTGAAGAGCGTGAAGAGCACTCGCAGCACCGGCGGCAGATACTCCTTGATCGACGTCGCGATGACGTGCTCGAACGCCGGCGCGTCCTGGACGCGCTTCACCCGCTCGTAGAACGGTGTCAGCGTCACGATCGTCTTGAACGTGCACCGCGTCGAGCATCTGTTCGAGCTCCCGCTCGGTGTAGGTGGGATTGACGCCACGACGACAGCGCCGATCTTCCATGCGCCGAATTCGCGATCAGGAACTGCGGACAGTTGGGAAGCAGCAGCGCGACCCGGTCGCCCTTGCGAACACCGAGACTCCACAACGCCGCTGCGAACGCGGTGCTCTGCGGCGTCGAGCTCGCCGTACGACACGGTCGTGCCCTTGAACAGCAGCGCGGCCTTGTCGGCGTGATCGCGGGCGAGCGTTGTCAGGTAGTCGACGAGAGTGAGATCCGGATACGGAACGAGCGTGTGGGGACGTCGGCGTCGTAATGCGCCAGCCAGGGCTTCACGGGGGAATTCTACAGGCTCCGGCTCCGGTCTTCGACTCCCGTTGGGCGGCCTCGCGTCGAAGCCCGCGCCGTGCCTATCCGATCAGCATCGACAGCAGCGCCTTCTGCGTGTGCAGGCGATTCTCGGCCTGATCGAAGACCACCGAGGCCGGATGAGTCGATGACCTCCGAGGTGACCTCCTCGCCGCGATGGGCGGGCAGGCAGTGCATGAAGATCGCGTTCGGATCCGCCGCGGCCATGAGATCCGGCGTTCACCTGGTATGGCGCGAAGATTCGCCGCCGCTCTGCGGCCTCTTCCTCTTCGCCCATCGACGCCCACACATCCGTGTAGACGGCATCGACGCCAGCGACGGCGCGTCGCGGGTCGGAGAAGACGCGGACCGTGGCGCCGTCTCTCGCAATGCGCGCCGACGTCGTCCACGACTTTGTCCGGTAGTTCGTAGCCGGCAGGGAGAGCGACGTGAAACGTCACGCCCAGCATGCACGCGACCTGCGCCAGTGACGTCGCGACGTTGTTGCCGTCGCCAACGAAGGCGATTGTGCGACCGCGGCAATCCCCCCACCGCTCACGCATCGTGAAGGCGTCGGCGAGCGCCTGGCAGGGATGTTCTTCGTCGGTCAGGGCGTTGATGACGTGAAGATTCGCGCCCGGCTGCAGCCAGCGTCGCCGCTTTCTCCTGGGCGAAAGTCCGAATGACGAGCGCGCGAACCCATCGCTCCAGGTTGCGCGCAATGTCCTGAAGCGGCTCGCGCGTGCCCTCGGCCAACGCAGCCGGCAGATGCAGCGTATCGCCGCCCAAGCTCGCGGATCGCGATCTCGAACGTCGATCGCGTCCGCAGCGACGGCTTTTCGAACAGCAGGGCGACGTGCAAGCCGGCCAGTGCCGAAGCGGAGGGCGCTTGGCGTCCGAGCCGCCGGTCGGCCTTCATCTGTGCCGAGACTCGCAGCAAGCGGTCGAGATCGACGGACGACAGATCGAGGATCGACAGGAAGTCCTTGGCGAAACGCGGTCGGCGCAGAGCTGTCCATCTACGTTCGATACTCGCCGTTGATGCGCACGTACTCGGCACTGAGATCGCAGGTCCAGATGGTGGCGGAGCTGATGTCCACCGGTGCCCAGGCTGACCTCGATCTGGATGTCCGTGCCCTTCAAGTGCTCCGCCGCCCGCGGCGCGGCGTCGTCGTGCGGCAGCCCGTTCTCGAAGAGCAGAATCGTCGCCGACGTGCACGGTGGCACGCTGCACGTCGAACTTCACCCCGGCGCGTCCGGCAGCGGCGACGATGCGGCCCCAGTTCGGGTCGGCGCCGTGAACGGCGGTCTTGACGAGCGGCGAGTTGGCGATGGTGCGCGCGACCTGCCGGGCATCGTCTACGCTGCGCGCATCGCGGACGTGAACGCTGATCAATTTCGTCGCGCCCTCGCCGCCGCGGACGATGCCGAGCGCCAGCTCTCTCGACACGGCGAGGAATGCTTCGGTGAGCGCCGGATAGAGCTCCTCGTCGATCGTGACGCCGCTGGCGCCTGATGCCAGCGCGAACAGCGAGTCGTTGGTCGAGCACTCGCCATCGACGGTGATGGCGTTGAACGTATCGCGGCCGGATTCGCGCAGCGCGCGATCCAGCAGCGTCGGGCGAACGCTCGCGTCAGTCGTGAGGAAGCCCAGCATCGTGGCCATGTTGGGCTCGATCATGCCCGAGCCCTTTGCGGTGCCGCCAACCGTAAACGATCCTCGCGCTGTCTGGACAGTGACCGCGTATTCCTTCGGGAACGGATCGGTCGTCATGATGGCGCGCGCGGTCTCGCTTCCCTTGCCACGGGCGAGTGCGCCGATCGCGCCAGCTATCCCGGATGAGACACGATCCATCTTGAGGTTGACGCCAATGACGCCGGTCGACGCGACGAGGACTTGACTCGGATCGCACGCCAGCGCCGCAGCCACATCGCTGGCCATGCGCCTCGCGTCCGACAGTCCCTGATCGCCGGTGCAGGCGTTAGCGCAGCCGCTGTTCACCACGATCGCCCGCGCGACACCACCCGTGCGCGCGAGATGCTGCTTCGAGACGAGAACCGGCGCAGCCTGCGCGAGGTTCGTCGTGAAGAGTCCGGCCGCTGAGGCGGCCGTGTCGGCCGCAATCACAGTGAGATCGAGCGCGTCGGTTCGGCCTTGATCCCACAGTGCAGCGCGGCCGACCGAAAGCCTTCCGGTGCCGTGACGCCGCCGTCGGTCGGGGTGATGGTCAGGTCCCGAACGGTGGCGCTTCAGGCATGTGTGGACCGGGCAGGCACGCGCGACGCCTGCATGCGAATGAGCGGCAACATCACCGCGTACTGCCCGCAGTGGCGGAACTGCGCACACGTGCGGCAGTCGGCCTCGATCTTCTCCGGCACCCACGTGTGCGGCACGATCGAGAACCCCAACTGAACGAAGTAGCCCGGCGTGTGGGTGAACGCCGTCAACGATCTCGAAGCCCGACACGAGGGCGCGCTTCTCGAGTTCGCGCACGAGGCGACGGCCGATCCCGCACGAGCGTGCGCCGCCATCCACGACCAGCGAGCGCACTTCCGCAACCCGCCGGCTCAAAGGCGCCAGATCGGCACAACCGACCACGCGCCCGTTGTCGAGCGCGACGATGAAGCGGGCAATGCGAGCGGCGATCTCTTGGCGGCTCCTCGGCAGCAGCCGCCCTTCCATCATGTGCTCGGACACGAGTCGATCGACGGCGTCGACGTCAGCGTCACTCGCGGCGCGCACGATCGACTCAACACCGACCTCGTGATCGGCGACACCGACCGATGCCGGTCGCGACTTCAGTTCATCGATAGCAATCAGGGTTGGGCTCATGCGTGCACCTCGGCGGGGACTGCCGCAAGAACGGCATCCAGGATGTCGATCCCGGCATCGAGCTCCGCTGCGGTGATCGTCAGTGGTGGAAGTAGTCGCACGACCTTCTCATTCGTGCGATTCACGAGCAGTCCGCGCTCGCGCGCCAGATCGACAACCGGAGTCGCATCGACGCGGAGTTCCACTCCTCGCATCAAGCCGGCACCACGTACCTCGGCGATGACCGGGTGCTTGAGAGCGAGGGTTCGCAGACGCCTCTCGAGGTGATCGCCGACCGAGCGCACGTGATCGAGCAGGCCGCGATCCATCAACTCTTCGAGGAAGAACGTTGCTGCGCGTGTGGCGAGCAGGTTGCCGCCGTAGGTGGTGCCGTGATCGCCGGCCGAGATCGTCTGAGCGACCTTCTCCGAGACGAGCGCAGCGCCGACTGGCACGCCAGACCCCAACGCCTTGCCGACCGAAACCAGTGCCGGTTCCCAGCCGAGCGCCTGGAAGTGGAACGGGTGCCCGGTTCGACCGAGGCCGGTCTGCACTTCGTCTGCGATGAGCAACGTTCCGGTGCGGCGGCAGACGTCCGCTATCGCGTCGGAGAACGCGCGGGGCAGCGGGCGAACACCGCCTTCACCTCGGATCGGTTCCGCGATGATTGCTGCCGTTTTGTCGCTGACCGCCGCGTACAGCGCTTCGGAGGAATTCGGATCGACGAACGTGACGGGCCCGAGCAGCGGCGCAAAAGGCGTCCGATAGTGTTCGTCCCATGTCACCGAGAGCGCACCCATCGTGCGGCCAGCGAACGCATTCTCGATGGCGACGAATCCCGTGCGGTCCTTGACGCCCAGCGTGTGCCAATAGCGGCGCGCGAACTTGAGGCACGCCTCGTTGGCCTCTGCGCCGCTGTTGCAGAAGAACGCGCGGGACAAGCCCCGAGAGCTTCGCCAGGCGCGCCGCGGCCTCCGCCTGATACGGGTGGTAGTAGAGGTTCGACGTGTGCAGTAGCGTGTTTGCCTGGTCCGTGATTGCAGCGGCGAGACCCGGATGCGCATGTCCGAGCGACGCAACACCGATCCCGGAGACGAAGTCGAGGTACTCTCGGCCATCGACGTCGTAGAGACGCGGGCCCTTGCCCTCTCACGAACGCCACCGGCTGACGACGGTAGGTGTGGAGGACGTATTGGGATTCTCGCGTCTGTATGCTGTCGAAGGTCGTAGTCATCGCACCACCTGGGTGCACCCTGTAAGAGGCGTTGAGGAGTCGGCCAGGGTGCCCAGCCGAGTCTTCCTGCCGTCGGCGATGACCACATCGCCGACACCTGCCTGCAGCGCGGCGCGACAGGCCTGGAGCTTTGCCACCATGCCCTTGTTCGCCGTCCCGGCTTTGACCAGACGCGCAGCGTCGCGCGTCGTCAGTCGTTCGATCGTCTGCCCCTGCTGGTCGAGCACTCCGGAAGTTCCACCGGCGATGACGAGTCGCCGCGCACGAAGCGCCGAGGCGAGATGCGAGGCAAGCGTGTCTGCGTTGACATTCAGCAACTGGCCGTCTCGCGTCGCGCCGATACAAGCCACTATCGGCACGTAGCCACCGGCGAGCAGATCGGTCAGCAGACGTGGCGCGCCGTTGCGCACGGGAGCCCCGACGAGACCAAGATCGACTAGCTCACCAGCGACGGTGACGATCGGCGCCGCCCGCTTCATCGTCGCAACCGTGGCGTCTGCCCCCGTCAATCCGACCGGGCTGGCGCCGGCTCGACGCACCGCCGCGACCAGGCGCGTGTTGATCGCGCCTGCCAGGACGGAAACGACGACGTCGAGCGTTCGGGCATCGGTGACGCGAAGTCCGTCAACCTGCTGCTTCGGGATGCCGGCCGTATTGAGCGCGGCGTCGATCTCGCGACCGCCGCCGTGCACGACGACGAGCGACGCATGCTCGCGACAGCCGAGCGATCGCCTTGGCGATGCTGTCCAGATCCTGTGGCTGCTCGAGGAGTTCACCACCGAGCTTCAGAACCAGGGCCGCCTTCTTCGCGCTGCGTGCGCGAGTCGATACGGAGGTCCGCTTCACAGCAGGCCCGTCCGTTCGTCGAGGCCCAGCATGACGTTGAGGTTCTGAACAGCCGATCCCGCCGCGCCCTTCAACAGGTTGTCGATGATGGCCACCAGCACGATGCGGTTGCGCTCCGTATCCACCTTCCAGCCGATGTCGCAGAAGTTGGTGTGCGCGACGTGCTTGATCTCGGGCAAGGCTCCGCCCGTGAGCCGCACGAACGGCGCATCGGCGTAGGCGGCGGTGAACGCATCGGCGACCTGCTGCTCGGTTGTGCCCGGGCTTCAGGCTGCCGTAGATCGTTTCGAGGATCCCGCGATCGAGCGGCACCAGATGCGGCACGAAGGTGACGTTCGCCCCAAGCTCCTGCTCGATCTCCGCCGTGTGCCGATGTTGAGAACACGGCATACGCCGCCACGCTGCCGTGGTTCTCCGAAAAGTGCGTGCGCTCGGACGGCGTCTTGCCTGCGCCGGATACACCCGACTTCGCGTCGACGACGACCGGACCCGTGAGGAGGCCGGCCTGATGGAGCGGTTCGAGGGCGAGGAGTGCCGCCGTCGGATAGCAACCTGGGTTCGAGACCAGCCGGGCACGGCGGATCTCCGCCTGATGGCCCTCGGTGAGTCCGTAAACGGTCCCTCGGGAAGCGCGGCCGTCGCGGGGTACCACCGCTGACGATCCGACGCGTTCCGGATGCGGAAGGCGCCGGACAGATCGATGACTCGTGCGCCGCGCTCGAGGAGCGCTGGCGCCAGTTCCGCCGACGCTGCTTCGGGCAGCGCGAGGAAGATCACATCGGCTTCGCTCACGAGGCGATCGACGTCGAGCGGCTGCACCGCGCCGTCCCAGATGCGCGCCAGCGCTGGCAGCGGTCGCGGCGTGCTGGTGGCGCCCGAGGACATCGCCGCGGTCAGCGTGACGCGCGGATGCCGAGCCAGGATGCGCACCAGTTCCTGTCCGGCATAGCCGGTGGCGCCGGCAATGGCGACGCGCGTCAGGACTTTGTCGGTCGCGTCGCGCGGTCACGTTCGAGCGGGGTCGTAAGGGCCATCGTATCCAGGTCAGGGAAAAGAATATTTATACATTCGAATGTATAAACAGTCAAGTTTTGAGTTATGCTGTTCATTCGGACGTGACGTCAGAGACATTGCTATGAAAGCGCGACGCCAGACGGCCATTCTCGACATCGTGCGGCACGAGCCGGTCCGGAGCCAGGAGCAGCTGCGGCAGCATGATCAAGGCCTCCGGCTTCGACGTGACGCAGGCGACACTCTCGCGCGATATTCGTGAGCTTGGTCTCGTGAAGGGCGGAGCCGACGGCGCGTATCAGACCGCAGGGCCACGTCGAAGTGAACGGCCATACCGCAAAGGCGCATGCTCCAGCGAGCGCTTGCTGTCGCAGCTCCGGCGCATCGATCGCGTGCAGCAGCTCGTGCTGCTGCGAGACCGGCCTGGGACACGCGCAGTCGCTGTGCGCGGCGCTCGACGGCGCCGAGCTGCCGGACGTCGTGGGCACGCTGGCCGGAGAGGACACGATTCTGATCATCACCCCGGACGCGCGCCGTGCGCGGACGCTGGTCAAACGACTCGAGGAGATGTCACAGGCATGAACACGATCGTCCTCGCCTATTCGGGCGGGTTCGCCTCATCGAACGCGAGTCCACTGGCTGACCGAGAGACACGGCGCTGACGTCGTCACCGTGACGCTCGACGTCGGCCAGGGCGAGGACCTCGGTGCGCTTCGCGCTCGTGCCTTGTCGTGTGGCGCCGTGCGCGCGCACGCGATCGACGCACGCGACGAGCTCGTGCGCGAGTTCCTGCTGCCGTCGCTCGGTTCGCGGCCCGTTGAGCGAGGGACCGGGTATCGCGGAGTTCACGCGCCCCCTGATCGCGCGAAAGCTGCTGGAGGTTGCTCGCATCGAAGGTGCCTCCGTCGTCGCACATGCATCGCTCGACGAGTCGATCGATGCGGCCATTCGTGCTCTCGATCCTCGTGTCGAGATCCTTGCGCCGGCGCGCGAGTGGAAGATGGACGCGACGGAGTTGTCCGACTACGCGCGCATGCACGGAGTGCCGCCGAGACCCACGTCCGAGCCGCAGTGCCGGATCGATCAAAGCCTCTGGGGACGGATGATCAGCTTTCGCGATCTGGATGGTCGGCCGAGCGAAGCCCACCGCAAGCCGCTCTCGACGTCGCACGAGGCCGCGCAGATCGCCATCAGTTCGAGGGCGGCGTTCCCGTTTCAATCAACGACGTAGCCGATGCCTCCTGTGGAACTGGTCGAGAGCCTCGCGCTCATCGCCGGCGGGCATGGCGTTGGACGACTCGAGAGCACCAGCAACGGGCGCACGGTCGTCTACGACGCCCCAGCGGCCATGGTGCTTCATACGGCTCGCGCAGCACTGGGTGATCGCTCCGGCGTGCGTGCGTCTGTCGGTTCTCAATGGTGGATGCACGGTTGTCGAGTCGCAACACAGAAGTGGTGAATCTCGCGTGACACTCTGGTCCGGTCGCTTCGATACCGCTCCCGATCCCGCCGCGTTCGACTTCGGCATCTCGTTCGGCTTCGACCGCGCGCTCTTCGAAGACGATGTCACCGGCAGCATCGCCTGGGCGCAGGCGCTTGCCGCCGCGGGAGTATTGTCCGCCGCCGATACGACGGCCATCGTCGACGCGCTGCACGAGATTCTCGAGCAGGGTCGTCGCGATCCGTCGTGGGTTGCGGGACCAGACGAAGACGTGCACAGCTTCGTCGAGCGTCAGCTGGTCGATCGCGTCGGTGATGCGGGCCGGCGACTGCATACCGGCCGCTCGCGCAACGAGCAGGTCTCGCTCGACTTGCGGCTCTATCTCCGTCGTCGCATCGGCCTGCTGCAACAGGCGGTCGTGAGAGTCGTGGCGGCGTGTGCCGATCAGGCAGATCAGGCAGGTGCGGCGCTGATGCCGTCGTACACCCACCTGCGTCGTGCGCAGCCGGTGCTCGTCGCGCACTTCTTCCTGTCGCACGCCGCGGCTGTTCGTCGTGACCACGCGCGGTTGGCGATTGCGGCGAACGAAGCGGATTCGTTGACGCTTGGCTCGGGCGCGATCGCCGGCACCAGCTACGGCGTCGACACGAAACTGCTGGCCCGCACGCTCGGATTCTCACGCGTCGTCTCCAACAGCATGGACGCCTCGTCGGATCGCGATTTCGTGGCGACGTTTCTGTATGCGATCTCGCTCGGGATGGTGCATCTGAGCCGGATGGCGGAAGACCTGATCATCTTCACGGGCGAGGAATACGGGTTCTTCGATTTGGCGGATGCGTCGGCGACCGGAAGCAGCATGATGCCGCAGAAGAAGAACCCCGATCCGCTGGAGCTGGTCCGCGGCAAAACAGGTCGGGCGATCGGGCGGCTCACCGGTTGGCTCGCGACGATGAAGGGGTTGCCCGGCGGGTACAACAAGGATCTCCAGGAGGACAAGGAGGCGGTGTTCGACGCCGAAGCGACCTACGCTGCTTCCCTGGCTGCAACCCATGCTGTCGTTTCTCGGCTCTCGGTCAACGCGGAGCGGTCCGGTCAGGCGGCGTCCGGCTTGCTGCTGGCGACTGACGTGGCGGACTACCTCGTTTCGCGTGGCATGCCGTTCCGGCGGGCGCACGAGGTTGTGGGCGCGATGGTCAGGCGACTGCTCGCCGAAGGGCGCGACTTCAGCGCGCTGACCATGGCAGAGTGGCGCGAGGCGAGCGAGATGTTCGGAGACGACGCGCCGAGGGCGGCGACGGCGCTCGCGTCGGTTCAGGCGCGCCGGACCCCTCAATCGACCAACCCCGACGCCGTGCAGGCGGCGCTGGCCGACTGCCGTAAATGGGTCGCCTCTCCTTCTTAGAGTTTGTTTTTGGGAATTTGCGTTTTTGGAGTTACACTCAGTCGGACCTTCACTCTGATTTCACCCACCCCGCCCTGAAGGTTGCTTCCGGGGGAGTTCATGCAGCAGCGCCGGGTTCGGCTCGGTGACGTTCTAGACGACTATTGTCCGCGCGAGCGCCGCATCACCAATCATGCGGTCGTCGCGATGATCGAAGACGAGGTGAAGCAGACACGCTGCACCACGTGTGACGCCGAGCATGAGTACAAGCACGCCAAAGTGCCTGCACCGCGACGCAAGAAGCCTGTCGCCGCGGCAGCACTCGTGTCCGCGGAGGCGACCGAGTCGCCGACCCTGATGTCCGACGACGATGAGACTGTCGAAGAGATGATCGACGACCAGCCCGTTCTTCCTCCGTCACTGGAAGCTGCGAAAGAATCCGAGGCCCCGAAGCCGCCGAGGTGGTTGACGACGAACCCTCGGCCGAGGGCACCGAAGACGAATGGCCCGTTCATCGGCCGTTGATTCGCGCCACGCTTCCGCGACCGGAGGGGCAGACGCCTGAGCGGAAGCCGACCGACTTCACGATCCGTCAGAACGGCGGTCGGTTCGACGGCGAGCGCAACGGCAACAAGCCTCGCGGGAACAGGCAGGGTCGCCACGCGCAGGGACAAGGGCCGGGACAGCCACGATTCGGCGGCGGCGGTTCACGCCAGGGATCGGGATACGGCTCGCGTCACGGTGGTGGGCAGCAGGGCGGCAATCAGCAGCGCCACGGCGGCAATCGTCCAGGCCCTCGTCCGGACAGCGCGGCGGACGTCCCGGCCAGGGTGGTGGCGGCAATCGACCAGGACAAGGCCGCGGCCCCAAGCGCGGGCGGTAGTCCGGTCCCCAGTCCCGGGTCTTCAGTCCTCAGTCCAACCACATGACCTGACCGCGGGTCGAAGACCGTAGACTGTAGACCGTCGACCAGAGACTCCCTCTACATGACTGATTTCACCGGCAAACATGGCCTGATCGTTGGTGTGGCCAACAAGCGCTCCATTTCGTGGGCGATCGCGCAGGCGGTTGCACGACGGGGTGCGCGGCTGGCGCTGACCTATCAGGGTCGATTCGAAGAGCACGTCAACGATCTGTCGCAAGGGCTGGAGCAGTCTCCGCTCGTGCTGCCGTGCGACGTGTCGTCGGACGCTGAAATCGCGTCCGTGTTTGAGAAGGTCGATCAGGAGTTCGGCGGGCTCGATTTCATCGTGCATGGTGCGGCATTCGCTCCTCGCGAAGAACTCGAGGCGCCGTTCGTGAACACGACGCGCGATGGATTTCGCGTCGCGATGGACATCTCCGCCTACTCGCTCATCGCGCTGACGCGGGCTGCGATGCCGCTGTTCGAAAAACGCGGCGGCGGATCGGTCGTGACGCTGTCGTACCTCGGAAGCCAGCGCGTGTTTCCGAACTACAACGTGATGGGCGTGGCCAAAGCGGCGCTCGAGGCCACCGTGCGTTATCTGGCCGCGGACGTCGGCCCCAAAGGTGTTCGCGTGAATGCAGTGTCGGCAGGACCGATCAAGACGCTGGCCGCTGCCGGCATCAAAGGGTTTTCAAACATCCTGCACGTGTATCCGGATCGGGCGCCGCTCCGTCGTAACGTCGAGACGTCCGAGGTCGCAGAGGCGTCCGCTTTTCTCTTGAGCGATGCCGGCAAGGGCATCACCGGCGAAGTGCTCATCGTCGACGCCGGATACCACGTGACTGGGATGTAGGCGGTCCGAAGACCCGCCTCTCCAGGGGCAATGTCGTAGCGGCGGAGACCCGCCGCAGTGGATTACGAAACAGCGCGATTGTCTGACACGGCTGGCGGGTGAGACGCGGCGCGTGCCTGCACGTCGCGCTTGTGCATCACCTTGTTCCGGTACATGCGGCGATCGGCCTTGGCCATCAGGACTTCGTAGCTATTCCCGTCATGCGGGAACACCGCAGCGCCCGCGCTGATCGAGAGCGGCATCCGCACGCCCGGTTTGGCTTCGAACACCAGGCTCTCGACGGCCTCCTGCAGTTCGAGTCGCTTGTACTCGGCCTCGTCCCATCCGCAGCCCGCGAGCACGACGATGAACTCGTCGCCGGCGTAGCGGACGCAGACGTCGTACGGACGAATGGCGCCACGCAGCACCTGCGCGACTTCGCGCAGCGCGCGATCGCCGACGTGATGTCCGAAGGTGTCGTTGATGTCCTTGAAGTCGTTCAAGTCCATCACGAGGAGCGACACTTCCGCGTTTCCGCGCTCGGCACGCGAGAGCTCGCGTGCGAGGTGGTTGACCATGAATCGCGTGTTCGGCAGGTTCGTCAACGGATCCGTCAGCGACGCCTCGTGCGTCTGCTCGAAGACGATCGAGTTGTGGATGACCGCCGCGGCCTGCTCGCACACGCGATCGAGCAGGCGGCGATGGTCGTCGCCGTAGAAGCTCGGCGTCGTGTGATACACGGCCAGCGTGCCGATGACGCGGTCGCCCAGGAGCAGCGGGCACACAAGCGCCGACTGCAGTGTCGTGGGCAGCGACGAGCCCGCGGCTTCGAGATCGCCGCTCGGGCGGGCGTTGACGAGCGGACGCCGGTTGCGTGCCACCCAGCCGGTGATGCCCTGACCACCTTTCAACGTGAGCTGCTGCATCAACTCGTAGTCGGTGCCCGTTGCGAAGCGGCAGGTCAGAAGGTTCGCGTTTTCGTCGTACAGG
Source organism: uncultured Acidobacteriota bacterium (assembly GCA_963757735.1). Lineage (GTDB taxonomy): Bacteria > Acidobacteriota > Vicinamibacteria > Vicinamibacterales > UBA2999 > Gp6-AA40. The sequence goes on from CAVWST010000035.1 coordinate 339,309, forward strand.
AACAACGTGCACGCCGAGAACGGCACCAGGCTCGTCAGCTTCGAGGCGATGAGCGCCATCGTGTCCGACACACCCAGGCTCGTGCCCATCGTCTGGGCGATCTGATAGAGCGCGTAGATCTCGCCGTGCGCGATCGCGATGTCGTTGAAGACCGATGACTTCGATCGATCGGCTCGCGTGGCCTGTGCGGACGTGGCATCGACCGGACCGCTCTTGCGCTCCTTGTCGGCGCTCTCCGCCTCGTTGCGGACCTGCGGCAGGATGTGAACGAAGGCTTCGACGCCTCGCGGATCGAGCGCTTTGCCGGCTTCCTGCTCGATCAACGCGACGGCCGCCTCGAACGTCATCGCCTCGTGGTAAGGGCGATTCGAGGTCAGCGCGTCGAAGTAGTCGACGAGAAACAGAATCCGCGCGCCGAGCGGGATGTCGTCACCCTTGAGGCCACGCGGATATCCACGTCCGTCCCACCGCTCGTGATGATTCTGAATGAGCGGTGCGACCGGGTACGAAAAGGGTACAGCCGCGATGATGTCTGCACCGACCTGCGGATGTGCCTGTACCTTCTGGAACTCTTCGGCAGTCAGAGGACCAGGCTTCGAGAGGATGTGCTCAGGGACAGCGAGCTTGCCGATGTCGTGCAACAGCGCCGCCGTCCGCACCGCTTGGGTCTCGGCGGCCGACATGCCGAGCTCTCGAGCCACTGCCGTCGCGTAAAGCTGCACGCGGCGGATATGGTTCTCGGCCGTTCCGTCCTTTGCGTCGATCGCGCGCGCGAGCGCTTCGATCGTCGCCAGGTGTAGTTCGGCCAGTTGCTCGGCGCGTCTCTGCTCGGCCCTGAATCGGGCCTTGAAGATGCGATACGCGCGCAGTCCGAAATAGAGCACTCCCCAGACTAGTGCCAGGCTGGCTAGCCAGAGCGACGGCTGGGGCATTACGTGCTCCTAGCGGACGTCAGCAGGCAGCCAGATGATCGTGACGCGTTTTCTCATGCTCGTTCCCCCGGAGTTTTCTTGTTAATGCCTACCGTGCCCGACCAACGGACCTACCGTGCCCGACCAACGGATCACGTTCTTGGTCCCAGAGCACTTGCTCGAGTGCTTCAGATGTGCTCCAGACGATGTTGTCATCACCCGCTGGTGCTCCACACGATGTTGTCGTCGCCACCGGTGCTCCACACGATGTTGTCGTCACCACCGGTGCTCCACACGATGTTGTCGTTGGCATCACCGGCAGTGCTCCACACGATGTTGTCGTCGCCGGCGGTGCTCCACACGATGTTGTCGTCGCGTGTTGCCGTGCCCATGACGATGCCGTTATTCTGCGAGCCCCAGACCGTCTTCTGACAGTTCGTCCGCCGCAGTCGTTGCCCCACACGAGTTCTGGAGCGTGCCGGTGCTCCACACGATGTTGTCGTCGCCGGCCGTGCTCCACACGATGTTGTCGTCACCACGGGTGCTCCAGACGATGTTGTCGTCGCCGCCAGTGCTCCAGACGATGTTGTCGTCGCCGCCGGTGCTCCACACGATGTTGTCGTCGGCGCCGGTGCTCCAGACGATGTTGTCGTCGGCCCGCGTGCTCCACACGATGTTGTCGTCGCTCGCCGTGCTCCACACGATGTTGTCGTCGAGCCGCGACCCCACACCACTCGTGCGCCGGTTGATGTCTCGAGCGAACCCCAGCGGACCCCCGTGCTCCACGCGTTGCTGCCCGGAAGCGGCATGCCGCCCGTGATGCGATAGTTGCCCCAGATGAGATGACGGGCCCACGGCACCCATTCACCCTGGATGGTGTCGCCCATGTCGCCGAGGGTCGTCGCCGGTGACGCGAAGAACTTCGCAAGGCGCACTGCGCCGCGCGCGTTCAGCATTCCCGCGCCCTGGACGAGCAGGCTGGTGCTGCTCCGCACCTGCGCGGTGTACTGCAGAATCGCCTTGACCGCGTTCGGCGTGAGCTTCGGGTTCGCCTCGAGCATCAACGCCACCGTGCCCGCCACCACCGGCGCGGCCATGCTCGTGCCGCTCAGGCTCAGTACGGTTTGAACGCGAGGCTGAGCTGAGGCGACCCGACACGAGCATCGCGGGCAGCGAGGCGTAGAGCGTGCTGTGCGGGTCCGACAGCGACTCGATGCCAACGCCAGGCGCCACGAGGTCAGGCTTGGCCGCAAAGTCAATCCATGTCGGACCACTCGAGCTGAACTTCGCGATGGTGTCGTTCCTGCGCTGGCTGCTCGCCTGCTCGCTCGACGCGCCAACCGTCAGGACCCAGGGAGCGTTGCCGGGCGACAGTGATGCCGCCCGACTGCGTCTGTCCCTGCAGGTTCTGCCCGAGGTTGCCGGCCGAAGCGACCACGACGATGCCAGCGTCGACCGCGCGTTGCGCGGCCAGCGTGAGCGGATCGAGCCAGTAGGACTCGAACACGCCCGCGGCGACCGAGAGGTTGATGACGCGGATGTTGTATGTGCCCTTGACGGAGATCGCGTAGTCGATCGCCGCGATCACGTCGCTGATGTAGCCGCGACCGAGCCGGTCCATGACCTTCAGGCCGACCAGCTTCGCTCCCGGCGCGATGCCCTTGTGCTTTCCGCTCGAGTCGTAGCCCGTGCCCGCGATGATGCCGGCGACGTGCGTGCCATGGCCGTAGTCGTCGTAGGCGCCGTTCGACCACACGCTCGTGCCGGTGGTGAAGTCCTTGAAGTGCGCGATGCGCGAACTGCCCGCGAGACAGGTCGTCGTGCCAATTCGTGATGCCCGAGTCGATCACTGCGACGCCAACGCCCTTACCGGTCACGCCCAGCTGCTGGCGTGCGAGCGCGGCTCCCGTCGATCAGGCCGGTCCGTTCCAGAGTCGCGAAGATCGGCCGGTCGAGATCAGACGCCCTCGACGCGCGGATCGCGGCGATGTTGGCAAGCTCGACGTTGTCCACTTCGGCAACCTGGCTGTTGCGGCCGAGGCGCCGCCCGGCTGCGGCTCGTTTTCCGAGCACTCGCACGTCGCTATCGTCCTTGAACTGGACGATGACGCGAGTGCGGCCGGACAAGCTGCCGTGCGCGGTGCTGCAGGACCTTGTCCAGCTTGTCGGCCCTGTCGCCGCTGCCATTTGATTGAGCCATGGCACTTCGGGGCCGTAAGCAGGACTACGGCCACGCCAGGAGTGCTGAGGTTGCGGTTCGGAGCGATCGTGTAATCGACATATCGACGGCTAACTCATCCGCAAGAGTTCTGCCGTAATCCGCCGGCTTCCTGTTTCGACCGATTAAAAGCTTATGAATGAGCAACTTGCGGGCTCAAACGTCGACGTGCCGACAGTCGCTCACCGGATTACGAACTCAGCTAAGTGTGTGCGGTAATTGCACACGGTTTTGGTCGTCGGATCGGCGTAAATTGCTGTTGCGCTTGAATAGAGGCTCTTGCCGCGGCTGAATGTTCCATATCGGAACAGCTGCACACGAAAAAGAACCCGTCTCCGGGCCTGTTTACTCGTCTCTGCTTCGGAATGCACGGGCCTCGGGTTCGAGGCCGTATTCCACGATTTTTCGGTAGAGCGTGCCGCGGCTGATGTCCAGAAGCCGGGCGGCTTCCTTCTTGTTCCAGGCGGTGCCCTCGAGCACGCGCACGATGTGCGCACGCTCGGCCTCAGCCAGCGTTGGCACGCGCGGCGGCGCATCGGCGGTGACCGTGGCCTGTGGATGAAGGAACTCGATGTCCGTGTCCCTGATCACCCGGCCAGGAGCTGACAGCGCAGCGCGCGACACGGTGCTCTCGAGTTCACGGATGTTCCCTGGCCATGGATACGAGTGCAGCCGTGCGATCGCCTCCGGCGCGAAGGCTTTCGCGTCGAGCGGGAGGCCGTTGTGTCGCGCAGTAGCGTGCAATGAACCGATTCGCGAGCACGGCGATATCTACTGGGCGCTCACGCAGTGATGGCAGCCGAATCGAGAACGCGTTCACGCGGTAGTACAGATCTTCGCGGAAGCGGCTGTCGCGCACGAACTGATCGAGTGGCCGGTTCGTTGCGGAGATCAGGCGGAAATCCACCTGCACGGATCGCTGTCCACCCAGTCGTTCGAACCGACGGTCTTCGAGGACGCGCAACAGCTTTGCTTGCGCGACAAGGGAAAGGTCTCCGATTTCGTCCAGGAAGAGCGTGCCGCGATCGGCCAGTTCCACGCGGCCCGGTTTGCGATCGTGTGCACCTGTGAACGCGCCCTTCTCGTATCCGAAGATTTCTGATTCGAAGAGCGTGTCGGGCAATGCAGCGCAGTTCACGGCCTGGAAGTTTTCGGTTCCGCGACGACTCAGCTCGTGAATCATCCGCGCGACGACTTCTTTGCCGGAGCCGGTGGGCCCAAGAATCAGGACGGAGATGTCCGACTTGGCCGCCGTACGAATCCACTCGAACACGACGAGCATTTTCTCGTCGCGGCCGATCATTTCGCGGAAGCGCTGAACCGAGGGCGCCTGGTCCTCGAGACTGATGTCCGCGCGCCGCTCGAGGAAGGTATCGAGGAGGCGGTTGAGGAC
>CAVWST010000036.1:0-532630 GCA_963757735.1 uncultured Acidobacteriota bacterium
TCGGCTGCCACAACCAGCGCGCCAAGGTCGCCGGCCTGGCGCTCGACACGCTGGACCTCGCGCATGTGGGGCCCGACGCGGAGACCTGGGAAAAGGTCGTCAAGAAGATTCGCACCGGCATGATGCCGCCAAGCGGCGCCCGCGTCCGGAACGCGCGGCTCTCGACGGTTTCGCCGCGGCGCTCGAGCGGCGGCTCGACGAGGCCGTCGATCCGACGCGGCCCTGGTCACGCCGGCGCTGCACCGGCTGAATCGCACCGAATACGCGAACGCGATCCGCGATCTGCTGGCGCTCGACGTGGACGTCAACGTGCTGCTGCCGCCGACGGATCGAGCCAGGGATTCGACAACCTCGCCGAAGCGCTCGCCGTGTCGCCGTCGCTCATCCAGGGCTACGTGTCGGCGGCGATGAAGATCAGCCGCCAGGCGGTGGGCGACGCGCTGGCGCCCCGCGCAGGTCACCTTCACGCCGCCGCCAGGGCTGGCGCAGGACCGTCACATCGACGGCCTGCCGCTCGGCACACGCGGCGGCTTGCTGATTCACCACACCTTCCCGCTCGATGCCGAATACGAGTTCGCGGTCGGCGGCCGGGGCGGCGGTCCCGGCGCTGCGCTCGACATCACGCTCGACGGCGAACAGATCAAGGTCGACAACCCGCGCAGCTTCCGCCTGAAGGTGGCGGCCGGGCCGCACACCATCGGCCTGGCGCTGCCGGATCGGCAGCGCGGCGCTGGCGTGGACGAGGTCTATTCGGACTTCCGCGCGGATGCGGTGTTCACGAACCCTGGCGGCGTGCCGAACCTCGTGATCACCGGCCCGCTCCAACACCACGGGCGTGGGCGACACGCCGAGCCGCGCAGGATCTTCACGTGCCGGCCGACAGTCGGCCGGCCGAAGAGACGTCGTGCGCGCGTCGATTCTGACGCGCTGGCGCGCCGCGCGTATCGCGGGCCGGTCAGCGCCGCCGAGATCGACACGTTGATGGCGTTCTATCGCAAGGGCCGCCAGGCCGGCGATTTCGAGACGGGCATCCAGCAAGCGCTCGCGCGCATGCTGGTCGCGCCGCGTTCGTCTTCCGCACCGAAGAAGAACCCGCGGCTCTCGCCGCCGGCCAGGCGTACCCGTCAGCGACGTCGATCTCGCGTCGCGGCTGTCTTTCTTCCTGTGGAGCAGCATTCCCGACGACGAGCTGCTGGACCTGGCGGCGCAAGGGCCGGCTGCGCGATCCGCAGGTGCTCGAGCAGCAGGTCAAGCGCATGCTCGCCGACGCAAAGGCCGACGCGCTCGTCGAGAACTTCGCCGGCCAGTGGCTCTACCTGCGCGAGCTCGCTCACGTGCAGACCGAAGCGCGGAACTTCGACGAGAACCTGCGCCAGGCTTTCCGCCGCGAAACCGAGCTGCTGTTCGGGAGGATCGTGCGCGACGATCGCAGCCTCGTCGACCTGCTCGACGCCGACTACACGTTCGTGGACGAGCGGCTGGCGCGGCACTACGGCATCCCGAACGTCCACGGCAGCTACTTCCGCCGCGTGCAGCTGCCGCCCGACAGCCCGCGCCGCGGGCTGCTGGGGCAGGGCAGCATGCTGACGGTCACCTCGATCGCCACCGCACCTCGCCGGTGTCGCGCGGCAAGTGGGTGCTCGAGAACCTGCTCGGCACGCCGGCGCCGGTGCCGCCGCCGGGCGTGGAAACGAACCTCGACGGAGCCGAGGCCGCCAAGAGCGACCTCGCTGCGCCAGCGGCTGGAGCCGCACCGCGCCAACCCGGTGTGCGCGTCGTGCCACCGCATCATGGACCCGATGGGGTTCGCGCTCGAGAACTTCGACCTCGATCGGCGCGTGGCGCGAATACGACGGCCCGGCGCCGATCGACTCCACGGGACAGCTGGCCGACGGCACGCCGGTCAAGGGTCCCGCCGACCTGCGGCAGGCGGTGCTGGGCCGTTCTGATGCGTTCATGACGACGCCACGGAGAAGCTGTTCACGTATGCACTGGGGCGGCCGGTGCACGCCCACGACATGCCGACGGTGCGGCAGATCGTGCGCGCGGCGGGGCGAACGACAAGCGGTTCTCGTCGCTGGTGCATGGGCGTCGTGGAGAGCGACGCCGTTCCAGAAGCGCATCAAGAAAGCGTAGGCAGGCGAAGACATGGCAGTTTCTGACCAGACGCACCTCTCGCGCCGGACGTTCCTGCACGGCATGGGCGTCACGATGGCGCTGCCGCTGCTGGAGTCGATGGTGCCCGCGGCAACGGCGTTCGGCCAGACCGCCGCGCGGCCGCGCACGCGGCTCGGCGCCATCTACTTCCCGCACGGCGCGATCATGCCGAAGTGGACGCCGGCCAAGGACGGCGCCGGCTACGAGCTCACCGAGATCCTGCAGCCGCTCAAGCCGTTCTACGACCAGGTGAACGTCATCAGCGACCTGCGCCACGCGCTGGCCTACGGCAGCGGCGCCACGGCCAATCACAACCGGTCGGCCGCGGCTTTCCTGAGCGGCGCATTCGCCGAAGCCGGCGCGCAGCCGTGCTCGGCATCACCGTCGATCAGATCGCCGCGCAGAAGATCGGCCAGGACACGCCGCTGCCGTCGCTCGAGCTGATGATCGAGGAGCCGAGCCTGAACTGCGGCGACGGGTTGAGCTGCTCCTACCGCGACACGATCTCGTGGCAGGGCGCCGCCGCGCCGCTGCCGATGCAGAACAACCCGCAGGTCGTCTTCGAGCGGCTGTTCGGCGACGGCAACACGGCGGCACAGCGCAAGGCGCGGCGCGACCAGTCGATCAGCCTGCTCGACTCGGTGCTCGGCGAAGCGTCGGCGCTCCAGAGGAAGCTGCCGGCCGCGGACCGCACGCGCCTCGATCAGTATCTGACCGACGTGCGCGAGATCGAGCGGCGCGTCCAGAAGGCCGGTCAGCAGCTCTCCGACGATCTGCCGATTCCCGCCGCGCCCGACCGGTGTGCCCAGGGACGTCGAAGAGCACATCAAGTTGATGTACGACCTGCAGGTGCTGGCGTGGCAGGCGGAGATCACGCGCGTCTCCACGTTCCTGATGTGCAAGGAGCTGAGCACGCCGGTCTACCCGAAGAGCGGCGTGCGCGACGCGTTCCACACCCTGTCGCACCACTCCAACGTGCCGCGACAACATCAGACCGCTTCGCGGTGCTGAACAGGTACCACGTCGCGCTGCTTCGCCTATTTCCTGGACAAGCTGCAGTCGACGCCCGACGGCGACGGCACGCTGCTCGATCACTCGATGGTGCTGTACGGCAGCGGGATGAGCGACGGCAACCAGCACAATCACACCGATCTGCCGATCCTCCTCGCGGGCGGCGCGTCGGGCCGGCTCAAGGGCGGACGCCACTGCGCAACCCGAAGGACACGCCGATGGCCAACCTGCTGCTCGCGATGCTCGACAAGCTCGACGTCACCACCGACAAGCTCGGAGACAGTACGGGACCGATTTCGCTGTAGTCCCACGGTCCTCAGTCCTCGGTCCTCAGTCCTCGCGCCGCGAAGACCGTGGACTGAGGACTGTGGACGGTGGACCGCCATCTCCCCCGCTGGCCACGGCACGAGCGCGCCGACGCGACGACGATAGTCCGCGTAGTCCTCGGGGAAGGCCTGCGTGAGGATCGCTTCCTCGTATCGCATCCGCATGCCGATGCAAACCGCCCAGCCCGTGAGCGCGATGGCGAGAGGAACCGTCGGATGCGACATCAGAAGACCGATGTACGCGAGGCAGCCGCCGCTGTAAATCGGATGCCGCGCAAGACGGTAGGGTCCGGTAGTCACGAGCCGGCGCGCGGCAGGCTCCGTCGCAAACGAAAACCGCAAGTGCCACACGGCCCAGATCTCGATGAAGATGCCGACGAAGCCGAGCGCGATGCCGATGAGGCCAAGGCCGGCGTTGTCCGTCACGGCCAGCCATTCGGGCCGGAACGACGTGGCGAACTGCACGAACCCGAACACACCGAAGCCGCCCGCGTACGACACGATTCGCCCGACGGGATCCTGTTCCTTCCGCTGAGGCGTATCGCGCACGAGGAACGATCCCGCCGCGACCATCATGTGAACGATTCCCGGCAGCAGGAAGAGCGTCAGCGTCGGTGTGCGCACCACCGTGAGCACCGCAATCGCGAGGTGCCCGAAGAAGCCCGCCCAATCGCTCGCTCGTCGCCCGGGGGATGAAGCCGTGACGGAATGTGAATCCAAGGTACGCGTGAACGGTGCACGCGGTGTACCAGCACACGAACGCCAGTAAGTTCGCAGGGGATCGTGGGAATCGACCATTGATGTGCAATGGCCCGTCGAACAGAATCGTTAGCGGATTACGAGGCGGGTCAAACCAGGCTTGCGAGCAACAACACGACGGCAAGCGCGCCCGCGGCCTGCCAGGCGAGCTCCGTTCGCTTGCGAAGGAATGCGGTGCCGATCACGAGAACCACTGCGGCTGCCATCAGGACGCGACCGTACAACTCGTCGAAGCTTTCGACTTCTTTCACCACGTCAGCGCGGCGGCGAAAGACGATCGACGATGCGGAAGGCGACGATGCGATCGGGCTCGTCGCCGATCTCGAAGTATTCTCCGCCTCCGGCAACTGCGAGCTGCACGAGCGACGCGCGGTCGAGCACCGATCGAATCGACCGGCGGCGGCCTGCGTGCCGTCTGGCCGTGCCGGCTCCGGAATCATGCCGCCCGTTGACGTCCCGATGCCGACGACGTGCACCGGAATCTTCATCGCACGCGCGCTCTGAATGGCGTTGGCCACCGTGCCGCTCCACGCCTGACCATCGGAGATGACGAGGAACGCTTTCGGGTTCCCGTTCTTCCCGAAGACCTCTTCATCCTTCTCCACGAGTCGCAGGCCCCAGCGAATGCCTTCCTCGATGTTCGTATCCCACGTCGTCGCGTTCTCGAGCCGGAACGGGGAGTGATCGCCGAGGTGATCGATGAAGAAGAAGAGCGCGTTGGGATCCTTCGTCAGCCGTACCTGGGGCGCCGCGAGCTGCGCGAACAGCGCGAGCGCGACGCGATCGCCTTGCCAGCTGAGCGTCTCCGCGAACGTTCGGAGGAACTGCACCGACCGGCGCCACCGGTCGGGTCTGACGTCGGAGACGTACATCGACGCAGAAGCATCCTGCAGCACGACGACGTCAGCGCTCGCCTTTCGAACGGTGGACACGAGCGCCTGCGGACGGGCGAGCGCCACGATGCAGAGCGACGCAGCCAACAGCACCGCGGCCCAGAACGCGAGGTCGCCGACGGCACCGAGCCGTTCGCGCACGGGCAGCGCGCGGCGCGCCCGCAGTCGCTTCAGATCGCCGCGGCGGCGGACGAACCGCCAGATCCAGACCGCGAACAGGACCGCTGGAACGATCAGCAGCCACAGGTACAGCGGCTCGGCAAACCTGAACGACTCGAGCGAGACCCGCGGGAGATTGAGCATCAGCCCTTTCGTTCCTTGGCCGACGCCTTGCCGGCTTCTCCACCGGTCGGGTTCTTCTCGCCCTGCTCGAGCGGGATGTAGATCTGGAAGCCTTCCTGACTGGTGGCGGGCGTTGGAGCGCCTGACTCACCGTTGTCGGACTCTTCCTCGTTCTTCTGCGGCGGCGGTGGCTGACTGCCCTTCGCGGCCTGGTCGCGGAGCCGGATGATGTACTCGTAGTTGTACGCGGCGTCTGGATGCCACGTGTTGTTCTTCAACACCGTGAGATACCCGGCCGCCGCCTCTTCGAGCGCTTTGACCGTGGACGTCTTGTCCTTGAACTCCGTCTGCTTCACACGGAACTCGGAGTTCGCGACGACGAGTTGCAGTTCGACGTTCTCTTCGTCGACGGCGGCAACAGGTTCGGCGCCTGCCGGCAGAACGACGTCGTACTGACGCTGCCAGTACTGAACCGCCGCCTGGCGCGCGCGAATTTCCTGTCGCGCATCAGTGCCCAGAAATGGCACGAACCGCGAGCGGTTCGCGTACTGTTCGGCCCCGGTCAGGCTCTCCTGTGCCGCTTCGTACTGCAGCGTCGAGAGTCGCTGTCCCGCATCGGCCATGTGTCCTTCCAGGCGCGCCACGCCCAGGAAGGCGAAGCCAAACAGTGCCAACACGACGGCGACGATCGCAAATCCGATGGTGGCTCGCATCTTTCGGTCTCCAGTCCTCAGTCCTCGGTCTTCGGTCCCCCAGTCTCTATGGGAACGTTCTGAACACGCCGAAATTCAACTTCAACAACGCGGCGGTGAGCCACAGGCCCACGGCCACGAGCACCCACCCTGCGAAGCGCGGACGACGGACGCTGTATTCGCGCGTCTCGATCCGTCCGGGCGACAACCGATCGATCTCCCTCAACGCGCGTGCGATCGACTCATCGTCGTACGCGGCGTAGAAGCGGCCACCTGTTCGTTCCACGGTCGCCTTCCAGATCTTGTCCTGCAGGATCTCGCCCTCTCGACGGTTGTAGGCGGTCCGCAGCATATAGACGGGAATCTTGAAGCGACGTGCCTCGGTAACGATGCGATCGATCTCGGCCTTCTGCTGGTTCAACTGTGAGTCGCGACCGTCGGTGAAGACGATCATCAGGTTGCCCGACGCGTTCGTGAAGTCGAAGGTGCGAAAGAGCTGCGTCGCCTGATCGATGCCCTCGACGATCGTCGTGCCCCAATCCGGAAACCGGCCCCACTCTGCCGGGTCTCCCACGAGACGCGTGCTCAGCAGGACGTTCTCGTAGTCGTTGGTGAAGGGTGTGACGACATACGCGAAGTTGCCGAATTGAATCAGCGCGACGAGATCGCGGTAGGGCCCGTTCATCCGCCGGCGGATGAACTGTTCCGCAGCGGCGACGGCGGTGAAGAAGGTGGACTCTCCCGGACGCTTCGCCGCCGACTCGAACCGGATGACCATGCTGGTCGATCCATCGACGAGCAAGGCGATGCGTCGCCCTGGATACGAGACTTCCTCTCGAGCGAATCCAGTCAGTGGATCGGCCAGCGCGACCGCGAAGAACGGTACGCCGGCGAGAAACAGCATCAAAGGCACATGCCTTACGAGGCTGAGTGGCGACCGGCGCATGACCGGCAGCACCGCCGGCAACCCGATCTTGCCCCGCAGCGAACCGCTTCGCATGAAACTGACGAGCAGGAAAAGCAGCGCGATCGCCAGCAAGACGACGAACACGAGCAGCGCGGTGCGGGCATCACCGAACTCTAGTTCCGTCCAGCGGGTGCGCATCCACTCCGACCAGGTGGTGCGCAGCGCGATCAGTATGTCTTGCAGGGGTGGCACGCTGATCTATCCACCAATCGTGATTGAGCGCATCACGGCGCCGGCAGTGCGCATGGGCCAACGAGCGCTCGTCCGCAGACCGCGGATGACGTCCTTGCTCGATTCGACGGCAGCATCGAGCGCCGACGAATCCGGCTTGCCGTTGCGTCCGTAGCTCGCAGCGCTGAATACACCGAGCGCGTCGGAAATCGATTCGAGTCGCACGCGCGTTGCAGGCCGGATTCTGCGGCCGTTGCCGAGATGACTGGCGATCACCTTTGACGTGACCGACGCCGAAAGCAGCACGCGCCGAGGCCTGATCCACCCTTTTCGAACGGTCACCTGTCCATCGTGCTCGACCGCGTCCGGGCCAACGAAGTTCTGGGCCACCGGGCGCTCGAGTGCAACGGCACCGGCGATGCGCATCGCGGCCACCGCGCGACGCGCGAGATCCGGCGACCACCCGGTCTTCGACGCATCGGACGCCACGTCGCTGATCGTGTCGAGACAACCGCCGAGTACCGACGGCACCGGCAGCTTGCGAACCGCGACGACGTTCTTGGAGCGGAAGTGTCCGATGGCTCGCACCAGCACAAAGATCGCGAGCACACCCGCGAAGGCGAACGAGACCCACGCGAGGATGTTCGCCAGCGACGCACGGAACCGTCGCGATGCGATGCTCGCGAAGGTCTGACCGGATGCGTCCCTGATGTCGGACGCGCTCTTTGGCACGAGCGCCAGGATCCGCATCGGCAACGAGGGCAGCACGTACGTCTGATCCCGCCCCTGCGTTCCGCCGGTGTTCTGGAGGTTATAGGTGACAGTGACTCCCGGAATCATTACGTCCTGGCCGAAGAAGCCGTCGCTCAGCAGCCGCACTGAGTAGTCGAACTGCACGTAGCGCCACGGCGGCGCCACCATGTCCTCGCCTCGTGCGCCGCTGACGACCTCGAACGGTGTGATCGACAGCGCGCCGGGCTCGAGTTGATTCAGCACGGGAACCACGGTGATCGCTCCGGCCTCGATGACGGCGCATGTCAACACGAGCCCGAATCGCTCGCCCACGCGAACCGCCGTTCGATCCGCCTTCCACCAGCACTTGATGGGGTCCGATTGAACCTCACCCTCTTTCCCTGTACCCCGCGCAGCCGTTGTCTGCGCGCCTGCAGGTGCGGAAAGCGTTCCAAAGATGACACCGGCCACCATGACTACGCGGACGAGATACCAGTTTCTGCTCATCACATTTTCCGGAGGCGCCGCTCGGCGGTGAACTCCACGAGCGCCGTCTCCATCTCCCATCGGTCCAGTCCTACGCGAACCACATCGAGGTCCGCGTCCTTCGCAATCCGCACGACTTCATCCTGCCACGCGTTGGCTCGCTCGGCCAGCCGTCCAACCTCCCGGCGGGAGAGCACACGCGTCTTGCCGGACTCGATGTCGAACACATCGATCCAGCCATCCGACATCTTCGGGACGTCATACGCAAAGCGCGCATCGGCCATCACGAGGAACACGTCGTGGACCGCGTTCAGCTTCGACAGCTCCGTGAGGATGTGCTCGACGTCCGGAAACAGGAAATCCGAGATGACCGGGATGAGCGACGACTTGCGGACCTGGCTTTCGATCCCCACGATGACGTCGCGTTCATTCGCCTCGTCCTTGCCGAGAACGGATTGACGATACAAATCGAGGCAGTAGAGCAGATGTGAGCGTCCGATCCGCGGACGCGCGGCGGCCACCTGTTCGAACCGATCGTTGAAGGTCACGACGCCGAAGCGATCCTGGAAGAACATCGCCGAGAGCCCGGCGGCAGCGACGGCTCGCGCGATCGCCGTCGCAATCAGATCGGCCTCGATACCGCAGCGAGTGGACAGCGACGCATCCGCAACGGCGACGATGGCGGCGTTGCTGTCCTGCTCGAACTCGCGAGTGACCAGCGGACTGAAGTTGTTGAGCGACGATTGTGCCCAGTCGATGTTCGACATCCGATCGCCCGGCTGCCAGTCGCGGATGCCGACGAAGTTGAACCCCGAGCCCTTGAACACGCTCGCATGGTCGCCGAGCGTGAATTCCTTCATCCGTTTCAAGATAAAGAGCTCGATCTCAGCGATCTCCTGGAGGTTGATCTCTTCCATGGTTAATGGGGCAAATTTGTAACGGGGTCGGGAGTCATTTGATCAGGACAGTCGACGTGACGGCTCTGGTCATCGGAGTGTCCACAACAAATGACTCCCGACCCCCTTACAATTTCGTCATGGCACGGGCACGTTGGCGATGATGTCGTCGATCACCATCTCGACGGACACGCCGTGACTGGCGGCATGCGGTCCGAGCCACACGCGATGGCTGAGGACGTACCTCGCCAGATCCTGAATGTCTTCCGGAAATACCTCCGCGCGACGATGCAGCAGCAGCGCCCACACCTTGACGAGTCGGCCCCAGCAGATCGTCGCGCGCGGCGACGCACCGAGGTCCACGCACTTCTCGACGAGCGACGACGGCGATCGGTGGAGCCACTCGGTCTCTGCGTTGTACGGCCTCGTCGCGCCGACGAGACGACGGATGTACTTCGCGAGCGCGTCATGCAGGAACACCTCGCGGGTGATGACCGAGCGCAGCTCGATGATGCGTTCCTTCGGGATCAACGCCTGCAGGCGCACGCGCTTGAAGTCGAAGTTGACCAGCTTCTCCTCCTCCAGCGGCGCCAGATACGCGATGTTGATCATGATCGCGAACCGGTCGGTGGCCGCTTCCGACAGCGGAAATGTGCCCTGCCCCAGCTCCACCGGGTTCATCGTCGCGATCGCGAAGCTGAATGGCGCCATCTCGTACGTCGTCTTGCCGACGGTGACCGTGCGATCCTGCAGGCCTTCGAGAAACGCGCTCTGTGACTTGAGCGGGATGCGGTTGATTTCGTCGAGGAGGATGATCTCCGCCGAGGCCAGTGGTCCGAACTCGGTGATGAACTCCCCAGTCGCCGGGTTGATCATCTGAAAGCCGACGATCTCCGTGGGCTGAAGGTCGGCACGGCCCTGGATTCTGGCGAACTTCGCGTTGCTAATCGCCGCGAGGATCACACCGAAAAATGTCTTGCCCACGCCGGGCACACCGCGGAGGAGCAGGTTGCCAGCGTTGACCTGCCGCTTCTGGTCCTTGTCGTAGGTGGTCGGGATTTCCGAGAGCAGAACGACGTTGGCGAGGGCCTTTTCCGTCTCGTAGCCGACGAGCGCGTTCCCGGCCTCGGCTACGATGGACTCGTGCAGGTCTATGGCTTCCTGAAGCTCCGTGTGCATGGACTGTGAATCATACAGCGCCCCATGGGAGGGCAAAGTTCAAAGGGCAAAGTTCAAAGGGAAAGCTGGAAAGTGACTTAACAACTTTAACCTTTGAACTTCGCACTTCCAGCGCTGTGGTACCTTGCAGGGCCGATGACGCAGACCGCGCACTCATCTGAAACCAATTCCGTCAGGCTCGTCGCAGTGGCAAGCTTCATCGGTACCACGATCGAGTGGTACGACTTCTTCCTCTACGGCACAGCGGCAGCACTCGTCTTCAACCGCCTGTTCTTCCCCACCTTCGATCCGCTGATGGGCACGCTTGCTGCCTTCGGCACCTACGCCGTGGGCTTCGTCGCGCGGCCGGTCGGCGGCATCGTCATCGGACACTACGGCGACAAGATCGGCCGCAAGTCGATGCTCGTGCTCACGCTCGTCGTCATGGGCGTCGCGACGTTCCTGATCGGTCTGCTGCCGACCTATGAACAGATCGGGCCATGGGCCGCAGTCGGTCTCGTCCTCCTGCGCGTCGCGCAGGGATTCGGCGTCGGCGGTGAATGGGGAGGCGCGGTGCTCATGGCCGTCGAGCATGCACCTCCGGGGACACGTGGCTATTACGGCAGCTGGCCGCAGATTGGCGTACCGGCGGGTCTCGTGATCTCAACCGCCGTGTTCGCGCTGTTCTCGCGCCTCCCCGAGGAACAGTTCCTCTCCTGGGGCTGGCGTGTGCCCTTTCTTCTGAGCGCGTTGCTCGTCATCGTCGGACTGATGATCCGCGTGCGGATTCTCGAGACGCCGGCATTCACCAAGGTGAAAGAAGCGTCGCGCGAAGCACACCAGCCCATCATCGAAGTGCTGAAAACGTATCCGAAGCAGGTGCTCCTGGCGATGGGCGCACGCTTCGGCGAGAACGGTGCGTTCTACATCTACAGCGTCTTCGTCCTCACGTATGCGACGCAGCACGTGAAGATGCCGCAGCAGGTGGTGCTGACCGCGATGTTGATCGGCGCGGGCCTCGAGCTGATCGCGATTCCATTCTTCGGTGCGATGTCGGATCGCTTCGGGCGGCGGCCCGTGTATCTGTTTGGCGCCATCGCCACGGCTCTGTGGGCGTACCCGATGTTCCGCCTGCTCGACACTGCGTCACCTCCGCTCGTGTGGCTCGCACTCATCGTCGCGTTCGTGTTCTCGCACGCGGCGATGTACGGCCCGCAAGCAGCGTTCTTCTCCGAGCTGTTCGGCACGCGCGTGCGTTACAGCGGCGCATCACTCGGCGCGCAACTGGCGGCAGTCCTTGCGGGCGGCACGTCGCCCTTCATCGCCACGCTTCTCCTGGCCAGGTACGGCACGAACGCGCTGTCCCTCTACCTGATCTTCATGGCAGCCGTCACCATCGTCGCAGTGCTCCTCGCCTCAGAGACTCATCGGGATCACATAGACTAATGGCTTTGGTCTCTGGGCTCCTGGCTCACGGTGCCAGAACCCGAGCCGAGAACCGTAGACCGAGGTCGAGGACCGTGGACTGTAGAGGACCAACACGGATGCAGACGATGAGAGCCGCCATCCTCGAGAGCGCCCCGGGCGGGGTGCACGTCGAGGAGATTCCGATGCCCGAACCTGGCGCGGGCGAGATCCTCGTGAAAGTGAGCGCGTGCGGCGTGTGTCACACCGACCTGCACGTCATGAAGGCCGAAGTGGCGTTTCCGACTCCTGCAGTGATGGGGCACGAGATCTCGGGGACGGTTGCCGCGCTCGGACCTGGCGTGAAGGGTCCCGCCGTTGGAACGAAGGTCGTCTCGGCGTTCATCATGCCGTGCGGATTCTGCACGCCGTGCGGCGCAGGGCGCGACGACCTGTGCGACAGCTTCTTCGCGATGAATCGCCTGAAGGGCACGTTGTATGACGGCACGACGCGACTTCGGCGGCGAGATGGATCGCCGATCGCGATGTACTCGATGGCTGGGCTCGCTGAGTATGCTGTCGTGCCGGCGACCGACGTCTTTCCTCTCGTCGATGGGTTGCCGCTGGAGGAATCCGCCGTCCTCGGTTGCGCAGTGTTCACTGCGTATGGGGCGGTGCGGCACGGCGCGGAGCTGCGAGGCGGCGAACGCGTGGCTGTCGTCGCCGTCGGCGGCGTCGGCATCAACGTCATTCAGATCGCAGATGCCTTCGGGGCGTCACAGATCATCGCGGTGGACGTCAAGGACGACAAGCTCGAGGCGGCGCGCCGTCTTGGCGCCACCGATGTGGTCAACGCGACCACAACTGATGCAACCGCACGCGTTCGCGAGCTGACGGACGGCCGTGGCGTCGACGTGGCGTTCGAAGTCCTCGGACTGCCGCAGACATTTACGCAGGCATTCGAAATGATTCGCGACGGCGGCCGCATGGTCGCGGTCGGCATCGCACCTGGCAAAACCGCGGCGCCGGTCGAGATCACCCGGCTCGTGCGGCGCGAGCTCCGCATCATCGGCTCGTATGGCGCGAGAACGCGCAGCGACATGCCGGAAATCATCCGGCTCGCCGCGAAGGGCATCTTCCGTCCCGAGACGATGGTAACGCAGCGGTTTTCTCTGGCCGACGCAGATGCCGCCTACAAGGCGCTGGCTCGTGGCGAGATCGTCGGCCGGGCTATCGTGGTGCCATAAGAATCGGACGGGGTCAGACCCCTTCACACCGTTTCACTCGTCGATGGAGTGTGAAAGAGTGTGAAGGGGTCTGACCCCATGGACAGAGGAGCGGCAATGATCGGGCAAGAAACGTTGTTGAAGAATTTCGTTGGCGGAAAGTGGGAACCTGCGTCCGCAGCGAGCGTGATCGCCGTTCGGAATCCAGCGACTGGAGACGTGCTGGCCGAAGCGCCGCTTTCAGGTGCCGCTGACGTCGCCAAAGCCGTCGATGCCGCATCGAAGGCGCTGCAGGGGTGGCGTCGCACGCCGGCCGGCGATCGCATTCAGCCGCTCTTCCGATTGAAAGCGTTGCTCGACGCCAACTTCACCGAGATTGCCAAGCTGGTCACGCAGGAGTGCGGCAAGACGCTCGCTGAATCCGAAGGCGAGCTGAAACGTGGCATCGAGAACGTCGAGGTGGCGACCGGCATCCCATCGCTGATGATGGGCAGCAACCTCGAAGACATCGCATCGGGCATCGACGAACTGATGATTCGACAGCCGGTCGGCGTGGTCGCGGTCATCACGCCGTTCAACTTCCCCGGCATGATCCCGCTTTGGTTCCTGCCGTACGCCGTGGCCTGCGGTAACACCGTCGTCCTCAAGCCATCAGAGAAGACGCCGCTCACGATGGCGCGGGTACTCCAACTGATCGAAGAAGCTGGTTTCCCGCCTGGCGTCGTGAATCTCATTCACGGTGGCAAGGATGCCGTGGATGCGTTACTCGATCATCCGGAGGTTCGAGCGATCTCGTTCGTTGGCTCGACACCCATCGCGCGATACGTCTACAGCCGCGCCGCGGCAAACGGCAAGCGCGTGCAGTGTCAGGGAGGCGCCAAGAACCCGATCGTCGTTTTGCCCGACGCCGACATGGACATGACGACAAAGATCGTGGCTGATTCGGCGTTCGGCTGCGCGGGCCAGCGTTGCCTGGCGTCGTCAGTTGTCATCACGGTTGCTGATGCAGAGAAGACGTTCACGCAACAGATCAGCGACGTGGCCGCGTCTCGAAAAGTCGGATACGGCATGGACAAGGGTACGGAGATGGGACCGGTGATCTCCGCCGACAGCAAAACCCGCATCGAAGGACTCATCGCGCAAGGCGTGGCCGCTGGTGCGCAAGCCACTCGTCGATGGCCGCAACGCCAGAATCGACGGGTATGCCAACGGCAACTTCCTCCGACCGACGGTACTCGCTAACGTGGATCCCGCCAGTGAACTGGCGCGGACCGAGGTGTTCGGTCCAGTCCTCAGCGTGATGCGCGCCGACAATGTGGATGCCGCGATCGCGATGATCAATGGGTCGGCATTCGGGAATATGGCGTGTCTCTTCACGACGAGCGGCGCCGCTGCGCGTCAGTTCCGCTACGAGGCTCGCGTCGGCAACGTGGGCATCAACGTCGGAGTGGCCGCACCGATGGCGTACTTCCCGTTCTCAGGCTGGAAGGACAGCTTCTTCGGCGACCTGCACGCGCAGGGACGCGATGCGATCGACTTCTACACGGAGAAGAAGGTGGTAGTCGAGCGCTGGCCGACGACGTGGTCCCGAAAATTCTGAAGTGGATCGTCAGCGTCCTGATCCTGGCCATCGTCGGCCTCTCGATTCCCGTTGTGCGGCACCTCCGGGAGGTGCCGCCACCGCCGCCGCCTCCACTCACGCTCACACTCGGCGCTCCATCGGGCGCTGAACTCGGCTCCGGCGACGAGCCGCTCGACGCCGCGATCTCCCCCGACGAACGGCACATCATCTTCGTCGCAACTCGCGCAGGGACGACGACGCTGTGGCGTCGCACGCTCGATTCAGATCGCGCGGAACCGCTGGCCGGCACTGAAGGAGCACAGCTTCCAGCGTGGAGCGCGAACGGCGACGCGATTCTCTTCTTCTCGAACACGCAACTGCGGCGGCTCACGCTCAGCGATGGCGCCGTCAGTAACATAATCGACGCGCCCTCACCCGCCGGAGCGTCGCCGCTTCCCGATGGGTCGATTCTCGCTGCACTTCAATCGACGGGAGTGATCCGCAAGCTGCAGGGACAGGCGATCACAGACGCGACTACTCTGCGAGCCGGAGATCGTGCACATGTCTTTCCGCGCGCCACAGGTCGCGGCGCCGACTTCGTCTACACGGCGATTGGAGAATCAGGTCGCAGGATCGTGCGTCTGGTCCACGACGGCGAGGAACACGATCTGGCAGTTACCTCAGGGCATGGCCAGATCGTTGCGGGCGTGCTGCTCGTCGTCCGAGACGACGTGCTGCTGGCTCAGCGAGTGGACGAAGACACCGGGGCACTTCAGGGACGCACTACTGCCCTGATGACAGGCGTCGGCGTCACGTCGAGCGGTCGAGGGCTGTTCGCCGCTTCGTCGCGCATTGTGCTCGCCGCCCCAACTGCAGCTCGAGCGCGCGAGCTCGCATCGTTCGACACGAACGGCACTCGAACCGGGACGATGGGCGAGGCAGGGGATCTGTGGCAGGTGCGGTTGTCTCCAGACGACAGGTACGCCGCGGTCACACATGTGGCTCCGCTGCTTCGCACGCTGGATATTGCCGTCGTGCCCGCGGTTGCGGGCGCGGCCAGTCAGCCTCTCACGCTCGCGCTCGCTGCCGACAGCGACCCGGTCTGGTCGCCAGATGGGCAACGGGTGGCGTTCAGAATCGCTGCAGACCGGCAGGCCCGCCCTCTACGTGAAGCGCGCACACGAGAAGGACGCCGAGGACCAAGCGATCGCTGAAGGCGATGCCACGCCAACTGACTGGCTGGGGACGAACATCATCGTCCACGCGATCGAGGCGGCGTCTGCACGCGACATCAACGCAATCGACGACACGCGCCACACAAAGACAACGCTCGTGAAGAGTGGCTTCAACGACACGGACGGTCGCTGGTCGCCAGATGGAACGTGGCTCGCGTATGTGTCAGACGAGTCTGGCCGGCCCGATATTTACGCGAGTCGCCGTGACGGTAGTCGCGTTCGCGTCTCGTTTGCCGGCGGCTCGAAGCCGCGCTGGAGTCGCGACGGGCAATCGATCTTCTTCTTGCGCGGATCGGCCATCATGCGCGCAATGCTGACGAACAGTTCGCCTGCGAGCTTTGCGCCGGCCGTACCCGTGCTCGATGCGCCCGGCATTCGCGATTTCGATGCCGCGCATCGACGCGACGCCCTCATTGCCATCGTGCCGGTTAGCTCGTCATCGTCTGCGCAGGTGTCTGCCATCGTCGACTGGCAGTCGCGCGTTCAGGAAAACCAATCGACTACCGTATCGCGGTGACCATCCGTCACCGGCAGCACTTCATGGACGATGTTGGCCGGGAACGCGACAAGCAAGCCACGTCGCGGCACGATGTCGATCGAGGGCGCATTGTCCGGCAGGAGTCGCAAGACTCCTCCACTGAAACCGCCCGACGCGTCGGCCTCTCGCGCGCTCTCGAGAAACAAAATCACCGTGAACGCACGGTGCGCCGCTGGTGGCCACGCGGGCAAGTCGGCCCGATCCACGTGCGGCTTGTAGAATCCGCCAGCTTCGTAGCGAAGGACGTTGACACCCTCGCGACCCTCGAGTGGCCAGTCGAAGAACGCGGCGATCGCGTCACGCTGGGCATCCAGATGAGCATCGATCAGCTCGAAGATGGCCGGCGTCACCTCGATGTGGGACGCGCGGCGGACGTCCTCGACGAGCGACATCTCGTCTTCAATCACCTCTGACGGTTCGCGGACCCCGACGTCCATCGCCGCCTGCACGCGGCGGCAGGTCGCATCGTCCATGGCTCGCTCAGCGACGAAAACACGCAAGGCGTCGGACATCTTCTCAAATCGGGAATGCAATCGCCGGACCCCCTGTGCCTGGTCTTGACTGGAGGCGAATTCAGGGAACAAGCTGGACACCGGAAGCGTCTGGTCCGTTTATGACTAGCCAGCAGACCGTCGCATCGGATCCACATAGACCCCTGCGGTTGTGGCCAGGCGTCGTTGCTGCTGTGCTGCTCGGCCTGGTCCGGTTTGCGTCTCCCCTCATCTTCCCAGAGGTCGGTGCCATTGCCATCATTGGCGGCGTCCTCGGCGCACTGGCCATCGTGGTGTGGTGGCTGTTCTTCAGCCGGGCCGTCTGGCAGGAGAGGCTCGGAGCACTTGCGGTGATGATCGTTGCGCCCATCCTCGTATCGCGAGTGGCGCACGAGTCGATCGCCACCGGGATGATGGGGGCGATGCTCCCGCTCTACTCCGTCCCGGTGATGAGCGTGGCGCTTGTCGCGTGGGCCGTCACAACCCGCACCCTGTCGAATGGAATTCGACGCAGTTCGCTGGTCGCCACCATCCTGCTTGCGTGCGGATTCTTCGCCTTGCTTCGAACTGGTGGCGTGCTCGGCGCCGGGTCAGAAATTCACTGGCGCTGGACGCCGACTCCTGAGGAACGCTTGCTCTCGCAGGCCAATGACGAACCGGCACCGCTTCCGCCCGCTGCAACGGACGAGGCCCCACCCGTCGCACCGCCAGCAGCGAGCGCAGTGCCGCAGCCTGCGCCCACTCATGACTCCGACAAGCCTGCGGAGAGTTCACCGACTCTTGCACCAACAGCTGCAGTGGCAGCGAACGATGCGGAGTGGCCTGGCTTCCGCGGACCCGATCGCGACAGCAGCGTTCACGGCGTGCGAATCGACACAGACTGGTCTCGCACACCGCCCGTCCAGTTATGGCGTCGTCCGATCGGTCCGGGCTGGTCCTCGTTCGCGGTCCGTGGCGATCTGATCTACACGCAGGAACAGCGCGGCGACGACGAGATCGTGTCCGCCTACAAGATGAGCACTGGTGAGCCGGTGTGGCGGCATCGCGATCCAGTCAGGTTCTGGGAATCGAACGGTGGCGCTGGTCCGCGCGCAACCCCGACGCTCAACAACGGTCGCGTCTACTCGTTCGGCGCAACTGGACTCTTGAACGCGCTCGACGCGAGCAGCGGCAAACTCCTGTGGTCGCGCAACGTCGCAGCGGAAACGAAAACCGAAGTGCCGGGATGGGGCTTCGCCAGCTCGCCTCTCGTCATCGACGACGTGGTGATCGTCGCGGCCGATGCGACCCTGGTTGGCTACGACGCCGCCACTGGCCGCCCTCGCTGGGTGGGCCCTGTCCATCACGGGAGCTACAGCTCTCCACATCGGACGACGATCGACGGCATCCCCCAGGTGATGCTCCTCGGCGGATCGGGTGTCACGAGCCTGGCTCCGGCTAACGGCACGGTGCTCTGGGAGCACCCGTGGCAAGGCGTGGCGATAGTGCAGCCGGCCCTGACGTCGGACGGCGTCGTGATCAACACAATCGGCGGCACGGGCGGGAACGGCACGCGCCGTCTTACTGTGGCTCACCGGGCGGGCGGCTGGAATGTCGAAGAGCGTTGGACGTCGAACGGGCTCAAGCCGGTACTACAACGACTTCGTCGTGCACAACGGTTACGCCTTCGGCTTCGACGGCAGCATCCTCGCCTGCATCGACATGGAAACCGGCAAGCGTGTGTGGAAGGGCGGGCGCTACGGAAACGGACAGCTGCTGCTCTTGCCGGATCAGGATCTGTTGCTGGTGCTGTCAGAGGACGGCAACCTGGCGCTCGTCTCAGCGACGCCCGGCGAGTTCAAAGAGATCGCGCGCGTCCCGGCCATCGAAGGCAAGACGTGGAATCACCCAGTGCTGGTCGGGAACATTCTGCTCGTCCGCAACGGTGAAGAGATGGCGGCGTTCCGGCTGTCGCTCGCGGGCGACTGACGCCGATAGTGCTACTGTCGTCTCTCATGTCTTCGAGAGATGTTCAGGAGCGCTTCCTCAAGCAAGCCATCGAGCTCGCTCGAGAAGCGAGAGCAGAAGGTAACCATCCGTTCGGGTCGCTTCTCACGATCGACGACACGGTCGTCCTGACCGCGAAGAACACGGTCTTCACTGACCGTGATCCGACGGCCCATGCCGAAACGAATCTCGTCGCCGAGGCAATCCGACGCCTGTCGCCGGATGAGATTCGACGAAGTGTGCTCTACACAAGCTGTGAGCCGTGTGCGATGTGCGCAGGCAAGCTGTATTGGGCCGGCATTCGATCGGTCGTGTTCGCGCTGTCTTCAGAGCAGCTTGGCACGATTGCGGGACGCAATTTCCTGATCCCCTGTACCGAGCTCTTCGCGCGCGCCGCCGAAAAGGTCACCGTGACCGGCCCCATGCTATTGAGCGAAGCACGCGAGGTTCACATAGGATACTGGCCACCACTACAAACGGAGGCGATATGAAGCTCCTACGGACGCTGACGATGGTTCTGACGATGGCGGTCGTCGTGGCCGCTGATGGTGTTCCAACCGTCGTGACTTACGTGCCGCACGAGAAAGTGTCTGCGACGATGGCAAAGGGCGGCCAGATCATCGGCGACCATGGTCTCATCGTCCTGGCTCAGCGCCGCGGCGCCGGCGAAGTCGAAGTCCATGAGAAGACCAACCATGTCTTCATCATCGTGGAGGGCGAGGCGACGTTCGTGACAGGTGGAACGTTAGTGGATGCCAGAGACACGGCGCCCGGCCAGCGTCGCGCGCCGAGCGTTCAGGGTGGCGACGCGCATCATCTGACGAAGGGCGACGTCATCACGATTCCAGCAAAGACGCCGCACTGGTTCAAGGAAGTACCGACGAAGACGATCGCGTACTACGCCATCAACACCGAGCCGTAAGACGGGGTGAGTCGGACGGCCATCATTGTTGGTGTCATCTCTGACACGCATGGACTGCTTCGACCAGAGGCGACCGAGGCGCTGAAAGGCGCAGACCTGATCGTCCATGCCGGCGACGTCGGAGGCGCGCAGATCCTCGAACAACTTCGAGCCATCGCCCCGACGTTTGCCGTTCGTGGAAATGTGGACACCGGCGAGTGGGCAAAGGCGCTACCGATGACAGACGTCGTCGAAGTCGGCCAGCTGCAACTCTACGTCCTGCACGACATCGCCGCACTCGATCTCGATCCAACAGCCGCTGGCTTCGCGGCAGTCATCTACGGCCATTCGCATCGCCCAGATGCAGAGATTCGTCACGGCGTGCTGTTTCTAAATCCTGGCAGTGCGGGCCCGCGCCGATTCACCCTTCCGATCGCGATAGCGAAGCTTCGTGTGGTTGGTGACCAGCTCTCACACGAGATGATCGAGCTACGAGGCTGACTTACCTGCGCAATTCGAGCGTCGCAACGGAGCGCCGGCGCTCAGCCATTGACATTTGAGATTTCAAAATGATATCACTACGACATCACAGAAGGGCTTCCGCCCTTTTAGGAGGACGTCGATGGTTCGCGAACGCTTACGCCATGGGGTTCCTGGGCTTCCGCTGCTTCCCCTGGTCCTTCTGCCGTTGGCCGGCATTCCCTTCTTCAGAGCGGGCCAGCAGGCGTTCCTTGCCGGGAACGATGGGCCAGCTACCGTGCTCTTTGTCACGGCGCTCGTGGTGCTTCCGATTTTGTGGCTCTTCCTGCTCAAGGGCTTTTTCATGGTGGCGCCCAACGAGGCGAAGGTGCTGCAACTCTTCGGCAGCTACATGGGCACCGCCAAGGTTGCAGGATTGCGGTGGGCGAACCCGTTCTTCAACAAGACCAAGATCTCGCTGCGCGTGCGCAACTTCGAGAGTTCCCAACTCAAGGTCAACGATCAGGATGGCAATCCCGTCGACATCGCCGCCGTCGTGGTGTGGCGGGTCGTCGAAACGGCGGAAGCGATGTTCGAAGTAAACGACTACGAGAACTACGTCAAAGTGCAGAGTGAGGCTGCGCTTCGCAACGCTGCCACGAGCTACCCCTACGACTCACACGAGGATCACATCGTCTCCCTCAGAGGATCGACGGCCGCGGTCGCCGACCATCTGAAGAAGGAGGTCCAACAGCGGTTGGAAAAGGCCGGTGTCGAAGTCCTCGAGGCGCGTTTCAGCCACATGGCTTATTCGCAGGAGATTGCGGCCGCCATGCTGCAACGGCAGCAGGCCGGCGCCATCATCGCCGCGCGAAAACTGATCGTCGAAGGGGCCGTCGGAATGGTGGAGATGGCCCTCGAGCAGCTGTCACACAAGGGAATCGTCCATCTCGACGAGGAGCGTAAAGCGGCGATGGTCAGCAACCTGCTCGTCGTGCTCTGCGGCGAAAAGGCGGCCCAGCCGATCCTGAACACCGGGACGATTCATCAATAAACGAGACCACGTGGCAGACCGGAAGTCCTTTCTTCTCCGTATCGATTCAGGCGTCCTCGAGGGCGTTCAGCGCTGGGCGAACGACGATCTTCGCAGCCTGAACGCCCAGATCGAGTACCTGCTCAGAGAATCGTTGCGGCGCGCCGGTCGAGCTTCGCGGGTCTCCCCCTCAAATGAGGGCTCTACAGATGGCGATCCTTCGACCGATACTTGAGTCGTGCAGATGCGTGCATCGACCTCGACCGTCCGTCCGCTCCTCAAGTGGGCCGGCGGCAAGCGTCAGCTCCTTCCGGCCCTTTCTGAACACTATCCGCCGACCTTCTCGCGTTACGTCGAGCCTTTCGTTGGCAGTGGCGCCGTCTTCTTCGATCTGCTGAACATCGGTCGCCTGGATCGCTGCGAGATTCAACTCTGCGACGTCAACCCCGACTTGATTGGCTGTTACTGGGCGGTGCGGGATCGCGCCGACGATGTGATCCGGGAGTTGAAGGCGTTGGCGCACGAGTACCGAAAATCGGGAAACGAGTGCTACTACGACGTTCGCGATCAACGCTTCAACCCCGCGCGTGCTACGCTGCAGGCGCAGTCATCGAGCCAGCGTGAAGTCGCCTTGCAGTACACGCCCGAATTGGCGGCGATGCTGATCTTCCTGAACCGAACCGGCTTCAACGGACTCTTTCGACTGAATCGGCGGGGCGGGTTCAACGTGCCTGCCGGACGCTACACCGACCCGCGCATCTGCGACGAGACGCACATCCGCGCCGTCGGCGCCGCGCTGCGGAACGATCGCGTGTCGATCACGCTCTTCCCGTTCGACGAGACGCTCGCCCGCTGCGGACGGGGAGATTTCGTCTACTGTGATCCGCCGTATGCGCCACTCAGTCGAACGTCGAACTTCGCCCACTACACGGCCGGCGGGTTCACGTCGTTCGATCAGTGGCGGCTTCAGCAGGCGGTCGTCGGCGCGTGCAAACGCGGCGCGCGTGTGGTGGTGTCGAACTCGAGCGCCGCGGAAATCACGAAGGCCTACACGACGGTCGACGCGCAGAGGGTGCAACTCAAAATCAGCCGCGTTCCGGCACGACGCGCCATAAACTCGCGTGCGTCCTCACGCGGCCCGGTCGATGAGCTCATCATCTCGAACGTGAAGCGCGCAGCGAGTCTCGCCAACGTTCGACCACGGATGCTGCGGATGCGGCCCAAGGCTCGACGGAAAACTGCGTGACACCTGGGCCCGGACCCGGACCCCTCGCACCATCGTCCCGTCGGACCGTTGCCCGTGATAGGCTGATCGGACGCGAAAGTGGCGGAACTGGCAGACGCGCCAGACTTAGGATCTGGTACCCGAAAGGGTATGGGGGTTCGAGTCCCTCCTTTCGCACTACGGAACATGGACCCGGAACCCGGAACCTGGAAGAAAGCTGCAGTTCCCAGTTCCACGTTTCCGGTTCCGGGTTCGCGTTCTCAGTTCGAAGATCGATCGCCTTTCCTGGGCTCATCGAACCAGACTTCACCGCTCACCACGAGTGGGCCAAGGAGCCGTTCGATGAAGCCGAAATAGCATCCACTCACCGGCGTTCGGAAGTCGCGCAGCCACCCGACAACCTGTCCAAGACCGCAGTGCGTAATGGGCACGCCGTTCACGCAGCCCTCGCTGAGGACCATCCGACGTCCCCGCCAAGACCGAGGAGCCACAATCGTGACTCCTGACGTCTTCACCATCCCCGAGGCCGCGGCCATAGTGGAGGCGGAAGGACGTCAACCGCCTCCACGACCTGCCTATCGTGTCGAGTCGTATAGCTCGCCGCCGTCGACGGCCACCCGATTCTTCTGGTGCGCCACACACACCGTCACCACGCCCGAGGCGCTGCCCTCGAGATCGGACGCGGTGAAGTGGATGTGATACACGCGCCCGTCGCCCTTGCCATCTCGCTCGGCGCGCAGCAGCACGGTGCCGTCGCGATTGATGAACGCGTCAATCGCGGTGTCGCCGTCGCCGAGACCGTTGGTCGGCTCGTCCTGCGTGACTCGGTCGATGATGATGGTCGCGTTGTCGTTCGCGTCGCTGACGCCAACGATACCGACCTGCACGAGCCCATGGTTCGGCGGCCAGATGCAAGCGATAGTCGGCCGTGCCGCGGACGCCAGCGGAGGATTGTTGGCGTTCTGCACGCGCACGACTACGGTATCCGTCGCTACACCGCCATACTCGTCCCGCACCGTGAGCTGATAGGTCAGTTCCAGCCCCTCGGCGCCGACGAATGGAGTCGTCAGACTCGGCGTCGGGCCGTCGCTGCCTGTGAGTGGCACTGACGGACCGTCAATCTGCAGCCATGAGTACGTGAGCGGGTCGCCGTCGGGATCAGTTCCTTTGCCGGTCAGCACCACCTCGCTGTGCTCGCTCACGGTCTTGTCGAAACCGGCGTCGGCGACCGGGTTGTTGTTCAGGTTGCTGATATCGATCGTGATGATGTCTTCGACGTTTTCCAGCTCGTAGCCGGGAGCCGGCGCGTCCTGCGGGAAGCCGTCATCGACGACCAGCTTGAATACCAGTGTCGTCGACGAGACCAGGCTGCGTGCGCTGGCGCTGACGCTCACGAGCGGAGCCGTGAAGCTGGGCGTCGCGGTGCTCGCGCCGTTGAGTGTCACCGCGGGGCCGCTGATCTGGACCCACGTATAGCTGATCGGATCGGCATCGACGTCGAAACTGTCCTGGCCATCGAGCGTGACCAGGGAGCCCTCGGCAATCGACTGATCGTCGCCGGCCACTGCGACCGGGGTGTGGTTCACATTGACGACCGCCGTGCTGACCGTGTCCATATCGGTGTCGCCATTCGCCGTCACGGTCAGCTCGAACGTGAGCGTCTCGCCGCCGAGCATCACGAACGGTGCCGAGAAGGTCGGCTTCGCCGCGGTGGGATCCGACAACACGACGGGCGGGCCACTGACCTGGGCCCACGAATACGACAACGCGTCGCCGTCGGGATCGCTGCTGCCGCTGCCATCGAGCGTCACGAGCTGTTGTTCGTTCGCGCTCTGATCGGCACCGGCATTCGCGGCCGGCGGCTCGCCCCGGCACTCGAGTCTGACGGCGTTGATAAAGACCCCCATCAAATCGCCGCTCCAACTGCTGCCCGGATACGCGTTGATGCCGACGATGTTGCAGGCATCGTTGACGGCGGCAAACGGCAGGCCGTCCGCCCAGCGTGCAACGAGTGTCGCACCTGGATCGACAGTCACGTTGTTGCGCAACATCGAGGTGATCGAGAACACGCCAGACATGAGCGGGTGCAGCGCGTCGTACGTGCCGAGCGGGCTCGAGGTGAATTGCGCCCCGGCGGCATCGAACGGCGAATAGCCGGGAGCGGCAATCCGGCCGTCGAAGTCGGTCGACGGCGATAACCACGAAAACGAGGCGAGGACCAGGTGGCCTCCGCCATCGACGTAGTCGGCCAGCACATTGCCCCAGCCGATGCTGTCCTGCAGGCCACAGTTGGTCCAGGCGATGACCACGTCGTACGTTTGCAGCGTCGCGAGCAGCGGCTTCGCACCGTTGCACCGGGCGTCGACGTTCACGACTGGTATGCCCTGGCCCAGGAGCGCGCTCCGGACGGAGTTCGCCGAGGGCGCGCTATCAGACATGACGATCAGCACACTCGACACATGGCGCTGTGCGAACGCGCGCTCGGGTGCGAGGGCCGACAGGATGAACCCGGTGACGACGACGAGCCAACGGAACGAGCAAGCTTTGTGACGCATTTGGAATGCCCCTTTGCGATTAAGGCTTTTTCCAATATGCCGACGCTCACTCAGCAGCTCAAGCGTGTCTTTTGTAAACTACTGAGAAATAAGCGCGTTTTGAAATTGGATCACACTAATGACTTGCACTGGCGAGCAGGATTGGGAAGACGTTGTGACCTGATTCGAGACAGTGTGCGCAGGTTCTCACTCGGTCCGGCCGAAGCCGGACAATGCGATCGACGCCAGGTCGATAAGCGCGTTCAAATCAAAAGCACATGTTCGGCGACCCAGAGGCCTTTCCTGAAGGCTCGCGGGAGTGGGCTAAAGTAAGATGTGACTAGGAATCCGGTCTCGCCTGTTTAGCCCAAAGCCGAATGAAGACAGAGTTCACCGACGTCAGCGAAACTCAGAAGACCGTCACCATCGAGATCGACAGCTCCGTTGTAGACGCAGAGATCGATCGCGTCGCGCAGGGCTTTAAGAAGGTCAAGGTCCCAGGGTTCCGGCCGGGCAAGGTTCCCGCGACGATCATCAAGAAGCGGTTCCGCGATCAGATCCTCCACGAAGTGATGCACGGCCTCATCCCGCGGGCGGTTGAAGAGGCGCTGCAGGAACGCGGCATCGAGCCGATCGACACGCCGAACGTGCGCGACGTCGCGCTTCAAGAGGGGCAGCCGCTGCGCTTCACGGCGGCGATCGAAACAGTTCCCGCTTTCGATCCCGGCGATCTGACGACGCTGACGGGAACGCGGACACCGGTTGCCATCACCGAAGACGCAGTGGACCAGACGCTCCAGAGTCTGCGCGAGCGCGCGGCGAAGTTCGAACCGGTCGAAGGGCGCCCGTCTACCGACGGCGACACGGTCGTCGTGGATCTCGTTCGGCAGGACACATCCGGTCCGGACCGTCACGACGGCGTGAGCATTGAGATCGGATCGAAGGCGAATCCTCCCGGGTTCGATGCCAACCTGATCGGCCTCTCGCCCGGCAACGAAAAGACTTTCACGATCCACTTCCCCGAGGACTACACGGTCGCCGAAATGGCGAACACCGACGTCACGTACTCGGTCACGGTCAAGGAGCTCCGGCGTCGCGTGCTGCCCGAACTGGACGACGAGTTTGCGAAGGACGTGGGCGAGTTCGATTCGATCGCGGCTTTGCGCGAGCGCGTTCGCACCGATCTGCAGGCCGAAGCCGATGAGAACTCGACCCGACAGTTGCGCGGCGAGGTCCTCAAGCAGCTCTCGGAGCGCATCACGTTCGATTTGCCGTCATCGCTCACCGAACGCGAGATCGATCGGCGCCTCGAGGAGTTCGCGCGGCAGTTGGTGCAGCAGAACGTGGACCCGCGGCAGGCCGGCATCGACTGGGCGCAGTTCCGGGAGGCGCAGCGGGAACCGGCGCGGGCGTCTGTCGCGAGCGCGCTCGTGCTGGACGAGATCGCGCGCCGCGAAGGGCTCGTCGTTACCGACCAGGAGATCGACCAGGAAATCGAACGTTTCGCCACCAGGGCCGGGCGAACTCCTGCGGCGTTACGGGCACAGTTTGAGAAGGAAGGCGGAGTTGGCCGCCTCGTGGCCGGGCTGCGTCGGGAGAAGGCGGTTGACTTGGCCCTGTCGCGTGCTAGGATTTCGTAGCGAGTGCCCTTCATTCACCGATCAGCACGAGCCGCCAATCACGAAATCACAATGAGCCGTGCACAGTTGTACCGATGGTGGTCGAACAGACCAACCGCGGTGAACGCGCTTACGACATCTTTTCGCGGCTGCTGAAAGACAGCATCATCTTCATTGGCACGCCGATCGACGATCAGATCGCCAATCTCGCCATCGCCCAGATGCTCTTCCTCGAGGCCGAGGATCCCGACAAGGACATCCAGCTGTACATCAACAGCCCGGGTGGCTCGATTACGGCGGGGCTGGCCATCTACGACACGATGCAGTTCATCAAGCCCGACGTCCAGACGATTTGCATCGGTCAGGCGGCGTCGATGGCGGCTGTGCTGCTCGGGGGCGGAGCCAAGGGTAAGCGATACTCGCTGCCAAATGCCCGGATTGTCATCCATCAGCCGCTCATGCAGGGGCTGGCTGGACAGGCGACGGACATCGACATCCATGCGCGTGAAATCCTGCGCATGAGAGAGCGCCTCAACGAAATCCTGGTGCTCCATACGGGACAGACCGGCAAGCGCATCCAAGACGATACTGAGCGGGACTACATCATGTCGGCGGACCAGGGGAAGGAATACGGGATTATCGATGACGTCATCCGAAAACGGGTGTAACATCGAGATAGGCTCGGCTTTGGGCGCCAAATCTTGTCGTCCAGGGTGCCTCCTCTAGCCTCCAGCCGGATTGAGGCCGAAATACCAGTCAAGACCTGATTTCAACCCGAGACGATCGTCAGACGCCAAGAGCCCTGAGCCCACACACACATGGTCAAGAAGAACGGCGAGACTGAGATTCTCCGTTGCTCGTTCTGTAACAAAGATCAGAACGACGTCCGCAAACTGATCGCAGGACCCACTGTGTTCGTCTGCGACGAGTGCGTGGAGGTCTGCAACGACATCATCGCCGACGACAACCGGTTCGAGAACCGGGGCGTCCGCTCCTCGCTCCCCTCGCCGCCCGAGATCAAGAAGTTCCTCGACGAGTACGTGATCGGGCAGGAACGCACCAAGCGGAAGCTGGCCGTTGCCGTCTACAACCACTACAAGCGCATCGAGATCCAGAAGCAGCCGCGCAGCCGGAACGACGTCGAGCTGACGAAGTCGAACATCATGCTGATCGGGCCGACTGGCACCGGCAAGACGCTGCTCGCCCAGACGCTCGCCAAGCTCCTCTCGGTCCCCTTCACCATCGTTGACGCGACGACGCTGACCGAGGCGGGCTACGTCGGTGAGGACGTCGAGAACATCATCCTCAAGCTGCTGCAGGCCGCCGGTGGCGACATCGAGAAGTGCCAGCAGGGCATCATCTACATCGACGAGGTCGACAAGATCTGCCGCAAGGACGAGAACCCCTCGATCACCCGCGACGTCTCGGGTGAGGGCGTCCAGCAGGCGCTGCTGAAGATCCTGGAAGGCACGGTGGCCAACGTGCCGCCGCAGGGAGGCCGCAAGCACCCGCACCAGGAGTTCTTCCAGATCGACACCACCAATATCCTGTTCATCTGCGGCGGCGCCTTCGTCGGGCTCGACAAGGTGATCGACCGCCGGGTGGGCAAGAAGACGTTGGGCTTCAAGGCCGACGTCAAATCGGTGTCGAAGCGCGAGATCGGCGCGACCCTCGAGGCCGTGGAGCCGGAAGACCTGATCAGGTACGGCCTCATCCCGGAGTTCGTCGGCCGTCTCCCGGTCGTCGGCACGCTCCACGAACTCGACAAGCCGGCGCTCATGCAGATCCTGACGCAACCCCGCAACGCGATCACGCGTCAGTACCAGAAACTGTTCGAGTACGAGAACGTGAAGTTGCGGTTCACCGATGACGCGCTCGAGGCCATTGCCGAGTCTGCGCTGTTGCGCAAGATCGGCGCGCGCGGCCTGCGGATGATCATCGAAGACCTGATGCTCGATCTGATGTACTCGGTCCCGGTCAGAAGAAGCTGCGCGAAGTCGTCGTCACACGCGAGGTCGTGGAGGCGAAAGACAAGTCGATTACCCTGATTGAGAAAGCTGGATAACCCGGGCTTTGGACTCTGGACTTTGGGCTTTGGGCCTTGGTGGGCTTAGAGCCGAAAGCCCAGAGACCAGAGCCGAGGACCTAAATGGAAGTCTACGAGACACTCCCTATCGTTCCCCTCCGGGACGTCGTCGTTTTCCCGCACATGATGATGCCGTTCGTGATCGGACGGCCGTCCTCGACGCGCGCGCTCGATCACGCGCTCATGAAGGACAAGCGAATTTTCCTGGCCGCCCAGCACGACGCCTCGATTGACGACCCGCGCCCGGACGACATCTACACGATGGGCTGCGTCGCCAACGTGGTGCAGAACCTGAAGTTGCCGGACGGCAACATCAAGGTGCTCGTCGAGGGCGTGGACCGCGCGCGCGCCGTCGAGTGGAAGGAAGACAAGGGCTTCTATCGGGTCGTCGTGAAGGTCCTTCCGAAGCAGAAGGAGACCTCCGGAGAAATCGAAGCGACCATGGGTCGCGTCGTGTCGCTGTTCGAGCAGTACGTGAAGCTCTCGAACAACCTGCAGTACGACGCCATGATCGCCGCCGTCCGTGTGGACGATCCCGGCAAGCTTGCCGATACGATCGCCGCGCACCTCCTCGTCGGCGTCGACGAGAAGCAGAATCTGCTCGAGATCATCTCGCCCATCGAGCGCCTCAATCGCATCGCCGGCATCCTCGAAATCGAGGTCGATAAGCTCCAGGTCGATCGCCGTATCCAGTCTCGCGTGAAGAAGCAGATGGAGAAGGCGCAGAAGGAGTACTACCTCAACGAGAAGATGAAGGCGATCCAGAAGGAGCTGGGCCGCAAGGACGAGAAGGGCAGCGAGGTCGACGAGCTCAAGAAGAAGATCGAGCAGTCGAAGATGCCGAAGGACGTCGAGGAGAAGGCCGTCCAGGAGCTGAAGCGCCTCGAAGCGATGCCACCGATGTCGGCCGAAGCCACCGTCTCGCGCAACTATCTCGACTGGCTGATCGCCGTTCCCTGGCACAAGAAGACGCGTGAGAACCGTGATCTCAAGCACGCCGAGGTGGTCCTGAACGAAGACCATTACGGGCTCGAGAAGATCAAGGACCGCATACTCGAGTTCCTCGCGGTGCGCTCGCTCGTCAAGAAGCCCAAGGCCACGATCCTGACGTTCTCTGGCCCTCCTGGAGTCGGCAAGACATCGCTCGCCAAGTCGATCGCCCGCGCGATGAACCGCAAGTTCGTGCGGCTCTCGCTCGGCGGCGTGCGCGACGAGGCCGAGGTCCGCGGCCACCGCAGGACCTATATCGGCGCCTTCCCCGGCCAAATCATCCAGATGATGAAGAAGGCCGGCACGCAAAACCCGGTGTTCCTGCTCGACGAGATCGACAAGATGTCGATGGACTTCCGCGGCGACCCGTCGGCGGCGCTGCTCGAGGTGCTCGACCCGGAGCAGAACAGCACGTTCCTCGACCACTATCTCGACGTCGAATATCGACCTCTCGAACGTGATGTTCATCTGCACGGCCAACGTGCTGCACACTATTCCGCAGGCGCTTCGCGACCGCATGGAAGTCCTGCAACTGGCCGGCTACACCGAGCAGGAGAAGGTCGAGATCGCCAAGCGGTTCCTCGTGGTGAAAGCCGTCGAAGGCGCCGGTCTGACCTCGGAGAACATCGTTTTCCAGGACGAGTCGATTCAGACGATCATCCAGCGCTACACGCGCGAGGCCGGCGTTCGAAACCTCGAGCGCGAGATCTCTTCGATCTGCCGCAAAGTGGCGCGTAAGGTCGTGTCCGAAGGCAAGACGTTCAAGGAAGATGTCACGGCGAGAAGGTCACCGCGCACCTCGGCGTGCCGCGGTTCCGCCCGAGCATGGCCGAGGAGCAGAACGAGGTCGGCGTCGCCACGGGCCTCGCCTGGACCGAAGTCGGTGGCGAGCTGCTCGTCAGCGAAGCCACGCTGATGGCGGGCAAAGGCAAGCTGACGCTCACTGGCAAGCTCGGTGACGTGATGCAGGAGTCGGCGCAGGCCGCCCTCAGCTACGTGCGCTCGAAGGCAGCCGACCTGAACCTGGCCGAAGATTTCCACTCCAAGATCGACATCCACGTGCACGTGCCCGAGGGCGCGATCCCGAAGGACGGACCGTCGGCGGGAATCACGATGGCCACCACGCTCGTGTCGGCTCTGACCAAGATTGCGACGCGACGCGATGTCGCCATGACCGGTGAGATCACGCTGCGCGGGAAGGTGCTGCCCATCGGCGGCGTCAAGGAAAAGGTCCTCGCTGCCCATCGCGCCGGCGTCACGAACATCATCCTGCCGCGCGACAACGAGAAGGATCTGGCCGACATCCCCAAGAACGTCATGGACACGCTCGACGTGCACATGGTGTCGACGATGGACGAGGTGCTGAAGATTGCGCTGGCCGAGCCGCTGCCGTCGCGCATTCCGGCCGCTCCCGTTGTCACCGATGTGACAGAGCCCGCAGGAGACACGCGTCCGCACTGAGAAATCGACTCCGGTTCCCGATTCCGGGCTTTGGATCACTACATGCATCGTTTGAGGTTTGTCGGGGGCTGAGGCCCGACCGCTGAGACGCGAGAGTCGATCGCCAGGAGCCGTGAGCCATCGAGCGTGCAAATAGTCGCGGAGTTCGTCACGAGCGCCGCCGGTGCGGGCGATTTCCCGCGTGACCAGCTGCCAGAAGTGGCTTTCATCGGGCGCTCGAACGTAGGTAAGTCGAGCCTGATCAACGCGCTCGTTCGCCAGCAGTTGGCGCGAACCAGCGCCACTCCGGGCAAGACGAGATTGGCCAACATCTATCGCGTGCGACGCGGATCGATGCAGGCCTGTTACCTGGTGGATCTGCCGGGATATGGATACGCGCGGCACGCGCGCCCAGGTGAAGGGTCGGCGGAGTTCAGTCAGATCACAGACGCCTTTTTCGATCGTCCGGGGCAACGGGCCGTGCTGCTACTCGTGGATTCGCGGCATCCGGGCCTCTCATCGGATCAGGACGCGTGGGAGTGGTTGGCGGCTCGGTCGTATACCCGCGGTGTCGTGGGAACAAAAGTGGACAAGCTGACGAAGGCAGAACGCGTACGTCACGCTCGGGAGATGGAAACCGTATTTGAAATGCCGGTGGCGCTGGTCTCAGCGCTCACAGGCGAAGGACTGGACGAACTGTGGAAGATGATCGCAAGCCTACCAAAAACGGCGGCGTAGGCACCGCCACCGCCCCCCCACCAGAAAAAGAGAAAGAGAAGGACAAGGCAGCCGCCGCCCCCGCGGCGACCGCGCCTCCCGCTCAAGCCGCTCCCGCTCAGACGATCTCGCTCTCGGCGATGAAGGAGATGAGCATCTCCGCGCTCACCAAGATCGCCAAGGAGCTCGAGATCGCGGGCGCAACCGGCATGCGCAAGCAGGAGTTGATTTTCGAGATCCTCCGCGTGCGCGCCGAGAAGAGCGGCAACGTCTTCTCGGAAGGCGTGCTCGAGACGCTGCCCGACGGGTTCGGCTTCCTGCGCGCGCCCGACTACAACTACCTGCCTGGCCCGGACGACATCTACGTCTCGCCCTCGCAGATTCGCAAGTTCGACCTGCACACCGGCGACACCGTATCCGGCGTCATCCGGCCGCCCAAGGACGGCGAGCGCTACTTCGCGCTGATCAAGGTCGAGGCAATCAACTTCGAGCCACCCGAGAAGACCAAGGAAAAGATCTTCTTCGAGAACCTCACGCCGCTCTATCCGGCGCAGAAGATTAATCTCGAGACCGACTCCGAGAATCTCTCGGGCCGCGTGATGGATCTCCTGACGCCGCTCGGCAAAGGCCAGCGCGGCTTGATCGTCGCCCCGCCACGCACGGGCAAGACGATGCTCCTTCAGAGCATCGCGAACAGCATCACGAAGAACCACCCTGAGGTGTACCTGATCGTCCTGCTCATCGACGAGCGGCCGGAAGAAGTCACCGATATGCAGCGCTCGGTGCGCGGCGAGGTGATCTCCTCAACGTTCGACGAACCGGCGCAGCGTCACGTACAGGTTGCCGAGATGGTGATCGAGAAAGCCAAGCGACTCGTCGAGCACAAGAAGGACGTCGTGATCCTGCTCGACTCGATTACCCGTCTGGCGCGTGCGTACAACACGATCGTTCCGGCATCCGGCAAGGTGCTCTCGGGCGGCGTGGACAGCAACGCGCTCCAGCGTCCGAAGCGCTTCTTCGGCGCCGCGCGCAACATC
The DNA here is from genome assembly GCA_963757735.1 of uncultured Acidobacteriota bacterium. Classification (GTDB taxonomy): domain Bacteria; phylum Acidobacteriota; class Vicinamibacteria; order Vicinamibacterales; family UBA2999; genus Gp6-AA40. Next base: position 33,013 of record CAVWST010000036.1, read on the forward strand.
GAAGAAGGCGGGTCGCTCACCATCGTCGCCACCGCGCTCGTCGACACCGGCTCGCGCATGGACGAAGTCATCTTCGAAGAGTTCAAGGGCACGGGTAATTCCGAAATCCACCTCGATCGCAAACTCACCGACCGCCGCGTGTTCCCATCGATTGACATCACCAAGAGCGGAACCAGAAAAGAGGAATTGCTGCTCCAGAAAGAGGAGCTCAATCGCGTGTGGGTCCTTCGCAAGGTGCTGACTCCCCTGTCGCCCAGCGAGGCCATGGAGCTCCTGCTGTCGAAGATGGGGAAGACGAAGACCAACGGCGAGTTCCTCGCGGCGATGGCGTCAGGCAAGTCCTAAGCACGATCGTTCACCGACGACACAGTGTGAACGAATCGGCCCAACCACTTCGCCGCCGTCACGGGACGAGGACGACTATGGAGTCGCCCCTCCTCTCCGTGGTCATGCCCGTCTACAACGAGCGGGAGACGATCGACGAGATCGTTGCGCGTGTGCTCGCCATCCCCATGCGCGTCGAGCTCGTGGTCGTGGACGACTGCTCCACGGACGGCACACGCGCTCATCTTGGCGAGCTCCAGAAGCAGTACGGGTTCACGCTCCTGCTGCAACCCCGTAACCAGGGCAAAGGCGCCGCCCTGCGACGAGGATTCGCCGCCGTCACCGGGGACATCGTCGCGATCCAGGACGCCGACCTCGAATACTCGCCCGAGGAGTTCCCGAGGCTCGCTGAGCTCATCATCGACGGCCGGGCGGATGTGGTGTACGGCTCCCGATTTCTTGGCAGTCATCGCGTCTTCCTGTTCACGCACTACCTGGGAAACCTGGTCCTGACGCTCGTCACCAACGTCCTCTACAACACAATGCTCTCGGACATGGAGACTTGCTACAAAATCATGCGCCGGGAAGTGCTGGACGGACTCCATCTGCGGTCCAACGGCTTCGGCATCGAGCCCGAAATTACGGCGAAAATCTTCAAGCGCGGCTACCGCGTCTACGAGGTGCCCATCACCTACGATGGGCGCGGCTACGACGAAGGGAAGAAGATCACCTGGAAGGACGGGATCGTGGCGCTCTGGGTCCTCTTCCGGAACCGCATCGGCTGAGCCACCCTGACCCCGCCAGCCGGCGTCCAATCTGGTAAAATCAAAGTTTCCCGTTGCGACAAGGAGTGACCGTGAAGGAAGGTATCCACCCGAAATATCAGGAGGTCGAGGCTCGCTGCGCGTGTGGAAACACGTTCAAAACGCGCTCGACCAAGCCGGAGCTGCACCTGGAAATCTGCTCCGCCTGCCATCCGTTCTTCACTGGTCGACAGAAGCTCATCGACACCGAGGGCCGGGTCGAGCGGTTCACCAAGAAGTTCGGGGTTCAGACGTCCGAGCAGCGTAAGACGGCGGCGAAGGCGGTCAAGGCCACCAAGGCTGCTGCGACGGCAGGCAAGAAGAAGACGGTCAAGAGCGCCAAGACCTCAGCCTCAGCGTAGTCCACTCAAAAAAGCGCTGGCAGTGCAGGCTCAACGCGCGCGAGCTTGCGATCCAATCGCGCGACCCGGTGCTCGATTGCCTCGCGACGCGCATGGGTCATGTCGAGCAACAGTGATCGCATCGCCAGGCGGCGCGCCGACGGAAGACTGCGCAGCCGGTGTTCGTAATGCACGGCGAGCGCCTCGCCAGCTTCTCGTTCGAGGCGAGGAGGGCAGTCATCGAGATCCAGGAGCCGTTGCCATGCGCTTGCTGCCGCTTCGTAGCGACGCAGACGTCGCAGCAGCACAGCGTGCGCATACAGCGCATCCGGGGACACGCCCTGCCCCATATCGGCAGCTCTCGCGAAGCAGGCCAGCGCATCCGACGTCATTCCGGCTCGCTCGTACAGCCGTCCTATGCCGAGCGCCTCGCGTGCCGTTGCCGCGCTAGTGACGCCTTCGTCGAGCATTTGCGCAGCGCGTGCGGTGAGCAGCGCGAGCGACAGCAGGTCAAGGCGGTTGTGCTCGAGCACGGCGCCAAGCGGACGGGCGTCGCCGGTGTGCACGTATCGGAAGTAGCGCGCGGGGATCTCGAATCCAGGAACGTCACCGTCGCGCTCGTGCCCGAGAAGCGAGGTTTCCAAGCTGCTGAGACGATGCCCCTCATCGTTGCCATGCCAGAGCCGCCTCGCATGATGAAGCATGTCCACGTGCGGCATATCCGCAAACGGCGTCGTCAATCGGTTCAACGAGTAGCGAGTCTCGATGAGCGGAAGATCGAACGACTTGCCGTTGTAGGTGACGACCGCATCAACGTCGCCGGCAACGTCTCTGACCGCTTCGAGCAGAGCACGCTCTGACGCGAAGCTCGACAACAGATACTGCCGCACGTGAAAGCGGCCGCGATCGAACCAGCCGCATCCGACCAGGAACGCATAGCTGCCTGCACCGCCGGCGATTCCAGTTGTCTCGAGGTCGACGAAGAGAAGCTTCCCGCCACAGGACGTTCCGGCAAGCAGGCCAAGCCTGGACCAGCCTTCTTCCGGAGGCAGGCTGTCAGCGATCGAGACCGATCCATGACGATGGCCGGGGGCGTAGCTGCGATCAACGACGAGGAAGCGATGCGAGCCGGCCTGCGTCCATTCACCGTCGAGAATGGCTGCGGGGTCCATGTGAGTGCGCCCCGACTGCGACGACCCGTGGGACGGGTCCTGCTCTTCGGACCCGTCGCGTTGTTTAGACCCGCCGACGCCCTGGGCCATGGCCGGCCGCACAATCCCACGCAGACGATCGGCGATCGAGTTCACGCGGGCTGCTCCATCGCGCCGGCAGTGGCACCGATCAGATCCAGGATGCGCAACGCGACGGTCTTCGCCATCGGTCCCGTATTACCGATCGGGCCGACGCAGGTCGGGCAGCCATTCTGGCACTCGCAGCCTGCGATGAGATCGCGCGTGCGCCGCCGCAGTTCATCGTCCATGGCGAACAGCGGCTCGCTGAAACCGATCCCGCCCGGATAGTTGTCGTAGATGAAGATACGCGGCTCGTCGGAGAGCGTGACGGGTTCACCGGTCCGAGTCAGATCGGGACTCGTCACCTTCGTTGCCGCTCCCGATCGAGATGCCGATGTCCTGCCGATCGCACATCAGAAGCAGCTGTGCGACCTGACGCATTGCGAACGAGAGACCCACGACTCCATCTCGCCGGTCGTCAGACGCAAACGGCAACGAAGCCATGACAGTGGCTGGAATTGTCAGCCAGTACGCGGTCGTGTGCATCTGCTGTTCGGGCAGATCGAGCTCGCCCGACCCGACATTCTCGTTCGTGTAGAACTTGATCTTCTTGAATCCGACGACGCGCGAGGAGACGTGCACTTCGCCATGAGATCCGGGCGCGTCCGCGGAAAACGTGTCGAGCACTGTGACTTTGGTATACGTGATCGCGTCGGTGTAGTAATCGCAGTCGATGCGCCTGACGTAGGCCTTGCGTCCCTCGAAGTCGAGCTTCTCGACCTGATAGAGCACGCCCTCAACCAGGTAGATTGCCTTCTCGTGCAGCGTGGCCGGACCACTGGTGAAGCTGGTCTCCCCGATGACGTCCGACCCGTCAGTCGTATCGATGACGACGAAGTTGTCTGACGAGATCGAGCGCAGGCTCACGGCATCGGCCGGGTACGACTCGTTGGTCCACTGCCAGACGCCATCGCCGCCTTCTTCGCCATCCGGCGCGATGAATGAAGCCGCTCTCCTGGAGCACACCGAGCACTTCCTGCACGTCATGCCGGCCGTACTGCTCTGACGTCGTAAACGGCAGCTCGAACGCTGCGCACTTCACGTGGTCCACGAGGATGTGCAGGTTGTCCGGGTTGATCAGCGCGCGCTCGGGAGCCGCGTCGAAGAAGTACGACGGGTTGCGGACGACGAACTGATTGAGCGGAGCGCTGCTTGCAACGAGCACTGCCGCGGAGCGCCCGCTTCGACGGCCCGCGCGTCCTGCGCGCTGCCACGTCGCGGCAATCGTGCCCGGGTACCCCGCCATCACGCAGACGTCGAGCGCACCGATGTCGATCCCGAGTTCCAATGCGTTCGTCGACACTACCGCTCGCACGCTGCCTTCGCGCAGCCCTTTCTCGATCTCGCGACGACGCTGCGGAAGATAGCCGCCGCGATATCCGCGGATCTGATCCCGCGTCCCTGGCGGGCCTTCGAAATCATCTTTCAGGTACGTCGTCAGAATCTCCGTGGCCAGTCGGCTCTGCGCGAAGACGATGACTTGAAGCTTCCGCTTGAGGAACTCCGCTGCCAACCGGCGGGTTTCAGCGATATACGACCTGCGAATGCCAAGCTGCTGATTGACGACGGGAGGATTGACGAACAGAAACCACTTCTCGCCGCGTGGGGCTCCACTTTCAGACACGAGCTCGAATGGCTGCTCGACGAGCGCCTCGGCCAGCTCGCGCGGGTTCGCGATGGTCGCGGACGAACAGATGAACGTCGGGTTCGATCCGTAGTGACGGCAGATGCGCCGCAGGCGACGAAGGACGTTCGTCAGGTGGCTGCCGAACACACCTCGATACGCATGCAACTCGTCGATGATGACGAACTGCAGGTTATCGAACAGCTTCGCCCATCGAGGGTGATGCGGCAGGATCCCCGAATGGACCATGTCTGGGTTGCTGAGGACGATGTGCGCGCGCCCACGAATCGCGCGCCTCGCGTCCTGCGGCGTGTCCCCGTCGTAGGTGAAGACGCCGATCTCGAGCTCGCTGCGACGCGAGAGCTCGATCCGACAGGGATGCAGCTCCGCCAGCTGATCCTGCGCGAGCGCCTTCGTCGGGAACAGATACAACGCACGCGCCGAGGGATCGCGCAAGACCGCGCTCGAGGACTGGCGCGTTGTAGCAGAGCGTCTTGCCCGAAGCGGTGGGCGTGGTGATGACGACGTTGCGGCGGGCCAGGGCATGCTCGATGGCCGCTGCCTGATGCGTGTAGAAGCCCTGAATGCCACGCTCGCGGAGAACGTCGCGAAGCCGGTCGTCGATGCCGGCGACCTCGCCACCGAATTGCGCCTCACGGGCGGGAAGACGCCTCACCGCCGTCACCCACGCGTCAGGCGAATCAGGACGTTCAACTGCACCGCCGGTCAAGCGGTCGAGCACCAGGGTGAGCGCCGGATCGCCGCCTTTCGTGCTTACGCCTCGAGGCACATGGTCAACCTGCTGTGTGGAGAGCATCGCCTCTTGTGGTTCCGGCGGCATGACGGACGATCATAAGGCGAAAGCAGCACCAGTTCCAAGTTCCAGGTTCCAAGTTCCAGGTTCCGGTTCTGGGTTCCGGTCTCGGGTTCCGGTTCAGGTTTGGGAGTTGGTCGTTGGTAGTTGGGAGTTGGTCGTTGGGAGTTGCCTGGGGTACCGTGCAGAAACGCATGCAGGACGTCTCACACACCGACCGCCGACACAGCCAGACTCAGGACCGCTACGCCGCCGATGACCTGGAGATGATGCAGGAGGCCCGGCGATATACGAACCACGTCTTTGGCCTGGTTCGGCCGTTCCTGGGCTCGCGGGTGCTCGAAGTCGGGTCGGGGATTGGCACGATGACGAGCCGTCTGGTCGATGTCGCCGAGATGGTGGTCGGGATTCGAACCCAATCCCAATTGCACGACGCGCATTCGGGAAGCGATGGGCAGCCACCCGCGTTTCACGCTGCGCACCTGCCACTTCGAGGAATGCGAACCCGCGGAGCTCGCCAGCTACCGGTTCGAGTCCGTCGTTCTCGTCAACGTGCTGGAACACATCGAAGAAGACGTGAACGCCCTCACCGCGTTCAAGCGCATCCTCGTCCCCGGCGGCCATGTCGTCGTCTTCGTACCTGCGCTGCAGATGGCGTATGGTCCTCTCGATGCGGAGCTCGGCCACCACCGCCGCTATTCGAAACGAACGCTGCGCGCGGCGTTCGAAGCTGCAGGCCTCGAGCTGGTTCGCCTTCGCTATACGAACCCGATCGGGCTTGCGGGCTGGATGTACAACGCGCACATCAGCAAGTCCACGAAGCACAGCCTCGCGCAGGTGAAGTTGTTCGATACGCTGATTGCCCCGTGGGCGTTGCCGCTCGAGCGGCTGCTGCCGCCCCCGATCGGGTTGTCGCTGATCGCTGTCGGACGACGCGCCATTTAACGATTCTTGATCTTTGATTCGTGATTTCTTGGCGATTGACGATTTGGGATTATCGATTCGTTCGTGCATTGCGACTGTGAACCACGAACGGGCAACCATCAATCACAAATCGACAATCAACAACTAATCGAGAAACCAGAGATCACGGATCAAGAATGCAGTCCAGTCAGACGTTCAATTGCGATCTCACGGGATCGAATTCTCGATCCCGCGCGATGCGCCACTTCGTGAACTCCGGCAGGCGCGCCAGCGGCAATGCCAGATGCTCGCACGTATGTTCGAGGTCGCCCCGCCCCGCATAGAGCGCGGCCATGTAGTAGCGCGTCGCCGGATCGTCGGCTCCACTGGCAATGCGTCGCTGGTGGGCATCGATCGCCATGTCGCCGAAGCGATCCGCCCCCTCCTGATCGCCACGCGCACGCTGAAGCGCGCTGAGTTTCTGGTGCAGCTCGATCAGCGTCCGCTCTCTGAGCGCGTGATCGCCGCTGGTCAGGTACTCCAGCTCGCGCCGGTACTCCACGTAAGCCGAATCGTAGTTGCCACGCAGGTAGTGGACGTAACCAAGGCGCGCATGCGCACCGACGATGAGCAGGCCTTCGGTGCCGGACATGGCGCGCTCCTGCAACTCAATGGCGTGGCGCGCGGCGACTTCAGCCTCGTCGAGGTTGCCGCTCAATGCCTCGAGCATCGAGAGCTGAAGATGTGAATACCCCCCCTCGGGGTTGAGCGCGATCGAGCGTCGCAATTCAGCGATGCCTTGCGGCACCATGCCGCGAAACAGCCAGAACGCGCGCGCGAGCGTCTGATGCACGTCCGGATTTTCGGGCTCGAGCTCCTGCGCGGTCTTCAACTCGGCGATTCCCTGATCGATCTCACCGAGTTGAAGAAGCACGCTCCCGAGCCAGACGTGCGCATTGGCCAACCCGGGGTGGAGTTCAATCGCACGGCGGAGATGCTGCATCGCCTTCTGCGCCAATTCCCGCATCCCCAGGAACTGACCCTTCAGGTAGAGCGCGCCTCCGAGCGCTGACCACGCGGTCGCGTATGAGGGATCGATCGTGATGGCTCGCTCAAAGAGGCTGATGGCGCGATCCATCGCCTCACGGCTCGCGGACCGCAGGTTCAGCACGCCGCGCGAGTACGCTTCGAACGCTTCCACCGATCGCGTCTCGTCGCGCTCGATGGCGTCCGCGTCTTCCTTCCCGAGCTTCAACTCGAGGCCGCGACTCACGTCGAAGACGATCCGGTCCTGGAGCTCGAAGATCTCGTCAACCCGGCCGTCCACTTTCACCGTGCGGATCAGCCTGCCTGTCAGCACTTCTGTGAGTTGCACGGTGACGCGGATACGATCGCCTTGACGCTGATACGCGCCGGACAGCACCCACCACGCACCGAGCCGCCTGCCGATCTCGATCGGCAACTGAGCGCTTGCACTCTCCGACGGACGCATCGAGTTCAGGAGCTCGGAGATCTGACCACGGCCGATGACCGCGAGGTTCTGCACGTTCTTGAGATCGGCCGTGACCGTCTCGGCGATGCCGGTGCCGATCCAATCGTCGGCGGCATCGCGGGTCACGTTCGTGAACGTCAGCACGGCGATGCTGCGCTGCCCTGCCTCGACCTTCGGTGCGCGCATCCCCCTGGTCGTCTCGTTGGTCTCGAGCCGGCGCGCAATCTGACGCAGGTCGATGTGCAGCTCGCGCGCCGACTGATAGCGGTTGTCCGCAGATTTCTCGAGCGCCTTGCGGACGATCCGTTCGAGCTCCGCGGGCACGGTGGGAACAAAGCGGGAGATCGGCTCTGGCTCCTGATGAAAGATCCGATCGAATGTGTCGGCGAGCGTATTGCCTCGAAACGGCAGCCGCGCCGTCAGCAGCTCATACAGCACAACACCGAGGGCGAACAGATCGACGCGATGATCGACGACGTCCGCGCGCAACTGCTCGGGCGCCATGTAGGCGATCGTGCCGAGCACCATGCCTGGTGATGTCACGAGCAACTCTGGCGTCGAGCGCAAGATCGTCTCCGTCGACTGCGGAATCTCGATCTTGGCGAGGCCGAAGTCGAGGACCTTCACGAGACCGCGTCGCGTCTGTATGAGATTGCCGCTCTTGATGTCGCGATGGACGATACTCCGGCTGTGCGCCTCGTCGAGTGCATCCGCAACCTGGGCGGCGATGTCGACCGACTCCGCAAGCGGAACAGGACCACGTGCGATCCGTTCCGACAGCACTTCACCTTCGACGTACTCCATCGCGATGAAGAGCAGGTCGCCGTGCTCGACAAACTCGTACGTCACGGCGATGTTCGGCGATCGCAACATCGAGGCGGCGCGTGCCTCACGCAGCAGTCTGGCACGGCTGTCGGCGTCGCGCTGGCGATCGGCGTTGAGGAACTTCAGGGCAACCTGCCGGCCGAGCCGCGTGTCTTCCGCGACGTAGACCTCACCCGAGCCGCCCGATCCGAGCCGCTCATGGATGTTGTAGTGCAGGATGGACTGTCCGGTCAGAGTCGCTGTCACCTGTTCCCTTGAGACGCGACCATCGTCGCGAAAGATCCATTTTAGTGGACCGTGTCAGCTGAGCGAGTATTGTGGTGGTACGATTCCTCGGATGCCTTCGTCTTTTCGCACACGATTGCGATCCGGTGAGCGGTTGGTGGCGCCGCTCGTCACACTGAATTCACCTGCCGCGGTCGAGCTCCTCGCCGACGTGGGCTTCGACTGGCTGTTCATCGACGCCGAACATTCGCCGCTTGATACCGCACAGATGCAGGCACTGATGCAGGCTGCGGCGCCCACGCCGTGCGTCGTCCGCCTGTCTGCGAGCGACGAGATGCACGTCAAACGCGCGCTCGACATCGGCGCGGCGGGCATCATTGCGCCGCAGGTGAACTCAGTCGAGCACGCGCAACGGATCGTGCAGGCTGCGAAAGTACGCGCCAGCGGGTCAACGTGGACTTGGCATTGCCCGCGCCCATCGCTACGGCCTGCGCGTTCGAGAGTATATGCAAGCCGCCAACGACGACACTGCGGTCATCGTCCAGGCCGAACATCGCGATGCCGTCGCGCACATCGAGGAGATCGTGCGCGTCGACGGCGTAGACGGCGTGCTGATCGGTCCGTACGATCTGTCGGCAAGCCTCGGCCGCCCAGGCGCCGTCGATCATCCCGAGGTCCGCGACGCAATCGCGCGCGTGAGGATGGCGTGCCATGGCGCGAACCTCCCTATCGGAATCTTCGGTCTCTCCGCGGACGCCGTGAAACCGTACATCGAGCAGGGATTCACGATGATCGTCGCGGGCGTCGACACCGTTCTGCTGGCCACTGCCTCTGCGGCGTTGCTGACGGCGGTTCGCTCAATTCAGCACACCACGGCAGAGACACGCTGACGCGCCAGCCGAAGACAAGAAATCGGAAGGCGCGGCGCACCGGGCAACCAGCCCGACTTCGGCAAGCTCATCGAGCTCGAGATGTTATTAATGCCTGGTGGGACCGAATCGCCACTGTGCGTGATCGAAGCGCGCATCGCTCAACAACGTAGTGGAGGCCATCATGACCGTCGACCGTTACACGAAGTTGATCCTGACCGTCATCGCGCTGGAACTCGGTTGGATCGCCATCAATGGCACCGGCGTGCCGGTGCTGGCGCAGCGATCCGAGGCGACACCGGTCATCATTCGCGGTGTTGAAGGGCCTCCGGGAAAGCAGCCATTGATTCCCGTGACCGTCATGGGATCGACGGTCCTGAGAGTTGAATCCGAACGGCCGCTCGAGGTGGTCGCCTCGCGGCCGTTCAAAATCGAGGCTGACCGTCCGATCCCGGTTGAGTCGGGGAACGAGCCGCTGCTTATTCGCACGGTCTCCGATCCGCCGGCGAACCGGCCCGGCGTCGCGCCTGGCGCCTTCAAGCCGTGACCTGCTGCTCCAGTGTCGGGTAGTCGGTGTATCCGCGCTCTTCACCGGTGTAGAAGAGATCGACCTGCGGAGCGTTGAGAGGCGCACCCCGCCTCCAGCGCTCCGTGAGATCCGGGTTGGCCAGGAACGGCACGCCAAACGCGACGAGGTCCACATCGTTCGACGCGATCGCCGCGTTCGCCGACTCGAGGTTGTAACCGCCGTTCGCGATCACCGGCCTTCCGAAGAGACGACGAAGAATCGGCGTGGCACGCGGCATTCCAGCAGGTGCGGCGGCCGGTCCTGCGACGGCTTCAGCGATATGCAGGTACGCGATGCGTCTCGATCCGAGCTCCTTCGCGAGATACGAGAACGTCTCGATCGGCGCCGAGTCCGACATTCCCAGGTTGGCGAAGTACGGCGAGATCTTGTAGCCGACGCGTGACGGTCCCCACACGCCGATGACGGCGTCTGTGGCCTCGAGCGCCAGCCGCGCGCGATTCTCGATGCTGCCTCCGTAGCCGTCGGTCCGACGATTCGCACCGTCACGCAGGAACTGATCGAGCAGGTAGCCGTTGGCGCCATGAAGCTCGACGCCGTCGAATCCCGCGTCCTTCGCGTTCACAGCCGCACGGCGGAACTGTTCGATCACGTCAGGCAGTTCGGCAAGCGTCAGCACTCGCGGCGCTTCGAGCGTCTGTCGTCCGTTGACGGTGTAGGCCTCGCCTACCGCCGCGATTGCGGAAGGGCCGACAGGCAGTGCGCCGCCGTGGAAATCGGGATGCGACACGCGACCGACGTGCCAGAGTTGCGCGAAGATCCGCCCGCCGGCCTTATGCACGGCATCGGTCACGACCTTCCAGCCGGCCACCTGTTCTGCTGAGTGCATGCCGGGCGTGCGAATGTAGCCGACGCCTTGCGCGCTGACCTGCGTCCCTTCCGTGATCAAGAGGCCGGCGGTGGCCCGCTGCGCGTAGTAGATCGCGGCAAGCGGGTTGGGAACGTTGCCGGCGAGCGCTCGGCTGCGCGTCATCGGCGACATCACAAAACGGTTCGGAAGACTGAGCTCACCAAGTCGATAGTCAGAGTAGACGTTCATGAACTAACTATACTTTTGATATCCAATATACGTCAACTAGTTGATTGAGACTCGGAATTTACAGTGGTATCCTAGGTGCGGATATGAAGGAACGAGCGGCACACCCCCGTCCGCTGTGCTCGAAGTTCCATCGCGCCAGCGAGCTCATCGGCCGGCGATGGACCGGCGCCATCATCTTCGTCCTGATGGAGTCGCCCCGCTGTCGCTTCGCCACCCTGCGCAAGGAGATCCCCGACATCACCGACCGGATGCTCAGCGAGCGGCTCTTCGAGCTGGAGCAGGAAGGCATTGTGGAGCGGACCGTGATTCCAGAGTCGCCCGTGCGCGTCGAGTACGCCCTCACGAAGAAGGGGCGCGAGCTCGCCGCTGCCGTCGATGCGATTGGTGACTGGGCGAAGAAGTGGATCGAGGCGGACGCGCCTAAAGCTGCCGCGTCGAAAACGAGCGCACGGCGAAAATCAGCGTAACGACGGTAAAGCCCGCCGCCCACCACACCATCAGCGTCGTCGGGACCGAGGACGTCGCAAACACCGCAGCGCCAACATTACGCAGACTTTCCGGCTGCACTTGATAAGACGCCAGACGCCACAACGCATCGGCTGGGCTGATCAGGCTGGCCACGACGCCGACCGTCCTGGCGGCCTGGCTACCGGCGAATCCACCAATCTGCTCGATCCAGCCGCCGACGAAGGCGATGCCGTAGAAGCCGAGCACCATCACGCCGTTCGTCACCGTGCTGAGCCGCGTGCCCCCGGCGAGCGACACCGTCATGAGCAGCACGATCTCGAGCAGTATCAGCGGGAGCCCCTCGAGCGGCCGCACCGCGACCGTCCCTGCGATCAGTCGCACCGCGATCATCACGCCGAGCGTGAGGACGAGCACGTAACCCATGACGATGAGCGCATGACCGAGCCACTTTCCGATCACGACATCGGCGCGCCGAATCGGCTTCGAGGCCACGGTTTGCATCACGCCTGAATCGATCTCACCTGACAGGGTGTCAACGGGCAGCAACACGGCAAAGAGCACTGAGAGAAAGTTGGCCGCGTAGAGCCCGACTATCGTCAGCACGGACATCGCCGCCTGCTGCTGAAAGAGTGGCCTGCCCTCTCTAAGCTGCTCGCGATGGATGAAAAACAAACCTGCGCGTACACCGCAAGGAACGCCGCGGCGCATACGACCGCCGCCGTCACGATGCGACGACCGTGCTCGCACGTGATCCGCTGCGACGTTGCGAGCGATGCTCAGCAGCCACGTCGAAAACGCCGCCACGTCGCGCCGGTATCGGTGCCGCGCACGCCACGCCTTCTCGAACGTCCGCGCCGTCAGGTCCTCGGCATCAGCGGTGACCCCGAAGCGATACCGGAAGAAGTTGTAGACGCGTGGCAACTGGTCCGCATACACAGCGTCCCAATCAGGTTCCGCGGCCGACAGCCAGCGAACCAATCGGCCCGGCATCGCCTGCTCAACCGACATCTGGAGCAATATACGGCGCGCCGCGCGAGGTATCACGCCCTTCGTCCACGTTAGCCGGGCTTCGGGGTGGACCGGCATCAGCCGACATAAAATTGACTTATATGCATTCGATCCTTCGGGGTGTAAGTCGCACTCTTATCTATCCTTTTGCCGCGACTCTGTTCGTCGCCGTCGTCCACGCACAGTCCGTGTTGGGTCCGCCGAACGAGGCCAATCATTTCATCGAGACACCAAAGGGGTGGACGCAACCCAAGACGCCGTGGGGCGACCCGGACATCCAGGGGATGTGGCCGATCTCATTCGTCGGCAGCGTGCCGCTCGAGCGATGCGCAGGCGGCGGTGGTCGCGGGCGGGCCGGTTCGGCTCCGCCACCGCCCTGCGACACGAACAAGGCGTTCCTGACCGAGGCCGAGTACCAAGCGCGGCTCGACGGCCGCCGCCAAGCAGGTGGATCGCCATGCGGCGGCGATCGCCGAAGGCAACTTCGGACAGGCGCTGCAGTCGGGCGTCACCGATCCCACGTTGCCGCAGCGGCAGACCTCGCTCATCGTCGATCCGCCAAACGGCAAGCTGCCGGAGATGACGGCGGAGGGCAAGCGCCTGTCGGCGCTGATGAAAAGCAGCTGGGCGCTGCCCGGCGAGACGCAGATGTGGGACTCGTGGCTCGACTTCGACACCTGGGACCGCTGCATCACGCGCGGCATGCCCTCGTCGATGATGCCGTATCGCTACAACAACGGCGTCCAGCATCATGCAGGCGCCGGGCTACGTGATCCTCGACCTGGAGATGGTGCACGAGACGCGCATCGTCCCGGTGGATGGCCGCCCGGCGCTGTCGCCCAAGATCTAGCAGTGGATGGGCGAATCGCGCGGCCGCTGGGAGGGCAACACGCTGGTGATCGAGACCACCAACTACAAGCCGGGCGCGTCGGCGACCAACATCGGCGTGATGGGCTCGCCGCAGGGCAACCGATTCCCGACGAGCGAGCAGATGAAGACCACCGAGCGCCTCACCCGGCTGAACAAGGACATGATGCTCTACGAGATCAAGACCGAGGACCCCGTGATCGTCACGCGCTCCGTGGACGGTGCGCTATCCCGCTGAAGGAACGACCCGAGCTACGAGTGGTGGGAGTACGCCTGCCACGAAGGCAACCGCACGATTCGGCGACTACATCAACGCACTCGCGCGCCGAGCGCGCGGCCAGGCGTCAGGGCGGAGCACGTGAGACGCGCACGCCGCGCGATGGCGTTCGCCATCGCCGCCGCGGCGCATTGCGGCGTCGACGTCGCCGCACGCCAGCGGCGATTCCCGATCCGGTCACCGTCGCGACCGGACGGCTGTCCGGGCGTGACGCTCGCGTCTGGCGTGCGCGCGTTCAAGGGCATTCCGTTCGCGGCGCCTCCCGTCGGCGACGCTGCGCTGGAAGGAGCCGCAGCCGGCCGCGAAGTGGGACGGCGTGCGGAAGGCGGAGCAGTTCGGCAACGTCTGCGTGCAGCCGTCGCAGCTGCAGCGCGTGCCGAACAACGTCTCGGTGGACCTGCCGGATTCGCCGAAGACCAGCGAAGACTGCCTCTATCTGAACGTCTGGACGTCGGCCAACGCGCGCCAACGAACGGCAGCCGGTGATGGTGTGGATCTTCGGCGGCGCCTACACCGAGGGCGGCGGGCTCGACGCCGCACAACGACGGCGAGAACCTGGCCAAGAAGGGCGTCGTGCTCGTGACGTTCAACTACCGCGTCGGCGCGTTCGGCTTCTTCTCGCATCCCGAGCTGACCAAGGAGTCGGGCCGCAACGCGTCGGGCAACCAGGCGCTGGCCGACTCGATTGCGGTGCTGCAGCTGGGTGCAAGAAGAACATCGCGGCGTTCGGCGGCGACCCGAACAACGTGACGATCTTCGGCGAGTCCGCCGGCGCGGCCATGGTCGGCGGCCTGGTCGGCTCGCCGGTGGCGAAGGGCCTGTTCCACCGCGCGATCTCCGAGAGCGGCGCGTGGATGGGGCTCGGCATGGGGCCGATGACGCCGCGGGCGCGGGCCGAGCAGGCGCGACCGGGCCCGGGCGTGGCGGTCGCGGCGTGGCGGCGGCGGGGCCACGGCGAGCCCTGCGCCGCCGCCGCTGCCGCTGCCGCCGCTGGCCGAACTGCGCGCGCGCTCGACCGAGGAAGTCGTGAAGACGCTGCGCGGCGCCGGCATGATCATCGACGGCTGGATCGTGCCGGAGGACCTGTCGATCACGTTCGCCAACGGCAAGCAGAACGCCGTGGACCTGATCGCCGGATCGAACAAGGACGAGCACACCTCGGCCTCGGGCGGCAGCGTGGCGTTCCGCGACACGATGACGTGGGCCATGCGTCTCTTCGCCGAAAAGCAGACGGCGATCGGCAAGCGCGCCTACTGGTACCTCTTCACGCACGAGCCGCCGGTCGAGCCGGGCGTGCGCGGACCTGAAGGCGACGCACGCCGCCGAGATCGTCTACGCGTTCAACAACCTGTGGGCGCCGCGCGTGATCCCCGACGTCAGCTCGCCGAAGCTGGCGATGGCGTCGGAGAAGGATCGCGCGATGGCCGAGCAGATGTCGTCCTACTGGGTCAACTTCGCGCGGACCGGCGACCCCAACGGCCAGGGCCTGCCCGACTGGCCGCGCTTCAAGGATCGCAACGCGCCGCCGCACATCCTGGGCGAGATCAAGGAATATCCCGGGCCAGACGATACGCTGAACGCGTACGACGCCGAGGTACGCGGAGGTCATGAAGGCACTCACGGCTGGGACGAACTAGCAGCCGGTTCGCTTCGAGTTCTCAACGCTAACTTCAAGCCTGACAGGCCGAGGGCAACGCTACAAAAACGCCTGTGATAATTCGCGTCAACGAGAACGCGGAGACGGAACTCGCCACGGAAGCCTCGCTCCGCCCGATTTCCCGCTACGCAGTGAGATGGCGTTTGCGCAGGCGCCGTCGGCCCGACAGGCCTTGTGGCAACTGGGGCGCGTGACTGGAGAGTCGCGGGACACCGGTGGTGACGACGGCCGCGTCCCTCGAGGCGGCGCGATCAGCGAAGTGGATAAAAACGCGACGGAGGCTCGCCACACGGCGACGGCGTCGCAGGTAGCTGGGAAGATAAACGTGTGCCATCGATCAGCGGCCGTAGACGCGTTTTTTCCGCGCCGACTCGGGGCGCGCCAGAGTCCACCGCCGGTGTCCCGCGAGCCGCCTTAACCAGACTGTTTCAAGCGTCCAGGAGCACAGCCAACCTTTTCTTGATCCCCTCCGTCGAAGGGTGGTAAGCATACCTAACTAGTTAGGCCTATCTAGCTGGGCTTGCCGAGACCACCCATGAGCGCTTCGAAGAACGACATCCTGCAGGGGACCTTGACGCTGCTGGTCCTGAAAACCCTGGCAACCAGCAAGCGGATGCACGGCTACGCCATCACGACGCATGTGCAACGTGTGTCGGCAGACCTGCTTCGCGTCGAAGAAGGCTCGCTCTATCCGGCACTGCATCGGATGGAACAACAGGGTTGGCTCAAGTCCGAGTGGGGCGTGACAGAAAAGAACCGCGAGGCTCGCTTCTACTCGCTGACCGCGCAGGGACGAAAGCAGCTCGCACTCGAAGAAGAGAGCTGGGCGCGATTCACCGAGGGCGTCGGGCGAGTGCTTCGGTATGCCTGACGAAAGGCGGTCACCATGTCCTGGCTTCGACGCCTGATAAACACATTCCGCCCGGGCCGGCTGCATCGCGACATCGATCGTGAGCTGTCCTTCCACATCGCCGAGCGCGCGGATCAGTTGCAGGCGCATGGACTGAGCGCTGAAGAGGCTTCGCGCCGGGCGCGAATCCAGTTCGGCAACCCGATCGTGCAGCGCGAACGGACTCGCGACGTTGACATCGCGGGCTGGCTGGACGATGTGGTGCGCAATGTTCGCTACGCGGTCCGTACCCTCGCTCGCGTTCCGGGCTTCACCACGACCGTGGTGCTCACTCTGGCCCTTGGCATCGGCGCCAATACCGCCGTCTTCTCCGCCATCGATGCCATCCTCCTGCGGCCGTTGCCTTTTCCAGACAGCGATCGCCTCGTCCGGATTCTCCAGAAAAATTCGCGGTCGACGGAAACTCCCGTGGCACCGGTTCGTCTCGAGGACTGGAACCAGCTGAATTCGACGCTCGAGGGGATCACTGGTTTCTACACGGAAGACGTCTCCGAGACATCGGCAGATCTACCGGAGCAGTTACGGCGCGCGTATGTCGCGCCGCGCTTCTTCGAGGTCTGGGGCATGACACCGGAACTTGGACGCGGCTTCACCGAGGCTGAACACCAACCGGGCGGGCCTACTGCGGTTGTGATCAGCGATCGATACTGGCGCCGGCGTTTTGCCGCCGATCCAGATGTGCTCGGCAAACTGGTTCGAGTCGCGGGCACGACGGCACCAATCGTCGGCGTGATGCGGCCGTCTTTTCGCTTTCCTGACCCTGACGTCGATGCGTGGTTTCCACGCGTGAACGACCAGATCACGCGCTTCAGGCAGGCCACTTGGTACACGGGAATCGGGCGGCTCCAGGCAGGCGTGACGCTGGCGCAGGCGCGCGCAGATCTCGCCGCCGTACAGGCGCGCCTTGGCGAACAGTATCCCGACAGCGATCGCGACATCACGGTACTGCTCGAGCCTCTCAAGGAAACAATCGTCGGCCGCTATCGAGCGTCGCTCTGGTTGCTCTTCGGAGGCGTGACGGCGCTGCTCCTGATTACGTGCACCAACGTCGCGGCGCTGCTGCTGTCTCGCGGTATGCAACGTCGCTCCGAGGTCGCAATTCGTCTGGCGCTGGGCGCGTCGCGCACGACCGTGGCTGCACAACTCCTGACCGAAACCGGTGTGCTCGCGTTGACCGGAAGCGCTCTCGGGCTGGCCTTTGCCGCAATCGTCGGCGCGGCACTCCGCGCGCTTGCTAGCGATGTCCCGAGGCTGGACGAGATTTCGATCGACGGCAGACTGCTCCTGTATTCCCTGGCCAGCGCATGCGTCGTCTTGCTGCTGTGCGGATTGATGCCCGTGATACGAACTGCACGGAACAGTCTCGCGAACACCGCTCACGACGCAGGACGCACACAGGTGTCGACACGAAGCGCAATCCAGTGGCTTCTGGTCGGGACGCAGGTCGCGCTATCGGTGACGATGCTGGCCGGCGCCGGGCTACTCGTTCGCAGCCTTCACGAACTATCCCGCGTCGATCCTGGATTCGAGCCGGCGCGCGTGCTCTCGTTCCGCGTGAGCGGAAACTACGCGGAGTTTGGCGACTACGCTCGCCTCCTCGAACGAGTTGACACCGCCCTGGAGCAGCTTCGTGCTCTCCCCGGCGTGGAAGCCTCGGCCACCTCCTTCTCGGCGCCGGGCGTGCCCACGGGCTTTCAGGTCGAGTTCGAGCTCGTCGAAGGGCGAGATAACCAAGGGGCGCGCATGGTGGCCGAAAGCCGTGTCGTGTCTCCGGAATACTTCGAGACCTTACGAATCCCGCTGCTCGAGGGCACATTGTGCCGCCGGCAAACGCGTGACGCCACAGAGTTGATGGTGAACCGGGCGTTCGCCGACCGCTATCTTGCCGGCAGACCGTCTCTTTCCGGCTTTCACCTTGCTAACCCGAACGCCAACGTGCCTCCAGGCCGCATCGCAGGACTAGTCGGCGACGTTCGGGAAAGCGGGCTGAACCAGGCACCCGGTCCAACCGTGTATTTCTGTTCGAGCGCTCAAGGCCCTACGCCCTACTTCCTCGTACGCACGCAAGGCGACCCGGCAGCGATCGTTCGGGCGGTACGCCTGAAGCTCAAAGAGCTGGAGCCGCTCCGTGCCGTTTACGACATCGCTCCACTGGAGACTCGAATCGGCGACGCGTTCGAGCAGGACCGTCTGCGAACGACGTTGCTGGCATTGTTTGCCGCCACGGCGCTCTCAATTGCTTGCGTCGGGCTGTACGGCACCGTGAGCTACGCCGTCAACCGTCGACGGCGCGAGTCGGCGTTGCGTCTGGCGCTCGGCGCATTGCGACGCGACATCGTCCGGCAGTTCCTGACGCAAGGGCTGCGCGTCGCCGGAATCGCGTGCGCGTGTGGCCTCGTCCTCTCCGTCGCCTTCGCCCGGGTGCTCTCGGGAATGCTCTATGGGGTGTCGCCGCTGGATCCGGCCACGCTCTTCAGCGTCGCCGGAATCGTGCTGGTCGTCACGACGCTCGCGGCACTCATCCCAGCGGCGCGCGCGGCGTTCGTCCAGCCGATGCGGGCCCTTCGCGAGGATTAGCCATGCCCTGGTTCCGACGTCTCCTGAACTCGCTTCGCCGCGGCCGGGTCGATCGCGATCTCCGACGCGAGCTGGACTTCCACATCGCCGAGCGCGTCGATCAACTTCGCAGCGAAGGGATGTCACACGGCGATGCTCGCTTCGCCGCACAGCGTCAGTTCGGCAATGCACTGCGCATTCGTGAGGACACGCACGAGACGAACAACATCGGCTGGGTCGAGCGATTGACGCACGACCTCCGCGTCACGCTCAGGATGATCCGCAAGAGCCCTGGCTTCGCGCTTGCCGCGATCATGACGCTGGCACTCGGTATCGGAGCGACCACCGCCGTCTTTAGTGTCGTCAATGCCGTGTTGATCCGGCCGCTGCCGTATCCAGATCCCGACAGACTCGTCGGCGTGTGGCATTCGGCGCAGTTTCAGGGAATCACGTCCAACAACGTGCGCTTGTCCTCGACGATGTACCTCACCTACCGCGAGCATGCAGAAACATTCGAGGACTTCGGGTTATGGCGCAGTACACGCGCGAGTGTGACCGGACTGGGAGAACCGGAGCAGGTCCCGGCTCTTACCGTGACATACGGTACGCTCCCCGCGGTCGGCGTGCCTCCTGCCATCGGTCGATGGTTCTCTGCCGCCGATGACAGTGCCGGAACGCCTGAAACAGTGATCCTCAGCCACGGATACTGGCAACGGCGCTTCGGGGGCAGTGCGTCGGTCATCGGCACCACGGTCACTATCGACTCGAAGCCACGCGAAGTGATCGGCGTCATGCCGCAGTCGTTCCGATTCCTCAACGCCGAAGCGGCGGTGATTCTGCCGCAGCGATTTCAAGGCGCCGAACTGCTCCCGAACGATGTCCACTCCTTTGTCGGAATCGCGAGACTGAAGCCTGGCATGACGCTGGCTCAGGCCAACGCAGATGTCGGCCGCATGCTGCCGATCTGGATTCGTGATCGCGGCACGAACGCCAACGTCCTGACCGGCGCACGCTTCGGTCCCGCGTTGAGGCCGGTCAAAGCCGATGTGATCGGCGACGTCGGATCGGTGCTCTGGCTGCTGATGGGAACCATCGGTGTCGTCCTGGTGATCGCCTGCGCGAACGTTGCCAATCTGCTGCTGGTGCGAGCAGAGGGACGACGGCAGGAGTTCACATTGCGCGCGGCGTTGGGCGCGGGATGGAGTCACATCGCGCGTCATCTGCTTGTCGAAAGCCTCGCGCTCGCGTTGCTGGGCGGAGCGCTTGGAGTTGGGCTCGCGTACGGCGGGCTACGACTCCTCATTGCGATCGGACCGGCGACGCTCCCTCGTCTGGCGGAGATCTCAATCGATCCGCTCGTGCTCACGTTCGCACTGGCCGCATCGCTCCTGTCTGCACTGCTCTTCGGGCTCATGCCAGTCGTGAAGCACGCCGGGCCCAAAGGAGCGCAAGCCCTCCACGGGGCCACGCGCGGCGATGGGCGCACGTCAAGCCAGGGTCGCGCACAGCATCGCTCGCAGAACACGCTCGTGTTCGTGCAGGTCGCTCTGGCAGTGGTGCTGCTGGTTGCGGCCGGCCTGATGATTCGAAGCTTCCTGGCGCTGCGAAGCGTCGAACCCGGATTCGTCGAACCGGATCACATCCAGACGCTGCGCATCTCGATTCCCGAAGGACATCTCGCGGAGTCCGAACGCGTTGCACGCATGCAGCAGGACATCCTGACGGAGATCACGAAGATCTCTGGCGTGACGTCGGCCACTTTCACCACCGCGCTGCCGATGGAGATGGACTACGAGAACAACATGGTGGTGACGGCTGCGGACAAGACGTACGCGGAAGGAATCCCTCCGCTGCGCCGCTCGAAGTTCGTGGCGCCTGGCTTTTTCAAGACGATGGGCATTTCGCTCGTCGCGGGGCGCGACTTCACGTGGACCGACGTCAACGCCCGCCGGAGAGTGGCGATCGTGTCGAGCAACCTGGCGCGTGAGCTGTGGGGGCAGCCTCCGGCGGCACTCGGCAAACAGATCCGCATCGGGCGCGGGGGGCCGTTGAACGAGGTCATCGGTGTCGCTGGTGACATCTACGACAGCGGAGTCGATCAGCCACCGCCAGCGATCGTGTACTGGCGTGCCGGAGTACAGGACGCATTCGGGCCGGTTCCGGCGCTCATCCCGCGCGATTTGTCGTTTGCCATCCGCAGCGATCAAGCGGGGACCGAGGATCTGATCAGACAGGTGGGGCGTGCCGTGTGGGCGGTCGATGCGAATCTTCCACTCGCCCGCGTGCAGACGCTCGGCGAGACGTACACACAATCGATGTCTCGAACGTCGTTCACGCTCGTCATGCTTGCGATTGCTGGCATCATGGCGCTGGCGCTTGGCCTGGTCGGCATCTATGGCGTGATCTCGTATGCCGTAACCGAGCAACGCCGCGCGATCGGCATTCGGCTGGCGCTCGGCGCCGCGCGAGGCTCGATCCTCGGTCGATTCCTCGCGCAGGGACTTCGAGTCACAGCCATCGCCTGCGCGACCGGCATCGTCCTGTCGATAGCGGCGCGAGGTGCGTTGTCCCGATTACTCTTTGGAGTGTCGCCCTTCGACCTCGTCACGCTGATCAGCGTCGCCGTCATCGTCCTGCTCGTCGCGACGCTTGCCGCGCTGATCCCGGCGACGCGCGCCGCATTCATGCAGCCGATGCGCACGCTCCGCGAGGAGTAGGGCTCGCGATCGTCGTCGGTGCGATCCTGAATGCTGGTCGGTGCGAGCCTGATCCCTGCCGGTGCGATCGCCGATGCCTGTCGGTGCGATCGTGATGCCCCGCCAGCCCGAATATCTGAAGGATCGGAAACGACGCGCGAGCGAAGCACCCGCCGAATGTAAAGAACTTACGACAGATTAGCGAACGTGCCTCTCAGCCGTCCGTCGGACCGTATGAGGCACAGACGGTGAACGCGGCCACCTCCGAGGCGGCCGACATCGTGCGCGAACAGGCGAACGTTCTGGAGACGCACCGCGATGGACATGGGTAAGCATCAGGAGCTCCTCCAGGCCGTCGCATTGTCGAAAGCGGCACTCGGGCGGGATCGGCGAGGCTGTGAAATGTGCGCATTCTGCCCTCTCGTACAACAGCTGTCGAACGAAGTCTTTAGCGGAGAACCGGCGCCGGTCGTCCCATGGCGTTTCGCGAGAGACGGCTCTCGTTTCCGGGCGCCTTACAGACGCTGGCCTTGTAATCCGCCTTTCATGGGTCGCGCCATCCTTCATCATCAGCCGTGGGCGGTGAACGCAAGCCGCCTTTTGGCAGCCCCGCGCATCGTGCTGCATACCTCGGGCGGTACACCAACGCTTTTAGCGTAATCTCCAATCGCCGCAAAGCCTCGTCGCCGTCACGGACGAGACGGTCGCGTTTGGTGGAAGGACAACTATGCGACGGCTCCAACCGGCACGCACCGACGAGCGTCAAACTCGCACCGACAAGCACACAGACTCGCACCGACAAGAAGCGAATTCGCACCAACAGAACATCGAGATCGCACCGAGAAGGATCAGAAGGATCTGACTCTGGCATCCATCGACGACGACTGATGTGCCGCTGATCCAGCTGGCGCGCGACGACGAGAGGTACGCGACGACATCGCCGATTTCTTCGGGCTTGCCGAAGCGTCCGAACGGAAGCTCTTGCTTCACGAACTCGACGATCGCCGCGGGATCGGCCTGCTGCCGCTTCCACCACGACCCGCCCTCGAACAAGATCGAGCCCGGCGACACGCTGTTGACGCGAATGTTCATCGGCGCCAACTGCTGCGCCATTGACTTTGCCAAGCTAATCTCGGCGGCTTTGACGGCGTTGTATGTCATTCGCCCGCCGGCCTCTCGTCCGTAGATCGACGCGATGATGACAATCGACCCACCCCCACGGCGCTGCATGTACGGCACGGTCAGCCGCGACATGCGGACCGCGGTCATGAGCGTCTGATCGATCGCATCCGCCCACAGCTCGTCCGTGGTTTCGATCAGTCCCCCACCGCGAGCCGTGCCGACGTTGTTGACGAGGATGTCGATGCCACCGAATGTCGTGATCGCCTGATCGACAACCTTCTTCGCGCCTTCTTCGCGGCTGACGTCAGCGGCGACAGCCAGCACTCGATCGTCTCCACGAATCTCAGCCAGACGACGGCGCGCTTCCTGCAAGGTCTCTGGCGTGCGAGCGCAGATGACGACACGACATCCTTCGGCGACGAGCGCTTTGGCGCTGGCAAACCCCAAACCCTTACTCGAGCCGGTCACGACAGCCACACGATCGGTCAGTCCAAGGTCCATGGCCGAAGATAATATGTGCAGCGGCGACTGGAGCGTGCTGCGATGAAATGGAGAGGTCGCGCCGGAAGTCAGAACATCGAAGATCGCCGGGGCATGTCGGGCGGCGGAATGGCCGTCGGCGGCGGTCTCGGGGGGCTCGTCCTGGTCCTGCTCATCTCCGCTCTGACCGGACAGAACCCTGCCGATCTGATCAGCACCGTCGGACCGTCTTCTGAGACCGTGGCGCCGGGCGCTGCGCCCGACGACGACCCTCAGGCCCAGTTCGTAGGGGTCGTACTCAGGAGGACCGAGACGACGTGGGGGCGGCTGTTCTCCGAGAGTCGTGAAGAGTACGAGACGCCGGTTCTAGTGCTGTTCACTGGCGCAACGCAATCGGCTTGCGGACTGGGGCAATCGGCGATGGGACCGTTCTATTGCCCGGCCGATCGCAAGGTTTATCTCGATCTCTCCTTCTTCAAAGAACTCGACGAACGATTCGGTGCGCCCGGCGACTTCGCGCAAGCCTACGTCGTCGCGCACGAGATCGGTCATCACGTCCAGACGCTGACGGGCCTTTCCGCTCGCCTACAGACAGCCAGGCAACGAGCCGGCGAGCGCGAGTCAAACGCGCTCTCAGTGCGGCAGGAGCTGCAGGCCGACTGCTACGCGGGCGTGTGGGGACACTACGCGGCGCAAGACGGACTCCTCGAACCCGGGGACGCAGAGGAAGGACTCAGAGCAGCGGCCGCGATCGGAGACGATCGGCTGCAGCGTCAGTCACAAGGAACCGTGGTCCCCGAGTCGTTCACGCACGGATCGTCAGAACAGCGGGTCCAATGGCTGCGCCGAGGACTCGAATCGGGCAGCGCCGATTCGTGCAACACGTTCCAATAGCCCGTTTTCACGAGACACAGGGCGAGCCTGTCAACTTCCAGTTCCCAACAGCCAATTCCCAAAGATCAGAGCGTTTTGGGAGTTGGGAGTTGGCGTTTGGGCGTTGGCTTGAGCGATCCGTATAAAATTGAGCCCGTGCTACGCAGCCGGTCCAACAGTTGAATCCGGGTGCGACCGGAGGGGTTCAACTGATGCGCATCGGCATTCCTGCCGAAGTCTACCCGGGTGAAACACGTGTAGCTGCAACGCCAGAAACGGCGAAGAAGTTCACCAGCGGCGGCCGTCACACCGTCATCGTCGAAACCAATGCAGGCGCTGGCGCCAGCATTCCCGATGAGAGTTTCACTTCGGCCGGGGCGACAATCGCCTGCGCCGCTGACGTCTACAAGACCGCGGACATCATCCTGAAGGTGCGCCGCCCCACGGATGCGGAATTGCCGTCGCTCCGCCCCGGTTCGATCCTCATCGCGCTGTTGTCTCCGCATGAGGGCTTCGACGCGATCGCGAAGACCGGTGTCACTGCCTTCGCCATGGAACTGCTGCCGCGCATCACGCGCGCGCAGAACATGGACGTCCTCTCATCGCAGGCCAACATCGCTGGATACAAAGCGGTGCTCGTCGCGGCATACGAGTACGGGCGGTTCATGCCGATGTTGATGACCGCGGCAGGTACGGTCAAAGCCGCGCGAGTCCTGGTGCTCGGCGCAGGCGTTGCCGGACTCCAGGCGATCGCAACCGCGAAGCGGCTCGGTGCCGTCATCGAAGCATTCGACGTCCGCCCTGCGGTGAAAGATCAGGTGGAGTCGCTCGGCGCCAAGTTCGTCGAGGTCGCGCTCTCCGAGGAAGAGAAGAAAGCACAAGAGAACGCCGGTGGTTACGCCCGAGAGATGAGCGACGACTACAAGCGCCGTCAGGCGGCACTCATCTCAGAGCGCGCGAAGGCCGCGGACATCGTCATCACCACGGCCCTCATCCCTGGTCGCCCCGCGCCGGTCCTCGTGACCGAAGACACGGTCGCAGGCATGAAGCCCGGATCGGTCATCGTTGATATGGCGGTGACTCAGGGTGGCAACTGTCCGTTGAGCAAGAAGGACGTGGTCGCCGACCATCACGGAGTCAAGATCGTCGCCCCCTCCAACCTTCCCGCCACGCTCGCCGCCGATTCGAGTGCACTCTACGCGCGAAACCTGCTGAACTTCACGACCTTGCTGCTCGACCCGAAGACAGGCGAGCTCACCCTCAATCGTTCGGACGAAATCCTCGCGGCGACGCTGGTCTGCATCGACGGCGCGCCGGTCAGGAGCTGACGTTGCACGGAGTCGCTGTCGACCCAATCGTCACTAATCTGATGGTGTTCGTGCTGGCCGTGTTCGTCGGCTACCACGTGGTGTGGCACGTGACGCCGGCGTTGCACACGCCGCTCATGAGCGTGACCAACGCCATCAGCTCGGTCATCGTCGTCGGCGCCATCCTGGCCGCCGGAGCCGGACAAATCGACCGCGGCACCATCCTCGGCACAATTGCAGTGGCACTCGTGGCCATCAACACCTTTGGCGGATTCCTGGTTACCGAGCGGATGCTCGAGATGTTCAAGAAGAAGGACCGCGCGGAGAAGTCTAAGTGACGATGTCCGCAAACCAGGTTGCGCTGTCCTATCTCGTGGCGAGCGTGCTCTTCATCCTCGCCCTCAAAGGTCTTTCCAACCCGCTCACGGCTCGCCGCGGTAACCGGTTCGGCATCGCGGGCATGACGCTCGCCGTGCTCACCACGCTCGCGATCACTCAGCGCATCGATCTCACGATCGGCGCGCTCGCCCTTGGCGGCATCGTCGGCTGGCTCGTTGCGCATCGCGTGCAGATGACGCAGATGCCCGAACTCGTGGCCGCGATGCACTCGCTCGTCGGTCTCGCTGCCGTGCTCATCGCCATTGCGGTCGTCAACAACCCGATGGCGTTCAGCGTCGGCGATCCCATTCCGGCCGGCAATCGCGTCGAGCTGTTCATCGGCACGTTCGTCGGCGCGATGACGTTCTCGGGCTCAGTGATCGCGTTCGGCAAGCTGGCAGGGCTGGGCAAGATTTCCAGGGTGTTCTCGAGCGCGCCCGTCGGCTTCAAGGGGCAGCACATCGTCAACCTGATATTCACCCTCCTGATGATTGGTCTGGGCATCGCATTCGTGGTGGCGGCGCCCGGCGCGCACTGGCCTCCCTTCATTGCGATGACCACGCTCGCGTTCGTTCTGGGCGTGCTGATCATCATCCCGATCGGCGGCGCCGACATGCCGGTCGTCATCTCGATGTTGAACAGCTATTCGGGATGGGCCGCTTCCGGCATCGGATTCTCGCTGAACAACCCGCTTCTGATCGTCGCCGGCGCGATGGTCGGGTCTTCGGGCGCGATCCTCTCCTACATCATGTGCAAAGCGATGAACCGCTCGTTCTTCAGCGTCATCCTGGGAGGCTTCGGCGCCGCCGAAGGGGCCACGACAGCGGACGCGCAGCAGAAGACGGTCAAGTCTGGATCACCGGACGATGTGGCGTTCCTGCTGGGGAACGCGGAGAGCGTGATCATCATCCCGGGTTATGGGCTTGCCGTCGCGCGCGCGCAGCACGCGGTGAAGGAGATGGCTCACAAGCTGGCGGCGAAGGGCGTAAACGTTCGCTACGCTATTCATCCCGTGGCGGGCCGCATGCCTGGCCACATGAACGTCCTGCTCGCCGAGGCGGAAGTTCCGTACGAAGAGGTCCTGGAGATGGAAGATATCAACGGCGACTTCGGCGGCACCGACATCGCGTTCGTGCTGGGCGCGAACGACGTCGTCAATCCTCTCGCCGAGGAGAAGGGCAGCCCGATCTACGGGATGCCGATCCTCGAGGCCCACAAGGCGCGCACGGTGATCGTCAACAAGCGCTCGATGGCGTCCGGCTATGCGGGCATCGACAACCCGCTGTTCTACATGGACCGGACGATGATGGTGTTCGGGGACGCGAAGAAGGTCGTCGAGAACATCGTCAAGGCAATCGAGTAATACCTACGGCGACCCCCGGGCACGGCATCTGCTGCGAGCAGCGTGCACCGCGGGAACTCTCGGGAGGAGCGCACATGCCCGTCTACCGGACGACCTTCGCCGTCGACGCGCCCGCGGCCCGCGTCTGGGAGGCGCTCACGGCGTTGGACCGCTACCCGGAGTGGAACCCGCAGATCCCGCGTATATCCGGCAGCCTCCGGCCAGGGGAGCGGATCGACCTACAGCTCGCGCTCCCCGACCGAGCGCCGATGAACTTGACGGCGATTATCGAGGAGGCGCGACCGGACGCGCTGCTAACGTGGCGGGGGCACGTATTGGCCCCGTGGCTCTTCGAGGGCTACCGGCGCTTCGAGATCGAGCCGGTCGCGCCGGGGCGCGCGCGCGTGACCCACGTCGAGGACGTTCACGGCGTGCTCGCGCCGCTGTTTGGTCTGGCGCTGGGGGGCCGCGTGCAGGCGAGCCACGAGGCGCTGAACGCGGCGCTCAAGGCCCGCGCGGAGGCATCGTCGTAATCCGCCGCGGCGAGTGGCAATGCGTTAAACCGACGATTTAGAATCGGCCAGGCCGACATCGAAAAGGCGAGACTCTGCGAGGATGTTCCAAGCAAGTCTGGGAAGACTACACAGGGCTGTGTTGACGCCGCAACGGTATGCCGAGCCGCTCCGCAATCGACGTGCACTTTGAGAGACTCTGGGTTGTCGCCGAGTGGGCGCGAGCGCGCGGGTCGCTCTCGCGTGACGACATCGCGTTCGTACGCGATACGCTGCCGGCCGCTTTCGACTCCTTTCCCCGGATCAAGCTGCCGAAGACGATTCGCCACCCGGGTGGGTTCACTGTCTCTGGCGCGCCCGTCGGCACATTCCTCAGAAGCGCGCTCCTCATCGCGGGGCAGAAGGCCCTTGGACGCCGCTTCGTCGGCCACTCGTTCTTTGAGAACGTGGAGCGCGACCTCGCTCTCGGTGTCATGCGCTCGCACTTCCATCACGAGTACCCAAAGGGACGCACTGCTGTGTGCAGTGCACGCTCGCTGTGTATCCGGTTCTCGAGGCGGGAGCGATTCGATATTTCGACTGCGCCCCGCTGGCGCCCGCGCACACAATTCAATACCTTGACTGCGCTCCACACAGCCGAACGATGGGAGCCCGGACCATGAACTCAACCAATACCGCCGCGAACGACTCCTCGCGCGAAGGGGCGACCAGAAACCTCGTTTCGATCAGTCCGTTCTTCATCGTGAAGAACCTGCAGGCCTCGATTGCCTTCTACCGCGAGAGCCTCGGCTTCCAGCTCGACTTCCAGGGTCCGGACGGCGATGTGTACTACGCCGGCGTGAGCCGGGATGGGGTCGGCATCATGCTCAAGGAAATCCTTCCCGACGTGCTGCCGTGTCCCAACCACACCCGCCACCCATGGGCTCGTTGGGACGCGTACATTTACACCCTGGACCCGGACACGCTCTTCGACGAGTTCCGCCAACGCGGTGTGCCGTTCGTGAAGGAGTTGTCGTTCATCGACGACGGGCTGTGGGGCTTCGAGATCACCGATGCCGACGGATATGTCCTGGCCTTTTTTCAGGTCCGCAACAAGTAGGGCTACCGCGGAGCATCGCAAGCTAACATCCAGATGGAGCCGACGCGCTGGCTCGTGAACGCGCGTGGCTCATTTAGCGCTGGTCGGCACCACGAGAACCTTCAGAGAGCGACGCCGCCGTTCCGGCTGTTGCCGACGTGGCCTCGAAGACACGACATGCTTTTTCATATCAGCGAAGAAGCGAACATCAACCGATTTGAACCGAGGCCATCGGAGTACACGAGCGAACCGGTGGTCTGGGCCATCGACAACGCCCATCTCCGCAACTATCTAGTCCCGCGTGATTGCCCACGCGTCACGTACTACGCAGGCCCTCAGACGTCGAACGCTGACAGGGAGATCCTTCTCGCTCGGGGTTCCGCTGTGGTGGCCATCGAGCAGCGCTGGATGGAACGGCTAGAGCAATGTCGCTTGTATTGCTTCGCCTTGCCAGACCAGACATTCGAGTGCCTCGACGAGGGTGCCGGGTACTTCGTCAGCCGTGGAGCCGTGGTGCCGACGGGCGTCGAGGTACTGCCTGATCCGATCTCCGAACTGCGTCGCCGGGGAGTCGAGTTGCAAGTCCTTCCCAATCTGTGGCCGCTGCGGGACGTCGTCATCGCGTCGAGCCTGCAGTTCTCGATTATCCGGATGCGCAACGCGTTGCCAAGAAGCACGACCTGATCGCGGCAACGGGGCTCAACATCGTGGGCTGGCTGACATCCAAATCGAGCCGTCTCCAGACGGTCCGTGTGATCATGCTCGCCGAGTAGCGCGGCTCGTTGGCGCGTTAGGCCAACGGTAACGGGGTTCAAATGGAAAGAAAACGTGTTGGCATCATCTTGTTTGAGGACATCGAAGTCCTCGACTTTTGCGGGCCATTTGAGGTGTTCTCAGCGACTCGCGTGAACGAGGAGAAGCGCCGCGAAGAACCCTCGCCCTTTGAGGTACTGCTGGTTGCGGAGCGTCCGGAACCGGTCACGACAACGGGCGGTATGATGGTCTTGCCCCACTACACGTTCGAGAAGTGCCCACGCCTCGAAATAGTTGTGTCCCCTGGCGGATGGGGCACCCGGAACGAGTTGAAGAATCCGATCATGCTCGATTGGTTGCGCGCCCGTGCCGCGGAGGCTGAAACGGTAGCGGCGGTTTGCACCGGCTCGATGTTGCTGGGCTTCGCCGGCCTTCTGGACGGGCTGCACGCAACTACTCATTGGCGCTCGCTCGACTGGATGCGTGATTCTTTTCCCTCGGTGACCGTCGAGTACGGCAAGCACTTCGTGGAAGATGGCCGCGTGTTTACGTCTGCCGGAATCTCAGCGGGCATCGACATGTCGCTCAAAGTCGTGGCGCATTACTTCGGCGAAGGTACAGCAAGGGCAACCGCTCGACACATGGAATACCCCTATCCAGAAAGCGATGCGCGCCGAATCTCCATCGAGCCTAACCTGCACTGAACCGGACCGCCACACGGCGTAGGCGGTCGACGAAAACACAACTCGACAGAATCACACAGGGAACGCCATGACTGATGCGACTCCTGGAAACGCCGTGATCCACGCGGGTCAGATCGAGATCCGATTCCTTCTGCAAGCTGCGCAAACCGCGGGAAGCCTGACGATGTTTGAGTTCTTCGTCCCGCACAGGCCCGCGTGCCCGTCGCGCACTGGCACGAGGCCTTCGATGAGACGGTCTATGGGCTGTCTGGCGTCCTCACCTGGATGCTTGACGACCGGCAAGTCCGGGTAGGACCGGGCGACGTCCTCTTTATCCCTCGCGGGCACGTGCATCACTTCGCGAACCTCGACACCCAGGACGCGCGTGAACTCAGCGTGGTTACCCCGGGGCGCCTCGGGCCCGAGTACCTCCACGAGATCGCCGAGGTTGTGAATGCTGGCGGACCACCGAATGTCGAACGGATCATGGAGGTCATGCGACGGCACGGTCTGCGCCCCGTTTTACCGACGACGTAGTGTGCTTGTCAGCTCGAGGAAATGCCGTTGGACCTCGCCGCGTTCTTTGCGGTGGGCGGATCGCTGAAGATCAACGACGGTCGGTATCGAGGGCGACCACGTCCGTGTATTGGTGGACACTCACCGGAACCAACAGCGGACCCGGAGGCTCGGGCAAGGCCGTCCGCATCAGCGGGCATGAAGAGTGGGCGATCGATGCGGGTGGTTTGATTGCGGAGTCCGCGGGGCATTCGACGAGACCGAGTACAACCGCCAGTTGAAGATGGGATTCGGCGGAGATGCTGGATTGTCCGCTGAGAAAGACGCACGAAATCGTGTGCCACGGAGATGCGAGCCCGTGCAACTGCGTCTTCGTTGATGGACTGCCGATGGCATTCATCGATTTCGACACTGCACATGCGGGCTCGAGACTCGACGACCTTGGATACGCCGCGTGGCTATGGATTGATATAGGAAATGAGGATTTCTCAGTCGATCACCAAGGACAACGCGTGGCCGATTTCTTCCGGGCGTATGGCCTGGAAACAGATGGGGCCATTCCTTCGATCATCGCCGCGCAGCTAGCGCTTGCCGCGCGAACGGATTCGGCCAATGTTCGCGCCTGGTCCGACAGCTGTCGTCAATGGGTTGAGTGCAACCGAGACAAGCTCTCGACCGCAATCGCAGCTCACCCGCGCATCCTGGCGAGCAGTAGGATCCACACCTGATCGTCGCATAAAAAAGGAGCGCCTCATGCCTGCCACCGCGGTCGAAATCCTCCAGGAATTCGAGCTCGAGTCCATGACGACGCGTCGCGTACTCGAGCGCGTTCCCACCGATCAATTGACCTGGAAGCCCCACCCGAAGTCGCGGTCGCTCGGACAACTCGCGCTCCACGTGGCGATTGGCCCCGGACTGATCAGCCAGTGGGCGCTGCGGGACTCAATGGAAATGCCAGACATGGGCGAGCCGCCCCAGCCCACTTCGAACGCTCAGATTCTCGCTGTGCACGACGACAGCGTCCAAAAAGTCAAAACCGCGGTGTCGGCGATCGGTGATGCAGGATTGGGAGCCATGTGGCAGTTGCAAAGCAAGGGTGCGACGATCATGGTTCTGCCAAAGGGCGTCCTGATCGATCTATGGTCCTAGCGGGCGAAAACCCGGTGTCGGCTGCGCAAGGCTAAGATGCGGTCACGCAACCGTACCGACAAGCGGCAACATGGCATTTCATCTCCGAGAGCCGGACGAAAGTGACATCCCGGCGCTGGCCAGGCTGCACGTGCAGACGTTCAACGAGACGCACCGCGGTGGCAGGACGGAGGCCCGTCGTACGAATTTGAGGGAGCGTCAGTGGCGCGAAGCATTCGAGCGCCAGGACGGCAGCTGGTTCTGTTACGTCATCGAAGACGATGGGGGCGAGCTGGTCGGGTTTGCGAAGGGCACACCACATGATGGCGGCGTGCCTGGATACGCGGGCGAACTCAACAAGATTTACCTGCTGCAGCGCGTTCAACGTCGAGGCCTCGGGCGGCTCCTTCTCTGCGCACTCGCGCGTCGGTTCATGGAGCGCGGCGTGACGTCCATGTTGCTCTTCGGTGATGCCGCGAACCCGTCGAACGGGTTCTACGAGGCGTTCGGCGCGGAACGGCTTTACGGCGACACCGGGGAGTTTCACGGTGGCTACGGCTGGCGCGATTTGGGCGCACTTGTTGCGCGATGCAACACGACGTCGTCCGCTCGCGGAACAGCCGGGTAGCTCGATGACCGCCGAACCACACCTTGTCGATCTGGCTCGGAACGCGACGGCGCCCAGCGAGGCGGCGCTGCGCTTCCTTCAATTGAGTGCTCGCCTCCTGCTCGAATACAACGTCCGTTCGAAGAGTCTCGAGCGTCGCATCGATCGGATCGCACAGCACCTGGGTGTCAACGTGCAGACGGTCGTGGGGTATCGCGAGGTCACGCTCGCCTTGGCAGATGGGCGTGGTCTCCATGCGCGGGCGCCGGAGCTTCGCATCAACGTCGCCGTCAGTGCGGGCGCCCTGCAAGTCATCGACGAACTGTGCCTGGGTCGCATCGGGCTCGACGAAGCCACGGCGCGACTGGAAACGCTGGAGCGACTGGCGCCACGGCATGGACGCTGGGTGGTCGTCGTCCTCTTCGGGCTGGCGGCGTCGGCCATCGCCTGGTTGCTGCGCGCGGACTGCGGGCGCGATCGCCGTGAGCGGCGTCTCTTCCGCCTTGGGCTTGATCGCGCGGCAGGAACTCGCGAGGCGGCATGTCGTCCTCTTCGCGCACCCGTTCGCGGCGGGGCTGATCGGCGCGGTGATCGGCGGGCTGGCGATCCGTCTGGGCTGGACCGCGACGCCGGGCTTCTGCCTGATCGTGCCGGCGCTGATGCTCGTGCCGGGCCCGCATCTCATCAACAGCGTGTACGACATGCTGGAGAACCACGTGCAGACGGGCGTTGCCGCCTGGTGCTCGCCACGGGCATCCTCATCGCCACCGCGCTCGGCGTCGTCCTCGGTGGCTGGCTCACCCTCGGTCCGGCGACCCTGTCGACCTCGCCGTCAGAGGCGATGCAGCTCACGCTGGCGCTGGACATGGCGCTGGCCGGCGTGGCCGCTTGCGGGTTCGGTGCGTTCTACAACGCGCCGTGGCGCGTCCTGTGGGTGTCGATCCTGTGCGGCATGGTCGGCCACGGTCTCCGCTATGTCTGTCTCGATCACATGAGCGTGGAGATCTCCACGCTGTTCGCGTGCCTGGCCATCGGGCTGATCGCCAACGCGGCCGCCAATCGCCTGCGCCTGCCTTTTTCGGCGCTCGCGTTTGCGGGCGCCGTGCCGATGATGCCAGGCGTCTTCATCTACCAGAGCATCGCGGGGGCCATGCGCCTGTCGGCGGCCGGAACGGCGGCCGATCCAGCGCTCGCCGCTGCAACCCTGGCGCTCTCCTTCAAGTCGGTGTTCGTGGTCGGCGCCATGGCGCTCGGCCTCCTGGTCGGCGCCCGGCTTGCGAACCTGGCTATCGGCGAGTGAATCTTCGGTTCCGGCGTGGCTCCGGCGTCGCGTCGTCACCGCATGTCCCACGGCTGACCGGTCGAGGTGACCACACTGCTCCAGAGTGCGTCCTCCGGATCGATCTTCTTGCGCTCGGAGACGGCGAGGGAGATCGGCACGTGGGTGAACTGGTGATTCCAGAAGCTGACGACCATGTTCGTGCGGCCGCTGAGGCCCGCGTGGACCGCGCTCTGTCCGAGGAGCAGGCAGAAGGCCGAGTCGTGCGCGGTCGCCGGCACGCTCCTGATGGTGTAGCTGGGATCGATGTACTTGAGGGTGATCGCCGTGCCGGTCCGCTTGAAGTAGTCGGTGATCGCGTCGCGCAGAAAGACGCCGATGTCGCCGTACTTGACGTTCCCCGACGCGTCGCGCTCCTGGCTCTTCGCCATCAGATCCTGGCCGGCGCCTTCCGCGACCACGATCACCGCGTGGCTTCGGCGCTCGAGCCGCTGCTGCAGCGCTGACAGGAACCCCTCGAGGGTGAACGGCACCTCGGGAACCAGGCAGAAGTTCACCTGGTTGTTGACCAGGGCCGAATACGCCGCGATGAATCCCGAATCGCGGCCCATGAGCTTCACGAGTCCGATCCCGTTGCGCGCCGCTTCCGCCTCGGCGTTGGCCGCATACGTCGCGCGCCGCGCCTCGGTGACCGCCGTCTCGAATCCAAACGTTCTCTGCACGAACGAGATGTCGTTGTCGATCGTCTTCGGGACACCGATGACGCCGATCTTCAGGCCACGCCGCGCCGCTTCCTCGCCGATCTTCTGTGCCCCGCGAAGCGTCCCGTCGCCGCCGATGGCGAAGAGGATCCCGACCCCCAGTTCTTCAAGGTACTCGACCATTTCCGCCGCGTCCTGGGGCCCTCGGGAGGATCCGAGGATCGATCCGCCGCTCTCGTGGATCCGATGGACGGATTCGGGCGTCAACTCGAGCGGCTCGTGCCCGATCCGGCGCACGAGGCCTTCGTAGCCGAAGCGGAAGCCGTAGATCTTGTTCACGCCGTAGTGGTGGCGCAGGCTCAGGACGATCGCGCGGATCACGTCGTTCAACCCGGGGCAGAGACCGCCGCACGTCACGATCCCGCACGCCAGCTTCGCCGGATCGAAGAACAGCATCTGCCTCGGTCCGGCGGACTCCATCGCGGGAGGCGCCGCGCCCTTGTCCAGCCAGGGTTTCATCCCCTCGAGCGTGGAGTGATAGAGCACGCGCTCCTCGTCGCGCGTGAACCGGACGCCGGACATCGGCGACGGGATGCGGCACTCGCCGAGCCTGCGCTATCGTGAAATCGAGATCGTGGTCGCGCATTCGATCCTCACCGCCGGCTCATTGCATCATCGTCGTGCCGGCGGACCGCAGCTCCGTCGTCGCCCGCACGACCCGAGCGGCCATCGCCTTCTCGGCGAGGGTCATGTAGGAGCGCGGATCGTAGGCCTTCTTGTTGCCGACGTCTCCGTCCACTCGGAGAACGCCGTCGTAGTTCTTGAAGCAATGGTCGGCGATGGCGCGCGTGAACGCGTACTGCATGTCGGTGTCGACGTTCATCTTCACCACGCCGTAGTCCAGCGCCTCGTGGATGTCGCGCAGCTCCGATCCCGATCCGCCGTGGAAGACGAGGTGGAACCGCGCCGCTTCGCCGAACGTGGCGACGACGGCATCCTGGCAGTCCTTCAGGATGGACGGTTTCAGCTTGACCTGGCCCGGCTTGTACACGCCGTGCACGTTGCCGAACGTCGCCGCGAGCAGGTAGCGCGCGCCTGACACCGCCCTCAGCCGCCGCGCGACCTCCAAGGTGTCCTCGGGCGTCGTGTAGAGCTTCGCGGCGGCGCTCGCCCTGACGCCGTCCTCCTCGCCTCCCACCACGCCGACTTCGATCTCGAGGATCAAGTCGCTCTTCTTGAACCGTTCGAGCAGCTTCACGGCGATGTCGAGGTTCTCTTTGAGCGGCAGCGCGCTGCCGTCGAACATGTGGCCGTTGAACAGGTTCGGTTTGCCCGCCGCCCGCCGCCGCTCGGTCTCCTCCACGAGCGGCATCACGAACGCGTCCAGCTTGTCCGCCTGGCAATGGTCCGTGTGGAGCGCCACGTAGATCGGATACCGCGCCGCCGCGCGGTGGACATGTTCGGCAATCGAGATGGCGCCGAGCGCCATGTCCTTCACCGCGGCGCCCGACGCGAACGCGCCGCCGCCGGTCGATACCTGGATGATCCCGTCGCTCTTGCTGTCGGCCAGTCCTTTCAACACGGCGTTTGCCGTGGTGAGCGACGTCACGTTGATGGCTGGATAGGCGAACTTTCCCTTCCGCGCGCGATCGAGCATCTCGCAGTACTGCGCATAGTCGGCGACCGGCATCGGAAACCTCCCTCTGTGCGGCATCGAAGTCGCGTGATGAACGGACTGACGCTCCGGCCGACTGGCATATGTGGCGGCATTCATCGAACTTGAAGCTCCTTCCATCCGACCAACAGCTGCTTCGATGAGCCCGAAGCGTTTCGTCCCGGATTCGACGTTCGAGCCGGGTGAGGCGCGCCAGCTCGCGCGTCCGAACGGAAGCGTCCCGCGATCCTGCTTGGTCGATCACATTGTGGGCCACCGCCAGTTGCACGCCGGCGTCGTAGGCGATTTCGGCCAGATCTTGCACGGAGCGGAGATCGGACAGCCCGAGCTCGCGATAGGACGGGTCCCAGCTGCGAATCCACCAGTCGCGCAACGTGCTGTCCACGAGCGAGGTCCTCCGGAATCACGAAGCTCGGGACTGGCCGCAAGGATGGTGAGTTTGAGGCGTCCGACCTGCCTCGCTCCGAGCGATGACGCGAAGCGTCGGTTGATCGGCGGCGGCACCTCGAGGCACGGTAAGCCGCTCAAAGACGGCACCTGTTTCGCTTCGACGAGCTCATCATCCTCGGGCGCGGGTGATGGTCCTTGCACGCGAATCAGAATCTTGGGAGAAACCGCGCTGCCAACACCCAGGCGCAGCCAGCCGGCGCGAGCGACTGTCAAAATATCCCGGCGGCAGGTCCGATTGCTGCGCATACACCGAGCGCGAGATCGCCTCCATCCCCGCGACGACCGCTCGTGCGGACGCCTCACTCATCGGCTCCATTTTCATTTCGCCCCATTCGAGAAATGCGGCGCGCGAGCGCGGCGCTTGCTCGCGCAGATGATCGACGATGCCCGGCTGAGGCGATCGAACGTCCGGCTCTGCCAACCACTTTTGATACCCTTCAAAGAACCGATCGAACAGCGCTTCACGGCCTGGAGTCCAGCCGCGCTGACGCACTGCCAGATCGATCGAGCCAAGGAACCGAACAATATCGACCAGCGCCGGGCCTCGATTGGAGTCGTCGAAATCATCGAGACCCCACGCGTCGTTCGTCACCGCGAACTGTTCAACGTGGGCGTCGCCGTGGAGATTTGCGATCGGCAGATCCCGCATCTCATCAGCGAACACCTCGCACACACGCGAAGTCCAGGATCGATTGACGAATCGGAAGTAGGCAAACGGATCAGCCCGCAGCCGATCGAGCAACTCGCCAGAGGCAAACTCGATGGCTCCCCGTTCGGGCTGCAGCTGCGAAGAGGCCGGTGCCGGCCCGATTAGCACGCTGCCGATCACTACGGCTAGACACAGCGCCGACCGGAGAGCGTTCGAGGTCATTGAGAGGGCTCCTAGCTGCCCGAGGCACGATCGAATCAGGGCCGGCGCGGCGCGTCAAGGAGAA
Organism: uncultured Acidobacteriota bacterium; assembly: GCA_963757735.1. Lineage (GTDB taxonomy): Bacteria > Acidobacteriota > Vicinamibacteria > Vicinamibacterales > UBA2999 > Gp6-AA40. The sequence goes on from CAVWST010000036.1 coordinate 70,408, forward strand.
CGACAATCGCACGGAGCCCTGGCGCGTCCCGATCTCCATCCGGTCGGAGGTCCTCCGAAATAGTGCAGCCTTCTCCCGGTTAAGCCCCCTGTATGGAGCCGTCTTCCCGCTTTCCTGCAAAGAGCTTGCTGTGCCCCGACAGGCACTGGCCTTGCGTAGTTTGCGATGTAAAGAGACGGAGAATCCGATGGGCAACTTCAATCTGGAACAGCACCAGCTGACGGTCGCCGAAGTTCATCACAACCTCGCCGCCCAGCTCGCTCTACGAACATGCGATTCGTTACGAGAAGGACTCCAGCATCGCCGAGAACGGCGCACTGGTCGCGTATTCCGGCGTGAAGACCGGCCGATCGCCCAAGGACAAGCGGGTGGTCAAACATCCGGATTCTGAAAAGGACGTCTGGTGGGGGCCGGTCAACATCCCGTGCGACAGCCAGACGTTCGCCATCAATCGCCAGCGCGCGATCGACTACCTCAACACGCGCGATCGGCTCTACTGCTTCGATGGCTTCGCCGGCTGGGACCCGAAGTATCGCATCAAGATCCGCGTCATCTGCTCGCGCCCCTACCACGCGCTCTTCATGCACACGATGCTCATCCGGCCGACACTGAGGAGCTGGCGAGCTTCGGCAACCGGACGTCACGATCTACAACGCGGGCGCGTTTCCCGCCAATCGCCTCACCGCCGGCATGGGCTCGACGACGAGCGTGGCCCTCAGCCTCGAAGATCGCGAGTTGGTCATCCTCGGCACCGAGTACGCCGGCGAAATGAAGAAAGGCGTCTTCACGGTTGCGAACTATTTCGCGCCCAAGCGCGGAATTCTCTCGATGCACTGCTCGGCCACGGCGGACAAGCAGACCGGGCGCTCGTCGCTGCTCTTCGGTCTGAGCGGCACCGGCAAGACGACGCTCTCCGCCGATCCCAAGCGGCACCTCATCGGCGACGACGAGCACTGCTGGAGCGACGAGGGGATCTTCAACATCGAAGGCGGGTGTTACGCGAAGGCGATCAACCTGACGCCCGAGAGCGAGCCGGACATCTTCCAGGCGCTCCGATTCGGCGCGGTGCTCGAGAACGTCGTGCTCGACGAGGACCGCGCCGTCGACTTCACCGACACGCGGATCACGGAGAACACCCGCGGCGCCTATCCGATCGAATTCATCCACAGCGCGAAAATCCCGTGCGTCGCCGGCCATCCGAGCGACGTCATCTTCCTGACGTGCGACGCGTTCGGCGTGCTGCCGCCGGTCAGCGCCCTGTCGCCCGCGCACGCGATGTATCACTTCATCAGCGGGTACACCGCCAAGGTGGCCGGCACGGAGGTGGGCGTCACCGAACCGCAGGCGACGTTCTCGCCCTGCTTCGGCGGTCCGTTCCTGGTGTGGCACCCCTACAAGTACGCCGAGCTGCTGGCGGCGAAGATGAAGCAGCATGGCGCGCGCGTCTGGCTGGTGAACACTGGCTGGGGCGGCGGCGCGTACGGCACCGGCAAGCGCATCAGCCTCAAGCACACCCGCGCCATCATCGACGCGATCCATGACGGGACGCTCGCGAAAGCCAGGACCGAACGCGATCCGATCTTTGGCTTTGACGTGGCGACCGAGTGTCCCAGGTGTGCCGCGGGAAATTCTCACGCCGCGCTCGCGTATGGACCGACGCCTCGGCCTACGACGCGAGCGGCAAGGAAACTCGCCGATCTGTTCCGCGAGAACTTCAAGAAGTACGAGTCTGGCGTCAGCGCGGAGATCAAGGCCGCGGGTCCGGCATGAAGATCGGCATCGTCGGCTGCGGCATGGTTGGCTCGACGTCGGCCTATGCGCTCCTCATGAGCGGCATCGGTCGCGAGATCGTGCTGGTGGACGTCAATCGCGCGCGCGCCGAGGCCGAGGCCAATGACATTTACCACGCGGTGCCCTTTGCGCACCCATTGACAGTGCGTGCGGGGGAGTACACGGATCTGGAAGGGGCGCGCGTGGTCGTCATCGCCGGGGGCGTTGCGCAGAAGCCGGGTGAAACGCGACTGCAACTGCTGCAGCGCAACGCCGAGGTGTTCCGGCAGATCGTCCCGTCGGTGCTGCGCGCCGCGCCCGACGCGGTACTGCTCGTCGTCACCAATCCGGTCGACATCATGACGCACCTCGCGGCGCATTTCGCCGCGGAGTTCGGCGTACCGCACACACGTGTGTTCGGGTCTGGCACGACCCTGGACACCGCAAGATTTCGCGCGCTCCTGGGACGGCACTTCCAGGTGGATCCGCAGCACGTGCACGCCTACGTGATCGGCGAACACGGCGACTCGGAAGTGCTGGTCTGGTCGCAAGCCACGATCGCCGGGTTGAGCCTCGACGAGTTCGTCACGGTTCACGGCACGCCGCTCACGGCGGGCGAGCGGCAGGACATCGAGGGGAACGTCCGCCACGCCGCGTATCAGATCATCGCCGGCAAAGGCGCGACCTACTACGGCATCGGCAGCGCAGTCGCGCGCATCGTCGACGTGCTGCTGCACGACCAGCGCGCCATCCTGACGATCTGTTCGCGCATCACCGGGGTACCGGACTGCGACGGCGTGACGCTGGCGCTGCCACACCTCGTCGACGGCGAGGGGGTGCACGCAACGATTCCGCTGGCTCTCGATGCGGGGGAACGCGAGGGGCTGCGTCGAAGCGCGCAGGTGCTGCGCGAGGCGATGGCGTCACTGAGTCTGTCATGAGTTGGCGTACGACCGCGGTCGCTCAGAGATGAGGACACGCATCATGGAAGGGAACTGTCATGGCTAGGATCGCGATTCACGGTTTCGGTCGCATCGGTCGGTCGTTGATGCGGGTGGCGCTCAAGGACAGCTTGTTCGTTCCCGTGTCGATCTCCGACATCAAGGATGTCCCGACGTTGGCAGCGCTGTTCGAAGTCGATTCCAACTACGGCCGCTGGCCTGAGGAGGTCACGGCGAAAGACAGCTGCTTCGTCATTGGCGGTCGCGAGATCCCGTACTTCGACTCGATGAAGGCGCTGCCGAACTGGAAGGCCCTCGGTGTCGATCTGGTGATCGACTGCACAGGGCGGGCGTCCACGCGTCCCGGCGCCCAGGCGCATCTCGATGCCGGCGCCAAGCGCGTACTGATCAGCGCGCCGAGCAAGAAGCGCGAAGACTGCGATGCTGTACTGCTGCCGGGAATCAACCTCGACACGTTCGACCCTGCGCAACACAAGATCGTCAGCCTGGCGAGCTGCACGACCAACGCGCTGGCGCCGGTGGTCAAGGTCGTGATCGAGAACTTCGGCATCAGATACGGCCTGTTCTCGACCATCCATGCCTACACCAATACGCAGGCGCTGACCGACCAGCCGATGAAGGACCGGCGCGACTCGTGGGCCGCGACCGAGAACATCATCCCCTCTTCATCAGGTGCGGCACGCGCGCTCGCCTTCATCTGGAAGGACCTCAAGATCTCGGGCAAGGCCTACCGCGTCCCGACGCGCACCGGGAGCATTGCAGAGCTGAACCTCCTCACCGAGCGTCCCGTGACGGTCGAGCAGGTCAACGATGCGTTCCGCAAGGCGGCCCGCGTTCCACCGTTGAAGGGCGTGATGTCCGTGCTGGAAGACGAATGGGCATCATCGCGCATCGTCGGCGATCCGCATTCGTCGATCGTCGATCTGCCGCTGACGGCGATCCAGGGCGATTTGCTCTCCGTCGCTGCCTGGTACGACAACGAGATGGGCTACTCGACTCGTCTGGCCGAAACGGCAGCGCGTATCGCGGTCTAGTCGATCGGCGCCGATCCGAGGGAGATGGACCGACGCGTGCGCTGCTAGCGACGAGGCTTCGTCAGTTGCCGAAACGCTGTCGAGGATGCCACGCGAAACTGGTTGGCGTATGCGTCGTGATTGCGTTCCAGATGGGCCAGGCGATACTCGTAGTTGACCGTCAAGCCGTAGGAGCGACGCAGTCCGGTGGCTGAAGTGTCGCCCATCCAGTTGAGTCGCTCCAGCCTGGCGCCGTTGGCGAGGTGAAAGCGGGCGACCGGATCCTGTACGCCCCGGCCATCGTCCATGGAGATCAGATAGCGCGCGCACCGTTGCATCATTTCCTCGCGAAGTGCGCCGGGCACAGCGGCGATGTCTGCGGCAGCAATGTCATCACCCTTCGCGACCAGCCTCGCCAGCGCCGGTGAGATCGATTCCGGCGCGGTGGCCGCCCGCTCCGCGAGCCAGGCGCGGAACCCGGGGATTGGTGAGAGCGTCGCAAATGTCCTGACGGACGGAAACTCCTTGCCGAGATCGTCGACGACCTGCTTGATGAGCACGTTGCCGAACGACACGCCCCTCAGGCCCTGCTGGCAGTTCGTGATCGAATAGAAGATCGCACAGCGTGGCGCGGGCCGGGTCGTCGACGGGCGAGTCTGGATCGAGCAGCGGCTGCACCTGCGCTGTCACGGCCCGGGTCAACGCGACCTCGATGAAGATCAACGGCTCCTGCGGAAGCGCCGGATGGAAGAACGCATAGCAGCGGCGATCCGATTCCAGGCGACGCCGCAGGTCGTGCCACCCCTGAATCTGGTGGACAGCTTCGTATTGAATCAACCGCTCGAGGACAACCGCCGACGTTTGCCAGTCGATCCGGGCCAACGTCAGGAAGCCGCGATTGAACCACGACCTGAACAAGTGCGTCAGGTCGGCGTCGATTTCGGCACGATGCGGATGGTCACCGAGCGTGCGCAACAGCCGCCGACGCATTTCCACCAGGACGGCCGTGCCTCCCGGTGCCATGTTGCAGCGCCGGAACAGCTCCTGGCGTGGCGCTTCGACGGCCTCTTGCAAGGCGAGCAGGTTCGCTGGCGACGCATCGAGCCGGTATGCTGCGGCCGCCTGCCGCACCGCCTCGGCATCGACCGAGAATACCTTCACCAATCGATCGAAAAACCACTCGACCTCTTCCTCACTGAGCCGCTGATAGGCGCCGAGCACCTCGGCGGCCACTCGGGCACCCGAGACCTCCCCGCGCTCCGTGAGCAGCGCCCGGCAGAGCTCGATTGTGCGGTCGACATCCCGGGTCCGCGCGGCTCGGACGCGCGGGTCGTCGGGATTTCGTGTGCGAAGGAAGCGTGAGAGATCGAGTGGCATGAGCGTCCTCTTTGATTGTAGGACGCTCGTATGTCGCGCGTACATCCCGCCGCGGTTACTTCACAAATGTGCCCAGGGCGACCTTTCGGGACAATTGCGACTAGCGACCTTTGTACATCCGCGTCGCATCTTCGTGTTGACAGGCGACACCAGCCGGCATTAGTGTCGACAGGCGACACCATGAACCTCCGCAACCTGCTGCTGCGGATTCGCGCCCTGGTTGCCCCGCGCCGCGTCGAACGTGAGCTCGACGAGGAACTCGCGTTCCACATCGAGCGCGAGACGCAGAAGCACATCTCCTCCGGCCTGAGTCCCATCGACGCTCGCACCCGGGCGCTTGCGCGCTTCGGCCCGGTGCCGCTTGCCGCCGACCAGTGTCGCGACGCTCGTGGCACTGGTTTCGTCGATGACCTGGCGCGCGACATCCTCTACGCGTTGCGCACGTTCCGCCGCGCTCCCCTCTCGGCCCTCACGATTGTCACGACGGTGGCACTCGGTCTCGGACTTGTCGCGGCGGTATTCACCGTCTACAGCGTGTTCCTGCTTCGCACCGATGCCGTGCAGAGCCCCGGCGAGCTGTTTGCCGTGCAGATGGTGCAGCGGGCAGGCCCCGGCACCGAACCGTACGTTTTCTTCACGCGGGCCGACTACGACGCGATGCGCCGCGAGACCAGCGTCTTCACGGATGCCTTCGCGATGCAGGATGACGCGGGACCCGCTCGAGGGCCGTCTCGCGCGTTCCGCTTTCGTCAGCGGGAACTTCTTCCAGGTGCTCGGGGTTCAGGCCGCGCTGGGGCGTCCGTTGACTGCCGGAGGACGACGAGCGGTTTGCCGCCCGGCCGGTGATCGTGTTGAGTGACGCGGGATGGCGCAAGTTGTTCCGAGGCGATCGGACGGTGATTGGCCGCCGCGTGGTGATCAACGGCGCCCCGTACGAGATCGTCGGCGTCATGCCTGACGGCTTTCGGGGACTCGGCATCACTCCGCCCGACTTTTGGGCGCCGCTGGCGCTCGCGGAACAGTCCCGCGATGACGACCGGGACGAGCGGACAAGAACGTCGTCGAGGTCATCGGGCGGCTGAAGCCGGGCATGTCGCGGGAGGCGGCGGCAGCCGCTCTCGCGGCGTGGGCATCGGGACGAGCCGAGTCTCGACAGGCGACCAGGGCGTCCGATGCAGGTCCGCCTGACACCGCGGCAGGGCACACTCTCGTTCGATGACATCGAGACGCAACTTCTTTTCGTTCCGCTGTTCTTCGCCTTCGGGCTGATTCTGATGATCGGCTGCGCCAACGTCGCCAACCTGCTCCTCGCGCGCGGGCTCTCGCGCCAGCGGGAGATCGGCATCCGCCTCTCGCTTGGCGCGTCACGGCCGCGCATCATCCGGCAGCTGCTCACGGAGAGCCTCCTGCTCGCGCTCGCGGCGGCGGCATGCGCTCTTGTCGTCTCGTGGCTGTTTCTCGAGGGTGCCCTCTCTGCGGTGATGACGACGATCCCGCCGGACTTCGTCCCGGCCATGAGTCTGTTGAACCTGGCCGCCCCGGCAGCGGACTGGCGACTGCTGATGTTCCTCGTGGCTGGGGCCGTCGTGTCCACCGTGTTCTTCGGGCTCGCACCAGCGCTGCAGGCCACCCGCCTCGACCTGGTGCCGTCGCGCGCGGTGAAGTGACGAGGGATGCGCGTCCCGCGCCGGGCACGGCGTTCCCTGATCGCCGCCCAGGTCGCCGCATCGGCGCTCCTTCTGATCTGCGCCATCATCTTTCTGCGAGGTGCCTTCGCCGCTGCGACGACCGATCCGGGCGTACGGACAAGCGACACGGTGAAGGTCAATATCGATGACGAAGCACGCCGCGCCGCGACTCTCCAGACCCTGAGGGCCCACCCGTTAGTCGCGATCGTAGCCGCGTCGTCGCCATCGACGCGTGGAGTCATCGAAACGTCCGTGTCGCCCAGCAGAATGTCGGTCGAGCAGATGGCCGTGTCGTCCGACTACTTCACAGTGCTTGGCCTCGATCTCGTAAACGGGCGCGGCTTCACGCCGGCGGAACGCACGGCAGAGGCCGGCGTCGTTGTCGTGTCCCAGAGCATCGCGCGCCAGCTCTGGCCGGGCGGCGGCGGTGTTGGGCAGGTGTTACGACTCGAGGCCTCGTCCACCGACGCACGCAGCGCGAGGGTTGAGCCATCGCGCTCACTGGCAGTCATCGGCATCGTGCGCGATCGGGGGCGCACTTCCGGGACGTCCGAACGTGGGTGTACCTTCCGACCGCACCCGAGAGTCCCGGGACAGAGCTGATGCTGCGCGTGCGCGGCAACCCCGAGCAAGCGCGCCATGGCGCTGCTCGAACGACTCACGGGCCTCGATCCCGCGTTTGGCATCTTGACCCTGCGAACGACGTCCGGAATGCAGACCTACCTGCTGCAGATCGCGTTCGGGCTCACCGTCGTCCTGGGCGGACTGGCGCTCGTGTTGACGGTGTCGGGCCTGTTCAGCGTGCTGTCGTATCTCGTCGAGCAGCAGGCGAAGGAGATTGGCGTGCGCATGGCGCTCGGCGCGGCCACGAAACACGTCGCGGAGCTGGTGCTGTCACAATCGCTGCGCCCGGTTGGCATCGGCCTCGCTGCCGGTGGCGCGCTGGCCACGGCCGTGGCGATCGTGCTGATGACGACACCCGCCGCCGCGGAGATCGGCGCCGTGGTCGATGTCTTCGATCCTGTGGCCTACGCCGCGAGCGCGCTGGTCATCGCCACTGCATCGCGATCGCCGTGTCCGTTCCCACCCTGCGTGCCGCCCGCATCGATCCGATCGCGATCCTCAGAAAGGACTGATCACCTTCTCCTCCGGCCGCTGCATGCCCTTCTCGTGGTACTCCTCCCAGATCTTCGCCCACGGCCGGCCATACATGTCCGGCACCTTGAATGGAATCACCGTGCCTGCGATGACAGGCTTCGCGCGCCCATCGACCGGGAAGATCGTCTGGACACATTCGATAAACGTGTAGGGCTCGCCGGATTCGAAACCGCTCGTCCGCTCGAGCGTGCGGATCATCCGGATCGGTTCCACGAGCGCTTCCGGGTCGTAGAAGATGCCTTCGTGGTTCAGGCCAAGGAACTTGCCGTCCTTGTCGCGGTTCGGCGTGTAGATCTCGATCGTCTGCAGCTTGCCCGAGAACTCCGGGTTGCCGTGCACCTTCCAGCCCTGGACGTTCGACGTCCACGTGATCAGCGCGTCGCCATCCCAGAATCCGATCGTGTCGCCGTACCAGCTCGGAACCTCGACGCCGAGATGCGGCACAGCGCCGTCCATGTTGAACGTGCGTCCGATGTGGATGTTGGTGATGAAGTTGTCTGCGTCACCGGCGAGGAACTGCACGAGCGTGGGGGTGACGATGACCGAGTGTGGCTGGTTGGTGACGGCGTGATAGTGCCAGCGCCGCATGAAGCCTTCGGGCCAGCAGTACTGCGCCGGCCATTGCGGCGCGTTGTTGTGAGCGTCGTGATAGGCCTCCTGCACCATGCGCGTCTGGTACTCCTCGGTGAGCAGCGAGAGGATGGTCGGATACTGATTCCACAGGAGCTCCGCGTACCAGTTCTGTCCGCGGTGCCACACGTAGCGCCCGCTCCACTCGCCCGGCACCGTCGCATATGTGTGCTGTGTCGGGCCGCCGCGGCGCTTCGCCTCGTCAAGGAGCGCTTCGTAGTGCGCCTGCGCGGTCTTGAACGTGTAAGGGCTGACGATGGCCTCGCGCGGATAGTCGCGATCGCAGAAGCCCCACGCGGCCGACATCGGCGGCTTGTCGCCAATCATTCCGCCCCGCCACTGCGACTCGAGCCCGTACGGGCTGTTGCAGCGGAAATACCGCTTGTCGGTCCACAGCGCACGGTCGGCGTAAAAATCCTTCGACGTGAAGACATCAACATTGAGCGGCTCGACTCCTTCGGGTGCGGCGCCATTGCGCGCGGAAGCAAAGAATTCCTTGAGCCGATTGCCAGACGCTGCAGGATCGAATGGACCAACGAGCCAGTGCTTCTCTGGATAGCCCTTGATCTCCGTAAAGGGAAAGGCCTCGATGTCGTCTGCCTTCGCCCAGAGGTCGGCCGGGATCGCTGGCGTCAACGGCGCACCACGCCCCACGCTGGTCAACGTGGTCTTGGGCGCCTCGCTCGTGGAGCACGACACCGATGTGATCGCAATCAGCGCACCGACGACAGCGCTCCCGCATTTCGACTTTCGTATCTGCAACATTCGTAATCCTCGCGCGGCATCATAGGGCCCTCGTCCCGCCCTCGTCGAGGCGAAGGTGGGAGTCTCGTCGCCGTGCACTCCTGGGCAGCCGGGATTTTCCGTCGTGAAAACGGCTGGAGAACATGGCTCGTTAGTCTGCGCCCAGGCAGACCTCGGCGCGCACAAGATTGAGATCGCCGCCGAAGACAAGCGTTTCAACTCAGTTCACGGGCGGCCTGGGAATTGCCCTCTGTCAGTTCGGGGGACACATGGCACAAATACTCGCAATCGAACCGGATCGGGAAAGAAGTGTAATTCTCAAGCGGCTCGTCAAAGAATCGCTGAACATCGACGTGGTGCTTGCGGAGTCGGCCGACCAGGCGATCGCAAGGCTGAATGAAGCGCCACCGGACGTCATCCTGACGTCGAGCCTGCTCGCACCAAACGAAGACGATCACGTCGCTACGCATCTGAGACTGTCCCCCGCTCTCGATCACCTGCCGGTGCTGACGATTCCTTCCCTGGTCGAGCACGCGGCCGGGACACCGAAAAGGAGCCTCCTGTCGCGCGTGCTGCCCCGCCTCCGGCGCCGGCAACGGATTCCGCCGACCTACGATTTCAGGGCGGTCGCAATGCGAATCGAGGATGCGCTCGAGGAATCACGGATGAGCGCGCGCCACAACGAGGACGAGCGGCCAGCGCGCCTGATGCTCCTCGAAGCCAAGCGCACCATGCTCCTCGAAGCCGGACGAGGCCCGGACCAGTCCGAGCCGCTCAGCCTGGCTCAGCTCGATGCCGAGCTCTGCTCCTTCCTGGATCGCGGGATCACATGGCGCGCGCGCAGCGATGGGACGGTGACCAACTGCCGTGGCTCAGCGCGGTCAGGCTCACGTGGGGCGCTGACCTTCGCCTGATCAACATCTCGCGAAGCGGGCTCCTGGTGGAATCCGGAGTTCGCTTTACCCTCGGCAACCGGGCTGACTTCGAGCTCGAAAGCGCCGAACACGGTCTCATCGTCAAAGCCAGGGTGGTTCGCTCGGACGTCTCGCAGGTGAGGAGTCTCGGAGTGAAGGACATCGCGGCAGCGGTCTTCGAGCGGCCGTTCCAGATCCTCGATCCGCAAGGCTCACACCGAGAGGCGGAGCCGAGTCACTTCAGCCTCGCGATGGCATGACGGTACGAATCAAGCGTCCTACATCAGCACACGAATGATGTCCGAACGCGTGATGATGAACGTCTTGTCGGTCTTGAAGTCGCGGACCAGCACCGCCGGGTTCTCCGGCGTGATCATCGTGGACAGCAGCTCGACCGGCGTCGAGATATCCACGAACGGAAACGCCGGCTGCATGATGGCTCTCGACCGGCTCCTTCTTCACCCGGGCGCGCGCACGATCTCCTCGTAGAGGTGCGCCTCGTTCAGCGAGCCGATGATGCGGCCGTCCTTGGTGACCGAGACCTGCGAGAAATCGTGGAGGCTCATCAGCTTGGCGGCTTCCTCGACCGGGCGCGCGGCTTCGACCGCGAAGAGCTCGCCGGACACGCCCGCCGCGACGAGGTCGCGCGCCGTCATGCCGGTCACTTCGAGGAAGCCCTTCGCGCCCATCCACTCGTCGTTGAACATCTTCGCCATGTAGCGCGACCCGTGGTCGTGAAACACGACGACCACCACGTCGCCTTTCTTGAAGTGCTCGGCGAGCTGGATCACGCCGGCCATGGCGGCGCCCGCCGAATTGCCGGCGAAGATGCCCTCCTCGCGCGCCAGCCGGCGCGTCATGATCGCGGCGTCCTTGTCGGTCACCTTCTCGAAGTGGTCGATGATGGCGAAGTCCACGTTGCCGGGAATGAAGTCTTCGCCGATGCCTTCGGTGATGTAGGGGTAGATCTCGTTCTTGTCGAAGATGCCGGTCTCCTTGTACTTCTTGAACACCGAACCGTAGGTGTCGATGCCCCACACCTTCACGTTCGGATTGCGTTCCTTCAGGTAACGCCCGATTCCGCTGATCGTCCCGCCGGTGCCGACGCCAACGACAAGATGCGTCACGGCACCGCTCGTCTGCTCCCAGATCTCCGGCGCCGTCTGCTCGTAGTGCGCCTGCGTGTTCGACGCGTTGTCGTACTGATTCGCCTTCCACGCGCCAGCGATCTCGCTCTGCAGCCGCGACGACACCGAGTAGTACGAACGCGGATCCTCAGGGTCGACGTCGGTCGGGCACACGATCACCTCGGCACCGAACGCCTTCAGCGCGTCGATCTTCTCCTTCGACTGCTTATCCGTCGTCGTGAAGATGCAGCGATAGCCCTTGATCGCCGCAACGATGGCCAGGCCCATGCCGGTATTGCCGGACGTCCCCTCGACGATGGTGCCGCCAGGCTTGAGCTGGCCGCTGCGCTCGGCATCCTCGACCATGCGGAGCGCGATGCGGTCCTTGATCGAGTTGCCCGGGTTGAAGGTCTCGACCTTGGCCAGGACAGTGGCCTCGGTCACGTCGCGAGTGAGCGCGTTGATGCGAACCATCGGCGTGTTGCCGATGGCATCGAGAATCGTGCTGCAGATCTTGACGCCAGCAGGTTGTCCCACGCTGTTGATTGTAGGCTACCGGCCCGCCTGCTCCGCCTGCCAGAGGTGCCGGTGCTGGTGACGCGGAAGGATCGACAAGGCCGAGAAGATGTTGTAGCGAACCGAGGCGTTGAACGGCGAGGACATCTTCACGCGGTCGATGGGCAAGCCTTCGGAGGCACGCGTCAACGCGATCTGTTCCGCCTGCAGGCGATCGAACTCGGCCATGACTTCCTCCGCCGGGCGATCGCTGGTCGGCACGAACGACGGTATCGTCTTCGACTTGAATCGCCCGGGAGCGCTGATCGATTTCCAGAGCAACCAGCCAACCAGATCGCGCCGATAGCGATCTCCGGCCGCGCGTCCGGAGCGGCGCGCGTCATCGAGGCCCTGTTGAATGAGCGGCATCATCGCGAGGGCGGTGAGATTCAAATGCGCGACGCACTCACCCGGTGACCAGCTTTCCGGGGCCGGCCGGCGGTTCCATCGGCCTGGCGCAAGACTGCCGTGCAGATTCCGAATGCGTGCCGATGCGGAGTTGAATTCGCCGACGATTTCTTCGAGCTGCGGATGCACTAGATGGATCTTATGCGGTGCGACGGGGCGAGTGAACCGAACCTTCGCACTCCGCACCGCCGTCCCGTCGGACCGCTGTGCAACGTGTCAAAGGGAGACCCCTGAATTTCGAACCGCAGGGGCCTCTTAGTGTGTGAGCGCGTAGACGTAGTAATTGACGCCGAGTCGATACGCGTCGCTCGTGGGGTCGGGATTGTAGAGGCCTTCGGCCGACCACTCCCAGGTACTCGGCGATGTCGTTGTTGTGATTGGCGAGCGCGATCATGCGGCGCGACGGATCGTTGTTCTCGAACATCGCGAAGTATCCGGGCACGACGTCCATGCTCGGATGCGGCACTTTGAGCGTGAGGATGTCGTAGAAGGAATGAAAGATCGGGTGACGCTCGTCGAGCGGGAGGAACTGATACTCGGGCAGCGCCTGGCGCATCTGCGCCGCCATGTTGTTCCAGTGATCCGGGCCTTCGAAGTCGTCGAAGATGATGAACCCGCCCTTGAGCAGATACTCGCGCAGCCGCTTCGCCTCGCTCGGCTGAATCGTCCAGTAGCCGGGCTCCCACACGTAGAGCACCGGGTTCTGGAAGATCTCCGGGTCGTCGAGATCGAGCACGTTCGTGCCATCGAGACGGACGCGGATGTGGGTGATGTAGTCGATGATCGCGCTCAGGTTCTTGTCGGCCGCGGGATAGTCGTGCGACCACGCCGCGCCGCCGAAGCCGAAATTGCGAAGACCGGAGCCATAAATCAGGCGCGTGAACGTGAGATTGCCGTCGTACTCAACGGCCTGGCGGAAACGCGAAGAAGATGACCGGCTCTGGGCGCTGAGGGCGAGCGGAACAAGCAGCAGGAGCAGGACGGACGCACGGACCGCCGTACCCCGCACCCTCGAACCCGCACCGTCGCACTGTCTCACCTTCGTGCCCTCGCACCGCTGACTAGTGTGTCATCGCGTACAGGACCGCATTGATCCCGACAGCGTATCCCCGTGGCGAGAACTGATAGAAGTAGCGCGGGTCCTCACCCTCGCGCTCCCAGGCATCCGAGATGTCGGTGTTGTGCGTCATCAACACCATGATGTTCCCGCGCGCGTCGAAGATGGCGCGGAAGTGCGGTTCGGCGCTGTCCGCACCCCGCTCGGATGTCTCGTGCGGGTTGCCGCGCCACGACTGGATCGAAGGGATCTGGGGAAGCTCGCTGACCTGAAACTGCGTGCGATAGATCGGATGCGCCGGTGTCAGATCCTGGATGGGATACTCGTTCGGCGGCAGCACACGGCCGATCTCGTTGACCCAGTCGGCCCACGCGTAGCTGCCCCAGAAGTCATCCACCCAGAGGAAGCCGCCCTTCTTCAGATAGGCACGCAGCGCCTCGACCTCGCGCGGACTGAACGTCACCGTCCCGACGTCTTCCATGTGCAGGTAGGGACACTGAAACAGTGCGTCATCGGTCAGCCGAACCGTGACGTAATCGGGACGTCCTTCCGCGTCGAACTTGACGCGCGTCCGCGTCAGCTCGGACAAGCGAATCGAGAAATTGAGATCGGCATCGGGATAGTCGGTGGACCAGCCCTGCCCGCCGGCCTCACCGCGCGTGCTGGTGTAGATGCCGCGGCAGAAATTGAATCCGGTACCGAACGTATCTGCTTTCGGAAAACGTGGAGGGAATCGGCTGCGGAAGCCGAAGCCGAACCCGCGGCCGAATTGCGCAGCCGCCGCGCTCGCGAGGCACAGCACGAGCGCGACAGCCACCAGAGAGCGGCATCTCACCGCGGTGCTTGACCGAGAGACCGGTAGTACTGCTCAACCAGCTTGCGGAACGACTCCGGCACCTCGTCGGATCCGGAGAGCACGATCGCGCCGGTTTTCGCGTCGAGCTGCCGACGCAAGCCGAATTCGAACCGCTTCAGACTGTCAGCGACAAACGCCTGCAACCGGGCGAGTTCCTGGACGTTCTGATAGACACGGTCGTCCTGAAGCTGACGCAGCGCGTTGACGATTTCGTCCAGCTCGCGCGGGTCGATATTTTCACCGCGCAGCACGCCACGGAGTTCCTGCGCCTCCTGCGCGTACTGACGTGCCTCGCCGCGAAGCTGCCGGATGTCCTCGGGGGTCAGCCGAACCGGGCCGCCCTCCCACCATCCACCCCACGTGGCTCCGCCTCTCCAGGCGCCGCCGCGATCGTAGCCACCACCGGCCGCATAGCGTCCGTCGCCGCCCTGCTGTCCGCCGCCATTGCCAGCCTGCTGGCCATTCTGACCTTCACCCTGGCCCTGGCCCTGACCTTGCCCCTGGCCTTGGCCCTGCTGACCTTCCTGGCCTTGCCCCTGGCCCTGTTGCCCTTGCTGGCCACTGGCCTGCTGGCCTTCTCCCTGTTTTTCCCTGCCCTCACCCTGCTTGCCGTCACCTTGCTGACGGCCGTTCTGCTGCGCGCGCTCCCGAGTGCGCTCTTGGAACGACTCGGCCGCGCGAGCGAGACGCTCGGCACGACGCTGTGCGTCCTCCCGCTTGTCGCCGGGCGCGCCCTGACCGAGGGCTGCCTGCGCTTCATTCAGGCGCTGACGCATTTCCTCGATCCCGCGCGAGATGTCGCCCTCAGCAGCATTGGCTTGCTGATTCGATCCGCGGCTTACCAACGCCTTCGAGTAGCGCACCGCATCGCGCAGGCGATTGTCTCGAATGGCGCCGGCGGCTTCGGCCATCTTCCGTGAGGCCGGCCGCTCTTCGCGGCTCGCATCGCGCGCGGCATCGTCGAGATCGCCTTCGAGCTTCCCGAGCTTCTCCTCGAGCTGATCCTTCTTCTCGTTGATCTGACGAGCCGCCTGCGTTCGCGCGGACGGATTCGCGGCCAACTGACGAACCTGATCGGAGATCTCCTGCTGCATGCGTGCGACCTCTTCAGCGTCGCGCTTCGCATCGGCGATATCGCGCTCAGCTCGCTGCGTGAGCGATCGCTGCAGCCCCTTCTCGGTTTCGCGCAGGCGTTCGAGCGCCGCCTGTGCCTGTGCTGACGCATTGGCATCGTTGCCCGCTGCCGCACGCCGCATCGCATCGGCTGCTTCGCGTGCCTGACGCGCCGCTTCCTGCAGTTCGGGCCGCTGTTCCTCGCGGGCCAGCCGCTCCAGTCGACGCGCCGCTTCTTCGGCCTGTTCAGCAAGCGCGCGCTGCTGCGCACTGCCACCGCTGCTGCCGCCTTGACCCTGGAGCGCACGCCGGCGCTGACGCTCGGCCTCCTGCTCCTGGCGTCGCGCCAGCTCCTTCAGCTTCTCGAGCAGCTCGTCAACCTCGCGATCGTTCTGCTGTTCCGACGCCTGATTGGCGGTCTCGTAGCGATTCGCCATCTGGTCGAGCTCCTGCTCGAAGATCTCAGACAGCTCCTGCTGCATCGCTCCGCCGCCACCACCGCCGCCGCCACCCTGCTGACGGCTGACGCTGATCTGCGTCTCGTACTCTTCCTCGGCCTTCTGAAGGATCTGCAGCGCCTTGTTCTCTGGCGGCAGCGCCTTATCCGGGTTCGCCGCGCTCAACCTGCCTTCCGCGTCCTTCATCGCGGCGACAGCCTGCGGCAGATACTCGGCAATCTTGGCGAACGCTGGATCGCGCTCGACCAGCTGACTGTTCATGCGCGTGAGCAGACCCTCGACCTGTTCGCGCAGCCGCGACTGCGAGAGCGACACGATGTTGGAGTTCTCCTTGAACTTCTGCGCGCTCAGCGATTTGCGATCGCGCTGGACGTTGAACGTCGCCGAGATAATCTGACGCTGCTGCTCGGAGAGCGCTTCCACCTGTCCGGCTCCGCCGCCGCCACGCCGCCGCCGCCGCCCTGCGACTGCGCCTGCTTGAAGTCCTTCTTGAAGGGCCGAATACGCAGGAAGTAGAGATTGCTCGAGGCCGATTTCGCGCCGGTGGAATCGTTGTCCGTCGCACGCGCGTAGTACGAAACCGAGTCGCCGGTCTCGACGCCGAGCTCTTCGAGATAGAACGTGTGTCCGGCCGTCACGTCAGGCAACCGCGACGTCCCAGAGAACAGCTTCACGACCTTCTCAGGTCCACCGTTCACCGAGTACACGAGCTCGAGGTTACGAACGCCGAAGTCATCTTCCGCGGCCGCCTCGACGAACACCTCTTCGATCGACGACACCGACGTATCGCGTCCCGGCCGATTGAACGATACCGACGGCCCCTGATCGTCGAGCACATCGATCGTGTACTGCGGTGACGCGGCTGCGAACTCTCCGGAGGGCGCCTTGAGCTCCACGCGATACGAGCCGTCGCGCTCTGCCTTGAACGACGCCGTGAGCGAGCCATCGGCCTGCGGCATCAGATCGAGCGCGTCCTTGTCGTTCAGCATGATCCGGCCGCCCGGCGTCTTCATCGTCGGGAAGACGCGCAGCTGCACGTCAGTGCCGCGAAGCACCGCGATGTCGCCCGCGTCCTCGATCTTCTGCGGCTCGAGCCCTGTGTACGCCGGGAAGTGGTATTCGACTTCCAGGCGCTGGACGTACGGCACGTCAACGACCTGCAGCGTGTGAATCGGCGACTGCACGCCATCGGCGACGATCTGGTACCACGTTGGCGCGTTCACATCGAACACCGCGCCCTCGTACTTCCCATCGTCATTGCGCACGAGCGGAACCGGCTCGAACTCACCGGTCGGTGCGCGCCGCACCATCAGCACGACGTCCTCGGACGCGAATCCGATGAGCGACGCCTTGATTGTTTGATCGGCGCCCTTCGGCACCGTGGCATCGCCGGGCGTGACCTCGATGCGATAGGGAGACGCGGCCTGCACGCTCTCGGCCCAACTCAGCATCGCGGACATCGCGTGACGCAGAAATACCGGACCGACCCAGAGGGCGAGCAACGTGACGGCAGCGACCGAACCAAGCGCGAGCGCGTTTCGCTTGAGCGGACGCATCTCGACGCGGTGCGCCGCATTCAGATTCGCGCACACCTCGAGCGCCTGTTCGACGACGCGTTTGACGAGGGCTTCAGATTCAGATGGGTTTCCCGTGCGGCTGGACTCTACTGCGCTGAGCAACGTCGCCTGAAGCGACGGCTCGTGCTCTTCCAGGTAGAGCGCCACTTGCTCGTCAGTCACGCGCTGCCGGAGCGGACGGACAAGGAACCAGAAGACGGAAGTCGCCAGGGTGACGGCCAGTGCCACGCGAGCCAGCAGGATCGAGAGCGGGCTGAAGCGATCCCACTGCATCAGGAACGCAGCGATGAGGAAGAAGGCCACCAGGATCGCGAGCACGCGAACGACACCGCGCAGCGCGAGTTTCAGACGCCAGCGGCGACGTACTTCCGCAATGATGCCGAGGAGATCCGTCGGCACTGAAGTACGTCGCAGATAGTCGAGCATGAGGGCCCTCCAGGCTGGCTCGTAGCCGGTTGCTCGTAGTTTACGCTTTCGCCATACGGTTGGACAGGAGCGTATCGGCCCCGAGCAGCAGAATTCCGGCGACGAGCAGATACCACCACAACCGCTGATTTTTCTCTTTTGCTTCCGGGGTCAACGGGACACCGGTTGGCGTGCCGGCCGACCCGTCTCCGCCATCCACGGCAGCCGCGGTGATCTCGCGCGGATCCATCGGCGTCAGGTCAGCCTCGGCTGGATCGACGTTGGCTGCCACAATCGCGTCGGCCTGATTCGCGTCACCGCGGATCTCATAGAAACCCTGCTCCGTCAGCTCGAGCACGTCGGTCCCTTCATCGTCGAGCGGGAGGCGGCGTCCCGATGGCGTCAGCAGGACACGCTGCGCCCCAGGCCCGCGTGCCGCAACCGCGGACGCATTGAGAACCTGCCCGACCGTGAGCCACGGCTCCGGTTCGGTATAGCCCGCGAGATGACGCACCGCCTGATGAATAAACGGCAGAAACACCGGTTTGGTCGGAAGGTCACTCCACGACACGTCGAGCGTCGAGCCCCAGAGCATGACGCGGCCGCGTCCAACGATGCGCTCGAGCACCGCGGGCGTGCCCGCATCGAAACGAGCCAGCACCTGCGATCCCTGCGCGGCAGTGAGATTGCGATAGCCGTACACGGGAATCGCGGAAAAGTCTCCACTCCGCGGTGCGCGGAACGGCTCGAAGACCGGATGACCGTATTCGAGCGCGCCGACACGAGCGGCGTCGCCGCGCGTGCGATCGACTGGCTGCCCGATCGTCGCTGGCAGCGTGTCGACATCCTGGGGCCAGCGCGCGCGTGGTCCAGCCGCAACGAACATCCCACCGCCTTGCTCGACGTAGCGGGCAAGCCGCCGGGCGAGTGCTGTCTCCACCTCGACATCGTTGAGCACAACGACCGCGCTGCGACGCAGATCGTCGTCAGAGATCGCGTCGCCCTGGCGAACCACGGCTTGGAACTTCGGCGAATCGCCTATAGAGAGCACCCGCGTGAGATAGAGCGCGGATGCGGCATTGCCGCGGGCGACGACCGTGATATGAACCGGCTCGATCGGAGAGACGACGAAGTTGAACGTGTTGTCGGCTGCGAGCGCGTCGGCAGCCAGCTTGACGCTCGCGCGCATGTTGCGTCCGCTCACCGTGAAGGCATCGAACACCACTGACGTGCTGCTGCCACCTTCAACCGCAACGGGCTTCGTGCCGATCGTAAGGCCGCTCACTTCGAGCGTGATCGAGCTGCCCTTCACTGGCTGCTCAGTCCGATTCGTGATGCCAGCCGTCACAACGAGGCGCTGCTGATCGTTGAAGGACGACCGCGCGAATGTCACGCCGGTCACGCTGAGATTCGGCTTGTCCGCGGCGTCCTGAACAGGCACCGGCGTGAGCGTCGTCCCTGCGGGCAGCTTCGCACCTTCCTCGCCGCGCCACCCACTTCGCTGGAAGTCGCTGATGATGACGACCTCACGCTTCGGCAGAGTCGATTCAGTCAGAATGCTTCCCGCCACCTTGAGCGCGGGCGAAAACCTCGTGGACGAGGGGCTTGGCGTCGCCGAGTCGACCGACGCCTGCAGGCGCGATCGTTCAGCGGTCGAACGGAGTTGAATGTCAGCGCCCGACCCGAACAACACGACTGACCCGCGATCCGACGCGGTCAGCTTTGCGATCTGATCGCGGGCCGCGGCCTGCGCCCGCGGCCAGCGATCGCCGAATCCCATGCTGTAGCTGGTGTCGAGGAGAACCACTACTTCACGTGCGTTTGCGCCGCCCGCCGGCACGTTGCTGGAGTCGAGCAGCGGGCGCGCGAACGCGAGAATGATCAGCGCGAGCGCCGCCATTCGCACCATCAGCAGCAGCCAGTTCTGGATCTTCCGCCGGCGCACCGACTGATACGGGATGCGCCGCACGAACATCAGCGACGGAAAGCGAATGATCTGCTTCTTCTCGCGCTGCGTCAGGTGCAGCAGCACTGGAATGGCGAGCCCCGCGAGGGCAGCGAAGAAGAGTGGGGCGAGAAACTGCACTACCGCACCTTCATCATCTTGGCTCGACTACCGAGATACCGGTAGAGCGCAAAGTCCAGTGGCTTTGAGGTGTCGAGCATTGTGTAGTCCACACGCACGCCGGCAAAGCTCCTCGTCAGCGCGTCGATGTGCGCGGTGACGAGCGACCGATACTCCTCGCGAAAGGCCTCAGGCACCACCGGCATCTGCTCGCCGCTTTCGAGATCCTCGAATGGCTGGGCGTCGCTGAATCCGAACTCCAGCTCTGTCGGGTCGAGCACGTGGAAGGCGATGAGGTCCTGACCACGGAACCGGAGCGGCGAGACCGCATCGAGGATCGCCTCCGGCTCCTCGTAGAAGTCCGACACGATGACCACGACGCCGCGGCGTCCGAAGTGCTCTGTCAGCTTGTGCAACGGCTTCTTCAGGTTGCCCGGCCGTCCCGGCGACAATCGGTCCAACACGTGCAGCACGGTCTCCATGTGCTTGGCAGACGGCGGCACATACTCGACGATCTCGTCGTCGAAGGCCACGAAGCCGACGCGATCGCGCTGGTGATGCACGAGGTTGGTCAGGCACGCGGTCAGAATCCGTGCGTACTCGAACTTCGTGATGCCGCGGCTGCCGTAGTCCATCGACTTCGACACGTCCATCAGCACCGAGAAGTTCATGTTCGTCTCGGCCTCGTACTCCTTGATGTAGTAGCGGTCCGTCCGCGCCCACAGCCGCCAGTCCATCCGGCGGATGTCGTCGCCCGGCACGTAGCCCCGATGCTCCGCGAAGTCGACGGACGCGCCAAAGTACGGCGCTTTGTGCAGACCGTTGATGAACCCGTCCGCAACCGCGCGCGAGATGAGCTCGAGGTTCCCGATGCGCGCGAGCACAGCGGGATCCATGAACTGGGCGCCGGGGACGGCGTGCGTTTCTCGCGCCATCACATACCCGATCGCGGAAGCGGTACTGACTCGAGGAGGCGATCGACGATCGCGTCGGTCGTGACGCCCTCGGACTGCGCGTGGAAGTTGATGATGATGCGATGCCGGAGCACTGGGTGCGCCAGCGCCCGAATGTCGTCGAAGCTCACATGGTAGCGGCCGCTTGTCAGGGCGCGCGCCTTCGCGCCGAGCACGAGGTACTGTGCCGCGCGGACGCTGGCGCCGAACGCCACCCACTTCTGGATGTAGTCCTTCGCGTCAGGGTTGTTCTTCGACCGCGACGCGCGGACGATGTCGAGCGCGTGGCGCATGACCGGCTCAGCCACCGGGACGCGGCGCACGAGGCTCTGAAACGAGACGAGATCCTCGCCGCTGACCGGCCGCTCCAGCTGCGGGTTCTGAATCGCCGTCGTCGTTCTCACGACGCCAAGCTCCTCGTCGTACGGCGGGTGCTCGATGATGACGTGGTACATGAAACGATCGAGCTGCGCTTCGGGCAGCGGATACGTGCCTTCAAGCTCAATCGGGTTCTGCGTCGCGAACACGTAAAACGGTTCGGCGAGCTGATAGGTCTTCCCCTGCACCGTCACGCGATGTTCCTGCATCGCTTCGAGCAGCGCCGACTGCGTCTTCGGCGGCGTGCGGTTGATTTCGTCCGCCAGCACGATGTTCGCGAAGATCGGTCCGGGCGCGAACACCATCTGCCGGCGTCCCGTCGTCGAGTCTTCCTGGACGAGGTCCGTTCCGGTGATGTCCGACGGCATCAGGTCGGGAGTGAACTGGATACGCGAGAACTTCAGGTCGAGCACGCGCGCCATCGTGTGAATGAGCAGCGTCTTGGCCAGACCAGGTGCACCGACGATGAGGCTGTTGCCGCCGACGAACAGTGTGTTCAGGACCTGTGCGATCACATCGTCCTGTCCGACGATGATCTTCTTCAGCTCGGTGACGATCTGCTTTCGGCCCGCATTCATCTTGTCTGCAAGCGCGATGTCGTCCGGCGACTGCAGATCAACCGTGTCACTCACCATCGGGTTCATCGAGACCTTCCTTCGTCTTAACTCCCAATCCCCAATTCCCAGCTCCCAAACCCAAATCCCTCACGCCTCCCCGAAAGTCTTGTTGGGAGTTGGGCGGTGGACCTTGGGAGTTCGGAGTTTACTTCCCTTCCGCCGCTCGAATCTCGCGAGTCTTGAGTGCGATATCGGTGACCAGCTTTTCGAGCTCCGAACTGTAGCGCGCCGGGTCCATGCTGTCTTTCAGGAGCCGAAGCGCCTCGACGCGGCGTTCCATCTCGCGCCGCTCCAGGTGGAGAGCGCGAAGCTTGGGATCGGACGGCAGCCCGTCCTCGCTCGCGTCGCCGAGCGAGAGCACCGCGGCAACCTTCCCATCGGCGCCAGTCGCCGACGGATCGGCAGTACCTTTCTTGTCCCCGTTGTCATCGAGCATCGGATGCTCGGTGGCGAGCAAGCCCTCCCGCTCGTACGCGCGGTTGACCTCGGCCTTGGCAAACTGAAAGGCTTCGAGCACGCTGATGCGCTTGTTCTTGTCCGCATCGGCCTCGGGTGAATTCAGCGCGTCGACGAAATAGCCGCCGAAGAGCGTGGTGTAGTGCTCGGCGCCGCTTCGCGTCGCCGACACCAGCGTGCGGCCAGGGCCCGAAAGCGTCTCGAGAAACGGAGCGCTCGCGCTCGCCGTGTTCACGAACACGATCTGCCTGGTCTGAAGCTTCTTCAAGAGCGGCTCGAAATCCTCAGGCCCCATATCGGGCCCGGCATATTGAACTTCGCCGCCCGCCCATCAAACGAACCGTGACCGATCATCGCAATGAAGACCAGATCCTCCGGGCCTGCCGCGCCGGCAAACGTCGTGAGCGCTTTCGTCACCTCTTCCTTTGTCGCGCGACCGGAGACTTTCTTGTCCCCTTCCACCGGCTCGCCAACGAGGTAGACGAATCGTTCAGCGGGAACGCCCAGCCGTTCGGACGCCTCGGCGAGCGTGTTGCTCCATCGGTGAAACGTCTTGGCAGTCTCGGCGTCTCCGCCGAGACCCACGACGATGAGGAGGAAGACCTTCAGCATTCGATATCTCTCAGGCCAGTCCGACGAGGCGACGGTAGCCCCACTCCGCACAGACCAGACCCATGAGCGAAATCAAGATGATGGGCATGTTCCACAGTTCGCGTTCTTCAACCGACGTGACGCCGCGGCCCGCGTAGCGGATGTCTTCGGCAAGCCCTTGGCGGTGTCCGGGGTGTAGAACCGGCCGCCGGTTTCTTCCGCGATGCGGCGCAACGGCGCGCCGTGCATCGTCGGATCGAAGAACTCCGCCTCCTCGGGACCGACGCGCACGAACCCGAGCCGGTGCCAACCGCCTGCCCTCCGGATCGTGTTGCGTCGACTGCCACCTGGTACGCGCCCGCCTCCGCGCTCACAAAGGTCCCGCGGTACTCGCCGTCACGCTCACCAGTCCACTCCATCGGGACGTCATGGTGGTGCCGCCAGGCCTGGTGACCTGCGCGATGACGGTGGCGTCATTGAGCTCCACGAACTGCTTGTCAACGACCGTTGCTTCGATCGTGACCGGATCGCCGGGCTCGACGCGGTCGGGGACGCGAACATCGACCATGCTCGGAACACCTTCGACGAGCCAGCGTAGCATCTGACGCCAGTAGTGCTCGTGCGTCTGATCCTCGAGCGGAATCGACGCGTGCATCTGCCATTGCCACGTATCCTGCAGCGTCAATGCGATCGCCTTACCACGGCCAAACCGTTGCGATGTGAGCACGATGCGCTCCGTCCGCGCTCATCGGCGCCGTTCAGCAGCACCGTGGCTCCCGGCTTGACGGGGAGGTCTGCATTTATAGACGTCACGAGTGGCAGCTCTGGCCAACGTGCGACCGATGCCGCTTCGGAGTCGGCGATCTGGGTAACCGCATGCGACTGTCCGGCGCGAGTCGGGCTGAACTTCAGCCGCAAGAGCGCCGACGGGTCTGACGCGCGCCGGCGCGGATCGATGAGCAGGGGCAGCGCATCGGCCACCGGCGTTCCGCCGTAGCCGCCTTCGCCGAACGAGCGCGCGCCGCCGAGCATCAGCAGGCCGCCGCCGCGACGATCGACGAAGTCCGCAATCATCTGGAGCTGGTCGCCGGTGAACGCACCGGCCTCGACGCTGCCCAGAATCAACCCGCGATACGCGAACAACTCTTCACGCGTCTTCGGGAAGCCTCCAACCAGCTCCTCCGGATTCGGGTTGGCACCCAGGATGCGCATGTACTTGTTGTCAGCGGTCCGCTGCAGCGCGACGATCTCCAGATTCTTGTCGTCTGCCACTGCGCGTCGAAGGAACTTCATTTCGAAGCGCGGCTCGCCTTCGAAGTAGAGCACTCGTTCCTTGGCATCGCGCACGTCGATGAGCGCCTCGCGCACGTTGTTCTGCGAAACCAGCTCGTCTTCAACCGGTGCAACACGGAAGGTGAAGAGCCGAGGACCTGATTCAGCCGCCGTCGCGCGCACACGCACGGACGCCGGAGCGCCGTCGGTCGGCAGCTGCACCTTCTCCGATCCGACAATGCGTCCTTCGTCCTCGACATCAACGGTCACCGTGCGGCCGTCGTATCCCGTCTGCCTGACGACCACGTCGAGGAGGAGCGACGCGTCCTTGAGAACGGTTCGCTGGGTGCTGACGCGGTCGATCTGGATGTCGCGAGGCAGCGCTCGGCTCCGACGCCAACCGTAAAGACGGGCAGCTTCTCTGCCTTCACGCCAGCAGCGTCTCGTTCAACGCCGCGTCCCCGTGTCAGCGCCGTCGGAGACGAGCACGACGCCCGAAACCGGCAGCCCCGCCAGCTCCTCACGCACGCCATCGAGAGCGGGACCAAGCTTGGTCTGCGAACCACCGAAGGTCAGCGCTTCGCGGACTCGACACGGCCGCCGTCGAAGAGAAACGGAACGGGCGCACAGGAACCGATCTGACAGTGCCTTCATGATGGGGCTTTCGGGAGCGCCAAACTGCTCTTTGACGTACTCGCCGCGCGCCTGCCCCGCCGAGTCGGGAATCTGCATGCTGCGGGAGTCGTCGAGCAGCACAGCCACGACGTTCTGCTGGTTGACGGCGGCGCGGACGACCAGCGTGGGACGGAACAGACAGAAGAGGACCAGCGCAAGAGCCGCGACGCGGAGGGTCGTCAGGATGATGCGGTCGCGCAGACGTCCATCGGCGACCTGCACTCGCCGGTAGGTGAAGATCGCGGCGGCGACGACGGCGCCGGCGACAAGCGCGGCGACGAATGAGGCACTCGTCACATCGAAGCGGAAGTCGCCCTCTCGAAAGACGACCGGCCGATACGAGAACAGTGCCTCAAACAGGGCGTCGAACATCAGGGCCCTCAGCAGAAAGAAAGCACGGATTGTACTAGAGAAGCCGGATCACCAGCAGCGCCGCCACCCCTGCCATGGTCCACCGCGCCAGGGTCGAATGGGCGTGTTTCAGCCAGTGCCAATACCACCCCAGCGCGGCCATCGACACCAACAAACACAGACGCAGAACAGCGTGGCCACGGGACCCAGCGACGCGGCGTACCGCATGGCCAGGCCGGTGTTCCAGATAGAACCGTACACGATCATTAGGTGAACGAAGTATATCGGCAGCGTTTCCTGTGCCACCGCCGCGAAAAAATGCGGCAGACGCGTCAGCCGCTGACTGGCTCGCGCAATGGCCGCGAGGATGATCAGGCACGCGCCGATGCGGATCGCCAGCTGAATCGGCATGAAGTTCCACGCGTCTGCCCCCCACGGCGCTTGCTCGAACTGGGCGAGCCCCCAGCCGAGAGCCGAGAGGACGGCACCGGGCACGAATAACGCGTACATCGCGTAGCTGGAGAGCCGGGCGGCGCCCCAGGAGACATAGATTTGTCCCATTCCAGCCCCCAACAACACATATGTCGCCCACGGGAAGAGCGGGAAGAGCGAGCCACGAGCGGGAGACATGTACGCGGCGAGCCACCCTGGCAGTATCTGCCACCAATCGATCACCCAAATGGGGTGGGTCAGGGCCAGAACGAGCGCGGCAAGGACGCAGGCCGCGATCATGAACATGCGCCGCGACGTCACGACGAAGACCAGCGCCTGCACGATAAGGAACGTCGCGCCAATCAACTGCAGGACATCGACCTGCATAAACGATCGCCACTGCTCGTCCGTGAGCGTCGTCAGCATGCTGAAGCGCGGCACCGGAAAGTGAATTGCGTATCCGAGCAGCAGGAAAAGCCCGAAGCGGCGGGTTCGCTTGAACACCGCCGGCGAAAACGACTGATGCGAGGTCCATCGCTTGCTCGTCGCGATGCTGAAGGCAAATCCCGAGAGCATCAGGAACAAGCTCGACGTCAGGCCGCGCTGGAAATTCCAGACCTCGAACCAGGTGCCGCGCTGGTACTCCGGTGCCATCAGGGCGCTGACCGTGTGGCCGTACAGCATGAAGACCAGCGCCAGAAAACGGCCGAGGTCGATGAAGATGACGCGGTGGGCATGCGCGCCACCCGTCCCGAGCGGGAGGGACAGTCGTTGTCACTAAAACCTGGTTTGATTGTGAACGTTGACCTTCGAACTGTGAACTTCGAAGTCTGACTTCGGTGGTCAGTGCGTCATCGCGTGGAGGAGCACGTTGACGCCGACCGCGTATCCGTCGGGGGAGAACTGGTAGAAGAATGCAGGATCCTCGCCCTCACGTTCCCATGAGTCTGCAATGTCCGTGTTGTGCGTCATCACGACCATGATGCGGCCGTGATCGTCACGCACCGCACGGAAATGCGGCACCGCGCTGTCCGCGCCGCGCTCTGACGTCTCCCGGCCACGTGTCATGCGCCAGAACTGGATGTTGGTGATCTGAGGAACCTTCTCCACCATGAACTGGGAATTGAAGATCGGGTCGTCGAGCGGAACGTCCTGAATCGGGAATTGCTCCGGTGGCAGGACTTTGCTGAACTCGTGCGTCCACTGCTCCCAGGCGAGCGGGCCCCAGAAGTCGTCTACCCAGAGGAACCCGCCCTTGAGCAGATAGAGTCGCAGCCGTTCCGCCTCTTCATCGGTGAGCCCGATTGTCCCGACGTCGGACGCCATCGTGAACGGACACTGAAACAGCTCATCGTCTGTGAGCCGCACGACGTAGTGATTCGGCTCGCGCCCGCCTGACTGGCTGACCGGCGTGCGCGTCAGCTCGGAGAATCGAATGGTCAGATTGATCTCGCCGTACGGATAGTCGGTGCGCCATCCGCCTCCCGACGGCTCGCGACGCACGGACGTGTACATCAGCCGGCACACGACGAAGTTGCGATCGGGAAATGCGCTCGGCGCGAGGCGGACTGGACTGTTGAAGAACCCGCCTCGGCCGAACTGCGCGAACGTGTAACCGGCAGACAGCACCAGCAGCGCAGCCACCAGAAGCACCCTCGTGATCACGCCGGTGCGATGGAGCATCTCGTGAAGTATGCACTGCCTACTGTTTACTTCATCGGCGAATAGTCAGTGGCATTCATGAAGACTCGCTCGACCTTCGCGACGATCTTGCCGTTCACCTGTGATTCGTTGGCCACCTTCTGCCACTCGGGGTCCTTCTGGAATGCCGCCCAGTCCTGGTCGGCAGCCTCGCGGCTGGGATGCGCGATGAGATAGATGAGCGTGTTCTGCGACAGCGGCGCGTCCATCGGCGCGAAGTACGCGATGTTCTCGATCTGGTGCTTCTTGAAGATGCGCATCGTGTGGTTCTTGAATCGCGCGTGCAGGTCGGCGAGCTTTCCGTCGGGTGCCGTGTACGTCCGCAGTTCGAATATGCGCGCGCTCTGTGCGTGTGCGACCGGCTCCACGGGAACCACACCGCGCGCGATGAAACCCAGAACGAACGCGGCGCCAAACGCCACCGCACCATACAGCTTCTTCATGACACGCTCCTTCACAGATTCGGCGGAAGAGGATTCTCGGCATCGTCGCCGACAACCGTGGTCCATTCGCGGACTCGCCATTTCGTGACGATTCCATTGCGCACGTAAGGGTCCGACTTGGCGAACGCCTCTGTGGCTGCCGGTGACGAGCCGCGAAAGAGGAGCACCACGCCATCGGCCGGTTGTGCCAGGGCGCCTCCCAGCACCAGCTCGCCGCGGGCCACGGCCTCGCGCGCAAGACCGATGTGTTCGCTTCGATATTGAGCCCGTCGTTCCACGTAGTCGTGGACGACGTCATACATGAGCAGGTAATGCATCGGGCGCGGATCGTACCACGCCGAGCCGTGACAGGCTAAGCTACTCTTCATGCGACTCCGACTGCTCTCGTGCACGCTGCTCCTGGCAACGACCGCTGCGTGTAATTCCAGCCGCGAGACGGCACCACAACCCGCTCCAGCGCCCGTCCCACAGGAAAGCACTCGCAAGTACCTGCTCGAACAAGTCGACGATGCGTCGGTGGTCCAGCTGTACGCGGACCAGTTCGCGGCCTTGCCGCTCCGCGAGAAGACGCTCGTGTGGCATCTGACGCAGGCCGCCATCGCCGGACGCGACATCTTCTACGACCAGAAGCATCGCAATGCGCTCGAGATGCGGCGCGTGCTCGAGGCGATCGTGTCGCATCCGAGCGGCATCGATCCGGCGACGCTCGCCGAGATTCAGCGCTACACCAAACTGTTCTGGATCAACACCGGCCCCTACAACAACTTGACCGCGCGCAAGTTCGTGTTGAAGCTGACGCCACAGGCGTTGTCGGCGGCGGCGAAGTCGGCGGCGAGCGCCGGCGCCACGTTTCCGACGCAACCCAACGAGTCCGTCGATCGACTGCTGACGCGACTCGGCCCGATGTTCTTCGACCCGAATGTCGATCCGAGCGTGACCAACAAGACACCGGGACCCGGCAAGGACATCCTCAGCTCGAGCGCTAACAATCTCTACTCCGGCGTGAGCATGGCCGACCTGCGCGGCTTCACCGAGAAGTACGGGCTCAATTCACGGCTGGTGAAAACGAACGGCAAGCTTGTCGAGGAGGTCTACCGCGTCGGTGGGCGTTACGACAAAGAGATTCGCCAGGTCGTCGGCCATCTCGAGGCGGCCATTCCGTTTGCGACAGAACCGATGGCGAACGCCCTGCGCGCGCTCATTCAGTGGTATACGACCGGCGAGACGGCCGATCGCGTGAAGTACGACATCGCGTGGGTCGCGGACAAAGCGTCGCCCGTCGACACGATCAACGGCTTCATCGAGGTCTACATGGATCCGCGCGGGAGCAAGGGATCCTGGGAGGCGCTGGTCTTCTACGTGAACAAGGAGAAGACCGATCGGATCAACAAGTTCGCGAGCAACGCGCAGTGGTTCGAAGACAACATGCCCTACGACGCCAAGTACCGCAAACCCAGCGTCAAGGGCATCGTCGCCAATGCCATCGACGTCGTGATGGAAACCGGTGACTCAGGTCCGGTGACACCGGTCGGCATCAACCTGCCCAACGATCAACGTATCCGCGAACAGTACGGCAGCAAGTCGGTCTCGCTGTCCAACGTGCGCGACGCGTCCGACAACGCGGTGCCGACATCGATGCGAACCGAGTTCACGTGGACGCCGGAAGAGGCCCAGCGCAGCGAGAAGTTCGGCGCGCTCGCCGCCGAATTGCTCACCGACATGCACGAGGTGATCGGGCACGCGTCAGGCCAGCAGGCGGCCGCCTTCAAGGGCACACCGCAGGAAGCGATCAAGGAGCACTTCTCCGCGCTGGAAGAAGGACGCGCGGACCTGATCGGGTTGTACTTCTTTGGCAATCCGAAGCTCGTGGAGCTCGGTATCGTCCCCGCCTCCGACCAGGAAGACATCATGCGGGCGGAGTACCAGGCCTACGCGCGCAACGCGATCGTGCAACTCCGGCGGGTGCGCGAGGGCACGCAGATCGAAGAAGACCACATGCGCAATCGCCAGATGATCGTTCGCTGGTTGATGGCGAATACGAAGTCGATCGAACAGCGGACGCGCGACAACAAAACCTACCTGGTCGTGACCGACACGAAAGCATTTCGTGACGGCGTCGGGAAATTGCTCGCCGAAGTTCAACGGATCAAGTCGGAGGGCGACTACGCGGCGGCCAAAACGCTGTTCGAAACGCACGGCATCCACTTCGACGCCGCGTTGCGCGATGAGATCGTCAAGCGCGTGGACGGCTTGAAGCTGCCGTCGTACCAGGGATTCGTCATGCCCAAGCTGACAGCGGTGAAGGGACCGGACGGCACGATCACCGACGTCCAGATCTCCTACCCGATGGACCTGACGAAGCAGATGCTGGAGTTCGCCCAAGGCGCACCGAGCCTGGCGGTCAGCGGCTCAAAGTGATCGGTCCGGGCGCTCCGTCGGACTATTCGCTCCGGGTCCCGGCAGTGGCGGGTTCTCGCCGCCACTCGCCTCACGCTCGAGCAGGTCGTCCACTGACGCGTAGCGATAAATAACCGGCGCCTGGTTCTGAAAGAGGCCGCCGGTATCGGCCGTCGGCCCGTACGTCGAATAGAGCGCCTGCCCCCACAAACGCAGGTACACCGTCAACTGCCCTCGATGGTGAGCCGAGTGCGTCAGCCTCCGCGTCAAGACCCACGCCTTCGAACGCTTCACATCGAAGAAGGCTGTCTCGGCCTCGAACCAGGCATCTGGCTGTGACTCGATCCGTGCGAGGCGTTCTCCCGACGCTGCGGCATAGTGCTCAAGAAACGCCGGTCGAGTCTCTTGCTGCGGAAGCGCCGGCCGCGAAACGGTGACCCCAAGCATTGTCCGCATCCAGGTGTCCTCGCTGACGCATTGATGGACCATGTGCTCGAGCGGCGTTCGGGCGCGCGGCTCGGGTCGGAATGTCATGCGCGCGTCGGGGATCTGCGACCAGACGCTCAACGTCTTGAGCCGTTCGGTGCGATAGCTCTCCACGAGAAAGTCATAACGTGACATGGTTGTCGATCCTGATCGCTTCGATCGCGTCGGCTGGAGCGAAGCCGAAGACGGCGCCATAGAAATACAGTTCCGCCTCGAGGCAGCGGATGATGGTTGCCGCCTTTCTGAATCCGTGTTGCTCGCCTTCGAAGGCAAGATACGCCACAGGCAGTCCCTTCTTCCGGACAGCAGCCGCCATCATCTCGGACTGGTTCGGCGGGACGACCTTGTCCTCGAGACCCTGAAAGAGGATCAGCGAACAGGCGAGGCGGTCGACGAAGTGAATCGGCGAGCGTGCGTAGTAGACGTCCTGCGCCGCTGGATAGGGACCGACCAGCGTGTCGAGATAGCGTGACTCGAACTTGTGCGTGTCGCGCGCGAGCACTTCGATGTCGCAGATGCCGTAGTAGCTTGCGCCAGCCTTGAAGACGCCGGGGTGAAACACCAGCGCCGCGAGCGTCGTGTAGCCGCCGGCGCTGCCACCGCGAATCATCAGGCGATTCGGATCCGCCTTCCCGGTCGCGACGAGATACTGCGCGGCCGCGATCATGTCGCGCACGTCGAGAACGCCCCACTGTTGGTTGAGTCGCTCGCGATAGCTTCTGCCGAATCCTGAACTGCCGCCATAGTTGACATCGGCTACCGCGAAACCACGGCTGGTCCAGAACTGCACTTTGAGATCGAGCGTCGCGCTCGTGGCCGTCGTGGGGCCGCCGTGGCCGATCAGGATGAGAGGCGGCCGTTCACCGTCGAGCTCCGTGTAGTCGTCGTTGCGCGGCGGGTAGTAGAACGCGTGCGTGTCGTGTCCGTCGGAGGATGGGAACTCGACCGATTCGGGGACTGACAACAGCGCTGCTGGAAAGCTCGACTGCGGAGGACGACTTCAGCGTTTCGACCACGCCCGTTGCGACGTCAACGCGGACGACCGCGTCCGGCGTCGTCGAGGATCCGGCCACGAGCACGACGTGTGTCCCGTTTGCCGCCAGCCACTCGCGCGGCTCGAAGCCCTCAGCCAACTGAGACACACGACCGCTCCGTGTGTCGAGCGTCGCAAGATGCCAGCGTCCGGCACGCGTGTACGAAACGACCATGCGTCCGTCGCCTGCAGTGACCCACGACGTTGTCCCGAAGATCCATTGCGGGCGACCGAACTCCGAATCATTCGGGACATCCGCCTGCCACGAGGACGCCAGCGTCCGATCGATAGAGCTTCCACCAGCCGTCACGATCGCTGACGAAATAGAGTTCACCGTCTGACGTCCAGCCAGGTTGATAGATCGACTCGGTCGGTCCGCCGGCGATGCGCCGCTGATTCGCCAGCATTCCCGCTTCCGTCACATCGGCGAGCCAGAGCTCTGTTCCGTCCCAGGGCATCTGCGGGTGCCGCCAGGAGAGCCAGACGACTCGCGATCCGTCGGGACTGAGTCTCGGCGTGGAGTAGAAGTCGTACCCCGATGCGATCACGTCGCCGGCGCTCGGCGCGCCTTCGAGCGGGATGCTCACCAGCGTGGTGATGGGCTCACGATCGGGCTCGGAGTGATCCTCTCGGACTGCGATCAGTCGCTGACGCTTACGATCGAGCGTCGCATCCGCGTAGAACCACTTCCCCGCCGGCGTCATTGGTATCGGTTGATCGTTCGCGGCAATGCGGTAGACCCGCTGGTCGGCAAAGTTCGAGGCGTAGACGACGCCTGCGGCCACAACGTATGCGCCTCCCCCGTACTCATGCACACGCGTCCGGGCGTTGAAATCTGACGGGGTGACGTCTTCGATTCGGCCGTTCCGCAACCTGACGAGAGCATTGCGACCGGCCTCGTGCGGACGCCCTTCGATCCAGTAGATGTCGTCGCCGTCGAGCGCGACGTAGGAGAGGCGGAGACCTTGTGCCGCTACGGTTTGTGCCGTAATCGGCGAGGGCCAGGTTCCGTATGCCTTCTGCACGTCAGCGGCGGCGTTTCGATGGACTCGCCGGCGTCTTGTGGCGGACGTTGGTCGTGACGGCGTGTCGATGAACTGATCGAACTTCCGTTCCAGCCTGGAAAATCCGTCAGTCATTCTAGGTCCAGTCCGTCGATTCGATGGTCCAGTCCGTCGATTCGCTGGCCCAGTCCGTCGATCCGCTGGTCCAGTCCGTCGATTCGCTGGCCCAGTCCGTCGATTCGCTGGCCAGTCCGTCGATCGCTGGTCCAGTCCGTCGATTCCTGGCCCAGTCCGTCGATTCGTGGCCCAGTCCGTCGACTCGCTGGTCCAGTCCGTCGATTCGCTGGTCAGTCCGTCGATTCGCGGCAGTCCGTCGATTCGCCACGCGCGCGAAGCCTCAGTCATTCGCGTGTCCAAGCCGTCGATACGCTGGTCCAGCTTGTCGTAAGCAAACTCTATGTACTTCCGCTGTTCGACGAAGTGCTCCTGCACTTCGGTGAACTGCTTATCGAGCTTCTGTTCAATCCGCTCGACTCGTTCGGACAATCCGTTCTCGGCCATCGCGACGCCTCCAGACTACCATCGTCGGCAAGAGAGGCACGTCGCGTGCCGCGCAGCGATGTTCAATGTTCATCGATGAATCCGCTCTCAGTCTGGTTCGAGGTACGCAGAATTGATGTGGGAACATCTGCCTACGTCGTGGACATTCTTCGACGTGCAGATTGAAATGTCGCAGATCAGCTTCCGTCGCGCATGATGCGACAGGACTCGATATCGAACGTCGCCTCACCGATCGCGAGGCGCGACTGGTCGCGAAATGACTTCGCGAACTGCACGAAGCGTTCGGCGTCGGCGAAGTTGCTGGCGAGGCCAAACGATACGCGGATCGCGCCCGCGCTCTTGCCACCGCGCGCCGTGACGATTTCGAGGAAGCGCGCCAGCGTCAGGTCTTCCCGAATCGAGAGCGCGGCATTCACGTCTTCCGCCGTAATCCCTTCGGCCGTCTCACCGGCGCCCGGGTTGCAGAAGCACCCGGTGCGCAGCGAGATACGCTGCTCCCCCGCCAACTCTTCGACGCGACGGTAGTCGAGCAGGTGCCCTGCGGGATCGTAGAAATTCATCGTCACGATCGGTCCGCGCATCTTCGTTGTGAGCGGACCGTAGATGCGCACCATCGGTCGCCCGTTGGAATGCCGCATCTCGACGAGCTCGTGAAGCAACCAGTCGGTCAGGCAGCGGGCGCGCGTCTGGATCGTGTCGATGCCAACGGCCTCGAGATGATGCAGGCCAATCTCGACTGCCGCGATGGAGAGATAGTTGAGCGTGCCGTCCTCGAAACCGGCTTCACCGGGCGCCAGCAGATGACGAACCAGACCGACGGTGGCGAAGTTCACGGTGCCGCCTGAGAACCACGGACGCCGGAGCTTCGCGAGCGCGCTCTTGCGAACCAACAGGCAGCCCACGCCCGTCGGATACCCGAACATCTTGTAGAAAGACACGCACAGGAACTCGGGACTGATTTGCTGCAGATCGAGTCGATTGGTCGGAACGAATGCTGCCGCATCGAGCAGCACGTCCCATCCACTCGCGTGGGCTTCGTCGACGAGCTCCAGCGGATGCTTCACGCCCGTGAAGTTGGACTGAGCGGGAAAGGCGAACAGATTGTTCCCACCGCGCTTCGCCGTCTTCAGCAAGCTGTCGATTTCAGATCGATCGATGCGCAGCTCCGGCGGCGTGAGAGGCGCGTACGACACCGAGGCGCCACGCGCGACGGCAAACTCGCGAATGCCGTTGACCGAGTTGTGGTTGTCGACGGTCAGCAGCAGCCGGTCACCGGCGGAGAACGGATACGACTCACCTACGTGCTTGAGTGCACCGGTCGCATTGAGGGTGAAGATCGCGGTGTAGCCGTCACCGGCGTTGAACCAGTCGAGCACCGCGCGCCGCGATCGCTCGACAAGGCGCGTCGCATCAGAGGAAGCGGGGCTGGCAGAGTGCGGGTTCCCCAGCAGACTTGATGCGAGCAGTTCGGCGTGCCGCCGAACCTGCGACGCCGCGTAGATGCCGGCGCCGGTGTAGTCGAGATACGCGTCACCGGCTTCATCGAGCCGTGAGTACTCTGCGGCGCGGATCTCATCGAGGCGTGTCGTTGACTCGGTACTCGGGATGACTCGCCAGGAACTCGCGCAATCGATCGGGTGTCACGGTGATCCGTTGCCTGCCAGCCTCACGTGGTAGTACCCGCCGCTTCGTTCCACGTGCATCGCTGCGCCGAACACATCCTTCAATTGCTCCGGCGTGAGCGCACTGTCCGGGTCTCCGCTGAACGCCACCTTGCCCGCGCGCAGCAGAATCACCCGCTTGATCTCCGGCACGATCTCCTCGATGTGGTGCGTGACCAGAATCAACGTCGTTCCGTCCTGCGCAAGGCGACGGATGGATTCCATGAATCGGTGGCGGGCGACAAAATCGAGGCCAGTGGTCGGCTCGTCGAGGACGAGCGCATCAGGACGCGTCACCAGCGCACGGGCAATCAGGACGCGCCGCCGCTCACCGGCAGACATTTCGTTGAGCGGCTTCTTTGCCAGATGAGAGGCATCCACACGCGCGAGTGCTTCTCGCGCACTCGCCCGCATCGCGTCGGTGAGCTCGTGATGCGAGAAGACCCCTTGGCTTCCGAACAGCCCGGAGGTCGCGACGTCGAGGCCCGACACGCGACCGCTCGACGTCTCGAGTCCGAAGTTGTGATCGAGCTCGCCCGTGACGACGCCGAACCGCGTGCGCAGCGCGGACACATCCCAGCGCTCCTGGCCGAAGATCCGCATCGGCGCACTGCCGTTCTCGCCGATGTGAGGTCGATCCTCGAATGTCAGGAGGCGAATGAGGGACGACTTGCCTGCACCATTGGGACCAAGGATCGCAGTGTGCTCACCTTGTTGAATCGCGAGCGATAGTCCATCGAGCACGCGCGCGCCACCGCGCAGGAGCGTGGCATTCCGCAGTTCCAGCACCGGTTCCACGCTTCTATTGTCCCTCGAACCCGGCAGTTGCCACGGCTCGGGACGCGATCACGCCTGGAGGGCCGCCCCAATCTCGCGGATCTGATCGGCGTGCCTGCATTCGTGCGCCGCAACCAGTTCGACCCACTGGTACACAGTCAGCACACCGAAGAACCGGTGCTCCGCGGTGACCGCTCCCAGCGCCAGACCGTCAGCGGCAAGCACGGCGGCACGCACTTCCTCGCGCGCACGATCGAGCTCCGCCCACGCCACGCTGGCCTCGACGTTGCCGGTCGGGAAGACGATATCGCGTGCCGGACGTCGATCGGTCCGGTCCTTCAGCGCGCGCATGACGTTGGCAGCGAGGGGATCGCGTGGTTGTCGCTCGGGACCGAGGCCGGCAGCTGTGGCCTCGGCGACTGCGGTCGCGATGCGTTCGGCGAAGAGGCGGTTGACTTTGACCAGGTGCTCGAGAACCTCTGCGACCGACCAGCGCTCGCTGGATGGTCGAGTCCGACGAAGGCCTTCCGGCACCTGATCGATGGCGGTTTTCAGAACGGCGCGGGCATCGTCCAGGAGCGGAAGCACCTCTTGAAGGTGAGCATGCATCCGCCCATGATAGCGAGGGTCCGGCTAAAAGCCGCGCATGTCGCTGCTCGTGCCGCCGGCCGCTGGAATGTAGGCCTTGAGCACGTAGTCCATCACCATGCGGTCGGCGCTGAATCGCCACCCGAGCGTGCGAATCGCTCGCTTCACGCGTGAGATCCACTCTCTCGGCAGCCCGTCGCGATCGCGATCGTAGTACAGCGGCACGACTTCGTTGCGCAACACGTCGGCGAGCGACTGCCCATCGCGCGCATCGTGAACGGCTGGTGACGTGTGCGTGTCACCCCGGCCGATCGCGAACCCGTTCAGCCCGTCATATGCTTCGGCCCACCATCCGTCGAGCACCGAGAGGTTCAGTGCACCGTTGAGCACGACCTTCTGACCGCTCGTGCCGCATGCTTCGAGCGGACGTCTCGGGTTGTTCAACCACACATCGACGCCCTGCACCAGGTCGCGGCCGACGCTGATGTCGTAGTCCTCGATGAAGACGATCTTGCCGGCGAATCTCGCGTCACGCGCGAGCCCGGCGACTTCCTGGAGGACCGTTTTGCCCGGGCCATCGAGCGGATGCGACTTGCCCGCGAAGACCAGCTGCACGGGGCGGTGAGGATCGTTGACGAGCGCATCGAGAGCCGTGAGGTCCTGGAGGAGCAGGTTGGCGCGCTTGTAGGTAGCAAAGCGCCGGGCGAACCCGATGGTCAATGCATCACGACTGAGCACGCGCCGCAGCTGTGCGACGACATTCGATGGCTGACCCTGACGCTCCGCCTGCAGCATGAGACGCCTGCGGACCTCGGCTACCAGCCGGGCCTTCAGCGTCAAATGTGCCTCCCACAACTCCCCATCGTCGATGTCGTCGATCGCTTCCCACAGGGCGGGGTCGCCGCTGCGAGCAATCCAGTCGGCACCGAGATGACGTTCGTAGACGAGGCGCATCTGGGGCGCGAGCCATGAATTGACGTGCACGCCGTTGGTGACGTGGCCGATTGGAATGTGTTCCTCGCGCACGCCCGGGAAAAGCCCAGTCCACATCGCGCGCGACACGTGACCGTGCAGCGACGACACGGCGTTGGCGCGATGACTCGACTTGAGGGCGAGGACCGTCATGCAGAACTCTTCCCGCCAGTCCTGGGCGTTGACGCGCCCGAGTGCGAGGAGACCGTCGTGGGACAAGCCAAGCGCATCGCGGACCGGGCCGAGGTGCTCTTCGATCAATTCCGAATGGAAACGATCGTGGCCCGCCGGTACCGGCGTGTGCGTCGTGAACACGACGTGCGATGACACGCGACGCATGGCCTCGTCGAAGCTGATGCCTTCGGTCTCCATCCGCATGCGGATCAACTCGAGCGACGCAAACGCACTGTGCCCTTCGTTCAGGTGCACCACACCGGGTGAGATGCCGAGCACCTCCAGCGCCTTCACACCTCCGATACCGAGGAGCAGTTCCTGCCGGATGCGCACGCGGTGATCGCCCCCGTAGAGCCGCGCCGTCAGCTCGCGATCCTCGGGGCTGTTGCCCTCGACGTTCGAATCAAGCAGCAACAACGTGTTACGGCCAACCGCCGTGCGCCAGACTCGAGCCGAGATCCGTCCCGTGCGCGTATCGATGTCGACGGTCACCGGCTCGCCGTTCGCCATCGCCGGCTCCATCGGCAGGAGCCGGTGATCGGTCTCGATGTACTCCTCGTGCTGCCACAGGTTGGGATCGAGCCGCTGACGGAAATAACCCTGGTCGTAGAACAGGCCGATGCCGACGAGCGGGATTCCGAGATCCGACGCGCTCTTCAGATGGTCGCCCGCGAGGATGCCAAGACCGCCCGAGTAGATGGGCATCGACTCGTGCAGCCCGAACTCGGCCGAGAAATACGCAACCGGCCGGGCGCCCAGCACACTGGCGTGACGGGCACCCCACGTGTGCTTCGACTGCAGGTACTCCTGCAAGCGGCGATGGGCGTGATTGATCCGCCCATGCAATGCGAGCTGCGTCGCGCGCACCTCGAGCTGATGCACGTCGACCTGCTGCAGCAGCGCGATTGGATTGTGATCGCACCATTGCCAGAGGACCGGATCGAGATCGCGAAAGAGCGCGACGCTCTCCGAGTCCCAGCTCCACCACAAATTCCGGGCGATGGCCGCCAGGCGCCGGTGCACCGGCGCCACGAACTGGCCTTCCGTTCGAGCTTCGCTGACGATCGGCG
The DNA here is from genome assembly GCA_963757735.1 of uncultured Acidobacteriota bacterium. Classification (GTDB taxonomy): domain Bacteria; phylum Acidobacteriota; class Vicinamibacteria; order Vicinamibacterales; family UBA2999; genus Gp6-AA40. Next base: position 108,877 of record CAVWST010000036.1, read on the forward strand.
CCAGCTGCACACCCAGTGCGGCGAGCGTGCGCACGTCCTCGTCGGTGAAGGCGCGCGGTTCCGTCGTCTGGACCACCAGCACGCCTTGGAGCACGCCGCGGTCCATGACCGGCACACCGAGAAACGTGCGGAAGGCGTCCTCGCCGATGTCACGGAAATACTTGAAGCGAGGATGAGCGGTCGCATCCGGCACGACAACCGGTTTAGCCTGCTCCGCAACGAGACCGGCGAGTCCTTCGGTCACTCGCATGCGCACCTGACCGACGCTCTCCGGACGCAGACCAACCGTGGCTGCGAGACCGAGGTTGGCGCGATCCTGTTCGAGTACGTACACCGAGCACACGTCAGTCGTGAACCGCTGCTGAATCAGGTTCACGATGCCAATGAGTGTTTCCGTGGGATTGCCGCTGTGTGAGACGAGTTGACTGATGTCCTCGACGACCGCTTCTTCAGCTTTCACGCCGAACCTCCGCCCGGATGGGAAATGTGCGCCGCGCCGAAGCAAGAATCGCTGCCTCGAGTGTCGCAAGCGTTTTTCAAAGCCCTTTGCGGGTATCGCCAAGAGTACATCGGACATTTCAGTATCGAAGAAGTTGTGTTCCTACACTCTTGTCGCGTTACCTCGCAGACCGACTCGAGCGACGAACAGAGAAATACCTTGAGAAACACCGCGATCGGCAGTAACGTGCCCAAACTACTGGCTGGCGCGGAGGTTGCTCAGCGAATCGACATGAGCTTCGCAACCGTCGTTGATCGTGTGCGCATGGACTTCGTTGAGATGCCCGAGAGGGAGTTGACGCTGCCCCAGGCTGTGCGGCTCTGGTCACTGGGCATGGACGATTGCCGGTTTGTCATCGATGCACTGGTGGATGCTGGCTTTCTGGCGTGGACCCCAAAGCGCACGATCGTGAGAAAAGGCCGCGATCCCCTCAGTCGGCAGGAAATGCAGACGACGGACATTTCTGTCCCAGTGGCGAAGCGTTACAACAAATCTGTCTGAATCAGGGAACCCGGCGTCGTGTCCCAAGTCTCATCCCTCAAGCTCGTGCCGCCTCTTCATCCGGCGCGCCCCGGGCCTCCCGGCGGCTCGCTCTTCTCGCAGTACGGGTCTCGATAATGCGTACGACGAGATGTTCGAGGCCAATTGGCGAGCGCGGCCACACTATGGCCCGCTGATCGAGGAACTGCTCGTCGCCTCGCAGGATGAGCTGCGGCAGCGTCAGCTCGAAGCCGACCGCGCGTTCCTCACGCAAGGCATCACCTTCACCGTGTATGGAGACGATCAGGGCACAGAGCGGATCTTCCCTTTCGATCTGCTCCCACGGATCATCACCAGCCGCGAGTGGGACACGCTCGAACGCGGACTCGCGCAACGACTGACGGCCGTCAATCTGTTCCTGAAGGACATCTACCACGAGGGACGCATCCTCGCGGAACGCGTCGTGCCGCCGGAGCTCGTCTACAGCTGCCGGCACTACAGGCGCGAAATGCGCGGCGTCAAGGTTCACAAGGACATCTACGTCTCGATCGCCGGCACCGATCTCATTCGTCTCGAAGACGGCAGCTTCGTTGTGCTCGAAGACAACCTGCGCGTGCCGAGCGGCGTCTCGTACATGCTCGCCAATCGCGAGGTCACCAAGCGCGTATTTCCGGGTCTCTTCACGCGCTACAACGTGAAGCCGATCGCGCACTACGGTCAATCGCTGCTGGCCACGCTGCGAACGCTCACACCCGCCAACCGAGAGCCGACCATCGTGGTCCTCACACCGGGCGTGGGCAACTCGGCGTACTTCGAGCACGCCTTCCTCGCCCGCGAGATGGGCATTCCGCTCGTCGAAGGGCGCGACCTCCTCGTCCACGACAACATCGTCTACATGAGGACCACGTCCGGATTGAGACGAGTGGACGTGATCTATCGGCGCGTGGACGACGACTTCCTGGATCCCCTCGCGTTTCGGGCCGATTCGTATCTGGGTGTGGCCGGACTTCTCAACGCGTATCGGGCCGGACAGGTGTCGCTGGCGAACGCCATCGGCACTGGCATCGCCGACGACAAGGCGGTCTACGCGTACCTGCCGGCGATCATCAAGTTCTACCTGTCGGAAGAGCCGATCCTGTCGAACGTGCAGACTTACCTGCTCGACAATCCTGCGGATCGATCGTACGTGCTCGAGAACCTCGAGTCACTGGTCGTGAAAGCCGTTGGCGAATCCGGCGGCTACGGGATGCTGATCGGTCCACATAGCACGCGAAAGCAGCGTGACGAATTCCGCGATCGGATTCTCGCCTCACCGCGTAACTACATCGCCCAGCCGACGCTCTCCTTCTCCCGCGCTGCCTGCTTCACGGATAGCGGGATCGAGCCACGACACATCGACCTCCGCCCGTACGTGTTGTTCGGTGACAAGGTGACGATGGTGCCGGGCGGGTTGACGCGCGTCGCTCTCCGCAAAGGGTCGCTCGTCGTCAACTCCTCTCAGGGTGGTGGCAGCAAGGACACCTGGGTTCTCGCGGACTAGGTTCGAGAGGTCACTGAGCAGACATGCTGCTGTCGCGCGTCGCCGACTCGCTCTACTGGATCAGCCGGTATCTCGAACGCGCCGAGCACACGGCGCGGCTCGTCGATGTCGCCGTCGATCAGGGCCTTGGCCGCGCGTCGTCGTTCACCGGCTCGGCGGTCGAACGCCTGTATCAAAGCGTCGGGCTGGCCTCGGAATCGCAGGACGTCTCCGCTCTCGCCGGCGGCGCACTCTTCGATCTCGCGAATCGCAACTCCGTCGCAGCGTGCGTGACCGCCGCGCGCGAGAACGCGCGTCAGGTACGCGAGGAGATCAGCTCCGCGATGTGGGAGCAGCTCAATGCGCTCTACCTTCGCGTGAGGCAGATGCGCGATGAAGGCTCGTGGAGCGCGAGAACGCATCACTCGTCGCGCGCCATCATCGACGGCGTGCGACTGTTCAAGGGCATCACCAACGGCACGATGAGCCACGGTGAAGGCTGGCAGTACCTGCAAGTCGGCCATTATCTCGAACGCTCGAGTGCGACCGCCTCACTGTTGACGCTCTTCGTGCCGGAGGGCGCGGGATCGTCGACCATGCCAGAGCCGCTCGATCAAGTCGAGTGGGTCACGCTGCTGGAGTCGTGCTCGGCCCTCGAGGCGTATGCCGGGTACTACACCGCCGACGTCCGCGCCGGACGCGTCACGGAGTTCCTGCTGCTCAATCCGGAGTTCCCGCGATCGGTGCGCTTCTCTGCGGTCAGGCTCGAAGGCGCGCTTCGTTCGCTGGCGGGTTACAGCACGCGTACCGCCGGGCGCGCCGAGCGGCTTGCCGGACGCCTGCGCGCGTCACTCGAGTACGCGCAGGTTGATGAGATCCTGAGCGATGACCCACAGACGTATCTGACGAACATCAGCCGGCAGTGCGGCCAGATTCACGCGGCCGTGTATCAGAGCTACGTCGCGTACCCGATCGAGTCAGCATTGCCGGCCTGAGCAACAACGAGAGACTAACGACCAGAAACCAGAGACCAAAGCCCACGACATGCGGTATTCGATACGACACATCACGCGCTTCACCTACGAGTCGCCCATCACTGAGAGCGTGATGGAGGCGCGCATGCAGCCACGGACGGACACCTTGCAGCGGTGCCTTCAATTCACGCTGATGACAACGCCCTCGGCGCGCGTGATGACGTATCGCGATCACGACAACAACCTGGTGCACCACTTCAACATCCCTGGCCGTCACTCCCGCCTCACGGTCACGGCAGAAGCACTCGTCGAGTGCATGACGATGCGTTCGCTGCCGCATCGGTTGGGACCGGCGGCATGGTCTCGTCTCGGTTCGATGGCTGCGTCGGGGCAGTGGTGGGAGTATCTGGCGCCAAGCACCTTCGTTCAGCAGACTGAAGCACTCGTTGCCTTCCGAGCGGAGATCGGGCTCGAGCGCGGCAACGATCCGCTCGTCGCGCTCCGTCGCCTCATGGGCGAGATGTACGCGCGGTTCGCGTACAGCCCGCGGAGCACGCGTGTCGATTCACCAATCGACGAAGCGCTCGAGACGCGCAAAGGCGTCTGCCAGGACTTCGCGCATATCTTCCTCAGCCTCGTCCGGCCGCTTGGCATCCCAGCGCGCTACGTCAGCGGCTATCTGTTCCAGCCGGCCGGCAGTCAGAACCGCTCGACGGACGGCGCGACGCACGCGTGGGTTGAAGTGCTGCTGCCAGACCTCGGCTGGGTGGGACTCGACCCGACAAACAACCTGATCGCCAACGACCGGCATATCCGCGTGGCAATCGGACGCGACTATGCCGATGTGCCTCCGACGCGAGGCGTCTTCAAGGGGGTCAGCACCGTTCGAAGCGAGCTGAGCGTGTCGGTTACGGTCGGCCCCGCGCTGTCGCCGCTCTCGAACGACCTGACGCCATTCACACCATGGATGGCGCGCGAGTCAGTCGAACCGGCCGTGGACGACAGCGAACAGCAGCAGCAACAGTGAAATCGTGTGAAGGGGTCTGACCCCGCACTACTTCGCGAGCTGCTCGAGCGTCCGCGTCATCCCGTTGATCAACGCCGTTTCGCGATTGAGCGCCTCGGCGACGCGAACGATCTCCCTCTCGGCTTCTGCGAAGTCCTTCTGCTCCATCGCTTCACGCACGCCGGGCATTGTCTTCACGGAGTAGCCGGTGTAGAAGCCCGGTGCATAGAGAAGATGGCGATACCAGGAGCGGCGAGGCAGGCCAGCCTCGTGCGAGAGCTGGCGTTCGCTCTGGATGACACTCTTGTTGAGTGAACGAATCGCGTCGGGCGTGAGTCGCGAGCGCGACGCATCGAGCGTCTTCTTGTAACGTTCCGCCGCCTGCGTGAGCGCGCTGGCCGCGTTCTCGAGCGGGGCGAAATTGATCGACGGCGGCACAGTGTCGACGACAGGCGCCCGGAATGCGCGACGCGGATCCGCAATCGACGTAAAGACGCCTTCCTCGATCTGCTTGTTCAGCTCCCTCGTCTCAGACTGCTGCTGCCTGAGCTGCCCCTGCAGCTCGCCGACGTACGTCTGCACCGTATCCGCGAGGCTCGTGAACTGGAACGGCAACACATCTTCGTCGGCAAGCCGGATTACGAGACTTCCGACTGTCTGAGCAAGTGCACGTCCGTACGCGAAGTCCGTATCGAGGAACTTCGTGAAGTGGTAGTAGTCATCGTAGATCGAGTGGTAGATGCCTTCGCTGTTGTCGAGACCGCTGAACGACACGTTCAACGACGGAATGCCGGCGTGCTGGAGAAACGCCGAGTAGTCAGACCCTGACCCAAGCGCCCCGATGCGAAGATCGGGACGCGACCTCGCCTCGTTCCGAGCCGGCTGCGGGCCCGTCGCAATCGCCTTCGCCTGCATGCGCTTCCAGACGCTGCTCTTGGTTTCCGGATCCTCGACCTCCTTCGCGACCGCGTTGACCAGCGGCTCGAGCGCGTGCGAGCCACCGACGCCGAGGAACCCACGCCCGTTGCCGTCCGTGTTGATGTACACCGCGGCCTTGTCCCGCAGTTCTGCCTCGTGGTGCTCCACCCATTCCGTCAATCCGAGCAGCCCCTGCTCTTCGCCGTCCCACGCGGCGTAGACGATCGTCCGCTTCGGACGCCAGCCCTGCTTCACGAGCTCACCGAGCGCACGTGCTTCTTCGAGCTCCGCTGCCATCCCACTCGCTGGATCCTGCGCGCCGTTGACCCACGCGTCGTGATGGTTCCCGCGAACGATCCACTCGTCTGGATACGTCGATCCCGGCAGGCGCGCAATCACGTTGTGCACGCGCTTCAGGCTCCAGTCGAACGCGAGCTTCATGTGCACGCGCGCGGGACCAGGACCAATGCGATAAGTAATCGGAAGTCCACCGCGCCAGTCCACGGGGGCCGCCTCGCCAGTGAGTGCAGCCAGCAGCGGTTGCGCGTCGCCGTACGAAATGGGCAGGACAGGGATTTTCGTGAGCGTCGTGATGTCTTTCAACTCGAGCCGCGAAGCCCCCGCCGTTGACCCCCGACCCGGCGTCGTCGGATCGCCGGGATACGTCGGCATGTCCATCACGCTGCCACGCTGCACGCCGTCTTTCGAGCGCATCGGGCCATCCGGAAATACACCATCGACCCAGTACCCATCGTCTCGAGGATCGGAATAGATCAGGCAGCCGATCGCGCCGCGCTCGGCCGCCACCTTCGGCTTGATGCCGCGCCATGACGCGCCGTAGCGCGCGATCACGATCGCGCCTTTGACGGAGATGCCTCGCCGATCGAGCTCCTCGTAGTCAACGGGCCGGCCGTAGTTCACGTAGACGAGCGGTCCTGTGACATCGCCATCAACCGAGTACGCATTGAACGAGGGAAGCTGCTCCGACGTCTGCGAGGACGTCGGATCGACAGCGACTGGCGGCTCCTCCAGCGTCAACCGGAACCTGGACGGCTCCACCATCTCGACGATCCGCTCCTTCGGTGTCGGAAAGAGGACGTCGTAGTTCTCAATCTGGGCGTCCCAGCCCCACTCCCTGAATCGCGCGAGTATCCACTCTGCGTTCTGCTTGCCGTAGGCCGAGCCGAGGTGGTGCGGCCGTGCGGACATGATTCGCACGTACTCACCGAGGTTGCGAGCCTCGGGAATGGCGCGGAATCGCGCATCCCACGCCTGACCCTGCTGCGCAGTCGCGTCGAGCGACCCAAGAACGACAAAGAGTACGATCAGTTTTCTCACGCTAGAGATCCTGAGGATGGATCCCCCTGAACGTCAAGGCCGCTCCGTGCCCGCGGCAAAGTCGTTGCAAAAAAGATCTATCCCTTCACGTAGGAAAACTTCTCCGCAACTCTGCCGTCCCGTACGCGGAACACGTCGATGCCTCTGACGTGGCCGGGCTTGCCGTCGCGAACCCAGTGGTAGACCCACTGCACGACGCACCGATCGGCCGCCGCAAACACATCCTCTGTATCGAAGCGGGCATGCGGAGAGCGGGCAAAGAGCTCTTCCCAATAGCCACGAACCGCAGCCTGACCGACCAGACGCGTGCCATCCGGTGCAGGCCTGGTGTTCTCGAACACACAGTCTGGCGTCATACATCCCATAATGGCGTCGACGTCATGGCGATTGAAGGCGTCGTTGAACTGGTCGACGACGGCACGGGTTTCTTCGGATGTCATGGAGAGATGTCACGCAATAAAGTATCGTAGAAGAACCACCGACAAGAGGAGGCAGCCAGCACTTCAGTGCCCGTAGGAACAACCATGCACTTTCGCCGCGCGACCCTGGTGACTCTTTTCGGGCTCCTCGTGAGCCTCAATCCACGTGTCGCCCTGGCTCAGGTCGATCAGCAGCCTCAGGCGACCTTCAAGTCGGGCGTGGACCTCGTCTCGGTCACCGCTGTCGTGCGCGACAAGAAAGGTCGCGTCGTCCGGACCCTGACGCCCAACGATATCGTCGTCACCGACGCCGGCAAGCCGCGAAACATCGTCGGTATGCAGGCGGACGATCAGGCGCCGGCAAGCATCGCGCTGCTCGTGGATGGCAGCGGCAGCATGCGCCTCGGCACCGCGACCGTGTCGTCGCAGCAGATCTGCGAAATGGTTTTGTCCAATCTACGCCGCGACAGAGATCTGGCGGCGCTTATGAGCTTCGACACGCGGCTTCTGACGCTCCGCGAGTTCACGCAGGAGTTCGATGAGATTCGCTCCGGATTGGGCGAGGTCGAAGCGTTCGGATCGACGTCGATCTACGACGCGATTGCGGGAACGGCGGCTGCGGTGGCCAACCGCACGCAGAATCGACGCGCGGTGGTGGTCATCACCGACGGCGCGGACAACGCCAGCTCGTACTCGCCTGAAGAAGTCGCCTGGATTGCGAGCACCATCGACGTGCCCGTCTACGTGTTCGCGGTTGGTGAGCTGAATCCATTGTCGGCATCCGGCGAGCAGACCGGCGCGCAGCAGCGCAATGCGCTGTTCGAGCTCGCGCGGGCGACTGGCGGCGACTACTTCTTCGCGTCGAGCCCGTCACTCGTGAGTCAGTCGACGAACCGGCTGCTCGAGGAGCTTCGTCATCAGTACCTGATCGCGTTCGAGCCGGGCACGGTAGGCGGCTTGCGACGTATCGAGGTTCGCGCGCGGAACAACGACTTCAAAGTCCGCTCGCGCAAGTGGTATTCGACCGGCGGAGAGTAGTTCTCGGGCAGTTTCCCGTCGCTCCGCCCGGAGAGCCGCGGTTCTGCGGCTCTCAAACACCCCATCGCAGTAAAATCCGGTCGTTAGTGATACGTCGCTGATGTTCCTGCACGGCTGTAACTACCCATGGTCCACAGACGGGGCGAGCGTCTACTACGGGATGGACTTCGGCGCGAACGTCTGGGGTTCCCACGCTGGCGTCTCTACGCGGCGACCACAGATCGCGGCCGACTTCGCACAGATGGCAAGCCTCGGATTCACCGTCGTTCGATGGTTCGTTTTTGCCGATGGTCGATCGGGGATTGAGTACGACGACCGCGGGCTGCCCGCCGGCCCCGATTCGCATCTCTTCACCGACCTCGATGCGGCGCTCAGCATCGCACGTGACGTGGACATCCGCCTCGTCTCGTCCTGCTCGATCATCGGTGGATGTTCGAGGGCGTCCCGGACGTCATCGCAGATCCACTGACCGGTGCACTGCTCGAGGCGCGATTGCCGGACGGCCGCGCGCAGGTGCTCGACACGCATGCCGGACGTCAGGCGCTGATGCAGAACGTCATCGAGCCGCTCGTGCGGGGTTACGGTCACGCCGGTGAACGCGCCGACCTGGGCGCACAGATCCTCGGCTATGAGTTCATGAACGAACCCGACTTCATCGTGGAGGAGTGGGAACGCGACCTGAGCACGCACGTCGCGCGGCCGATACGTTTCGAGGTCCTGGCAGAGCTCGTGTCTCGCACGAGCGAACTGGTCCATGCCCACACCCGCGCCCTCACCACGATGTCCGCCGCTCGCCTGCACAATCTGTGGGCCTGGGATGACCCCGCGCTCGGAGTGGATTTCGTTCAGGTGCACTCGTATCCGGACGTGAATGCCCCCGAACGCGACGCCGATGTCTTCGGAATGCCTGCGACATCACTTGGCGTGACGAAGCCTGTCGTGCTTGGGGAGTTTCCCGGCAATGGTCCCGAACAGCATCCGCTGGGCGCGGCGCCTCCGCCCACCTCTCTCGAGGATTACCTGGAATTCGCGGTCGCAGCGGGATACGCCGGCGCCTGGCCGTGGAGCTTCAGCGGCACTGATGCCTACGGTCGATTTCCTGAAGCTGCGCTGCGAGAATTTGCCCGAAAGTATCCAGAGCTCGTGAATGCACGCGCCCGGTGAGGGAACCATCCGGATGGCCATGATCGTCATAGAGACCTAGACAACCAGCCAGATGGACCTGATCACGCTCGGGCGCACGCTCGGCTTCTCGTTCGCGGCAGGCGTGAACCTGTACGCGACCGTCGCCATTCTGGGCCTCGCTGCGCGTTACGGCTGGGTGGACCTGCCCGCGCAGTTTCAGTCGTTCAATCACCCCGTGGTCATCGGCGCGGCGATCGTCATGTATCTGATCGAATTCTTCGCGGACAAGATTCCGTACGTCGATTCACTCTGGGACCTGATTCACACCGTGATCCGTCCGGTCGGTGGCGCGCTGATCGCCGTCACCACTCTCGGCGACGCATCAGCTCCTGTCGAAGGCCTGATCGCGCTGCTGGGCGGCACAGTGGCCGCCAGCAGTCACCTCACCAAGACCAGCACCCGGGCAGTCGCGAACACCAGTCCGGAGCCGGTGTCCAACTGGATCCTCAGCTTCGGCGAGGATCTGTTCGTCGTCGGTCTGGCGTACCTCGCACTTCAGCACCCGATTGCCGCTCTCGTCGTCGCCGCGATTCTGCTCGTGCTGATCATGGTCTTTGCGGTGGTGATCATCCGCACTGTCCGACGCTGGTTCGCTCGTTCATCTTGCGGCCCGCCTGACATATCGCCGGCCGCTGGCTCCGTCTCTACCGTAGTAACATCACCAGCCGTCAACTGTCTGTTGGAGATGCCTGATGAAGATGCGTGTCAGTCTCGTCGCGGTGCTCTCGCTTGCCATGCTCGGTGCGTACTTCACGCGCAGTTCGGGCAGGAAGCGGCCAAGCTGGATCTCGTCAAAGTGACGGATGACCTCTACGTCATCCACAACGACTTCGTCCCCGGGAACACCACTGCGCTCATCACCAACGAGGGAGTCGTCCTCGTGGACGACAAGTTCGAGATCGATCACGCGAACATCATGGCGCAGCTCAAGAAGGTGACGAGCCAGCCGGTGAAGTACGTGATCAACACGCACTTCCATGGCGATCACAGCGGCGGCAACGCCAAGCTGCAGGCGCTGAGCGCGCAGGTCGTCGCCTCAGAAGCGGCGCGCCAGAAGATGGTCGAGACCAAGATGCCTGGCCTTCCGAACGTCACGCTCGAGAACCGCCTGCGCCTCTACGTCGGCGGCAAGCGCGTGGAGGTGCACTACTTCGGACGCTCGCACACCAACGGCGACGTCGTCGTGCTCTTCCCCGATCATCGCGTCCTCGCGATGGGCGACATGTTCACGTTCGGCGATGCCACGCCGCAGCTCGTTGACTACGCCGGCGGCGGCAGCGCGGTCGAGTGGACGAAGACCGTGGATGGCGCGCTCGGGCTCGACTTCGACACGGTCGTGCCCGGGCACGGCGGCGTAACGACCAAGCAGGAGCTGCGCAAGTTCCGCGAGAGCACCGTGAGCCTGCGCACAAGGGTGCACGACATGGTGTCGCAGAAAAAGAGCGAGCGGAGATCGAGAAGATGTTGCGAAGCGATTTTCACTTCGCCGATCTCCACGTTCAAGTCAGCCTGGATGGCTTGATGAAAGAACTGCAGTAAGCCTTACCAACAAATCGACGCCAGTCAACTCCCGACGCCCAACGATCCAACTCCCAATAGTCTGCGGCGTCTCGGCTTCGCGGAGTAAGCAACCTTCGGGGACGCTCCGGCGGATTGGAGCACGTCAACCGCCCTACCCGCACTTCAATCTCGCGACGGCTGCAGCGTGGATCGGGATCGGGCATCACGTACGGATTCGACGAAGCTTGTCGTGTACGACGCTGGTCCTGCGGTCTTCGGAGCGAGGCTGCCACGGCGTGCAGCGGGACAGCGATCCATGCCCGCGCCCTGGAAACAGGCGGCTCCAGAGTTGCTGCGACGTTGAACCGCCGCCGACGTCGCGACGGCAACGGCGGTGAACAGGACCGAGCTTCGCGTGCGCATCCGTCCTCCTGCTCCGGCATCGTGCCGGGAGCCAGCGTCTCCCATTGGACGCTCGCCGGCCCCGGCCGGTTGGCAACCGAACGATTACCGCTTTCCCTCGTCAGCTCGCGAGCCTGAAAGCGTGTTACGCATGGCGTAATTACCTTCGTGACAGGCGTACTCGAACATCTGATAGTCCTGATCGCGCTTGAGCGGGAACGACACCTTCCACGGCGCGGTCCACGTCTTCGGATCGTCGATCGTGACTTCGTACTGCAGCACGCTGGCCGAGACCGGCGTGAAGCGCTCCTCGATCACGATCGAGTCGCTCGGGATCAGCATCATGCCGTTGCCCTGCATGCCGGTTTTGCCATTGAGGTTCGTGGTGCGGACGACGAGGGTATTGCCTTCGAAGTGCCCTCTCGACGATCCCATGTAGGACTTCATGCTCGCCGGCAAATGTTGACGCCCGTCGCCCTTCGACTCCGCTCGGGGCGACCCTGAGCTTGTCGAAGGGTCGAGCGGAATGATGCGAACCTCGTGAATCATCTCGTTGCGAAACGCGACGAGGCCCGGCGCCTGCACGATCTCGTTGCCATTGTTGTACACGACCGGCATCATCGACCCGACGACTCCGCGCGAGATACAGCGATCGTAGGGGCCCAGTTCTGATGCGCTGTTGAATCCGGTCTGTTTGACGTAGGTGCCACCCGCGGTCTTCTGTCGTGCCGCACCTTCCGGCGTCATCGCCGGCATGCGCCCGTTCGTCGGCTGCACGATCAGCGACGACTGCCGCGACGGCACGCCGCGCTCGAGCCAATGCGGCGGCGGCGACGTCACGCCACCCACGTCGCCAAGCGCAACGATCTCCGCCGGCGGCTTCTGCAGGTCGAAATCGAGGACGTCGAGCTCCTCCTGTTTCGCCGCCTGCTGCTCTCGCTCTTTGAGTTCAGCGTCGGTCAGGAAGAGTCGGGTTCCGAATCGCTCGGGTCGCTCGAACGGGACGCCGACCGAATCCGTACCAGGCCAGATCCCCTGAAGGTCCGGATCGCCCCACGGCGTCCTGGGCGGGGAGTAAGGGGCCTGCCCTTGCGACGAGACGACTGCTGATACCAGCACGACAACAGCGAGCATGGCCGCGCCGCTCACGATCCTCAACCGACCTTTCATTGGGCTCCTCCGGCAAGGGGCGCTCTAACAGGGATTCGCCCGCCACAACTCATCATATCGACAGATTTGGCACTCCTGAAATACGCCGGGTAACCCCCGAGTGTGTAGCGTCACTCCCGGATAAGGCACCAGGTCGTCATGCATCGCTTGCCTTGCACGTTCGTCGTCTTGATGGGATCAGCCAGGCGTCCACCCAGCCGGCCGGAGAGCCGGAGCAGCATCGATTCATCCACGAGAAAACGATCGCTTCCGTCGGGCAGGCGCACTTGCCGGCCCGCAGGACCCACGACCTGTTCGAGGCCGATGTTCGACGCGAGCCTCGCGAAGAACAGCCCGCCTCGTGCGAGCACGCGCCACATCTCGGTCACCATCGACGTGAAGTGATCGACATCGTTTGCGAAGTGCAGTACGGCACTGCAGACCACAGCATGCATGCGTCCGTCAGGATGTGGAAGCTTCGTGACCTCGCCGACGGCAAAGTTCGTCGACGGCAGGCTGGGCGCGAGGCGGGAGGCCAACTGGCGAACGACATCCACAGCTGACGGCTCGCTATCGACTCCGTAGCACTCGAAGCCATGCTGCAGGAGGTAGACGAGATTGCGGCCGTCGCCGCATCCGGCATCGAGCACACGCTGCCGCGAATCGAAACGCCCGCGCAGGATCTGATCGAAGAGATAGATGTCGATGTCGCCGAACTGTTGCCTCAGGTCCTCGCCTGTTGTGAGCTCAGCCATGAGTAGCGACGGGTCGAACCTGCGCTTTCAATTGCTCGTCGTCGAAGACGCCGGCGTTTGCGCCGGTGCCGGCGGCGCCCCAGGACCACGTGGCATCTGCTCTGCGGTGAATCGCGGCAGCAGATCGTTTCGCATCGCGAGGTGGTACACGGCAGCCGCCATCACAATCGCCGACTTCTTCACATCATCTTCGACGACGCGCTCGTAGGTGTCGAGGTTGGTATGCCACGTATATGACTGGTATTCGATTGGGTCCTGCAACGCATTCACGCCAGGCAGACCGGCGGCCGCGAACGAAAACGCATCCGTACTCGCCGCCTGCCGGCTGCGCGTCGTCGTCACGCCGAGCAGCCCGAGATCCGTGAATGATCCCAGCGCCTCGCGCAGAACGGTTGCCGCTTCGGGCGGACCGAAGAGCGTGAGACCGCGCGCACGTCCGGTGCCGCTGTCGATGTTGAAATATGCGGCGAGCTTCGAGAACGCAGGCTTCTGATCTTCATAGCTGCCGAAGTGCTCGCGGATATACGCCTGCGATCCGAGCAGTCCCTGCTCTTCGCCACTCCAGAGCGCCACACGAATCGTTCGTCGCGGCTTGACACCAACCACCGACAGAATCCGTGCGGCCTCCATCATCACGGAGCAACCGATCGCGTTGTCCGTAGAGCCGGTCGCAGCATGCCACGAGTCGAGGTGCCCTCCGAGCATGACGACTTCATCGGCCTTGTCGCTGCCCGGGATCTCCGCAACGACGTTGTAGGCCGTGCGCCCCTCAGGATACGAGCGATTGACGATGTCGAACTCGAGTTCAACGGGCCGCTTGTCGTCGAGCAAACGCCAGATGCGCCCGTAGTCCTCGTTACGCATGACGACGATCGGTGGCGCCTTGGTCTCATCGAACGTGCGATTGTGGAACGCGCGAATCTGGCCGTGGTCTCGTCCGGCATCGGTGATGCGCACGAGGACGCCGCTCGTCGCCAGAAATGTGTTGAGCTGCTCTTCGATTTCATTCGTCGTCAACGGGCGACGCGGAGGAGCTCCCTGGTTCGGCGTTGCCTGCGCGGGAGGGCCGCCGCCTCGCCCGGCCTGAGCGGCCGGAGGTGCGTTCATCTGCGTGATGACGTCGCGGTCTTCGCGGCGGAGCGGAGCCGCATTGAACGTCACCGGCACCGGCGTCGGAGCATTGACGAGCACGATCTTTCCCTTGAGGCTCGCTTTCAATGACTCGAGATGGGTCGTCAGCTCCTCGCGCGTAGGTTGCCGCGGCAACGTGACCTGCATCGCGGCGCCCTTCGCCACACCGTTCGTCCCCGGTGTCCACGCCAGCGCTTCGGCGACGAGTGTGTCTTTGACCGGCGAGACGATGTAGGCGGCGAGGCGCTCGTTCGTCCAGCCAGGATGACCGAAGTTCCACGGCTCGAGGTGGCCGTTCTTCAGGCCCCACGACTGCATTTGCTGGATCGCCCACTCGCCCGCCGCCTTCAGGCTGGGTGAGCCGGTGAGCCGCGGACCGTGCACGTCGGTGAGCATGTGCAGCGTCCGCATGATCTGGGAGTTGGTCTGACCTTCCTGACGAATCTTCCACAGAATCTGCTGGTCAGGACTCTCCTGGGCGACGAGCACCACGCTGGCGAGCGAGATGCTGATTGCGACGCAGGCTCGAAACAGTCTTCGCATAGGGGCCTCACGATCGATGGATCGCGTCGTGAAGAGTGACACGGAAGCCGTGTTGGATCCAGTGCCGCGTCCCGGCGACCGGTCGGCCCGCTGGTAAGGCTCGAACCGGTGTGCCACACTCTTCCAGAGCACCATGTCGGAACCTCAGGTCAAGATTCTCGACAAGGCCTTGCGCGTCCTGATGCTGTTCTCTCCGGAACAGCCCGAGTGGGGCGTCAGCGCGGTCTCGCGCGAGGTCGGGATGTCGAAGAGTACGGTGCACCGCATCCTGCGCGTGCTGGAACAGCATGCGTTCGTCACACAGAACGCGGAGACCAAGCGATTCCGTCTGGGGCTGGCGGGCATCGAACTCGGACGCCGTGCGCAGGCGGGGATGGAACTTCGTCGCGTCGCGCTGCCGATCATGGAACAGCTCAGCGCGATGAGCGGCGAGACCGTGCTCCTTCAGGTCGTCAGCCCCGAAGGCGATCGCGTCGTCTGCATCGAGCGCGTGCAGCAGCGTCGTGGTCTTCGTCTGATCCTCGACGTCGGATCGACGGCGCCTCTCTATGCGGGCTGCTCCTCCAAGGTGTTGCTCGCCTTCCTCGACAAGGAATCGATCGACGCGGTCCTCAAGAAACGCCTGCGTCCGCTGGCGTCTCACACCACAACTGACGCCTCGCAGATCCGTTCACAGCTCGTCGAGATTCGTCGAAAGGGATACGCGGTGTCCTTCGAAGAAACGGACGAAGGCGTCGCGGGCGTATCGTTTCCGATCAGGGACGCGCGCGATCGCGTGATCGCCAGCCTCACCATCTCCGGCCCGCTGACGCGCGTGAACACGGCGACGATCAATCACTACACGGGCATTGTTCGCGAGGGTGCGCGTCGCATTGCCGCCGAACTGGGTCACCAATCGTCGCGCATGGCACCGCGCGAGCCGGTCGAAGCGCTCAACGCCGCGCAATAGCCACAATCCCGTTCCTTTTGCACCTCGATCAGACAAATCCTGTCTGTCCGGAGGCCTTGACGCCCCCAGTTGCGTATGCCACCATCTGTTTCACATACAGGTCATGTGTTCCTGTATGTGAAACGATCTATTACACACCTGTTGGGTGGCACACGTGGCCTTTGCTGTCTTCGAACCCGCTACTCTGAACGAGGCTCTTGGCCTTCTCGCCAACGAGGGTGACGCCAGCGCCGCCCTCGCCGGCGGGACCGACCTGCTGCTTCGTATCCGGCGCGGTGCCCGCAAGTACCGCTCCGTCGTCAACATCAAGTTCGTTCCCGGACTGACCGGTCTGACGTGGGACGCGCAGCGCGGGCTCACGATGGGCGCGCTCACGACGTTCCGCACGATCGAGCAAAACGAGCACGTGCGGCGCCACTACCTCGCGCTGGTCGAAGCCGCGCGCGTCGTGGCTGGCGTCCAGCTCCGGAACCTCGCCACGGTTGGCGGCAACATCGGCAACGCGTCGCCATCGGCCGACAGCGTGCCGCCCCTGGTTGCGCTCGGAGCCACCATCGAGATCGCATCCGCCACCGGAACACGCGTGGTGCCGATCGAGGCGTGCATCTCCGGTCCCGGCCGCACGGTTCTGATTCCCGGGGAGATCTTCACGACCATCAGCGTGCCGGCGCCGGCGACGCACAGTGGCAATGCGTTCTCGCGCTTCAGCCCGCGTTCGGCGATGGACATCGGCATCGCGAGCGTGGCGGCATCGGTAACACTCGACGCCGATGGCCGATGCACGGACTGCCGCATCGCCCTCGGCGCCGTGTCGCCCACTCCGCTGCGCGCCACTGCCGCAGAGAATGCGATCCGTGGTGAGCGCATCACCCCCGCGATCGCCGACGCGGTCGGCGAGCTGGCCGCAGCGGCAACCACGCCAATCTCCGACATCAGAGGCAGCGCCCCATATCGGCGCGCGATCGTGCGAACGCTCACGACGCGAGTGGTGCAACAGGCTGCGGCACGTGCCGCGATGGCAGGTGCGCGATGACACGGCAATACGTTCTCACCGTCAACGGCAAGACATCCTGCGTCACGACGGAGCCTCACCAATCACTGCTCGACACATTGCGAGAGCAGCTCGGTCTCACAGGCAGCAAGAAAGGCTGCGATGAGGGCGAGTGCGCCTCGTGCACCGTGCTCCTCGATGGCGCGCCGGTGAATGCGTGCCTCATCCTCGTGGGCGATGCCGTGGGCAAGGCGATCGTGACCATCGAAGGCGTGGCCGGATCCGAAGGTCCACACCCGCTGCAGCGTGCCTTTGTCGAACTCGGCGGCGTCCAGTGCGGCTACTGCACGCCAGGCATGATCGTCAGCTCGTGTGCGCTGCTGCGCGAACAGCCCGATCCGACCGACGAGGAAATCAAGTTCTACCTGGCCGGCAACGTCTGCCGGTGCACCGGCTACAACAAGATCACGGCGGCCGTCCGCTCGGCGGCCGAGACCATGCGTGCGGCAGATGTTCCCGCGCCGACGCGGAGAACGGCATGATTACCGTCGACACCAAGACCGAACAAGGCCTGATCGGCACCTCGCCGCCTCGCCTGGATGCCTGGGAGAAGGTCACCGGCAAGGTGCTCTACGCCGGCGACATGACGATGCCCGGCATGCTCCACGCGCGCATCCTGTGGAGCGCTCACGCGCATGCGCACATCCGCTCGATCGACACGACGGCGGCGCGGGCGCTGCCCGGCGTGCATGCGGTGCTCACGCACGAAGACGTGCCGGGCTCCAATCGTTACGGCGTCGCCGTGCTCGATCAGCGCGTGCTCGCCCAGGACAAGGTCCGCAGCTTCGCCGACGCCGTCGCGATCGTCGCCGCTGACACCGAGGAGATCGCGCGCGAGGCAGTAGAGCGGATCGTCGTCGAGTACGAGCCACTGCCGGGCGTGTTCACCATCGAAGACGCCCTGGCGCCGAACGCTCCGCGCGTCAACGACGCGGACAACCTCTTCCAGCACACGACGGTTCGAAAGGGGAATGTTGCCGAAGGCTTTGCCCAGGCCGACCTGATCGTCGAGCACACGTATCGCACGCAGTCGATGGACCACCTGCCGATGGAGCCGGAAGCCGGGCTCGCCTACGTCGACAGCATGGGCGTGCTGAACATTCTCACCGCCACGCAGTACCCCTTCCGCGATCGACGGCAGATCGCGCCGAACGTCGGCCTGCCGATGAACAAGGTCCGGGTCGTGATGGCGCCCGTCGGCGGCGGCTTCGGCAGAAAAGATGACATCACGACGGAGATCCACGCCGGCCTGCTGGCGCTGAAGACCGGCCGGCCCGTGCGTCTGGTCTACACGCGCGAAGAGTCGCTCTTCGCCCTGACCAAGCGCCACCCGTTCACCATCCACTACAAGTCGGGCGCGCGCGCGGACGGACGCCTGACGGCGGTCGAGGCCAGCATCTACGGCGACAGCGGCCCCTATCTCTCACTCGGGATGTATGTGATCAAGAAGGCGGGCATCCACGCGACCGGCCCGTACTACGTGCCCAACGTGAAGGTCGACACCTACACGGTCACGACGAACAACCTGATCGGCGGTGCGATGCGCGGCTTCGGCGTGCTGCAGATTGCCGTCGCGCACGAGTCGCAGATGGACATGCTCGCCCGCGGTCTGGGCTTGTCGCCCGTCGAGTTCCGTTTGATCAACTGCCTCAAGCCGGGACTCACGACGGCCACTGGACAGGTCGTCAACGAAGGCACCGGCATCGGCGCCACGCTGACGCGTATCCGCGACTACATGACGCAACACGGCCTGGAGTGGTCGCAGATGAAGAAGCGCGGACTCGGCGTTGGATCGATGTTCTACGGCATCGGCTACGGCTTCAATCGGCCGGACATCGGCGCGGCGCATGTCGAGGTGGCCGAAGACGGCACCGCGACGCTCTTCACCGGCGTCTGCGATCTCGGCCAGGGTATCCAGACGTTGCTCGCGCAGATCGTCGGCACCGAGCTCGGCATGCCGCATCAGCGCGATCCGCGTCGTCGACGCGGACACGGGCAGCACGCCCGACTCCGGTCCGACGTCAGGCAGCCGCGCCACGTTCGTGCAGGGACAGGCAGTCCGAAACGCCAGCCTCGACGTCAAGGCGCGCCTGGTCGAGATGGCCGGCCGGATGACTGGGCGTCGCGCCCGACGATCTGGAGATTGGCCGACGGCAACGTCCGCTCGCGGATCGTCGCCAGAGCGCCACGTCAGCGTCGTCAAGGTCGTCGACGAGATGCACAAGCAGGGCAAACGGTGCATCGGCTGGGGCTGGCAGGACATCACGACAAAGGACGTCGATCCGACCACATCACAGGGCGATGCCTACCAGACGTTCGGCTGGGCAACGCAACTCGCGGAGGTCGAGGTCGACACCGAGACCGGCTTCGTGCAGGTCACGCGCCTCGTCTCTGCGACGGACGCGGGCCGGGCGATCAACCCGATGGGTGTCGAAGGCCAGGTGCAGGGTGGCGCGGCGATGGGCCTTGGCTACGCCCTCTACGAGCAGCACGTCGTGGACCAGGGCCGCGCGCGGACCGGGTCGCTCGCGTTCTACCTGGTGCCCACGCCGCTCGACGTCCCCGAGATCGAATGCCTCATCGTCGAGGTGCCCGATCCGAACGGTCCCTATGGCGCGAAGGGCGTATCCGAGCCGGCCACGATCCCGACGACGCCGGCGATCCTCAACGCGATTTACGACGCCGTCGGCGTGCGCGTGAAGAGCACGCCAGCGACACCGGAGCGGATTTTCGATCTGCTCCGGGAGCAGGAGGCACTGCAGGCGGCTGCCGCCGAGCGTCGGGTGACCTCAAAGTTGTGGCCAGCACAATGCGAGCCCGCATGAGTTGGGAAGCCGGAGTGATGATTCCGCCACCAAACTCGTTTACCGAGGTCGACTTCTACATGACCTGGCGCGTGGGTCTGTTGATTCCGTCTCCCAACTCGGTCATGGAGGTCGACTTCTACCGCAGCCTGCCGCACGACACGACGCTGCACACCGCGCGCATGTTCATGCCGGATATGACCACGGCGAGCGAGGAGCAGATGCTCGATCAGTTCACCCTGCCGGCGGCGGCGATGGTGCGCACCGTGTTGCCGCACATCGTCGTCTTCGGCTCGACCAGCGCCTGCCTGCTTCGCGGCAAGGCCTACGATCGCGAGCTCTGCGAGCGGGTCGGCGAGCTGACCGGCGCCGAACCGGTGAGCGTCGTCGAGTCGGTCACCCAGGCACTGCTCGATGCGCGAGCAACGACGCGTCGCCGTCGTCTCGCCCTACACAGACGATGTGAACCGGCGCATCAAGGCTGGACTCGAATCGGACGGGCATCGCGGTGTCGGCGATGTACGGAATGGGACTGTCGGCAGCCGATGGCGCAACCGTCACCCCGGAATCGATCTACTCGTTCGTGCAGTCACGCGTGGGCCCGCGCGTGCCCGGTGACGCGCTCTTCATCGCATCCACCGACTATCACGCGATGAGCGCCTTGTCGTTGCTCAAGATCGCGTACGACGTGCCCATCGTCACCACCAACCTCGCGGCGCTGCAGGCAGTGAAACGCAAGCTGCATCGGTTGCGGGAACGTGAGATGGCGCCGGCCGCCCGGCGGCCCGCCACGACATAACGGGCCACGCGAGCCGGGGGACCGAACGTGCGACCCATCGTTGTCGACCAATCGCGCAGACGTGCAGCCATCAGACGGCTGCAGACAGGTGAATGGCACGCTGCCAACCTGGAGCGAGCTTGCCGAGCCCGGGGAATCGAGTGGCGCTCCGAACCTGTCGGCGATCGGTCCCGACGCGCCCGATCCGGCAAATCTCTGGAGAGTGCATTGGTTCAACGACGCCGAGCCGCACTCGACGCAGCGCAGGTGCCCGCGCATCTCGTGCTTCCCACCGAACTGACCGGCGTCGACTCGCCGATCGTCGTCCTGATCGGCCGGCGCTTTCCGATGATCGGCGCGCACAAAGTGCTCGCAGCCTACGCGTGCCTCGTGCCGCGACTGGTCACCGGGCGATTCGATCCCGAACGCGACCGCGCGGTCTGGCCCTCGACCGGCAACTACTGTCGCGGCGGCGTCGCGATCTCGCGCATCCTCGGGTGCCGTGGCGTCGCGGTGCTCCCCGCAGGCATGAGCCGCGAGCGCTTCGACTGGCTTCGCGCGTGGGTGAGCGATCCGGCCGACATCATCCGCACGCCGGGCACCGAGAGCAACGTCAAGGAAATCTACGATCGATGCGCGGAGCTGGCGAAGGATCCGGACAACGTCATCCTCAACCAGTTCTCAGAGTTCGCCAACTACCTCATTCACTACTACTGCACCGGGCGTGCGTTCGATCGCGTGTTCTCGCACATGCGCGGCGACACACCGCGACGCTCGACTCGCAGCGTTTGTTTCGGCGACTGGATCCGCGGGCACGATCGCGGCGGGCGACTATCTGAAGAAGCTGCACGGATCGCGCACCGTCGCCGTCGAAGCGACTCGAATGCCCGACGATGCTGCGCAACGGATACGGCGAGCACAACATCCAGGGCATCGGCGACAAGCACATCCCGCTCATTCACAACGTGATGAACACCGACGTCGTCGATCGGCGTGTCCGACCGCGCGAGCGACGCGCTCAACCATCCTTTTCAGCAGCCGCGTCGGCCGGAGATACCTGACCGGACGGCGGCGAGATCGATCCGGATCTCGTCTGCCAGTTCGATGACTTCGGCATCTCGGGGCTCGCCAACATCGTGGCGTCCATCAAGCTCGCCAGGCACCTCGAGCTGGGATCGCGACGACGTCGTCATGACAGTGGCGACCGACGGCGCCGCGATGTACGACACCGAGCGGCGCGTCCTATGAGTAGCGGCGGTACCCCGACGGATTCGACGAGGTGAATGCCGGCGAGACCGTCGGCCAGTCATCTCGACGCCATCGCCGACGATCACGTGCTCGAACTCTCACACGTCGAGCGCACTCGCATCTTCAACCTTGGTTACTACACGTGGGTCGAGCAGCAGGGCGTGAGCCTGGAGGACTTCGACCGCCGCAGGCATCAGCGCATTCTGGCAAGGGCTTGTCGACACCATCCCGGAGTGGGATCGCCTGATCGACGAATTCAATGACGAGGTGGGCCATGCCCCTGGACGTCGCGCATCCTAGCGCCCCGCAGTATCCGCCAGAGGGCCTGGTGCCTTCGTACGCGCAGCTCCGCACGGAGCTGGCGAGCGGGACCGCAGCCTGCGCCGAAAAGTCGATGTCCCTCGAGGACGCGACGGCGCTCGTCAACGACGGTGACACGGTGGGCATCGGCGGCAGCACGATGTCGCGGACGCCGATGGGCATGATCTGGGCGCTGATTCGGGCGCGCAAGACCCGCCTTTCGTGCGTGCGCAGCATCGTGTCGAGCGACGGCGACCTGGCTCTTCGGCTCGGGCATCTGCGATCGCATCACCACCAGCTGGTTCAGCCAGGGAATCCTGTGGGGTGTGTCCAAAGTGATGCGCCACCACGTGGAGACCGGCGCCGCGGTCTACGACGAGTGGAGTCACATGGCGATCGGCATGCGCTTTCGCGCCGGGGCCATGGGACTGCCGTTCATGCCGATCCGATCGATGCTTGGCTCGGACGTCGTCCGGCAGCGGCCTGAAACGATCGAGATGATCTGCCCGTACACCGGCGAGAAGCTGCTGCTCGTGCCGGCCTCAATCCCGATGTGGCGCTCATCCACGTGCAGCGCTGCGATGCGTTCGGCAACGCGCAGATCGACGGCCTGCCGTTCATGGACATCGATCTGGCGATGGCGGCCAACCGGGTGATCCTGACGACGGAGCGGATCGTGTCGAACGATCAGATTCGCCGGGCGCCCGACCAGACCAAGATTCCGTTCTTCGCCGTCGACGCGGTCGTCGAACTGCCGTACGGATGCGCGCCTCACGAGTGCTCCGGCGTCTACGAGCCGATGATGCGCCACATGGAGTACGTACGTCGCCCAGGTGAACGCCAACCCGGTCGACGGCATGCGCGAATACCTCGAACAGTTCGTGTTCGGCCCTGCGTCATGGAGCGAGTTCCTCGCAGGCATCGGCGTCGAGGAGCTGATTCGAGCGGCGCGCGCAGGAAGGTCGATCGACGATGCGTAGCGAATCTGTGAGTAGTGTCCGGCTTCAGCCGGACTCACCCACCACGGCATCGGAGCTGCTGGCGATTCTGAGCGCACGGCAACTCCGCGACGGTCAGGTCGTGTTCGCCGGAGTCGGCATCCCCCTCCTCGCGGCGACGCTGGCGCAGCGCCTCCGGTGCCCGGCCTCACGATCCTCTTCGAGGGCGGCGTGATCGGCGCGTTCATCGAGCCCGGTCGACTGCCGCCGTCGACCAACGATCAGCGCTGCACGGCACGCGCGAACATGGTGCTCGGCAGCGCCGAAGTGCTGCTGTTGCTGCAGCGCGGCTACGTCGACGTCGGCTTCATGGGCGGCGCGCAGATCGACCAGTACGGCAATTTGAACAGCTCGTTCATCGGCGATCCCGCCCGCCCGAAAACACGGCTGCCGGGGACGGGCGGTGGCAACGACATCTCGAGCCTCACAGCGATGATCGTCGCGATGAAGCACGAGAAGCGCCGCTTCGTCGAGCACGTCGACTTCATCACCAGCCCGGGCTGGCTGCGCGGGCGGCACCTCACGATGCGAAAGCGGTCTCGGCACAGGCGGCATGTTCCGCGTCGTGACCGACCTCGCCGTCTTCGACTTCGACGAGGAGACGAGGCGCATGCGCGCGATCGCGCTCAATCCGGGCGTGAGCTGCGAGCAGGTGCAGGCCAACACCGGCTTTCCGCTGGCGTTCGCGCCCGACCTGCAGTCACCGAGCCGCCGAGCGGCGAGGAGCTGGCGATGCTGCGGCATCTGGATCCGGATCGGCGCTACACGGCCTGAACGCGGCCGGAGTTCACGACGTTACGGTGAAACGAGGGAATCGACATGAGCCTGTCAGGAACGTTCGGGATCGCCGCACGCAACTTCACCACTTACCCCACGCTGCCGGATGCGCAGGCACTCGTGGACTACGGCGTGAGGATGGAGGAGCTCGGCTTCGACTCGCTGTGGGTGTGGGATCACATCCTGCTCGGCGTCGATCCGAACTTCCCGATCATCGATTCGTTGACGCTGCTGACGGCGATCGCCGCGCGCACGAAACGCATCAAGCTCGGCACCGGCATCCTGGTACTCCCCCTTCGCAACCCGGTCGTGCTCGCCAAGCAACTCTCCAGCATGGATCTCCTGTCGAACGGTCGCCTGCTCATGGGCATGGCATCGGGCTGGTACAAACGCGAGTTCGACGCCGTCGGTGTGCCGTTCGATCAGCGCGGCCGGATCATGGACCAGAACCTCGAGGTGCTGACGCGCTTCTGGACCGAGGACATGGTCAAGGGAGACTTCGGCTGTCACAAGATTCCGGCCGGCGTCATGTATCCGAAGCCGGTGCAGAAGCCACGGCCTCCGATTCTGATCGGCGGCTACGTGGACAAAGTGCTGCAACGCGCGGCGGTCACCGGCGACGGATGGCTCACCTATTTCTACCGGCCCGAGAGCTTCGCGAAGTCATGGGAGAAGATCCGTCGGTTCGCCGTGGAGGGTGGCAAGGATCCCGATACGCTGCTCAACGCCTCCCAACTCCCGATTCGCATTGGTCCGTCGCGCGCCGCCGTCGAAGCGGGGATGATGGATTGGCTTGGCAAGGAATGGGACTACGCGTCGTGGAGTGACTCGACGAAGGACAGCGCCATTCTCGGCAGCGTCGACGAATGCGTGGCGCAGCTCAAGGAGCACCTCGCGGTCGGCGTGCAGAAGATCATCTTCGTGCCTTACAAGTACGAGCTCGAGCAGATCGAGATCATTGCGAAGGAGATCATCCCCAGGCTCAGGACCTGAGCGCGATGATCGCCGGGGCTTCGCGGCGCGGCGCGAACGACGCCGCGTAGCGTTCCTCGGGCGCCTCGCCGTACACCGTCGTCCGCTGGCGAGGGATCCGGCCAATCGACCGGATGATCGATTCCATCCTCTCCGGTGTCATCTCCTGACCGTGCACGGCGCCTGCTGACCGCGTGATGGTCTCGTCCATCAGCGTGCCGCCCAGATCATTGGCACCCGATTCGAGACAGACCTTCACTCCCTCCGGACCCATCTTCACCCACGAGGTCTGAATGTTGGTGAGCACCGGGTGCAGCGCCAGCCGTGCCACCGCGTGCATCAGCACCGCCTCGCGGAAGGTCGGTCCTCGGCGCGCGCGACCCTTGAGATAGATCGGCGCCTCCATGTGGACGAATGGCAGCGGCACGAACTCCGTGAAGCCGCCGGTCTCGACCTGCAGCGCACGGATGCGAAGCAGGTGCCTTGCCCAGTGCTCGTATCGATCGACGTGGCCGTACATGATCGTCGAGGTGGTCTTGAAGCCGACGCCGTGAGCGGTGCGCATCACGTCGAGCCAGCGATCGGTGCCGATCTTGTCCGGACAGAGCACCGCGCGAACCTCATCGTCCAGGATCTCGGCTGCGGTCCCCGGCAGCGTGCCGAGGCCGGCCGCCTTCAGCGTCGTCAGGAACTCGCCAACCGGGACACCGAGCGTTGCCGCGCCCTGATGCACCTCGAGAGGTGAGAACGCGTGGATGTGCATGCCGGGAACCGCCTGGCGAACCGCAGCACAGATTTCGAGATAGGTCTGACCGGTGAAGCTCGGCTCGATTCCACCCTGCATGCACACTTCGGTCGCGCCGCGATCCCAGGCCTCGCGCGCACGCCTCGCGATTTCGTCCATCGACAGCGTGTACGGCCGGCCGCGCAGGTTCTCGCTCAGCTTCCCTTTCGAGAAGGCACAGAACTGACACTTGAAGTAGCAAACGTTGGTGTAGTTGATGTTGCGGCACACCACGTACGAGATGACGTCACCGCTCGCCTCGCGACGGAGCGCGTCGGCAGCCGCGCACACCTCTGAGAGCTCGCCACCCCTGGCGCGAAACAGTCGCACGAGATCCTGTTCGTTGAGCGGCACACCGGCGCCAACGCGCGAGAGGATCGATGCGATGTGCCGCGACGGCGATGTGGCGACCTGCGGCGCGACGTGCGGCAGTGCGCCTGCCATCCCTGGTGACCACTCGTCGGTACGCGGCCAGCCATCAGCATCAACCTTGTGCAGAAGGCTGGTCTGCAGGCTCTTGTCCACCCACGCGTGCGCGGACCTCGCGTAGGCCGGGTAAATCGCAAGCCGTTCGACGAGTGCCTTGCCGGCCGCTTTGGTTGCGCGCTCGAGCACTTTCGAGGTGCGGCCATGGCGCTTCGGGATTCACGTGGTCCGGCGTGACCGGCGAGACGCCACCCCAGTCGTTGATGCCCGCATCGATGAGTGGGGCCAGCGCGCCGGCACTCAGATTCGGCGGCGCCTGAATATTCATCTCTGGCGGAAAGACAAGCCTGGCAACGGCGATCGTCCACAGATGCTCCTCGAGCGCGACCGCCGGCACGCCAGCCATGCGCGTCGCGGGCTTCGGACGGAAGTTCTGGATGATGATCTCCTGCAGGTGACCGTAGGTTTCGTGCAGCGCTCGCAGCGCCAGCAGCGCTTCCACGCGCTCGCGACGCGTCTCGCCTATTCCAATCAGGATGCCTGTCGTGAACGGAACACGCTGCTCGCCCGCGATCCGAATCGTCTCCAGTCGAACGGACGGCACCTTGTCCGGCGATCCATGGTGCGGTCCCCCCGGCTCACACAGTCGCTCCGACGCGCTCTCCAGCATGATGCCTTGCGAGATCGACACGCGGCGGAGCGCCGCCAGATCTGATGCCGTCATGCATCCCGGATTCACGTGCGGCAGCAGTCCCGTCTCGATGAGCACCGCGTTCGCCGCCTCAGCCAGATACGACAAGGTCGTCTCGTGGCCGAGGCGCTCGAGTGCGCTGCGCGCGGCGGGGTATCGCAACTCGGGTTTGTCTCCGAGCGTAAACAGCACTTCTTTGCACTGCGCAGCCTGCCCCGCTCGAGCAATCTCGAGCACGGCGTCGATCGTCAGATACGGAGGTTTGTCCTCAGCGGGCGCCTGCGCGAAAGTGCAGTAGTGGCAGACATCGCGACAGAGTTGCGTGAGCGGCACGAAGACTTTCCGCGAGTAAGAGACGATGCTGCCGTGGGCGGCATCGCGACGGGCGGCGGCGATGGGCATCAGGCGCCCGAGATCGCGGTACTCGGCGAGCGCTAACGCCTGATCGTCAGTGATCGCAGTGTCAGGCGAAAGATCGGCGAGCGCATCATTCATGGGCCGCCACCTCGCAGCCCGTGCGCACGAGAGTCAGCGCACTCGCAGGGACCGTCGACAGGCGCGCCTGGATGTTCAGCCTCGAAAGATAGTCGTGCGTCCGAGTCGGAGACTTGCGCGAGACGAAGGCAACGAGATCGTCGCGCCGGTCGATGTCCAGGCTGAGATGCGGCGCGAAGTACACGGTCGGCGTAATACCCTGGCACTGCGCGGCGTCACAGTGCACATTAAAGCTGTCGGGACCAAAACTGGGAGCGATGACACCCGAGGGACGGCACGCGAGAAGATTGGTTCCCCCGTCGCTCGATCGCACGAGCGCGATCGCTGGCGCGTGATCGATCAGATCGATCATCTCCTCGATGTCCTCTGGCGACACATGAGGAAGGTCAGCAGGCACGACGACCATCCCCGCGTCGAGGCTGCCGGTCAGATACTTGACGACGCGGGCCACAGCCGCGTTCATGCCGACGGCCGCCGTCTCCATGAGCACGATGGCTTGGTGCCGCCGCGCTACAGCCGCGGCCGCGCGATCCGGGGTCACGACAATCACACCTGCAAGGCGCTCACAGGCATCGACTGCGGTGAGCACATCCTCCAGCATCACGCGCGCAAGCTCACTGCGCTCGCCAGCATCGAGCACGCCGGCGAGCCGCTGCTTCGCGAGCCGGAACGGCTTGACGAGCACCACTGCCCAGACGTCCCGGCCGGTCATGCGTACACCCCCGCCGTCATGTGACGCGCGACCACGCGCTCGAGGCGAGACGGCGCCAGCCTCGCGGCGAAGGCGAGCACCTCGCGCCCCAGGTGCGTGCGATCCGCGAGGTCCTGCATGAGGGTGCGAGTGACATGCACGGGCAGATCGATAACCTGCGGCATCGTCACGATCGACGGTATCGACAATGAGCCCGTCGATCAGCCCGCGATAGTGCTCCGCGATCGAAACATTGGTCACCGGCGTGCCAAGCTCCGACATGATCTTCGCGGTCGGCCCCTTGACCGCCTGGCCGCCGATGATCGGCGACACGGCGACGATGGGTGCAGTGGCCTGATGAAGCGCGGCGCGCATCCCCGGAATCGAGAGAATCGGCTCGATGCTCAGATACGGGTTCGATGGACAGATGATGATCGCGCGCGTCGCGTCGAAGATGGCGTGGCTGACGGCGGCCGACACTCGCGTCCGGCTGGCGCCTGCGAACCAGAGCGATCGCACCCGCGGACGGCAGCGCTGCTCCACGAAGTAGCGCTGGAACTCCAGCGAGCCCTCGTCGGTTTCAACAATGGTCCGGACATCTTCGTCGGTCATCGGCAGGATCCGCGGGCCGACGCCGAGCCGATGCGCCACCTGCTCCACGAAGTCCGTCAGGATGCCACCGCCCCGCAGATACCGCGTCCGTTCGACATGCATCGCCAGGTCGCGATCGCCGAGCTGAAACCAGCTCTCGCCGCCGATCTCGCGCAGCGACGACATGAAGTTCCACGTCTCGTCCGCGCGACCCCATCCGCGCTCCGGGTCGGAAAGCCCGGCCAGCGTGTACAGCACGGTGTCGATGTCGGGTGAGATTCTGAGACCGAGAAAGTCGAAATCGTCGCCGGTGTTGACGAGGACTGTGAGATCGCCGGCACCGAGCGATCGAGAAAGGCCAAGGGCCAACTTGGCGCCACCAATGCCTCCGCAGAGAGCCAGCACCGATCCAGTCATCGGAACATGTCCATTTCTCTCGGCCTGACTAGTGAGGAGGCCGGGACGCAGTCCGCTGGCCACGTGAGCCCGCGGATATGCACGGCGGGCAGGCCTTCGTCTGCCTCACCCATGAGGAGCGACGCGGCAGACGCGATCTGATCCGCGAGAGCCACTTCGGTCACACGCATCTCCCGGCCGAACAGGTCGGGCGCGCCGACCAGATTCCAGAGCGCGGGAATACCGGCGGCACCGAGGGCCACGCCCACGACCCCGTTGCGCCACGGCCGCCCGAAGCTGTCGTTGATGACGACGCCGACCTCCACGCCAAAGTCCTGGTCGAGACGTGCCTTGATTCGTGCCGCCGATGCATCAGGCGCACAGGGAAGCAGCAGGACGCGAGAACGGCCCTCAGGGCCGACGTTGGACTGATCGACGCCCGCGTTCGCCATCACGAAGCCGAGGCGATGGGCGACGATCAGCACGTCCTTCTTGTGACGTACAACTTCGGTTGACTCGCGCAGGATCACTTCGACGAGCCTCGCGTCCTTGCCGACTTCACGCGCCAGTGTGCAGGCGCGCGGCCGAAGGCTCCACGTCCGCGAGATCGACGATGCGCCCCTCCGCCTTCGAGACGATCTTTTGCGCGACGACCAGGATGTCGCCGTCCTGCGGCGCGATCTGCATCTGTCGCAGCGCACCTGCGAGCAGCCCGGCCAGATCGTCGCCAGGAGCGATGAGCGGAAGCCCTTCGAGCGCGCACAGCGCGAGCCGCCGCCCGCTCATGCGCCCCCTTCGCCCGCGCAGGGAAGACCAGTGATCCGAATGCCGGCGCCCGGGACCTTGTACTTCCGGTTGATGGCGATCAGGACAGAGGTCAGCGCTTCCGCGGCGACCGAGTTGGCAAGGCTGCCTCCATCGACTCCGCGTGTGGCCACGAGTCCGGCCAAATCGACCACCCGTGCGCGGGCCTCGGTATCGTCGCTGAAGACGAGCACGTCGCAGTCGGCGCGCTCGGCGCCGTGAAGCTTCTTCGCGCCGACGTTGTGGAAGGCGGACACCACGCGCACGCCGGGCCCGAGCATGCGCTGCGCCACGACTGCCGGCGACCCGGCGGCTGGAAGCTGCACGACCGAGACCTTTGGCGGCACGAGTGGGACGGCCGCGTCTATCACGATCTTGCCCTCGACCTCGCCCCGGATCTCGTCGACGATCGCGTCGTGGCTTGCGTACGGTACGGACAGGACCACGATGTCGGCGGCACGGGCGGCAGCGGTGTTCTCGTCGCCGCGGACGCACCCGCCGTCCGCGCACAGCTCGCGCGCGGTCGCTTCGGCTTTCCCCTTGTCTCTCGACCCGATCACGATTGGATAACCGGCACGAGCCCACAGGCGAGCCAGACCCGATCCGAGGTCGCCCGTCCCGCCGATGATCGCAATCGTTGGTGTGTCCGGCATCCGATTCAACCCCTGAATCGTTTCCAATCGATCCCGTACTTCCGCACCTTGTAGTTGAACACCCGGCCGGTCGTCTTCAACAGACGCGCCGCCTTCGCTCGATTGCCACGTGCGCTCTTGAGCGCGTCCTGCAGGATGTCTTTCTCGAACGCTTCCGTCGCCTGGTCGAGCGACTGCTCGATCACGGTACCGGTCTCCTCCGCCGTCTGGAGCGTGGGCGGCAGATGGTGCGCGTGCAGCACCTGCTCGTTGCACACCACGACCGCACGCTCGATGGCGTTCTCGAGCTCGCGCACGTTGCCGGGCCAGTGATAGGCCATCAGCATGTCGATCGCCGGCGTCGCGATGCGTTTGACGTTCTTCGCGTGCTGCGTGGCGAACTTCTCCAGGAAGAAGTTGGCGAGCTGCAGGACGTCCGTCTTGCGATCGCGCAGCGGCGGAATGAAGATGGCGAAGACGTTCAGGCGATAGAACAGGTCTTCGCGGAACCCCTTGCTGACGATCGCGACTTCGAGATCCTTGTTGGTCGCGGCGATGAGGCGGATGTCGGCCTGAATTGTCTGCGTTCCACCGAGGCGCTCGAACTCGCGCGCCTGGAGCACGCGCAGTAGCTTGACCTGCGTCGCCAGATTCAGCTCGCCGATTTCGTCGAGGAACAGCGTGCCCCCTTCGGCCAGCTCGAAGCGTCCCTTCTTCGGCGCGTGGGCACCAGTGAACGCGCCCTTCTCGTACCCGAACAGCTCAGACTCGATCAGATCGTTCGGGAGCGCCGCGCAGCTCACCTTGATGAACGGCTTCTTCGCGCGCGCGGAATTATGGTGAATGGCGTGGGCGATCAGCTCTTTGCCGGTGCCCGATTCCCCGCGCAGGAGCACAGTGGTGTTGGTCTTCGCGACCTGCTCGACCTGCGCGTAGACATCCTGCATCTGGCGGCTGGCGCCGACGATATTCGAGAAACCGTAGCGCTCGTTGAGCTCCAGCCGCAGGTGAGCATTCTCTTCGACCAATCGCTGGCGATCGGCTTCGATCAGGCGATGTACTTTCATCGCCTGCGCGATCATCGCGCCGACCACTGCCAGAAACGTCACCGTGCGCTCGTAGTCGCGGTTCGGCGTGTACTCCAGTTCGACGTCGAGCTGGCCCAATGTCCGGCCTTCGTAAGGGATCGGCACCGCGATGTAGGTGACCTCCTCGCGGCCGGACGACCGTGCGCTCATCTGCGTCGGGAATCGCAGCTCTGGCCGCGCAACCGGAACGACGATCGGCTTGCCGTGGCGAACCGCATCGCCGACGACGCTCTCGCGGAACCCGTGCCGCACCGGCTTGGCGCGCTCGAGCCGCCGTCCCGACGACGCCTCGACGTCGATCTCTCCGGTCTCCTGATTGAGCAGGACGACACGGCTCGACAAGGCACCGAAGCACACACTCAGTGTTTCGAGGACGCTTTGAAGCCCGCGCTTGAAATCCGCTGCCGCCAGCAGTGCCTGGCTCGCGCCCAGCAGCGCCGAGAGTTTCTGGATCTCTTCGTGGGAGTGCGTCCAGTCCAGTACTTGTGCCGATGAGCCAAATGACATGGGACGCTCCGAGGCCCGAGGCGCCGCTGCCGCAGGGCGGCCAGGCCCTGCCCCGGACGCAGCAAACGGCAGTCCACGTTCGAGCGATCGCGGCCACGCGAAAATGTTGGCGTTTGGACCGATCGCGCGATCGCCATCGATCACGTCGCTACATCGATGTCGTGAAACGAATCGTTGTCGACAATGATGTACGACGTCTCGCCTACCCACACCAGTCGTGAATCGTGAGCGCCAGCGTCTTGGTCGCGATCACGAGGTTGTCGAGCGGAAGCCATTCGTTCGTCGCATGCATCTGAGCCGTCACGCCCGGGCCGAAGATCACGGTGGGCGTGTCGCCGTGACGGATGAGGAACCGCGTGTCTGCGGCCCCCATACGGCCGCTGTAGACCGGTTCTTGTCCGGTTACTTCGCGAAAACCCTGCGCGACCGTCGTCACGATCGGGTGATCGGGAGGAATCTCAGCGCCTTCGGCGATGAGTCCTTCGAACCAGACCTCCGGTTGATGCGTACTGAGCCAGGGATCCTGATCGCAGACGTTCCGGATGAACGTCTGGAAGTCCTTCTTGACCTGCTCGATGTCCTCCTGCGGCATCAACCCCATGCTGCCGCGAAGAATCGCCCGGTCGGGCGTGGCGCTCGCATAGTGCCCCGCTTCAAATTTGCCGACCGCGCACGGTAAAGCGCCACGATTGTCGGGAAAGAGCGGATGGGTCAGCGTGTTGATCCGCAGCCCCTCGAAATCCTCGATGGCTTTGGCAATCTTGTAGCCCTTGTCCAGGGCGTTGATCGCCTCCCAGCGCCGTGAGATGCCGGCCGGTTTCCCGCGCACGTCGACGACGAACCACAGGCGTCCGATGCACGCAGGCTGCACGTGCAGGTCACTGGTCTCGAGCGAGATGCCGGCGTCGGCTTTGTAACCCCGGGTCACGCAGGCGAGCGTGCCCAGCCCGCTGACCTCCTCGTCCATGACGTACTCGAGAATGACGGTCCCGCGTGGCGCAAGCCCGATATCGAGCAGCGACTTGAGCGCCATGGTCATGGCTGCCAATCCGCCCTTCATGTCGGATGAGCCACGGCCGAGAATCTTTCCCTCCCTGAGCTCACCGCAAAGCGGGTCGAACTGCCAGTCGCTGACCGGCGTCCACGGAATCGTATCGACATGTCCATTGAACAGCAGCGAGCGTGCCGCCGGATCTCCGCGATGGATGCCCACCACGTTCGGCCGGCCTGAAAAGTCACGACCCTTGGCTGGGATGTACGCAGGATGCTTCGCGAGCTCCGTCAGATCGGGCACCCACTTGTCGACCTGGAGGCCCATCGCGGTCAGGCTCGCGGCGACAAAGTCCTGGATCGGGCCTTCCTTTCCAGTCTCGCTATCGAACTGAATCAGTCGCTTCAGGAATTCCGCGATCTCGGCACGTCTTGGCATCGATGGCTTCCAGGATCTCTACTCGCTTGTTCGTCGCCACGATCGGCATCGTTCTTCTCCCTACATGAGGATCGAGAGATCGGAGGGATCGGATCACCGCGGGGCAGGAACACGGAGGAGCCGTTTGTCCTCCGCCTCCGGTCTCCGGGTAATCCGTTTCCTCCGACCTCCGTTTCATCAACTAAAACCTGAAGAGGCGGTTGATCTTCACCACCAGCCCTCGCGTTTCGAGGCTGACGCGGCCTGGTACGAAGGTGTCCCGCCCTTCCGTGAAAACCACGAACAACTCACTGCCCGGCTGGTACTCCCACCGGAAACGGATATTGGTCGAGAGCGTCGTCGTGCTGGAGCTGTACTGCACCAGTGCGGCCGCGTACATCCGTGGTGTCACGGTATATGTCGCGCGGCCGCCGACCACGGTGTTCGTGAAGGCTCCCTGCGGGATATCAATCCAGTTGAGCGAGACGCTCGGTTCGACGGCAGAATCCAGCCACCATCTGGACGCGACCCTTGTATGTCGCGGTCGTCTTGTCGCCGTCGTAGAAGCTCCCGACTTCGAACGTGGCCGTGCCGCTGACGCGATGCTGCTGCCCCAGCGTGTAGCTGCCGCTGAGCGTGTCGAAGTCGTATCCGCCGATGGGAATGCGCACGCCTTCCGAGATGAGAAACGGCTGCGGAATCAGCTCGTAGGTGCTGATGTAACTCAACGACCACAGATCGCTGTTCTGCTGCTCGATGCGGAAAGTCCCTTGCAGTTCCCTCGACTCGAGACGGTTGTTGTTGTCGGTCGTGTACTCGAACCCGGTCTCGTAGCTGTACTTGCGAACGACGCGACTATTGGCCGGTCGCGGACTGAACCGCGCGAATCCATAGTTGCGCCGGAAGTTCTCGCGACGCAGGAACCCGACTTCCGGGTTGAAGTTGTCTTCCACGACCAGCCGATCGATCTGCAGTCCGTATCGATCGGCGTTGTAGTTGATCTGACCCCGGTAGCTCAGATCATCGCCGTGAAGACCAGTGGTCCATGACTTGGCAATGTAGGTATTGAGCGCGAGGTTCTGATAGAACTGAAACTGCCCTTCGACGCCGGCCACTTCATTCGATCCCGGAGTGACGGTCGAGACCGACCTCCGCGTCATCATCATGCCGACGACGCTGCGGCGCAGCACGTCGCGCCGCAGGCTCACGACACTGAAGTTCGTCTGACTCGCGAGTGCCGCCGGCTCATCGTCGCTCGTGATGTTGAGCGCTCCGACGTTCCATTTGCCCGCCTTTCCGGTAACGCGGCCACCGGCGACGATTGGGATGGGACGGTTGGCGCTCAGGCCGATGCGGCTGCTGTAGAAGATGGCAGGGTCGTCGGCGCCGCCAGTGCCGCCGAAACCCGAATGTCCCGCGCCCCTCGAGGAAGAACTCCCGCTTCTCCGGATACGAGAGATTGAATCGCGTCAGGTTGACCTGCGCTTCGTCGTCCTCGACCTGCGCGAAGTCGGTGTTGTAGGTGAAGTCGGCGGTGATGCTTTTCGTCAGACCGTACTTCACGTCGAACCCGGCGTCGGGATCGAAGTCGTTCGATCGTGCAACGCTCGCGAGCAAGTCCGTGGACAGGCCGGCGATCGCGTACGGCTTGATCTCCAGGTTCATCGCCGCCGGTGGCGCCTCGAGCCCGACCAGCGTGGCCGCTGCCGAGAACCGCGCGATCGCCGTGCCGCCCCACGCCGCCGCGACCGGCGCAAGATACGAGTGCTCGTTCTTCGAGCGCACGGTCCGGCGGAAGTTGATGCCCCAGACCTGCTCGCGTCCTGGGTTGTAGCGCAGCGACTTGAAGGGGATCGCGAACTCCGCGATCCAGCCACCCTCGAACCGGCCCACCTTTGCATCGACGACGGTGTTCCAGTCCATGTTGAGCGTGCGCTCGTCGCTGATCGCGATGTCGTTGAACCCTCCGACCGGCGATACCGAGAACAGGTAGCCGTTGCGGTGGTCGTGAAACGTGTCGAGACCGACGCCGAAGTTGTCCTGCTGCCGCAGGTTCGAGCTGTCGCGGCGCATGTCGTTGGCCACGATCCGCTCGGGATGCGTGTCCCAGCAGCGGCACGCGACATAGAGGTTGTCGTCGTCGAAGAGGACCCAGGCCTCGGTCTTTTCAGTGGCCGGAGCGCCCTCGTTCGGTTCCTGCTGGATGAAGTCGCTGACCGGCTGGACCTCGGCATACACCGAGTCGTCCAGCCGGCCGTCCAGGACAATCGGCTCTCTGATTCGGGTGGCTCGCACCGTCAGAGTGCCATTCGTCCGGACGATCACGTGCGGCGCTACCGGCCAGGTTGACGCGCCGGAGCGATTCGCTTCCTCGGTAGATCGGGCAGTGGACTGAGCGAACGCCGGGCAGGCCGACAGCAGCAGGCTGAGACAGACAGCGAGACGCGACGTCATCGCGCTTCCGGCACCGTGGTGGAGGGAGCCGTGACCGTCGCAACGCGAGGTCGCGCGTGCCCGGGCGCAGACACCCACCTGCGCGCGCGCTCGATATACGACGTAGTACACCGGCGTGATGTACAGCGTCAGCAACTGCGAGACGAGAAGACCGCCGACCACCGCGAGACCGAGTGGCCGCCGCGACTCGGCGCCCGCACCAAGACCGAGAGCGATCGGCAGGGCGCCGACCAGCGCCGCTGCTGTCGTCATCATGATCGGGCGGAACCGCGCGAGGCAGGCTTCGTGTATCGCCTCGGCAGGCATCTTTCCGCTCGACCCGCTGCGTCTCGAGCGCGAAGTCGACCATCATGATCCCGTTCTTCTTCACGAGGCCGACGAGCATGATCACGCCGACAAACGCATACAGGCTCAACTCGGTCTTGAACATGCACCAGCGTGAGGAGCGCACCGAAGCCGGCGGCAGGTAAGCCGGAAAGAATCGTCAGCGGATGCGTGAAGCTCTCGTACAGCACACCAAGGACGATGTAGATGACGACGACCGCCATCAGCAGCACCAGGCCCAGGCCTTTGAAGGATTCCTGAAACGCCTGCGCCGCTCCCTGGAAGCTGGTGGTCACGCTGGCAGGCAGCGTGGCCAGCGGTCATCGCCTGAATCCGATTCACGGCATCGCCGAGCGCAACGCCAGGCGCCAGGTTGAAGGTGATCGTCACCGACGGAAGTTGTCCGTAGTGGCTCACCGAGAACGGACCCGTGCTGGTCTTGATCCCGGCGATGGACTCGAGCGGGATGAGACGGCCCTCCGCCGATCGCACGTGCAGCAACGACATCGCGTACGGGTCCTTCTGGAACTCGGGCGCGACCTGCAGGATCACTTGATACTGATTGTTGGGCGCGTTGATCTGCGAGACCTGACGGGTGCCGTAAGCGGTGTAGAGCGCGGTCTCGACCTCGATTGATCGGAGAGCCCGAGCGCCGACACCTTGTCCCGATCCATCTCCACGCTGACTTGCGGGTTCTTCAGCAACAAGTCGCTGCTGACGTCTTCGAACCCGCGCATCTGCCGCAGCTTGTCTTCAGCCACCTGCGCCCAGCGATAGAGCTCCGCGGTGTCGGTGTGCTGCAACGTGAACTGATAGGTGGCGCGGCCGCCGTTCTGACCGCCGAGATTGATGGGCGGCGGGTTCGTCACGAACACGCGCAGCCCGGGAATCTCCGCCAGCTTCGGCCGCAGGTTCGCGATGATCTGGTCCACTGACTGGCTGCGCTCGGAGCGCGGCTTGAGCTCGACGAAGGTGCGGCCGGTATTGCCGATGCGCCGACTCCGCCAAGACCGACATTCGCGCTGACGGCGGCGACGTTCGGGTCTGCCAGCAGCACGTCGTTGAACTCGAGCTGATGGCGCACCATCGCATCGAAACTGATTCCCTGCATGCCTTCGGTATTGATGACGAAGCGTCCTTGATCCTCGCTTGGCAGGAAGCCCTTGGGCACGATCGTGAACAGATACGCCGTGCCGGCAATGAGCAGCACTGATGCCGCCATCATCACGGCGCCGTGCCGGAGCGCCAGGCCAAGCGTGCGGCTGTAGACGCTCAGACAGCCGATCGAACACGCACTCGGTCCACCGATACATCACTCCGCGGTCGACTGCATGCAACGGCTTCAGAAAGCGGCTGCACAGCATCGGCGTCAGGCTGATCGACACGAGGCCCGACACGAGGATCGCCGCGCCAATCGTGATCGCGAATTCGTGCAGCAGGCGGCCAACGATGCCTCCCATGAACAGCACCGGGATGAACACGGCCGCCAGCGAGACGGTCATCGACAGGATGGTGAACGCCACTTCCTTCGATCCGTCGATCGACGCCCGCATCGGTGACTTCCCCATCTCCATGTGCCGCACGATGTTCTCCAGCATCACGATCGCATCGTCGACGACGAAACCGACCGAGAGCGTAAGCGCCATCAATGAGAGGTTGTCGAGGCTGTAGTCGAGCAGATACATCACGATGAACGTCGCCACGAGCGAAGCGGGCAGTGCCAGGCTGGCGATGACCGTGGCCGAGATGCTGCGCAGGAAGAGAAAGATGACGACCACGACCAGCACGATCGAGAGGACGCAGGGTCAGCTTCACGTCGTGGACGGACTCGCGAATCGGCCCAGACCGGTCGCTCCGAATGTCGAGCGAGATGCTCGCGGGCAGTTGTTCGCGAATCGACGGGAGCAGTCGCCTTGATCTCGTCGACGACCTGGACGACGTTGCTGCCGGGTTGCTTCCGAATGGTCGAGATAGATGCAGCGCTCGTCTGCCATCCACGCTGCCGTGCGGGTGTTCTCCACGCCGTCATAGACGCGCGCGACCTCGTGCAGCCGCACCGGGTTGCCGCTGCGGTAGGCGACGATGGTCGGACTCGTAGGCCGCCGCCTCGCAGCAACTGGCCGTTGGTCTGGACCACGAAAGTCCGGTCATCCGCGTAGATGGTGCCGGTGGGCAGGTTGCCGTTGGCGTTCGCGATGGCGGACGCCACCTCGTCGATCCCGATGGAGCGGGTAGCGAGCTGTCGCGGATCGACGTCCATGCGCACGGCGTACTTCTGCGAGCCGGGGACATCGACCTGAGCAACGCCCTTGACGGTCGAGATACGTTGAGCGACGAGTTGCTGGGCATACTCGTCGACGACTGAAAGCGGCAGTGTGCTTGGAGCGCAACGCGGCGAAGAGAACCGGCTGGTCGCCCGGGTTGACCTTCTGATACGAGGGCGGCGCCGGCATCTGCGGTGGCAGACTGCGCGATGCGCGCGCCGATCATCGCCTGCACGTCCTGTGCGGCGGCGTCGATGTCGCGATCGAGAGCGAATTGCAGCGTGATGCTGGTGCTGCCCTGATTGCTCGTGGAGTTCATGCCGGTCAGGCCCGGGATACTGGAGAACTGTTTCTCGAGTGGCAGCGCCACCGACGAGGCCATCGTCTCGGGGCTGGCGCCGGGCAGAACGGCCTGTACCTGGATGGTCGGGAAGTCGACCGCGGGCAAATCGGAGACCGGCAGCTCACGATACGCCATCACCCCGAACACCATCACGCCCGAGCGTCAGGAGCGTGGTGGTCGCAGGGCGGCGGATGAAGAGGGCGGATAGGTTCACGGCGGTAGACGTCGATTCACCTGAACTGCCGACTCCCAACCTCCAATGTCTTGGACGAGGTTGGCGTGACGGCCTTGGGGTTAGAAGCCGTAGCGGAAGTTCACCTGCGCCGTCCGCGTCGCACCGATCGTCGAGGTGACTTTCATGAACGTGCCGACGATGCGGATGTCGCCGGACTGGCGTGTTGAAGTTCGCGCGATCCATCGCGTTGAAGACGTCGAGGAACGCGTCGAGCGTTCGCCCGCCGGGCATGTTGATGCGATAGCCGGCACGCACGTCGAGCGTCACGTAGCTTCGGTCCATACGCGCCGTTGCGCCCGCCCTCGTAGTCCACGGTGAGCGCAGTCGTCGCCTACACCCGAGTAGGTGGCAGCGGCCAGGTACTCGTTGGCCGTCGAATCCGTTCTGATCGATGTCGACCGCGGTATTGAGCAGCGTGTAGGGCAGGCCGCTCCTCGCCGAGAGGATGCCGCTGAGCCGGAGGCCCTTCGTCTTCGGCACGTCCCACGAGCCGCTCGCCGACAGGATGTGCGGGCGATCGACGTTGGTCGGCCCTTCTTCGGCATCGAGGCGCAGGTCACCGAGATACTGCGAGTTGCTCGCGCCTTCATTTCCCGCGGTCGTGTTGCCGGTCGCCTTGGAGTAGGCGTAGGACACTCGCGCCGTGTAGCCCTTGCTGAACCGCTTGTTGGCCGACAACTGAATGCTGTTGTAGTCGGCCGAGCCCTCATTGACCAGCGTGTCCACGCGGCCGGCGAACTCACCCACACTGCCGACCAGCGGATTGGTACGCGTCACGGCGCCGGTGGCCAACTGGTTCGCCCGCAGTGGAGGATTCAGATCCAGCAGCACGAACTGCCTTCGCGATTCCGAGCGGATGAAATCCACACCGACGGCGACAGACGGACCGAGCTGCGTCGTGTAACCCACGCTGTATTGCCGCGTCCAGGGCACCTCGCGATCGGGATTGTCGAAGCGCACCGTGCCGGTGTTGCGCGTCAGAGTGCCCGCCGGATACTGCGCATCGAGCAGCGCCCGGTTGACGGTCGGACCGTTCACGAGCATCGGGTCGGTCGGGAA
This sequence comes from uncultured Acidobacteriota bacterium, assembly GCA_963757735.1. Lineage (GTDB taxonomy): Bacteria > Acidobacteriota > Vicinamibacteria > Vicinamibacterales > UBA2999 > Gp6-AA40. The sequence goes on from CAVWST010000036.1 coordinate 148,802, forward strand.
GCGCCCGCTCCGCGGACCGGGGTCGATGTTGTTGAGCGGGAAGTTGGCGACGAACGAATCCGTGTAGCGGCCGCTGGCCACCATCGGCGTCAACGGTGTCGAGCACCGTGCGCTGATAGAAGAGGCCGAACCCGCCATGCATCGCCGACTTGCCCTCGCTGTCGAGCGCGTAGGAGAAGCCCACCCGCGGTGCGATGTTGTTCAGATCCGTCGGATAGTCCTCGGATCGGCCTTCGAACAGCGGGTTGTCGCCGTTGGGAGTGGGGATGAACTCGACGTCATAGCGCGCGCCCACGCTCAACGTCAGCTTGTTGCCCATCTTCCAGCGGTCCTGCGCGTATGCAGCGCCATAGGTCCCGTGCATGCGGTACTCGGACTCGCCCGGCACCCGAATCTGCAGGCGCTCGGGATAGGTGAACGGGTCGGCCGCGTTGTAGTCGAAGTCACGCGCGAACGAGAACGTGCCGTTCTCGTTCGAGAAGCTGCGGAAATGCAGCGGGATGTAGCTGTAAAGCATGCCGAACTTCAGCTCGTGATCGCCGGCCTTGTTGGGCACGAACCACGAGAACGAGTCATCGACCGTGTAGCCGAACAGGCGGCGGATGTCAGCCGTCGGGCTCTGGCCATCTTCGAACGACGGATGCACGAGCGTGGGCAGAAGGGCCTGCTGATCGAAGCCGTTATCGAGGAACGTCGGATTGGCGAAGTGCAGCACTTCCGACGTGTACCAGAGGCGCAGCGTGTTCACCTTCGTGCTGCCGATCACCGAGCTCAACGTGCCCACGAAGGTCTGATCGACGTCGGTCTCCTCGGCGTTCCGCGATGCGGTCCAGGTCTCGTTGACCTGCTTCGGCTGCGGCGAGTTCTCACGCAGCCATCGCATGCCCCAGGTGTTGGCGGAATTGATCTGGTTGTCGAAGCGGATGAACGTGTTCCAGTTGCGCGCCACACCGAACTCGTTGCGGTTCAAGTCGGGCCGCGTCGGGACGTTCACCGTGATGCCGTTGTCGAAAAGAATGCGCTCGACGCTGAAGAAGAAATGCATTTTGTCGCGAACGACGGGGCCGCCGATGGTGCCGCCGTACTGCTGCATCGTGGTCGGCGCTTCCTCGAGATTGCTCTTCTTGGCGAAATAGTTCTGCGCGGCGAGGTTCTGATCCTGATAGAAGGCGAACCCGCTGCCGTGGAAGATGTTGGTCCCGGACTTCGACACGGCGTTGACGATCGCGCCCGAAGTGCCGCCGTACTCGGCGTCGAACTGGCTGGTCAACACCTTGAACTCCTGCACGGCTTCGATCGGCACGCGCGCCTGCGAGCTCGTGCCGCCGCCGGTCAGGCCGTCGTTGTTGTCGGACCCGTCCATCGTGTAGTTCACGTTTCGCGCGCCCTGTCCGCCGACGCTGATCGTGTCGCCGCCGAACGTCGACGTGGAGACCGTCGACACGATCCCCGGCACCATGCCAAGGAAGCCCGAGAAGCTGCGGTTGAACGAGGGCGTGTTGACGAACTCCTCGGCGCTGATGTTTCCGCCGACTTCCTTGGACGTCGTGTCCACGAGCGGCGCCTCGGCGGTCACCGTCAGCCGCTCTTCGATCCCGCCCAGCTCCAGCGTCACGTCAACCGACACCGTGCGGCCGACCTCGAGGCGCACGTCGTTCTGCTGATACGGTCGAAAGCCGTCGAGCATCGCTTCGACCTGATACAGGCCCGGGTTCATGGCGCCGATGAAGAACGACCCATCGACGCCACTCACGGTGGTGCGGAACGTGCCGTTTCCCTGGTTGCGGACTGTCACAGGTGACGCCAGGCATGACAGCCTGCTGGGAATCGACGATGCGCCCGCGAAGATCGGCTGTGCCTTGTTGAGCGTTGACGGTGGCGGCCATTGCGATCAACACGAAGACCGCTGCAACGGTGATCCTTCTCATTGACTACTCCTCGAATGGTGAGCACGCTGAGGTCTGCGCGTGTGATGCGATGCGGAGAGCAAGAGCAGGGCCACGGCCGATGGCGCGGCACGCGAGTGTTCAATAGAAATCGTGCTTAATGAGCGCTCGCTGACGACGCGCCGCGCGGCCTGCGATTTCAGAATGAACAGATTTGTTGAAAACGCGCTCTGTCCGCTGCGACATGCTTGTCCGCAACTGCGCACGTGCGTGAAGGCGCGTCGACTCGTGCATCGCGCGATTTGCTGATGTTCCTGCGACGAGACGTTCCTCGCGATCGCCGAGGGACGCGCGTCGACAGGTGGTTGCACTTTTGTCGGCAGTTATCGCGCGATCGCCGAATATGTCGGTCGCCTTATTTCGACTGCATCAGGCGGCGCCAGGTACTGCCTCGCGATCCGGCGCGCGCTGTTCCGGATCGCGCGCGTGGCGCTGCCCATGGTGATCGACGCGCGTGACGACGGCATCCACGTCGATGCCCACGCGAAACCGATCCGCGCACGTCTTTGCCCTTGAATTGCGCGGAAAACTGCGGTGGATCGATCGAGAAGTTGCCGTACGGCTCGTGGTGCTCGGCGACGACGATGCCGGCAAGGACACCCTTCATGTCGATGCCGATGAGGATCTTGATGGGACCATCGTAGCCCCGCTCGAGTGGCTCCAGCTCGGTGGTCCAGAAGGCGAGACCGATCGGGGTCTGGACGCCGGTCTTCGGGTCGGCGATCAGTGCCTTCACGTGAGGCGGGTCGCCACCCTTGGGCGAGAAGGCCGTTGCCGCCGGGAAAGAGGCGCTTGAGCAGTGCCGGATCGACGCCGGACTGGGCCGCACCGCCGACGAGCCAGATCGCGGCGAGCACGGTCGCGCACAGCGGACACTCTCCAGCGTGCGTGGCGGACTATTCGGTCGGTTCGCATTCCCCGTAGTGCTGCGACACATTCGGCTCCGCCACGAAGCCCGGAATCGCCATCTGCAGGTAGTCGTGTCGCGATCGGACGGCTCGCAGCGTTCCCTTTGGGCTCTTCTGCGAGAGCACCGTAATCATCGTCAGGCTTCCTGCCATCGTCCGCTCCATGAAGTGCACGCTGTTCTGCGTCAGCAGCGCCGTCGTATGGGTTGTCCCGATCCGCGCGGTGCCGCCATCGATGTCGATCTCATCGATGACGAGCGTCAGCGGCGGGCCCTGCGGCAGTTCCGCCTTCGGAGTCCAGTCCTTCCAGGAACCGGAGACCGCCACAGGGAACGAGCACTTCAGCATCGTGATGCCGGCCAGAGTGGATTCTTCTTCTCCCCGCTTTGCGCAGAGGGCAGGGCTGGCGCCTGAGACCAAGACGAGCGTCCAGATCATCACGAATGTCGTGCGCATCGTCGGCCTTGGAAGAATCGGGCACGGCCCCTGCATTTGTGTCGACTATGCCTATCAACGAGTACGAGTGTGATCGTGTCCCACCGGTTCGAGCAGCTCGTCATGCCTGCGCAGGCGCGACTTGCCGTCGATCGGACGTGTCCGTCGTGCCGGAGCAGCCAGGTGGAAGCAAGTGCCGTCGCTCTTCGCCGTGGACTCCGAGAGCACGCGGCAGACGAAGAAGAATCAAGGGCGACGACTGGCGCAGAAGAATCTCACTGAACAGAAACACGCGGAGATGGAAGCGATCGTCCACCATCATCGCGACCATCACGAGAAGTAGTAGGCGGCATAGGCGGTAGGCAGGTAATCCGCATGCCTTTGGCATCCCGCCTACTGCTGACTGCTTACTATCTCATACACCCCGTCGGGCGTCTGCGACCGATGCGCCTTGTGGCAGGACGCGCACGTGGCGCTGATGGCACCTGAGGCCGCGACGAGATTGTCGTAGCTCTTCTCCTTCGCCGCCTTCTCGAGATCGTCGACGCCTTTGAGTCCGGCTTCAGACATCGTGACGGCGTCGGGCACCTTCTTGTCGCTCCAGAACGCGAGCGTGGTCTTGAACGCGGCCCTCAGCGCGGACACGTGCTTGTCGAGTGGCGTGTAGTCCGGGTACGCACCCGCGCTCTCGATGGTCTTGACCTCGGCTCGCAACGCCTGCGCGCTCGCGCCGAGATCCTTCATCGCCTTCTGATACGCCTCGGTCGGCTTTTCATCGGCACGGATCGAAAGAACCGCAACGACAAACACCAGTGCTGTCACAACGCCAACGCTACGCCGCATATTCCCCCAGACCAAACTGTGAACCGTGAACTCTGAACTGTGAACTACTTAATCTCATACGTCCCATCGGGCAGTCGCACCCGATGGGCGGTGTGACACGGCGCGCACACGCCGATCGCACCGATTTCTCCCGATGATGAGGCAACCGGCAATCGCAGCCTGGGCGGCCACAACGCCGGGATGATTCTGCGCCTTGGCGGCCCCCTCGAGCTCGGTGGCCGCCTTGATGCCGTCCTGCGACAACTTGATCGCATCCTCGACCTTCTTCTCCTGCCAGTAGGCCAGCACGGTGGCGAAGATGGCCTTCATCGCAGCGGCATCCTTTTCGATGGCCGCAAAGTCGATGTCTTTCAGACTGTTGCGCAGGTGGTTGTTGACCGTGCCCAACTCCTTCATCGCTTTCTGGTATTCGGGAGTGGGCTTCTCATTTGCCTGAGAGGGGAGGACCAGCAACACCGACAAACAGAGCGATAGCGTTAACAGTCTTGCTCGCATACTCCCCCTCCACTTACTCCTGTGCGCCGAGACTCGCGAGCACCGTCGCGATCTTCTCGTCGCCGATCTTCTCGCCGTTGTCTCCACCTGTGATGAACTGGCGACCCGGGTGTTTGGCTACCTGCAGCGGAGTCAGACCACGCCGATCCTTGATGTCCGTCCTCGCGCCCTTGCTGATCAGGAACTCGATCACCGTCGGATACTTGTCGGCCGCCGCGATGTGCAGCGCCGTGTCGCCCACGTCGCGGCCGACGAGCGTCCTCGAGTTGCCGACGTGATAGGTCGTCAGCGGACCGCGTGCAGCGTTGATGTCCTCGCCACCGCTGAACTCCACCGCCAGCTTCATCGTCTCGAGCACCTTGGCCTCGGAGAACAGACGCTTGCGCTGGAAGTAGGCCGTGTTGTCGCCCTGCGCACCTTTCTCTCCAATCTTGACGAATGGAATGAAGGTGAAGACGCCAGGGAACACGCCCATCGAGGCCATCGTGGGCGTGGTGCCGTCCATCATTGGCGTCTTCGGATCGGCGCCTGAGGCCACCAGCACGCGCATCGTGTCGGTCTCGTTGAGCGCCGTTGCCAGCAGGTACGGCGTTGCGCCCAGCAGATACTCGGGCAACTGGTTGTAGCGAAGGTTGCCGTCCGGATCGGGCTGGCCCTTTGTGAGCCTGGCATTCACGTCGGCCTTGTGGGCGAGCAGCGCCTTCACGAGGTCGATGTTCTTGCGTGCCACCGCAAAGTGCAGCGCGGTATGGCCGGCCTCGACGATGTTCGGATCGGCGCCCTTGTCGAGAAGGTAGAGCGCGACCTCGGTGTGGTCGTTGTGCGCGGCCAGCATCAACGCGGTCTCGCCGATGCCAGTCGCCGCATTCAGGTTTGCGGCCGCAGTGATGAGTATCTTGACCGCGGCAAGGTCACCGTCTCTGGCTGCGAACAGCAGAGGGGTTAGCCCGCCCTTGTCGATCCAACGCAGTCCGGGCCGGGACCCGTCCGACTCCAGCGTGTGATCGGCAATTCCCGTCAGTCGGCCGCCCTGAGGGTTGCCTCTGGAGAAACTGACGAACTCGCGACGGAGCTCCGTGCGAGCGTTGACATCGGCCCTCGCGTCGATCAGCAGGCGCATGACCTCGTACTGCTTCTGAGCGACCGCCCAGTGCAGCGCTGTCTGTTCGCGGCCGCCGCCCTTGGCATTGACGTTCGCGCCGGCGGCGATGAGCGCCTTGATCACTGCGACATTTCCGGCGCGCACCGCCGTCATGAGCGGCGTCTCGCCGGTTGATGTGGCAATGTTGACGTCGGCGCCGGCCTTGATCAGGCGCTGCACTGCAAGCAGGTTCGCGTTCTCGGCCGCGAGCGAGAGCGGTGTCACGCCATAGTCGTTCTTCACGTTCACGACGGCGCCGGCCGAAAGGAGCAACTCGACGCTTTCCATGTCGTCCCAGTGCGTGGCCCAGTGGAGTGCCGTTGCCCCGTCGGGCTGGGGCGCGTTGACATCTCCCTTCTGCTTGATCAGGGCGCGAATCGCCGCCCGGTCCTGCTGGCGGGCGGCGTCTGCAAGCGGGCTGGCTGCAGCTTCTGCCATTGCTGGCAGGGCCAGAGCCAAACCCACGGCAACTACCCAGATACGTTCTCTTTTCATATGCAACCCTTCGTTCTCGTGGTTACGACATCGACTCCCAATTCCCAACTTCCAATTCCCAAGGGCCCAACTCCTAAAATTTCTCGGCGATTGGGAGTTGGAAGTTGGCCGTTTGGGAGTTTCCACAGATTCGGGTTTAGACAGAAATCCCTTCCAGCTTGCCCGTGCTGTTGCCCAGTTTGTCGACCTGGACACCGAACTTGTCCATCAACGTCATGTGCAGGTTGGCGAGCGGCGCACCCTTCTGCATCACGTGCATGTCGCCCTTGAGGACCGCGCCGCCGCCACCGGCAACGACGATCGGCAGGTTTTGCGGCAGGTGTATGTTGCCGTCGCTGAGACCCGAACCGTAGACGAGCACGGTGTGATCGAGCAGCGACCCGTCGCCATCTGGTGTCGACTCGAGCTTCTTCAGGAAGTGTGCGAACAGCGACACCTGATAGGTGTTGATCATCGTGATGTTCTCGAGGCGCGCCGTGACGTCCGGGTTGTGGGTCGTCGAGTGGTGCGGCTCGTTCATCCCGATTTCCGGGAACCGGCGGCTGCTGGTCTCGCGTTCCATCATCAGCGTCGACACGCGGGTCGTGTCGCTCTGGAAGGCCAACGTCATCAGATCGAACATCAGCTTCGCGTGGTCGCCGTAGACGGGCGGCGCACCGGCCGGCGCTTCCATCGTTGGCGGCAGCGAGTCGTTGTCCTGCTCGGCCTTGCGGATGCGGCGTTCGACTTCCCGAAGGGCCTGGAGGTACTCCTCCACTTTCTGGCGGTCGCCGTTGCCGATCTTGCGCTCGAGGTCGGCGACGTCAGACGTCACCGAGTCGAGCAGGCTGCGATTCGACTCGATGCGCGCGCGACGGGCTGCCGGCGTCGTGCTCTCCGCTTCGCCGAACAGACGCTCGAACACCTCGCGCGGGTTCGTCTCGGCCGGAAGCGGAGTCGTCGGGCGTGCTGTACGCCAGCGTCGTGAGATAGCCGCAGTTGGCCGCCTCGCAGTCACCGACCATGGCCAGCGATTCCAAGCCGAGCTCGAGCGAGGGCAGCTTGTTCTCCTGCCCGATCTGCTGTGCGATGAACTGGTCCATCGACACGCCGGCGTGAATGTTCGCGCCGCCGCGCGCGCGCACGTCGGTGAGGAAGGCGCTCGCCGCGCCGGGGTGGCCGATGCCTGCGTTGTCGAGACCGCTGACCACCGTCAACTGCTTCCGGAAGGGCGCCAGGGGCTGCATGATCGGTGTCATCTCGAAACCGGCGCCAGTCGTCTTCGGCGTCCAGTTCTCCATGACCATGCCCATCGGCACATACATCGCCGCGAAGCGCATGATGGGCTTGGCTGCTGTCCTTCCGACCGCTGTGAAGGCCGGCACCATGCCGTCGAGCAGTGGCAGCGCGAGCGTCGTGCCGATACCGCGCAGCACCGTTCGGCGACTGATGGCTTTCTTCGTGATGAACATTACTCGGCTCCCTTCGACTGATACTGAAACGGCATGCTGTTGACGATTCCGAGGATGACCGACGACCACCGGTTGTCGTGCTCGGCGGCCTCCTTCGTGATCTGGCGGAGCGCGCGGGCGGTCGTAGGACTCTGACCGGGCGTCCGAGCGCGTAAACCATCATCTTTTCCGCCACGGTCGTGACGAACTGATCGCGGCGCGACGCGAGGATCTGCTGGACGCCGACGGGCCCATCGACCTTCGTGCCATCGAGTAGCGCCACTTTCGTGTCGATCGGCTTGCCGCCGTCGTTAGTGCGCCAGGCACCAACGCCGTCGTAGTTCTCCAGCGCGAAGCCCCAGGGATCCATGCGCGCGTGACAGTTGGCGCAGACCGGGTTCGTCCGGTGGCGCTCGAGCGCCGCACGGATCGACAGCGGCGCGCCGTCGTCGTCCTCCGGCTTGAGCGTCGTGTCGATGTTCGGCGGCGGCGGCGGGACAGGCGAGCCGAGGATGTTGTTGAGGACCCACTTGCCGCGCAGCACCGGCGATGTGCGGTTGGCCTGTGAGGTGACCGTCAGGATGCTCCCATGACCCAGCAGACCGACACGGTCGGCGGGCATCGTCACCTTGCGGAAGCGATTGCCGACGATGTTCGGGATGCCGTAGTGGCGAGCGAGCCGCTCGTTGATGAACGAATAGTTCGCGGTGAGGAGATCGCCGATCGGCCGGTCCTCTCGCATCATGCTGTCGATCAGGCGCTCGGTTTCTTCCTTGAACGCCAGCCGCGAGCTCGCCGTCGAACTCGGGATACACGTCCTCGACCGGTGTCGAGCCTTCGAGCCGGCGGAGCTCCAGCCACTGGGCCGAGAAGTTGTCGACGAGCGCACGCGACCGCGGGTCGCTCAGCATCCGTTTGACCTGCGCCTCGAGCACGGTGCGGTCACGCAACCGGCCCTTCTCTGCCAGGCCGAGCAACTCGTCATCTGGAATGCTGCTCCAGAGGAAGAACGACAGCCGCGACGCAAGGTCAATGTCGCTGAGTCGCGACACGCCGGCCGACTTCGGCGGTGTCAGCGTCGTGAGGTTGGCGGGTGCATCCTGGGCACGCAGCATGAGACCTCGGGCCGCTGCAGGCATGGCCGCCACCGGACGTGCCGACGGTGCTGCCGTCGCTGGTGGCAGGAGTCGGGACGCGGAACAGGAAGTGCGGACTCGTGAGGATGCGCTCGATGCCGCCCTGGATGCAGCCGTCGAAACCCTTCGTCAGGCCCGCGCGGCAGAACCGCATCAGCGTCTGCACCTCGCCGTCGTTCACCGGACGCCGATACGCGCGGCGCGCGATGCTCGAGAGAATCTTCGTGGCACACGGCTCGAGCTCGGCTTCCGTCGTCGGCCGGCACGTGAAGATCTTCTTGCGGCTGGCGCTCTCTTCTGATGCTTTGGCGCCGAACGGACCGGCGATCTCGACCGTCTTGATCGCAATGTTGCCGCCGCGCTCCTCATCCGGGTTGGCGCCGGCCGGGAGCACGAACGATTCGTCGGCGTTCCAGCGGCGCGCTGGCAGCGCCAGCGCCACCACGTGGCTGCCAGCAGTCGCGAAGAAGCGCGCCTCGAACACCGAGTCGCCGTCGAGCGAGTTCTTCTCAAACTCCGGGTCGCCCAGATCGTCTTGCGAGTAGCCCTCGGCCGGCGGCGTGCCCTTCATCAGCCCCGCCTGGTCGAACAGCTTCACGCGTGCGCCGTCGAGCCGCACGTCGATCGGCTGCGCGTGACGGCCAAGGCCGCGAATGTATTCGTTCTGCGTCCGCTTCAGCCGAAGCTGGACGGTGTACTCGCCGTCGAGCGGGAACGAGTGGCGAACCGTGACGCCGCGCGCGCCGAACGGGAGATCCTCGCTCGCCCGGTCACGCTGTTTCAGCGAGCCGTCGATGCCGTAGAGCACCGGCGCCACCATCATCGTGGCGTCACCAACAGCGAGGCGACTCACCTGCCTGCCGAGCGACATGTAGCGCTCGAGCAGCATCGGCGAGACCGTCAACGCCTCCGCAATATTGTCGAAGCCACCGGTCGCGTTCTCGGTGGGCAGGAGCGAAACCGGAATCTCCAGGCTGAGCAGGTCGCGGACGGCGTTCGTGTATTCCGTCCGATTCAGCCGATGCGGCGTCACGCGCCCGGCGTTGGGGATCGCGGCCGCCGCTTTGTCGAGCTCCCCTTCCAAATAGGACGCGAGGCCCATCGAGACCGCCGGCTCAGGCCGCGGCCGTCCGGCCGGTGGCATGTCGCCGACGCGCAGCTTGTGCGCCACCTTCTCCCAGATCTCCGGGGCCATCGAAGGGTGCTCGATGTCAACTTCGTCGAGCGAGAGTCCACCAGTCTTCAGCCGCTCGTTGTGGCACGTGACGCAGTACCTGGTCGACAAGCGCGCGCGGCGATGGCGCCGCTGGCTGTGCCGCCGCAGTGGACGCTGACTGAGGATGCGGCTTCGGTGTGGCCGCCGCTTCTGGCAGCCGTTCCGCGGAAACGCTGAAGTAGCCTGCGCCGACCAGCGCGATGGCCAGTGACGCCACACTCATTCTCGAAAGAGTCGACATGCCGGTTGTTCCTCCTCCGCGCCTGCCTCGCACGATGGTCAGCTCGGTCGCGTAGGTTTGCTTCGTTCCGCGACATGAGCAAGATGAGGACCATCTGCGTCGCGCGCGCGACAATCGTTTGATTTCCTAGCAAAGTCTCGAATCGACGCTGTCGTCGTAACGACGGTCGTCTTTCACGACGCGCGGACTCGACATTCATGTCGATGAATGAGCCGAATGGTGCGACATCAATGTTCACGAGGAAAAAACGGAGGCGCTCCGTCGTTCCCCCTGCGGTCGCGAGCAACGGACATTTGTGTCGATCGAGGATCGAGAACCCTGACGGAAGTGTCTGAGTGTGCGTGCGCGCTCAGCCTTCTGATGCGAGGAGCCAACGGCGTCGCACGCAAAACGCCTGAGAAGTCCGAGCAAAGCGCGCGAGTGCGCGTGAGACGAGCGAGTGAGCCTCTGGTTTGCATGGGACACAACATCATCCATGACAAGACACCTCACCCACCTTGCCCTCGCTCTGCTCACATCGCTCACTACCTGGTCCTGTGCCGCGCAGGCAGCCGACGACGTTCGCATCGGCGCGCCTCTCGCGCTGACAGGCAGCCTCGCCGACGAAGGCAAGAAACAGGCGCTCGCCTATGACATGTGGCTCGCGCGCGTGAACGCGGCCGGCGGAATCGACGTCGATGGGCAGAAGAAAAAGGTGACGCTCCTCACGTACGACTACCAGAGCGACAGCAAAAGTGCTCAGCAACTCGCAGAAAAGCTCATCACCGACGACAAGGTGCATGTGGTGATGGCGCCATTCGGTTCAGGCCACACCAAGATTGTCGCGGGTGTTGCCGAGCGCTACGGCGTCCCGGTCGTGGCGTCAGTCGCGTCCTCGGAGTCGGTCTACGACCAGGGCTTCAAGAATCTGTTCGGCACGCTCGCACCCAACTCCGGCCTCGTCGACGCGATGCTGACGCTCTTCACCCGTGAGCACCCGACCCTCAAGAAGGTCGCCATCCTCGGCCGTGACGATGTGTTTCCGCGCGACATGGCCGAGACGCTGAGAACGCGGGCAGGAACTGCCGGGCTCGAGGTCGTGTACTCCGAGTTCTACTCGAACGGGACGATCGACCACTCGGCGGCGCTCGCAAAGATCAAAGGGCTCGCGCCCGGACTGGATCTACATCACCGGCTACTCGCAGGATCTTGATCCTGGCCCGCAAGCAGATGCACGACATCGGCCTGACGGCGCCCATCGTCACGATGATCACCGGGCCCGCATATCGCGAGTTCATCGAAGGCCTGGGACCGCTGGCCGAAGGGGTCACCAGCGTGACGTGGTGGCATCACACGACGACCTACGAGTCCGATGATGTCTGGGGCTCGACGAAAGCGTTCTACGAGGACTTCAAGTCGCACGAGTCGTCAGACCCCGACTATATCCATGCCGCGTCAGCCGCGGCGCTCGTCGCTGTGCAGAAAGCCATCGAGAGCGCCCGCTCGCTCGAGCCGACGAAGATCAGCAGCGCACTCCGCACGCTCAACCTGACGACCTTCTACGGCCCCATCGTGTTTGACGAGCACGGCATGAATGCCGCGCGCGACCTGCCAATCCTGCAGGTTCAGGGTCAGGAGGTGAAAGTGCTGTTTCCTGCCTCGATTGCGCAGGCAAAACTGGCGATGTTCAAGTAGGCCCCTTCCCACAGCCGAGAGGGCATGGACATCCTTCAGATTCTCGTCAACGGCCTGCTGCTGGGCGCGCTCTACGCGTGCATCGCAGTCGGGTTCTCGCTCGTCTGGGGTGTGTTGAACGTGATCAACATGCTCCACGGATCCTTCATCGTGCTCGGCGGGTATCTGGCCTTCTTCGCCTGGCGCGACCTCGGCATGCACCCGCTGATCTCGCTCGTGGGCATCGCCGCGCTGCTCTTCGCGCTCGGATGGGTGCTGCAGTACGGCCTCATCAACTATGTCGTTGCCAGGCCGGTGCTGACCACACTGACCCTGACCTTCGGCCTCGACATGATTGTCTACAACTTCATGACGCTGGCGTTCACCGCGACACCGCGGCGGGTAGCGCTCGATCTGGGAGTCCTGCGCGCGTTTGACGTCGTCGTGCCGGTCGACCGAATCGTCGCGATGGTGCTCGCGTTCGCGTTGACGGCACTGCTCTTCTTCGTGCTCCGGACGTCAGCGCTCGGCCGCGCGATCGTCGCCGTACGGATGGATCGTGACGCCGCCTCACTTATGGGCATCCGTGTCGAGCGCATCTACGCCGTCACCTTCGGTATCGGTGCCCTGATGGCCGGCGCCTGCGGCAGCCTGCTGGCCGTCGTCTATCCGGTCACCACGATGATGGCCGATCAATTTCTGGGTAAGGCCTTCGTCGTGTGCGTCATCGGCGGACTTGGCAGCGTGCCCGGAGCGCTGGCGGGCGGGATTGCGCTTGGGCTGATCGAGAGCGTGTCCGGAAACCTCGTCGGGCCACAGCATGCGATGACGATCGGATTCTCCTTGATGATCCTGCTCCTCATGACACGGCCCACAGGCCTCCTCGGCACACAAGGGTACGAATGAAGCGCGGCCTGACGATCTTTATCGCCTGCACAGTAGTGATCGCCGCGGCTCCCTTCGTTGCAGACAACTATGTCGTACGGCTATGCACATTTCTGTGCATGTACGCGGCGCTCGCGTTGTCATGGAATGTCATCGGAGGGTACGCGGGCTACCCGTCGTTCTCCACCGCTGGGTTTTTCGGCCTCGGCGCCTACGCCGGCGCACTGTTGCAGCATGCCGGTGTGACTCCAATCCTGTCGTGGCTCGCGGCGACGGTCGTGGTCGCCGCGCTGGCTGCCTCGATCGGACGCTTTATCCTGCGGATGAAGGGTCACTACTTCGCAATCGGCTCGCTCGCGATTGTCGAAGTGCTGCGACTGGTTGCCTCGTCGTGGGCCTCGCTCACCGGCGGAGGCGACGGACTGAACGTCCCGATTCTCCAGGGTGGTCCTGACTTCATCGGACGGATATTCCTCTTCTCGATGATGGCGATGATGATCGTCTGCTTCGCCATGACGGTGCTTGTCGACCGCACACGCCTCGGCTTTGGGCTTCGCTGCATCAAGCAGAACGAAGACGCCGCCGACATGGTAGGAATCGACGTCACCTCCTACAAAACTGCAGCATTCGCACTCTCGGCGATGTTCTGCGGAACGATCGGCGCCATCTACGCCTCGTGGGTCGCATACATCGACCCGTCAGATGCATTCAGCACGCTGCTCAGCCTGAAGGTCCCGGTCATGACACTGCTCGGCGGACCAGGCACCGTGCTCGGGCCGGTTGTGGGTGCGTGGATCTTCGTCATCCTCGAGGAGATCATCTGGGCGCAGTTCCTCGAACTGAATCGCGCGATCCTCGGGATCGTCATCGTGCTGCTCATCTTCGCGTTGCCAGGAGGACTGCTGGGGCTGCGGCTTCCGTCATGGAACTGGCGCGCGCTCGTTGGGCTGCGCAACCGGGTGCCGGAGGCGCAATGAGCACCGCCGTTCTCGAAGTGGACAGCCTCTCGCGCGCGTTCGGCGGCGTCCGTGCCGTCGACGACGTGAGTTTCGCGCTGCACCCGGGTGAGATCGTCGGACTCATCGGGCCGAACGGCGCTGGCAAGACGACGCTCGTCAACCTCGTGACGGGTGTCGTGAGCCCTTCGTCAGGGACGGTGCGATTCGACGGTCGCGACGTCACGCGACAGAGGCCATGGCAGGCTGCGCGGAACGGGCTGGCGCGCACGTTCCAGGTTGTTCAGCCATTTCCGGAGATGACGGTCCTGGACAACGTGGCAGCAGGCGCCCTGTTTGCCGGCCAGGCAACGAATCGGGCGGAGGCCGAAGCTGCTGCTCGAGACCATCTATCGTTTGTCGGTCTCGCCTACGAAGCGCACCGGCCTGCGGCGGCGCTGCCGCTCCCCGGCCGCAAGCGACTCGAGCTCGCGAAGAGCCTGGCGATGAAGCCGAAGGTACTGCTCCTCGATGAAGTGAACGCTGGTCTCAACAGCGGCGAGGTCGAGCACGCGCTGAAATTGATGCGCGCGATCGCCGACCGCGGCATCACGATTCTCATCATCGAGCACCTCATGAAAGTCGTGCTGACACTCAGTCAGCGGATCCTCGTGCTGCACCGCGGGAAAGTGGTGAGCCAGGGCGACCCGAAGACGGTTATCCAGGACCCGGTCGTCATCGAGGCGTATCTCGGTCGCAAGTTCGCCGAGCGTCAAATGAAACTCGCACATGGCTGAACCGCTGCTGCAGGTCAAGAACCTTTGTGCCGGCTACGGCCAGGTCCAGGTGCTGTGGGGCGCCGACCTGACTGTTGAACGCGGCGAGCATCGCGTGCCTCGTCGGGTCGAATGGCGCAGGCAAGTCAACGATGCTGCGCACAATTTCAGGCCTCATCAAGCCGACTGGCGGGCGCGTGGATCTGGGCAATCGCGATCTGACGAACGCCACCCCTGACGAGATCCTCTCCGCCGGGATCGCGCATGTTCCCGAAGGGCGCCGACTGTTCAAAGGACTGAGCGTCCGCGACAACCTTCTCCTTGGGGCCTACCTGCGACGCGAACCGCTTCTCGATCTCGAACGCGATCTCGAAAAAATCTACACGCTGTTTCCGATTCTCGGCGAGCGTCAGCGTCAGGATGCGACGACGCTCTCTGGTGGCGAACAACAGATGTGTGCGATCGGTCGCGGCATGATGGCTCGACCACGGCTATTGATGATCGACGAGCTCTCTCTCGGCCTGGCGCCGCGCGTGGTTGAACGCATTGCCGAAGTCCTGCGCGAGATCAATGGCTCCGGCCTGACGATCCTGCTTGTCGAGCAGGACGTGCTCACCGCATTCGAACTGGCCGACCACGCCTATGTCCTCGAGACCGGCAGGATCTCCGTAGCCGGCGCGACCAGCGTGCTGGCCGACGATCCACGGATTCGTCAGGCGTATCTCGGTGTGTAGGCAGCCTGCGTCATGCGAGCACGAACAATCCCGTCGATCCTGCGCTCGCCATGCGAACGGAATTGTTCCTTACTTGATTTTGATCTCGTAGCCGCCATCGTCGGTTCGCACGCGATGCGCCATGTGACACGAGGCACAGGTCTCGTTCAGCGCCGTCGATGCCTCGAGGACCAATCTGTAGTCACGCTCCTTGGCACCGGCCTCGAGAGCGGCGACGTGCTTGAGCGCCTTCTCGCTAAGTGCAACTGCGCCATCCACTTTCTGCGCCTGCCAATACGTCAATGTGGTGGTAAAGGACGCCTTCATCGTCGCTGCCGCCTTTTCGAACGGATCGAAATCCTGTGCGCCGGCCCCGGATTCCTCGAACTCCTTCGATGCGACCCGGATCGCTCGAGCGGCATCGGCGTTATCGCGCATGGCCTTCATGAATGCATCTGACGGCTTCTCGTTCCCCTGCGCTGAGATCGTCACGACGACAAGAGCAACGCCGGCAACGGCAATGAGACTTCCTCGCATGGTTTCTCCTTGATAGACGACGAGGCGACTGCCGAGTCCACGAATCGTGCCAGCGGGTGCCGGGCGAGATCGTCAGTTTTGTCGAAGATTCCTGCGGATGCGGACCGCAATCGAACTCCCCGTCGCGCGAGCGACGAAGTTGAATGCTGAAACTGTCGATACGACAAAGACGGCGGACAGGCCCCCAAAACGAGGTCGGTGTGCTACGGTAACCCCTGTGTTTCGAGGGGCGGGCCGTGATGCACCGCTCCGTGTTTCAGGCGTCCCGAGTCGTGCGCCATGCCAAGAACCTTTGCCTGCACCGCGACGGCTACTCTGCTTGCCGCATCGCTCGTAACCGTCGCCGTCGAGGCGCGCGAGGACAGCGCCACCCTGATCATCAGGGTCTACGACACGACTGACACGCCTTCGAGTCTCCGAACCACAGCGATTCGTACCGCCTCCGAGATTGTGGCTGCGGCCGGCATCGCCGTCGAATGGCGGGACTGCACGAGCACCAGTACGGAGTCCGGCTGTCAGGACGTGCGACCTGGACGGGACCTCATCGTCCGAATCATGCCCGAGGTCACGCCCAGTGCCTCGTTCCGCGGAAGCGCGCTTCAGTTGAGGACGGTTCCAGGCGGGAGCCTCCAACTCGGTGTGGCCGTTATCAATCCGGTGACGCTGTCAGGCGAGATGGCGACGATCTTTCACGAGCAGGTGCGTGCGGTCGCGAAGCGAAGCGGAGTCGACGATGCTGAGCTGCTGGGCCGTGCGGTTGCGCACGAGGTCGGCCACCTGCTGCTGCGCGTGCGCGAACACAGCTCGACCGGCATCATGCGTGGCGCCTGGAGCCTCGAGGATTTGACGACGAACCGCCCCGAGGACTGGCAGTTCGCACCGACCGATCGCGAGCGGATTCAGCGCACTCAGAACCCTTAATGCAGTAGGCGGTAGGCAGTCGGCAGTAGGCAGGCACTCAATACTCCCTGCCTACCGCATGCTCAGCTCACATTCTGATACACGCGTTCTTCGACACCCTGCAGGATCTTGATCGCCGCATCGTCGTAGAAGGGCAGGATCTGCATCAGGACGATCACGCCGATCTGCTTCTCAGGATCGATCCAGTAGAACGTGTTGTTGATGCCCGCCCAGTTCATACTCCCCGGGCGTCGCATGTTCGACGCCGGTTTGGCCGGCGCCGCGATCTGGAAGCCGAGGCCCCACACATCCTCGCCCGCGCCAAGCGGATACGGCTTCGAGCGCAACGGCTCGGCGGTGGGCTGCAGGCGCACCTTGACGTTGCCGGTCTGGTTGCGCGACATCTCGCGAACGGTCTGCTCCTTGAGGATGCGCACGCCTCCGAGCTGCCCGTGGTTCAGGATCATCTGCACGAAGCGGCCGTAGTCTGTTGCCGTTGAATACAGCCCGCCGTCGCCGCGAATCGTCGGTGGAATCGGGTCGGGGTTCGGGATCTCGACGATCTTTCCGTCGGTCCGTTGGTTCCGGCTGACGACGCGAGCGGTTTTCGAGGACGGTACGGCGTAGGTCGTGTCCTTCATCCCAAGCGGACCGAGAATCCGCGCCTCGAGATATTTGTCGATCGTCAGACCGGAGATCTTCTCGATGACCATGCCGAGGACGCGCGTGCTGGCGCCGTACGTCCATTGAGCGCCTGGCTCGTTGACGAGCGGCAGATCGAGATCGGCCGCGCCGGTCTTCTTCTGCACGAGCGCGAGCCCTGGATCCGACCACGAGTACCCAATCCCGGACGTGTGCGTGAGCAACTGACGAATGGTGATCGGGCGCGTGGCCGGGCGCGTCTCGTACGTGCCCGCCGCCACATCGACTTTGCTCAGCACCTGCGGAGCTTTGAACTGTGGCAGGTACTTGGACACTTCATCATCGAGGCCAACCTTTCCCTCGTCGACGAGCAGCATCACGCCCACTGAGGTCACCGCCTTGGTCATCGACGCGATGTTGAAGATGGTGTCCTTCTTCATCTCGAGAGCCTTGGCCGTGCTCATCTTGCCGAACGCCTCGTGATAGAGCACACCGTCCGGTCCGGTGACGAGCACGACGACGCCGGGGACATCCCCCCGGTCGATCGCCGTTTTGAGGAACGCCCCAATCGCCGCGCCGCCCTGCGTGTTGAGCGCAGGCGGCGCCGCGGCCCCTATGTCGATGATGGCGAACAAGAACGCGACGACGACAAATGCGCGCTTCATAAGAGCCTCCGCTTGCGTTCGAACTTAGCCTGTCAACTCCCAACTCCCAAAATCCAACTCCCAAGTAGCTTCGTGTTTGGAGGTTGGGAATTGGAAGTTGGGATTTTGCGTAGTTAGGCCAGCTTCTGCTTCGACAACGGGAACTCGCGCACCCGCGTGCCCGTTGCCGCGTGAATCGCGTTGCACAGTGCCGCGAGGACCGGCGGCAGGCCGGGTTCGCCAACGCCCGTGGGCAGTGCGTCGCTTTCCACGAAGGACACGTTCACCTGATACGGCGCATCGGCCATGCGAGCGACCTGGAAATCGTTGAAGTTGCTCTGCTTGATGCGCCCTCCCGCTGCCGTGATCTCTCCCAGGCGCGCCAGGCCGACCGCCATGACGGCGGCACCTTCCATCTGCGACCGGACCCGATTCGGGTTGACGATCACACCGGCGTCGACGACCTGCTCGATGCGCGGCACCTTCACAAGCGCCCTTCCCATCGACTTCGACCTCGACGACCGACGCCACATAGGTGTTGAAGCTGCGGTGCGCAGCGATCCCCATGCCCCAGCCGTTGCCCGGCTTGCGCTTGCCCCAGCCCGCCTTCTCCCCGGCAACCTCGAGCACCTTGCGGAGCCGTCTGGTGTCGATTGGGTACTTGTCGTACGGCGCACCGTAGTTCGAGTAGTCCACCCCCTGCGACTTGAGGTCGATCACCTTCCCCGGCCCCAGCAGATCGAGCGGGTACTCGAGCGAGTCGCGTCCCGCCGCCTTCGCCATCTCGTCGGCGAAGCTGTGCGCCGCAAACGCATGGAAGTTGTTACTGACGGCGCGGAACCAGCCAATGCGCACGTGCGCGTCAGCGGGACCGTTCTCGGCGCGGATGTTCGGCACATCGAACGGAAGATCGGTGAGCCCGAGATCCAGCTCGAAGCTGAGTGGCTCACGCGCGCCTGGCGCAAATGTCGATGCGATTGGCGGAAATGCCGATCGATGCAACCACGCCGTCGGCTTGCCCCGGCCATCGACCGCCGCCTTGTGGTACACGGCGGCAGTCGTGTGGTAGTAGTCGAACTTGATATCGTCCTCGCGCGTCCACACGACCTTTACAGGCTTGCCGAGTTTCCGCGAGAGCACTGCCGCTTCCGCTGCGTAGTCCGGCTTCGACTTTCGACCGAAGCCGCCACCAAGCAGCGTGACGTGACAGATGACGTCCTTCTTGTCGATACCGAGGACGGCAGACACGGCGTCCTGGACGGCCTGCGGATTCTGCGTGGGCGCCCGGATCGTCGCCTTGCCATCGCGCACTTCGGCAACAGCAGCCGGTGGCTCCATCGACGCGTGCGCGGCGAGCGGCGTGTAGTAGGTGGCTTCGAGAACCTTGCCGCCCTTCGCAAACTCGGTGTCCACGTTTCCGAGATTCCGGACGACCTTCGCGGGCTGACTGACGGTCTGCACCAATTGCTTCTTGAACGCGTCGGACTCGAACGTGCCATGGCCGCCGTCGTTCCAATCGACCTTGAGCTTTCGACGGCCCTGCAACGCTGCCCACGTGTTGTTCGCAATGACGGCGACGCCACCGAGCGGCTGAAAGAGATGCGGCGGCTTGAACGTGTCGAGCGTGACCGTTTCCTGCACACCCTTCACCGCGCGCGTGTCTGCGTCGTTGAGGCTCTTCACCGTCCCGCCGAGCACGGGCGGATGCTCGATCGACGCGAAGACCATTCCGTCGCGGAACACGTCGAGACCGAACTGCGCCTTGCCTGTGACGATGTCGTGCTGGTCGTACGTGGACGTCTGCTGACCCACGAAGCGCCAGGCAGCCTTCGGCTTGAACACCAGCGTCTCTGCCTTCGGCACCGAGAGCTTTGCAGCCGCCGGTACCAGCGCGCCGTACGCCAGGCGCCGGCCGCTCGCCTGATGCCTGACCTCGTGATTCGCCGTCGTGCATTCAGCGACGGGGACGTTCCACTGCGCCGCAGCAGCACTCACGAGCATCGCTCGCGCGGACGCGCCCGCCTGCCGGAACGCGACGTAGAAGTCGCGAATCGATCGCGAACCGTCGGTGTTCTGATCGCCGTATCGGGCATCGCCAATGCCCTGCTCGATACGAACGCGACTCCAGTCAGCATCGAGCTCGTCGGCCGCAACGAGCGGCAGACTCGTGCGAATGCCAGTGCCCATTTCGGAGCGATGCGTGACGATGAACACGGTGCCATCGGGCTGGATGCCGAGATAGACACTCGGGTTGAGCATCGCCGTGTCGGCATTCGTGCGAACTGCTGCCCCGGCGGCCTGAGCCCACGCGGACTTTGGCAACACCTGTGCAGCCAGCACGAACGCGCCGGTCGAGAACACTCCCCCGATGAATTGACGACGGCTGACGTTTTCGATGGTGCTCATGACCGCTCCTTTGCCGCGGTCTTGATCGCCGCTCGAATGCGCTGATACGTGCCGCATCGGCAGATGTTGCCGGTCATCACGCGATCGATGTCCTGATCGGTCGGGTTGGGCGTGCGCGCCAGGAGCGATGCCGCCTGCATGATCTGGCCGGTCTGGCAATAGCCGCACTGCGCAACATCATGCGAGACCCACGCCCGCTGGACAGGGTGGCTGCCATCCGGGCTCAACCCTTCGATGGTCACCACGCGCTTGTTCTGCAGCGTGCGCAGAGGGGTCTGACATGAACGGACGGCGGTGCCGTCCAGATGCACGGTGCACGCGCCGCACAATCCGGCGCCGCAGCCAAATCTCGTTCCCGTGAGCCGCAGATCGTCACGGAGGTACCAGAGCAACGGCATGTCTTCGTCACCGTCAAAGGTGCGTGCCGTTCCATTTACTGTGAACTTGACCATCTCGACTCCCAACTCCCAAGCAAGTCTCAGACTCGCCTCTACGAAACTCACACCAACACCAACCACCAACCACCAACCACTAACCACCAACCAGCTCAGGCTCCAGGCGCTTTGTATTTCACCGTCTTCTTCCCCGCGGCGTCGATCTCCTCCGGAGTGATCAGAGGAATCGTCGTCAGGCGAACAGCACCGGACGCGTTGACAGTCAGACTGAGCGCAATTCCCGCTTTCTCGTCCGGCAAGTCTGCGATGATGAACGCATCGTCAGCACCCCAGGCGTAGTAGAAGGCTTCGAGCTTTCCTCCCATGCCTTCGATCACTTTCTGCACGACAGCCCGCCGCTTGGATCCACCTTCCTTGATGAGTCCGCGGACACCGTCCGGGTTGTAAGACGCCTTGAGCATGAACTTGGGCATGCAGCCTCCTGTGCCGGGGATGGTACCACTCGCACTGTTCTGTTAACAGCGGTCGGCTCGCGCGGTGAGGAGTGCACGGGTCCCACTCGTAGACACGTCGTACAACGTGAACCACTTGCTGGTCCCGGACTGGCCTTTCATGACCCAGACCGACCGTTCGCCGTGGGCGACGACTCCGAGGGGCGTGAAATCCGGGCGGCTCGGGCCAGCAGGCAATCCGTCCTGTTCCCATCGAAGCTCACTCTTGGTACCGAGTGGGGTCAGGCGACCGGATGCGTCGTGCAGAAACCCGGCAACGGCGATCCGGACCGTTCCCGGAGGATCGGTATCGTGATCGACGTCGGCAGAGGCGCTCGCCACCCGTCGCGACACCTCGAAGTAGTAGGTCCGTCGAGCACCGTCCTCGTTCGCGTAGATCCAGTCCACGGCACGCGGTGCGTCAGAGGTCTTGTCGGACAGGAGTCGCTGTTCGCGCTCTCGCCTCTCGAAGAGATCCACGATTGTCGGCGCCAGACGCAGCCACTCGGCGGAACCTGGCACGACTGCGCGCACCGGCGACTGCTGGAGACCTCCACTCACCTTCAGGCGAGGCTGTAGAAACTGGCTCGTCCCACTCGATGCACAAGCGGTTTCGCCAACCCACTGCCCCGAGACCAGGCGAGCAATCGGTCTGACCTCGGTCCCATCTTCTACGGTGATCACGCTCTGGCCTGCTTGGGCGGACACTGTGACGCTGGCAGCGAAAGCCGATATGAGCAGGCGAACACACAAGACGCGATAGTCGATCACGTTTGCAGAAGCGTACCACGCGGCCCGGCGCTTACGGTTTCGCAATCCAAAACAGATGTGGTCCCGGATCCATCGGGCCGTCGATCGTCGGCAACGGCCGATTGCGACCGTCCGGTGTCTAAAGCCACAGTCAGGGTAAACGGAGGCACGAGCTTTGCGATGTGCCTCGTGCCACTCGCCGATCCGGATCGACGACAACGCCTGCCTGGGAGGTGAAGCCATGCGCACGCGCATCTGGGCTTCTATTGTCGTCGTTGCGTTCGTCGTCCCGCTCCTTGCCGCGCAAGTTGAATTCGGTGCAATCACTGGAATCGTCACCGACGCCAGTGGAGGAGTCCTGCCCGGTGTCACCATCACACTGACCGGGCCTGAAACCCGGACGGCTGTTACAGATGGCCGCGGCGAGTTCTCACTCGTCAAACTGCGGCCCGGTGAGTACGTCGTCGCAAGCGCTCTCGCAGGCTTCAACACGACTCGCATGAAAGTCGTGCTCGCTGCCGGCCGCACCGAGAAACTCACGATTCACATGCGCATCGGCGCGCTTCAGGAAACGATCGGCGTCGCCGCTGAAACACCCATCATCGGCATGCAGTCTGTCGCGCGCAATTCCATCAGTGTCGTCGGGGGCGTGACTGGTGCCGCGATAACACCTCCCCCAGGGCGACAGCGTCGATGGCTTCAACACCGAAGCCTACGACCAGATCGAGGAGAATCGATTCCGGCGCGTCAACGCCGATCCGCTCTCGACGTTCTCGATCGATGTGGACACCGCCTCATACGCCAACGTGCGGCGGTTCATCACCGATGGGATGCTGCCGCCCGCCGGCGCCATCCGCATCGAAGAGCTCGTCAACTATTTTCGCTTCGACTATCCACAGCCATCGCCGAACGAGCCCTTCTCGATCACCACCGAGCTCACACCGTGCCCGTGGAATCCGCGCCATCGACTCGCACTGATCGGATTACAGGGACGCGAGCTCAAGGATCGTGAGCCGTCGCCGCGGAATCTGGTCTTTCTGATCGACGTCTCCGGCTCGATGATGCCGGCGGACAAGTTGCCGCTCGTGCGGACGGCGATGCGCATGCTCACCGACGTGCTCACCGAGCGCGACCGTGTGGCGATTGTCGTCTACGCCGGTGCGAGCGGCCTCGTGCTGCGGTCGACAACCGGCGAGCACAAAGACCGCATTCATCAGGCGCTCGCACAGTTGGAGGCAGGCGGCTCGACCAATGGCGCCTCCGGCATCCGGCTGGCCTATCAGGTCGCGCGCGAGAACTTCATCGTCGGCGGTGTCAATCGCGTGATCCTCGCCACCGATGGCGACTTCAACGTCGGCGTCACGAATCAGAGCGAGCTCGTCAGCCTGATCGAACGCGAGCGCGAGAGCGGCGTCTTCCTGTCGGTGCTGGGCGTCGGGACAGGCAACCTGAAAGACTCGACGATGGAGAAGCTGGCGGACAAGGGGAACGGAAACTACTCGTACCTCGACACAGTGCACGAAGCGCGGAAGGTGCTCGTGCGCGAGGCTGGTGCGACACTCGACACAATCGCGAAGGACGTCAAGATCCAGGTCGAGTTCAATCCGCGAGCGGTCTTCGCGTATCGGCTGATCGGGTACGAGAACCGGCTGCTGAAGAACGAGGACTTCAACGATGACAAGAAGGATGCGGGCGAGATCGGCGCCGGCCATTCGGTCACGGCGCTTTATGAGGTCGTGCCGGTCGGTGTCACAGTCGCAACATCCGACGTCGACCCGCTCAAGTACCAGCGCGAAACGCGACCAACGCGTGCTGCATCGTCTGGCGAGCTGCTGACGGTGAAGGTGCGCTACAAGGCGCCCGATGGCGACACGAGCCATCTGCTGACGAGGGTCATGATGAACAAGCCCGCATCGATGTCAGCGAACGTGGGATTCGCATCCGCAGTCGCTGAATTCGGCATGGTGCTGCGCGGTTCACCCGACAGCGGAGATGCCAGCGTCCAGGCTGCCGTTGCACGGGCACGTCGATTCCGCGGTAGCGACAACGAAGGCTATCGCAGCGAGTTCATCGTGCTGGCCGAGCGCGCGTCGCTGTTGCGCGATCGTGACGGCTCGATACAGTCGCGACGCTGACCCTCCGTCACTTCGGCTGTTGTGTGCGTTGCTGCGCGCGCTGACGGCGCTCTTCTTCGATGGCGCTCAGTCGTTGGGCCCGTCCAGGTTCGAGCTGGGTGCCGTCGGCGCGCACCAACTTCACAAAGGCCATTCGCTGGGAACTCTGCCACGCGGGATTTCCGGTGACCTTCACGTGTTCGCCGGGCTTGATCGTTTGCGCGTTCCAGCCTGCCTCCTCGAGATTCAGCCGGCCTGCAAACTCGACGTTCCACGTCTCGACCTTCCCAGCCTTGTTCTTGACCTCCATCAGCATCATCGCGTGCGGATTCACGAACCGAAACTGGGTGACCACACCGTCCACGGTGATCGTGCGCTTGGCGTCGTAGACCGGCGAGAACGCATGATGCGCACCGGTCTTCACGGCCGTAACGACGAGCAACGGGAGAACCAGCAAGAACACGCGCAGCAGTCTCATGGCTCGTTCGTTCCCTTCTTGAACTCGGTTGCCGGCTCGCATGCGTCGTAGGGCGTGATCTTCTGGTCGGGCGCCCACCGCCAGATCTTCCTGGCGACCACGGGCTCGCGCAGACTCCACGGATCTTCGATCGTCGCAGTCAGCATCAATGTGTCGCCGTCGTCAGAACGCGTGAACCGTTCCACCACGCGCAGTTGATCGCTGTGCTGCGCGTCCCACCAGGTGATACCGGCTGCCACTCGCGACGTCTCGACGACCAGCGTGTCACCTTCGAAACGTCCCACGGAGTGACCGAGCGGGCTGGGCGGACCGGCCGGAGCAGCGCGACCATCGAGGTAGACCGTGCGTACCGCTTCCCATTCGCCGTAGCGGAGATCGATCTGATCGTCACTGACCCGGCGGATCTCGAGCTGATGCGGCGCAAACATCTGCTTCGAGAGTCCCCACGGCTCACAGCGAAGGAACCCAGGATCGTCCGCCGGATCGAGCGGGTGCGTCTTCAGCGCCGCCTCGGTCATTCGCGGACGCAGGTAGTTGTCGGTTTGATACTTCGCGGCCTCTGCCTGGAGTTGAGGGAACGGGCGTTTGTCGTTGGCGGGATCGTCGAGCAACGCGTTCAGCCGCTCGATGCCCGCGTCCGTGCAGGAAAAGAAGCAGAACGTCCCCACCGCGGTGGCTGGCGGATCGCTCCACATCCCTTCGAGTTTCGACGGTACGCGCGCCGCCGGGGGTGGAGGAGGCGCCTGAGAGCAGGCGACGGCAAAGACAGCGAGCAAGACCGTTGTGAGTCTCATATCGCTATTCCGAATCGCGGTGAACGGTGTCCGGCGAGAAGGCCGGCAGGCATACTGCAATGTATTCTGCGCCATCCGCCTCGGGACTGCTGTAGCGAATCCACTCTCCGGGAGAGGTGACAACCGCCTGCCCAGCCCGCACGTCGATGACACCGCCTTCGTGCTCCACGCGCACCATTCCGCGCAGTACGACAGTGATCTCTTCGAACTGGGGGCGCTGCCCGGGCTCGAGCCAGCCTGCGGGCGAGACCATGCGCGCCACGCTGACGCCGCTGTGTCCTGAGTTCACGCGGCCGGCGAATTCCTGAATCTGCTTCGGTTTGTTCCCTGCGGCCTGAATAGTCGTGGGTCGTTCGATGAGTCTCGGCATGTGGCTCTCGATTTTACTGAGTCCGTCGCGTCTTCACGGAGCATCAGGAACGGGCCGCCCCCCTTCTGTTAGTACTGCCGGAAAGTGAGATTGATGCGCCCTGGCAGTGCCAGTTCGGCGGGTGCCGTGCCAGGCGCGATGCGCGAGACTCCGTGATATCGAAGACGGGCCTCACCTCCGAACACGAAGACATCCCCCGATTCGAGCATCATCGTCTCGACCGGCTCGCGCCGCCTGAGTCCGCCAAACAGGAATCGAGCTGTATCACCTATCGACACGGACACGACCGGGAATCCTGCATCGAGTGACGCGGAGCTTTCGTCTTTGTCCTGATGCAGTCCCATCCTGCCATCGGCCTGATAGAAGTTGATGAGACAGATGTCTGGTGTGCAGTCGAAGCCAGCCTCGACGGCTGCGGCTGACGCCAGACTCACCCACTCCGACGGCACAGGCGCGACCGGCAGATCGTCGTGGTCGGCTCGCGTCGCTTCGTAGGTGTACGTGAGCGGATTCCAGTGACGGCCAAGACACATCATCTGCACGTGCATCTTGCCGCCGCCGCGAACCGTAGGTGTGTAACCACCCCCGGGTCCCTCGAGCAGCGAACGACACTGCTCGACCAACTGCGCCTGCTCGGCGAGCGAGAGCCAGTTGCGCAGCCACACCGCCCCCGGCGTAACCTGCACCAACTCGCGTTCGCGCGGTACTCCGGCGAATAAGCCCGGCATGCGATCAATTGTTGTTCTTTGATCTTTGATTGTCGAATCGTTGGTGATTCGTTGATCGATGATTCTTGATTAGTTGGGTGGACCGAAGGCTCGAACGAATCAGAGATCAACAATCCCCAATCACAAACGAATCAAAAATCAACGATCGCTAATCGTCAAATTGACTGTGTCACCACCCGCCGGCGCTTCCAGATCAAGGCATCGACGATGTAGTGGTGGAAGTTGATGCCCATGTAGATGCCGACGGTGATCGCCAGACCGCCGCCCATCGCAGACACCACGCTGCCGAGACTCAGATAGACGACTGTTGAGATTGCGATGCAGCTCACGAAGTAGGTCGCGAGCCGTCCAGGTTGGCTGATGCGGGAGAGGAACCGCGCCGCGGGATCGATCCCGTTCGCGTACTTCTTCGTGTTCATCATCCAGACCACGAGCACGTACTGAAAGTTGTGCCACACGTTGATCGCCAGCCAGCCGGTGTTGACATCTTCGATGGCGATGTACGCGACCAGGAAGATAGCGATGTGCGAGAGCACGAACCCTGCGTACAGCGGATCGAGCGTGCCGCGCGTAAAGGCCACAGTGCTCCGAACTGCCCACATGACACCAGCGACAGCCGCGGCAAAGCCGAGCGCCGTGATCGCCTCGCCCGGCAGGACGAGCACCTTCACTGGAAAATCGAGAAACGTCTGCCCCATCGTCGCCGACCGTGCAGCGATCGCGTAGATGGGGACGAGATAGATGACGAGATCCGTCGTGATGTCGCGTGACCCGGCGACCTGCCCCTCGGGCGTCGCGCGGAAATACATGCGCGAGAGGCCATAGCCCTGGCGCATGTAATGGAACCACTGCAGATACAGGAACACCGTGGCGACGACCCACGCTCCCGCTGTGACTGCGAGGCCCAGGGTGACCACCGTCATCAGGACCAGCAGATCGAAAGCGAGAAACCGGTTGCGACGGAGGGCATCCGCCGTGAAGGCCAGCCTCGTATACGTGGCAACAACGTGGTGATAGCCGAGCAGCCAGAGGTCGGCCAACAGGAGTACCGCAAAGAGCCTCGGGGCAGAGAGGACGGCGGCGGCCGCAGCCAATCCGGTCGCAAGCGGCAGGATCAGGAGACT
Source organism: uncultured Acidobacteriota bacterium (assembly GCA_963757735.1). GTDB lineage: Bacteria > Acidobacteriota > Vicinamibacteria > Vicinamibacterales > UBA2999 > Gp6-AA40. The sequence goes on from CAVWST010000036.1 coordinate 176,423, forward strand.
GAGGTCGAACGTCTCGCTCTTGATGCAGGTCCGAGCGGCACGGAGCGACACCTTGCCCGTATGGATCGTGGTGTCGAGATAGAGCGCCATCCGAGGGACAGCACGTGCAAGACCGGTACTCAGCGCGAAGCCGCCGTACCGTGAAACTGCAGGCAGACGCGGAACGATCGCGCGACAGTTCTGAAAGTCACATCACAGTCCTGACGCACTATTCCCATCGAAACATGCGGGTGGAGATCGCGGTGAAGGCCAGAAAGAACAGCGTGAGCGCCGCGACATCTCCGAGGTGCGAGGCCCAGCCCTGGCCTCGCCAGATGCCGTCGAGCAGTGACACCGCGTAGCCGAGCGGCAAGACGCGCGCGGCGACCTGCATCCACTGCGGCAGCACACTCACCGGAAAGAACAATCCCGAGACGACGATCATCGGGTAGAGGATGATCGCGGCGAGCGGCTGGGCAAAGCGCGCCGTCGGAACGATGCTGGCGATAAAGAACCCGATCGACAGGATCGCCCACGTCGTGAACGTGAGCGCCACAGCGTAAGAGAACAACGGCACCGGCGCACCCGGTGGGAAGTACCCGCGGCCGAGCAGAACCATGATCGCGAGCGTGAGGATCGTGAAGATCAACTTTACGAGCACGTGCGCGGACAGGATCACCGTTGGTGAGAGAGGCGTGGCACGCAGGCGCTTCAGGATGCCGCCTTCGCGATAGATGGAGATGATCGTGACGAGCGACGAAATCGCGCTGAGCGCCATCAGAATGGACGCCAGCACCGGCAGCACCGCAGAGCCTGGTCCCCCGCCGGCCTGAATCGCTGTCCGCGCGATACGAGGCCCAAGGAGCCGGCTCGCGATCAGGAACACGACCACCGGGATGCCGATGGTCCCGATCACGCCCATCGGCTCGCGCACGAAGATCTTGATCTCGAGCCAGGTTAATTTGAGCAGCGCCTTCATCATGCGCGCCCGTCAACCTCCAACTCCCAAATTCCAACTCCCAAAAAATGGAGTTGGCAAGAATTGGGAGTTGGGAGTTGGGAATTGGGCGTTGACATCGCTTACTCGCGGATCGAGTGCCCCGTGAGCGTGAGAAACACGTCCTCGAGATTAGGGAGCTCGGTCTTGAAATTCGTCACCTGGATGCGATGCTCGGCGAGGCACTGAATGACGTGCGTCACCAGATCGCCACCACGCCCGCGGATCGTGCACTGGTTGTTCTGCCAGGTCACCGACTCCACGCCGGGAATGGCCTCGAAGCGGTGCGACGCTGAGGCATCGGTCGTTTCGAGCACCACCGCTTCGTTCTGACAATGCTTCCTCACGAGGCCGGCGGGCGTTCCGATGTCGATCACTCGGCCACGCTCGACGATGGCGACGCGGTCGCAGAGACGCTCAGCTTCCTCCATCAGGTGCGTGGTGAGGAGAACCGTTTTTCCACGCGTACGGATTTCACGCACCAGGTCCCAAATGGCACGCCGCGCCTGCGGATCGAGGCCGGTCGTCAACTCGTCGAGGAGGACCACGTCGGGATCGTGGATGAGCGCGAGCGCGATGAAGAGGCGCTGCTTCTGCCCACCCGACAATGTCATGAACCAGGCCTTGCGCTTGTCGGCGAGGCCCAGACGCTCGAGGAGCGCGTCTCCATCGACGGCACGCGGATAGAGTGAGGCCCACAGATCCACCGCTTCGCGGACGTTGATGCGTTTCTGGAGTTGCGCCTGCTGAAGCTGGACACCGACCTTCTGCTGGAGCCTGCGCGCATCGCGGATCGGATCGAGCGAGAGCACCGAGATCGAGCCGCGATCCGGACGCCGCAATCCTTCGACGCATTCCATGGTCGTGGTCTTCCCCGCGCCGTTCGGGCCGATCAGACCGAAGATCTCGCCTTCTTCGACCTCGAACGACACATCGTCGACAGCGACCGTCTTGCCGTAGGTTTTGCGGATGCCCGAGACGCGGATGATCGGCGTCACGCTACAAACCGAAGACGCGCTCCGCGTTGGTCTGGAACAACTTCGTTTTGTCGGCGTCACTGATCGGCACGGCGTCCGTGGCCGTCACCTCGTCTGGCTCGAACTGATACGGATAGTCCATCGCGTACATCACGCGATCCATCCCGAGCACCGACTGCACGAAGGCAATGACCGGCGCCCACGGCATGCCGCTGGTGGTCACGTACACGTTCTCTCGCATGTACTCACTTAACGTGCGCTGCAGGCGATCGGTTCCGTTGCGAATGAACGGCCGCGCGGTCCGATTCATGTAGTCGAGGCGATAGAGCCAGAACGGCAACGCCTCGCCGGCGTGACCCACGACGATCCGCAGTCGAGGGAAGCGGTCGAACGCACCACTCCGCAGGATCGCGAGCAGGTGGAGACCGGTCTCGGCGGCAAAGCCCCACAGCGCACCTTCGAGTCCCTTCTCGACGTACGGAGCGGACATCGCCGGCGGAGGCGCCTGCGGGTGAATGTAGATGGGAACGTTGAGCGCTTCGGCCGCTTCGAAGATGTCCCAGAACTTCGGATCGTCGAGGAACTCGCCCTTCGTGTGCGAGTTGATGATGATGCCCTTGAGTCCCAGCTTGCGGACGGCGCGCTCGGCTTCGACCGCCGCGCGCTTTGGATCCTGGGGGGCAACGGCGCCGAGCGCGGCAAACCGCGTCGGATATTTCCGGACGGCCTCAGCGACTTGATCGTTGGTGCTGGCGGCCAGCCCGGTGGCCGTATCGGCATCGAAGACCTGAACGCCGGGCGAGGTGAGCGAGAGGATCTGCAGATCGATCCCCGAGCTGTCCATGTCGGCGATACGGCGCTCACCGATGTCGGCAAGTCGCTCAGACAACTGTCCCCGCGCGCCGAGCCGGTTCCAGAGAACAATGAAGCCGGGATCGTCAATGGACTTCTTCGCAGCCATTGAGCGATAGGTATCCAGCAACTCGGCTGGCGCCCAGGCTTCTTCCGTGGCTATTCGCTTGTACGCAACTGCCATCGCCGCCAGCCGGAACGCGGAACCCGAAACGCGGAACCCGAACTCGGAACCCGAACTCGGAACCTGGAACCTGGAACCTGGAACTTGAATTCGAGATCCCAGATCCGACCCGATCTATTTCAGATGCTTCCCTACAAGCTTCGTCATCTCGAACATGTTCACAGAGGACTTTCCGCCGAAGACGGTCTTGAGCGGGGCGTCGGCGTTGATCATCCGCTTGTTCTTCGCATCCTGCAGCTTGTTCTTCTTGATGTAGGCCCAGAGGCGCTTGGTGACCTCCGTGCGCGGAACAGCCTTGGACCCGATGACCGCTGCCAGCGCGGGGCTGGGCGAGACGGGTCTCATGAATGCGGCGCTCGGTTTGCGCGCGGACTTCTTCTTTCGCCGTCTTGGTAGCCTTCGCCTTCTTCGTACTCTTCGACTTCTTCGCCATCTGACCTCCTCGGAAACGTGCGGAGTCGCGTGTAGGGTTGGGCCGGATGGTAGCACGGCCCGGCGCGCACAGCGCGCCAAAGCAGGCGCTGTGAAGCAGCCGAGGGCTCTTCGCAGATGTCAAAGAAGAGTCCCGGCTGCTTCGACTGGACACGCACATCGCAGTCGAAGCACCCTTGAACAGAGATGGCCGCACCGCTCTTTCACGTTCGCGACCTCGCGAAGGTCTACCACATGGGAGAGGTGGAGGTGCACGCTCTGCGACAGGTGACGTTGGCACTCGACGAGGGACAGTTCGTCGTGCTGCTCGGGCCATCTGGCTCTGGCAAGTCGACGCTCCTCAACATCATCGGCGGCCTGGATGTGCCGACGAGCGGCCGCGTGCTCTATCGCGACACCGACTTGACGCAGGCCGACGAGGGCGCGCTGACGGCTTACCGGCGTCAACACGTCGGCTTCGTCTTCCAGTTCTACAACCTGATTCCAAGCCTCACGGCGGTCGAAAACGTCGCGCTCGTGACCGAGATCTCCACAAATCCCATGGTGCCGGAGGACGCACTTCGCCTCGTCAAGCTCGAAGCACGGCTCGATCACTTCCCGGCGCAGCTCTCGGGCGGTGAACAGCAGCGCGTCGCGATCGCTCGTGCCATTGCCAAGCGGCCCTCAGTGCTCCTCTGCGACGAGCCGACTGGTGCCCTCGACATCTCCACCGGCATCGTCGTCCTCGAGGCGCTTCAGCGTGTGAACGTGGAGCTCGGCACCACCACCGTCGTCATCACCCACAACGCCGCGATTGCCTCGATGGCCGACCGCGTCGTCCGTCTCGCTGACGGCCGCGTCGTCTCTGTCGAGGACAGAACGGAGAAGCTGTCCCCGCAGGAGCTCGAGTGGTGACGATCCGTCTCTCCGCGCTCAACCGAAAACTGTTCCGCGACTTGATGGGCATGAAGGGACAGGCGCTCTCCATTGCGCTGGTCGTGGCCGCCGGCGTCGCGATGTACGTGATGTACCAGGCGACGTTTGCGTCGCTGAGCGAGACACGCCGCGTCTACTACGAGCGGCACCGGTTCGGCGATGTCTTTGCCTCGCTGAAGCGCGCGCCCCAGCGTGTAGCGGCGGAGATCGCGGCGATCCCTGGCGTCTCCGCCATGGAGACGCGCGTGGTATCGAGCGTGACGCTCGATCTTCCGGACATCGACGAGCCGGCGGCCGCGCGGCTGGTCTCGATTCCGTCGGACCGCCGGCCGACGGTCAACGACCTGTTCCTGCGCCGCGGCCGATGGATTGAAGGCAACCGTCCTGACGAGATCCTGGCGAGCGAAGGCTTCGTCATCGCGAACAAGCTGGAGATCGGCGATCAAGTGCCGGCCGTCATCAATGGCCGACTGAGAAAGCTGACCATCGTTGGCGTCGCGCTGTCGCCCGAGTTCGTCTACAGCATCCGACCGGGGGAGCTCGTGCCAGACGATCAGCGCTACGGCATCTTCTGGATGGGCCAGAAGGCGCTGGCCGCCGCTTTCGACATGGAGGGCGGCTTCAACGACGTCGTGCTCGCGCTGTCACCGGGTGCATCGAGCGAGGAGGTCATCGCGCGGCTCGATCGCATTCTCGAACCGTACGGCGGGCTCGGTGCCATTCCGCGTGCGCTTCAGCTCTCGCATTGGACGGTGCAGAACGAGTTGTCGCAGCTTCAGAGTTTCGGGATCCTGCTGCCGTCGATCTTCCTGCTCGTCGCCGCGTTCATTCTCAACGTCGCGCTGACGAGAGCGCTGGCGCTGCAGCGGCCGCAGATCGCCTCGCTCAAAGCCCTCGGCTACGACAACGTGGCCATCGGCTGGCATTACCTGAAGTGGGGCTTCGCCATCGGTGCCGGCGGCATCGTCATTGGCGTCGTTGCCGGCGCATTCTTCGGCTCGATGGTCATCGACCTCTACAACGTCTACTTCCGATTTCCCGAGCTGAGTTTCGGCGTCCCACCGAGTGTTGTCATCGGCTCTGCCGTGTTGACATTTTTTGCTGCCGGGGCCGGAACGTTCGGCGCCGTGATGCGCGCGGTGCGCATCCCACCCGCCGAAGCGATGCGACCCGAGGTACCTGCGCGATACAAACGCACGCTGCTCGAGACGCCACTGATCTCACGGTATCTGGGAACCGCCGGGCGCATGGTTCTCCGCAACATCGCCCGCCATCCATTTCGGGCCGCGGCCTCCGTCTTTGGCATCTCCTTCGCGGTGGCCATCCTGATGCTCGGCCTCGTCTTCAATGACGTGATCGATCGACTCATCCAGACGCAGTTCTTCCAGGCCGAGCGACAAGACGTCACCGTCAACTTCGTCGAGCCCCGAAGCAGCTCACGCGAAGTACGCCCTTGAACGTCTCCCTGGCGTCATCGCAGTCGAACCGCAGCGTACCGTCGCCGTTCGCGTGCGCGCCGCACATCGCGAGCGATACCTCGCCATTACCGGGGTACCGGCGACTCCACGTTTCAAGCGCATCGTCGATCGCAACGGCGAACCGATTCGCCTTCCGCCGGGCGGCGTCGTGCTTTCGCAAACGCTCGCCAACGCGCTGGAGGTCAGGATCGGCGACGTGGTGACGATGGAAGTGCTGGAAGGGCATCGACCGATCCGCCAGGTCGTGGTGACCGGGCTGGTTGACGATCTGCTCGGACTCTCCGCCTACATGGACATCGACGCGCTCCATCAGATGATGCAGGAAGGTGACGTCGCCACGGGCGCATTAATGCTCGTGGATGCCGCTCAGGAAGCGGAGTTGTCCACAACACTGAAAGAGACCCCGGCGGTGGCGGGCACCGGCTTCAAGCGTTCGGTCCTGAAGCGATTCAGGGAGGTGCTCGCGGCAAACCTGGGCTTGTCGATCTTCATCAACCTCGTGTTCGCGAGCGTCATTGCGTTCGGCGTCGTCTACAACGCCGCGAGGATTTCGCTGTCCGAACGCAGTCGCGAGTTGGCCAGCCTGCGAGTGCTCGGCTTCACTCGCGCGGAGATTTCGCTCATCCTGATGGGAGAGCTGGCACTGCTCACGCTGGTCTCCCTGCCGGTCGGAGGCGTGTTCGGCTACAGTTTGGCTGCGGGCATGATGGGCTCGATCGACAGCGAGGTCTATCGGTTCCCGCTCTATGTCTCTCGCCAGGCGGTCGCCTGGTCATTTCTGGGAATCATCGGTGCAGCGCTGGTGTCTGGGCTAATCGTCAGACGAAAGCTCGATGCACTCGATCTGGTCGCAGTGCTCAAGATAAGGGAATGATTTTCGAGGAAGCGGAGGTGTCGGAGAAAGCGGTTAACCGCGGAGACACGGAGGCACGGAGAAGGACTGCGGAACGGACGCGCCATGCCGGTGACGCGCTTACGCGCCTTGGATAGAGCGAGCCCGCAATCGCAAGCCCTCGATTTGCACCGTAAGGGCTTGTGATTGCAGCGTCGCTCTATCCGAATGGCCGGCCGAAGGCCGGCCTCACCGGCATGGCTCGACTCCGCGCCTCCGCGGTGATCCGTTCGCTCCGTACTCTTCGTTAACTCAAATGGGACAGGACTCGGCATGCGCTTTCTGAAGAACAAGAAGCTGATCGCTTCTGTGCTGGTCGTTGCGGCGATCGTCGCCGTGGCCCTGTGGCCGCAATCGATGGAGGTGGCCATCGTCCGTGCGGAACGTGGACCGATGCAGGTCACCGTGGACGAAGACGGCGAGACACGCGTGCGCGACAGGTTTCTCGTCACCGCGCCGGTGTCAGGTCGTGTGCAGCGCATCGAGATCGAACCGGGCGACAAAGTCGTCCGCGGCAAGACAGTGCTCGCCCGCATCACGCCGGCAGAGTCACCGCTGCTCGATCCGCGCACGCGGGGAGAACTCTCGGCCGCCGTCGAGGCCGGCACCGCGGCAGTGGGACAGGCACGCGCCGAGCGCCAACGTGCGGTCACTGCACTCGACCGTGCGCGTTCGACGCTTCGCCGCCAACAGGAACTGATGAAGGCGGGTGCCATCTCCAGTGACGATCTCGAAGCCTCCGAGACGGCCGTCACCTCAGCTGAGGATGCGCTGCGCGCAACGGAGTTTGCCGAGCGACGTGCCGAAGGCGAGCTTCAACTCGCACGTGCCCGCCTGGCGGCGCCGAGCACGTCGGGACGATCAGTGGACGTCGTCGCTCCGATCGACGGCACGATCCTCAAGCGACTGCGCGAGAGCGAAGGCGTCGTTCCCGTGGGTGAGCCGCTCCTCGAGATCGGCGAGCCGGGCCGGATGGAGATCGTCGCGGACCTGCTGTCGACGGATGCCGTTCGCGTCTCGCCCGGCGCCGAGGTCCTCATCGAGCAGTGGGGAGGCGGTCACACCCTGCGCGGCCGCGTGCGGCGCGTCGAGCCGTCAGGGTTCATGAAGGTCTCCGCGCTCGGTGTCGAAGAGCAGCGCGTGAACGTCATCATCGACTTCACCAATCCGGCCGAGGCCGCTCGACTCGGAGATGGCTACCGTGTCGAAGTGCGCGTCGTTCTCTGGAAGGACGACGACGTGCTCAAGGTTCCTGTCGGAGGACTCTTCCGTCAGGGCGAGGGCTGGGCAGTGTTCGTCGTCGAAGAAGGTCGCGTACGCCGGCAGACGGTGCAGCTCGGTCAGCGCAACGAGAACGAAGGACAAATCACCAGCGGGCTCGAGGCCGGCGCGACCATCGTGTTGCATCCGCCCGATACGCTGACCGACGGCACGCGCGTCACGGTCAGGGAGAGCTAAGTCAACTCCCAACTCCCAACTTCCCAATTCCCAATTCCCAATTCCCAATTCCCAAGATGATTCTTGAGGTTCAAGGTTTGGGAGTTGGAAGTTGGAAGTTGGGAGTTCTCGTTTAGGACGGCCAGATCCCCAGCAACCGCCGCACGAGCACGATCTGCCCGATGTGATAGGCGGCGTGATCGACGATGAGCAGCACCGCGCGGATGTAGGTCTGATGCGGACTGCTTCCATGCGGGATGCGCGCAAACAAATCGGGCTGAGTGCGCACCAGCTCCTTCATCTTCTCGAGGTCTCGCTTATACGCGGCAACGCTCTCATCCCACGCCTTTGCGTTCGGCGGCGCACTGGCCGGCCAGTAGTCATCCGGCCACTTCATCTCTTTGTAGTTCGGGTTCACGCAGAAGTCGTGGATGTCTTCCTGCGCGATGCGAAGGTGATCGAGGAGCTGCCAGGGCGAATGCGGAAACCCAGGAGGCGTGGCGCCGCGCTTGTCCGGCGGGATGCCGTTGATCGCGCCATCGAAATCGACGTGCGCCTCCTTCCAGTCAAGGAATCGAACGAGCTGGTCGCGAAGTGGATCGGACTTGGCCATCACCTGACACCTCACTTCAATTGATCCGCCACTTTCGCGATGCCGGCCTTCGCACAGGCATCGTCCTGTGTCTGGCTGGATCCGGAACTGCCTACTCCACCGATCACTTCGTTGCCAACCAGGATCGGCACGCCGCCGCCGAGCGCAAGCATGTCGGTCACTTCTCGCTGTGCGGTGTAACGCCGGGTCTTCGGTTCGCTTCTGAAACTCGAGCGTCGAGGTACGAAACATCCGCGCGGTGTATGCCTTGCGGCGTGACATCTCGAGCGTGTGCCCTCCTGCCTGTTCGTCGCGCAGGAGCACGAGTGGCTGTCCGGAGCGATCGACAACGGCCACCGAGGTGTGGAAGCCTTTGGCCTGACACTCCGCGAGCGTCGCCTCGGCGATGGTTCGCGCCAGCGCGAGTGACAGGTTTCGTTGCATCACGACGCCCTGCGCGTGCGTGTGAACACCGGCCATGCCAAGGAACCCGAGCGCGATCAATGCCGCCGCCGTCCGTGCCATGTGCACCTCCTGACGTTTAGGATGACGAGCCTGTCAATTCCCAACTTCCAACATCCAACTCCCAATATGCGCTTTGGGCGTTGGGAGTTGGCGTTTGGGCGTTGAAGCGTTTTTCAACGCCCCTTAAGAGCCAGCAAGACCACGCCCACAGCGACGAGGGCGATTCCGAGCCAATCCCTGGCCACGGGCCGTTCGCCCAGAAAGACAACGGCAAAGAGCGCCACCAGCACGACGCTGAGTTTGTCGACCGGCGCCACGTTCACGGCAGTCCCGATCTTCAGCGCGCGGTAGTAACAGACCCACGACGCGCCGGTAGCAAGAGCAGATAGCACGAGAAAGAGTCCCGACTTCCCTGCTATCACCGACAGCCCCTGCCATTTGCCCGTCGCATAGACGAACGCGCCGAGCACGGCAACGATCACGAACGTGCGGATCAGTGTTGCAAAGTCGGAGTCTACGCCTTCCAGTCCGACCTTGGCGAAGATGGCGGTGAGCGCGGCAAAGACCGCCGACATCAGCGCCCACGGCAGCCAGCCCGCCTGCAACGGCACCTCGTTCATCGTGTGCTCGCGCTCCGTTCTTTGCTCGCAACCGGCATCGGCCGCACGTCAACCTTACTCGACCAGAGTTGTTCGATCACTGCCGCGACCTGCTCCGGCGATCCCGTCGTCCAGAACGTCTCTGTGCCGATTCGCGACTCCGGTGCGAGCAGGCCGCTCACCTGGAGACGCCGACGGACCTCGCGCGCAACCGGACCGGCCGAATCGATGACGCTGACGGACGGCCCGGCGACCTCTCGAATGAGATCGCTGACGAAGGGATAGTGCGTGCATCCCAGCACGATCGCGTCGGCGCCCTTGTCGAGCAACGGACGGAGGTACTGTTCGACGAGCGAACGCGTAGACGCAGAGGTCAATGCTCCGCGCTCTACCTGTTCAACCAGGCCGGGACACGGCTGCGTCAGCACCTCCACGTCGCCGGCGTGCGTGCTCACGAGCTTCGCGAACTTCTGACCCGCCAGCGTCTGCGTCGTCGCCAGCACGCCGACGACGCGCGAACGCGTCTGAGCAGCAGCGGGTTTGACCGCAGGTTCGATCGCAACGATCGGCTGCGTGTAGCGAGCGCGCAACGCATCGACCGCGATACCTGTCGCGGTGTTGCAGGCGACAACGACGGCTTTCACATCCTGAGCTCGCAGGAACTCCATGATGGCGAGCGCGCGCCCGCGGACGTAGTCCTCAGGCCGATCGCCGTAGGGCGCGTAGCCCGAGTCTGCGACGTAGATCAGATCCTCGGCGGGAAGCTCGCGTCGAATTTCACGCAGGACGGACAGACCACCGACGCCGGAATCGAACACTCCAATAGGCTGGGTGTTACTCATTGACTTGGGTAGCTGGGTAACTGGGTAGCTGGGTAGCTGGGTAGCTCGGTAGCTGGGTAGCTTAGGGTAGCTGGGTCTTCATTCCCTAGCAACCCAGCTACTGAGCTACTTAGCACTACCCCAGCAACCTATCTCCCGGCAACCGTCGACGCGACGCACGCGAAGTTCGCGGCGTCATCGGTGCTGCCAGTGCCGCTCCATCGTGCGACCTGACCGAGCGGGCAAAGCGGGCGCGTGCGGTCGACAACGCCGTTCGTGTAGTGTGCGGCCTCGATGCGAGCTGGCGCCGAACCAGTCTTGATCCACTCCTCGAGTGCGCCCACCTTGTCGAACACGTCGGTGCCTGGCCCGCCGGCGCAATGGTTCATCCCGGGCACCATGTACAACTGCATCGACGTGCCGAGGCCCGCGCCACCCTGGGTCGCGAGCACTTTGTGGAAGAAGTTGATCGTGTTGTAGGGCGTGACCTGCGGATCGGACCAGCCGTGATACATCAGCAGCTTTCCGCCGCGCGCGAAGAACGGCCGGAGGTCTGCGTTCGTCGATCCGAGCACATCGTCCGGATCCGAGGCGAGCGCCACATCGATGTCAACACCGGCGTTGAACCGCGACGCATCCCACGTGCGATCCTTCATGAACACGTACTTGAAGGCATCGACTGCGAGGCTGAGCGGCTGCGTGTTGCCGAGCACGTTCCAGCCCAACTCGGCGCCTGGCGCGAGACCGGGCAACACCAACGCCTTGGTGTCTGGATGCTTCGCGCCTGCGTACATCTTCGTGGCAGACTCGACCTGGGCGGCCGAGAGGCACGTCGAGTCTTCATGCGTTGAGCACTGCAAGACTTTCGGATCGAACGCACACGCGCCAGGATTCTCGAGCACTCCATCGGCGACGCCGTCTTTCGCATCGCACGCCGCGAGCACCGCCTGGTGAATGAGCGGGTACTTCACTGCCGGAATGACTCCGGCAGGCGTGGCATTCACGGAACGATTCAGCGCCACACGGCCGGCGTGGAGATTCATAAAGTTCACGGCGGGTGCGCCAACGACGATGCCATCGAAGTCGGTGGGATAGCGGACCGCTGCAGTGACACCCTGTCTTCCACCCTGCGAGCATCCATTCCAGATCGAGAGCGTCGGCATCGATCCGTAGAACGCGTCAACGATCGACTTCGCCTTCAACGTCATCTCGTGAACGGCGCGATAGCCGAAGTCGATCACCTTCTCAGGGTGGCCGAGCGCAAACGACGCTGAATTGCCGACGTGCCCCGTGTCAGTGCCCGCGGTGGCGTAGCCGGTAAGAACTGCGTTGGCGAGTGCCGCATACGGGATGTTGCCGTTCCATCCACCGTTGCCCACTGCCTGGAACTTGCCGTTCCACGCCAATGCCGGGAGCCACACTTCGATCTTGATGTCGGAATCAGTTGACGGTGTGAGCGTCGCCGTCACGCGGCAGAACGAAGGCAGCTTCGCGTAAACGGGCGGCGCAGTGCCCGTTAGACCCGGAGGCGTGAACGCACCCGGCGCGACCTGTTGCGCAGCGGTGACCTTCGCGTTCGGAAGGGTCAACGCTGCGATCGACTCGCAGGTCGCGCCGGAGGCGCTACGCACGGGAGATCACGAAGACCGCGAAAAACACGAAGCTCACGAGACAGTGAATCTCGTTGCGGCCAACGCATTCTTGATCGATCTTCGTGGCCTTCGTGATCATCGTGGCCTTCGTGTTATTTGCAGACGAAGTTTGCGGCGTCATCGATGCTGCCGCTGCCCTTGTAGCTCGCGACCTGCGGGTACGGGCACAGCGGACGCGTGCGATCGACCTTCCCGTCTCTCGTGTGCGAAGCGGGAATCATGTCCGGCGCTTTCCCGTTCTCGACCCACTGCTCGAGCGCGGTCAGCTCGTCGAAGTCGTTCGGCCCCTCTCCGCCGCCGCAGTGCGCCATTCCGGGCGCCATGAACAACCGGTACGACGAGTGCACCTTCGACCTGCCGCCGTTCGCGGCCGCGACCTTGTCGTAGTACTGGGTGCTCGCCAGCGGTGTGATCTGCGGGTCGCTCCACCCGTGGTACTGAATCAACTTGCCGCCCCGGTCGAAGAACGGTTTCAGGTTGGTGTCGCGCGCGTCGATCGCCGCGATGTTGCCATTCTCGGTCAACCGGGCGACGTCCGTTGCGATGTTGAACTTCTGCACCTCCCACGTCGGGTCGGCGAACACCAGGAACCTGAAGTGATCGAGACCGGTGGCGCGCGCCGACGCCGACCATCCCATGTCGGTCCATCCCAGCTCGCTGCCCGGCGCCAGACCAGGAATCTCGCGCTTCGTCTTGGCATCGACGATCGGCGAGTAAATCAGCTTGGCCGTGTCGACCTGCGCCTGCGTGAGGCACGCCGGCTCTTCACCGCCCTTGCAGACGAGTACCCGCAGGATCGAACTTGCACGCGGCGGGATTCTCGATCAGACCATCCTTCAAGCCATCGAGTCCGTCGCACGCGTTGACGACCGCCGTATGCAGCACCTGCGCCTTCGCGGGAGTGAACCGGGCTTCTTCCTTCTGCAGCGCCTGCGCGATGCGGACCGCCTGTGCCGTCCGTCCCGACCAGTCGAGGCCTGGCGAGCCCGCAATGATCCCGTCGAAGTCGTTCGGGAACATCTGCGCTTCCTTCATCGCCTGTCGCCCACCAGCCGAGCATCCGTTCCAGTAGGAGAACTTTGGCGCGTTGCCGTAGAACGCGTTGACGATCGCTTTCGCGCTCACGGTCATCTCGTGTTCGGAGCGATACGCGAAATCGGTGACCTTCTCGGGGTGCCCCATTCCGAAGCTGGCGCTTCCGCCGACGTGTCCGGTGTCGGTAGAGCTCGTCGCGTACCCGCGTCGAAGCGCTTCGGCCATCGCCGCATACCCGATCGATCCCTGCCACGCGCCATTGCCCACCGCCTGGAACTTGCCGTTCCAGCCGGAGATGGGCAACCACACTTCGATCTTGATGTCCGAGTCGCTCGAGGGCGTCAGTGTCGCCGCGACACGGCAGAACGCGGGCAGACCCGCGAATGCCTGACCCGGCCCGCCGCCCCGTGCGGCCGGACCCGGAGGTGCGAACGCGCCAGGGGCCACTTCGGACGCCATAGTGACTTTCGTATTCGCGAGACTCAGCGTCGATACGCTTTCGCACGATGCCGCGGAAGCGTGGGCCGCCGGCCAGAGACAGATGATGGCGAGTGCCGACAAGAATGAGGACGTTCGCTGCATACGTGTAATCACTCCATTGAATTACGGCGGAAGTGTGGCACCGGGGGCAGAAACGGTCAACTCGGGATTCGGGACTCGGGATTCGGGACTCGGGGCTCGGGATTCGGGATTCGGGATTCGAGGTTCTAACGCTCGGGCGCAACCGTAATCCCGACGACGCCGCTCCGTTCGACCGATGTCTTCAAGAAACCTGAGCGGCGAACCTCGTCGATGAACTGATTTGCGGCGTCGAGCGCGTCGCGACGGCCGCCGGGCACGATGATCGCCTGCTCGACGCCGTACAGGTCGTCAGAGAGCAGCCGGATGCCTTTCGCGTCTTTCGTCCAGTCAGTCAGTCTCTGCCGGTTGGACCCGTATGCGTCGATCGCTCCATCCCGCAACAGGCGATCGATCGTGTCGCGGGCCGTGTCGTCGAGCTCGATCAGCGTTCCCTGCTTCAGCGTGCGACGAAGATACAGCGCGATCGAGTCCGCCCTCGTGGCGCCGAGCTTGCGCCCCTGGCGATCGATGTCGGCGATCGATTTGATCGGGGAGTCGCTTTTCACGATGAACGTCTGGTTCACGAGCAGGTAGGGCTTCGTGAACTCCACCGGCCCGGCGCGTTCGGGGTTGTAAGCAACGAAGCCGATCTCGGCCTCGCCGTTTCGAACCGCATCGATGACGCGCTGTGGGTTGGGCTGGCCGACGAGCGTCACCTTCACGCCACGCGTACGTTCGAGCTCGCGCGCGAGATCGACAACGACACCGCGGACTTCGCCCGTCGTGGGATCTTTCATCGCCTGCGCGGGATTCGATGCGAGATAGGCCGCGCGAATCATGTCGTTCTTCGACAGCGGCGTCCGCTGTGCGGTCAACGATGACGCCATCACAGCCAGCAGCATCAATGTGAATACCGGACGCATAAGGACCTCGCATACTGCCTACTGCTCGACGGCGAACGCGAGCAACACATTACCTGGCGCGCCGCCAAACCGCATGTAGCCCGAATTGACGAACACCATGCCGTTGACGACGACGGGCCCGGGGCCATCGATGGCGCCGCCACTTCCCTTCACGCCGTTCACGGTCTTGTAGTCTTGCACAGTGTCGAAGTCCCAGAGGATCGCTCCGTCGCGTGTTGAGTACGCACGCAGGTGTCCGTCCTGAGAGCCTGAAAAGACGGCGCCCGGGATCGCTGTGACCGCTGCCAGTTGTGCCGGACTGCAGTTGGGCCGCGCGCCGCACGGCACCGGCGCCGCTGACCACGCTTTGCTGCCGTCGGCGATCTTCAGCGCGGTGAGTCCCCCACCCATGGTCGGATCGAGCTGTCGCGCCGTCGGCGTGCGAATGACGACAACATCCGACGTCGCGGCGTAGACGTGTTCACCGTCCGCGGCCATGCCCCACTGCACGCCGCCGTTGATGCCGCCCTGCGCGACGCGCGTCTCCCACATGATCTCGCCGTTCTTCTCTGGATCGAGCGCCCAGACGATGCCCGACTTCTGCCCGGCCAGGAGCAATTCGCGCCCGCCGGTCGTCGATACGAGGATGGCGGGCGATCCGAAGTCGTAGTCGGGACCACTTCCCGCCGGGCATGTCGGCACCCTTCGGTTCCGTTGAACACGCCGAGTTGTACACATCATCCGGGTGGAGTTGCTTCGACCAGATCATGCGACCGGTGTCGAGGTCGAGCGCCATCATCGCATCGCTCGTCGTCGTCACCGGCGACGAATAGTTGTTGCCGGTCGTCACGTAGAGCCGTCGTCGCTTCAGGTCGAGCGTTGGCGTAGACCAGATTCCGACACCCGATGGTCCCCACGTCTCGACTCCGCTCGGTGTCGTTCCCGTACGCTGTGGCGATTGCGAAATCGTGTACGTCTTCCAGACAACGCTGCCATCACGCACGCGTAGCGCGGTCACGCTCCCGCGGAATGTGCAGCACGGGTACTCGGGATTCAGCGCGCGTGATTCTTCCCACGACGATGCTCCAACGTAGGCGACGCCGTCCACGACGACAGGTGGCGCGCTCAGGCGAACCGCTTCATGCTCCTCGGGCCGCTTGCGCCAGATCTCCTTGCCGGTTGCCGCGTCGAGCGCGTAGAACCAGCCAGTGAGATCGCCGAACAGCAGTACGTTCCGGCCATCAACTGGCGCGGCCACCATCGCGGAACGAATCGATCCTGCAGCCTGGAACGTCCACTGCAGACAGCCGGTGTCCGCGCGCAGCGCATGCACCACGCCTCCGGCGCTGCCAATGAAGACCTGATTGCCGATCACTGTCGGCTGCGCGAAGGCGGAGATGTCTCCCTCGAATCCGAAGGCCCACTTCAGTTTCAGCGTTCGGGACCTGCTCAGGAGTGAGCTTCGAGAGCGCCGCCGGAGAAAAGCGTGAGTTGTTCGGCAACGGACTCCAGCCATTCCAGATCGGTGACGCGCTTGTGTTGATCGAAACAGAACGATCGCTGCAAAAGGCTTCCGGGCGCGGCTGAGGATCGCCGCCAGCTTTACCAAGGAAACGCGCGACGGCCTCCCGCTCGACGCGATTCAACTGATACGCGATCGTCATCATCGCGCCGAAGTCGAGCGTGCGCAGGATGCGCGAGCTCGGCATGCTCCGCAGCGTGTCGACGGCTGGTGTCCTGCCATCGGCAGGTCGCTCGTGACACGCGGCGCAACGGCGTTTGTAGATCGCTTCGCCAGACGACTTGGGCATGGGCAGATGTCGGTGACAAGACGACGCCGATGACTGCCCATGCCAATAAACTCCCAACGCCCAACGCCCAACCTCCAACAGACCGTGGTGGGAGTGTAATGTCTTGGGAGTTGGAAGTTGGGAATTGGGAGTTGACAGGGCGCATGTGTCTTCTCACTTCCCTGAGTACTGCTGATCGCTGACCTTCTCCATCCAGTTCGTTGCGCCAAAGCTGAGTGACACCTGCGTCAGAGGCTCGTTCGGCATCGCACCGTGCCAATGCTTCACGCCGGACGCCGTGACGAATGATTCACGCGGACCAATCTCCCGCATGGCAGCGCCTGCCTCCTGCACACGCGCGGTTCCCTTTTCGATCAGGATCACCTGCCCGCCTTCATGGCTGTGCCAGTTGGTGCGCGCGCCCGGCTCGAAGCTGTAGCGCAGCATGCGGATGTCGGTCGTCGGATGACCCGTGACCTTGCCCACGAAGTTTTCTGGATTGGGTTGCGGTGCGGGTGCCGGCTGCTGCCCGGATTGACTCCACACGACCGACGCGAAACCAATGAGCACAAGGGAGGAGAGCAACGCCAGTCGTTTCATGTGAGTCGTCCCTGGTCCGCCTTCCGGCGGACTCTTATTCGCGAAGTGCGAACGTGATGAGTGAGTTGCCGGAGATCACCGCGACGTACTGCTTGCCGTCCACGGCGTAGGTGATCGGACCGTTGGCAATCTGACCGCCGAGGCTCGCTTTCCACAGCTCGGCCCCGGTCCGCGCGTCGAGCGCATAGAAGTATCCCTCACGCCCGCCCGTGAAGAGGAGATCTGTCGCGGTCGTCAGGTTGCCGCTGTCCGTCACGTCGAATTGCTTGAAGGTCCACTTCTTCTGGCCGGTCAGCGGATCGATCGCGATCACGGCGCCGTTGCCCGCCGCATCGGTCCAGCTGTTGATCGGCGTCGCACGTCCCACCCGCACACCGGGCGCGCCGGTCGTTTCGGCAAAGGGGATCGCGCCGCCGCCGAGGAAATTGCGTCCCGGCACGTACTGCGAGGTCTCGGGCTTGAAGACCGACGCGTACCCGTCCCAGGCCGAGAGATAGAACAGCCCTGTTCGGGGACTGAACGACGGCGAGTACCAGTTGGTGCCGCCCTGCACACCGGGCCACGTCGGCTGCCCTGCGGGCTGTGGTGTCGGAATCGGCCGGCCCTTTTCGTCGATGCCGCTCGCCCAGTTCACTTTGACGAAGGGCGTGGCCGAGAGGAATTTGCCGTTGGTCCGGTCGAGCACGTAGAAGAAGCCGTTTCGATTCCCCCAGAGAATCGCTTTCGTCGGTGTGCCCTTCCAGTTGAGATCCGCGAGGACACCAATCTGGACGGAGTCGTAGTCGTAGGGATCGTGCGGCGAGAACTGGAAGTGCCACTTGAGCGCGCCGGTATCCGGATCGAGCGCCACCACGGAGTCCGAATACAGGTTGTCGCCTGGACGCTGATCGGGATTGAAGTCGGGGCCGGGATTTCCGACACCCCAGTAGGTCAGGTTCAGCGCCGGATCGTAGGAGGGCGTGACCCACACAGATGCCCCGCCTGACTTCCACGAGTCGCCCTCCCAGGTGTCATGGCCCTTCTCCCCTGGTCCAGGAATCGTGTAGAAGCGCCAGAGTTCTTTGCCGGTCTTCGCATCGAACGCGGCGATGAAGCCGCGAATGCCGTATTCACCACCACCCGAGCCGACGAGGACCTTGTCCTTCACGATCAGCGGCGCCATCGTGATCGAGTAACCCAGTTTGGGATCTCCGACTGGCACATCCCACAGCGAGCGTCCACTCGTGCGATCGATCGCCACGAGGTGCCCGTCGAGCGTGCCCATGTAGAGGGTGTCGCCGAGAATCGCGACGCCGCGGTTGTTGGCACCGCAGCACACGCGCGCATCCGGGGAGACGACGTAGCGGTACTGCCAGAAGACGCGGCCGGTCTTCGCATCGACGGCGAGGACGTCGTTGGGACGCTGAGTGACGTACATCATCCCGTCGACGACGATCGGCGACGACTGCCACGCGCCGAACACCTGATTCGGCAGAATCCATTTCAGCTCGAGGTTCTTGACGTTGGCAGGCGTGATCTGCGTGAGCGGGCTGTGTCGCGATCCCGCATAGCCACCGGAGTAGGTAATCCAGTTCTGCGGCTCCTCTGAGGCGCGCAGCAGACGGTCGGAGGTGACCTGGGCGAGCGTTCGGTCGCTCAGCACGCTCGACGACGAGCGCCGCGAAGATCACGAACGAACACGAAATGCCTTTTCATCCCGATCTCCAACTGTGAACTGTGAACCGTGAACCGCCTGCCTACTGCTTGCGGAGCGTCAGCAGATACGCGACGACATCAGCGATTTCGCTGTCAGTCAGCTTCCCGGCGTACGCCGGCATCGCCGACTCCTTCGCGACGTCCATGGACCGCACGTCCTTCTTGACGACAGAAACAGTCGTTCCTTCTCGTCGATGATCTGCACGGTGTGCGTGTCCTCGTTCAGCCGGCGGCCGCGGATCGTCTTGCCGTCGCGCATCACGATGCGCACCGGCCGGTTGATCGGAAGAAGCGCCGCCGTGGGTTCGCGAACGGCGCGTTCGAGCATGGCAGGCGCGCGCGCGATCCCGATGTCGCTCAGGTCGGGCGCAGAACGTGGGCCCTTGCCAGCCACGCGGTGGCACATCATGCACTCGCCCTTGCCCTGAAATATCGCGCGACCTTTTGCGGCGTCACCGACCTTCACCGATGCGCTCGTATCGAATCCCGCGCGAATGAAGGCGACGATCGCGGTGAGCTCCGCTGGATCGAGCTTGAAGGCCGGCATTCCCCCCGGCGTGCCTCGCGTGATCGTTTGAGCGAGGTCCTCGTCGGACTGCGATCGACGAAAGAGACCGCGTCGCAGGTCGATGCCCGAGATCTGGTCACCGTCCCGGCCGTGGCACTGAAAGCAATTGGCGTTGTAGAAGAGGCCACCCCGCCCGATGTCTTCCTGGGTGTACTGCCCGGGATGATCGACGGTCAGCAGTTGCGCGCTGGCTGGTGCGGCGAGAAGGGCCAACCCGACGGACGCGAGCAGAAGGGCTCGGAACGGCATGTCGGACCTTGTACACGACGCCGACGACGAAGTCTAGCGGGGTCAACTTCAACTCCCAACTCCCACACTCCAACTTCCAAGAAAACTCCCAAGCAAACCAAGCCTCTTGGGAATTGGGAGTTGGGAGTTGGGAGTTGTCTACGAGCGCCAGGATCTAGCGAGGCGCGAAGAGGTATTTCCGAACGTCCTCGTTATCGCGTCGCCAGATCACATTGTCGATGAAGTAGTGATGGATGTTGATCCACATCACGAAGATGAAGACGAAGACCGCCGGACCCGAACAGCTTCGGATCCGGCAACAGGCCGGCGTGGAACAGCAACGGCAGTCCACGATGAACCCGATCCACCCGAGCGCGATGCCGCCAGCCACGAATTTCGCAAAGCGCCGAGCGCCGGGCCGCGAGCGCGTCTCCCCCGGCGCCTCCGTCGCGGCGCCGGACTCCGACGAGACCTTGTTCAACTGATAGCGCCAGGTGAAGAGCAGGTACTGGAGCGAGTGGAACGCCGGGATGAAGATCGCGAAAGATCAGATCGTAGTAGAAACGCCAGGAGCCACAGATAGAGCGCGCACGCGTACCGACGGCGCCGTTCCACGACACTGACTGCCTGCGCACGAGCACGCGCACCGCAAACGCGACCACGACCGCCGACGTGGTGAGCATGGCGGCAGCCGCGCCAATCGTCAGGAGGAGGGGCGGCATGTCGAAGGTGAAGAAGGTGACGCCGTACAGCGTGTCCTCGTGCAACGTCTGGTTCAACGCCATCCACGAGTAGATCCAGACGACATAGCCGTTGAGCAGCAGCAGCCGCTTCTCGATCTCCGAGTAGTAGATGCGCCGAATCGCGGACAGCACCGAAATCACGCCGTAGCCCTGCTTACGTAGTGCCAGCCCGTCGTGAACGCCATCGCGTTGGCGGCGTAACTCAGCAGCGTAGGATCGCCGACGGTCGTACGCAGGGAACAGGAAGCCGCCGATCAGAACCGGCGCGATGAAGCCGGCCCAGACATAACGCAGCTGGACCTTGCGGGACGACCCGGCCCCGAAGATGCGCCCTCCGATGCCGGTGTAGAGCAGTTGATAAGAGTTCGCGAAGTGCGGGAAGTTGAGCACGTTCGAGAGCGCGAACCCCCACCAGAGTCGCCGTCGCTTCGATCGCCTGCTTGTCGCGAATCAGGAGGAAGACGGGAACGGCGACGAGGATCGAGCCACCGCCCGCAAGGAGGAAATCGATGACCGGATGAAAGAGGTAGCCCGCATGGCGGGTCGCGACGTTCGGCGTCGCTTGCGCGACCGCGTCACCGGTTCGAATTGCAGTAGCCATGGGGACTCCTCGACGGGGGAGCGGGTCACCTCTGGTTATCGGTGGCCTATCAACCGGTCTTGAGTCCCTGCCCGATTCTGCACGAAGCGACTCGGTTTGTGCGGTGCGACGGGCGACGGTCGCAATCACACGTGCAGCGTTTCTTCGCCGCCTCGAACGGGGGGTAGACTCTTCGCGTGCAAGCAAGGGTTGCGCGCCTGCTGAACGTTGGCGGGTTCATTGCCCCGGTGCTCTGGGTAGCAGCATTCCTCTACAGCGGTTCGCTTCGCCCGGAATACAGCCATTACCGCCAGTACGTCAGCGAGCTCGCGGCACGCGGCACGCCGACACAGCACTTCATGCAGGTGACAGGCTTCGTGATCCCTGGCCTGCTCATCGCCGGATTTGGATACTTCCTCGGCGTGACGGCCCGTACGTGGCTGGTCGTCATTGCCGCGTCTCTTCTGATCGTGAGCGGCATTGCCAAAACAGTGGCCGGTGTGTTTCCCTGGATCCCTGCTGCACATCGGCACCGCAGTCGACCGCACAGGAGATTCACAACGTTGCCGGTGGTGTGCATTACTTCACGCTCAGCATCGCTGCGTTGATGTGGACCGTCGCGGCGCGGCAGATATTCGGGCGTCGCTCTGGCTGGTTTCGGTGGTATTCCCTGACGAGCGTCGTTCTGGCAATCGCGTCGCCATCAGTGCTCATGTGGGCGGGTGCGGCGACGTCTGCCGACGTCGGACTCTTTCAGCGTGTCTCGTTTGGCCTTCTCAACCTGTGGATATTCGTATTCGCGGCGTTGACATGGTCACGGCCAGCGATGAACGCCGTCGGTCCTGTCGGAAGCAGTCGCTGATGGAGAACGTGCTCGCTCGGTGTTTCTCGCTTAGAATCCTCGGCGATGTCGCTTCAAACCGGCGTGCGCCTCGGCGTCTATGAAGTCACGGCCCTCCTTGGCTCTGGCGGCATGGGCGAGGTCTACCGCGCGCGGGATACGACACTCGGCCGCGAGGTGGCCATCAAAGTCCTACCCCCGCCTTTGCCCGGACGCGGACAGACTCGCGCGCTTCGAGCGGAAGCCAAACGCTCGCTGGACTCAGTCATCCCAATATCGCGATCGTTCACGGGCTCGAGAGGGGGCACGGGACATGCGCCCTCGTTATGGGCTTGTCGACGGTCAGACGCTTGCGGAGCGCCTGACAAGTAGTCCGATCGCCCTCGACGAGGCGCTCCCGATCGCGCGGCAGATCGCCGAGGCGCTCGAAGCGGCCCATGAAAGAGGCGTCGTTCATCGCGATCTCAAGCCGGCGAACATCAAAGTTCGCCCAGACGGCACTGTGAAGGTGCTCGATTTCGGACTGGCAAAAGCAATAGAGCCCGCGGCTTTCTCGTCGAGTGGTTCGCACTCGCCTACGATCACGACGCCCGCAATGACACAGGCCGGCCTGATTCTGGCACGGCGGCGTATATGAGCCCGGAACAGGCGCGTGGAGGACAGGTCGGACAGGCGCTCCGACATCTGGGCCTTCGGTGTCGTGCTCTATGAGATGTCTAAAATGGCCGGCGTCTCTTCGATGAGGCGACCGTATCTGACACACTCGCCGGTGTGCTCAAGAGCGACCTGAGACTCGACGCGCTCCCGCGTGAGGCTCCTTCAAGCGTCAAACGATTGATCGAAAGGTGTCTCACGCGCTATTTCAGGCGGCGTTTGCGCGATATCGGCGAGGCGCGCATCGCAATCGAAAGCACCCTCGCACATCCAGAGGTCGACGCTGCTGGGCGCCCCTTCAACGCGTGCATCAGAGCCGGTCTGGCGCCGAGTCCTTCCTTGGCGATCGCCGCCGGTGCCGTTGCGGCTGCCGTCTTCGTGTGGGCGCCGTGGCGGGTCGCGTCTCCTCTTCCACCGGCGATCGTCTACCTCCGACTTCGGCGCTCATCTCAGATTGAGTTCGACCGCTGGGAGCAATCTGGTCCTGTCGCCGGATGGCAAGCTGCTGTTAATAGTCGGACTTCCGATGGAAGCGATCGCCCTCGCCTTTTCGTTCGACGGCTCGACGAGCTTCAGGCGACGCTGCTTCCAGGCAAAAGAGGGTGCGCGCAACGCATTCTTCTCCCCGGACGGGCAGACGATCGGTTTCTTCGCAGACTGGAAACTTAAACGAATCCCCGTGACGGGCGGCGCGGCAGTCTCCCTGTGCGACGCGCCCGACGATCGAAGGTGGAAGCTGGTCCGACGATGGATGGATCGTGTTCAGTCCGAGATCAGGTGAATCGCCTCTCTTTCGAGTATCTGAGAAGGGCGGCACACCTGAAGCCGTCACGAAGCTCGGCCCTGGTGAAGTGACGCATCGATGGCCACAAGTGCTGCCCGGCGGCCGTGCCTTCGTCTACACGGCGTCGACCGCGACTGGAAACTACGAAGATGCCAGCATCGTCGTCCGATCGATCGCGAATGAAGAGACGACTCTCGTGCATCGAGGCGGCTACTACGCGAGATACCTGCCGACCGGTCACCTTCTCTATGTGAGTCGCGGCAGTCTCTTCGCCGCGCGCTTCAACCTGGACCGGCTTGCCATCGAATCGCCGGCGTTTCACGTCGTGGACAACATCACGAACTCCCCGGTCACGGCGGCGCGCAGTTTTCGGCATCAGTGAACGGGTTTTTCGTCTATGTGCCCAGTGCAGGCGAATCAGCGAAGCCGTCTATCTTGTGGCTCACCGCTGATGGAAAGACCGAACCACTGAGACCTGCACCGGCCGACTACGATACGCTCCGCTTTTCGCCCGACGGCGAACGACTCGCAATAGCAATTCGGGATCTGCAATCTGATCTCTGGACGTATGAGTGGCGCAGAGATCTGCTCTCCAGGATTACGTCGCATCCATCGTTAGACGCAAATCCGATCTGGTCTCCCGACGGTCAACAACTGGCATTCCGATCGGCGCGGGACGGTGTCGACAATGTCTATGTGCAGCGGGCAGACGGCACGGGCGCCCCTCAGCGGCTGACCGAAAGTAAAGTCCCGCATTGGCCGAAGTCCTGGCACTCGAGTGGCCAGTTCATCGCATACGAAGAGATCGGCCGCGAACGCGACGTGTGGGTCCTCCCGATCAGGAGCGATGGCGGCACTGGATGGCGACCGGGGAAGGCGACGGCATTCCTGTCAGTGCCTCGAACGAAACCGACCCTGCATTCTCACCGGATGGGCGCTGGCTTGCTTACGCGTCAGACGAGTCCGGGCGAACCGAGGTCTACGTCGTCCCGTTCCCAGGACCTGGAGACCGATGGCAGGTGTCGACATCCGGCGGCTCGTTTCCCAAGTGGTCTTCGAATCAACGGGAGCTTTTCTATCTCGGTGAAGGATCGCCAAATCATGGTGACGCCACTTTCCGTCCAGGCGAGCACGCTTCGTGCCGAGAAGCCGCATGCCTGGTCCGACGTCGCCGTGGCCGGCTTCGACCTTCATCCAGATGGAAAACGCGTGGCAGTTCTGAGTCTCCGTATTTCTCGCCACGCAACGGGTGAGTGGTTTCGTCTTCGTCGTTAATTTTTTCGACGATCTCACGAGGCTGACGGCAACCGGTAAGTAGAGGCAGTCTACTAACCAGCGTCAGCGCCTCGCGCCTATCGCAAACAGGCTCGCCGCAGCGCGCACGTACATCACGCCATCGGACAGCGCCGGCGTCGCCATCAACAGCTCGCCCATCGAGTTCGTGGCGACGTCGTGAACTTCCGGCCTGCCGCGATCGACGAGCATGTCGCCGTCTTCGTTCGACAGATAGATCTTGCCGTCGGCCGCGACCGGCGAGGCGCTGAAGCCGCTGCCGACCAGCGGCAGACGCTGGCGGTAGATCTCCTTGCCGGTCTTCAAATCGTAGGCGTCGAAGACGCCGTTGTTGGCGAGCACGTAGAGAATGCCGTCTGTAGACGAGCGGCGTCGGCATGTACGAGCCGCGCCCCGTGCGGCTCCAGGCGATGGCGTCGCTGCTCGTCTTGTCCTTCGCGCAGCGTGAGGTCGCCCCGCGCGCCGGGCTCGACCGACGAAGATCGGCCGTTCGGGCGCGCGGCCGCTCGCGACGACGAACAGATCGTCGGCGAAGACCGGCGTCGGCGCCGTGATCTTCGAGCTGCCCCCGAGCCGCCACAGCTCCTTCCCGGTGCGCGGGTCATAGCCGCGGATGAAGTTCGACGCATTCGTCACCAGCTCCGGCCCTGCGAGGTCGTCGCACGACCGTCGGTGTGCCCCATGATGGCAGCTCGTCGCGCTCGGTCTTCCAGACGGTCTTGCCGGTTCGCATCGAGCGCCAAAAGGAACGAGTCGGTCTGCGTGTCGCACTGCAGGATCACCAGACCGTTCCAGATGATCGGCGAGCTGGCCGGCCCCCACTCGTACGTCGGAATGTCGTAAGCGCCCATGTCGACGCGCCCAAGGTCGACCTTCCACAGCGGCGGGCCGTTGACGTCGTACGCATGGACGCCTTGGGATCCGAACCATGCGACGACGATACGGCCGTCGGTGCCAGGAGTGGAGCTGGCGTAGGTCGATTTGATGTGACGCTTGTTCGCGCGGTGCGCCTTCCTGCGCGACGCGCTCCCAGACGACATTCGCCCGTGCGCTTGTCGATGGCGTAGAGCATCCACCTGTGGGGGAGCGATCCTCTGATGCGTCGCCGTCGCCGTAGAGACCGGGCTTGAAGGTCGCGTCCTTGCGGCTGCTGATCGCGCTGGTGACGAAGACCGTGTCGCCCCATACGATGGGACTCGAGTGCGCGAGCCCCGGAATGGCGGTGCGCCAGAGGACGTTCTTGCCCGTCGCGCCATCCCAGCTATCAGGGAGTCGCTGTCCGTCGGCTACACCCGAGGCGTCGCGTCCGCGGAACGATGGCCAGCTGCCCGTTTGTGCCGCCGCGCGAGGAAGTTCGTGCGTGCCCGGAGAGACGGTCAGCGTGATGCGACGTTCCGGTACGGCGATCGCCTCACTCGCCGGCCGCCACTCGCTGCGATCGAGAATCATCCGGCGCTCCACGCAGGCGTCGCTGACGAGCGCGAACGTCAGGTGCCGGCCGTTCACGGCGATCGTGTAACGAGCCGCGCCGGCGCACTCCGGAGGCGCTCCGGTAAGACGCAACTCCATCTCCGATCCGTTGATGGTCCACGTCCCCTGCATCGAGGGCCATCCCTCACCTGCCAGAGAGAACGTGCCGTCGCCACGAAACTGAGCGGAGAATGCGCCGAAAGCGAGCGGCGCGTCAGGAATGGATGCCTGCTGCGCGTCGAGAGGATTCGCCGTGAACGGGAACGAGCACGCCAGCATCCCCACAAGGATGCCGGCGCGCACGTGATGTCGCATGTGGTGAAGCCTACTAGCGAGCCGCCGGTGCTGCCTGTGATTCCTTGACTGCCTCTGAAAGCCTCTTCACGCCATCGTCGATCTCCTTCGGCGAGAGCGCGCAGAAGGGCAGACGAAGGAAGCGCTCGCCCCCACCTTCAGGGAAGAAGGCGAGACCGTCGGCGAGGTTAAGCCCCTTCGAGGCGGCCTGAGTCCGCACCGTCGTCGTGCTCACACCCTCGGGCAAGCTCAGCGAGATGAAGAATCCGCCGTCTGGCTTCGTCGCCTTCGCGTCAGGCATGTAGTTCGCGATGCCGGCAAGGCACGCATCCAGTCGCGGCGCATACAGCTTCTTCAGGCGCTCGATCTGCGGCGGCAGCAGTCCTCGACGGCACCACTCCCAGGTGATCGCCTGCGCCACGTATCCGGGCGAGATGTACGTGTCTTCGGCAACCTTGGCAAGCTTGCCGAGAATCGACGGGTCACCCAGCATGAAGCCGCAGCGGACACCGGGCGCAATGAGCTTGGTAAAGGAGCTCATATGCAGCGTGCGCTCGGGCGCCAGCTCGTAGAGCGTCGGCTCCTCGGTCCCGCGATAACGCAGCATCCGGTACGGCGCGTCTTCGACGAGCAGGAGGTTGTACTGTTCGCCAGCTCCACGATCTGCCGGCGCTTCAGGCCGGAACAGGTCGCGCCGGCCGGATTCTGGAAGTCGGGAATCAAGTAAAAGAACTTCGGCACGCTCTTTTTCAACGCGCTCTCGAGCGCGTCGATGTTTGGACCGTCGGGCTCCATCTCGATGCCGACGACACGGGCGCCGTGACGACGAAGCAAGCCGAGCGTGCGGTCGTAGCTAGGTGACTCGGTGAAGACCAAATCGCCCGGCTTGATCATGTGCAGGCACAGAAACTCGATCAGCTGCAGCGAACCGTTGGCGGTAATGACGCGGTCAACCTCGACGCGCTGCCATTCGGCGAGCCACTGACGCAGCGGCTCGAACCCACGCGACGGTCCGTACTGAAGCATCTGGTTCCCGTGCGACTTGAAGACGGCCGTCGAGGCGTCGATCAGTTCGGCGGTCGGGAACGATTCGTTGGCGGGCACCCCGCGGGTGAAATTGATTGTTTCCATATCTTCGTTATTTTAACTGTGGTTAGTGGTTGGTGGATGGTGTCGGTGCACGAGAAGCCCGACGACCTTCTCATCCACCACTAACCACCCACCACTAACCACCAACCGGCCAGGATCACCAGTCTACCGATTTGTAGTCCTTGAGAAACTGCCCCCAGATGTGGCTACCCGTATTGAAGCCGCTGATGATCGGGTCCGCAATGCGCGCGGCGCCGTCGACGATGTCCAGCGGCGGATGAAATCGCTGCTCCGCGGTCTTGCGCGCGGCAATCTCGACGGGATCCTCGTCCGTCACCCAGCCGGTGTCGACACTGTTCATATGAATGCCGTCGTGGTGGTAGTCCGCGGCCGCGGTGCGCGTCATCATGTTCAACGCCGCCTTCGCCATGTTCGTATGCGGATGACGGGTCGTCTTGAAGTTGCGATAGAACTGCCCCTCCACGGCTGACACATTGACGATGTGCTTGTCGCGTCCGGGCGTGCGGAGCATGAGCGGCTTCAGCCGCGCGTTGAAGACGAACGGCGCGACGGCATTGACCAGCTGCACTTCGAGCAATTCGACCGTCGAGACCTCTGCAAGCAGGAGACGCCAGGAGTTTCGACCGCGGAGATCGACCTGCTGCAGATCCTGATCGAGCCGCCCTTCCGGGAAGAGATCCTTCTGCGCGGTCAGCTCCTCAGGCAGCAGCGCTACCTGTGACAGCTCCGCCGCGTGCGTGATGCCGGTCAATCCAGCCACACGCGCGACATCCTCACTCGAGTCCGCGTGGTCGTGGCTCGCCTCCGGCAACAGGTGGTAGCCGCGCAGTCCCTCGTAGCTGCCTACAAGCCTGCGCACGTGTTCCGGCATGCGACCGAGCGTCGTCGTCTCTCCCTCCATCATGTGTGCATAGAAGTCGGGCGGCCGCCGCACCGTCTGGCACGCGTTGTTGATGATGAAGTCGAGACGATCGCGCGTCTCGAGAAGCTCGCGGCAGAACGCCTCGACGCTCGGCGTGTGGCGCAGGTCGAGACCGAAAATCTCGAGTCGATCGCCCCACCGATCGAAGTCCGGCTCGTTCGCGTACCGGGTGGCCGCGTCGCGCGGGAACCGAGTCGTGACGATGAGGCGCGCGCCCGATCGCAGAAGCTTCAGTCCGGCCTGGTATCCGATCTTCACGCGGCCGCCGGTCAGCAGCGCGACACGCCCGCGTAGATCGGCAAGCTCTGTGCGCTTCGTGAAGTTGAGGGCAGCGCACGCCGGGCAGAGCTGATCGTAGAAGTCGTGGATCGTCGAGTACTTCTGCTTACAGACGTAGCAATGCTGTAGCTCACGGCTCTCGACTCTGGGCTCTGGGCTCTCGGCTTCCGAACCCCGAGTTTCGAATCCCGAACCCGCACCCCGAGTCCGAATCCCGAACCCCGAGTCCCGAATCCCGAACCCCGAATCCCGAGTCTTCATGCACGTCTCGTGGATCGAAGCCATCGGCAATGGACACAGTCGGAAAAACGTTCGGCGTATGAAAGACCGGCTTGCGTCGAAGCGTGCGAATGCCGGTTTCGTGCAGGACGCCCTGATCGCTGCGCACGCGCGCAGCTCTTCGCTCGCGTGCCACGACCTTCGACATTCGCCGCCGCTCGACACGGTCCGGGCTGTACACGTTCGCGACGGCCTGGAGCAGGCGCTTTCGATCCTCGTCGGGAACGCCGGCGAGGATTGTGTGATCGGCCGCGATCGACTCGAGCAACTCGATCGTCTCGTGCAGTCGTGCCAGCAGCTCCCCTCGATCGGACGCCGGGCCTTTCGAGCTCATCCCATCAGCGTACCGCACGATCCGTCTGTCAGGCAGACCCGTTCAGGACGTCGACAAGCCGATGAGCATGACGCCCATGAAGCCGACCCAGAAGACAGCGAGATACATCACGCCAAGCCCCACCAACTTGAAGGACGTGATCCATCGCGACCCGCCGTAGACACGCCGCAGTGCAATAGGAAGATACGCCACCAGCCAGCCGAGTAGCGCGAAACCGATCGCCGCTCTCAGGACGCCCGGCAGCCACGGATCGGTCCGGCTCATGAGAAACAGCGCGGAGAACACCACGAAGACGAACGCGTGGTAATACAGCGAGAACACCAGGTGATCGACGTAGTAACCCTTGCGACGGTAGAACAGTTCGAGCAGCCCGGCGAAGATGGGGAGGAACAGAAAGAAGGCGCGCGGTATCGCCGCGCCCACGGCACTGGCAAAGTTCTCCGGGTTTGCTTTGGCTCTGGCTAGCAGCTGCTGGTACTTCGCGTCGTTGATCGGTACGTGCGCGGGCAGCTCGAATGTCAAACGCGAGCCGCCTGTAGGCCTTTCCTCGCCGGTCGTGAATACATCAATCTGAGCGCGAGTCGGAAAAGCCGCAAACAGGCCGAAGAACACGAGCGCGGAGATCGAGGTACGTCTTGAGCGGCGGAACGTGGCCGATGCGGTGTCCCGACAGGTACTCACGCGTCACCAGGCCCGGCCGGAACAGCAGCGGCCGCAGCGTGCGCACGAGCCGCGCGTCGACGCTGAGCGTCTCCTCGACCGCCTGCGAAAGCAGCTCTCGCAACGGACGATGGAAGTCGACGACCTTCTGGCCACACGCGGAGCAATAAGGACCATCGAGCGCCCGGCCGCAGTTCGCGCAGCGCGCGGGCAATGCGTGCGCCTTTCTCTCCTCGGCCGGTCGGGCGACCTCAGTCACCGGCGCATTCTAAGGAGAAACAATGTCAACTCCCAACCTATCTGTTTACCGGCAGCTGTTTAACCACAAAGACGGGAAGTCACGAAGCTCACGAAGCGCCCAAACCGCGGAGTCGCGGAAACGCGGAGGCATTCATCTCGGTGACGCAATCAGACGGCCACGCCGGGCCGCCCCATCGGGCGGCCGACGGATAGCGCGACGGCCAATCGCAAGCCGAGACCAGTTCTCAGTGGGCTTGTGATTGGGACGCCGCGCTATCCGTTTGAGGCGAAGCCTCGCCGGCGTGGCCCTCCGCGTCTTCGCGTCTCCGTGGTTAATCGATTTCGAGCTCTTCGTGAACTTCGTGGCTCAATGCACGAATCAGAGACTTCCCAATAACAACGCCCAATCGCGTACCTGGGAGTTGGGAATTGGAAGTTGGGAGTTTTGCATCCCTTCTGGCTACTGAGAATCGAGCCAGATGAAGACGAGCGTGGCCAGCACCGCCAGCAGCACGAGCAGCGCGATCTTCCAGAAGCTGAGTGGATGCCGGCCGGCGATCGCCCCGGTGTAACCGTTCACGATCACCTGATACGGCTTCGACCCGAAGTCGTACTTCAGCAACCACACCGGCACGAGGACATGCTTGAACGTGCGGCCTGAGAACTCTGGGTGGATCTGCAGACTCCGATGCGTGTCACCGGGAATCTGCTGCGCGCACAACGTCATCAGCTTGGCCTGCATCTGCTCGACCGAGCGCTGCGCAGCATCGAGCAGCACTACCTGATAGTGCTCGACGACATGTCCGGAAAGGAACGCCGTGTCGTATTGAACGACTTCCTTCGTCGGAAACGGCTCGACCTTGCGGAGCAGATCGATCGGCAGGCCCTGCGTCCCTGCCACCGCTTCATCGTCGAAGAGCGTGTCGACGACTCCGGCGGCAGGCTCCCACCGCACGCGGCGTTCGCGACGCACGACTGGCCGCCCCTTGTTGTCCACGCCAGGGACATCGACGTAGTAGTAGTAGCCCGCCTCCGCGGTCCACGGGCAGTGAACCTGCGCGTCGAAGGTCCAATACGGGATGTAGAGGCTCTTGATCGTGTCGACGAGGGAGGAGAAAGCGAGCTTCCCTGGCGCAAACCAGCGGCTTCTCCACCAGCGGCGGACATCGTCGCGCACGCGGCTCGCATCGACGCGGAACGGCAGCACGCCCTGCGGCCGGATCGGCGATCGGATTTCCTGATAATCCACGAGCGCGGGCGATCCGCAGAACTCGCAGTTCTGTCCGACGCGAGCCGGATCGAACACCATGACGGCACGACAGGACTGACACTGGACGCTGCGCCGCTCGGTCTGCCAGCCTCGCTCTTCCTCCGGCAGCTCGCGCAACGCCTTGACGAGATCGAGCTCGACGACCTTCCCCTGGTCGCGATCGATCTTGTATGGAGACTCGGTTCCGCAGAACGGACACACCAGCTTCTGCGTGGAAGGATTCCACTCCGCCTGGCCGCCGCAGGCGGGACACTCATGCTTTTCGAGTGCTGCGATTTGCGTGTTCATCGGTAATTCAAAATGCAAGATGCAAGATGCAAACAATGCCAGCGCGAAAGCCGCTCGGGTGTTTGCGTCAGTGATTTGCATTTTGCATTTTGAATTTTGCATCCGCGCGCAGCGCGTCAAGACATGTAGCTGGTGATCGCCGCGCGCGGAATGCGCCAGGTCGATCCGATCTTCCGGCCCTTCAACTCACCGGACTCGAGGACCGTCATGACGTCGGCTTCACTGACACCAAGCGCCTGGGCCGCTTCGGCGGGGCTGAGGAGCTCCGGCAGGCCTGCCGCAGCCTGCGAAGACGGCGCCGCCACGGCTACGGTCGGCGTGGCATGGCCACCCATGAAGCCGTCCTTCATCATCTGCTGCGCCAGACCGAAGCCCACGGCCAGTTCCGCTGCTGTGCCCGCGGCTCCGCCTCCGCCGCCGCTCTCGAGCCCCTTGCCCATCTGGTACTTCACGAAGTCGTTCAGATTCCCCACGGCAGCCATGCTGGACCGCTTGTCGATCGCCTGCTCGACCTCCGGCGGCACCGACACGTTCTCGACGATGAAGCTGCCGATCTCGATGCCGTACTTCGTCATGATGGCCGGATTGATGAGCGGGAGCAGCGCTTCACCGAGTTCGGTGTAGCGCGACGCCACGTCCAGCACAGGAATCTTCGCGCGTCGCGATCGCGTCGGTGAAGATGCTCACGATGCGGGAGCGCATCGTGTCGCTGAACTCGTCGAGCCGGAAGTTGTGATCGGATCCGGCGACCTCCTTCAGGAAGATCTTGGGATCGACCACCTTGAAGTCGTACGTGCCGAATGCGCGCACGCGCACGATGCCAAAATCGTTGTCGCGCAGCATGACCGGGTTGGACGTGCCCCACTTGTTGCCGGTGAAGAGGCGCGTGGTGACGAAATAGACGTCCGCCTTGAACGGCGAGTTGAAGCCGAACGGCCACGACTTCAGCTTCGTCAGGACCGGGATGTTGTCCGTCGTCAGCGTGTGCTTGCCCGGCTTGAACGTGTCGCCGAACTCGCCCAGGTAGACGAACTGCGCAACCTGCGACTCGCGGACGATGAGCTGAGCGCCGTTCTTGATGGCCTTGTCGTCGTCGGGAAACTGCCAGGAGAGCGTGTCCCTGGAGTCGTCGGTCCACTCGATGACTTCGAGCAGTTCGCCCTTGATGAAATCCATTATTCCCATCGTCGCTTCGCTCCTCAGGCGAAATGCAAAACGCAAAATTCAAGATGCAAACACATTTTGCATTTTGCTTTTTGATCTTGCATTACGAGTTTTTCTTGAACCACCTCGCGACCGCAGTCAGCCCGGCGCCGACAAGGTCAGTCGACGTCACATCCTTGAACCAGATCTCGCGATCGGGAATGCCCGCAAAGGCACGCTCGGTCTCGCGGCGCGCGCGCAGCAACTCGATCGGAAGCGCCGGATCGATCGGCTGATGTGCGCGACCTTCGGCCTTCTGAAGTTGTGCCACCAGCTTCTCGGCCTGCTTCATGTCCAGCATGGACAACGGCGTTCCGCAGTGCGAACAGACGGCGCCCTTGCTCAAGTCGACCGGACCGCCGCAGTTGGCACAATTCACGGACCCGACGTTCTCCCGCAGCTCGGCGATCTGCTGCGGCGTCAACGGACGAATAAAGTCCTTCTCGCGTAGGAAGTCGAAAAAGCTGATGAGGCGACCATGCCCGTTCGGGCAATTCAGATACTCGAACCGCGTGGCGCGCTGCATGTCCTGCGTTCGTCGCAATCTCCCTTTGCAGCGGGGACACTTCGCGAGGTCCGAGTTGGTGTGCTGCGGTCTCGTCAGCTTCTCACCGATGACGCGGAACAGTGCCAGCGTCGAGCCCGGGCGAGAGCGAGACACTTTCGCGCGCATCGAACCAGAACGACTGACAGGCATGACAGATGTCGATCGCGACCGAACGCCCAAGATGGCCATCGAAGGTCTCGTCCTCCATCGACACGCCGCAACGCGGACACTCCACGGGAGCATTTTGCCAGATTGAGGTCAACGGTGCGCGGCACGTCTGTTCCGTAAGCAGGTGTGACCGAGGGGATCGACGATCAATCCCGAGCGATGCTCCATGAAGGACATGGCCCAAGTAGACGAGCCGAGCTTCTCGCCCGCGCGAATCTGATACAACCGTGCGTCGGGATCGGTGGTCGATTGATGCGTCGCATTGGGCGTCGCTGCCCGTGGAAATTCACGGTGGATTGCCACCGCGCTCGCGGGTGGATCCTCATCGCGCGGGTGGAAACTCTTGTGACTCGCCCACGATTCGAAGAACGTCCCATCGACGGTGAAATGCTCATCCGAGAACAGGCGCGCGCTGTCGGCGTGAATCAGCATCGCGTCGAAGAACGCGGGGCGATATCGCCGTTGAGCAAGCGGTCGCGATTCTTCGAGAACGTCGACGGCGACCACACCGCGTGGTCCATCCCAACCCCACGAACCAGCGAAACAACAGTTGTAGTCCAGCTGCTCCATCAGCTGCCGCTCGCGCGAATGGTGTAGAGCACTGCAGCACCAACGCGCGCAGCAGCTTCTCCGGCAGCACCGACGGGCGCCCGACTGCATATACAGGCGCCAAAGCGCGGCGAAACGCTCCAACGCGATCAGTGATCGCCGATGGCGCAACGGATATCCGAGGCACACGCTTCAGCGACACTAACTGAACATCGATGGTTGCTGTGGCAGCATAAGCTTCGTAGTGAAGGGAGATGTGTGATTTAGCATCTAGGGTGCTGGCTTCCAGATCTCGTTGAAACGTGCGATGTCGTTGTGCGACAGCCAGGAGTTGCGCGGGATGTCGTCTCGCGTCTGTAGCGGATGACGATAGCGCTCGTATATCGAAAGCGTCACGCCGTTGTTGCCCGGCCACATCACGTCGCGGGGGTTGTCGCTGTGGCTCAAGCCGAGCGCGTGGCCGATCTCGTGCAGGCAGACATAGTAGAGGACGACGTCGCGTAGAAGCGGATCCTCGCGGACGCCCCGCCTGATGCTTGGCCGAAATCGATCTTCGTCCGGCCGCACGGTGATTGATGCACCTTCACGGCCGTTGACCGTCAACGGATCCATGCGCCCGAGTGCCGCGTCCTCCGCCCATGGCAGCCAGAAGAAGCGAAGCAGCGCCGCGTCGCCGTGATCCACGCGTTCAAAGCGCAGAACGCCGTTCACGCTTCGCATCCACTCCTGAAGGGCCCACTCGGCCAGCTGGCGGTCGCCGGGTCGGAAGTGCGATCCGTCCGCGGCCTCGGTGATGAAGTAGGGAATCACACCGCTCGGATCGAGCGGCATCAACCTGAATCGCGGCTCAGACTCCGCTGCCGCTGTTCGAAGAGCGACAACACCGAGCAGCACCACGACGACTGCAAATATGTGAAGGGGTCTGACCCCTTCACATATTTGCACGCTATCTGCCCGACCCGGGCGTCCAGCCATTGCCCAGCCCGTATGGCAGCGTCACGAACGGTGCCGCCTCGACGTGGTGAATCAATCCACCCCTCACTGAGAATGTTTCCATCGTCACCAGATTCTGCAACATGCCCGGCGGCGCGTCCGCCGGCGCACCGCGGCGGGTCCCGTCGTGCACGAAGAGCGGGAACGTCCCGACCGTCTGCTTCTGCTCGTCGAGAATCAACGCCCGGCGCGGGCGAATGTGTTTCATGTAGGCAAAGATCTTCGAGTCGATCTGTTGCGCGCACGTGAGCATGCTGAACGCGAGTTGCGACTTGCCCTGCTCTGTGTTCGGATCGGGTAACTGCGGCCCCGGCATCATGCGCCCGCCCGGCGGAGGGTTGTTGACCGTCCGATAACCGTTCTCGTGACGCACGCAGTCGTCGGCAAACGCCCCAATCTTCCCGCTGTCGCCTTCGAGCGCATCGAAATACGAATTCGCTACTCGGAACATGACCTCGCGCGACACGCGCTGATTCGCCGGGACGTCCTCCGTGAGCAACGCCCGCGGAGTGGTCAGCAGCTCGATCGCCTGCGGTGCGATGCCGCCAGCGTGAAGCTGTTCGATCTCTGTAATCCGGCCGCGATCGACTTTCAGGCGTATCGCCGCCAGCGTGTCGCGTCCCTGCACCTTGAGGCGTCCTTGAAAAGCCACTTCCCCACTGACGGGATCCGCGACGGTAATCTTGAAGCTCGTGGGCTCGGTCTTCGATCGCCAGAGCACACCTTCGCCGACATCCATTCGCCCGGTGTTCTCCGTCATGCGGACGTCGATCGAGAGCGGCGGCACCGCCTTCGGGTCCTTCTTGAACAGCGCGTCGAGATAGCCGTCCATGACACCGACCAGGCATGCGCGGTCGCACTCTTTGATCGCCGAGGCATTCCAGGCGGGTTCCTGCGCTACGGCTGTCGCCGCAGCCATGCACAGGAGCACCACGGCCATCGGCTTCAACGTCTTCATCTCGCTCTCCGATGGGAGCTTAGCCGAGCCCGCGGAGAGGCTTCAACTGCCGCGCCCGGTCGGCTACACTTCAATCCCGGTTGGTGCTGCTTTCATGAACATATTGATCCGTTTATTCGCTCTCGTCGGCGCAATCGTCATCATCTCCGCCTCGGCATCTGCGCAATGGCCCGACCAGAAGGATCCACGTGCGACGCGAACGCCCGACGGCAAAGTCGATCTGAATGGACCCACGCCGCGCACGCCCGACGGCAAACCCGACTTGTCGGGTACCTATCGCAACCTGACTCGCGGTGCCAACGAACCACGCGAAGCCCTGAGTCTCGACGAGAAGCCGATGGCCACGTTCCGCGACATCGGCGCCGGATTCAAAGACGGGCTGCCACTCAGGCCGTGGGCCAAGGAACTGTTGCAGAAGCGCATGGCCGACAACAGCAAGGACAATCCTGACGTCTGGTGTCTGCCGTTGGGGAACCAGCAGTTCAACGTGCACACCTTCCCGAGGAAGGTCGTGCAGTCGCGCGATCTCGTGTTGATTCTGTATGAGACCCACCAGGGCATCCGTCAGATCTTCACCGACGGACGATCGATCCCGAAGAACGATCCGCAGCCGTGGTTCTACGGCTACTCGGTCGGGCGTTGGGAAGGCGACACGCTGGTCGTCGAAACGAGCGGCTTCAGAGATGGCGGCTGGCTCGACATCAACGGGAGCCCGCTGACCGAACAGGGGCGCACGATCGAGCGCTTCCGCCGGCCGAACTTCGGCACGATCGAGATCGAGCAGACGATCGACGATCCGAAGGCTTACACGAGGCCCTTCACCACGCGACTCACGTGGCGGCTGATGCCCGATACCGAGATCATGGAAATGATCTGCCTGGAGAACAACCAGTCCATTCATCACCTCGTTGGCGCGGACGGACCGGTGAAGCGCTAGAGAACGACAACGCACGGTCCGACGGGACGAAGGTGCGGCGTGCGAGGGTCCAGTGCGAGGGTCGACGGTCCAGGTCCGACAGTCAACGTCCGACAGTCAAGGCCCGGAGAACCGCCGCACCGTCGCACCCTCGGACTGACCATCGCACCCTCGCCCCATCGCTCCCTCGGACCGCAAGAGTCCTAGAAGACCAGATCCGCTCGCGCGCTGAGTCGAGGGCTCACTCGGCTCAGTGCGGCGACGTAGAACTTGCCGGCCTTCAAATCCGTGACCTCGGCCTCGGTAAGCGTGACTGCACCGGAGATTTGTGGAGCGGCCGACTTGGCGAGGACATAAGCCACACCGCCGTTCTGGCGCATCGCGCGTCGATGCAGATAAACACCCGCGACGTCGTCTTGGGTCCCTCTCAGGCGAACGTCATAGCCGAGACGTCGTGTTGGCTCGTGGAAAGTGAAACGTGCGACGGCCTGATACGGAACGTTCGATGCGGGAATCGAACGCGCGCCCGTGGCGGTGACTTCAATCGTCGCACCAGCCGACACCGGTTCGGCCACCACCGGCGTCATTGCGGGCGGACGACGATGATGCGTGGCGCGCTCGTAGTCATACGCGAGCGCAAGCAGCGTGGCTTCGGCAAAGGGGCGGCCAATCAGCTCGATGCCAACCGGAAATCCGCCAGGCGTGAAACCAGCTGGGACCGTGATCGCCGGCAGTCCCGAATTAGCGGACAGCGCAGCATTGCTGCCTGGTTGCGCGCCCCCGACGATGGGCGCGATGCGGCGAATCGTAGGATAGACGATCGCGTCGAGGCGTTCGGATTCCATCGCGCCGGTGACGACCTTCGCCAGCGTCTCACGCGCGGCAAGACGGCCCTTGTAGTCCTCACCCGACAGATAGTCAGCGGCAGTTCCATTCGCAACGTCGAGGATGCCCTGAAGGCTCGAGGAGTGAAGTCCGGTCTCGAGCATCTCCTCAATCGATGTTGCGTAACCACCAGCGGCTTTCAGGTAGTCGCCAAGATAGACCTTCAGTTCCTGCGTCAGCAGGTTTGCTGACGTCACGAGCTTCGCCAGCTCCGGAATCACGACGTCGACAGCTGTCGCGCCTCGCGCCTTCATCTCTTCGACCGCTGAGCGCACAACAGTGGCAACCTCCTGATCCTCCGGCGCTGTTCCAAAGAATTCGGCAAGGACGCCGATGCGCGCGCTCTTGAGCGTGCCCTCCTTCAACGCCGTCGTGTACGTGCGAGGGATCCGTCCGCTGCTCGCCTGCGTCGTTGGGTCCGCCGGGTCGTATCCCACCGTCGCGTCGAGAATCAGCGCGATGTCTTCGACCGACCGGGCCATCGGTCCGCCAGTATCTTGCGTGTGTCCGAACGGGATGATGCCAGCGCGGCTCGAGAGTCCGGCCGATGGACGAAGCCCCACCAGGCAGTTGTGCGAGCTGGGAATTCGAATCGAGCCGCTCGTATCGGTGCCCATCGTGAACGCGGCCAGGCACGCGGCTGCCGCTGCGCCGGATCCGCCGCTCGATCCGCCCGGCGTGCGAGTCACGTCGTACGGATTCAGTGTCTGTCCACCGAACGAGCTGACACCGGTCAGTCCGAGCGCGAGCTCGTGGAGATTCACTTTACCCAGGAGCACAGCACCGGCCAGGCGCAGTTTGGTCACCTGAAACGCGTCGCGCGTGGGGACAACTCCTCGCAACGCGAGCGACCCGCCAGTGGTCGGCATGTCTCTCGTTTCGAAGTTGTCTTTGAGCAGAACAGGAATGCCGTGCAACGGACCACGGATCCCTCGCGACTTCCGTTCCTCATCGAGGGCACGTGCCATCGCGGCGGCATTCGGGTTGATGGAGATGACCGAGTTCAGCCGGGGCCCGGCCTGGTCGTACGCGGCGATGCGAGCGAGATAGAGTTCGACGAGCTTCTCGGATGTCACGCGTCCGGCGGTCATGGCCGCCTGCAGATCTCGAATGCTCTTCTCGCTGACGTCGAACGTCTCCACGGCCTGCGCCCGCCTGCGCGCGCGGGCCACTCCGAGGCCAACAAGGGTGGCACCCGAGGTCTGAATGAACTCCCGTCGCGTCGATCTCTTCATTGCTTATCCGCGCCGACGCAACTCGTCGAGCAATGCCGCACCACGCGGCGACAGACGATAGCCGACCTCGAGGCTTTCGGTGAGCCCGAGCGTCTTCAGCTTGCGCACATTGAGCTTGAAGGACATCTTGTCCTGGCCGGCCATCTTGCAGAGATCGCCGGCTCGCCTTGCCGGATGGTCATGCACGAGATCGAGCACGCGACGAGTCCACGGCGCTCCGTTCGACCGACCGTCCAGCCGCTCCAGTCGAAGGATCAGGTCCTGTAGATCTGAATCGCTCGCGCGCTTCTTGCGAAGCGCGATCCGAGGATCGGCTTCGAGCGCGCCGAGCTCGATGCGGTAGATTTTGCCGTCGCTCCGCTCGGTCAGTTCCTCGACCAACGCCTCTCGACTCTCGTAGCCCGCACGTCGCGCGTCGGCGTTCGAGATGCTTTCCAGCGACGTGAGGGTCACGTCCCGGATGTGGAGCATGCCGACCGCGGTCAGGAGCGTGCCTCCTGACTTGACGGATGGACGCCGCCACCGGCGGAATGCGACGGTGATGCTCCCCTTCTGAATGCCGTCGAGAAACTCCTGACGAAAGATCACGACCCGCTATTTTTGACACACCGGACAGAAGAACGTCGATCGCCCCGTCTGCACGATGCGCTTGATCGTGCCGGGGCAGCCACGCCTGGGACAACGCTGACCTTCACGATCGTAGACGCGAAAGCGATCGTTGCCTTGATATCGATTCTTGTTCGCGATCGCCTCCCTCAGCACGGCTTGAATCGCATCTGCCAGCGCCTCGGCTCCGGGTCGAGGCGCGCCTGTTGTGGTGGCAAGCGTCGACGCCCGCCGCTTTGGTGACAGGCCCGCACGATGGAGCGCCTCGCACACATAGATGTTCCCGAGGCCGGCCACGACACGCTGATCGGAAAGCGCCGCTTTCAGCGTCGTCTTCTTGCCCTTGAGCGCGCGCGCGAGAGTCGTCGCGTTGAAGCCGCGATCGAGCGGCTCCGGACCAAGCGACGTCAGCGCGCGATTGATCGTGAGACCACCTGCTCCGATGATGTCGATCTGGCCGAAGCGGCGCGGATCGTTGAAGACGATGGTGGCGCCAGACGACATCGTGAAGAGTACGTGGTCGTGCGCGTCAAGACGGCTGCGCTCGAAATAGAAATCTCCCTGCACCGCATCCCGGCGTCTCTTCACGACGCGGAACGAGCCCGACATCCCGAGGTGCATCAGCAACGTTTCGCCTGATTCGAGGTCGGCCAGCAGATACTTCGCGCGGCGCCGCAACGCGTGCACCTTCTGCCCCTCGAGGCGCGCCGCGAAGTCGCGTGGAAATGGCGACCGCAGATCGGCGCGACGTGTCTCGACGCGCTCGATCCGAGCGCCTTCCATCACGCGGCGCAGTTGACGACGAACGGCTTCGACTTCGGGGAGTTCGGGCACGGGTCGGGGTCGGGATTCGGGATTCGGGATTCGGGATTCGGGATTCGGGATTCGGGATTCGGGGAAGGCTACCTTGCTAAGGCTCGGGTGTCTACACGCTCTCGTACTCCGGGCGTTACCATAGCGGCGATGAACGATCGGCGTTTCCGTTGCCACCTCTGCGTAGCGCTGGCGTTCGCGACGACCACTGTCCGCGCCATCCCTGGCGATGAGGCGGGCACGCTATGATTTACAGGTCTCCGGAGCAGTCCATGAAAAAAGCGCTTCTCGCCCTCCTCGTTGGATTCACCTTAAGTTCGGCTGACGCTGTCGCCCAGGATCAGGCCGCGACCGACACGACGCCAACCGGCGCCGGTGCCGCCACGTTGCCGGTGCCTCGACCTGCGGCGGGATTCGTCCAGGCGAGAACCCC
Source organism: uncultured Acidobacteriota bacterium (assembly GCA_963757735.1). Lineage (GTDB taxonomy): Bacteria > Acidobacteriota > Vicinamibacteria > Vicinamibacterales > UBA2999 > Gp6-AA40. Next base: position 217,421 of record CAVWST010000036.1, read on the forward strand.
GTGGGGTGACCCGGATCTCCAGGGGTTCTGGCCGGGTGTCGACATGGTGGGCGTGCCGCTGCAGCGGCCGGCGCGGTTCGGAACGCGCAACGTCCTCACGGAAGAAGAGTTCGAACAGCGCTCCCGAGAGATCAAGAGCGAGGAGGACTCACTCCTCGCCGAAATCGACGTGTTCACCGCCGACGTGACCACGCCATGCGTCATCCGCTGCCCGACTTCGCCGACTCCGCACTGGCAGGAGACCGGCAAGCCCTCGCGACAGGCATCGCTCATCATCGACCCGCTGGACGGCCGCCAGCCGCCGTTATCGCCCGAGGGCCAGGCGCGTCAGGCACAGCAGCAGGCAGACGTCAAGGCACGGATCGCGCGGCTCCAGGGGCGCGAGGCAGACAGCTACCTCGATCGCAGCCTCTATGACCGCTGCATCACGCGCGGCGTCATGGGATCGCTCCTGCCAACCATCTACAACAATGGGAACGAGATTGTGCAGGCGCCCGGCTACGTCGTGATCCGCAACGAGATGATTCACGAGGCGCGCGTGGTACCGCTCGACGGCCGTCCCGAGCTCCCGGCGAGCGTGACGTCCTACATGGGTGACTCGCGCGGTCACTGGGAAGGGAGCACGCTGGTCGTCGTGACAAAGAACCTGAACGGCATGACGGGTGTCGGTGGGAATGGCGGCGGCCGTACGAGCGGCCGGCTCACGATCACCGAACGGTTCACGATGCTGGACGCGAACACGCTCCAGTACACGGCCACGATTGACGACCCTGGGACGTGGACGCGGCCCTGGACGCTATCGTTCCCATGGAAGCGCGAGCCGGTCTACGGGATGTTCGAGTACCGGGTGCCATGAAGGCAACTACGCGATGCGCAACATGCTGAGCGCGTCGCGCGCCGCCGAGGGGCGAGCAAGTAGCAGCAAGCATCCGATCGTTCGCTCGGTTCGTCACTCTGATTGCGTTGCGGCGGCGACGTCGGCACGGCCTCCCAGCGGGTTCTGCAGGTCGGCGAGCCATCCGACACGGACGCAACGCCTAACAACCTCACAGACCGTCTGGACGACGATTAACACTGCGCCGTTGATCAGGAGTAATCCCGTCCGCACTGGCGCTCCGCCCGTATAATCCAGCGACTTGGCCCTCACCCCCGGCACGCGCCTCGGCCCCTATGAAGTCACCGCCCAGATCGGCGTGGGTGGCATGGGAGAGGTGTATCGCGCGACGCGATACGAAGCTCGGCCGGCAGGTGGCGATCAAGGTCCTGCCGGAGGCGTTCGCGCTCGACACGGACCGGCTCGCCCGGTTCCAGCGCGAAGCCAAGGCACTCGCCTCGCTGAATCATCCGAACATCGCGCAGATCTACGGCTTCGAGACAGCCGGCGGCGTCCACGCGCTCGTCATGGAACTGGTCGAGGGCGACGACTTGGCGGAGCGCATCGCGCAGGGCGCGATTCCTGCTCGACGAGGCGCTGCCGCATCGCGCGGCAAGATCGCCGAGGCCATCGAGGCCGCGCACGAGCAGGGCATCATCCATCGCGATCTGAAGCCGGCGAACATCAAGATCCGCGAAGACGGCATGGTGAAGGTGCTGGACTTCGGGCTCGCCAAGCTCTCCGAGCCGGGCGGCGCGAGCGGGCGCTGAGGCAGGCGGCGTGGGCCTGACCGCGCTCATGCAGTCGCCGACCATCACGAGCCCGGCCATGACCATGGCGGGCGTCATTCTCGGGACGGCGGCCTACATGAGCCCGGAGCAGGCGAAGGGGCGGCCGGCCGACAGGCGCAGTGATGTGTGGGCGTTCGGCGCCGTGCTGTTCGAGATGCTCACCGGCAGCCGCGCATTCGAAGGCGACGATATCTCGGACACGCTCGCATCGGTTTTGAAGCAGGAGCCTGACTGGACACAGTTGCCGACCGACCTGCCTCCCGCAATCCGGACGCTGGTTCAGCGGTGCCTGGTCAAAGACCGCCGCCAGCGGGTCGCCGATATCGCGGTAGCACAGTTCGTGCTCACACAGCAGACGGCAGTGACGACTGAGTCTCCCGCGCGCGCACTCGATCCTGGACGCGCACGCAAGCGGGCGCTGGCGATTGCAGCGGCCGTCCTCCTGACGGCGGTTCTGGCGGGCGCAGGCACGTGGGCGCTCATGCCCGTGGCCGCGCCGCCGCCGGTGGTCCAATTCGCCTTCCCGCTGCCGGAAGGCCAGCAGTTCTCGGAACTTGGGAGTCAGGTGGTGGCGATTTCCCCGGACGGCACCACGATCGTGTACGTGCTCAACAACCAGCTCTATCGCCGATCCGTCGGCGAGCTGGAGGCGCAGCCCATTCCGGGCGGGTCCGTGAGCGCGCAACTCAATCACCCGGTGTTCTCGCCGGACGGCAGCGCCCTGGCCTTCTACTCAGTGGCTGACGGGACGCTCAAACGGCTGCCACTCAGCGGCGGTACGCCCGCAACGATTACACAAACCAGAAATCCATCCGGTATCACCTGGGGTGAGGGCGGGATTGTATTCGACGACAGGTTGAACCGAATCTTGCGCGTCTCTCCGAGCGGTGGCACGCCGGAGGAGCTCGTGCGCGTCGGCACGAACGAGCAGGTGTTGAGGCCACAGATCCTGCCGGCGGGAATGCCGTGCTCTTTTCCCTGCGCAGCTACGTGGAGCCCGGCTGGGACACGGCACAGGTCGTCGTGCAATCGCTGACCTCCGGCGAGCGTACGACCGTCATCAAGGGCGGAACCGATGCCCGATATCTTCAGTCAGGTCATCTGGTGTACGCCGTGGCCGGCTCGACTATTCGCCGTGCGCTTCGATCCGGTGACGCACATGGTCGCCGGTCCGGCCGTGCCAATCCTCACCGGTGTGAGGCGTTCATTCGGATCCGCCATGTTCGCAGTGTCGGATACGGGATCGCTGGTCTACGTTCCCGGACCCGCGACCACCACCTCCAATCTGCGGACGCTCGTGCAGTCGGATCGAAACGGCGTCTCGGTGCCGCTGAAGGTGCCGCCGGACAACTACGCACATCCTCGCGTGTCGCGCGACGGGTCAACGCTCGCCGTCGGCATCGACGACGGCCAGGAGGCCAACATCTGGATTTACGAGCTCGCCGGCACGAGCGTGATGCGGAAGCTGACGTCGGAGGGACGAAACCGGTATCCGGTCTGGTCGGGCGACGGCCAGCGGATCGCGTTTCAGTCCGACCGCCAGGGCGACTTGGGCATCTTCTGGCAGCCCGCCGACGGTGGGGCCGCAGCGATACGGCTGACGACGCCGGCACAGGGTGCCGTCCACGTGCCCGAATCCTGGTCACCGGATGGCAAGCACCTGCTCTTCACTGAGCAGAAAGATAGCGCCTACGTCCTGTTCAGTCTCTCGCTTGATGACCTGACGCCGACGCCGTTTGGCAACGTGAAGTCCAGCCAACCGACGAGCGCCGGGTTTTCCGCGGACGGACGCTGGATCACATACGCATCCGCCGCGGAGGGCGGAGGAGTACATCTCGCCGGATAGGGGCGTTTTCATCCAGCCCTTTCCCGCAACCGGCGTCAGGCATCCGGTGCCGAAGACGCGCATCGACTTTCATCCTGCCTGGTCACTGGATGGAAAGGAGATCGTTTACGTCAGTGCCATGGCGCAGCCCTTCGTTGCTCTGAGTGTCCGGACGGAGCCACGCATCTCCTTTGGTTCGCCGGCGGCGGTTTCGCCGGCGGTGCCGAGGCCAGGCCTCACGTCGTCAGATGTGCGAGGCAGGGGTTACGACTTGCTGCCCGGAGGAAACATTCTCACCCTGGCGCCCGTGGCGCCGCCGGATGCAGCCGCAGCGGCACTTAGGCCGGAGGTTCGGGTCGTGCTCAATTGGTACGAGGAGTTAAAACGCCTCGTCCCGACGAACTGACTTCAGCCGCGTTCTCGCCTTCAGCCCACTGAGTTTTCCGATTACTCCCCCCGAAAGTCGGCCAGTGTTTATTGAAACGGCAAGAGTTAACGCCTGCTTATTTCGTCGCGGGCATGCCGGACACGCCGCCGACCAGCGGAGCCTGCCGACGTAGTTCGCCTGAAATCGATCGGAGCGATTCAGCGCCGCGAGTTCGTGACGCGCGATCCATGACGCGCGAATCAGGAGTAACGGTGCATGCCGCGATAACAGGCGTTGGAATTGGGAACTACTCGCGGCAGGATTTGTAGAGTACGAGCGGAGAGCGATTTCCGGCAGGCGTGGCCGGGAGGCGAGATGGCCGGCACGCCCGCGACAATTCGTACCACGAAAGCCGGGTCTACAAAGCAAGACCGGCCTACGATCCAAGGCAGGTCTGATCACCTTCGCTCTTCGAGCTACGGTGGTCCGCCGTAGCCTTGGCGAGGGCGGAGACCCGCCTCTACGTTCTCTGAACTACTCGCCCCAGATGATCAGTTTCATGCGCGTATCTCCGGTCGTGCGCTTACGCGCAGCCTGATCCAAGGAGCGGCGTTAAGCCGCTCCGGTAGACGCTGAGGACGACATCAGGCACAGCCTGATGTCGTTCCGCAGTTGCCGCACTTGTAGCAACTGCCGCTGCGAATCATGATCGAGCCGCACGTGCTGCACGGCGGCGCGTCTTCCTGATTCCGCAGCGCACCAAACTCCGACTTCTTGGCGGCTTCGATCTTCACCTCGGTGCGGGCTGCCGCGACCGGTGTTGGTGCAGGAGCCGCGCTCACTGGTGCAGCGTCCTCTGCAGGCTCCTCGCGCATGTTCACACCCGCGCGGAACTGCGCTTCCGGCGACAGGAACTTCGTCGCCATCCAGCGGAAGATGTAGTCGACGATCGACTTCGCGAAACGGACCTCGGGGTTCTTCGTCATCCCCGACGGCTCGAAGCGCGAGTGGCTGAACTTGTCGACCAGTGTCTGCAGCGGTACGCCGTATTGCAGGCAGTACGACACGGCCTGCGCGAAGGCGTCGGCGAAGCCCGAGATCGTGGACCCTTCCTTCGCCATCACGAGGAAAATCTCACCAGGAGTGCCATCATCGAAGAGGCCCACCGTGATGTAGCCCTCGTGACCGGCCACATCGAACTTGTGTGTGATCGCGTTGCGCTCATCGGGGAGCTTGCGACGCTGGGGACGCTCGACGATTTTGACGACCTCTTTGACCACTTCCCTGACCTCGGTCACGTTGCGAGTATCAGCGACCTGCGCTTTCGATGTGTTCAGCGGCTGTGTGCGCTTGCTGCCGTCGCGGTAGATCGAGATGGCCTTGGCACCGAGTCGCCACGATTCGATGTACGCCTTCTCGATGTCCTCGACCGTCGCTTCACGCGGGACGTTCACGGTCTTGCTGATCGCCCCCGAGATGAAGGGCTGCGTGGCGCCCATCATCCGGATGTGCCCCATGTAATCAATCGATCGATCGCCGTTGGCGGCCTTGAACGCACAGTCGAACACCGGTAGATGCTCGTCCTTGAGGAAGGGTGCGCGCTCGATCGTTTCCTGCTCATCGATGTGATGGACGATCGCTTCGATCTCCGGCTTGGTGTAGCCAAGCTTCTCGAGCGCCATCGGCACAGTCTGATTGACGATCTTCATCAGGCCGCCGCCAACGAGCTTCTTGTACTTCACGAGCGCGATGTCGGGCTCGACGCCGGTGGTGTCGCAATCCATCATGAAGCCGATAGTGCCCGTCGGCGCGAGCACGGTGGCCTGCGCGTTGCGATAGCCGAAGTCCTCGCCCAGCTCCACGGCCTCGTCCCACGCCTGCTTCGCGCCGGCAAAGAGATCCGCCGGCACCTGCTTCGCGTTGATCTCGGACACCGCATCGCGGTGCTTACGCATCACGCGCAGGAACGGCTCGCGGTTGACCTCGAAGCCGGAGAAGGGCCCGCCGTGATCGCGAGCGACCCTGGCTGACTGCGCGAAGGCCTCGCCGGTCATCACCGCCGTAATCGCCGCCGCATACGCGCGACCCTCGTCGCTGTCGTAAGGCAGACCGCGCGACATCAGCAGGGCACCGAGGTTGGCGTAGCCGAGACCGAGCGGACGGTACTCGTGCGAGTTCTTCTCGATCGACTTCGTCGGGTAGCTCGAGTTCGGAACGATGATCTCCTGCGCCGTGATCAACGTGCGGCACGCCGCCTTGAACGCCAGCACATCGAACTCGCCATCGTCCTTGACGAATTTCATCAGGTTGATCGACGCCAGGTTGCACGCCGAGTCGTCGAGGAACATGTACTCCGAGCACGGGTTGCTCGCGTTGATGCGCGCCGTGTTCGGGCAGGTGTGCCACTCGTTGACCGTCGTGTCGAACTGCATGCCGGGGTCGCCGCAGACCCAGGTGCCCTCGGCAATACCGCGCATCAGACTCCGCGCCTTGTAGGTATCCATCGCCGAGCCGTCGCGCACCGCCTTCGTCGTCCACTCGCCGTCATCGAGCACGGCGCGCATGAAGTCGTCCGTGACTCGCACGCTGTTGTTGGAGTTCTGGAAGAACACCGACGTATACGCCGTGCCGGTGAACGAGCCGTCGTACCCGGCGTCGATGAGCGCCCAGGCCTTCTTCTCTTCCTCGACCTTGCAGTTGATGAACTCCATCACGTCGGGATGGTCGGCGTTGAGGATGACCATCTTGGCCGCGCGACGAGTCTTGCCACCGGACTTGATGACACCGGCAAACGCGTCGTACCCCTTCATGAAGGAGACCGGCCCCGATGCCGTGCCGCCGCCCGCAAGCAGTTCCCTCGACGAACGAATCGACGAGAGGTTGCTGCCGGTGCCCGAGCCGAACTTGAACAACATCCCCTCGGTCCGGGCCAGCGTCAGGATTGAATCCATCGTGTCCTGCACCGAGTTGATGAAGCAGGCCGAGCACTGCGGCGCCTTCTCGAATCCGCAGTTGAACCAGACCGGGCTGTTGAACGCGGCCTTCTGGTAGACGAGCAGGTGCTTCAACTCGTGGCTGAACGACATCAGCGCGTCTTCACTCGCGAAGTACTTCTGCGCGCGCGCCCACGCCGTGATCGTGTCGACCACGCGGCCAATCAGCTGACGAACACTGCGCTCTCGCTCCGGCGCTCCGATCTGGCCACGGAAATACTTCGAGACGACGATGTTGGTCGCCTGCTGGGACCAGCTCTTGGGAATCTCGACGTCGCGCTGCTCGAAGACGACCTTGCCCTTTTCATTTCCGATGACTGCGGAGCGGACCTCCCATTCGACCTCGTCGAACGGATCAACGCCGGGCAGAGTGAAGTAGCGCGGGAACTCCAGACCTGGCACCAGCGGTGCCTTCGGCTCGACCTTCTTGGTTCGAGTCGAGGGGTCGAGAGCTCCGCTTTGAGTTGCCTGCTGACCAGCGGCGGCAGCTTCGCGGGCAGGGCCTCTTTCCATGCTCTCTCTCCTCCGAATGACGATCTCAATGGGACGCACCTACCCCTTCGGTGACGTCCGAAAATCTGTTTGTGGTTGGCGCGCGAGACGTTCTGTGGGCTTTCCCGGCGGCCGGAGGCTGGGAGCATCCTGCCTTGATTACACCTCGTTGAGCGCCCGGCAATCTTGCGCCCCGTTTACCACTTTGTCAAGACTCAAACCACAACATATTGCGCTTTTCTTTTAGGGCAGGCGCAATATGTTGATTCAATTCTATCGCGGACGACAGGCCTCCGGCTCGTGGCGCTACGGGCTTGAGGATGTTGAAGTTAGCGGCAGCTCAGCTAGCGGGCGCCCGAGCCCAACAGCTCAGTCGCGAGCTTGGCGGCCTTGTCGGCGAGTGTCTCGGCGAAGACGTAGTTGCGCTGGGTCAACGCCTCGCCCGCCTGCTCCCCAAAGCTCTTGGCCTGCTCGTATTGCTCGCGACCAGCGACGGAGAGCTTCTGATAGTCGACGTTGCCGAGATTCCGCGAGGCCGTCAGTAGCAGCGCGCGGATTTTCTTGTCGGCTTCGGCGTCGGCTGGCGTCGACGCCGCGCGCAACTCGCGCTGTGGTTCGGGCGCGGGTTGCGCGGGCTGTGGTGTGGGTTCCGGTTTTTCAGTATCGGGCGGCGCGGCTGCGCGCCGAGGCGGTCGACGCGGTGTCACTGACGGCGCTTCTGCGGTGGGCGTCTCGGGCACGGCGGGCCCCGCCGCCAGCGGTTCTTCCTGGCCGACAGGCGCAAACACCCGCGGCGGAGGCACCGGCATCGCGAGTGGGGGACCATCGGGCACCGTCGCCGCGCGCGCCTTCGCGCATCCCGCGGCTGACGCCGCGGAAATCCCAACTCCCAAAACGATCGCGAGCCAACTCCCAAAGCGCGGTAGCCGGACCCGCGGAGGCGTCTTCTCGATTGGGGGTTGGTAGTTGGACAGTTGGGAGTTCTTGGCCATCTCAGACCCCGCTGGCTCGAGGTAACAGCACGCGGAACGTCGTGCCCCGACCCGGGGTCGACTGCACTTCGACTTCTCCGTCGTGCATCTGGATGATGCGATAAACCATCGAGAGTCCGATTCCTGTTCCCCGCTCCTTCGTCGTGAAATACAGATCGAAGATGCGGCTCAGATGTTCTGGCTTGATCCCCTCGCCTGTGTCCTCGATGCGAATCTCCACGCGCTGACGAGACGCGGGACCAGCCACTAGACGCAGGCTACCACCCTGCGGCATCGCCTGACACGCATTGATTGCCAAATTGAGAAATGCCTGCCGAAGCATGCCTAAATCGCCGTTGACGTTGGGTGTCGAGACGCCGACATCAGTCGTCACCTTGACGCCGTGCTTGGTCGCCTCGATCTCGATGATCGGCAGGATTTCCTCGAACAACGCCATCACCCGGACGGGTTGAAGCCTGAGGTCCTCAGGTCGGGTGAACTTCAAGAATCCCTGGACGACCTCATCCAGCCGACGGATTTCGCTCTCGATGATTTCGACGTGCTCGAGCGCTCCCTGGATGGACGCCGGAAGCGCGGCCGCACGCGCGGGCCCGAGGCCGAGCGTCCCACCGGCCGCAGCCACCGGTTCGGGTTGAAGCGCAACGGCTACGCTGCCGCGAATCTTCGTTCGCAGCAGCTCCAGGTGAATCATCATCGCGTTCAACGGGTTCTTCACCTCGTGCGCGATGCCGGCCGTCAGACGGCCCAATGCCACCAGCTTGCGTGAATACGCGAGCGTCGATTGCATGCGCGAGAGATGCGCGAGGTTCCGCGACACGAGCAACACGCCCACCAGCTCGCCGCGCGTGCCGGCGATCGCGTGCGTCACCACGAGCTCATCGTCACTGGGCTTGGCATCGGGCTTCGTGACGATCGGGGGGCTCCGGACGCGCGAAGGATCGGTCCGGTGTCGCCGGCGCGCGCCGGCGCCGGCACTGGTTCAGTGGAGTGACCCTGAATCTGGATCGGGCCTCGCGATTTGCGGGTCGCAAGTGTTTCTTCGACGAGTGTCCGGTACGGATGCCCGGTCGGCAGCAGTCCGTCGAGCACACGACCGATCGCATCAGCGGGAAGCGTGTGCTGCATCGCCGGGTTGCTGAAGAGCAATTCACCCGAGGGATTGAACAGCGCGACTGCGTCCTCGAGATGTTCGACGGCGGATTGCAGATTCGCTTTCTGCCCCGCGAGCAGCGTGCGATCGGCAGAGAGCTGCTGACTGACGGTATTGAAGAAGTCGCCGAGTTCGCCGAACTCGTCGCCCGCGGGCAGATCGAGCGTGACGCCGAACTCCCCCGACCGAGACGTGTCAGGCCGCTTCGCAGGACGTGGATCGGTCTCAGCAGGAGCTGCGAAAGAACTCCCGCGACGAACACCGCGACGGCCAGCGCCGCGGCTCCCGTGAACAACGCGTCGTTCAGCAGATCACGAAGCTGGCTGCGCATCAGCAGCGTCGAGACGCCGATGCGGATCGATCCGAAATCCTCGCTGCCACGCTTCAAGGTCTCGCGCACCTCGAGGGTCTGGCCGTCGCCGGCGAAGATCACTCGAAGTTTGTCGAGCGGCGAGTCGTCAATGACGGCTTCGAGATCGGCCCGTTCCGCGAGCGTGCGTCCAACCTGCCCGCGATTGTTGTGGACGATGACCGTGCCGCTCGTGTCGACGATGGCGGCAAAGCTGATGTTGTCGCCGTAAATGCTGGATTCCAGAATCGAGCGGAGTCCCTGATCCTCGCGCAGCGCGAGGTACGGATCCACATCACCCGTGACGATTCCTCCGGCGCGATGGAGGACCGTGTTGGCCAGCATCTTTCCGCGCGACAGGCTTTCCCTCAACACCACGTTGGCCAGACGATTCGTGTAGAGCGCACTGAGCGCCACAACCGCCAGTCCAACGATGGCTGTCACGCCGACGATCTGTTTGATGCGAATGCTCAGGCGCATCGATCAAAGGTCAAAGGTGAAAGGTCAAAAGTCAAAGGCCAAAGGCCAAAGGGCCAGCCTGAAGCGCTAGTCCGACAACGACTAAACGAACACGCGGCTACTGCGGTACGGACTCCTCCTCGGTCCGCTTGCCTCGACCCCGAAGCTTGTTGAGCTTGTTGTGCAACGTCTTGAGACTGATACCCAGGATCTCGGCCGCACGTGTCTTGTTATCGCGCGTATGTTCGAGAGTCATTAGGATCAGGCGTGTCTCCGCCTCTTCAACAGTCGTGCCGGGCGTCAGCGACAGCGTCGGCTTCACGACGTCGGGCGACTCGGTCACGAGAGGCGGGAGCAGCTTCGGGTCGATGAATTCGCCGGAGCTCAGAATCACCGCTCTTTCAATGACATTCCGCAGTTCACGGATGTTGCCCGGCCAGTTGTACTGCTCGAGGATGCGCATCGCCGCCTGATCGAGCGCCGACACCTTTTTGTTGTTGCGCGCGTTGAAGTCGGCCAGAAACGACTGCACGAGGAGGGGAAGGTCCTCTTTCCGATGGCGCAGCGGCGGAAGCTCGATCGCAAATACGTTCAACCGGTAGAACAGGTCTTCACGCAGCTTGCCGTTCTTGACCGCATCCCCCGGATTGACGTTGGTCGCCGCGATCACGCGCACGTCGACGGTCTCTTCGTTGCGTCCGCCCAGGCGCCGGAACTTGCGCTCCTGAAGCACGCGCAGGAGCTTCACCTGCGTAGACGGCGTCATCTCGGCGATCTCGTCGAGGAACAGCGTCCCGTGATCGGCAAGCTCGAAGCAGCCTGCGCGCCGATCGACGGCGCCGGTGAACGACCCCTTCTCGTGGCCGAAGATTTCGCTCTCGAGCAAGGTCTCGGGAATGGCCGCGCAGTTTATCGGGACGAACGGCATCTGGGCGCGCGGGCTGAGTTGATGAATCGTCTGCGCCACGAGTTCCTTGCCCGTGCCCGACTCGCCGGAGATCAGGACCGAGGCTCCCGTCGGCGCCGCCTGCTCGATCACCTGGTAGACCTTCCGCATTTGCGGACTGCTGCCGATCATCTTTCCGTAGGTGCCGTGCTCCCGCAGTTGCTTGCGCAGGACTTTCACCTCGCGCAACGTGTCCTGCCGCTCAACGATCTTGTCGAGGAGAATCTTGAGTCGCTGCGGCTCGATCGGTTTGGTCAGGTAGTCGTAGGCGCCTTCTTTCATTGCCTCGACCGCCGTCTCGACGGTGCCCTGCGCGGTCAGGATAACAACGGTGTAGTCGCTCCCATCGTCCTTGAGCGCCCGCAACAGTTCCAGACCGTCGCGCCGCGGCATGACCAGATCGCTGATGATGATCGATGGCCGGAACACGGTAATGCGTTGAAGCGCCTCTTCACCGTCGCCGGCGGAGTCCGCAGTGAACCCCCATGTCCGCACAAGTTCGGTCAGGCCGACCCTGGTGCTGGGTTCGTCCTCGACGACGAGAACACGTTCGCTGGGTGTTGGGGACATTCCTCTTGCCTCTTGTTAGCGAATCTACTGACTGGTCATTTTTACACGGTCCGCGGTCTGCCGTAGACTGAAAACCTTGGCTGACGACCCGAGCCTTGAAATCGAAGCGGCCTCTCCAGTTGAGCTGGAACCGCTCCGCCAGCAACTCACCGCGTGGCAACAACGGTTGTTAGCGCTGCTCGAAGTCCTCTTGTGCTCGAGCTTGCCGACACAGGTTGTGATTGCAAGCATCCTTGGCGCGATCGGCATCGCCCCGCGAATCGGGGACCAGCTCTCGCTTACTTTCGTGTTCGCCCTGTCCCTGACCGACACTGTCGTGCTGATCGCGTTGATGGTGGCACTGACGCGAGCCCACGGCGACAGCCCCTGGCTGCTCTGGCGCGGTCGTCCCCCGCTGGCCGGCGAGATCCTCGTCGGTCTGATGCTCGTGCCGGTGGCCGTCTTCATAGTGGCGTTCCTGATTGGCATCATCCGCACGTTCGTGCCCGGACTGCACAACGTTGTCGAGAATCCGCTCGAGGCGCTCGCGACCGGAGGCGCAGGCGGGGCCGCGATGTTTGCCGTCGTCGCGATCGTCGCCGGTGGCATTCGAGAAGAACTTCAGCGCGCGTTCCTTCTCAGGCGATTTGAGCGGCATCTCGGCGGTGAGACCATTGGCGTGATCGTCCTGAGCACCGCGTTTGGTCTGGGGCACGCGCTCCAGGGATGGGACGCGGCAGTTGCGACCGGAGTACTGGGCGCGTTCTGGGCGATTCTCTACCTGCGCCGGCGCAGCAGCGTCGCGCCGATCATTAGTCACGCAGGATTCAATTCGATCGAGGTGTTTCGCGTGGCGATGGGCGGCGGCGCGTGACTCGAGTCAGTCACCGCTGATTCGCACTTCCGACGATCACGACTTCAGCTCTCATCCGCAGATCGCGAATCCACTGGTCGATGGTGACGCGCAGGCGTTCGGCCGATGCCCGCTGGCGAGCCAACGATTCCGCTTCCTCGAACGGCATGCGCACACCGTCCCGCGTGAATTCAGCCGGATGCTCTTCGTAGTACTTCCGCGCCTCGTCTTCGGTGACCTGCACCGTCGTTCCGAATCGTTGCGCAATGTAGGCGCGCGTTCGAAGTGTCTCGCGCGCCAACTGCTGAAGCCGAGCCTCGTCGAGGCCGGTCGATGTCATCAGCGCGTTCAAACCAGGACCGGCCCGCATCTTCATCGACGCGACCTCCTCGGCAACCGCTGCTGCAGGCGGCTCGGGCGGCGAAAATCGCGCGACCTCGTTGAGCTGGAGTTGACGATCGATCGTGCGCTCGAGAGCCACCGCTTGCCTGTTGTCTCCCGAAGCCTGAACGAGCCCCAGTTCGAGCGCGATGCGGACGTCGGTCATCGTCACCGCGTTCGTCCCCACTCTGGCCAGAACACGATCGATGAGTTGCTGGGTCTGAGCTGTGAGGCCGTAATTCAAAAGGCAAAAGGCAAAATGCAAACACAACCCGATTCGTGCGGTTGTGGCGCGCATGATTTGCATCTTGAATTTTGCATTTTGCATTTGACGGGATCAGAAAGGCTGCCCGAGCAGGATGTGCAGGACCCGGCTGCGCTCCTGCACGCCGGGCACGATCTCTCGCGGGTTGAGATTGAAGCCCAGGTCTACCCGAATCGGCCCGACCGGTGAGCGGTACATCACGCCAAAGCCCGCCGTCGGTCGCAGGTCCGTGAAGTCGAGGTCGTTCGCCCGTGGGAACACGTTGCCGGCGTCGACGAATCCGGTCGCCTGCAATGGACCAACTACAGCGACGCGGAGTTCGCTGTTCAACACCACCACACTGTTGCCGCCAGTCGGGAATCCTGCCGTCGTGATCGTCCGCTCGTCGCCGAGACGGTCGAGTGTGAAGCCACGCACGGTCGTATCACCGCCGGCGAAGAAGCGCTCACTGGCAGGCAGGTCCTGAACGATCACGTCGTCAAGCGCGCGCGCGAACCCATGCGCAAGGCCGACCCTCGCACCGAGCGCCACGACGACACGACGCGGTGACGGCAGACGGTGATAGTAGAAGCCCTGCATGTACGTCTGCACGAAACCGACTTCGGATCCGATCGCACGTGCTGCGATCTCGCCATCGACGATCATCATCGTCCCTGTGGACGGATCGAGCGGGTCGTCACGGAGGTCGCGGATGAGGGAGGCGGACACCTTGGAGAGCCGCACCTCGGGGAACAACCGGTCGATGAGCGGTGGTGGCGCATCAGGCGTGAAGCGCTCGTCGAACAGCCGGGTGCGCTGAAACGAGTAGAGTCCGATGGCGCTGTAGACCCGCGAGAGCCGGAACCCCGCTTCGACGCGCGCCTCTCTCCGGTCGAAGTTGAAACTCGAGCGCCTGGCTTGCTCGACCAGGCCGGTGACAACGACATCGGCAGGCGAGTCGAATGCCTTTGGCTCGCGAAACTGGCCGAGCACTCGATACTCGTAGAAGCGACTCCCGAACTCCTCCAGCGGATCGACCGGCGGACCTTCCGGTGGCGACGGCGGAACCGCCACTGCCGGTGGATCACGACGCCGGACGGCAAGGCGCGTAAAGAGATCGATCCGCCGATTCTTTCCCCAGAGGTTGCGCCGGCCGATTTGAAAGAACCCGCGCGGTGCAACCTCGAAGCGTTCCGCTGCAACACCGTTGTCGCCAGTGACGACATACGAACCGCCTTCGAGACCGCCGCCGAAGCCGAGTTCGGTCGGTGGTGACTCCTCGACCTCGACGAGCACGTCGCGTCGGGCCTCACCGCCGTGGCCGAGCGGCTCGATCTGCGCACGTCGGAACATGCCGAGCGCGAAGAGCCGTGCGCGGCTCTCCACGAGCGCCGAGTACCCGAGAGGCTCCCCCTCGCGCAGCAGCAGCTCGCGCTCGATCGTTCGAGTGCTGATCCGTCGATTCCCCACGATGATGATGTGATCGACGATCACCTGGGGACCTTCCGCGATGTTGAACAGGATATCGGCCCGCGTATCGTTCTCGAGGAACGTGGGTTCCGACGTCACCACGACACCCTCGTAGCCGCGATTGCGATACTCGAGATCGATTCGCTCGCGAGCGGCCAGGATCTCCGCTTCCGAAAACGCCTGTTCCCCGGACAGCATCGACAGGCTGCGCAATGTCAGTTCGCTGATCGCCATGTTGCCCGCGAAGCTCACGAGGCCGATCAGAGTTCGCGGCCCCTCGACGATTGCAATCTGCACGTCGGTCTCACGATCCGGAGCGGCAGTGTTTTCGGGGACGAGAATGCTTTCGCCAGCCTTGACCTGCACGCGCGTGTACCCACGCGCGTGATACAGCCGTTCGATGGCCCCGGTTCCGGTCGACACCGCCGACCTGACGAACGGTTCGCCAGTCTTCAGTCGCACGAGCGGCAAAAGCTCCATCTCCGGGACGGCTGCGTTGCCGGTGAACGACACGCTGCGGACGATGTAACGCGGGCCGCGCTTGATCTCGAACGTGATGACCAGCTCCTCTTTCTCCTGCTGGCTCGTATAGACGACCATCGCGTCGCGATAGCCGCGAGTGTAGAGGTAGCCCTCGATCGCGCGGCTCGAGTCCTCCAGAAGATCCTCGTCTGCCGAGCCCTCCGTTCGAACGGGCACCAACCGTTCCCGCTCGTTTTCGGGCAGAGGATCGCCGGTAAATCTGACGACCACTCGTGGGCCGCGTGTCAGGTTCACCGAGACGATGGCGCCGTCTTCGGTGATTTCGCTTCCGTGGCTGGCGCGCGCCTCGTAGAACCCACGGGCGCGCATCTTGTCCTCCCACGACCGCAGCTCGCGTTCGATCTCGTCGTCGTCAAACGGCTGGCCAGGCTTGACGTCGGGCAGTTCAGTCACGGTGCCCTGGACGTCGGCGTCGCGTTGCGTGAAACGCCTGTCTGCAATCGTCAACCGACGCCCGGCTTCAATCTCGAAGATCAGGGTGGCGCGATCCGGATCGTGTGTCTCGACGAATCGAGAGGCGATGCGAGCATTCGCGTAGCCGCGCCGCCGGTATTCCATTCGCAGCGTCTCGACGATCTCGGGGGCGCGGGCCGCCCGCGGTGCGTTACCGAATCGATCGACGACGACACGAAGAACGTCATCTTCCGGCAAGCCGAGCATGCCCTGGAACTCGATGCGGTCGACCGGGTGAAGCGGCGTCAGGACATACCGCACACGAATGCCGGTGCCCGCATCCTCACTCAACACCTGCACGTCGTCAAACCGGTTGAGACTCATGAGGTGCGAGATCGTCTCTCGCACCTCTCGTGCATCCAGTGGTGATCCAACGTGGGTTTCGATGAGGCCGGTAATCACCGGATCGGTGACAGGCCTGCCTTCCTGCTCTATGACGATCTCAGCGATCTGGCGACCGACCTGGGCTTCAGCTGCGCTGGGGTAATGCAAAATGCAAAATGCAAAATGCAAAATGACTGCACGACGCAGCCACTTTCCTTGTGCATTTTGCATTTTGCATTTCGAATTACAGTTCATTTAGAACGTTCGCCTTACCCTCAGCTCAATCGCGTAGGTCTTGTCTTCATTTCGCGACAGCAGCCACGAATAGCGATCCGACTGATCGTATTCCAGCAGGATGATCTGGTCGCGTGTGGACGACGAAAGGCTTCGAGAGTAGGTCAGATAGACTCGATCGGAAATCCGCTTGCCGACGGTGACACGCGCGGCCAAGTCCAGCCGCGACGACTGCGTGTTGGGGTCGATGATCGACGGCGTGATCTGAAACGTATCGACGCCGAATGTCTGTTCCACCACACGCCCGACTTCCGAGGAGACCGGACTGGCGAGAGCGCGGGCCGCTTGCTCGCGCACCATCTGCTCCTGCGGAGTCACACCGGTTTGATACTGACGGAACTCGACGTCCTGACCTGGCGCGACGTCACTGAGGAGGAGCGCCAGCAGCTCAGGTTCCGGCAAAGGCGGATCCGCCGAAAACTCCAGTGCCGGAACCCATGGACCGGTGGCCCGTACCGTGACCCGATAGGTCTCGCCCGGAACACGCACGCGCGTCTCGGTCTCGAGATCGAAGAATGGCTCGATCTTCGACGGGTTGTTGAACTCGACCGTCCCTCGCGTCAGCACATAGCGCCGCCCCTCGAAGATGAACTCTCCTCGCACCGCCTCCGCTCGACCGAAGAGCAGCGGCCGGTCGAACGTGCCCTGCAGCTGAAGGTCGGCATTGGCGGTCAACCGCACGCTGCTGTTGCGGACCTGCAGCGACTGCGGCGCCGTGATCTGAATGTCGTAGCGCAGCGGAATGGTTGGCTCTGCCGGCGCCGTCGGCGGTGTCGCCTCTCCCGTCGCGATATCGAGCAGCCCGCCACTGGATGAAAACGGGCGCGTGTAGACGGCGTCATTCACCGTGACGCGACCCGACAGCGTCGCCGCCTGCATCGTGCCCTGCAGCGAGAGCTGCGCATCAACGAGGGACTGCATGCCCTCGGCGAGCCTGAGACGCATGCCCGTGCCGGTCATCGTGAGGTCAAGCTGACCGGGCAGGTAGCCCTGCTTGTCGATGCGCCCGCCAAACGTGACGTCACCCCGTGCAAGTCGACCAGTCAGGCCGTCAAGCGTCACGCCGCGCGTGTCGAAACGCAGCGTGCCACTGATGTTCTCGAGCGCGTGCGGCAGCGAGAAATGCCGGATACGTCCGTTGGTGATGTCGAGTGTCCCGTTGACGGGGGATCCTCGAGCGGCCCTTCGAGCGTGGCCGAGAGCGCGGCCATGCCCGAGCTCCGCACATCGGCGAGAAAGCCCTGCAACACCGCGAGGTTCGCATCACCCGTGGTGCGAATCGCGATGCGTGAATCGTGGAGGTTGACCAGACCAGACACGTCGAGCTGCGTGTCCTGCCCCACGATGCGCATGTCTGTGACGCGCACGGCGTGACGATCGAGTGTGAGACGGATCGGTCGCGCGTTGCGCAGCGCGTAGTCGAAGAGTCGAACGTCGAGCCGTTCAACGGTCGCATCAACGAGCAAGTGATCGATGTTGGCAAGCTCGCCGACCACTCGAATCGAGCCACTCGCCACCGCAGTCGTGTACGGAGACAACTGCGGCTGGAAGGCACGCACGTACGGATCGAGCGACGTGTCGCTGACGCTGATCGTCAGCTCCGAGTCGAGCTCGGGCGTAAGCGCAATGCGGCCGGACGCAGAAACGGCGAGACGAGGAGAAGCCGCCTCCAGACGCACGGTCATCAGCTCGTTGTCGATGCTCAGGTTGCCGACGATCTGGCCGATGCCTTCGTCGGCCACAAAGAGGTCGCGCACGGTTCCGCGAACGTCGTACCTGGGCGAGTCGAACGTTCCGCTGCCGCCAGCCGTGAAGTCGAGGAGCCCGGCGATCGGACGCGGCGAGTTCTTCGCCGCCGCGAGCGACTCGACAGGAATCGAGCGCGCGTCGAAGTTGAACGAGTAGGTGCCGTTCCATCCGACGAATGCGGCGCCTGTGCCGCGGCCGCCGCCCTTGATGGCTTGAATGTTCTCGAGCCGTGCGCCGTCGCCCTCGAGACGGACGCCCGCGGTCACCGACTCGAACGGCTCGCCGTACGCCACGCCGTCTGCGATCTCCATCCGGCCAAAGCCGAACGGTGTGAGGTACTTGCCGTTGACGTGGAACTCGCCGGTCAGCGTGCCGTCGAGGTTGTAGTCGTCCAACGTGAATGCACGCCGGAGATCGGCAACCGGCCGTTTCAAGATTTCGATTCGCGCGTCGATCTCTTCGCCGCCGTCGGCGCGGGATAGCCGATCGAGAACCGCCCTGCCGTTCTGATGCGCGACTCGCCTGACGTGATGACGACGTCGGTGACCTCGACGTAATTGTTCTGAATGACCGCACGGCCCTTCGTCGATCCCCAGACGACGTCGAAAGCGCGCATGATTCAGCGTCAAAGTCGCCTTCGATCCGCGGGCGTCTGAATGTCTCGGTCATGACGCCGTCGAACGTGCCGTACCCGCCGATCGGAATCGCGCGCGTGCGGACGCCGAACGCGGTGAGCAGTCCGGCGAACACACGATCGCTCTCCTGCCAGTCGGCACTCGAGACGTGGAACGGGATCTGCGATGCGCCGCCATACGCCGTCTGCCCCTCGAACTCGACGAGCGTCGACTCAGTCGCCCATCGACTCGGCCCAATCTCAACCTGGTCCGGTCCGTACGTGTAGAAGAAGTCACCGCCGGTCGGCACGGGCTCGAATGGCGTCAACGGGCTGAAAGGCCCGGCCGGCTGACCTCGCTGCTCGACCGCGCGGATTCGGTCGAGCGGCATCTCGCGGGTCATGAGTGTGACGCCCTCGGGCGGCGTGACGTGCAGTTCGCCCTTGCCGGTGTGGTTGGAGAAGCGGCGCAACGGCCATTCGAGCCGGTTCTGACCGGAGAGATGGCCAGCCAGTTTGATCCCGTCCAGCTTCAGCGAGTCGGTGAACTGGGTCAGATCGACCTTGTCGTACGCGGCGTCGAAGCGCGCGGTCGGAGTCACACCCGGCGCGTTGAGCGGCATCATGCTGTAACTGAATCGCGCCTGACCCCCGTACATCTTCGTCGTCGCTTCCGTGACGCGAAGGACTTCAGGCGTCCAGCGGACGCCGCCCGTGAGGTCGCTGAACCGGAAGTCGTTCACTCCGGCCGTGGTGCTGACGAACGTGCCCTTGAGCTCGCGCCCCGTTCTGGTAGTCCCGTTGGGCAGCGGCTCTTTGAACAGATGAAACGTGCCGGTGAACTGACTCTTGCCACTGAGCCTGAACGTGTCGCCTGCGAAGAAGAGCTCCCGCATCCTCGGCAGATCGATGGTCGACTTCATCTGCAGCATCAGCTCGGGCCAGTACGACAGGTTCACGTCGCCGTTGAGAACGGACTCGGTGCCCTCGGTTGTGAGGTTCATGCGATCGAAGAGCACGCGGCCGTTCTCGATCTTGAACGTCGATGTCATGTCGGTGCGGAAAGGCACGTATCCCTGAATCGAGGTCAAACCGTCGGAGAACCGCGCTTGACCGACGTACTCACTGCCGGGACGGGCGACCGTGACATCGAGGTTACGAGCAACGATTCCCCACGGCGTGTTGTGATCCTGGTAGGTGAACGTGCCGCGGCCGGCGTGCACGTACTGCAGCGTCGTGGTCCACGCGCTCTTCCCTCGCGGCCCTTTCGGCATCAGCTTCGGGAAGCTCACCGTGCCGTTTCTCAATGACTCGACGTGCATCTGCCAGTCGTTGAGCTCGATCGTGTCGAAGACGATCCGGCGGTTGAAGAGCGTGCTCCACGGCATGGACACGACGATGCGCCTGGCTGTGAAGAAGGGAGTCCTGTCGGGCGCCAAACCCTCGATCATCAAGTCTTCGAAGATGTAGGCACCATCCCAGAGCCGGACGTGCATGCTGCCAATGTGCAGCGGACGCTCCATGTACCGCGTGCCCTGCTCCTCCGCCTGCTTACGCAACACCGGACCGAGATCTGCGGAGATCGTCGTGACGATAGCCACCGCGAGGATCACGGCACACACGATCACCGTCCTGCGCACGAACGTGCGCACGGTGCGGGTGACGGGGTGGGAGAGGAGCTGCGCGTACTTCACGTGATCACGACGAGAACAACGTTAGCCTCCACCGGCGCACCTTCACGGACGCGCACGTCGGCGACCGTCCCGGCACGGGGAGCACGCAGTTCGTTCTCCATCTTCATTGCTTCAACCACGACCAGACCCTGACGCGCCAGCACGGCATCTCCCGGCGCCACCAGTACTTCACCACGCGACCAGACATCGGTGCGACGATCGATACGGGACCTGTCGCGCCTGGCCCATCATCGTCCGAGCCAGACCGCCCGCGACCTGGAACGCGCACTGTCACCGGCACGACGTGTCCGTTGACGTGCACGATGTGCCGGCCCTGGCGCAGCGACTCGATCGCGATGTCGTAACTGGACGCATGAACCGACGCCGGCTCACTCGCCCGCGCGTTCGAACCCTGGTCGCCTTCGACGGATCGCATCAGCATCGACCAGCGATCGTCCACGCGCGTAAAGTCGACCGACATCAAGCGGCCGTCCATCGTGACGGTCCAGCCGCCTCCCGACCGCCTGACTTCGATCGTACGTCGCCGCCGGCCTGTTTCGACCTCGAACCTCACCCGCGCAGGCCCTCTTTTCGCGCCAGAGCCTTCCAGCTCCGCTCAATCGAGGGCGGGGCCGATCGATTGCGGCCCGAGGCCGACTGACGTCCTCTCACTTCGTTCGACGCCGGCAACCCCACGGCAGCCGCAGACGCCTCAACCAGACATGCAGCCAATGCGGCGACCTCTTCGATGGACGGATCGAGTCCGCCAAACGGCTCTCCCGCACGCTGCTGCAAGAGCTCGTCCAAGGCATTTGTATGGAACCGAGCCTCGGCAAACTCGGGACGCGCAAGCAGCCATCGCGAGAAAGGAAGGGTCGAGCGAACGCCGCTGATGTCGTACTCATCGAGCGCACGCCGCAGACGGGCCGTTGCCTGTGATCGATTCTCACCCCAGGCGATCACTTTCGAAAGCAGGGAATCATAAAAGACGGGGATCTCACTGCCCTCTTCAACCCAGCCGTCGTTGCGAATGCCCGGGCCTTCGGGAGCGCGCAGCGCGACGATGCGGCCGGGTGATGGCAGGAAGCCGGCATCAGGGTCCTCTGCGTAGACACGACATTCGATGGCGTGCCCCTTGGGCGTGAGTGTGTCGAGAGATGAGAGCGTCAGCCGCTCACCATTGGCAATGCGAATCTGCCAGTGCACGATGTCAACACCCGCAACCATCTCGGTCACGGGGTGCTCGACCTGGAGCCGAGCGTTCACCTCGAGAAAGTAGAAACCACCCTCTCCGTCGACGAGGAACTCGACGGTGCCAGCATTGGTATATCCGGCCGCTTTCGCCACCGCGACTGCGGCGTCGGCCAATCGCGATCGCAAACCGGCGTCAGCAGCAGGTGACGGCGACTCCTCGAACACCTTCTGATGCCGGCGCTGGATCGAACACTCCCGCTCGACGAAAGGCACGACAGTGCCGTGATGGTCAGCAAGAATCTGAATCTCGAGGTGACGCGGACGCTGCACGCAGCGCTCGATGTAGACCGACGAGTCGCCAAATGCTGACCCGGCTTCCGAGCGAGCCATTCGCACCGCACTCTGAAGGTCAGCAGCGCTCGCGACAACCCGCATCCCTTTGCCACCACCACCAGCCACTGCCTTGATCAGCAACGGGTAGCCGATACGCTGCGCCGCTCGAGCGATGTCTGCATCAGCCACGTCGTCGAGACCGAACGACTCCTCCGTCCCAGGCACGACAGGGACACCGGCAGAGGCTGCGATCTGTCGTGCGGTCGTCTTGCTGCCTACGCGCGCGACTGCTTCAGGGGTCGGACCGATGAACGTGAGCGTCGCGTCGCGACACGCGCTGGCGAACTCTTCGTTCTCGGAAAGGAATCCGTAACCAGGATGCACAGCGTCCGC
This sequence comes from uncultured Acidobacteriota bacterium, assembly GCA_963757735.1. Taxonomy (GTDB): domain Bacteria; phylum Acidobacteriota; class Vicinamibacteria; order Vicinamibacterales; family UBA2999; genus Gp6-AA40. The sequence goes on from CAVWST010000036.1 coordinate 239,725, forward strand.
GCCCGTGGCGCGCGCCGCGTCGATGATTCGATCGATGCGAAGGTAGCTGTCTGACGGAGCGTTCCCGCCGATGGCGACGGCTTCGTCTGCCATGCGGACGTGACGCGCGGTGCGATCGCACTCGGAGAAGACCGCCACCGACCCGAGGCCGAGCTCACGGCACGCGCGAATGACGCGTACCGCGATCTCCCCGCGGTTGGCGACCAAGATCTTGTGCAAGATCGCGTCGATTCTACCTCAGGCACTCGGGACGACTGGCCTCTGCGGCAGCATCAAGAATCGGTCAGAGCACGTCCACCGATCTTCAAAATCGACGCGTGCAAATCAATCGAGCGACGCTCGCGTTGCTGGGAGCGAGCGTCGATGAGGTGTGGGATTGTCTGAGCGACCTGTCGTTCGAAATTCGCGCGGTAGAATCGAACTGAAAGACGAGCCGCTACGCTCGCAGGGTCCGGCTCTGGCCGGACCCCGCGTTGCTAGCAGACCGCGGCCGAGATGCTTCTCTGGTCCGGTCTGACTCCGTCCGTTCGCGCGGCGGCAGCCTCCGCGCCAGCGAATAGACGTCTGATCACCGACGATACCTCCACGGCCGATTGGATCCGGACGGTCACCGATCCGCCGTCCTCGCCCGTGCGCTCGCGATCGAGCCACACGTGCCTCACGCCGAGCGACCGCGCCGGTGCGATGTCGTGGTACCAGCTGTTGGCCACGTGCACCCAATTCGACTTGCTGACTCCAACCAGCCGCTCGAATCCGCTGAAGTGCCACCGCTCTGGCTTGTACCCTTGAACGCGCTCAGCCGTGAGGGCGAAATCAAAGGGTGCCGTGAACAGACGGTGAGTGGTCCAGAACAGATCCTCATCGCAATTGGTCAGCACCGCGAGTCGGTACCCGTTCGCGCGCAGCTCCGCCAGCATCGCCTCGACATCGTCGAACAGCCGCATCGACGCCCACCCAGCCATCAGGATGTTTCGAGCATCCCGAGACGACAGGTGAATGCCGCAGTCGGCCGCCGCCCGCCCGAGCGCGGTGACGAGCACGTCCTTGTAGGAGCGATGCGGGTAATCACGCTCGACGAGGCGCTCGTGGGCGTGATACGCCCGTATCATGTCCGTCGAGGTGTGACTTCCCAGCGGACCGAGCACGTCGGCAAACCACGCCTGCCAGTCGACGAGCGTTCCGAAGCAGTCAAAGCTGACCCACCGATTACTGAACGACACGACGAACCTCCTCGTTACAAAAAACAAAAGGGCCATCACCCTGCTCGGATGATGGCCCTTCGAGATCTCGAAGAAGGTATTGGTCCTACATCATCCGAACGAACCTGGCGGTGCCAGATCGACCCAGCTGCCCGCCTTCGCAATGCGCGCCGCATCTACGCTGATGACCAGCGCGGCTGGCGTTTGCGGGCAATGAAAGTTGGTGGCGGTCGATTTCACAAGTCACTCCGGAATGATGCGCTGCACATGATAACGCCATTCCTGGAGAAACCGAACAGGATTCCTGTCGCCGCTATTCCTGAGCTGGAAGGAGCGCGACCACCGCATCGACAGGGACGCCATGAATCTTCGTCCCTGCCGGAAGGTGAAGGGGATCGCGGAAGAGGAACGGATGCCCGTAGCGGGTTTCATACTGGTGCAACCAGACGAGCGGCTCGATGGCGCCTCCAGGCAGCTGGGCCATGATGCGAATCGACTGATCGGGCGACACACGCATCGGCTGGAGTCCCCTGAGCACGATCGGTTGAGACATCACGAGCGGGCCCTGCACCGTGATCGCATGCTCGTCGACAAGCATTTGTGTGTCGGACGTGTCGAACTTCGGAACTGCGGGAAGCTGGCGCGGATTGTTCCCGCGCCGGATGCCGCCGTCCACCCACTTGGTGATCAGCTCGATCTGTTCCTGCGTCAGGCCCTGCTCGTTCTGAAAATGACCGAAGCCTTTGACGGCGCCCCATGGCGGCATGCGTCGCGCCAGGACGGACTCCTTGATCTGGTTCGCGCGTGGCTGTGCGTCGCTGTAGGTCATCAGCGAGAACGCGGTTCCCTCGGGCCGATGGCACGAGGCGCACTTCGCATACACGATGCGCGAGACTTCGCGGTTCCAGGTGATGGACGACCCGAACCCGTGAGCCCCGACACCGATTGCTGCCAGGAGCACCGCGGCGAGGATCGCGACGCCTTTGACAGCGCCGCCCTGTGGGTCTACAAGTAGCGTATGGGGCTCAAGGCATTCTGCGTCGCGGGCGTCTGCAGCCTCTGCCTCTTTGCCGCGTCCGACCAGCCTGGCCGCGCGGAGCCGATCGCGCTCGCGTCCGCCACGTCCCCCGCCGATCCGTCGGCGCAGCCTCCAGATCCGTCGCAAGGCGTCGTCTACATCTGCCCGATGGATCCTGACGTGCGATCGCACAACGCGGGCGTGTGTCGGCGTTGCGGAATGACGCTCGTGACCGGGATTCCCGATCCGGTCGAGTTTCATCTCGACATGAGCGTGTTCCCGGAGACGCCCGCACCCGGCCGCATGGCCGTCCTGCAGTTCTTCGTCAGCGATCCCTGGAAGGATCGTCCGGTCAGCGGATTCAACGTGGTCCACGAGCGCTTCTTTCACGCGTTTGTCGTGAGCGAGGATCTCGAGTTCTTCGAGCACGGGCACCCGTCGCTCGTCGCCGACGGCGTGTTCCAGTATCCAATTACCCTTCCCAAAGCCGGAGTGTTTCGTGTGCTCGGCGATTACTACCCGGCCGGCGCCACACCCCAGCTCACGAGCGACACGATTATCGTCCCGGGAACGCCGCCGGCGCCTGTTCAGCTGACGCGCGACTACGCAGACAAGGCCGCGAAGAACCTGCGCGTCTCGTTCTCAACGATCCCCGAGCAGCCGGTCGCCACCGCCCGCACGCAGATGCGGCTGTCGATCGACGCCAAAGCCGGACTCGAACGGTACCTTGGCGCGTGGGCGCACATGCTGGTTGCGAGCAACGATCTGATCGACATGATGCACGAGCACCCGCTGCTCGCCGACGGCGGCCCGCAGATGGAATTCGAGGTCGTCTTTCCGCGGCCGGGCGTCTATCGCGTGTGGATTCAACTCCAAAGCGACAATACTGTGAACACGGTGCACTTTGACGTCCCGGTCGGCGTCCAGGCAAACCTGGAACCCGTTACCGAAAGCCAGTAGCCCGAATCCCGAATCCCGAATCCCGAATCCCGGAGCCCGCCTACAGCGGAATGTTCCCGTGCTTCTTCGGCGGGTTTCGATCGCGCTTGGTGTCGAGCGCAGCGAGCGCCGCAATGAGTTTCTTGCGGGTCTGCCTGGGCTCGATCACTTCATCGATGAACCCTCGTTGCGCGGCGATGTAGGGATTCGCAAACTTCTCTCGATACTCCGCCGCGCGCGCCGCGCGGACGGCGTCCACGTCCGGCGCCGACTCGAGCTCACGCCGGTAGAGGATGTTGACCGCGCCCTCGGCACCCATCACCGCAATCTCCGCGCTCGGCCACGCAAAATTCGCGTCCGCGCGAATGTGCTTGCTCGACATCACGCAGTACGCGCCGCCGTACGCCTTGCGCGTAATGACGGTGAGCTTCGGGACAGTCGCTTCGGCAAATGCAAAGAGCAGCTTGGCTCCATGGCGGATAATGCCCCCCCACTCCTGCACGGTGCCGGGAAGGAAACCGGGCACGTCTTCGAACGTGACGAGCGGGATGTTGAACGCATCGCAGAAACGAACGAAGCGTGCCGCCTTCACGGAGGCATCGATATCGAGCGTGCCCGCCAGGTGCGCGGGCTGGTTCGCGACGACACCAACCGGCCGCCCCGCCAGCCGCGCAAAGCCCACGACGATGTTCCTGGCGAAATGCTCGTGCACTTCGAGCAACCGGCCATCGTCCACGACGGCGTGGATGACGTCGAGCATGTTGTAGGCCTGGTTCGGCGACGTCGGCACGACGCGATCGAGCGACTCGTCTTCGCGATCCGGGGGATCTGATGTGTCGCGTCGCGGCGGCTCGTCGACATTGTTGCCAGGGAGAAACGACAGCAGATCGCGGATCAACTGAATCGCCGCTTCGTCGTCGTCGGCGGCGAAGTGCGCGACGCCGCTCTTCTGGTTGTGGGTCAGCGCGCCGCCGAGTTCCTCTTTCGTGACCTGTTCATGCGTGACCGTCCGGATCACGTCTGGTCCTGTCACGAACATGTAGCTCGTGCCCTTCACCATGACGGTGAAGTCGGTGATCGCAGGCGAGTACACGGCGCCCCCTGCGCATGGACCCATGATGGCCGAGATCTGCGGAACCACACCTGATGCGAGCGTGTTGCGCAGGAAGATTTCTGCGTATCCGCCGAGTGACAGCACACCTTCCTGAATACGCGCGCCGCCGGAGTCGTTCAAGCCGACGACGGGTGCTCCCATCTTCACAGCGAGGTCCATGATCTTGACGATCTTGGCCGCGTTGGTTTCGGAGAGCGATCCGCCGAAGACGGTGAAGTCCTGCGCGAAGGCGTAGACGAGGCGGCCATCGACGCGGCCGTGTCCGGAGACGACGCCGTCGCCGGGAATGATTTGATCGGCCATGCCGAAATCGCGGCAACGGTGCGTGACGAACGCGTCGGTTTCTTCGAAGCTGTCGGAATCGAACAGGAGGGTGATGCGTTCGCGGGCCGTCAGCTTGCCCGCCTCGCGGTGTCGGCGAAGGCGATCTTCGCCTCCGCCGGATTCGGACTGGCGGCGCATGTCCGCCAGCCGCCCCAGCGGATTCGGTTTGTCCGGCGTCACACCTTGGCTGCCTGGGCCTTCTCCCAGTCCTTCAGGAACCGCTCGAGTCCGATGTCGGTCAGCGGATGCTTGAAGCACTGCTCGATCACCGCCGCGGGCACAGTGACGACGTCGGCGCCCATACGTGCCGCTTCCACAACGTGGATCGGGCTACGCACGCTGGCAACGAGCACTTCAGTCGAGAACTCGAAGTTGTCGAAGATATCGACGATTTCGCGAATCAGATTCATGCCGGTCGTGCCGATGTCATCGAGTCGACCCACGAACGGGCTCACGTAACTGGCTCCCGCTTTTGCCGCCAGCCATGCCTGCGTGGCCGAAAAGATCAACGTCACATTGACGCGGATACCACTCGACGCCAGCGTCTTGCACGCCTTGACGCCCTCTTTCGTGAACGGCACTTTCACGACGATGTGCTCGTCGATCCCGGCGAGACTTCTTCCTTCGCTGATCATGCCGGTGGCGTCAGTCGCGACGACTTCCGCACTCACCGGTCCCTGAACCGTCTTGCAGATCTGCTTGAGGATCTGACGGTAGTCACCGGATTCCTTCGCGAGCAACGACGGGTTGGTCGTCACGCCATCGAGAATCCCGATCGCCACGAGCGCTTCGATTTCCTTGAGATTGCCTGTATCGACGAAAAGCTTCATGCCAATGCTCCGAAGTCAGTGTGTCACCGGCGGCTGCTGTAGGCAAGGCCATCAACTCAACGCCCAACTCCAAAACCCAACTCCCAAGGGAGCTGAATGTTGGATGTTGGGAGTTGGATGTTGGGAGTTGACAGGAGCCGCTAGGTCGTGGCTCGCACGTATTTGTTGAACCAATCGACCGTGCGTTTCCACGCCTCGTCGGCGGCGGCCTTGTTGTAGCGCTGCGGCGTGGCGTCGTTGTTGAAACCGTGGACCGCGCCCGGATAGATGTGCCCTTCATGCGTGACGCCGGCGGCCTTCATCGCCTCGTCGTACGCGGGCCATCCGTCGACCAGTCGCTTGTCCTCGCTCCCGTGATGCACGAGGACCGCAGCCTTGATCTTCGGTACGTCGGCAACCGGCGGCGCGCCGCCATAGAACGGCACGGCAGCCTGCAGATCCGATCCCATTCGAACGGCAAGCGAGTTTGCAATGCCGCCGCCGAAGCAGAACCCGGTGACCCCGAGCCGGCCGGTGCTGTCCGGTCGCGACTTCAACCACACCGCCGCCGCGTACAGGTCCTCCGCCATCTTCGCGCGATCGACCTTCCCGAACAGCTCACCGCCCTTCACGTCATCACCCGGGTAGCCGCCGACTGAGGTCAGACCGTCGGGAGCAAACGCCATGAAGTTCTCCAGCGCGAGACGCCGCGCAACGTCTTCGATGTGCGGGTTCAGTCCGCGGTTCTCGTGCACGACGAGAATGCTCGGGAGCTTGTTGCTGCCAGCGCTCGCAGGTCGCACGAGATACCCCTTGATGCTGCCGTTGCCGTTCGGAGCGGGCACGGTGGCGTACTCGGCCTTGAGGCGCGCGTCGGTTGGCGGGACCTGCTGCGCCGCCGCGTAGTTGGGCATCAACTGGTCCACGATGGCCGCGGCCGCGACAGTCGATACTGCCACTTTGTTCACGCGGCTCATGAAGGCCCTACGGTCGATCTCGCCGTGGATGTACTGGGTATAGGCTTCCACTGCCTCGGCAGGTATCTGTTGTTTCGTCTGCTCCATGGCCTCTGGCTCCTTTCGAGGCGCGCGGAGCGCGCCAGAAAACAGGGCATCCTGGCCAAGTCAATGAGCAACGAAACAGCGCGAGGCTATTTGGCCAGGATGGCGATTGAATGCGGCGAAGAATATCACTTCCGTGTTGCGGCAGCCGTCTTGCACCCTACGGCTGAGACACGCGTGTTGCGATCCGCCGGATCCCTGTTTTTGTCGTTACGGCGCCAGACCTGTAATCGCTTCACCTCTTTTCCGATGCCCACACTTCGACGGCCTCGCTGGCCACGATCGGCGCGTCAGGCGAAGGGGCACGCCATTCTCGTGGCGGTCATGCTTTGGACCGTGGCGGGGATCGTCAGCTTCACCGGGACGAGCGATCGTGGAATCGCCGGGCCGCTGAAGGGCGCGGACTTCATGCACTTCTACACGCTCGGACATCTGGCCAGCTCGCATCGCGTCGCGCCAATGTTCGACGCCACGTTGCTCCATCGGGCTCAGGTGGAACTGATGCCCGAATCGGCGCGCGAGATTTATCCACCGGTGTATCCACCGCAGGCAGCTGTGCTGTTCGCGCCGATGTCCGGTCTCTCATACCAGAGCGCGTTGTTGATCTGGAGCCTGATCACGATCGCGGGCTACGTGCTGATCGTGTGGAGGGTGTGGCGAGTAGTCGCCGACCGGCTGACCGATCGAACATTCCTCGTCGCCGCTGCCGCAGCCTTCCCACCGTTCTGGAGTCTCATTCTTCACGGTCAGGTCACGGTCATCCTGCTCGTGGCGTTCTGGGCCGGATGGCTCGCGCTCGAACGACATCGCCATTGGCTGGCAGGCTTCGCGTTCGGACTGCTTGCGATCAAGCCGCAGTTTGGCATCCCGCTAGCCATCGTCGTGCTCACGTGCGGGGAGTGGGCGATGCTGGCCGGCGCCATGACGTCCGTGCTGGCGCAGGCCGCGGTCGTGTGGTTGATGCTTGGCTCGGAGGCATTCACGGCGTTCGCGGAGAGGATCCCGACGACGATCGCGTACGCGGACTTGTTGGAACCGAAGCCGTTCATGAGTCACTCGCTTCGAGCGCTGACGCGACTCACGCCCAGCTGGATTGGTCCCCCGCTGTGGGCGGCGCTTGCCGCCATCGTGCTCGGGTACACCGTGCGCGCCTGGAAAAGCCAGGCGCCGATTCGGGTTCGCCTCGGGGTCGTCGTGCTCGCAGCGACTCTCGTCAATCCGCACGTGATCATTTACGACCTCACGGTCCTGGCCCTGCCCTTGATCTGGTTCGGTTCGTACATGCAGGAACCTCAGAGGCGAGAAAATGCCGGACCGTACTGGACCGCCGTCTACTGGCTGTTCGTGTTGACCTTCATGCCAACGGCTGCGGTCATCGGCCTGCAAGCCTCCGTCTTCGTCATGGTTGGCCTGCTCGTGCTCGTGAGCCGTGCGATCCAGGCCGACGCAATCACACACGCGCCCGCCACCATCGACAATCAAATCGCCGCGTAGGGCGGGTCTTGTTGCGGAGACCCGGCTCGGGCGGTCCAAAGAACAGGATCCGCCCTACGTCCGTCATTACCTGAATCTCGTCCAAAGGACGGTGATCAGTGGAACTTTTCCGGTCCTGGGCGCAATCACGTCGCAGATGCGCGACGCGACGCATGCGACCGACGGAGATCTCGCCGACTCCGACCTGATGCGACGGACCGCCGCAGGCGACCGCGACGCGTTCACGACGATCTACCAGCGTCACCACGCGATGGTCTACCGCTTCGCCCGGCTGATGACGGGATCCAGCAACGCCGCGGAAGACATCGTCCAGGAGGTCTTTCTCGTGCTCATGCGCGACGCCAGCCGCTACGATCCGGCCCGCGCGGCGTTGCCGAGTTATCTATACGGCGTCGCCCGCCATCAGACTCGACGGCGTCTTGCACGCGACCGTCAGTTCGTGGCGTTCGATGGTGGATGCTGCGATGCAGCGCAACACGTCACGGAAGACGATGTGACGGCGACGCTGGAGCGGCGGCAGGTACTGCAGCGCCTGCGTCGCGCGATCCTGTCGCTGCCGCGGAAGTATCGTGAAGTGATCGTCCTCTGCGATCTACAGGACGTCAGCTACAACGACGCTGCTGCTGCCCTCGGATGCGCTGTCGGGACGATTCGCTCCCGACTCCATCGCGCGAGGAACCTGCTCACGCAGAAGATGGGGTGCGCGATGTCGAGCGAAGAGGACCACCAGCGAATGAGCATGAGGTGTGCGATATGACGTCCACGCGACGCGAAGACTACGGCCTGGCCGACGCGCTCGACGCGTTGCGTCGAGCGGAGGCGTGCATGGAGACGCCCCTTCAAGTCGAAGCTGCGGTGCTCGCGGCCTGGGATAGGGAGCACGCCCATCGAACAGCGAGTCCCCCACGCAGTCTCTGGCGTGACGCGGCGGCTGTGGCGGCGGCCATCACGATCGCGATCGGCCTCGCGCAGCTGGGCCAGCACCTTCAGCGCGCGACTCAGCGTGCGCCGGAGCGATCTCAAGACAGCCGAACGTTGCTCCTCGTCGGCGAACCAATTCTGCAGGGAGAGCCGGTTCGAATGGTCCGCATGCGCGTTCCGGCAGCGACGTTGACGGGACTCGGCGTCCGGCCGGTCACAGGCACTCCGGGCGAGCACGTCGATGTCGATGTGATCGTGGGCGAAGACGGCGTCGCGCGCGCGATTCGGGTTAGCAGGTAAGCAACACAACAGGCAGTGATTCAACGGAGACGGAAGCCATGACTATTCGTCGATTGACCATGATGTTCGTCATGCTGCTGGGAACTGCCGTCGCGAGCGGCGCGCAACAGACGGACACGCTGATCACACTCCAGAGCGGGACCGGGGCGTTTTCTCCAGTGGGCGTCATCGAAGCGGTGCCGCTCGAACCGGTGACGAGCGTGCCCAATGTGGCGTTCTCGGCCGACGCCGAGACGGAATTCACACAGGTCCTCGGCGACGGCAATCGCATCGAGCGACGGTACTCGTCGATGGTGGCGAGAGACAGTCAGGGTCGAACCAGGCGTGAGGAAGAAATCGCCCTGGTTGGTCCACTCACCGTCGACGGCCCCTCTCCTCGCCTCGTCACCATCGTTGATCCTGTCGCGGGTCACTCGTACACGCTCGACGACAAGCAGCGCGTGGCGTATCGCAATCCAATCGCCACGACGAAGCTGCGCGCGGCCCACGCGATGGGATGGGCGGCCGCAGGAACGGACGGGCAGTTCGCCTGGACCAGTGGAACCGCTGTTGCGAAGCCCCCGATCACAGTCACGGCTACTCCTGGGCAGCGAGTCTTCGTTGGTGATGGAGCCGCGACAAAGGTGACGACCGAGTCGCTCGGAACGAAGTCGATCGAGGGCGTGATGGCCGATGGCACCCGCACGACATCGACAATTCCGGCGGGCGCGATCGGCAACCTGATGCCGATCGAAGTCGTCAGCGAACGCTGGTATTCACGTGAGTTGCAGATGGCCGTGTCGATCTCACGACGCGATCCACGCAGTGGCGACTCGGTCTACCGGCTTCGGAACATCGTCAAGGCGGAGCCGCCGCAGGATCTGTTCACCGTTCCAGCCGACTACCAGGTGCGCGGCGGTGCGCTCGGCGAATTCAGTGTCGGCGACTTCAAGATCCTGAGGAAGGCCGACGAGGACAAGGAAAAGGACAAGCCCAAAAGCCGATAGAAAAGTTTCTGAGCAGCGAGACTTATCGTGCCGTCACCTCGACTCGTTCGGATTCCCCGCTGACGTTGGCTTGCGGACTTCCGTTATCGACCGCGGTCACGGCGTAGACATAGCGGACACCTGACTTCACGTTTGGATCGGTGTAACGGGTTTCCTTCACGACATCGTTCGTGATCCGCGTCAGCGTTTCACTGCCGTCTTCACCGCGAAGGACGTAGTAACCCTGGAGGTCGCGCTCGGCATTCGCCTCCCATACCAGACTGATCGCGCCTTCGACGGCGATCGGTGAGACACCAGTCGGAGCGGCAGGAGGAAAGACATCGACGGTCGTCACACACGCCTCCTTCGATCTGTGACCCTCCACTGCTTTCTCGCCTGTTCCACGCACGGCCGACACCACGTAGCAGTGGCGACGGCCATCGACCTCCTGGGGATCATCGAACGTGAAGCCATCGACTGGTGCCGGATTCACCGGCATCGGCGCCGGTATCGGTGCCAGCGTCTTCGACGCTTCCGCCGTTGGTAGCGTCGGTGCAGGTGTCTCGATCTTGCGATACACGTTGTATCGAGTTGGTCCCGCCGGAAGCGTGCCCGCTCCAGCGATCGGTGGCCCGTCGTCCAGGGGTAACGCCGATGGCAGCGGCGCTCCGTCCAGCAGAAAACCCAGAATCCCTCCGGACGGATCCCAACGCAGCGTCACCGCGTCGGCGGTGTAGGTGACACCCACATCGGCAGGCGCATCGGGGAGCGGCGTCAGCGGAAGCTCGACAATCGAACTTGGCGGTCCCGATCGGCCGCGATCGCTGTACGGGATCGCCATGTAGAAGCGCTTGAGAGCGGCGCGCGGATCGTCTCGAGCCGGTTTGTCGGTCTGCCTCGAAGGAACAGTGTTCGTGAGTGGACGGCCTTCGACCAGCTTGTCCGGCGTCAGCGTCTCACGCAGCGCCGCTGCAGGTAGCGTTTCCGGTGTCGTTTCAATCATTGCCACGCGATCCGCCACTTCCGGGAAGCGCGCGGCTGGTGGCGCGCTTCGGCCCGTGTAGGCATACACATCGACGCGACCGAGACTGATCGGCGTTGACTGATCGATGTTCTGCGTCGGGAGCGCCAGATTGATGATCACGTCGTCGCCCACTCTGTGCGCAGCGAGTTGACCTATAGCGGCGGGGACGCGGACGAACGGCGCGAGCGGAGGACCCTTCTTGCCACAACCAGACACGAACACGATCAACACCCAACTCCCAATTCCCAACTTCCAAGAAAGCTTTGGGAGTTGGGAGTTGGAAGTTCGGAGTTGTGGCCGAAGGGTCATCTTACGAAGAGGCGGCCAGCGGCGCTTCCCGCACGATGTCGCGTGCCCCAAGATCGCTCGAGGTGCGGCGCGCGACATCAGGCGTCTTGAAGCGACGGACGTCGATGCCGTAGCCCCGGACTTTGTAGTTGAGAATCCGTTCGGTGGTGTCGAGCAAACGCGCAGCCTTCGCTCGGTTCCCGCGCGTCGTCTTCAATGCGTCGATGATCAGGTCGCGTTCATACCCGGCGACGGCGTCCTTCAGAGAGACGCGCGTGACCGTGCCCGAGGAGTCCGCGGTTTGCAGTGACGGCGGCAGGTGATGGCCGTGCACGACGGCGCCGTCGCAGACGAGAACCGCGCGCTCGAGCGCGTTCTCGAGTTCGCGAACGTTGCCCGGCCAGTGATAGGCCGTGAGCATGTCGATCGCCGGCGTAGATATGCGCTTAATCACCTTGCCGTGCTCGCGTGAAAACTTCTCGAGGAAGTGATCGGCCAGCAGCAGCAGGTCGGCCTTCCGCTCGCGAAGCGGCGGCACGAAAATCGTGAACACATTGAGCCGGTAATACAGGTCCTCGCGGAACGTCCCGTCCACGATCGCCTTCTCCATGTCCTTGTTCGTGGCAACGATGAGGCGCACGTTGACCTTGACGGTCTCTGTGCCGCCCAGCCGCTCGAACTCGCGCTCCTGCAGGACGCGCAGCAGCTTCACCTGCGTTCCGAGATTGACGTCACCGATTTCGTCGAGGAAGAGGGTTCCGCCCTCGGCCATCTCGAAGCGCCCCTTCTTACGAGTGCTCGCGCCGGTGAACGCGCCCTTCTCGTAGCCAAACAGCTCCGACTCAATCAGCGTGTCGGGCAGCGCCGCGCAGCTCACCTTCACGAACGGCTTTTTCGCACGCAGCGAGTTGTAGTGAATGGCGTTGGCGATCAGTTCCTTACCGGTGCCTGACTCACCTCGAATAAGGACGGTGGTGTTCGTCTGTGCGACCTGGGCGACTTGCTCGTACATCTGCCGCGTCGGGCCGCTCGTGCCGATGATGTTCGAGAAGTCGTAGCGCTCCTTCAATTCCTGACGCAGGTGGGTGTTCTCATCAACGAGCTTGCGCCGCTCGTCCTCGACGATGCGCTGGATGTTCAGCGCCTGGGCGATCATCGAGCTGACAATGCCAAGGAACTTCACGCTGCTGTCGTAGTCACGATCGGGCTGGAAGCGCAGATCGACGGCCAGTGCTCCGACGGCTGCGCGGTTGAGCGTGATCGGCACGCAGATGTAGCTCAACTCCTGCTTCGTGCTCTCCGGGCGTCGCGGCGCCAGGTTGAGAAACGCCGGCTCCCTACTGATACGTGGCACGACGATTGGCTTGCCACTCTCGACGACCTTTCCGGTGATGCCTTCGCCGATGCGAATGCGAATGTTGCGGGCACGATCCTCGAAGCCCTCAACGGCTTCGACCTGCAATTCGCCGTCACGGAGCAGCGTCACCATGCCGCGCACGACACTGTGGTGACGCATGAGCGTCACCAGCACACGCTGTAACGCAGATTTGAAATTGAGCGTGCCCGATAGGGCCTGGCTGACCTCGAGCAAAGTCGAGAGCCGTCGCGCATCGCGCGCTCCGGCATTATCGGATCCGAGTCTGGCGGCAGGCATAAGCGTCTCCTACATTTCTGCGCGGTGATTCGACGTTCGAACCAAAGCTGTCGTCGCTCGGTGCACGGAGCAACGCGTTTACCCGCCAGCGCGTCTTGGGGCCTGCGGCCGGTGGAATGAGCATCCCACCGATATTGACTTTTTTGTAGTAACGAAAAGGTCACACCACGATTGTGTGGCTTTTCGCGATCTCCTTCAGTCCCTGCATTCTACCGGATCTCGGTTGGAAAGCCAGCAATTGGCCGGAATCCGCGTGAATCCGCGCGTGGCGCGCGCTTTGCCATCTTCATCGCGCAAGATGACACCCACACCGGCGCGGATTCTCCTCCCCTTGTTGTTCTTGCTCGCAACATCCTCGGCACTGACAGCGCAGACGTTCGAAGACGACCCGCGGAATCACATTCGCACCACGGACAGGCGGCTGATTCGCCTGCTGCACGACGGCATGCGGGCGTCCGACACGTTTCGACGCTTGGTCCATCGCATTCGACAGTCCGACGTGATCGTGTATCTCGAATGCGGCGGCAGCGGCAACCGATCGGCGGACGGCCGCCTGACGTTCGTGTCGGCGGTCGGCGGCGTCCGCTACGTACACATTCGCGTCGCGCGTCTGGCGTCAGCGGACGTGCAGATCGCCCTCATCGGCCACGAATTGCGGCACGCCGTCGAAATCGCCGACGCACCCGGCGTGATCGATGGAGACTCCCTCGCGCGTGAGTACGAGCGAATCGGATTCCTGAACGCTCGCCAGATCGCGGGAACGTCCTACGACAGCGCTGCCGCAGTGGAAGCGGGCTACCAGGTGCTGCGCGATCTGACGGGACGAGTCGGAGGTCAATTCCCAACGACCAACTACCAACTCCCAACTGCCGCGTACAGTTGGTGGTTAGTGGTCGGTGGTTAGTGGTCGGTGGTCGGTGGTAGGCTGGTCTTAGTTGGGAGTTGGCAGTTGGAAATTGGGAGTTGAGTGTCTTAGAGAATGTACCGAGACAGATCCTCGTTCTTGACGATGTCGGCGAGCATGCGCTCGACGTAGGCCGCGTCGATCGTGATTGACTTGTCGGACAGTTCAGGCGCGCTGAACGACAGTTCGTCGAGCAGGCGTTCCATGACCGTGTGCAGGCGCCTGGCTCCGATGTTTTCCGTCGCGTCGTTGACCCGTGCCGCGTAGTCGGCGAGCCGCTCGACAGCGTCGGACGTGAAGGTCAACGACAAATCTTCCGTGCCGAGCAGAGCCGTGTATTGCTTGACGAGGGCGTTGCGTGGCTCGGTCAGGATGCGCACGAAGTCGTCGCGCGTGAGCGGCTCGAGCTCCACTCTGATCGGAAAGCGTCCCTGCAGCTCCGGGATCAGATCCGACGGCTTGGAGACATGGAAGGCACCGGCAGCGATGAAGAGGATGTGATCCGTCTTCACCATCCCGTGCTTCGTGTTGACCGTTGTGCCCTCGACGATCGGAAGGATGTCCCTCTGCACGCCTTCGCGACTCACGTCCGGCCCGCGTCCGCCGCCACTGGCTCCGTCGCGGCTGGCAATCTTGTCGATCTCGTCAACGAAGATGATGCCGGTCTGCTCGACGCGCTGCACGGCGGTTCGACTGACCGAGTCCATGTCCACCAGTTTCGACTGCTCTTCCGCCATGAGATGGTCGAAGGCTGCGGGCACCTTCAGCCGGCGCGTCTTCGAACGGCCGCCGCCGAACATGTTGCCCATCATGTCCTTGAGATTGACGCCAATCTCCTCGACCGATGATCCGGCGATGATCTCGAACGACGGCATCCCGGTCGGCTGGACATCGAGCTCCACGACCCGCTCATCGAGATGTCCTTCGCGCAGTTGTTCGCGCAGGCGTTCGCGCGAGCGACCCGACTGCTCTCGAACGATGGCCGGATCCTCGCCGGGCGCAGGAGGGCGCGGCGGTGGCAGCAGCAGATCGAGGAGCCAATCCTCGGCCGCGGCGCGCGCCTTCTCGCGAACTTCTTCGCCCTTCTCCTCGCGCACCATGTCGACGGCGAGTTCCACCAGATCGCGCACCATCGACTCGACGTCGCGGCCGACATAGCCGACCTCGGTGAACTTCGACGCTTCGACCTTGATGAACGGTGAATGCGCCAGTCGCGCGAGCCGGCGCGCGATCTCCGTCTTGCCGACACCGGTCGGCCCGATCATCAGGATGTTCTTGGGCGTGACTTCGTCAGCAATTTCCGCAGACAGCCGTTGCCGACGGAGGCGATTGCGGAGGGCGATAGCCACGGCACGTTTCGCCTTGGCCTGCCCGATGACGTACTTATCGAGCTCAGCGACGATCTCGCGCGGCGTCAGGGAGCCGACGGCGGTCGTGGTTCGCTCGGGAAGTGAGATGGCCATTACTCCACAGCTCGCTTGTGTTGAGGCCTTCGCCGCAGGCGGGGGATCAGAATCCGGCGGATTCCGATGGGAAACGACGTAACCAATAACATCAACACAAGCGAGTCCTCGGTTAAAGCTCTTCGATCGTGAGATTCGGGTTCGTATAAATGCAAATGTCAGCGGCGATTCGCATCGACTCCTCCGCGATCTGCCGCGCGGTCAGCGGGCTGTGCTTGACGAGCGCGCGCGCCGCCGCCATCGCGTACGCACCCCCGATCCAACCGCGACGACCCCATCGTCTGGCTCGATGAGATCGCCGGTTCCCGACAGCAAAAACGTGGCCTTGCGATCGGCGACGATCAGCATCGCTTCCAGGCGACGAAGGTACCGATCGGTTCGCCAGTCGCGTGCCAATTCGACGGCCGCGCGCTCGAGGTTGCCGCGATACTGCTCCAGTTTGGATTCGAAGCGGGAGAAGAGTGCGAATGAATCGGCGGCCGAGCCGGCAAATCCCGCGAGGATTGTCTCGTTATAAAGCCGCCGGATCTTGCGGGCGCTGTGCTTGACGACAGTCGCGCCGAGCGTGACCTGGCCGTCACCCGCAAGGACCGTGTGGTCTTTGTGGCGCAGCGCCAGAATCGTCGTGGCATGCATCATTGCAGTATATAGACTCGTCCCTGAGCTCTCCGGATTCGGACGCTGGGAGGCAGCCTCAAGGGTGCCCGCTGTTGACCCTTCGGACTGTCCTGGTCTCGTGCCGTCGGAGAGGACACCCGGCCGGATTGTTGGAAATGTCGCGTCGTTTCTGGTCAAATCCGGCGGACCGGGACTGGCAGTAGTGTTGCTCAAGCAGAGGGTATGCGCGTCAAGACTCTCCTCGTCGCAGCAGTGGTCGTCATCTCGTCGGCTGCATTCGTCGGCTCGACAGAGGGCGCTCAGCGGCAACGGCGGCCAGGTGGCGAAGCGCGCTCAGGTGGCAGCGGCGGAAACCAGGGCAGCAACGGTGGTGGAGGTGGTGCTGCTCAACGTCAGGATGGTGGCGGTACCGGAGAGCGAAGCGCCACGCCACGCAACGGAAATGGCAACGGCAACGGGAATGGCGGAGGCCGTCGAGAGTCGGAAGGCCAGCAGGCGAATTCGAGGCCGCAAGGCTCTCGAGCCCCCGCAGAACGACAGCAACCCGAGATGCGCCAACAGCCCGATAGCGGACGTCAGGCAGTGTCGCGCAGACCGCCGGATGCCACGACCGAGCTTCGACGAGGCACGAGCGAGCGATTCGATCAAGGTCGCGTGGGCGAGCAGCCTCGCGTTGCGATACCCCGCCCTGTGGCGCCTTCGAATGTGAGGCGCAACAACGGCAATTGGAATGGCCACAACGGCTATCGCGTGTATTCACCGAACTACCGGACATACAACCGCTACAAGGGTTACCCGTACCTACGGGTACGCGCGGCCCTATTATTACTATCCGTACTCGTTCGGCTACGGCCCGCACGGTCGTGGGTATTTCTACTTCGACCTGCATTACAACTCGCACGTGTTCTACCCATCCACCGTGGTGCGCTATGACAACTACGGCACGTATTACGGCGACTACGGGTACCCGACGGGTGAGTTGAGACTGCAGGTCCGTCCGCGCGACGCCCAGGTCTTCGTCGACGGCGCATATGCGGGAACGGTCGACGACTTCGACGGCACGTTCCAGTCTCTGCGACTCGAAGGTGGCGAGTATCAGGTCGAGCTCGTGCTCCCCGGCTACGAGCCGCTCGACTTCGACGTTCGCATCACGCCTGGTGAGAAGGTCACGTATCGGGCCGATCTCATTCCGGAGCAGCAACCCTAGGCTCAATTCGCAATTTCCAACCCCCAACTCCAACTCCCAAGGGGCTCAGCCTCTTGAACCAGTTGGGAGTTGTAATTTGGGACTTGGGAATTGGGAGTTGGGAGTTCACGACGCCATCCATATAATCCGCGGGTGACTACGACCACCACTTCATCTCCGGTCCTCGAGCGGCGGCTCGGTCCCCTCGACGCGGCAGCCATCATCGTTGCCAACGTCATCGGCGGCGGCATCCTTTTTCGATCTCCGGCGGTTGCTGCTGCGGTGCCTGACGCGCCGTGGTTTCTGCTGGCGTGGGTTGCCGGCGGCGCACTCGCATTCATGGGAGCGATGGCGTACGCAGAACTGGCAGCGCTCCGCCCGAAGGCTGGTGGCGAGTATGTCTACCTGCGCGAAGCGTACGGGCCGCTTGCAGGTTTCCTGACCGGGTGGACGTCGTTCGTGGCCGGGTTCAGCGGAGCGATGGCGGCGAGTGCTGTCTTCCTTATCACGACACTCGATCGATTCTTCCCCGGCATCGCGAATTCGACTCCGCTGCTCGCGATCCCGATTCCGTTCACGCCGATCGTCTTCTCCTTCTCGACGCACACGCTGGCCGCGAGTGCCGTCATCATCGTCGCCGCGTTCATTCACATCCGCGGCGTCGGGCCTGGACGGCTGGCGAGCAACTTCCTCACCACCCTGAAGCTCACGGCCTTCGTCGTGTTCATCGCATTCGGGCTGACGGCGAGCGCCGGAGAAAGCTCCAACCTGGCTCAATCGGCCGGGATCCGTGACGGCCACGGGGTGGATCTTTGCGCTCATCCCGGTGATGTTCACCTACTCGGGTTGGAACGCGGCTGCGTACATGGCTGAGGAGATTCGCGATCCCGGGCGCAACGTGCCGCGCTCGCTCCTCCTCGGAACGGCGGTCGTCACTGTCATCTACCTGCTGATCAACATCCTGTATCTCTACGTGATCCCGATTGGCGAGCTCGCGGGCATCCGGGGAAGCGTCCTCGACGTGGTGGCGGATCGGCTGCTCGGTGTACGCGCCGGCGACATCATGGCGGTCGTGGCGATCGTCAGCCTCGCTGCCGGCATCAACGCCTGGACGTTCGCGGGACCGCGTGTCTACTTCGCGATGGCGCGCGACAACGCATTCTTCAAGAGCGCCGCGCGCGTGCATCCGAAGTACAAGACGCCGGCGGCGTCCATCATTGCTCAGGCGGCGTTCACGATCCGTGCTGATCCTGATTGGCAGTCTCGATGCGATTGCCAACTACGTCGGCTTCGCGATCACGTTGTTTGCGGGAGCGGCCGTGGCCGCCGTCTTCGTTCTGCGTGCGCGGGACCCTGAGGCGCCGCGTCCGTTCAAGGCGTTTGGCTATCCGTGGACGCCGGCGATCTTCGTCCTCGTCAGCCTGGCGATCGTCTTGAACGCGTACTATTCAGATCCGCGAGTCACAGGAGTGGGGACGTTGATCATCCTGGCGGGCATCCCCGTCTACTATTTCTTTCAGCGGCGCAACAAATAGACCCCAATCCACCAACTACCAATTCCCAGCGGAACTCTGCGTGTGAACGCGCCGTTTGGGAGTTGGGAGTTGGATATTGGAAGTTGATTCTACTCGGTCAACAGCTGCCGGTCGATCGTGTACTCCCCGATCTTCACCCAGTTGCGCGAGCCGTGCTTGCCGAAGATCTGGACACGCGCGTCCACGAACTCCTTGTTCTGCAGCATCTGCAGGCGTGACTCCTGACCGGTGTATCCGCGGTCGGAGCGCAGGATCAGCTCGTCGCCTTTCGCGCCGGGCGCCAGTCCATCCGGCCCGATGCCACGCACGAAGTGCGCATCCCATTCCTCGGCTTCGCCCATGCGCCTGAAGACGGCGTTGAGTTGCACTCGGGCGATCGGTTCGGATGAGACGTTCTGCAGGCGCAGGGTGATGCTGGGCACCAGCTTGTTCTGACCGTCTACGACGCCAAGGTCATACCAGCCAGAGTGAATGTCCGTGATGGTGAGGTCCTTCTCCACCTCTCGCGAACGACACCCCGCGACAAGGAGAACGATCCCCAGGCAGATGGTCAGGCGAGTCAGCATGGCGGAATTGTACATAGCCACTCAGATGAGACACCGTGGCGTCCGCCAGGTTCCGTCCGCTTCAGTATTCGCGAACCTCGACCTTCTGACGCGCCTCTTCGAGCGTCATCCGTCCGGCACGGAAGCCAGCCAGGTCACTCCCCTTCACGCGGAAGATGATCGTGCTGAAGTCGGCCATGTCGCCGGGACTCAGCGGATCGCGAGGAACGTTGTCGCGCGCGGCGACGGTGAGCCACTCGTCAGTCCCGAGCACCAGCGGCCCGCTGTTCTCGATCATCGCGTCGATGAGCGCCGACTTGACCTCGCGCGTGTACCCCTCGGCCGGGTTGTCGAGCACTCGTGCATCGACGTTCGCCGGAGGCGCGACGCCAACCTGACTGGCCGCCACCGTGCCGGCGCCTGGCGCGCGCAGGGCGATCGGGTTCTGCGCTTGCGCCCGCATCTCGAGCCGGCGAACGGCTTGCGCGAACTGCGGTTGATATCTCGCGTCCATCTGCGCGATCAACTGCTTCAACTCCGCAGCCACGCTCTCGAGATCTCGGTTGTCGCTGGTGATCAATGCGCGGAGCGGCCAGGTGACCGGGAGCCGAAGCATCGGCACGCCGACGTCGAAGAAGATGCCGTACCCATCGAGACGGAAACCGTGCACCTCGGGGTACCCAGCGAGCATTGGCGGATCGGGCACAGCGGACCGCACCTGACGGAGCAGATTTTCGGCGCCAATCTTGACGGCGCTCTCGAGCGTTCCCTCCATCATCGCGATCCGTTGTCTCGCCCTCACCTGCGAGTCGTCTGCCTGTTGGGCGCCAACGGCAGTCCCCGCCAGCATCGCCGCCATCCCGAGCGTCATGATTCTCACCATAGCTACTTCCATCACACTAAAATTGATCGTGCCTATCGACCCTGCTGCGAAACCCTGATGAGGCTGTTGATTCGATCGATCGCCTCACGCTGCTGCCGGATTTCGTTGCCGGTCACACCCTGGAACTGCCCGACTGCCTCTCGAACGGACGCCATATCGATACGTCGCTGCGCTTCGAAGTCTCGTGCCATTTCGACGGACCGGAGCGTGAACTCACGCCGCTGCCGCTCCTCGCTCTGAGCCAGGAGCGCTTCAACCTTCTGCATGATTTCTTCGTCCGACGAAGAGGACGAGGAAACGACCTGCCGGACGGGAGCCGCGGTACGAATCTGCGCAATCTCGGATTTCAACCGCTCTTCGAGCTGCGAAAGGTCGTTGCGCGAGGCGGTGCCTGTCGGTGTCGTCGTCACCGTTGCAGGCGGCGGCTGGTTCGAAGCCACCTGCGGTGCGGCAACCGGGCCGCGCGCCAGCCCGACCGACAGACCAACACCGAAAATGACGAGAGCGGCCGCTGCCTGCGCCCAGGCGGGTAGCGGTGCCCGCCACCAGGGGAGCCGCGCTTCCTGAGTGGGCACCTGCATCCGGAATCCGAGTTCCGGCATCGGAGGCGTCCACACCTCCAGGTGGCGGCGAGTCCACCCGAGACCATCGATCTCGCTCGAGCACGAGTCGCATCGAGTCAGGTGACCGGAAATGACGTCGCGCAGCTCCGGCTCGCACTCCTCGTACAGATAAGCGACCAGCGCGTTCTTGTCTCCACACTCGAATGTCACGCTCATGTCCGTTTCACCAGTTGAGCCATCCCGTGCCCGCGCCGCTCGAGTTGCTTCCGCAACTGCGACAGGCCTTGATACAACCGCGTCTTCACCGTGCTCAGCGGACATCCCTGCATATCCGCAATCTCCTGGAACGTCATCCCGTGGTACTCCTTCAGGATGATTGCCGTACGCTGCTCGTCGCTCAGCGACTTCATGGCATCCGCCACGATCGCGCTCAGCTCGCGGCGGGCGACCAGATCCTCGATCGATTCGGTCGGCTCGGTCTCAGCGAGCAGTTCCGCCGGGTCGATGTCTTCCGGCATCTGCGACACCGGCGCACGCTGCTGACGGCGAATCCAGTCGCGACACAGATTCAGCGCGATCCGATACAGCCACGACGAAAATTTCGCCTGTCCCTTGAAGCCGGGCAACGCCCGGTACGCACGGAGGAACGTGTCCTGACAGACGTCGCGCGCGTCCTCCTCCCGACCGAGAACGCGATACGCCAGGGCATAGATTGGCCGCTCCCATCTCACGATGAGCTGATTGAAGCTGTCCACGTCTCCGGACCGGGACCGGGCGACAAGCTCCTCATCGGTGCGCGTCATCAGCAAGGAACGAACAGTCCGTCTGCCTGTAAGACGGTGGCGACCGTCACACGGTCGTCTCGCGACGATCATACGGCCGTCAGCCCGCCTTCGCCGCGGGCAGGCCGGCAGTCGGCCTTTGCACTCTAAGTCTTTCAGGCGTTGTGGTTTAGACCGTCTGGCTCGCGACTGGCGGTGTACAATAATAAATGGCGCGAGAACGAGAAACCAGTGGCCCTCAACCTGCCCACCGACGAGACCTTCCTGACGACCGAGGAGGTCCTCGAATACCTCAACGTCAACCTGCGAACGGTGTATCGACTCATTAAAGCTGGCAGCATTCCTGCCGTCCGCGTGGGCCGACAGTGGCGCTTCCGCAAGCGCGACATCGACAAGTGGCTCGAGGGCCAGCGACACTCCGACATCAAGGGCACGGGCACGGCCCGCAGTCGAATCCTGCTCGTCGACGATGAGGAGAGCATTCGACAGCTGCTTTCGAGGATGCTTGAATCCAGCTACGACGTCGAGATCGCGGCCGACGGCGACGCCGCGATCCGTCTGCTGCGCCAACCCGGCACGCACTATGATCTGCTGATCTCCGACCTGAACATGCCCGACATGGATGGCCTGACGCTCATTCGCGAAGCACAGCGCATCAATCCCACGCTGGCAGCGATCGTGATCACCGGCTATTCGACGGAGTCGAGCGCGATCGAGGCACTCAATCTCGGAGTGACCGGGTACCTGACGAAACCCTTCGGCACGACCCAGGTGCTCGCGGCGGCGGCCAAAGCCCTGGGCGCACGACCCGCGTGATCCAGCTTTCCGACGTCACGAAATCCTTCGGCGACCGCGTCCTGTTCGATCACGTGACGTGGCAGATCGGCGACGGCGAACGCGTGGGTCTGTGCGGCCCGAACGGCGCTGGCAAGACCACGCTCCTCAAGATCCTGGGCGGAATCGAGGAGGCCGATTCAGGCGGCGTCGTGAAGCCGGCCGGCCTCTCGATCGGCTACCTGCCGCAGGATGGCCTGAGCCATTCGGGACGAACAGTCTTCGAGGAAGCCAGCAGCGCGTTTCAGCTGCTGCTCGATATGAAGGCGGAGATGCATGACATCGAGCACAAGCTTGGTGATGCATCGGTCCCGCAGGACGAACACGACGCGATGCTCGCGCGCTACGCCGAGCTTCAGGACCGGTTTCGGCTCGATGAAGGCTACAGCATGGACCTGCGCATCGCGTCCGTCCTGCGCGGGCTCGGATTCAGCAGCGAAGACGGCGACCGGCCGGCCGACACGTTCTCCGGCGGCTGGCAGATGCGCATCGCCCTCGCCAAACTGCTGCTAGGACGGCCAAACCTGCTGCTGCTCGACGAGCCGACCAACCACCTCGATCTCGAGGCACGTAACTGGCTCGAGGAGTATCTCGGATCCTATCCATACGCCGTGATCCTCGTCTCCCACGACCGCTACTTCCTCGATGCCGTCGTCACCCGGATTACCGACGTTCACCTGCGAAAACTGACCGACTACGTCGGCAACTACAGCAAGTACGTCGAGCAGCGCGATGCCATGCTCGAACGCGTGCGCCAGGCCAAACGAGAGCAGGACGAAGAGGTCGCGCGCGTGAAGATGTTCATCGATCGCTTCCGCTATCAGGCGACCAAAGCCGCGCAGGTGCAGAGTCGCATCAAGCTGCTGGAGAAGGTCGTGCCGATCGAGGTGCCGCCGGAACGGAAGCGCATTCACTTCCGTTTCCCCGCGTGCCCGAAGAGCGGCCGCACGGTGATGGAAGTGAAGGGTGCGTCGAAGGCGTATGGCGCGCTCAAGGTCTTCGAGAAAGTCGATCTTCATATCGAGCGCGGGGATCGCATCGCGCTCGTCGGACCCAACGGCGCCGGCAAATCGACTCTGATGCGTTTGCTCTCTGGCGAGGAGGCTCCAGACGACGGTCAGCGCACGCTGGGCCATCAGGTCGTGATGGAGTACTTCGCCCAGGATGAGGCCACGCGTCTCGAGCCCACGCTGACGGTGTATGAGACGCTCGAGACCGGATCGCCGGCCGACATGGTTCCGGCAATCAGGAATCTGCTTGGCGGGTTTCTGTTTTCCGGGGACGACATCTACAAGAAAGCGGGTGTCCTGTCAGGCGGCGAACGCACACGCCTCGCTGTCGCGCGAATGCTGCTGCGGCCGTCGAACACGTTGCTTCTCGACGAGCCGACCAACCACCTCGATCTCGATTCGAAGGACGTGCTCCTGGATGCGCTCGAGGACTACGGCGGGACGCTCATCATCGTGTCGCACGATCGCTACTTCGTCGAGAAACTCGCGACCAAGATCATCGAGGTCGGGCACGGGCAGGCGCTGGTCTACCCCGGCACCTACAAGGAATTCCTCTGGCACAAGGAACATCCACAAGAACCGAGTCGACTCCCAACTCCGAAGCACCCAACTCCCAAACAGCCAGGTCCCAAGGTCGCCAAGGCGCCGACCGGAGACCGCAGACCGGAGACTGGAGACCGAGAAGCTCGCAAGCAACAGGAAGCCGAGCGCCGCAAGAAGGACCGCGAGGCACAGGCCCTTCAGAAGCGGATTACCGACCTCGAGGGTCGGATTGCCGAACGGGAAGCGCTGGTCAAAGAGCTCGAGGCCCGGATGGCGAGCGCCGGCTTCTACGATGACAGGGAAGGTTCGAAGGAGGTCGTCGGTCGCCATCAGGCCTTGATGTGGGAGGTCGGCGACCTGATAGCCCAATGGGAAGCCTTGCAGGAGCATGCGCAGGAAGCCCAGGGTTCCTAACTAGTTGCAGCGATTCATTGTCCGAATCGTAAGTCGCTCCCTTCCAACCCTACGGAAAGCGTTGTAGACTTACAGTTTTGTAATTCCACTTGTCCTATCCCCGGCCCGATTACGCCCAAAACCGCCGATTGGTGTGCTGATTCCAAAACTCGGCCGTGGGCACGCGCTTTGCCTTTTCTAGACCGGTTTGAGGTCTGTTTTGTGGAGCCTCGTGTGATGACCAAACCGCGTTCTCGCGTAGCGCCTCCGGCGGCTTCCGGCCGGTCTGCGTCGAGTTCTGTCCGGGAGGCAGACGGCGTGTCCACAACTCACGCACAGGGGACCAGTGATGCGTTTTTCAGACACATCGTCTC
Organism: uncultured Acidobacteriota bacterium; assembly: GCA_963757735.1. GTDB lineage: Bacteria > Acidobacteriota > Vicinamibacteria > Vicinamibacterales > UBA2999 > Gp6-AA40. The sequence goes on from CAVWST010000036.1 coordinate 264,468, forward strand.
AGGAATGCGGAATGGCGTCCTCGCAATTACCCGGGAGGGACATCTCGCGTTGATCAACGACGAGGCGTATCGCATCTTCGGTGTTTCCTCCCAAGCCGACGATGTGGGTCGCCCGCTCGGGGCGGTCCTGAAGGACCATCCCGACGTCGTGCGCGTGCTCACCGGTGCCTTCGATCTGCATCTGCTCCCGAACCGAGTGGAGATGCGGTTGAAGCCATCGAACAAGGTGATCGGCTACACCGTGACGTTCGTGCCGGACGACGCCGGACAGGTGGTGGGCGCGGCGATGTTCTTCAAGGACCTGACGCGCGTCGAGCAGTTGGAAGAGCGCGAACGGCTCCGGGACCGGCTTGCGGCGGTCGGTGAGATGGCGGCAGTCATCGCACACGAGGTCAAGAACCCGCTCGCGGGAATCGAAGTGATGGCCGGTCTGCTTCGTCGAAAGATTCCGGATGCACCCGATGCCCAAGCCGTGCTGAAGGACATCATCAACGAAGCCAAGATGGCCAACTCGATCGTGCAGGAAGTCCTCGACTTCGTGCGACCGATTCGGCTGCAGGTAGAACATACCGCCGTGGCCGGCGCGGTCCAGGGGGCCATCCAGCTCGCAGATACCAAGGCCCGCCGGGGCGACGTGAACGTGTCCGTCGAGATTCCCGAAGGCCTTCCACAGATTCAGGCGGATCAGCATCAGCTCACGCAGGTCTTCACCAACCTGCTGATGAACGCATACGAGGCGATGGGAGGCTCCGGGCACGTGAGCATCACGGCGAGCCGTCTGCGACTCGAAGATGGCTCTGATCCGCGCGAGGCCGTTCTCGTGCAGGTAGCCGACGACGGCCCAGGGATTCCGCCCGACGTGGCGGAGAAAGTCTTCGACCCGTTCTTCACGACGAAGCCGCAGGGGTCGGGGCTGGGGCTGGCAATCGTTCGGAAGATTGTCGACGCACACGACGGACGAATTGACCTGCGGACGGCCGTCGGTCAAGGCACGACCATTCGGGTGACGCTGCCGGTTTCTGGCGGCGACGAGAACTAGAGGACTGACATGGGACGGATACTGATCGCTGACGACCACGACTCGCTCCGCCGGGGCCTTGCCCAGGCGGTGGCCGAAGCCGGCCACGACGTCGAGGAGGCCCCGAACGGTAACGCCGCCATCGAGAAGCTGCACGAGGGATTCTTCGATGTCGTCGTCAGCGACCTGAAGATGGGTGGCAGCACCGGTCTCGAGGTGCTCAAGACGGCGAAGACGCTGCATCCCTCGTCGGCCATCATCCTGATGACCGCGTTCGGATCGGTCTCGACGGCGGTCGAGGCCATGAAGTCGGGCGCGTTCGACTACGTGCAGAAGCCGTTCGAAATCGAGGAGATGGAGGTCAAGATCGAGAAGGCGCTCGAGATGCGCCGGATGCAGAACCAGATCGACTACCTCCGCCACGCCGCCGGCGACATCTACGACTTCGATCGCATCATCGGTTCGAGCGGCGCGCTCGAGAAAGTGCTCTCCGTCGTTCGCAAGGTCGCAAAGAGCAACACCACCGTGCTCGTTCGTGGGGAGACCGGCACCGGCAAGGAGCTCATCGCCGGCGCTGTGCACCACAACTCGCTTCGCGCCGCGCGCAACTTCGTCAAGGTGAACTGCGCCGCCCTGCAGGAGAACCTCCTCGAATCGGAACTCTTCGGGCACGAGAAAGGCGCGTTCACGGGCGCGGACAAGCAGCGCATCGGCCGCTTCGAGCAGGCGGACGGCGGCACGCTGTTCCTCGACGAAATCGGCGACATGAGCGCCAACACGCAGGCCAAGATCCTGCGCGTGCTCCAGGAGCACGAGTTCGAGCGCCTCGGCGGCACGCGGACGCTCAAGGTCGACGTGCGCCTCATCGCGGCCACCAACCGCGATCTGACCACCATGGTCGAAGCGGGCCAGTTCCGTGAGGACCTGTACTACCGGCTCAACGTCGTGACGATGGAAATGCCGCCGTTGCGCGAGCGCAAGGACGACATCGCGGAGCTGGCCAACTTCTTCATCCGTCGATTCTCGGGCGAGCTGAAGAAGAAGATCGTCGGGCTCGAAACTGAGGCGCTGAAGCTCCTGATGCGCTATCAGTGGCCGGGCAACATCCGTGAGCTGGAGAACGCGATCGAGCGCGCGATGCTGCTTGCTGAGGGCAGCCACATCGCGGTGGACGATCTGCGACTCGGTGACTTCGGCACGAGCGGTACGCCGCGCGAGGGTGCGTCCGTCGTGAAGATTCCGCCGACCGGCATCCCACTCGAGGAAGTGGAGCGCATCGCCCTTGTCGAGGCGCTCAAGATGTCGAACTGGGTTCAGAAGGACGCGGCCGAGTTGCTCTCAATCAGCCCGCGCGTCATGAACTACAAGATCAAGACGCTCGGCATCGACTTCCCGCGCAGCCGCAGAGCGGCGCTGCAGCAGCACGAGGCCAACGAGCTCACGGCCTGAAGTCAAGCAAGGTCAAAGGTTAAAGGTCAAAGGTAACTAACTTATTAAACGGTGACCTTCAACACTTCGAACTCTTCAGTATCTCTTCAATCTTCTTGATGGTGCTCCAGTTCCGGCTCGTCGCCGGAGCGCCGATCTTCTTCTCGACAAAGCTGTTTGGGAAGCCGTAGAAGCCGCTCGGCTTGCGCCGGCTGACCACGAGGACGTCGAGCCCCGTGATGCCGATCGCCTCGAGCCGCTCCTTCGAGTCCTCCCAGGGGAAGGGTGGCAAGAGCGCGGTTTCTCGAGGAGACACACGGCGTACAGCTTCACGCGGTCCCTCACGTTTCCGCTTCTTCTGGCTTCCTCCGGCACGAGGAAGACGTCACAGCGCGACATCACGCGCGTGCCCCGATCGATGCGCGGAGGAAAGCGACGTAGCGAGTCACGTGCGCTTCGCGCGCGGATGCGCCTTGCGATACACGTCGAGCAACTGCGCCGCATTCACGTGCGTGTAGCGCTGCGTCGTTGAGAGCTGCACGTGCCCGAGCAGCTCCTGAATCGCACGTAGATCGGCGCCGCGCTCGAGCAAGTGCGTGGCGAACGAGTGTCGCAGCGCGTGCGGACTGATGCCGAAGCGCGTGCTGCACAACGAGACGTAGCGCGCGACGAGACGCTGCACGCTCCGTCCTGTGAGACGTGCGCCGCGGAAGTTGAGGAAAAGGGGCTCTCTGGTTCTCGGGCCCCGGCTCACGCGCCCCTGGCCCCGGGCGGGTTCTCTGTTCGTTCGCAGCGCAGCACGCTTCGCAAGCCATGCACGGAGCGACCCTTCCGTCGTCGAATTGAACGGGACCAGCCGCTCCTTCGCACCCTTGCCCATCACGCGAACCATTCGCGCGCGCAGATTCGCATCGTCGAGATCGAGTCCGACGAGTTCGCTCAATCGCAGGCCGGACGCGTAGAACAGCTCGAGGATCGCGCGGTCGCGACAACCCAGCGGATCGGACACGTCGGGCATCTCGAGCAGACGCTTCATCTCGTCGATCGACAGATGCGCCGGCACCTTCCTCTCGCGCCTCGGCGACGCCGCAAGTGCGGCCGGATCCGTGTCGATCAATCCCTCACGTCGCAGGTAGCGCCCGAACGCGCGAAGAGCCGAGAGCTTCCGCGCGACCGACGTGCGCGCGTGCCCCTGTCGATATAACTCCCCCATGAACGCACGAATGGTTCCCAGTTCCAGGTTACGGGGTTCCAGGTCCGGCTGGTCGAGGTGCTGCGCAGCGAAGTCGAGAAATTGCGTGATGTCGCTCTCGTACGCGCTTGCAGTGTGCGCCGAGGCGTTGCGATTCAACCGAAGGTGCTCGATGAACGCAGTGAGCTGAGCTCTCACGATGCTTGAAGTATGCAGTATGCCGTAGGCGGAATCGTGAACTATGAACTGTGAACCGCCTACTGCCGACTGCCTACCGCATACTGCTCGATCCACTCATCGAGCGCGGCGAGTGCCCGCGTGGACGTGGCCGTCTTGCGTTCTTCCTTCTTCAACCGGCGGCCTGATGTCGCGTCAGGCGGCGGCATGATGCCAAACGTGATGTTGGTCGGCTGATACCCATGCGGGTCGGCGTGCGAGACGTAGTACGCCAGCGCTCCGATCGCCGTCGTCCTCGGGGGAACGCGCGGCTCTTCTCCTCGTACGAGGGCGGCCGCATTTCGACCAGCGATCAATCCCGACGCGGCAGACTCGACGTATCCCTCGACGCCCGAGATCTGTCCGGCGAACAACAGGTCCGATCGCTTCCGCGTCTGCCACGTCTCTCGCAGCACGCAGCGGGCCGTTGATATACGTGTTGCGGTGCACTATCCCGAAGCGGACGAACTCGGCCTGCTCGAGTCCGGGAATCAGCTTCAGCACTCGCGCCTGCTCACCCCACTTCAACTGCGTCTGAAAGCCCACGAGACTGAAATGGTCACCCGCAAGGTTGTCCTGTCGGAGTTGCACCGCCGCGTAGGGCACGCGACCGGTCTGCGGATCGACGAGCCCGACCGGCTTCATGGGTCCGAACCGCAGGGTGTCGCGCCCGCGATGCGCCATGACTTCGATCGGCAGGCACCCTTCGAAGAACTTCTCTTTGTCGAGATCGTGAACCGTCGCCGATTCAGCCGTCACGAGCGCGTCGTAGAAGCGGCCGTATTCCTCTTCGGTCAGCGGGCAATTCAGGTAGTCGCCCTCGCCATCGTCAACGCCGCAGGCGACGACAGGCGGGCCCGGAGGCGCGTTTTCAGGCGCGCCTTGGTTATCGTCGGCCGCGAAGGCTCCGCCCCCAGCGCGAGGCGCGAAACACTTTGCTCATGTCGAGGCTCTCGGCCAGGACGATGGGACTGATGGCGTCGTAGAAATACAAATGCTCGGCGCCCACGAGCGCGGCGACGTCAGCCGACAGCGACTCCGACGTCAGCGGTCCGGTCGCGATGATGAGCGGGTACATCGCGGGGTCGGTCGGAATGGAAGTGACCTCTTCGCGAGCGACGGTGATGAGCGGATGACCGTGGATCGCGTCGGTCACAGCTTGCGAGAAACGCTCGCGATCGACCGCGAGTGCAGCGCCCGCCGGAACGCGACTCGCATCAGCGGCGCGCATCACCAGCGAACCGAGTCGCCTCATCTCTTCTTTCAGCAACCCGACGGCATTATCGAGCTTGTCTCCGCGAAAGGAGTTCGAGCAGACCAGCTCGCTGAGACGATCCGTCTTGTGGACTGCAGTCGGACGCACCGGCCGCATTTCATGCAAAACGACGGATACGCCGCTTGATGCCGCCTGCCAGGCAGCCTCGCTACCGGCTAGCCCACCGCCGATGATGTGAATGGTCACGGGCTCTGGACTCTCAGACTCTCGACTTGCTCAGGCCGGGCTCATGTTCTTGCGAGAGCCTAAAGCCGAGAGCCCAGCGCCCCCAGCGATTCTACGCCCCTACGGCCTTACGTCGGGGGCGGCCTGTGGAGGCCGTCGCCTTTACGGCGCGAGGCCGGGAACGGCCTCCTCGAGGACTCGGTGCGGCGTCTCGTCGCGCAGCCAGCAGCTCGGTGGCCTGCGCATAGGTCAACGCCTCCGGCGACGTGGTCTTCGGAATCGAGGCGTTCGTCGTGCCGTCGGTGACGTACGGACCGTAGCGTCCGGCGAGCACTTTGAGGGTGGTGCCGTTGTCAGTCAGCTCGCGCAATACCTTCTTCTGTGCCGCAGGCCGGCGGCGCGACTGCTTCGGCGCGCGCAGCAGCGCGAGCGCCGCATCGAAGGAGATGTTGAACACGTCGTCTTCCGATTCGAGCGATCGGAATTCGTCGCCATGCTTCACGTACGGACCGAAGCGACCGAAGTTGGTCGTGATCGGCTCGCTGTCGTCCGGGTGCAGGCCGACGACGCGCGGCAAGGAGAGCAGCTTGAGCGCCTCTTCCAGCGTCACCGTGGAATCGGTCATGCCTGCCTGGAGCGATGCGCGCTTCGGCTTCTCGACCTTCTGTCCCTTGCCCTTGGCTTCGGGAGTCTCGCCAAGTTGAACGTACGCGCCATATCGCCCGTTCATCACGTAGACGTTCTGACCCGTCGCCGAATCGACGCCGAGCGTTCGCGGACCTTCGGCCTTTGCGCGAACCAGCTCGAGCGCTTTGTCTACCGTCAGATCGGCCGGAGCCACGTCCTCCGGCAGCGACGCCGTTCGACCGGGCCCGCCCTCGGCAACCTGCACGAACGGCCCGAAGCGCCCAATGCGAATGCGAATGCTTTCCCCGCTCTCGGGATCGGTGCCAAGGTCGAGCACCGGGTAGTCCGCCTTCTCGGCGCCGTGCTCCACTGCGGGCAACAGACCGCGATGCTTGCGATCACCGTAATAGAACTGTTTCAGGAACGCGATCGACTCGCGTTCGCCGCGGGAGATCTCGTCGAGATCGTCCTCCATCTCCGCGGTGAAGTCGCTCTCGACGAAGTCGCCAAAGTGCTCGCGCAGCAGCTTCGTCACGGCGAAGGCGGTGAAGCTGGGCACGAGCGCCTTCGCCTGCCGGAAGACGTAACCGCGGCGGACGATCGTCGCGATCGTCGGCGCGTACGTGGAAGGCCGGCCGATGCCGAGCCGTTCGAGCTCCTTGATCAGCGACGCTTCCGTGAACCGCGCGGGAGGAACCGTTTCGTGCCGCTTCGGCTCGGCGCCCACGAGCGTGATCGGTGTTGAACCGTTGCTGTGAATCCGATCGCCGACGCTGCACTGCGGCAGGATCGCTTCCTGTTCCTCGAGCTCCGCCGCGGGATCGTCGCTGCCTTCAACGTAGGCGCGGCGGAAGCCGGCAAACTCAATCGCCTTGCCGCCTGCAGTAAAGACCGCGGTTTCCCCGTCGGGACCCTTCGCCGAAATCTCGAGCGTCGTCCGAAGCACCCGCGCATCGACCATCTGCGACGCCATCGTGCGCTTCCAGATCAACTCGTAGACTCGCACCTCGTCTGGATCGAGCGCGCCTTCGAGCTGGCTTGGCGCCAGGCGGAAGTCGGTGGGACGGATCGCTTCGTGGGCTTCCTGCGCGTTCTTGACGCGGGTCTGATAGCGGCGCGGGGCGTCGTAGTACTCGCCGCCAAACATCTCCCGAATCACCCGCGCCGACTCGTTGATCGCCTTGTCGGAGAGCGTCGTCGAATCGGTTCGATGGTAGGTGATGAGACCTTCCATCTGACCGTTACCGACGTCGACGCCCTGGAACAACCGCTGCGCCACCTGCATCGTCCGCTCGGTAGAGAACCCAAGCTTGCGGCTGGCCTCCTGCGTCAGCGTTGACGTGGTGAACGGCGGTGCCGGACGCTCCACGCCTGGTTTCTGTTCGACGTTGGTGACGGTCCAGGGAACGTTCGTTCGAACCGCTTCAACGAGCCTCTGCGTCGTCGGACCGTCCAGGAGACGAGCGCTCTGATTCTTGAGGGCACCCGTCTGCGGATCGAAGTCCTTACCCGTCGCGATCCGCTGATCGTTGATGCGGACGAGCGTGGCAATGAACTCGCGCCCTTCACCTTTCATGGGCGCTTCAACGTCCCAGTACTCCGCCGAACGGAAGGCGCGCCGCTCTTCCTCACGTTCGACGATCAATCGAACCGCAACGCTCTGCACACGGCCCGCGCTCAACCCGGTCTGGACCTTCTTCCAGAGCACCGGAGAGAGCGTGTAGCCGTAGAGGCGATCGAGAATGCGACGGCTTTCCTGAGCGCGAACGAGGTTCTCGTTGACGTCAGACGGATTGTCGAGCGCTTCCTTGACGGCGTCCTCGGTTATTTCGTGGAAAACGATGCGGCGTACAGGAATTTTCGGCTTGAGCACCTGCGTCAGGTGCCAGCTGATCGACTCGCCTTCACGATCGGGGTCGGTTGCGAGCAGCAGCTCAGATGCGTCCTTGACCGCGGTCTTGAGGTGCGCGACCTGCTTTCGCTTGTCGCTCGGGACAACGTAGTAGGGCGTGAAGTCCTGTTCAACATCGACACCGAGTCGTCCCCAGTCCTTCTCCTTGATCTCCTTCGGCACGTCCGACGCCGACTCGGGGAGGTCGCGAATATGACCGTAGCTCGCTTCGACCCGGTATTTGTTGCCGAGGAAGCGACCCAGAGTCTTCGCCTTGGCGGGCGACTCGACGATAACAAGAGGCTTTGATGCTGCCATTTCCTAGACGATGCCTGTTTTGGTGTCTTGCCGATGACACTAACACGTTCAGAACGACCGCAAGAAACGACCTCCGCCGGCGCGACGCACGAAACCTCGCAGCTCGAGATCGAGCAAGCGAGGCAGTAGACGCTTGGGCTCGAGCCCGGAGAGCGCCGTCAGCTCGTCCACGTCATAGGGCTGTCCGGCGGACATCTGCCGAATCAGGGGATCACCAGAAATTGCTTGGTGACAGCGAGTTATCTCGTTTCCCTGACTCGCATCCGGCTCGCGGCACCAGCCGAGCTCCCTTACGATATCGTCCGCAGACTCCACAATCTTTGCGCCGTCCCTTAAAAGCGCATGTCCTCCCTTGTTCCGCCCGCTCAGGACATTTCCCGGCACGACCATCACTTCTCTGCCTTGCTCGAGAGCGCATGAGGCTGTGATCAGCGAGCCCGATTTGTCAGAAGCCTCGATTACCACGACCCCAAGCGAAAGCCCGCTGATCAAACGATTGCGCATCGGAAAGTGATGCTTGAGCGGCGGGCAGCCAGGCGGAAACTCGCTGACAACCAGACCATCGCGGGCAATCTCCTTCGCAAGCGACGCGTGCTCGCCCGGATAGACCCGATCGAGACCGGACCCGAGGACGGCGATCGTGCGACCAGCTCGAAGTGCCGCGCGATGCGCCGCAGAGTCAACGCCGCGTGCGAGACCGCTGACCACCGTGATGCCGAGCGCGCTGACGTCCGCTGCTAGTCTCGACACCGTTTCTATCGCCACCGCCGACGCTGCCCGAGACCCGACGATACCGAGGGCAGGTAGCTCTGTGGCAGACAAATGTCCCACGTACCACAACACAGGAGGAAGATCGGTCAGCGTGGTAAGAGCGGCCGGGAATCGAGGGTCATTCCACGCCACAACTTGAATGCCTGCTCGCTCGGCGCGGGCGCGAATCGCGCGAGCCTTCTCGAGCAGAGGAGTCGCCCGCGAGAGCAGATTCGCGTCGTTCTTGAGGCGATCGGTGAGGTTGACCCTGGGGAGATTCTCGACGAGGGACAAGGCGACGGCGTGATCGAGTGTCATGCACAGCTTCCTTCCGGCCATGACAGGCCGAAGGCCGTGCACCCAACCCGCTGTCGCGAATTATAGGCACCGGCCTCCTCGATTCGCAACGGCCGTGGCAAGAAACCGTGGACACCGCTCGGGCGGCGATCGCGATTACCTTAAAAAACTCGCGATTTTCCGTGGTACGTGCCTTGCTCCGCTAGCTAAGCTCTTGATCGGTAAACTACTTGCGCCGCGCGAGAGCGAGTGACTATAGTGAGGCCACCTCCAATGCGCACCGCTGCTATACCGCTAGCGCTCGTCCTTCTCACGCTCGTTACCGTTCCGCTTCAGGCGGACGCGCGTTCGGATGCGAAGAAGCAGGTGGAGTTTGGCATCACGGTGGCGCAACGCGGACTCTGGCGCGAAGCGATCTACCGTTGGGAACGGGCGGCGCAGATCGATCCGAGCTACGCGCCCGCTCACAACAACCTGGCTATTGCCTACGAACATGAAGGCGATCTCGCGAAGGCACGCGCGGCGTACGAACGGGCGCTCGAGCTCGAGCCCGGCAACGCCCTGATCAAGCAGAACTACGAGCTGTTCAGAGAAATCAATGATCGCACGACCCGTCAAGGCGCTCAGTAGTCTCGTCGTCGTTCTGCTGGCCGCGGCCTGCACGAACTCGTTCGAGATCCCGATCGAAACGCCCATCCGGCCCAAGCTGGATGTTGCGGCATTTCAGCGCGTGCTCGTTGCCGGGTTCATCGCCGGTGGCACCGAGGACGTGGACGGTAACCTTGAAACCACGCGCCTGCTGCGTAGCCAGTTGCGTACAAAGTCTCAGCTCCGCGTGATCGATTCGGATGTTCTGCCGCTCGTGGACGTCGCCGCAGAGGGACGTGATTCCGGTGGTGCCGCAACCGCGCCCCCACCGATCAAAGAAGAGAAGGACCTCGAGGCGTACAAACACGTCTTCGCGAATGTCGAGTACCTGGAAAAAGATCGGCGAGGAATATCAGCAGCCGCTGATCGTGACGGGCACCGTGATGTTCACTCCGCTGCAGCGCAACAGCATCGTCCAGCGCGAGCAGGAGGTGTACGATTCGTTCGGCCGCCGGCGCGTGGTGCCGGTCCGGACGTACATGGAGCGCAAGGGTTTCAGCCTCGACGGACGCTTTATCTTCATCGACGGCCGCAGCGGCGCGACCCTGCATTCGGAAAGCTTCGGCGAGCAGATCCTCTACAACGCCAACCAGACCACCCCGGCGTTGTCGTCGTATTTCGAGCTGATGGATCGGCTCATCCCGACCTTCCTGAGCACGCTGAGCAGCCAGAAAATCAAGGGCACCAGGATTTTGCTCCAGTAGGCCTCAACAGCCAGCTTTGTCTGCGCGGGTCTGGACGCAGGTGGAACTTGCCCGTCTCAGGGCCAATCTGCTAACCTCAATAGGTTGTGCGGATGGAGGAAATGCCCGTGTACGCGATCGTTCAAGCCCGTGGTCGACAAGTGAAAGTGACGCCAGGCGCGGTCATCGAGGTCGATGGCGTTCCGGCGGAGGCGGGATCGCCGTTCACCTTTGAACAGGTCCTGCTCGTCGAAAAAGACGCGGGCGACATCGTTGCCGGCGCTCCTTTCGTCGCAGGAGCCAAGGTCGTCGGCGTCGTGGCCGGCGAGTCGCGCGGCCCCAAGATTCGCGTCTTCAAGAAGAAGCGACGCAAGGGCTTCCGCAAGACGCGCGGTCATCGCAGCGTGTTCACGCGCGTGCGCATCACCGAGATCGTCGCGTAGGATTTATGGTCTCCAGTCTGCAGTCCCCGTCTCCAGTGCCACGAGTTAGCTCGCAAATTCCAGAGACAGAAGACCGAAGACCGAGGACCGAGGACTAGTTCGATGGCTCACAAAAAAGGGCAGGGCAGCTCACGCAACGGCCGCGACAGCAATTCGCAGCGGCTCGGCGTGAAACGGCACGACGGCAACCTCGTCACGGGTGGGTCCATCCTCGTCCGTCAGAAGGGTCGCCGGTTCGAACCTGGGTTGAACGTCGGGCTCGGTAAGGACCACACGCTCTTCGCCAAGGTGACGGGCAAGGTCCGCTTCGAAGACCACGGTCAGCACGGCCGCAAAATCTCAATCATCCCCGTCGAGTAACAGCTTTCGGGACACGGAACAATCGCGTCGGTTGACGACGCAGTGGACGTTGAGAGTTGGTCTTTGAGGGGAAGACCTATGTTCGTCGACGAAGTCGACATCCGCATCATCGCCGGATCCGGTGGCAACGGCTGTCTGAGCTTCCGCCGCGAGAAGTTCGTGCCGCGCGGCGGACCCGACGGCGGTGACGGCGGGTCGGGCGGCTCCGTCTACGTCACCGCGATCGCCACGAAGAACACGCTCGTCGACTTCCGCTTTCATCCCGAATTCAAAGCCCGCGGTGGACAGCACGGTCAGGGTTCAAACCGGACCGGACAGTCCGCCCACGATCTCGACGTAACGGTGCCTCTCGGCACGCTCGTGTACGAGAAGAGCGACGGCGAAGTACAACTGCTCGCGGATCTCGCGGAAGAGGGTCAGCGTGTCCTGGTCGGGCGCGGCGGACGCGGCGGTCGCGGCAACGCGCAGTTCGTCAGCTCCACCAATCGCGCGCCGCGACGCACGGAGCCCGGAGGGCCCGGCGAGGAGAAGTTCCTTCATCTCGAGCTGAAATTGATCGCCGATGTCGGCCTGATCGGTTTCCCCAACGCGGGCAAGTCCACGCTGATTTCGCGGGTGTCTGCGGCCAAACCGAAGATCGCGAACTACCCGTTCACGACGCTCGTGCCCAACCTTGGCGTCGTGAGCCTGAGCGACAACCGCAGCTTCGTCGTCGCTGACGTCCCCGGGACTGATCAAGGGGGCGCACGAGGGCCACGGCCTCGGCGATCGATTCCTCCGCCACGTCGAGCGCACGAAGGTGCTCGTGCACCTGGTGGACGTCTCTGGTGCATCCGGACGCGATCCGGTCGAGGACTTCGATACGATTCAGAACGAACTGCAACTCTTCGATCCACAAGTCGCCGCAAAACCGCAGATCGTTGCCGCGAACAAGATCGATGCACTCGACGATCCGGGCGCGCTCAAACGACTGACGAAACACGTGCGCGCGCGCAAGTTGCCACTGGTCCAGATCTCGGGAGTCCGGGGAGACGGGCTCAACGGGTTGCTGGAGGCGGCCTGGCGCGAGATCGCCCGTGCGCGCGCGAGCGCCGCGAGCGGGCCCGATGAGCAGCGTCCGGCTTCGGAGGGGATCGACCTGCTCACACCGTCGCGCACGCGACGCGATGCATGACGACTGCGCGCACGATCGGGGTCCTCGGGGGAACGTTCGATCCGATTCACCTCGGTCATCTCGACGCCGCGGAGGCCGCCCTCGCCACTCTGCACCTCGATGAAATCCGCCTCGTGCCGCTGCACGATCCCCCGCATCGCAGCGCGAACCCGATGGCGAATGCGTTCCACCGCTTCGCGCTCGTCGCGCTCGCGATCGAGGATCGTCCCGCGTACCGCGTCTCGGAGATGGAACTGGTTCGGCCGGGCCACTCCTACACCGCTGACTCGCTGCGAGCCATGCACGCCGAGGGATGGACGCCGTTGCAGATTTTCTTCATTCTCGGTGCAGATGCCTTCGCAGAAATTTCAGCGTGGCGCGAGTTTCCGGCGGTCCTCGATGGAGCGCACTTCGTCGTGATCGCGCGTCCCGGCACGAGCATGGAGACAGCGACCGCCCGCACACCGGAACTGCGTCATCGTTTTCATCGTCCTGAGGAAACGATCCCGAGCGACGGGAAAACTCGAATCATTCTGGTCGAAGCACGAACACGCGATATCTCTTCCACGACGATCCGCGCGCGACTGATGGCGCGCGAATCCATCGACGATCTGGTGCCTGCCGCCGTCGCCAGGCATATCGTGGTTCATCACCTGTACGGGGCGGTAGGCGACTTGCATGGCAACGACTAAGGGACGCGCAACCAAGACGACTCGTGCGGCTGGTACAGAAAAGCCGCGCCTGCCCAAGGACGTCGCGACTGCTGTGACCGCAGTTTGCGACAAGAAGGCCGAGGACGTTGTCGTGCTCGATCTTCGGAAGACAGGCGGATTCACCGACTACTTCGTGATCTGCACTGCCGCCAACACGCGACAGATGTCGGCCATCGCGGACTCGGTCCAGGACACGCTGCGAGAATCGCTCAACGAGCGACCTGCGCTTGCAGAAGGCGTCGACAAGTCGGAATGGATCCTGCTCGACTACTTCAACTTCGTCGTGCACGTCTTCAGTCGCGAGTGTCGCGCCTTCTACGGGCTGGAACGCCTGTGGGGCAACGCCGAGCGGCACGAGATCAGGGGCTGGCTGCGGGGCGCGCGAGCGCGCGTGGTCGTCAGCTGACATACGTCGTCGACGCGCTGGTCGCGGCGATCCTCGCGCCACGCTGTGCCGCGTGCTCATCGACGCTCGAACATCCAACACGCGGTCCTGTGTGCAATATCTGCTGGGCCGACGTGAAGTCGCTGATTCCACCCGTCTGCGATAGGCAGTGAACTCGGCGCAGTTGATCGATCGAAATCGGCAGGCCGCTACGACGGCGCCCTCCGTCACATCATCCACGCGTTCAAGTACGAAGGCCGTCGCTCGCTGTCGGTCAGGCTCGGCACAGTGCTGTGCCGAAACAGGCGGCCGATGTGCTCTCCGACGCGCACTGCGTCGTGCCTGTGCCGCTGCATCCATGGCGGCGGCTGACGCGGGGATTCAATCAGGCCACCGACTTAGCCTCGTGTCTCGGACTGCCGGTCGTTCATGCGCTCTGGCGAACGCGGGCCACTGCCCCGCAAACAGGTCTCACTGCGGCGAGGCGCCGTCGCAACGTGCGCGGCGCGTTCATGTTGTCGCCGCTTCTCTCGGCTTGTGTACACCAGTCGATGCTCCGAGGGGCACATCGTCGTGCTCATAGACGATGTGCGGACAACGGGCGCGACGCTCGACGCGTGCGCGCAGGTGCTGAAGAAGGCTGGCGTGAAAGAAGTGCGCGCCCTTACTCTCGCGCTCGCGGAATAACTTCAGATCTCGAAGAGACGCGGCCACAACTTGCCGGTGACGAACAGACGCTTGCCTGGCGCGTCATAGGCGATGCCGTTGAGTACCGCCTCGGATTCGAGCTTGAAGCCTCCCGACATGAGGCCCCGAAGATCTATCCAGCCGATGACTCGTCCTGTCTCCGGTGAAATCCTCGCGATTCGATCTGTGTGCCACACGTTCGCCCAGACTTGACCGTTCACGTGCTCGAGCTCGTTGAGATCCGTAACCGGCCTTCCCTGGTCTGTCACCTCGACGTGCCCGATCTCGCGGAACGTCATCGGATCGAAAAATCGCAGGCGATTGGAACCGTCGCTCAGGATGAACCTTCGCTCATCGTGCGTCAGCCCCCAGCCCTCGCCTGAATAGGCGAACGTGCCACGTGGAGCGAAGCTCGCGAGGTCGTAGACGAGCGCGACCTTCGACTGCCACGTCAGTTGAAAGAGCTGCCCCTTCCACTCGGCAAGCCCCTCGGCAAAGTGAGTCTCGAGGCCGGTACGGCGCTGCACGACGACTTCGCCCGTTTCGAGCTTCACCTTTCGCAGGCTCGACTGGCCTCGGATGCCGGTGCTCTCGTACAGGAATCCTTCGCGGTAAATCAGTCCCTGAGTAAATGCGGTGGGATCGTGGGGATAGGTCTTGACGACGCGATAGGACTCGACGGGGGCTGCCGCTTGCGCAGGCATTCGAGACCCAGCCGTCACTGCGACGCAACACGACAGGGCAACTAGAACGCCCGGGAGAGCGTGACGGCGCATGACCAGAGTCATCGCTGCCTCAGCTCGCCTTTCGCCGCAGAGTTTCCTTCCACGCGATGTAGTGTCCTTCCGCATTGGTGGAGCTCGAGCCGAACACCTCGACCGCGTCGGGTCGCGAGACGTAACTCACCTGGACGAACTTCTCGCCCAACTTCATGTGGTAGTGGCATACGCCGTCGAAGACGTATCCGTTGCCCACCGGCGCGCCCGCTACGTCGAGACGAAAGAGGTTCGTCGCAATCCAACTCATGCTGAACCGCGCGTCAACGACCGTCCCATCAGCGAAGTCGTGTTGGAAAACCACTTCGAAGCCATCGTCCGTCGAGACGTTGGTTTGTCGGACCCGGTAGCTGGCTGACTTGCCCGCGGCGTCGTACCACGTACCGGATCCATCGAAGGTTCCAATCAACCCCTCGATTGAGCTCACGTGACTCCTCCGCTCAGAGCAACGATCGTACTGCGTCGAAGACGTCGGCGGCGACCGCGGTGCGGTCGCGATTTGCGTCGAGACGAATCCACAGGTGAGATACGGCCTGACGCAGATAGCTGTCCCGGACGCGAGCCAACAGTGCGAGATCGCGCTCGTATTTGTCGCGGTCGGAGGTCTTGCGGCGAGCCGACACGTCAGGGGCAATGTCGAGGAGGAATGTCATGTCCGGCTGCGGCAGATGTCGCTGGACGTCACGAAGCCAGGCGGCGTCGAGTCCCTGCGTCTCGCCGTAGGCGATGCTCGACGCGACGTATCGATCGCAGACGAGAATCGTGCCTTGCGATAGTTCGCGTTCGATCATCGGCCTCGCTTCGTAGCGATTCGCGATGTAGAGCAGCTGCATCACATCCGCGTCCCACTCGCGCGCACCGGCGAGCGCCTGGCGAATCTCGATGCCGATCGGCGTCTCATACGCGGGAAACGACAACAGCCGCACCTGACGGCCGGCTTCAATCAGCCGATCGCGCAGCCGCTCTGCCTGTGTCTGCTTGCCGCTTTGATCGAGACCTTCGAATGCGATGAGCAATCCGCGCATCAGAACCACGCGGTTCCAGGTTCCACGTTCCGGGTTCCGGGTTCGTGTTCGGGTTCCGGTTCGGGTTCCGGGTGCAGATGTTCATGGTTTCCTTGAGCCTCATCACGTCGCAATCGAGCTACGACTCCGTCGCCGGAACCGAGAACTCCGAACCCTGAACCTAGAACCCGAACTCCGAACACGAACGTGGAACATGGAACCCGGAACGCGGAACCGCTCTCAGCTTTCGAGTGCCAGCACATCGTCCAGCGTCTGCCGGCGCCGGATAATCTCGAACCGGTCGTTGTCCACGAGCACTTCCGGAGCGAGGAAGCGCCGGTTGTAATTTGACGCCATGACGGCGCCGTACGCGCCTGTATCGAGGACAGCCACCAGATCGTCGACGCGAAGCTCCGGCAACGATCGCTCGCGCGCAAAGACGTCGCTGCTCTCGCAGATCGGCCCGACGATGTCCCATGCGCTCTCGGGGCCGCTGCGCGGCGCAACCGGCAGAATCCGGTGAAACGATCCGTACAGCGCGGGGCGCATCAGCTCTGTCATGCCGGCATCGAGAACAGCGAACTGCCGGCCATCCGGAAATCGCTTTACGTCGACGACTCGCGACACGAGCGCACCGGCATTGCCAACGACGGCGCGCCCAGGTTCGAGCACAACTGGAATGCCAATCCCACGCAGTTCGGGCAGGACGGCGGCCGCGTAGTCCGATGGCGTCAGCAGCGGACGTCCTTCGTAGCCGATGCCGAGACCCCCTCCAAGATCGAGGTGCTCGAGGGTGAAGCCGTCCTCGCACAGCTCCCGCGCCAGTGTTACCAGCGAGCGCGCCGCACCTGCGAGCGGTTCTGCAGACGTGATCTGCGATCCGATGTGGATATGCACGCCGACGAATTCGAGACTCGAGAGGCGCCGACGGTCGGCGTAGATCGCGCGCGCCTCCTGAATGGGCACGCCGAATTTGTTCGACTTGAGTCCGGTGGAGATGTTTGGATGACTCCGCGCATCGATGTCGGGATTGACGCGGAGCGCCACGCGAGCCACGCGTCCCTGCTCCGCCGCAATCGACGCGATGCGATCCAGCTCCCCGGCGGACTCGGCGTTGATCGTGCCGATTTCAAGAGCAATCGCCCCCTCGAGCTCGTCGCGCGTCTTCCCCACACCGGTGAACACGATGTCTTTCGGGGCAAAGCCGGCTCGCTGCGCCACGTCGATTTCGCCCCACGAGTTGGCATCCGCGCGACTGCCGAGCGAGCGCAGCAGACGCAGCAACGCCAGAGTCGAATTGGCCTTCAGCGCGTAATGAATCGCGTGCGGATACTCGGCAAACGCCGAATCGATCTCCCGATAGGCGCTTCGGATCGCTTCGGCACTGTAGACATACGCGGGCGTGCCAACGGCCTCGACGATGGAGGGCACGCTGACGCGGTCGCAAAGGAGACCTGCTGGAGAGGGTTGGAACGGTAGGTACACGAGCGTTTCGCATGTTATCATGCGCGCATTTCCTGCATTTCAGGCTCGAACGCGGTATCTCACATCAGCCTCGACTGCCCGTTTTGCGTTTCTTTGTTTCTCGCGCGAGCACACGCGCGACTATCTGGTCGTGATGTCTGCTGACGCGCCCTCTCCAACACAGGTGACCGACGAGATCATCGAACGCTGTCTGGACGGCGATCAGGCAGCGTGGGAATCGATCGTGCGGATGTATCGGCGGAAGGTTTTCAACGTCGCGTACAAGTTCGTCGGCCGTCACGATCAGGCGGAGGACCTCACGCAGGACGTCTTCCTCAAGTTGTACAAGTCGCTCGATACGTTCGATCGCCGCGCGAACTTCCAGACATGGCTCATCAGCGTGAGCCGCAATCTCTGCATCGATCACTACCGCGCCGTCCGCAAAGAGCGCGAGACGATCAACCGCGACGTCGATCCGAGTGACTTTGCACCAGCCTCTCCAGATACGCGCGCCGATACACAACTCGAGCAGCGCGATCGCGTCAAGCTGCTGCGCAAGGCCCTCGACAAGCTGGCGCCGACACTGCGCACCGCGGTGATGCTGAGAGACATCCAGGAATTGACCTACCAGGAAATCGCCGACCGGCTGCGCTTACCCGAAGGGACCGTCAAATCTCGCATCAATCGGGGCCGGACCGAACTTGCCAGGCAAATCCAACGTCTTCGTGAAGAGCAGGATGCTGTGCCGAGAACCGGAGTATCAGGATGAATCTGACGACCGACCGCAACCAGAACGTCTCCATAGTCCGCGTCAACGAGACGCGGCTGATGTATCCGATCCTCTCCGAGTTCGCGAGCACCATCACGTCGCTCATCGGAAGCGGCGACAAGAAGCTGCTGCTCGACCTGTCGACGGTGACCTACGTCGACAGCGCGACCATTGGCTGCCTGATGGACCTGTACCGGCAGGCCAACGCCGCAGGTGGCGCCCTGAAGCTGTCAGGTGTACAGAAGCGCGTCGAAACCATGCTCTCGATGACGGGAGCCCAGAACTTTCTCGAGATTCATCCCGACGAGGCGTCGGCGATCAGGAGCTTCGGGGTATGAGCACTCGAACCATCAAGACCACGACCGGAGCCGAGATCCCGCTCGACGGCGACCTCCTCGCCATCATGGAGGCGCTCTACCGCGAGGTCACCGCCCGCCGCGAGCTCGAACGATCCTTTGAGGACATGGTCAGGGAGATCAATCACCTGATCGAGCAGATGGACGACGGTGAGCGTCGTGCCTATCTGCTCGAGAGCCTGTTTCTGAATACGGTGAAGTACGAGAACGACAAGCTCGAGGCGTATATGCGGAGAATTGCCCGCTAGCGACTCGAGGCTAGTTCGCCCGAATGGGATCCGTTATCGGGACCGGCCCGGCCTGAGCCGCATCCCCTCTTCCCTCGACCAGCATCCACGCCTCTGATTCTTCCAGCACCTGCGCAGCAAACGCTGTGTGGAGCGCATGCCCGCCTCGGTGAGCAACCAGGTGGCCGATCATCGGGTAGCCGACGAGCGCCATGTCGCCAATCACATCCAGAATCTTGTGGCGCACGAACTCATCGTCGAAGCGCAGGCCATTGTTCAACACGCCGGTGTCCGAGATGACGATGGCGTTTTCGAGCGAGCCGCCAAGCGCCAGACCCTGCTGACGCAGCATCTCGACTTCGTTCAGAAACGTAAACGTGCGCGCCGGCGCGATCTCGTCGATGAACGCATCCGACGTGAGGCGAATGGTTCGCGACTGGTGACGCAGCATCGGATGATCGAACGCGATGCTGTACGTGACCTTGAAATGATCCGACGGATAGATCGCGATCCGCTTATCGCCACGCGTCAGGGAGATCGGTCGAAGAATCTTGAGATACCGACGCGGTGCGTCGAGCGTCTTCGCACCGGCTTCCTGAATCAGGTAGACGAACGGCGCAGCGCTGCCGTCCATAATCGGCACTTCCGGCGAGTTCAACTCGACGGTCACGTTATCGATGCCCAGGCTGACGAGCGCGGCCAGTAGATGCTCGACGGTGTCCACCTGAACGGCATCCCGCATGAGGCCCGTGGCGTAGTTGATCGCGCCAACGTGATTGACTTGCGCCGGCAGCTCGAGCCCACCAAGGTCCGAGCGGCGAAAGCGAATCCCCGATCCTGCGGGGGCAGGACGAAGAGAGAGGGTCACCTTACGGCCTGAGTGGAGGCCGATACCCGCGCAGGAAATGCCGCGGCGAAGCGTTCGTTGCAATGAGAGGCTGTTCACGGTGTGTTCCGGCTTAGCGGTCCATGAAGCAAGCCAGATACCATGCCCATGAGATCGCCACGAATACTGATTAACCCGTTGGTGATCAGGCCGTTGCCGTTATTTTAATGCTCGAGGCGCAATCGCCTCAAACCATTCAGTTGTGGCCTTTGTGACACAAGTCTTGAGGGTCGGCCTGTGGCCTCTGAACCACATCACGCCGAATGACTGTTGAGTAAAGACGTGAGGAATTGACCGGTCGCTGACGTCGAAATGGCCGCGATCGTTTCTGGCGATCCCGAGGCCACCACCTGACCACCCCCGGCGCCGCCCTCGGGCCCGAGATCGATGACGTGGTCCGCGCATCGAATCACGTCCAGGTTGTGCTCGATGACGACGACCGTATTCCCCTGATCCACCAGCTTGTTGAGGACATCGAGCAGCTTGCGTGTGTCCTCGAAGTGCAGACCGGTCGTCGGCTCGTCGAGGATGTACACCGTCCGTCCCGTGCTGCGTCGCGAGAGCTCTCGGGCGAGCTTCACGCGCTGCGCTTCACCGCCGCTCAGCGTGACCGCCGATTGTCCAAGCTCGATGTAGCCGAGCCCGACGTCCTGCAGGGTGCGGAGCTTGTTGGCAATAGGGGGAAAGTTCTCGAGCAGCGGAAGCGCCTGATCGACGGTCAGGTCGAGGACCTCGGCGATCGACTTCCCTCGGTACTGAATGTCGAGCGTCTCCCGGTTGTATCGCCGCCCCTTGCATTGCTCGCAGGTGACGTACACGTCGGGCAGGAAGTGCATCTCGATCGCGATGACGCCATCACCCTGACAGGCCTCGCATCGTCCGCCTTTGACGTTGAACGAGAAGCGCCCCGGCCTGAATCCGCGCGCCTTGGCTTCCGGCATCATCGCGAACAGCTCGCGGATGAACGTAAACATCCCGGTGTACGTGGCCGGATTCGATCGCGGTGTCCGGCCGATCGGCGACTGATCGATCTCGATGACCTTGTCGATGAGCCCAATGCCGTCGATGCGATCGTGCGGACCCGGTTCAGCAGCCGCGCGATAGATCGTCTTGGCCAGCGAGCGATACAGGATGTCGTTGACGAGCGTCGACTTGCCGGAGCCGCTGACGCCGGTCACCGCTGTCAAGGTGGCGAGCGGAATCGCGACGTCGATGTTCTTCAAATTGTTCGCGCGCGCCCCGCGAATGACGATCTCGCCCTTCAATGCTGGGCGCCTTGCCGACGGCGTCGGAATCGAACGCTCACCTCGAAGGTAGGCGCCCGTGAGCGAGCCATGACCGTCGGCCATCAATTGGGACGGCTCGCCTTGGAAGATGACGTGACCGCCATGCTCACCAGCGCCGGGCCCGAGATCGACGACGTAGTCGGCGGTGCGGATCGTCTCCTCGTCGTGCTCGACCACGACTACGGTGTTGCCCAGGTCTCGCAGCCGCGACAGCGTCGTCAACAGGCGACGGTTGTCGCGCTGGTGCAGGCCGATCGACGGCTCGTCGAGCACGTAGAGCACGCCGGTGAGGTTAGCGCCGATCTGCGTCGCCAGCCGAATGCGTTGTCCTTCACCGCCGGACAACGTGGCCGCACTGCGATTGAGCGTCAGATATCCAACGCCCACATCGTCCAGGAATCGAAGCCGCTCGCGAATCTCTCGAAGCACGCGCCCGGCGATGAGCGCCTCGCGCTCGCTCAGCTCGAATGATTCGAACACCGCCAGCGCGTCGCTGATTGGAATGTTGACGTAATCGGCGATGCCTCGTCCCTTGACCTTCACCGCCAGGCTCTGCGGCTTCAACCGCTGCCCATGACAGGTGGGGCATTCGCGCAGCGTTCGATACGGCTCGAGATCTTCCTGAACCGCCCACGAGCCCTCTTCGTACCTGCGGCGCAGATTGGGAATCACGCCCTCGAAGTTGCGGCCGAATGGATCGGCCTCCGACTTCGCCGTCGATCGACGGCGCGGAAGCTCGAACTCCTCGTCGTCTTCCTCGTCCTCGTCGTCGGCGGCAACTCGCGCCGCCGCGGCCTTGGCCGCCACCTTTTCCTGCTTCGCCGCTCCAGCCGGTCCGAACAGCACCAGCTCGCGATGTTTGCGCGGCAGCTTGTTGAAGGGCGCGTCGGGATCGAGACTGTAAGTGCGGGCCAACGTCATCACGGCCTCTCGCACCAGCTTGCGATCTCCGCGAGCCCACGGCGCAATCGCACCGCCGAGCAGCGACAACGACTCATCGGGCACGACCAGCTTCGCGTCGAAGTCGTACGTCGCGCCCAGCCCCTGGCACGCAGGACATGCGCCATGCGGCGAGTTGAACGAGAACGCGCGCGGCGTCATCTCCGGCATCGAGATTCCGCACTTCACGCACGCGAGCCGGCGCGAGAACAGCTGATCGCCACCATCGAAGGTGTTGACGACGACGATCTCATCGGCGAGCGAGAGCGCAGTTTCGAGCGACTCAGACAAGCGCCGCTCGATGCCCGACTTGACGATCAGCCGATCGACCACGACCTCGATCGTGTGGTTTCGCCGGCGATCGAGCTTCAGGTCTTCCTCGAGCGATCGGAACTGGCCGTCGATGCGCGCCTTGCTGTAGCCGCGCTGCCGGAGCGCCTGCAGCTCCTTCTTGAACTCGCCTTTTCGGCCGCGCACGATGGGCGCCATGATGTTGATGCGCGCATCCGTCGGGTACAGCATCACGAGATCGAGGATCCGCTCGAGCGACTGTGAGGAAATCGCGCGTCCGCAGTTGTAGCAGTGCGGCGTGCCGGTGTTCGCGAACAGCAGTCGCAGATAGTCGTAGATTTCGGTGACCGTGCCGACAGTCGATCGTGGATTCGAGCCGGTCGTCTTCTGTTCGATGGAGATTGCCGGAGACAAGCCGTCGATCAGATCGACGTCGGGCTTCTCCATCTGCTCGAGGAACTGCCGGGCGTATGCAGACAACGATTCGACGTAACGCCGCTGCCCTTCGGCGTAAATCGTGTCGAAGGCAAGCGACGACTTGCCTGAGCCGGAAAGGCCCGTGATAACGACGAGCTTGTCACGGGGCAAATCGACGTCGATATTCTTGAGGTTGTGGACGCGAGCCCCGCGTACCGCAATCCAATCGTGTGCCATAGCATCCAGTGGGGAATTTCCGAATGGTCCGAAACGACCATTCTAACTCTGTGGGCGGCTCCGGCGCAGCTTAGAGTGCCTGTAACCGTAAAACGCGTAGATCAGAGCGCCGATGACGAGCCAGATCCCAAACCGTTCCCAGGCCGTTCGTGGCAATCCCAGCATCGTGTAGAAGCACGCGAAAGCACCGATCAGGCTGACCGCCCAGACCAGCGGGACGCGGAACGGCCGAGGCCTGTCGGGTTCCGTATACCTGAGCACGAGCACGCCGATACAGACGATGGCAAAGGCGGAGAGCGTCCCGATGTTGGTGAGGTCGTAGATTTCGTTCTCGTCGGCGACGAGCGCGCCAAGCGCAACCACGATTCCGGTCGCCCACGTCGTGATGTGCGGCACGCGCCGTTTCTCGCTCACCTTCGCCGCCCACGCCGGAAGTAGCCCGTCGCGTGCCATCGCGAAGAAGATCCGGGGCTGGCCTGTACTGAAAGACCAGCAGTACCGCGGTAATCGAGATCACTGCGCCAAACGACACGATCCAGCCGGCCGTCTTCAGCCCCGCCACGTCTAATGCCTTCGCGAGCGGATCGGCGGCGCGCAGTTCCATGTACGGCACGAGCCCTGTCGCGACAATGCCGACGATCACGTAGATGAGCGTGCAGATGGCGAGTCCGCCGAGGATGCCGATCGGGAGATTTCGCTGCGGATTCTTCGTCTCCTCTGCTGCCGTGGAGATCGCGTCGAAGCCGATGTAGGCGAAGAAGACGATGGCCGCGCCCTGATGGATGCCGGCCCAGCCGTTCGGCGCGAACGGGACGTAGTTGGCCGTGTCGATGTGAATCGCGCCGACGACGACGAACAGCCCGAGCACGAGCAGCTTCACCACGACCATGATGTTGTTCGCGCGAGCGCTCTCTCTGACGCCGAGCAGCAGCACCCAGGTCACGAGCATGACGATCGCGAACGCTGGAATATTGAGCAGGATCGGAATGCCGCCGATTCGCGGGGCCGTCTCGAGCAGTGCCTGCACAGCCGGATCGGCGCTCAATGTCACCGCCCTGTAGCCGTGCGTCAGCCATCCCGGGAATGTCACGCCGAACCCGCTCATGAACGACGCGAAGTAGCCGCCCCACGCCACGGCGACAGCAATGTTTCCGACGGCGTACTCGAGGATGAGATCCCAGCCGATCACCCATGCAACGAGCTCGCCGAGCGTCGCGTAGGAGTACGCATAGGCGCTGCCCGCCTGCGGGATCATCGCGGCCAGCTCCGCGTAGCACAGTGCGGCGAGGGCGCACACGAAGCCGAGTAACACGAACGAAAGAATCAGCGCTGGACCAGCAGCGGCGCGGATGATCGTGCCATCGGGACGAATTTCCCCGGCCGCCGCTGTTCCGATCGACGAGAAGATGCCGGCACCGATCACGGCGCCGATCGCGAGCATGATCAGGTCGCCGGCACCGAGGGCGCGCCTCAGCGAGTGCGCGCCTTCGACAGGTTGCAAATCCGCTATGGGTTTGCGAGCGAACAAGCTCATGGAAGACAGTACGAGTATGCGGTAGGCGGTAGGCAGCAGAACTGCCTACTGCTTCCTGCCTACTGGCTACTTTACTCTGGCGAAAGGGATCCGACGTACGCCGAGATGTTCAGAATGTCCTCGTCGGTGAGCTGCATCACCGGCTTTTTCATCAGCGCCGCGTCAGCGCCGGCCCTGCCGCCATCTTTGAAGAGATGCAGCTGACGCGCGACGTAGATCGGATGCAATCCGGCGATGCGCGGCACCTGCGCGAGCCCTTTCATGCCGTCGCCATGGCAGATGTTGCACGCGATCGTCTTGTTTCCTCCGCCGGTTTCGGCGAGTGATTTCCCCTTGGCAATGCTGCCGGGCGGCACGTAGGACACGAAGCCCGATCGCGGATCGCGCAAGCGTGCCTTCTCCTGATCCTCGGGGAGCGTGATGATGCGGTTGCCGATCGGCTCCATGCCACCTTTCGGATCGGCGAACCGCATGCGCCCCTGACCGACGAACGTGTTCGGCACCATCGCCGCTTCGACGACCCTCGAGAACTTCTTCCGCGGCAGCGACGCGAACCACTCAGCGGCCTCACGCGACTCCTGATCGGAGACTTCCTTCGCGATGCCGTTCATCCGCGCGTAGTCCTTCCTCGTCCCGTTCTTGAAGTCGAGCATCTGCTGAACGATGTAGTCGGCCGTGAACCCTGTCAGGTCTGCCGATTCGGGATGCCCGAGACCCGACATGAGATGGCAGGACCCGCAGGCGAGCGCGGCGCCATGGCCCTTCTGCACGATGCCCGGCGCAGGCTTGTGCGCCTCGGGAAGCCAGTCGGGCGGATTCATCAGATCGTCGATCTCTTTTGGCGTGTACTTCTTCGTGCTGCCCTCGATCGACTTTGGCTCCGGCGACTCGGCAGGCAGAGATCCAGCCTGCACCGGGAACGCCCACGCCGGCTCGCGCTGAGGTGGAGATGGAAGCGCGCTCGCAGGAGCCGAGGGCTGCTGTTGAGAATGAACGCCGACCGAGGCAGCGGCGACGACAGCAATGACAAGCACCCACAAACGTCTCTTCATCGCAGTTTCCTCCGTGGCCGAGTCTAATCGCGCCTCAGGTTTCGCTCAAGTCCGCGCGGGGGATTGTTCGCACTGCCGCTCTACTCTGTCGATCGTTCAACCGGCTCCACTCGAAGAACTGGCGTGGGCTTGCCGTCGCGATCGTCGGTCACGAGGTAAATGTAGCCATCCGGTCCCTGACGGATATCGCGGATGCGACCACGCTGCTGCACCAGCGTTTCTTCGTTGATGACGCGCTGTCCATTCAACGTCAGCCGCGAGAGCTGCTGACCAGCCATGCCTCCGATGAATAGATTTCCGCGCCACTGCGGGAATCGATCGCCGTTGTAAATCATCAGACCCGAAATGCCGATCGACGGGACCCATACGCGAATCGGCTGCTCCATCCCTTGCCGGTGTGTGCCGCTGTGAATGGCGAGGCCCGTCTGGTAGTTCACACCGTACCCAATCACCGGCCATCCATAGTTCTTGCCTGGCTGAATGAGATTGAGCTCATCGCCTCCCTGCGGACCGTGTTCGTCGGCCCACAGATCGCCCGTCTCAGGGTGAATGGCGAGCCCCTGCACGTTGCGATGGCCGTAGCTCCAGATTTCCGGTCTGGCGCCGGCTCGATTCACGAACGGGTTGTCGGCAGGTACCCGACCATCGTCGTGCAGGCGGACGATCTTGCCGTGGTGATTCGAGAGGTCCTGTGCGGGATGTGCCTCGAGATTCCCTTCGGGTGGGACTTGACGATCGCCCAGTGAGAGAAACAGATGTCCGTTCTTGTCGAACGCCATCTTACCGCTGTAGTGACCACGGCCCTTCGAGACGGCGTCGAAGATCTCCTGTACCTGCGTCAGTCGATCGTTCTCGAACCGCCCGCGAATGAGCGCCGTCCTCGAGTCGCTGTCGGTCACCCCGGGTTTCGAGTAGCTGACGTACAGCAACCTGTTCGACGCGAAGTCGGGGTGTGGCATCACTTCGAGCAGGCCGCCCTGCCCAGAGTGAAAGACCTTGGGAATCCCCTCCACGGCTTGAGGCAGCAATTTGCCCTGGCGGAGGATCCGCAGTCGGCCCGGCCGTTCGGTAATCAGGGTGTCCC
Source organism: uncultured Acidobacteriota bacterium (assembly GCA_963757735.1). Lineage (GTDB taxonomy): Bacteria > Acidobacteriota > Vicinamibacteria > Vicinamibacterales > UBA2999 > Gp6-AA40. The sequence goes on from CAVWST010000036.1 coordinate 291,040, forward strand.
CGCCAGGAAGAAAGGCGATGGACCAGGGTTGTATGAGTCCGTCGACCACTGTCACGACACGATAGTCATGGAAGGCAGACTTCGAGTTCGTCTGGCCCGACACGACTACTGATACGAGGGCAGCGATGCCGAGAGCCGCGATGCTTATCCGTGTTCGGCGCATTGGTTCTCTCCTCAGCGACAGATCCTAACATTGCGAGGGCACGCCTCGCCGTTTGACGCTACTGTGGTCGCGTGAGCCGGTACAGCTTCGAGACGGTCCGCACGAAGAGACTTCCCCGGGCCACAGCCGGCGTGGCCAGTGTCATCTCGTTGAGTGAATTCTTGCCGAGCACCTTGAACTCCGGCCCGGCCTGAATCACATACGCGTCGCCCTCTTCGCTCATCGCGAAGATCCTGCCGTTGTAAGCCCAGGGCGACGACGTGAAGCCGCTCGCCTCGCTGGTGATGCGCTGACGCCCGTAGATCTCCTTGCCCGTCCGCGCGTCATGGCTCGTGAAGAAACCGCGGTCGAAGAGCGTGTAGTACGTGTCGCCGTAGACAATCGGGGTGGGGTTGTACGGCGCCGCGGTCGCCGCCGACCAGACGATGTATCCGTTGGTCGTCTCACCGGTCTTCAGCGTGATGTCGCCCGACGCGCCCGGGCGAATCGCATATGTCGGACGCAACGGGTCAGCGATGTACCCCGAGCTGATGTAGAGCAAACCGAAGCGCTCGAATGGCGTGGGAATCGAGATCGTCGACATTCCCGAGAGCTCCCAAAGCAGCTTTCCGGACAGATCGGTACCGACCTCACCTTGTCCGAGCCCGAGGTCACAATCTCGGTGCGCAGCTCGTTCTGCCACACGAACGGAGTAGCCCAGTTGGTTCCCTCCTTGCGGTCCACCCGCCAGACCTCCGCACCGGTGCGAGCGTCGTAGGCGGCGAGGAATGATTGGACGTCGTTGTCGTTGACGATGTAGATGCGCCCCTGATGGAGAACGGGCGACGAACCAGTCCCCCAGTTGTTGCGCGTCTTGAACGGCCCGAGCGGTTTCGACCAGACCAGTTTGCCGGTCAGGTCGAGTGCGAAGAGACCGAGGTTGCCGAAGTACGCGTAGACGCGCTCGCCGTCGGTCACCGGTGTCTCTGAGGCGTAGCTGTTTTTCAGGTGCTTAGCTTTCGCCGGCGGGGTACTGCCCACCTCCTGTGCCCATCGCACCTTTCCCGTGTTGTAGTCGATGTCGTAGACCATCCAGCGGTGGGGCGCCGTCGATGCCGGCCAGTCGCCGAGATAAAAACCCGGTTTCGGTGGCTCCTGTTGACCGCTGTTGACCACCGTCGTGAGCAGCACGTGGTCACCCCACACAATCGGCGAACTCCAGCCGATTCCGGGGATGTCGGCCACCCATGCCACGTTTTCGGTCGTGCTCCACGTCTCTGGAAGGTTCGGGTGATCGGGGCCGACGCCGGCCATCGAGCCACGGAACTGGGGCCAGTGCTGTGCACCAAGCGTGACCGACGCGGCGCTGATGACGATCACGGCGAGCCCGGCGAGAACATGTCTCATGCATACACTCCTGAATGATCAGACATATCGCATCCACGCACGCGGCCGCGTCGCCTTCTCGTGCATGTACCATCGGCATGCCACGTAGAGAATGGCGACATCGATCGCGAAGACCAGATACAGCAGCGAAAGGCTCCACTGCTGCTGCGGATCCTGGATGAACACGTAAGGAGCTGTCGCGAAGCGCTCGGCTCCAAAAGTGCCGTCACGCAGATACCAGACGACAAGCGCCATCGCGTGGATCAGAGGAATGTGCAGCAGGTAATAGAACAGCGGCACTCGACCGAACGTGTCAAGCACGCCCGCGATCCCCTTGCGAGTTCGTTCCATCAACGGCAGCAGCGCAATCGACGGGCCGAGCGTCATCAGCAGGAACAGTGGAGACGCGGGATACTTACGCTGATTCAACAAGCGAAACAGCGCCGGTAATTCATCGTCTGAGGGCGAACCCGCGAACACCATCACGCCGCCGACGACGACGAAGAGAGCCGTTGCCGCGAGGCCGATTCCGAGCAGGATGCGCTGGCGCGTAGCACGCTCCATGACGACGACCGCGCCGCAGGCATAGCCGAGAGCCATGACGCCAATCCACGGCACGAGCGTGTACAGGATGGTGATCGTGGGGCCACTCTCACCGAGGCGCACCTCGCCACCGAGATAGAGGAACTGCCACAGCCACTGCATCGACGCGCCACTGGCCGATGCGAGGGCTGGCATGAGGTTCTGGCCGACTACGATCAGAAACCCGAGGAGTCCGACGGCCCAGCTCGGCAGCCAGATCACCGCGGCCAGCAGCACCATGCACCAGCCGAGCATCCAGATCACGCCGGCAAGAATCAGCCCGCCGTAATCGACGTTGAATGTCCACGCCGTTCGAATCACCGTCAGCTCGAGCACGACCAGGATCATGCCGCGCGTCACGAGATATTGCGCGAGCGCGCTTTTGTCACCAAGCGTGCGCAGTTGCAGGTACGCCGCGGTCCCCGCCAGGAAGACGAACACCGGCGCGCAGAAATGCGTCATCCAGCGCGTGAAGAAGACACTCGCGGTCGGCCCGCCTGCCGGCACGCCCGAGTAGACGCGGACGTGATCGATGGCCATCAGCACCATGACGGCGCCACGAAGGATATCGAGCGAGGCAACGCGGGAATCGAGTGCGGGAGTCCGAGAGACTGAGTCGACGGCTGTGCTCGCGACCATCAGGCGAATCAGGATACCCGCGCTACCGGTCGATGTCGAACTGCGGCTTCCTCGTTCGACATCCTATAGAGAGCGACTTCGTCCTATGTGGAATGGTGCAGGTATGATCGACGGTCTCGTGCCGGAGAAGCCAGTCGAACACGGACCACGACAACGGCTGCGTGCCCTCTACCACAGGCTCACGGGCTCTCCATCATCGGCAGGCTCGTCGCCGGACGTTGCGAGCGCACCAGCCGGAGATACCGCACCTGAACGGATCGGGCACTACGCAATCGCCCACAAGCTTGGATCGGGCGCGATGGGCGTCGTCTACGCCGCACGTGACGAACGGCTCGGCCGCACGGTCGCACTGAAGACGATGTCGTCGGTCGCCAGCGACGAGACGGCGCGGAAACGCTTCTGGCGTGAAGCGCGCGCTGCAGCGAGCGTCAACCACCCGAACGTCTGCCAGATCTACGAGATCGGTGAAGACCGCGGCGAGCTCTTCATCGCCATGGAACTGCTCGAGGGCGAAGCGCTCTCCGAGCGGCTGAAGCAGGGCGCCATGACCGTCTCGCAGGCCATGCCCATCGCGCTCGAGATACTAGCCGCACTCTCTGCCCTGCACGCCCGTAGCATCGTCCATCGCGACCTCAAGCCGTCCAACGTCTTCCTCACGCCGCACGGCGTGAAGCTGCTCGACTTCGGCCTCGCCCGCCCCGAGCCGGAGGAAACGATGAGCCCGGATTCCGATCTGACGCGTCCCGGTTTCGTGATGGGCACGCCAAGGTACATGGCGCCCGAGCAGATCATGGGCGAGCCAGTGGATGCGCGGGGCGACCTCTTCGCGACCGGTGCGATCCTGTTCGAGATGCTCGCGGGCCGACCCGCGTTTACAGGAAAGACCGTCGGCGAGGTCCTCCACGCAACGCTGTCCGAGCAACCGCCCGCCCTCTCTGGCTCGCCCTCGGTCGCGGCCGTCGATCGCGTCATTCGCCGAGCCCTGGCCAAGCGGCCTGCGGACCGGCCAGCGTCCGCGGATGCGATGGCCGATGAACTGCGTGGGGTGCGGAGCACCGACAGCGACGGCACGCGCGCGCTGGCGCACGCGCTCACTCGCATCGTTGTACTGCCGTTCCGCGTGTTGCGTCCCGATCCAGAGACGGACTTCCTCGCTTTCAGCCTGCCCGATGCGATCGCCACATCGCTCTCGGGCACCGGCTCGCTGATCGTCCGCTCGAGCGCGACCGCGGCACGGTTCTCCGGCGACGCACCCGATCTCAAAGCGCTCGCCGCCGAAGCCGACGTCGATCGCGTCGTCATGGGGACGCTCATGCGTTCGGGCGATCAGCTGCGCGCGTCCGCTCAACTCGTCGAGGCGCCGAGCGGAACGCTGCTCACCGCACACACGGTGCAAGCGTCACTCGGCGATCTGTTCCGGCTGCAAGACGACATCGCCCGGCGAGTGGTCGGAGGCGCTCTCGCTTCCGTTGACCGGTGGAACCCCTGCGTCGGCGGATGCTCCTCAGAACGCGCGTGCCTACGAGCTGTATTTGCGCGGGAACGAGCTGGCTCGCACCTACGATGGCCTGGCGAGCGCGCGAGACCTGTATGAGCAATCGCTCGATCTCGACTCGCGGTTCGCTCCGGCATGGGCTCAGCTCGGTCGCTGTCATCGGGTCATCGGGAAGTACGTCAGCAGGCTCTCCCGACAGCGAGTCCCGCGCCGAGGAGGCCTTTCAACGGGCGCTCGCGATCAATCCGCATCTGTCGATCGCGCACAAGTTCTACGCGAACCTGGAAGCAGACATCGGACAGGCAGTGCGAGCGCTCGTACGCCTGCTGAATGAGGCCAATCGACACGGTAACGATCCCGAGCTCTTTGCCGGTCTCGTGCACGCGTGCCGTTACTGTGGCCTGTTCGAGGAGTCGATCGCTGCGCATGTCGAAGCGCGACGTCTCGATCCGAACGTGCCGACGAGCGTCGAACAGACATGGCTCATGGCCGGCGAGATCGATCACTTGCTGGGAGTCGAGCCGGCCGCGCTCGTGGCGGGCGCTGACGAGGGTATCCGCGTCATCGGGCTTGGCCTCGCTGGCCGACGCGACGAGGCACGCCAGGCGCTCGTCCGCATGCGCCGCGCGCACATTCCCACCTTCCAGTCGTGGGCCGAGTTCCTGATGGCATGGCTCGAGAAGCGCACGGCAGACATGCTGCGCCGAATGACGACATTCGACGGCTTGAAGATTCGTGAGGATCCGGAAGCGATCTTCCAGGAGGGACGCTTCTTCTGCGACGTCGGCGAGTATCGAAAAGGGCTCAATCTTGTGAAACGGGCGGTGGAGAAGGGCTACTGGGTTGCGCCAACGCTTCAACGCAGTCACGAGTTCGACGCGCTGCGCGGAGATCCGGAATTCCAAGCCGTCATTGCAGAGGCCGTCGCGGGACGCGAGCGAGCATCAGTCGCTTTCCGAGAGGAAGGGGGCGAACGCCTGCTCGGACGACGAGTGGCATCCGAGTCGCACAGCTCACACGGCGGATCATGAAAACCATGGCGCGGCCAGCTGACAAGGCCGAGATCGTACGACGCCTGAAAACGGTGCGGCCCGACTGCACCCGGCAATGGGGACGGATGTCGGCGCACCAGATGGTGTGCCACCTGAGTGACGCGTTTCGTCTGGTCACGCATCAGAAGGCAGCGAGCCCTGCGACGGGCATCGTTCAATCGACGCTCATCAAGTGGATTGCGCTCTACATGCCATTCCGGTGGCCGCAGGGAGTTCCGACGCGGCCAGAGATGGATCAGGAGTTCGAGGGAACAACGCCGCGCGACTTCGCCGCAGACCTCGCGGAACTCGAGTTACTGGTGGAGCGCATCGCCACTGTGGAGAAGGACTACGACTGGCCCGCGCATCCGATCTTCGGACGGATGTCCGAATCGGCGTGGATGCGATGGGCGTACCTGCACGTTGACCATCACCTTCGACAATTCGGTCTGTGACGGGATGCGGAACCGGGAATCAGCCGACGCTGATCCCCGGTTCGAGAAGTCGTCAGTTCACTTCGGCACGGAGTCGATGACGAACTCGGCTCGACGATTCATGCTGCGGCCCTCGTCGTTCGCGTTGTCGTACTTCGGACTCTCCTCACCCTTGCTGAGCGTCGCCAGGGCTGCGGCAGGAATGCCGCGATTCACGAGGTATTCCTGGACGCGATGAGCGCGCCGTTCGCCGAGCGCAAGGTTGTACTCGGCTGTCCCTTCCGCGCTCGCATGCCCCTCGATCCGGAGCCGCGTCCCGGGGTTCTGCTTGAGTCCATCCACGACACGGTCGAGAACCGCGATGGCGTCAGGACGCAAATCGTCCTGATCGAAATCGAAGTGCACTTCATCGAAGTTCAGGGTCTTGACTACTGCGGCGGCCTCGGCCGGTCTCGGCGCGGGGGCGGCGGCTGGCGCCGGCGGCGGTGCGGGTTTCGCCGGTGCGGCGGGCGCTGGGGGTGCCGGTGTCGCTGGTGGCGGGGCGGCTTCAGCGAGTTGCGGCGGCGCCGGCGGGACAAACATCCTGACCCCGTTGTGGAAACCAAGGCGGAACTGCATGCCCCATGCGTGACCGCTTCCGCTGCTCTCGCCCGTCAGCGCAGTCGTCGTTGAATCGTCCTCGAGACCAAACTGGTAGGTCACGCCCGCGCCAAAGGATAGGCCGGCGGAACTCTGCCACGTCAGACCGAGCGCGGTCGTCACGCCTCTCTTGATCTGCGAAACGATCGGTGCAAACGACCCGTCCGTCCCCGTCACTGCGCCGGGCACGGTGACGACGCTGTCGTCGAACAGATGCTCGCCGAACACCTCAGTGGTGAAGCGCAGATTCGAGCGGGCGCCGAACGCTGCACCCAATCCCCATCGCAGACCATCCGAGATGCTCACATCATCAGGATCACCTCGGAACGCAAGCCCGGTGTAGCCGCTCAGTTCAACTCGACGACTGATCTCTTTGCTGATCACGCCGTCGGTGAAGCCGTCGAACTCGCCCGTGCTCGCTCCGCCGTCCTGGTCACCGGTCGGCAGCTTCACGGTGCCGCGAAAGGCCAGCGCGAAGGGGTGCTGACGATGCTCTGTGAGGAGATTGAATTTGCCTCCGAGCAGAAGATCGCCGAGCTTGTTGCCGGTCCACTGCTCCCGCACAAACGGGTTGTCGTTGACGACTCCGCCATCCTCCTGGTTACCAGGCTCGAACAGCGGACGCAGGTCGCGATCGATGCGAGTCACAACGCGAAACGCGCCGAAGATTTCCGTTCGCGGACCGGCACCAACTGCGAAGGTGACGGGCCAGTCCGAGACGTCGGTCACACCCTGCCTGAAGTCGAATTCAGTGCGGTAGACGCTAAACGAGAAGCCACCAGGCTTCACCGTTTCGGCGGTGGGTACGAACCAAAGGCCGGTGTCACCCCAATACGAGGCGGTCGCCGGGCGCTCGGTTCGAGTCGCTGAGGAATCGTCCTGCGCCCAGGCAGGCGCGGCCGCCAAGGCTCCCGACAACGTCAGCATCAGTATCAGGCGTCTCATGTGTGTCTCCATGCAATCAACCGTTGGGCTCGCGCGATGAGGCGAGTGACTCTTCATTGACTGCAAAGGACGGTGCCAACGGCCTGAATGGGACTTTCCCTCAGAAAATTGCCATTCAATCGAGGGGTTCTTGCGGAGAAAGCTCGTGGACACCCGCGAGCAGACTTGCCGAACCGCGTTCGAGCGTGGCTGTACCGCGGTGGACGTCAGCGAATTGCGCTGAGCTTGGAAAGCACCAGGTTGGCCTTCTCGATCAACTCGTCGAATACCGTCGGTGCCACCGACGTGCAGAACTGCACGCGATTGATCAGGCGCCGACCGCCTCTGCAAGAGCGGGAGCGCTCACGAGGGTTGCCAATTGCGCGGCGAGGATCGTCGCCGCGGCGCGCACGCATTCGAGGCGCTCTCCGCCATGACGCAGCTCGAGTGCCAGCACCCCCGCGCACCCAGTCGGCGTAAGCAGCGGAACGACGACGGCACCGGTGGCGACATCGCCGCCGTCGACCACTCGAGCCTCAGCGTTTCTGAAGGCGCGAGCGATCGCGTTGTCCGAATCCCGGGAAACGCAACCGAGCTGCGCGGTCATCTCGAGGGAATACCCATGAGTGAAGACCGGACTGAGTTCGTTGCCGTACCGGTCACCGACCCACAGGATCAAACCGACGGCGCGCAGTACCTGGGCGGCCTCGTCCAACACCGGTGTGACATCGCAGACATCGAGCGCACGTGCGAGGCGAGTACACAGCTGGGCGACGGCCGCGAAGTCCACGCCTGACGTGTCGTGCTTCTCGTGGGCGTACTCGATCTCTGGGGCGGACCATCGGGGGCGGAGGAACTTCGGCGATTGGCTCTTGGACGGGCGGCATCCTTTCGGTTCTGACACCGGAGGGGGCACTCTTGAAGCTCGGCTGGAAATGCAGTGCCGGGAGCGCATTTACGGCCGAATCTATGAGGTATCGAAGCCTCGTGGGCGGACGCCGCGGACTGACCTGCGGCGCCTGAGCCAGCACATCCGTAACGTCGTCCTCAGTATGGGGATCGGGATGAAGGGCCTGGAATTCGCGCAATACCCGATCGGGTTCGAGCCCAATTGCGCTCGCGTACGCGCGGAAATACGAGCGACGGAAGATCCCTGTGGGCCATCGCGACACGTCGTCACGCTCCAGTCCTTCGAGCAATGACAGCTTGATCTTCGTCTGCTCAGCGATCGCGGCCAGCGGGATCTGCTGTTCCTCGCGCTGGAGCCGGAGCTTCGTTCCGAACGTTTCATTCATCGCACACCCACCGGTGAATCCATTGCACACCCCACCGGCCCACAGACCTGACCGGCAATAGAGGTTTCTCGTTACGGGGAGAGTCCTGACGTCGTGGGTTCGTGGCCGGTGTGAGATGGGGTACCGCACAGCCTCGAGCAGGACGAGGCGCCCCCGTGCGGTGAGAGCCACGAATTTCGTCAGAGTAACAAGTGTGACAGACCGTCGCAAGAGCTGATTGATCTCAACCGCTGCACTCAACTGACCGCGCGGGTGTTCCGCCGAGGGGCCGCCAGCGTTAGATACGAGAGCGGCGGCCCGAAGACAAGGTAGTCGACGGATGTCCGACGCACTGGAGCGGCGCCATGGCAGCACGCTTTGACGGTCAGATTTTCACGTTCACGCAACCCGATGGCACCCCGATTCAACTCCGTGGTTGGGGCGACCAGGTACTACGCCGTCTTCGAGACGCTCGACGGCTATACCGTCGCCAAGAATCCTGCGACCGGCTACTGGGAGGTTGCCCGACTCGCTCCGGACGGCAACGCGCTGCAACCAGCCGCTGCCCCCGGTGCACTACTCGATGGATCGCGTGCGGGCGTCCCGAAGGGTCTGCGGGTCCGCCGTGAAAGCGCGATGGCCGCGGCCCGGGAGTCGGCGCTTCGCGCCTCGGGGCGCCGATGCGAGCAGCGACGTCGAGAACGACGCGAGCAGCAGCGCGCCATTCGCGCAATGGCTGCCGCCGGCGGTCCGATGCTCGCTCCCCCGCAGCGTCAGACGGTCGGTGACTTCGTCGGCCTGTGCCTGCTGGTCGACTTCAGTGATGCTCCTGCCACGATCGCTCGCGATGAAGTCGAACGCTTCTGCAACCAGGCCGGGTACTCAGGGTTCGGCAACCACGGGTCCGTATTCGACTTCTTCCTTGAGAACTCGATCGGCCGCTGCCGCTACACCAACATCGTTGCCCCGTATTACCGCGCGCTCCATCCGAAGACGTATTACACGGACCGCACCATCCCGCAGCCTCAACGCGCCTACGAGTTGATGAACGAAGCACTGGCCTTCCACAAGGCACACGGCTTCGACTTCTCACGGCTCACGGTTGACAACCAGCGATTCGTGTACGCGATGAACGTCTATTACGCGGGACCGGTCACGAACAACTGGGCCGAAGGGCTGTGGCCGCATTCGCATCACCTCGGAAGCCCGGTGCAGTTGCAGCCGGGCATGCAGGCCTTCGACTACCAGTTCACGGCGATCGGATCAGAGCTGGAGCTCGGGACCTTCTGCCACGAGAACGGTCACATGTTGTGCGACTACCCGGATCTGTACGACTACGGGTACGAGTCGAGCGGCGTGGGCGGCTACTGCCTGATGTGCGCCGGCAACAACGTCAGCGAGAAGAACCCGATTCCGATCAGCGCGTATCTCAAACGCCTTTCGGGCTGGGCACGGAATGTGACGCCGGTCACGCACGACGCAACCATCACGCTTGACGCCAACACGAACGACTTCGCCATCTACTCACGGGGCGGTCGCGAGTACTTCCTCATCGAGAATCGCCGACGCACCGGTCGTGACGCGTCACTGCCAGACGAGGGTCTCGCCATCTGGCACGTGGACGAAGACGGCGACAACAACCACGAGCAGATGACGAGCGGAAGCCACTACGAGTTGTCGCTCGAACAGGCCGACGGACTGTTCCAGCTCGAACGCCAGCGGAATCAGGTGGGCGATCCCGGGGATCTCTTTGCCGGGGCCCTCGCTCGCTTCGCAGACGCCACGGTGCCCGACAGCAAATGGTGGAACGGCACCTCGTCGAATCTGACGATCGACCAGATCTCCTCGGCCGGCCAATCGATCACGTTCCGGTGCCTGCTGGCAGACGCGGCCACACCGCCGACGACGCTCACGAGAACATCGACGCCAAACCGCGCGATTCCCGAGAACAACCCGGCCGGGATCACCGACACGATCGACGTCACCGACACGCTGATGATTTCGAGCCTGACCGTCGGCGTGGACATTACGCACACGTATCGCGGCGATCTCAACGCGACGCTGACGACGCCGTGGGGCACGGTCATCGAGCTTCACCCGAAGGGACGGGGCGGAAACACCAACGACCTGAAGGTGACCTACGACGAGACGACGCTGCCGGCGCTGGCGACTCTGCGTGGACAGAACGCCCAAGGCACCTGGACGTTGATGGTCAGGGACCTTGCACCGGGCGACACAGGCGTGCTGAACCAGTGGTCGCTCGAACTGTCGTCGGCCGTCGCGGCGCTTACGCCAATCGAGCTGACGGAATCGCCCGGCACCAAGATTCCCGATGCACCAAGCGGCGGCATTGTCAGATCGCTGGCGACGACGAGCGCAGCCAAAATCGACAGCGTCGAGGTGTCGGTGGACATCACGCACACGTGGATCGGAGATCTCCGCGTGAGCGTGCGCTCACCGTCCGGCACCGAGGCCATCCTTCACGATGGGGCGGGAGGATCGGCGGACAACGTCGTGCGCACGTTCACCGCCGCAAACGCTCCGCCGCTCGCCGCTCTTGCGGGACAACCGGCGGGCGGCACCTGGCAGCTGAATGTCGTCGATCGCGCCGCTCAGGACGAAGGCAAGCTGAACGCGTGGAAGGTGCTGATCAAGCCGTCCGCCTGATCGACATTACTTCGTGTTCCTGGTGAGGGGCGGTTCGTTCTTGACGACGTATCCGCCCTTCATCACGAATCGTACGCGCTGCATCTCGCTGAGGTCCGCGAGCGGATCGCCGGAGACGGCAATGAGATCGGCGTACTTCCCCTTCTCGATGCTGCCGATCTGCTTCACCCAGTCGTAGTTCAGCATCGTTGCCGTGGGCAGGAACGGCATGAGCAGCGCGTCGCGTGGCGTCATCCCCCACTTCACGAAGTGAGCGAACTGGTCGGCCTGCTTGCCGTGCGGGACGTCGGCCGACGTCGCGCCGCTTCCAAAGACGAATGGAACACCAGCGGCCTTTGCCTTCCTGAACGCCTGCTCCGCCATCTTCAAGCGGCTGTTCTTGCCCCCGGTTCTGCGCAGGTCGGCCGCTTCGAGCGCGACAAGATCGTCAATGGTCAGCTCGAACGGAAGCTTCTTGTCCACCAGCAGCTTGAGCGACGCATCGTCCAGATCGGTAAGGTGATTGGGCGCGTCCACGCCAGCCTTGAGACAACTGAGCTGCCCTTCTCCGCCGTACGTGTGACACGCGACCTTGAGCCCGAGTCGATGCGCTTCGTCAACGACCGCCATCACCTCTTCTTCAGTGAGCGATGGGCTATTGACGAGGGTGCCATCGGGCTTGAAGACGCTGTACTCGTCGCCGACGAAGTCCTGTGTCGTGTAGATCTTCACCCAATCCACGCCATGCAGCTTCGCCTCACGCACCGCTGCACGCGCGAGCCACGGGGAATTCGGGTTCTTGCTCTCGGTGAAGCGATCCTGGAACCGCTCGAAGAACGACGGATACGACGTCGTTGCGCGCTGGTTGAGCGACTGGCCGACTACCTGCATCCGCGGCCCGAGCACGATGCCGCGATTGATGGCGTTGCGGAGATCGACGGTCCCGTAGCCGCCGCGTGAGTCCATGTCGAGGACCGTGGTGAATCCCGCGTCCAGATCCGCTTCGGCATTCGCGACCGCGACGAGCGTTCGTGTGGTCTGCGAAAGGTCGTCCTGCGGATAGACATGCACGTGCGCGTCGATCATTCCCGGCAGAACCGTGGCCGCGCTCAGATCGATCACGCGCGCCTCAGGCGGGATTGCAACCGAGGGTCCGACGTCAACGATGCGGTCACCACGAATGAGCACGATCTGATTGGTCGCGAGCGAACCAGAGCGCCCATCAAAGAGCCGGCCCGCCCGAATCGCAATGACCTGCTGAGGAGAAACAAGGAACCGCGCGCTCGCGCTCGCGATGCCTCCCTGCCCGCGCACCACCGCCGAGAGACCGACGGCGGTCAACGCCATTGCCGCCAGGGTACGCGTCACGAGTCGCATATCTCCTCCGTGGACCTTCGTTCCGTGTTCTTCGCAATCTTCGTGTGTTTCGTGGTCCTCGTGCTGATCGTGCTAACGAGTCTCGGTGCGGCTCGCGCCCCAGCTCCACTTATCTCCTCGCCGCTCGATTCTCTTGAGGCGAATGCGGTTGTCGTTCGGATTGCGATTCGGCGACGCCCAGATGCGCACCCAATCGCCCTCGCGCAGCGTGCGCTTCGTGATGCCGTCCCGTTCGAGGCGTGAGACGCTCGCCCACTCGGCGGAGTAGACCTTCGGCCGCCTGAACGCGTCCTCACCCTGGACGTGAATCCATGAGTGCGGATTCTTGTACTGCACTTCGAGGATCTGGCCTTCCACTTCGATGGTGTCTTCCTCGAGATAGAACTCTGCGAACGAGTGGTGTCCGACGACCGGAGTCGATAGGCTCACGACCGCGACGACGAGCGTCATCCACAACCGGGCCATCTTCAATGTGCTCCCTTTGCGAGCGCGATCAGATCTCCCTTGGTAACGGTACGATCCGGATTCGACGTGTGAACGGGGATATGGCGATCGAAGTCCAGTTGCAGCCGTTCGATATTCGAGACGAGCGTGACAATCGACGGGCTCACGGGCTGTCCCGGCGCGGGGACGGCAAAATCAGCCGTGAACAGCAGCCGTTCCTTCGGGAGATACGCGATCAGCATGCCGTCGCTGTGATCGAGATTCATGACGTGGTGCAGCTCCAGCAAGTGCGCCTCATCCTTGATCACCATCTTCTCGATCACGCCCTCGACCTTTGGTTTCTTGCCGGACTTCGCCAGCACATCGCCGACGAGCGTCCGTGGTGAGCCGAGCGCATTCTCGAGGAAGTACTTGTTGTTGTCGTCCGTGAGGATCGTGATGCCCTCAGCGGCGAACGGAGCAAGTCCGCCCGCGTGATCGAAATGCGGGTGCGAGTTGACGACGTATCGGATGCGCTTGTTGGGAAACAGGCGCTTGGTCTCTGCCAGAATGGCCAGGCCTCGCGCTTCGTTCTGTCCCCCTTCGAGCACGACGACGTACTCCTTGAATTCCACAGCGAGCGCGACGTATCCGCCGGTGATGCGATAGACACTGTCAGCGAGTTTTTCGGACGCCACCGGCGGAGGCGCCTGGGGCGGGGCCTGGGCCCCACGACCCGCACCAGGCGCAATTCCACCGCTGACGGGAGCCGTCATCAACTGTTGGAGGTTCGGTGGATTGGCAGCCGCCGCGTCGATCGCCGCCACGAACGTCTCCATGCCAACTTGCCTCTGGGCGATTCGTGTTGGCACCTTGAGCCCGCCGAAGTCTCGATACTCGCTGTACCTGAATTCGACGTGCATGTCGCCGAGGATCGGGTGCTCCACCCAGGTCTCGACACGTTCGACGATGTTCGCACCATTGAGATAGCCGACGACCTTGTACGACTGGCCGGACGGCGCCTTCTGCGCCGGGCTCCATGTCACGACACGGTAGGTCTCGCCCTCGATCTTCCGAGAGCGGACGGTCGCCGCGTTCGCAGCCGCGCCGCGAAGGAATCCCCACGGAGTGAGCCAGATCTGCATCTGCTGCGCCCACGCAGGCGTCGCGGCGGTGATCGACTGATCGAGCGTGCCTGGCTGCGGAGGCGGACCACCGCGAACTGCCGGGGGCATGGTGGCGCCGGTTGCGCGTGAGGCCGGCTGCGCGAAGTCGATCGTGCGTGTGTAGCCCCTGACCGATGTCGAGGAGAGGCCGAAGGAGATGGTTCGACTCTGGCCGAAGTTCGCCGTCGCCGCCGCGCCCGAATACGTGATCGATGTCAGACCGACCGCGCCGATGGCTTTGGTCGCATCCTCGATGGCCGTCTTCGCGTCCTGCGCGAGCGCAACAACCGGCAGGAGAGCCCAGACAAACGCAGTCGCCGCAGATGTCTTGCGCATCCGGGGACATGCTCCGGCCAAGCGTTGATTACGTCAAGAGAGATTACAGGCCGGGAACGGGTCCGACGTAGGCGATCAGCCGCCCCGCAATGATGGCGCCCGTCCAGCACGCAAGCGATGCCCACGCCTGCGCTTTGGTGCCGCTGGATACCGGGGTCCTGTCGATCTCCGGGTTGTCGAACACCCTTCGCCGGATGGCGACGAGCAACACCATGCCGGCGAGGACAAAGAGCAGCTTGACGTAGAGATCCAGATTGATTCCGTAGGTCGCCGCGTCCTTCATGAAGATGGACACGCCGGTGATCGCGTTGAGCGGCGAAGCCCGCCATGAGTACGGGAAGACGTTCTTCAGCGACTTCAACGAGCTTCGCGGCCAGAGACCCAGTAGCGCGAAGTCGATCGCGGCGCTGCCACCGGCGACGACCGACATCCCGAGCGTGTGCATGAAGAGAAACATCGGGAAGGCCCACAGACTGGATGACTCATTCATCCACACACTGAACGGAAGTTGCTGCAGCCACTCGAGGAACGCCATCGCCACTCCTGATGAAGCTCAGAACGAATTGCCGATGAAGGGCAGCATGCTGCCCCAGTACATGACGCCCACCCAGAGCACCAGCGCCGAAGCCGCCACGACTTTCGTGACGAGGCGCACGTCACTCCCGGGGTTCGTCGTCCAACCTTCGTCGAAGAAGAAGTAGAGCGTGTTCGCGCTCGCGAGCAGCACGAAGAGCAGCTTCCAGTAGAACGCCGGATTCTCCGTGTAGAAGTCGGGTCTGGCGACGAAGAACAGCATGCCCGTCACGATGTTCACGGCGAAGCCGAGCAGCCGCCCACGGCAGCAGTCGCTCGAGCGCCGTGAATGGAACGGCTCGCAGAACACCCAGGGCGCGAAGATCGATCAGGAGCACGATGCCAACGAGCAGCGAGAGGCCGATGAAATGGAGGGTCTCGCTGGATATCCATGTCCACGGTTCGTCGTTCACGTAGCGGGCAATGCTGCGGGCAAGCGTGGGCTCCGGAGAGACAGGCGCCTGCCCGGCGCGCACCTCTGGATGTCGAATCTCGCCACCGATGTTGGCCGCGCGCGCCACCAGCCCCATCGACAGCAGACAGAGAACCGCGATGATCGCCAGGTTCCACGTGGGAAAGCGCCTCAACCGCCGGTACTGCCACAATCCGAACCAGGCGAAGCCAGCTGTCACCAACATACACGGCAAGGGAGAGCACGGCGGCTCCTTCATGACGCTCGATCAGGGGCCGTGAGATCGCCGGGTCGGCGCACGGTTCATCTGGCTCCGCCACGCACAGCTTCTGGGCGGCGGCATTGCCGGTGACGTAAGTGGGAATCGCAACCAGCGCGATGCCAACGAACGCGACCAGACTCACCTGTTTCAAGCAGATCGTTTCGCGCGATGACTGCGGCGACAAAGAGACCGATCGCCATCACGAATCCGGCCGTCGGAAAGTGATTCAGCAGCAGGTGCACATGCGTCGTTGACATGCTGCAAGTGTAGCACTATGATGCTAAACCTGTAGCAGCTAACAGCCACGAGGGACAATGCCCGGACCAGCGCACGACAAGCTCTCACGCCGCGAGCGGGAGATCATGAATGCCATCTTCGCTCTGGGAAATGACGCGTCCGCAGAAGACATCCGCGCACGCCTGATCGACCCGCCCAGTTACTCCGCCGTCCGCGCGATGCTCGTGCGACTGGAGGCAAAGGGCTACGTGCGCCATCGCGAAGAAGGGCTGCGCTACATCTACACGGCCACGATCTCGCACACCGCCGCCAAGCGCGCGGCGTTGCGCGACTACGTGAAGGTCTTCTTCGGGGGCTCCCGCGGAGAGATGCTGACGACGCTCCTCAGGCAGGAACCGTGGACAGACGAGGAGCTCGATGCCCTTCGCGCCGAGATCGACCGCGTGCGCAGCGAAAGGAAGAAGTCATGACCGAGCTGTCGCTGCTCGCGAAAGTGACGCTCGTGCTCGTGGCGTCACTCGCGGTGACGCGAGTCGCCGCACGCGCGTCAGCCTCGATTCGCGCGCTCATCCTGACGTCGGCCTTCTGCGTCCTGCTTGCCCTGCCCGTCGTCTCAATCGCCTTGTCCTCGATGGCCGTGACCGTGCCCGTGATGGCGGTGCCAATGGCCACGATACCCGCGACTGCACCGACCTCGCCGATCACAGTTCCGATTGCCTTCTGGCTGCGCGCCGTCTGGCTCATTGGATCGGTCTCCTTGTTCCTCAGGATCATCACTGCGATGTGGCGTGCGCGCTCGATGCGAGCCACCGCGATCCCCTGGACCAGCCGCGATGCGCTCGTCGCCGAGCTCGCCCGAGACGCTGGTGTCTCCCGCTCGATCGTGACACTCCTGCGAGAGGACGCGCGGGCACCGCTGACGATAGGAATCGTGCGTCCTGCGATCGTGCTGCCGACAGACGCACAGACGTGGACTGAGAGCGACCTGTGTCGCGCCCTCGTCCACGAGATCGAGCACATTCGCCGTAACGATTGGGTCGTTCACATGCTGGCGCGGGTCGTGTGCGCTTTCTACTGGTTCCATCCGCTCGTGTGGGTGGCGTGGCGTCGCCTTCGTCTCGACTCGGAGCGCGCATGCGACGACGGCGTCCTGAGACGGGCAGACGGGACTGCGTATGCGGAGCAGTTGCTGCTGCTGGCGCGCCGCCTCAACACGAGGTCCGCCGTCGGGCTGTTCATGGCGAGCCGAACCGATCTCGCGACGAGGATTGCGGCGGTCATCGATTCGTCCCAGCGTCGCGATCGACCCGGACGACTGTCGAGGATCGCGACGGCACCCGGCGTCATGCTGGTGCTGCTGGCGATCGCGCCGGTGCAGGCCGTGCGCGCGTCTGCGACGCTCACCGGAAACCTGTTCGATCCGTTCGGTGGCGCGGTCGAAAACGTGAAGCTCTATCTGGAGCAGATCGGAGGCACCGAGTCGTATCAGGGACGCACCGACCAGACCGGCCACTTCGCCTTCAAGGCGCTCCCGGCCGGCACCTACCGGCTCGCCGCACCCATGGACTTCGTACCGGCCACCACGATCGCGCTCTCAGCGGGCGCCGCCGCGCAGCGCGACATTCGAATGGAGGTGGAGACGCTGACGGATACCTTCACCGTCTGCGCGGATTGCCCGCCCGAGATCGACACCTACGTCCCGCCAGACTCGCTCGTCGCGGAGTTTCAACGCGATCGGATGGATGGCGTCGAACCAACCGGTGAAAGGCCCTGAACCGGTGGGCGGGTGGGAATCCTATTGGTCGCGTTTGCCTGAGTACCCCCGCACTCTCAGAGACGCCGGTCTCGAAGGTATCGTCATCGTCGAAGGCCGGATCGGCACCGACGGCCTCGCCAGCGATTTGAAGGTGGTGTCAGATGTGCACCCAGCGCTCGCGAGCGCGGCAGTGGAAGCCGTGCAGGCGGAGCGCTGGGAACCAGGTCGTGTTCGCGGCATCGCGATCGAAGTGCCGCTCCGGATGACGATCGACTACATCCTTCGCGCGCGCCATCAATAGCGCGTCGACGCTCACCTTCAGCGGACCGGACGAGGCGGAGCTGAGGGACCCGTTGGCGACATCGATCCCGAATCACCGCTGCATGCAGCGGTCGAGATGACGACGACCGCAGTCAGGAACAACCCGAGTTGAGAAGTCACCCTTTTCCTCCCGGATACAGCCGAGACGGCTGTCCACGGTTAGAAGGCAAGACTGCGTCCCCGGATGGGCTCGATGCTGGTCGTTGTATACAGCGCAGCAGCGATACGAGTTGCGCCTTGACAGAACCCGCACGCGGCGGTATCCACACCATGGATTTCGTTAAGTTTTACTCGCGTCGCGCGCGTCCCCCACGGCACTCATACATCGCAAGCGTCGGCAACCCGGAACGCCAGAGGGCATGGCAGAAGGAGGAGCCAATGGTACGAACCCACAGAGGTTTGGGCGTGTGCGTCGTCGTCGCTTGTACGCTGCTGCTACCGCCGCGTGTTGCGTCGGCACAACAGGCGCAGGCCAGCGGAATCGCGGGCGTCGTCAGGGACACATCGGGCGCAGTGCTGCCCGGCGTGACGGTGGAGGCCTCGAGCCCGGCACTCATCGAAAAGACTCGTATTGTCGTCACTGATACCGAAGGCCGGTACAACATCATCGATTTGCGGCCCGGCGTGTATCTCGTGAACTTTTCACTGGCGGGATTCAACGTGTTCCGGCGCGATGGCATCGAACTCACGTCGGGATTCACGGCGACGGTGAACGCGGAGATGCAGGTCGGAGCGCTCACTGAAACGATCACTGTGACTGGTGAATCGCCGCTCGTGGACACTCGCAACGCACGGAAGCAGACGGTCGTCACTGACGATCTCCTCAACGTGCTTCCAAGCAGCGTGAAGAATCTGAACAACCTCGTGGCGCTCACACCTGGGTTCCGAGGCAACGAGGGCTTCGACGTCACCGGCGCGTACAGCGGCCAGATCGGCGGCACGTTCCACGGCAAGGGCGGGACGAACGTGCAGTTCGACGGCATGGGCATTCAGCACGCGTCAGGCAACCAGGGTTACAACGCGAATGCCGAGACAGTGCAGGAAATGGTGATGTACACGAGCGGCATCACGGCAGACAGCAACGCCGACGGCGCGATCGTGAACATGATCCCGAAGGAAGGCGGCAATCAATTCGCGGGATCGGTCACGGGTCTGTTCTCCAACGACAACCTGATGAGCGACAACCTGAGCGACGAGCTGATCGCGCGTGGGCTCAAGAGCGTCAATCGCCTGAACTACATCTACGACGCGGGGTTCACGCTCGGCGGTCCGATCTTGAAGGATCGACTGTGGTTCTACGGATCGTTTCGCGAGTGGGGCAACAAGCGGCAGGCCGCGAACAAGTTCTACAACGCCACGCAGCACACGCCGTTCTACACTCCCGACTTGAGTCGTCCCGCGTTCGCCAAGGAATGGTACGAGTCGAAGGCGATACGTCTGACGTGGCGGGCAACAGAAAAGAACAAGTTCAACTTCTTCGCCGATCCGCAGCGCGACTGCCACTGCCCGGCGCTCACAGCCAGCGGATCGGTCAACGCGCCGGAAGCGTTCTTCAGCTACAACCTCAAGCCGGCCGGCCTCTATCAGGTCACCTGGAGCTCGCCGCTCACCAACAAGCTTCTGCTCGAAGCGGGCGTCAGGCCGTGCGGACGGCAGCTGGCCGATCTACCGGCAGCCTGAGGTCACGCGCGACGACGTGTCGATCGTGGAGCAGTCAACCGGCATGCGATACAACTCGGGCACGCCGACGTTCGGGCCGCTGTACTACACGACGCAGCTCGTGCCGCGGTTCAGCCAGCGTTTCTCAGTCGTCGTACGTCACGGGCGGTCACAACATCAAGGGCGGTCTTCAGTTCGAGGAAAGCTACCTCGAGATCGAGGCGGAAAACGGCACGAATAACGTCGAGTACGCATTCAACAACCAGGTGCCCGTCAGCCTCACGCAGTGGGCCACCCCGTACGGACTCAAGGCGCAGAACAAGGACTTCGGGTTCTACATTCAGGACCAGTGGACGCTCCGGCGCCTGACGCTGACCTATGGCGTGCGCTACGAATACTTCAACGGCTACGTGCCGGCGCAGCACGTGCGATGCGACGCCGAACGGGTGGGTGCCCGAGCGCAACTTCGCCGAGGTGAAGAACGTTCCGATCTGGAAGGACATCGATCCGCGCATCGGCGCCGCCTACGATCTCTTCGGCAACGGCCGGACGGCGATCAAGGTGGCACTCGGGCGTTACGTGGCAAAGACGGCCATCGCCATCACCCAGAACAACAACCCGATCCAGACCTCGATCAACTCCGTCAGCCGCACCTGGAACGACAACGTTCTATCCGGTGGGCGATCCGCGTCGCGGCAACTACGTTCCCGACTGCGACCTCGCCAACCGCGGCGTGCAACGGCGAGTGCGGCGCGATGGCGAATCAGAACTTCGGCGGGCTCAACGTCACCACTCGTTATGCGGACGATGCCCTGCTCGGATACGGCGCACGCGGCTACAACTGGGACTTCACGACGGAGATGCAGCACGAGCTTCGGCCGGGCGTCTCGATGACCGCGGGCTACTACCGCAACTGGTTCGGCAATCACCTCGTGACGGACAACGTGCTCGTGACACCGGCCGACTTCAGCCCGTTCTGCATCACGGCGCCGTCCGATTCGCGACTGCCCAATGGCGGCGGCTATGAGGTGTGCGGCTTGTACGACGTTGCCCCGGCGCAATTCGGCCGGGTCAACAGCGTGATCCAGCAGGCCGAGAACTTCGGGAAGCTGTCGCGCGTCAACGACTTCTTCAACGTCACGGTGACGCGCGCGCCTCGAGGCGGACCTGATGCTCGGTGGCGGCGTGGACACAGGACGCAGCGTCAACGATGCTTGCTTCGACGTGGATTCTCCTGGCGCGGTCGCCACTGCTCTTCCCGGGAACCTCGCCGCAGGCGGTGCCGGAGTGCTTCCACGCCGACGCCGTTCACGAAGACAACCATCGACGGCAAGAACATCTGCCGCATCGTGACGCCATTCGAGGGACAGACACAGTTCAAAGGATTTCTCACCTATCCGTTGCCGTGGGACATGATCGTCAGCGCCGTGTTCCAGAACATCTCGGGGCCGACGATCACGGCAAACTACGCGGCCACCAACGCGCAGATCCGGCCATCACTCGGCCGCGATCTCGCGGCATGCAGAGGCGCTGCTGGCGTGCACCGCGACGGCGACCGTGCCGCTGATCGCTCCGCAGACGATGTTCGATGACCGGCTGACGCGGCTCGATCTGCGAATTGGGAAGCGCTTGCGCTCTCGCAGCGCATGCGCCTGCAGGCCAACGTGAACGTTTACAACGTGTTCAACGGAAGCGCGAGCTCTGTGCTCAACGTCAATTACGGTCCGCTGTGGTTGCAGCCATCGCTGCTGCAGGATGGCCGGATGCTGCAGTTCAGCGGGTCGCTGACCTTCTGACGCTGAAGATATCAACGCCCAAATTCCAACTTCCAACTCCCAAATCGCGTATCGGTTGGGAGTTGGATCTTGGGAGTTGGGAATTGACAAATCTCTTCTCGCGATCGTGGACGCATCACGATGAACACAGCTGATCAATTTTTGTGTATCATCCAATCGTCCCACGATGCATCAAGACGATCCCGGCCTTGAACAACGGTTGTCTCGCTTCGAGGCACAGTTGGATCGTTTCAGCTTTGCCCTTCATCAGTGGCAGCACACGCAAGGTCAGACCTCCACTGAACCTCCCGCCGATCTCGATCAGCGGATGCGCTCGCTCGAAGAAACGATTTCGCGCGAAGCGCAGGGGTTGCGGCGTCTTCACGAAGAGCCGCTGAAACAGCTCCAGGGTCACGCTGAATATCTCACTGAAATCTCGCGCACCCTTCAGGCGCTCCTCGCAGATCTGCGTCTCAACCCGGGGCCTCCAGGATCGAATCAGGGATCGGCCGCCAACTGGCCGCTCGAGCGCGTCGTCAATCTGCACGACGAACTGCGGCGGACGACCAATGGAAGCACCGATACCCAGGGGGCGCTGACACCAGACACGACGCAGTCGCTTGCCCGTCGTGTGCATCTGCTCGAGGCCGCGCGCGAACCCTTGTCGGCGCGTGAAGCCGCCGAAAGTCCGCGCACCAAACCGCGCTGGGTGTACGTCGCCGGCGCGGCGGCCGCTGTCGTCGCCATGCTGCTGATCGCGGTCGTGGTCAGGTGGATCGAAGGCCGATTGGACGATGCATCAGCCCGGATTGCTTCCGCCGAGCAGCAGGTCCTTACGACGACGCAGGTGGCGAACCAGGAGGTGACAGCCGCGCGTCAGGATGCGGACCGCCAGATTGCCGAGGCCCGCCAGTTGGCGCAGCGAGCCGAGACCGTTGGCGTCATTCTCACGGCGCCCGATCTCATTCGCTTCAATCTGACGAGCGGGGAGACCAACGGATCATCGGCGCAATTGCTGTGGAGTCGCACCCGCGGGCTGGTTCTGAGCGGCTCACGCCTGCCTGCCGCTCCACCCGAAAGCACCTATCAACTCTGGCTGGTGACGAGCACTGAATCGGTGGGTGCCGGGCTGTTCGTCCCCGACGACGCCGGCCGCGCGACGCTCGTCGTTGACGCACCTCCGAGAGTGCCAGGGCGCGTTGTTGGCGCGGCGGTCACCATCGAGCCAAGCGGCGGACGGGCAACACCAACCGGACGCACCCTTCTCGCCCGCTTTCCCTGATCCCGAGATCGAGTTTTTATGCGCTGGAGGTTCACGGCCACGCGAGCCGTCGTGTCCGGACGCACGAGCGTCCTCTCGCGTCGCTCCCCGAGCTGCGGGTGGCGGAACACGATCTCGTGCTCCCCTGGCACGATTGAGAGATTCCCAAGCGGCGTCTCGCCGTACGGAGAGCCGTCAATCCAGACGCTCGCCCACGGCGTCGCGTTGATGTTGAGTCTGCCGTTTGAAATGGTCACAGAGACCGCCGTGATCTGACCCGGTTTCACGTCAACCTCGCGACGGACGCGATAGCCGATCACGCTGTTCACGAAGTCGAACTCGCGGCGACCCGCCCCTGCGATGATCGGACCATCCCGGCTGGAGCCGAGGAGCCGTTCACCATCGAGCACGTGAAGCTCGATCGGCGACGTCACCCGGAAACCGCCGCTGCGCGGCGGAATGGGAGCAGAGAGTTCGGGAACCGTGGGCTCTCCTGCACCGGGGGCAACCGCTGGGAAGACTTTCAACCCAGGCATTTCCTGCTCGACCCTGATAGCGAGCGGAGTCACCGGTGCCGGTTCGGCGGTTGCGGCTGTCTGCGGCGGCGCCGCGGACTCGATTGCGCGCGGGGGCTGGGCGGCTGTCGGAACGACGCTTGAACCCGTGTACATCCATCGCCCGATGATCACCGCTTCAGTGAGTGCCACGACACCGGCAGCAATCGCCACCCAACGGATGGCATTCGAATGACGGCGTGTGGGTTGAACGGCGACGATCCCTATGGGTGCAAGCGGGTGCTCCCGGTCGACTTGGGCAGGGATCGACGGGGGCGCCGCTGCCCGTTTTGGAGCAGCCGGCGCCCGAGGCGGCGACACGGCCTGGCCAACGTCCTCACGCGGAGCCTCCGGCTTCAACTCCGATAGGCCCTCGCCTCACGCGCCGATCGGAACCCGTGCTCCGTGAGATACAGCGCGCGCGCGAACCAGTGGCGAAGCGACGCGACCCTGACGAGACGCTCGAGCGGTTCGTGAACCGTGTGCGGATACTCGTCGAATACGATGCGGCGCCCGGCCATCAGCGAGAGTGCCGCCAGCGCGAGCTGCGCGACATCACTTCTGGTGTCGAGCGGCGGACAGACCAGACGGGAGAGCGGCGTCAGGATTCCGAACTGCGACCACAACTGGGCCGCTGACAGTTCGAGCGCTTCAATCGCCGATCCGACCATGTGCTCGCGAATCGTCAGCTTGCCATCGCTCGACAGGACGATGCGGTCGAGTGTCACCGCGCCGTGTACAACACCCTCTGAGTGCTCGTGAAGGGCGGCAAGCGCCGGCATCAGTTGGCGGAGCAGATGAACGGCAAACTCCACGCTGCGCGGCTTCTTCAACGCGTCCGAGAGTCGCAGTCCCGAGACGTAGGTGGAGACGACGGCGAGCCCCTCGTCCTGCCCGAACTCCTTGATCGATCGCACGACCGGAAAGGCCGGATGATGAAACGTGCTCAGCGTCTCCAACCGGTGCCTGAGCGCGGTCGCAAACCTGGGATCGCGTGCGAGCGCCGGATTGAAGCGGAGAAGCTCCCAGGATGGCGCAGTCGTGTTGTCGAACATCAGCAGCCGATCGCCGAGGCCATCGGAGTGACCTGGCGCGTACCACGTGGTCAGCCGATTGCCGCTGTCGGCTGCCGGCGGAAACTGATCGACGATCAGATCGCGGGCAGTACTCATGGCGCCAGCCTCCTTTGAGGGCGGAGCCGAAGCATGAGGGGAGTCAGTGCTCAATGGTGAGGGACGCACACATTGTGCACGAACACGGGCCGGAGGTGAAGAGCAGAAATTCAGCGACGCGTCGCCCGCGTGCGCGCCGCGCCGACGAGCGAGCCCTCGAACGAGGACTCGGGCGATCGCGTGGTCATGCCGATCGCTGAGTTGAGGAACGCGCCGGTGCTGTCTCCCGACTTCAACATCTTCATCAACCGTGCGGACACGAGAGCCGCGTGGTCCGAAGATGCGCCGCAGAGCAGAACGGCGATCTCTCGGTCACTCAGAACACCCGCAAAGTCGCCTGCGCGAAGCTGCGCCCGGATCTTCCCGACCGCCGACGCGAGCAATCCGTCGCGCCCTGCGGCGGGATCGACAGACATGACGATGACCGAGGCGTGGCGGCCGGTGGCGATGGCGTTGGTGGCGAGTTGATCGAAAACAGAGTCAATTGGCCGAAAACGTCGCCGCCGCTCGCCATCACTCGACCGCTGAAGCCCGGTCTGCAGCCAGCGATGCACGACGGCCATGCCGGCCAGAGTCGTCTCTCGATCCAGCGCAGTAAACGGAGACAGCTCACGCTCGAAGACGACGGCCATGACGCTGTCGCCGTCCGAGGATTTCACGACCAATCGATTGCCGCTGGGCTCATCGGAACGTGAGAGCAGCTCGGTCAATCCCACCGTCAACGCCGGTCTGCCGCTGCCGGCCAATACCAGCGCGCCGCGCGTGGCGCCAACGGCACCCATCAACTGCTCGAGAGCGATCTGGCCGGAGGTCTGGGCGGTTCGTTCGTCGGCCGCTGCGGCCTCGATACTTCCACCACAAGCCGGCTCGTAGCCATTGTGGCCGCGTCGTTCAACGATTCGCGAAGGATGTCGGAGTACACCCTCAGGCGAACCTGTTCGCGGTCGTCGATCATCCCTGAGAAGAGCAGCAGCCACGCGACGTCGCCCACAAGGATCCGAAGCATGAGCGAGTCGCCGGGCTCGGAAATGAGGCCGAGGTCCTCGATCTCGATTCGAGACAGACGCACGATCCGCCCGTGCGCCGGCGCTACCGCGTCGTCGAGGTAGTCGTGGGTCGAAGGGGGCGCGGCGAGAGAGGCGCCATAGGCGAGAAACCCTCCGTTTGCTCCTGCGACGTAGCATCGGACGCGCACGTCGTCCCAGACGCTCAAGGCCTCCACGAATGCCCCAATCACTTTGCGGGCGGAACCCCGAGAGGTCGCTTCGCGAAGCATGCGGCGGAACGACACGATCCGGTAGGGCTCGACGCTGATGGCGCTTGTCTGTGCGAGGGTGGCATCGATAGCGCCGGTCAGCCAGTGAGCAATCGACTCGAGATCCTGACGGCACTCCTCCACCGAATCGCCGACTGTCAATCCTCGCCCAACGAAAAGCACTCCCCCGCTGGCAAGGGCACAACTCACCGCCTGCACGGTTTCGACGGAGACGAAGACCGGCTTCCGCGACGCGAGCACGTCCGACATCGCAGACTGGATCGTCGGCTCGCCAGACGTGAGCAACGTCCGAAACTCTGCCGCATCAGGAGTGGAACCGACGGGAAACACCGGTGCCTGATGCTCGTCCACCATCTCGATGAAGATGTCGAGCCTCGGCGCTACATCGAGGAGCCACTCCAACGATTGGCGGCTGACCGCGCTTTCGGGATCTGTTTGGTGCATGAAACGACCGAGTCCGGAAGAAATGCAGAGGCGCGCATTCAGCGGTGACGCCGTTCTCCTATAGTCCTATAGAACGGCGATCGCCTCGATTTCGATCATCCAGTCCGGGTGGGCAAGCGCCGAGATCTCGATGAGCGTTGAAGCAGGTCCCTTTTCCCGAAGAATTCCTCGCGAATCGGCGCCAGATCTACCCGGTAGTGCATGTCGGTCACGTAGGTCGTGATCTTGATCACGTTGGCCATCGTCCCGCCTTGAGACTCGACGAGCGCCTTGATGGCTTCGTACGCTCCTCGTGCCTGTCCCTTGAAGTCGCCGCGATACGCGACACCGCCCTCAGGGGTGTAGGCGACCTGGCCGGACAGGAAGAGGATGGTCTGCGCCTGCGTGACCTTGATGCCTTGACTATAGGTGGCCGGATCGAAAACACCAGGCGCGCAGAACTTCTCGATGTTCGCCATATGAGCTCGGACTTTACCGTTCACGCAAGACCGAACGTGTAGAGCGAACTGCCGGCCATCACGCTCACGTACTGCTTGCCGTTGATCGCGTAGGTCATCGGGCTCGCTGCGACTGATGGCCCAAGGTTGGTCTGCCACAGCAGCTTGCCGTTGCGCGCGTCGAGGGCATAGAACGACCCATCTCGTCCGCCGCTGAAGAGCATGTCCGACGCAGTCGTCAGAATACCGCGCCTCGGTCATCGGTGCCGAGAGTCGGTACGTCCATCGCTTCATACCGGTCTTCGGATCGATCGCCTGGATGGAGCTGTGGACGTCGTCGGTCGGACGAGCCCGGACGCGGAAAGATGCCCGTGAAGCCCTGACCCTCGCGGAACTCGGGCGGCGTATCACCCTTCACGTAGGTCGTCGATGTGTTCTCCCACGCTGGCACGTAGAACAAGCCTGTGCGCGGGCTGTACGACGGGCTGTACCAATTCGTGCCGCCCTGATTGCCCGGGTAAATCAGCGTCCCTTCTTTCGTTGGGGCCATGCCTGGCACTGGAATCGGCCTGCCTTTCTCGTCGAAGCCGTCGGCCCAGTTCACTTTGACGAACGGCTGCCCTTTCAGGAACTCGCCCGTCGTGCGATCGAGCACATAGAACAAGCCGTTGCGATTCGCCCACAGCATCACCTTGCGCGGCCGGCCCTGCCAGTCGAGATCCGCGAGCACGGGAACTTGCGCCGAGTCCCAGTCGAACTCGTTGTGCGGCGAGAACTGATAGTGCCACTTGAGTGTTCCCGTGTCCGGATCGAGCGCGATCACTGAGCAGCTGTAGAGGTTGTCGCCGAGACGCCCTGCGCCGTCCCAATCAGGTCCGGGATTGCCTGTTCCCCAGATACGTCAGGTTCGTCTCGGGATCGTAGGAACCGGTGACCCAGATCGGCGCGCCGCCATTCTTCCAGGAGTCGCCGCTCCAGCTCTCATTGCCGGGTTCGCCGGGACCCGGCACGGTATTGAAGCGCCATACTTCTTTGCCCGTCTTCACGTCCCAGGCGGCGATGAACCCGCGGACGCCGAACTCTCCGCCGGCGCGTGCCCGCGATCACCTTGTCCTTCACGACGAGCGGTGCATGGGTGAACGCGTAGCCTTGCTTGGGGTCGCCGGCCGGCTCGGTCTTCCACAGCTCGCGTCCGGTCTTGGCGTCGATCGCGATCATCCGGGCGTCGAAGGATGCCAGGAAAATCGTGTCGCCCGAGATCGCGACACCGCGAGACAGCCGTCCGCAACAGTTCTTGGCGGCCGGATCCGGCGTGTACTGAGTAGATCCAGATCTGCTTTCCCGTTGCCGCGTTCAGCGCGACCACATCGTTCGGGCTCTGGATCGTGTACATCGTCCCGTCCACGACCAGCGGCGTGACCTGATGCCGATCCAGCGAGCGCGACTGGAACACCCACTTCAGCTCCAGGTCGCGCGCATTGCCCGGTTGTATCGCCGTCAGCTGGCTATGTCGCTGGCTCGACAGCGCAGCCTGAGTAGGTCAGCCAGTTCTGCGGTTCCTTGTTCGACTGCTGAATGCGGTCGAACGAGACGTTCGGCGCCGGCACTTCGCGATTCGGTGGCGGCGCGCCGAACGGCGGAGGCTCCTGCGCGACAAGTGCAGCGGACAAAAGGAGAAAGACGCAGACGCGCACAGTCATCAACAGCCACCTCTTGGGTTGGAGGGTGATCTTAATACGGGGCCCAGCTTGCAATTGCCCCTAACATCTCGACGCTCCCGAGCCGAGAAAGTATCGGGGGACTTCCGCATGTGGAATCAAGACGACTCGCGACAGGATAAGTTGAAGCCAGTTCAACCCGTTGAAACATCAGCCGCTTCCAAACCAAAGCTCGGCGACAGCAACGAACCGAAGACGGCGCAATTCGGGCGATCGATTTGCGTCAAAGGGGAAATCACCGGCTCCGAGGATCTGACCGTCGACGGCCAGGTGGACGGACGCATCGACCTGCCCAATCACGTTCTTACCGTCGGACCCAACGCAACCGTCTGTGCCGACATCACGGCGAAGTCGGTCATGATTTTTGGAACGATACTCGGGAGCGTCACCGCTCACGACCGGATCGAAGTCCGCAAAAGCGGATCGGTAGAAGGCAACGTCATATGCGCCCGCCTGGTTGTTCAGGACGGTGCAATTCTGTGCGGCAACGTCGAAACGCGAGGCGAACGCCGGTCGCGGACGACGACAACGGAAAGCACCGCGCAAGCTCTCGCTTCTGTCGCCTGACCGAGTGATACGCGCGCGGTGAAGGGGCCCCCCTTTCACCGCACTGCTACAACTTCCAATTTCCAACTCCCAACTCCCAATCCCAATTCCCGACAATCGCAATCGTTGGGAGTTGGTAGTTGGGACTTGGGAATTCGACAATCTCCCAAAACGCGGCCGACGTCAGATGGCCGGCGTCTGCTGCATGATCGCCTCACGCCGGCTGCGTTGCGCCGCCTGGGATCGATGGTGCGCGAATTCGACAGTGCCCGGGGACTCGCCGAGGATTCGCGCGAGCGTTGTCTTCAACGTCGCGCTGTCATCGTCGAAGCCACCATGCGTCGTCGAGCGCGACGATCCGGGTTGCCCCTCGGGGACGGCGTTCGGCGAGAGCACCCACTCCTTCGGGCGATCGCGGTCGGGCAGCTTCTCCACGAACTTCTCCATGCCGAGCAGCGGCTCACCGTCAGCATCGCGGAACCACGGCTTGCGGAGTTCCTTTTCGAAGGCGTGCGACACGAGATACAGCAGCGACTTGTGGTAGATGTTCGCGCAGTTGTCGTCCTGCTCCGCGCGGTCGGTGAGCGTGAAGATCGCGAACTGCTTGATCGAGCCGCCACGAATGGCCGGCAGATAGTGCTCTCGATAGAAGTCCATCGTGCAGGCGGGCGCCCACATCGTGCAGGTTGAAAACTGCACGGGCTTCCCGCCGGCTGCCTGATTGGCGCGCGCGAGCCCACCAAGAAGGATCGAACCGGCGCTGTGTCCCACCAGGTGCACCTGCAGCTTCGGATGTTTTGCGAGGAGTTTCTTCACCTCGTTCAACGCCACCAGCATGCCGCCGTTCTTCTGGCTGGCCAGGATCGCGTTCTGCTGCATCTCCGCCCACACGCGATGACCGCCAGCGGATCTGGCGATCGGCTCGAGGCCATCGTCCAGCCGATCGAGCATGAAGTCCTTCGCATCTATCCAGGAAGCCTTCGGGCCGGCGACGCGTGACCGCGTCCTGCAGGATGTTGCGGATGGTGCTCCAGAGATCCGTTCTCCAGATGAACGAAATCGGATAGACGCCGGCATCCAGCAGCGTCGGGCGCAGGTCGGCCACCTTCTGAATTGCGGAGTCCTCGGCCGTGAGCCCGCCGTGCGCGTAGAGCAACAGGTGCTTGATGGTTGATCCGCGGACGTCGATGCGATCCGAGAGCTGCGAGAAAATCTCCTTCACGTCGTCTTCGGATGTCCCGTATGTGCCGTCCGTCTTGAACTGGCCGTTGTTTCCCAGGCTGATGATGTGCGGGCGGAGATCGCAAAACACGTAACTGCGCGAGCCTTGCGATGCCACGCCCACGCTGCGAGACACCGACTCGCGCGAGCGCAGGATCACTGGCGCGCCGAGCCGTGCCACCCAGATGTCACTGCCGTTCGCCAGCCAGTCGTCGTACGAGATCTGCGCGTATCCGTCCTTGCCCCAGTCGTCCGCCCACGAATTTTGAATCCAGAAGCCTTGCTGGTCGTAGGCAACGATGGCGAACGCATGACCGCCGATGATCCGAGACTCGGGCGTCCACTGGATGACGCCGTCCGTGCCCACGTTCTGCCATCCTTCGTGGACCTGCGACGTCGCGTAGAGAATGCCGACCTCGGTGATCGCGGCATGCATCGCGATGAGGTCCTTGTGATTGACGCGGAAGTACGCGCCGAGCGGCCGGCGCAATGCGTCCTCGTAGCGCTTCGCGAAGAGCTTGGTGTCCTGCTTTTCGAGCTTGCGGTCGTAGATCCAATGGTTGCGTGAGCAGACGCCGTGTTTGTGCCAGCCTTTCATCGCGCCGCGCGCGCTGGAGCCGCTGTATTTCTCTCCCGGCCACTCGTCGTAGCGGCGTGCCATGTCGTAGAGCATCCGCGGGCTGATTTCGTCGACGTCACGAATCACATCGCGCGTGCGCAGCAGGTAGTGCACGACCGTCGCGAGACCAAAGCCGGTGCACGCGCCCTCGGTGCCCTGATCGAGAATCGGCACCTTCATCTTGCGATACTCGGCGAGCGGCCGCTCGGTCTGCACCTCGATCAGCGTCGGCTCGAACATCCGATCGCGAAAGTCGAGCGTGTCGGGCCGCGCGTCGAGTACGCGTGACTGTGCGGACCCGCGACGGGATCCCTGCGACCGAATGACAGGAGGTGTGGTGGGAGTTCTAACTTGTACCGATGAGGTTGCTCGTGCGCGCGCGCGTTTGGTTTTCGCCATGACGCGAAACGGTGCGGCATCGCGAAGTTCAAGTCAAGAAAACTTCATGCGGCGCGTTACGATCGAGCCGTGAAACGCTCCGGCGTCGCCGATCTGCCCTTGCACGGCGGCCGCGTGCCTCCCTGGCTTGCCACGCGGATGGTGATGCTCGGCACCGCGATCGTGGAGAGCGTGCTCTATCACTACGATCGATCGGCGCTCCTCTCCCGACTGAGCGACCCTTTCTGGTTTCAGGCGCTGGGATCGGTGATGGGGATGGACTGGCACTCCTCCGGCATCACGACGTCCGTAATGGGCGCATTGAAGAAGGGACTCAACCCCAGGGCGCACGAGCTCGGCGTGTACGTCTGTGGCGGTCGCGGCAAGCAGTCGCGCAATACACCAGCGGAACTCCGTGACATTGCCACGCGCACGAGCCTCGATGGCGACGCACTCGTTCGCACCAGCCGCCTGACGGCGCGCATCGACAACAACGCGGTCGCAGACGGCTTTCAAATCTACTTGCACTCGTTCGTCCTGACGTCAGACGGCGAGTGGGCGATCGTCCAGCAAGGCATGAACGAGACCACCCGCACGGCGCGCCGCTATCACTGGCACTCTGCCACTGTCCGCGACTTCACCGCCGATCCTCACACCGCGATCGTCGGCCCGCACACCGGCACGATCATGAATCTCGTCGATCGACAGGCGCGGCCCGCGCAGGACGCCCTCATCGCCATCACCCGCGAGGATCCTGCTCGCACGCTGGGCGACCTGCGCCGGCTCGAGATGCCCGGGCATCACGACGTGCGGGCTGCCGATGTGAATGAGAAGCGCCTGGGTGCCGTGCTCGCCCTCGCACACGAGCGCGACCTGCGTGACTTCGCGTCGCTCCTGCTGGTCGAGCAGCTCGGGCCTCGCACGCTGCAGTCGCTCGCCCTCATCGCCGAAGTCGTGCACGGCACGCCCACACGGTTCGACGATCCAGCCCGCTTCGCATTCGCACATGGCGGTAAAGATGGCCATCCGTTCCCAGTACCGTTGCGGGTGTACGACGAGTCGATCTCCACCCTGCGACGCGCGATCGACCTTGCGAAGCTTGGACAATCAGAGAAGCTCGATGGGATGTCCCGACTTGACGCCTTCGTTCGCGGGATCGAACGGCGCCGGCGTCCCGAGGCCGATGTCGAGGCAACGATCGCTCACGAGCGTGCGATCTCACGCTCGCTCGGCGGCCGAACCGTCCTCGATGACAGGCGGCCTCGCAAGGGTCAGATGAATCTGTTTTGATCAGGCGGGTCTGCCTTCGACTTCGCCTCAGGCCAGGAGAGACCAGCCTCGACGCTGCTCGGGCGCCATCAGGTAGATCACCCACTCACAATTCAGGTGTCGTCGGGACCAATTCATGCAGCCTTCATCAGCAGGATGGAGGGTCAGCTGATGTATCGAATCATTCCCGTCGTTGCGCTCGCGCTCGGCATGGCCGTGTCGGTCGCCGCGCAGGACAGCACTGTGAGATCGAGAACGAAGGTCAGCGGCGACGACGCACGCGCGCTCACGCTCACCGGTTGCCTCGAGCGCGGTCCCGCTGGTGTCTTCTCGCTCAAAAACGCGACCGCGCGTTCGAGTGATGAAGTCACCACGAAGTCGAAGGTGGAGACCGACGTCGACGGCGACAATGTGAAGACGAAGTCGCGAACCGAAGTCGAACACGACGACGGCCACCGCGCCGATATCGCGGGGCTGAAGGCGTCATACGAGCTGTCGCCGAACCAGGGCGTCGAACTGGCCTCACATGTTGGCCAGCAGGTACAGATCACCGGGGTCGCGCTCGCCGCCAAGAAGGGTGACGACGATGCCAAGGTGAAGATCGAAGATGAGACCAAGGTCGATCGGGAAAACGCTCCGGACTCGAAAGTGAAGTCTCGGACCGAGGCGGAACTGCCGCGCGGCGACCACTCGAAGGTCACCGTCCTCTCCGTGAGAACGATGGCCCCCTCATGCGGCCGATAGGTCACGTCTAGGCGAAGGTCGCATCGCGGCCTTCGCCTTCTTTACCATCTCTGCTATCGTTCGCCTCGTGGTGCTTGCTCGCCTCGCGCTCGCGCTGAGCTTGCTCGGGGTCGTGAGTGTGTCGGCCTCCGCCTCGTCTGAGGACGGCATACTCTCCGGCTATTCCTTCACGTCCTGGAACGACGGGGCCGGACGTCCGCTCGGGTCGGTCTACGCGATAGCCCAGACCGATGACGGCTATCTGTGGATCGGCGCCGATGCCGGCCTCCTTCGCTTCGACGGCTGGCGATTTTTCAACTGGGACACTCTCAGCGACACGCCGGTTCGAGGGTCGATCAAGACACTGACGGTCGCGAAGAGCGGCGGGCTCTGGCTCGGGTCGGCGGATCCTGCAAGCGTCGGAAGAATCCGTGACGGCAAGCTGCAACGCTACGACACCGGACTCGAGGGGCTCGAGGCGGTCACCGCCGTCATCGAAGACGGTCGCGGCACGGTGTGGGCGATTGTTGACTGGGACCTGTACCGGTGGGACGAGAACAGATGGAACCGGGTGACGCTGCCGTGGAAGTCGCGCGTGGGTCAGGTGCGTCACGTGTTCGTCAGCCGCACCGGCACGTTGTGGGTCGGTACTCGCTGGGGCGTGTTCGAGCAGATCGCAGGCACGACGGGATTCCGCATCGTCTCTGACGAGCATGTATGGGGAATCGACGAGGACAGCAAGGGTCACATCTGGACGACCGACATTGCAGCAGGCTTTCGCCAACTCGGCGCCGCCAGTCCACCAACGCACGCACTCGAAGCTGCCGGCTATCGGCTGATGCACGACCGGCAGGACGTGCTCTGGGTTGGCACATTCGGCGACGGCCTGTGGCGTGTTCGATCGGCAGATAAGGACGCAGCGATCGAGCGCGCGGCGCTGCGCACCGGTCTCTCGAGCGACTCCGTGCTCTCCATCATGGAGGATCGCGACAGCAATGTGTGGGTGGGAACGACAGTCGGCCTTCACCGCCTGACGAAGCGTCCGCTCACACCGCTCGAAGACGTCGGTTTCGTATTGACCATTCAGCCGTGGCGATCGGACGGTGTGCTCGCGGGCACAACCAAGGGACTCGTGGAGCTGGTGCGATCGCCGTCCGGGTGGAAGCCGGTGCACTTCGGATCGGCCGCGCCAGAGATACGCACGCTCTTTCGCGACGACCGCGGAACGTTGTGGATCGGTGCTGCAGATGGGTTGTGGCGCCTGGTCGAGGGGCGTGTGGTTCATGAGGACCTCGGCACACGAGGTGAGATGCTCGTGCTGTCGATCTCACCAGCCGCCGGAGGCGGGCTCTGGCTCGCCGACGGTCAGTGGGTCTATCGCTGGACCGGGCGGAACCCCCGTTCCGCTGACGCCTCCACCCGACGCGACGTTCGAGACGATCACGTTCGCTCGGGCTGATACCCGGCAACGTCTCTGGATAGGTTCAGGCAAACAGATCGGCATCGTTGAACCGGACGGACGCTTCCACGTCCTGGGCTCGAGCGAAGGGCTCGCGGCAAGCTCGAACATCGCGCTCTACGACATGTTCGAGGACAGCGACGGTGTCGTGTGGCTCGGCACCAGCAGCGGCTTGAGCAGATTCGCAAACGGACTCGTCACATCAGTCGGCTCGGCACAAGGGCTTCCCGGCGATCGCGTGTGGTCGATCGTCGAGGACTTGACTGGCGATCTGTGGCTGAGCCTCGATCGCGGGCTCGTTCGCCTCTCGCGCAACGATGTCGCGTTGGCAATCGCCAGTCCTTCTCGTCGCATGCCGTATCAGATGTACGACCCGAAGGACGGACTCGCAGGCTCGCCGTTGGGAACCATCAAGTCGGCTCGCGAAGCGAATGGCCGCCTCTGGTTCGTGCGCGGCGGCGGCGTCACCGAAGTTGATCCCAACGAGCTGATGCCGCGAACGGGGCCACCGGTAATCCGCATCGAAGAAGCGATCGCCAACGATCGCAGGATGGATCTCGAGCAGCACAGCCTGCCGGCTGGAACGCGGCGGCTCGAAGTCAGCTTCACCGTGCTGACGTTCAGCGACTCCAATCGCATTCGCTTCCGCTATCGGCTCGACGGCTTCGACACCGACTGGGTGGACGCCGGTCCGCGACGCACGGTCTTCTACACGAACCTCTCGCCCCGTGACTACCGCTTCCGTGTCGAGGCGCACGCCGAAGACGGCACGTGGAGCACGTCGGCTGCCGATTGGCCGTTCACGATTCAACCGGCGATTTACCAGACACGCTGGTTCTACGCGCTCGCTCTCACGATGATCGTCGCGTGCGTCGTGCTTGCATGGCGGTTCCGTCTCGCGCTCGTCCGTAGACAGTTCTCGCTGGCGCTCGCCGAGCGTGCGCGCCTGAGCCGCGAGATTCACGACACGCTGCTGCAAAGCCTGGTCGGCGTAGCCTTGCAATTCGATGGAATTGCAAATGCCCTCGGGCCATCGTCAGTGAGCGCCCGGGAGCAGTTGACGCGCATCCGCCGCCAGGTCGAGGCCTACATCCGTGAAGCGCGCCAATCGATCTGGGATCTCCGCTCACCGATCCTCGAAACGCACGACCTCGCCGCGGCGCTCCGCGCGTTTGCAAAGGAATCGATCGGCGATAAACCGGTACGGTTCACGTCGCTGGTCAGCGGGACCGACTCGATCCGTCCTCCCAAGGTTGACAACCAACTGCTGCGCATCGGGCAGGAGGCGATCACCAACGCCGTCCGGCACGCCCAGGCTCGGCGCATTCACTTCGAGATCACATTTGGTCCCGAGATGGTCGTGCTGCGGGTGGAAGACGACGGCCGCGGCATCGACGGTATCCGATCGCGGGTCGATGACGCCGGTCACTACGGCCTCACGACGATGAGGGAGCGCGCTGAGGAATTGGGCGGCACGTTCACCATCACCTCCTCCGCCGGGCGAGGCACCGTGATCGAAGCAGCGATACCACGTTCCGGTCATACGAGAAATAGCCTGCCAGCAGCCATATGACGACCCCTTCTTCGATCCGAGTGCTGTGCGTCGACGACCATCGAATCGTTCGTGAAGGAATCGCGCTGATTCTCGCGCGCGAACCGGATATCGAGGTGGTGGCAAGCGCTGCCAACGCCGATGAAGCGGTGACCGAATTCAAGCGGCATCGACCTGACGTCACGCTGATGGATCTTCGGCTCGGCGAACGCAATGGCATCGACGCCATCAAAGAGATCAGACGCGACTATCCGGACGCGCGCATCGTCGTGCTGACGATGTATAAGGGCGATGAGGACATTCATCGTGCCTTGTCCGCGGGCGCTGCGACCTACTTGTTGAAGGACGCGCTCTCCGACGACCTGATCCGCGTCGTGCGCGAGGTACACGCCGGGGGACATCCGATGGCTCCGGACGTAAGAGCGCGACTCGATCAACGCGCCGCGCAACCGACGCTCACGCCCCGCGAGATTCAGGTGCTGCAGCTCGTCTCCCAGGGCAAACGCAACAAAGAGATCGCCGCCATTCTCGGCCTGAGCGACGACACGGTCCCCGTGCACGTGAAGAACATTTTCGCGAAGCTTCGGGTGAACGAAAGAACCGCTGCCGTGAACGTCGCCTTGCGGCGGGGCATTATTCACATCGAATAGCGCATCGATACCTGTTTTTGGGTATTGAGCACCTTCGTGGTCGAGGTCAAGGTTGACCCCCACATACGGAGGTGTTCGATGTCTCGAAGTCTGAGAGCGGGAGCGCTGTTAGGGTGTCTCCTCTTCGCGCCCAGTCTCGTCTACGCGCAGGCGCAAGCCTCGATCACAGGCTCTGTCAAAGACACGTCGGGAGCGGTACTGCCCGGTGTCACCGTCGAGGCATCGAGCCCCGAATTGATTGAAAAAGTCCGCGGCGCCGTCACTGACGCCACGGGCCAGTATCGAATCGAGAATCTGCGTCCTGGCCGATACACCGTGACGTTCACGCTGGCGGGCTTCAGCACGGTTCGCCGCGAAGAGATCGACATCGCCGG
Source organism: uncultured Acidobacteriota bacterium (assembly GCA_963757735.1). GTDB lineage: Bacteria > Acidobacteriota > Vicinamibacteria > Vicinamibacterales > UBA2999 > Gp6-AA40. Next base: position 328,182 of record CAVWST010000036.1, read on the forward strand.
CTCCGCCACGTTTGCCGTCAACGTCGAGCTGCGCGTCGGGACGCTCGAAGAGACGATTACCGTGACAGGCGAGTCGCCGATCGTGGACGTGCAGACGGCGCGCCGCGAATCTGTGGTCTCGAGAGACGTCATCACCTCACTGCCAACCGCTGGCGGTTACTCGTCGATCCTGTCGCTTGCGCCGGGAATCGTGGGTGGCTCGCAGGACATCGCCACTGGCCCCTGTGCCTGCACGTTCAGCTCGCATGGTGCACTCCTCGCCGGCCGCGCCAACGAGGAAGGCCGGTTGTTGCTCGATGGCCTGCTCATCTCGGTGCCGCAGGGAAGCTCGTCGAACTACTTCTCGGACTCGAGGAACTCTCAGGAAATCTCCGTCACCGTGGCCGGCGCACTCGGTGAAACAGAGACCGGCGGCCCGGTGCTGAACATGGTGCCGCGTACCGGAGGCAATTCATTCAACGGCAGTTTCTATGCCGGATGGGGTCCGGAGGCACTGCAGGGGACCAATCTCACCGATGAGCTGAAGGCGGCCGGAGCAGTGGCGCCAACGCCCCTCATCACGAACTACGACGTGAGCGCCGCAGTCGGCGGACCGATTCGTCAGGATCGACTCTGGTTCTTCGCATCAACGAGACGGCAGGGCACCGCGCAGCTCTTCGACATGTTCTACAACAAGAACGAAGGCAATCCGAACGTCTGGACTTACGAGCCAGACCTGAGCCACCAGGCGATCATCGATCGTGAGAACCACAACTTCGGTCTGCGTCTCACCGGGCAGGTGACGCCACGCAACAAGGTAAACTTCTTCTGGGACGAGCAGTTCATCTGCAAGAGCTGCGAGAACGGCAGTCAGCAGGCGTTGTCCTCACCGGAGTCGAGAGCGTCAGGCGATCAGTGGCCGGTGCAGGTGGGGCAGCTCGCGTGGACGTCACCGATCAACAACCAGGTGCTGGTGGACGTGGCGTTCGGTTTGTATCGCGCCGACTGGGGCGGTCGAGCCAAGGAGGATCCCTACACGGGCGATCTCATCCGGATGCAGGAACAGTGCACGGCTGGCTGCCCCGCAAACGGCAACATCGCCGGGTTGATCTATCGCTCCCAGAGCGTCGACCTCTTCATCAGCGGCCGCAACAAGAACCGCATCTATAACTGGCGCGCAAACATGGCGCGGGTTACCGGCGCGCTGACGTTCAAGGCCGGGTACCAGGGCAACCTCCTCGGCGACATTCGCAGCACCAACCGTGCGCCGAACAACCTGCAGTATCGCGTGAACAACGGTGTGCCTAACCAGCTCACCATGTTCATCAACGACTATCCCAACGACCTCTGGATGCGGACCGACAGCCTCTACGTGCAGGGGCAATGGACCCGCAATCGACTGACCGTGCAGGGGGCTTTGCGGTATGACAAGGCGTGGAGCTGGAGCCCCGAGCAGCAGGTCGGTCCTGCCCGGTTCTTCCCCAATCCAGTGACCTTCCCCGTCACGCCGCTGGTCGATTCCTTCCACGACATCGGTCCACGCGTCTCGGTGGTCTACGACCTGTTCGGCGACGGCAAGACGGCAGTCAAGGGAACGTTCGGGCGCTATCTCGAGGCGGCGTTCACGGGCAGGCGGTATGCCTTCGCGAATCCGACGAGCCGGATTCCGTCGAACGTGGCGCGCGCGTGGACGGACGTGGACCGCGATTTCGTCGCGGACTGCGACCTGCTGAACCCCAACGCGCAGGACCTTCGAGCGTCAGGCGGTGACGTCTGTGGTGCGTACGCGAACCGGAATTTCGGCAACGCGAACGTCTTCAGCAACACGGTCGATCCGGACATCCAGCACGGATGGGGCGTACGGCCGTCGGACTGGAACTACGGTATCTCCGTTCAGCACGAAGTGATCCCGCGCGTGTCGATCGACGTCGGCTACGTGCGTCGTGTGTTCCACGGATTCAACGTGACGGACAATCTGGCGATTGGGCCTAACGACGTCACGGAGTTCTCTGTCACGGCGCCGCAGGACTCGCGGCTGCCCGGTGGTGGTGGATACCAGGTCGGCGGACTCTACGACGTCAACCCGAATGTCTTCGGCCAGACCAACAACTTCATCACCTCGTCGGACAAGTACGGAGACCAGTACGTGTTCTTCAACGGCGTCGACTTCAGCGCAAACGCCCGGCTCTCGCGGCTCACCGTCCAGGGCGGCTTCAACTTCGGCCGTACCACGTCCGACAGTTGTGAGATCCGCGCGAAGGTTCCGGAGACCGCGTTACTGGATCCGTACTGCCACGTCGTGACCGGCTATTTGCCGTACTACAAGGGCCTCGCGACCTACAACATCCCGAAAGTCGAGATGCAGCTCGGGGTGACGTTCCTCAGCAAACCAGGGATGGTCGTGAGCTTCGCAGGCACGCCCACGAACGGCGGTCATCTGCGCGCCAACTACACCGTGCCGAATGCCGCTATCGCTCCGATCCTCGGTCGTCCGCTGTCAGGTGGAGCAGCCAACGCGACGGTGAACCTGATCGAGCCGGGCACCAAGTACGGCGAGCGGGTCAACGAGCTGCACCTGCGCATCGCCAAGCTCCTGCAATTTGGCGGCATGCGGGCCAACGTCGGCATGGACATCTTCAACATCATCAACGCCGCGCCCGGCCTGAGCTACAACGAGAACTTCATCGCGAACGGACCGTGGCTCACGCCGACGACGGTGATGACGGCACGCTTCGCGAAATTCAGCGCGCAGATCGACTTCTGATCACGTATTCACACCACGAAGCACACGAAGATCGCGAAGATCTGGGAGGACCAGCGATCGAGTGCGCTGGTGGGAGTGCCGGCCAATCGGCCGGCACTCTGCTCGAGGCCAGTCCGGCGGTCACAAGCACATTCGAGTACAGATCACTTGTGATCGCCGGGGTGGCCTCGAGCGAATCGCGCGATGCGCGACTCACCAGCGCAACTTTTTCTTCGTGTTCTTCGTGAACTTCTATGTTGCGGGCCGCTGTCAAGCTCCCTCTCAACGCGTCTTCGTTTTCTCTCCTCACGCGGGTCCGGGTACGACATGGGTCAATGACCCAGTGCTCGACTTCTATCCGAGCTCGCGCGCATGCGCACGGCTCCCAGAGACTGTGCAGTCTCGATCCCGAACACGTGTGCGACGGTACCCTCTTCGTGGCGGTCGGCCGTTGGCACGACCCTTCACGAACCTGTACGCGCCGCGCGCGTGAGCCGCGCAGGGCGAGCCCTACGCGCCTTTCACGATCGCGCCCGTCGGCACGACGCCCTGCGTGATATACCGCCAGAGTGCGATCACCAACTTGCGGGCCACTGCGACAATCCCGATCCGCCGTGCGCGTTTGCCCTTCCCAAAATTCGCCTGATACCACTGCGTGAGCGCGCTCTGCGGTTGCCACCGCACCCAATTCCAGGCGAGCTGGATGCTGACCGCCTGCAGCCGCCTATTGCCCGCGCCACTCATCCCTTGCTCGCGCTGCGACTCCCCGCTGTCGTACGGCGTCGGCGCAAACCCGAGCAGGCCGCCAATCTGCCGTCGATTCCGAAACGCCCGCCACAGCAACCCCTCGTCGAGCAAGATCGAGGCGCTCGTCGTCGCCACACCTTTGAGCTGCACCAATTGACGCACCGCCGCCGATGGCGCGGCCGTCGTCACGGCGGCCTGCTGCACGGCCTCCAGCTCGGCGATCTGCGCCTCGAGCCCGTGGAGCCGCGCGGCCGCGCGGGCCAGGCGCGCTTGCACTTCCGCCGGCAGGACTGCGCCCGCCCAATCGCGCAGCTTCGTCCACCACTCGCCGCGGCGGCGCGACGGCAGCGTCGCGCCCCATGTCGCCACCCACCCGCGCATCTGATTGACCAGCCGGGTCTGATCCTGCGTCAGCGCCGTCCGCTCCCGACTGACCTGGCGCGCGGCCTCAGCGGCGACCGTCGGGACGCGCACTTCGCTCCACACGCCGCGTTCGCCACAACACACGCGCACCAGCATTCGCACCAGCTTCAACGCATCGAGCCGATTGGTCTTCGCCCGCCGCGCCCGCCGATTCACCTCGATGCTCGCTGAATCCACCACCCGATTGGCGACGCCCATGCCGAGCAGTGCCCGATGAATCCAGAACCCGTCGCGGCCCGCTTCGTAACCGCTCACGACCCGTGCCGTCGCCGACAACCCCAACCGCCGCCGACCCTCGTGTAGCACGCGCGCGACCGCACCGAGATCCCCACTGGCCACCGTCCGTAGCCACGGCTCGACCCCGAAGCCCGACGTCATCGCCAGCTTCCAGTCCTTCTTTCCCAGCTCGAACGCCACATACAACGTCGGCTCGCTTACACTACCGAGCAGAGTGCGGGTCTCAGTCATCATCGTCTCCTTATGGATGTCAGTCCGCTAAGGAGCTTAACTGCGGCCCGCGCTCATAGTCTCTTCGTGGTTAGTTACTGGGGGAGCCCTAATGAATCGCTTCGTCTTTTCGTTCCTCACCATGGTCGTCGTCGCGGGCCTCGGCACCTACGCACAAAGCCGCCCGGCTGCCACGAACGGCAATCATCCTTACGTGCCAGTCACCGACGAAATGCTCTGGAAGCCGGACCCGGCGAACTGGCTGTCGTGGCGGCGCACACTCGATGGATGGGGCTACAGCCCGCTCGATCAGATCGATCGCAACAACGTCGCACGGCTGAAGATGGTGTGGACGCGCGGCATGGGCACCGGCACCGTGGAAGCGACGCCGCTCGTCTACGACGGCGTCATGTACCTTCCCGGCCCCGGCGACGTGATCCAGGCCATCAACGCGAAGAGCGGCGATCAGGTGTGGGAGTACCGCCGCAAGCTGCCCGAGGGCATCAACGGCGGCACCAATCGGAACATCGCGATGTGGGGCAGCACGCTAATCGACGGCAGCGCTGACAATCAGATCTACGCGGTGGACGTTCACACCGGCAACCTGGTATGGGAAACGGCGGTGATGGAAGCGAAGAAGCGCGCGCGCGCGAGCGCCGGTCCCATCATTGCCAACGGCAAGGTCATCACCGGCCGTCAGTGCCAGCCCGATGCCGGCAACGACGCCTGCATCATCACCGCGCACGACGCGCAGACGGGCAAGGAGGTCTGGCGCACGCGCACGATTCCACTGCCGGGTGAGCCTGGATACGAGACCTGGGGCGACGTGCCGATGGCCGAGCGCTGGCACGTGGGCACCTGGATGGTGCCGAGCTACGATCCCGAGACCAATCGCATCTTCGTCGGCACGTCAGTGACGATTCCCGCGCCGAAGTTCATATTGGCGGGCAACGACAAAACGTATCTCTACCACAACTCGACGCTCGCGCTCGACGCCGACACGGGAAGGATCGTCTGGCATTACCAGCACCTCGTCGATCACTGGGACCTCGATCATCCCTTCGAGCGGCTGCTGGTGGAGACCGCCATCGCGCCAGACCCGAAGGAAGTAGCGTGGATCAATCCCAAAGTGAAGCCGGGCGAGCGACGCAAGGTCGTGACTGGCATCCCCGGCAAGACAGGCGTCGTGTACACACTCGATCGTCAGACCGGCGAGTTCCTGTGGGCGCGCCCGACGATCATGCAGAACGTGATCAAAGGCATCGATGGCGCCACCGGCGTCGTCACCGTGAATCCCGAAGCGACGTTTTCCAGGCTCGGTGAGACGAAGATGATCTGCCCCGGCGCACAGGGCGGCAAGAACTGGCCGGCAGGCGCGTACAACCCGAAGACCAACGTGATGTACATGCCGATGCAGAACCTGTGCGGCAATTTCACGACGAACACCGACAAGCGCGATCCGTCGAAGGTCTACGGGCTCGACTTCCCCACCATCATCGCGCCGGGCACCGACAAGGTGGGCGCGGTGTGGGCGATCTCCGTCGAGACGGGCAAGACGCTCTGGAAGTACGAACAGCGCGCAGGAGTCTTCTCGCTGGTCTCGACCGGCGGCGGTCTTATCTTCGGTGGCGATGCCAACGGCCGCTTCCGCGCCTTCGACGAACGCACCGGCAAGGTGTTGTGGGAGACGAATCTCGGCGCGCCGGTCAGCGGCTACCCGATCACATTCTCGGTTGAGGGCAAGCAGTACGTGTCGGTGGCAACCGGTCCGTCAGGAGTGGCGAACTCGACACTTCGCGTCACTCCGGAGCTTCACCCGAGCACGGCCGGACAGGTCTACGTCTTCGCGCTGCCGTAGGGTGAAGGGCAGATCGTCCCGAACTCGAAACCTTTCTCGCGTAGTTTCGGGATGAGCCGATCGACCGTCTCGATCGCATAGCGGCGATCCGGTCGGGGATTCTCGTGGTGTCCGTCGTGAATCACGATGATGTCACCCGGCGAGGCATGGTCGGCCAGGCGCGGCACCAGGTCGTCGGCGTTCCGCTTCCTGAACCAGTTGAAGTCCCACAGCATCCAGCCCCAGCCGACAACGAGGTACCCGGCTTTGCCGGCGCCCTGAATCATCGGAATGCTTCGATTGCCGCCATGCGGACGAAACGCGCGGCACGCCGCATGGCCGGTCAGGACCTCCATACGCGCCGCGGCCTCCTGAAGCGTACTCGCCACGTACAGCGGTCTGCGAAACATGAGCTCGCGTGAATGCCAGTGGAGAGCGACAGCATGTCCCTCCTCGAACGTGCGGCGGACGATGGGTGCCGTCTCATGTGTAAGGTGCTTGTCGATGACGAAGAACGTCGCGCGGACGCCGTGGCGCGCCAGCACGTCGAGCAATTGAGGCGTGGCCTCGGGGTTGGGACCGTCATCAAACGTGAGATAGACGGTTGGCGTCGCCGTCCGCGGCATTCTCCAGACCGTCTCGTCGGTGACGTCGAAAAGGAATGGAAAGGGTGCGACATGCGCCAGCACGACCGCACCGATTGTGACGATGAGTCCAAGCACGCTCGCTAAGATTAGACGGAAACCGTCTGCGAGGTCTTCGCCGTGTCCAATCCTTTCATCACGCCCGACGCGTTCCTGCAGCACTGGCAAGGTCATCGCCGCCTGACGCGGCGGGTCATCGAGGCCTTTCCTGAGGACAAGCTGTTCGACTTTTCCATCGGCGGCATGCGCCCGTTTGGCGCCCTGGCGGTCGAGATGCTGGCAATCGCCGTCCCAATGCTGCGCGGCGTGGTCTCGGACACCTGGGAGACGGACTTCAGCCGCGATCCGAGACCCAAGTCAGAGATTTTACGAACGTGGGACGAACACACCACAGAGATGAACGTCTTGTGGGCCAGGATCCCGCCGCAGCGTTTCCAGGAAACGACGAAGGCGTTCGGACAGTACGAGGGCAGAGTGCACGATCTGCTGCTCTACGCCGTCGACAACGAAATCCATCACCGCGGCCAGGGGTTCGTCTACCTGCGCGCACTCGGCGTCGAGCCACCACCCTTCTACGAGCGGCAGTAGCCAGCAGACCTCAGCAATCGAGCAACCATGAGGTTGCATATCGCGCCGGGACTGCGCTACATTAGGCAACCAAGAGGTTGCACATGGAGATGACGACCAGCACCGATCGAATCGAGAAGACAGCCACCCTCACAGCACCGCGCGCTCGCGTGTGGCACGCCATCGCCGACGCACGGCAGTTCGGCGAATGGTTCCGCGTACGGCTCGACGGCGAGTTCGCAGTGGGAGCCACTATCCGCGGAAACATCACGTATCCGGGCTACGAATACATCACGATGGAAGTCGTGGTGGAGCGGATCGAGCCGGAGCGTTTCTTCTCGTATCGCTGGCATCCGTATGCCATCGATCCCAAGGTGGACTACTCCCCGGAGCCGATGACGCTCGTCGAATTCACGCTCGAGGACGCGCCTGGCGGCACGCGCCTCACGATTGTCGAATCGGGGTTCGATCGCGTTCCGCTCTCGAGACGCGCCGAAGCGTTCAGGATGAACAGCGACGGCTGGAGCGAACAAATGCAGAACATCGAGCGTTATGTCTCGCGCACGTAGCGCCGCCGTCGCCGCGAAGCTGCACGACAGCGCACCAGTGTTCGCAGCGCTTGGCGACGAGACGCGCCTGCAGATCGTGGCGCGGCTCTGCGCCGAGGGGCCGCTCTCGATCACACGGCTCAGCGAGGGTGCCGGCGTCACCAGGCAGGCGATCACGAAGCACCTCAACGCGCTGGCCGACGCGGGGCTCGCGAAGAACGCGCGCAGCGGCCGTGAGCAGATCTGGGAGCTGGAGACTCGCCGGCTCGAGATGGCGCGCCGCTGCCTCGATCAGATCTCCGATCAGTGGGACTCGGCGATCAGTCGACTGAGGGCCTTCGTCGAGCGCTGACGGGACCTAGCTCAGCGCGGCGCGGTCGATCGCGACAGGCAACGGTTTGCTTTGTTCGCTGGATCGGTCGGATCCAGCGCCACGCGGCCCCGGACGCGAACGTCGCGATAGGCCTGATGGCAGGCGGCGCAGGCATCGGACAGATCACCAGTCGCCTCCGAAACCGCATCCTGCTTCCTCGACTGCGACGCCTGGTAGGTCTTGCGCGCGATGGCGATCATGTCTTCCGTGTACTTGATCCAGTCGGGCTCCGTCACCGGGGCCAGCCGGCCGTTCTCGCATCGAATACCCGGCGTGAGCATCAACGGTGATGCGTCAGCCAGCGCAATGGCGGCGTTGTCCACCAGCTCCCATCCGCCATAGATCCCGGCTCCCCATTCGACGAACGAGAAGCCACCCGTCTGACCTCCGCCGGCAGCCGGCTGGGGCTTCTCTGCAGGATCATGTGTTTGCACCGTGAAGATCAGATTCGCGTTCGGGAAGAAGATGCCGCGCATCAACTGCGCCATGTTCCCGAGCGGCGGAAACACGCGGCCTGGTCCCGTTTGCGCAGCGGCGGTGACAAGACCTTTCGGCCAGCCGATTCGAGACAACTCGGCGTCGTCCGACGCCAATTCGGAAGCACCAGACGGGAAGCTGCCGGTCTTGAGAATATGGGCAACGAGGTCGGTTGACTGTCGGGGCGTGAGGTACCCGGATTACCAGCGGGCATCGTGTTGCGGATCTTGTTGGCAAGATCAGAAAGCGGCTGCGCCTGCCAACGGCCGAGGAACACGTCGGTCGTCAGTGGCGGACCCTGCACACCTTCGAGCGTGTCGCCGTGGCATGACGCACACTGCTGGCCGTAGAGGGTTGCGCCGCGGGCGGCCTGCGCGTCGCTGTAGACGCCGTCCCGCACGGTGCGTGTCGCCTGTGCGTGCACGAGAGTCGAGACCATCGTGAAGAGTAAGAGTCCGAACACCTGCACTCGCGCTGACATGGTCCCTCCCTGTGTCATCGAAGCCGTGTAGCGCAGGATACACCGGCTGGCCTGTATCCTTGACTCGTGTTGAACGACTCTGCGAACGCGACTCCGCCGGTCAGCCGCATCTACCTGGTTGACGGCACCTACGAACTATTCCGCTCGTACTTCGGCGCACCCAAGGCGACGACCGCAGCCGGCCCAGAGGTCGGCGCCACGCGCGGCATCCTGCGTTCGCTCTTCGCGCTGGTGCGCGAGCCCGCCGTGACCCACATCGCCTGCGCCTTCGATCACGTCATCGAGTCCTTTCGCAACGATCTCTTCGACGGCTACAAGACCAGCGCAGGCGTCCCGGACGATCTCATGGCGCAATTCGCACTCGCTGAGCGCGCCGCTCACGCGCTCGGCATCGTCGTCTGGCCGATGGTGGAGTTCGAGGCGGACGATGCGATCGCGGCGGCGGCGGAGCGATGGCGCGATGCGCCGGGAGTCGAGCAGGTCGTCCTCTGCACGCCAGACAAGGACATGGCGCAGTGCGTTCGCGACAACAAGGTCGTGTGCCTCGATCGCCGTCAGCGTCGCGTCATCGACGCCGCCGGCGTGATCGAGAAGTTTGGCGTGCCGCCCGCCTCGATTCCGGACTGGCTGGCGCTCGTCGGCGATGCTGCAGACGGTTATCCGGGCGTACCGCGCTGGGGAGGTAAGTCCGCTGCGGCGTTGCTGGCGCACTACGGGCACATCGAATCGATCCCGGATCGCGAGTCGGAATGGCGAGTCAGTGTGCGGGGCGCTGTGGCGCTGGCAGCCAGCCTTCGCGAGCATCGGGACGAGGCGTATCTGTATCGGCGACTGGCCACGCTGCGAGTGGACGTGCCGCTCAGCGAGCAACTCGACGATCTTCGTTGGCGCGGAGCCAGGCGCGACGAATTGACGACGCTGTGTCGCGACATCGAAGACGATGAATTTGCCGCACGCGTGTCGACGTGGCGTACTGGTGCTGGGGTAGAGGGACTTTAAGGCGGAGCCAGCACGGTCCGACGGGGCGAGGGGACGACGATGTGGCGGTCCAGTGCGATGGTCCGACGATCCAGTGCGATGGTCCGATGGTCGAACCGAACCCTCCAACCGTCGGACGGACCGTCGAACCGTGGGACTGGACCCTCGCACCTTCGCCCCGTCGTCCCGTCGGACCGCACGAATCATTCCACCGCCTATTCCCGCCGCTCGAGGAACATCTCCAACAACACCTCGTCATCGTCCTTGCCGTCGATCACGACCTGCTCGCTCAATCGGCCGCACTCGACGAATCCCAGGCCACGGTAGAAAGACAGCGCCGAAGCGTTCGATCCTCGCACGGTGATGACCAGCTTTCGATATCCAGCGCGCACCGCAAACGGACGCGTGGCCTCGAAGAGCGCGGAGCCCACTCCACGCCCGCGCCACGAGGGAAGCACGAACGTGCCGACCTGCGCGACGTGCGACATGGTGGTGAGGACTGTCGAGGTACAGTTCCAGACTCTGACAGCCAACGACGGCTCCCGAATCCTCGGTCGCCACGTGGAACGTCTCGCGACTGGAAAGCGACTCGAGATAACGGCGCTCCTCGTCGACTGTCCATGCGCGGTCGATCGCCGAATGCACACGTTCGGCGACAACGGCGCGCATCACACCAGCGATTCCCGCCGCGTCGGCGGCGACCGCCCTTCGAATTTGAAAGTCCCTTGGCATACGTCTATCGTGAAGCGTTGATGTGGTGTTCGGACTGATGGCCGTTGCGGCAGTCCTCTTGATCCCCGCGTATCTCGTCGCGTGGGCGTTTCGATGGTTCGGGGCGGAAGCTCTTGGAGTCAGGGTCCAGAACGGAATGGCCTTATTCACCTTGTTCGGGTGGACGATGGGAATGCTGCTGCAGATGCGGGACCGTCGCAACGACGCGAAGCACGCCTGCGAGAGCGCACGCCGAAGCTCCGGCTAATGCAGGACTTCGTCCCCGGTGACTTCGTCGAAGTATTCGATGTGCGGAATTTCAAGAGAGCGCACGGCCTGAATCGCCGCCACCAGAGCCGCATCGGCCTGGCTGGATCGTTCCCGCCGCGGCAATTTCCGCCTTGCGGCTCTCAGGGCTCGAAGGACCTGCGCGCGATCGAACCGCTGCCCTGCACAATGCTCACAGAAACCCATTTTCGTGCTGACCTCGTCGTCAATATTACTGAGGCTGCGGGCCATGTCACACTTTTCATTTCCAACTGTCCTTTAGGCGACTGACGGAAATGGAATCTATCAACGATCTGGTCGTGGCAGCTCAGGCGGGAGACATGGACGCCTACGGTCGCCTGGTGCAGGCCACCCAGACGATGGCGTACGCCGTCGCGGTGGGCGTCCTGCGCGATCCAGTCGTGGCGCAGGATGCGGTGCAGCAGGCCTATCTGCGAGCGTTCCGCCGGCTCGGAGATCTGCATGAGCCGTCGGCGTTTCCTGGATGGCTTCGCCGCATCACGATTACCGTCGCGCTGAACATGCGACGCGCCCGGCGCGTCACATTGCTCCGGCTGGACGACGTGCCGGAAGTGCCCGTGCTGGATGAAGCGGAGACGCGATGGTCGGATCTGCAGCGCCATCGGCTCGCGTCGGCGTTACTCACGCTGACGCCCGAGGAACGTCAGTTGTGCGACAGGCGCTATCACGGAGGGTGGAGCGTCGCGCGCCTCGCACGCAACGCCGGTGTGGACGACACCGCGATGCGAAAACGCCTGCAGCGCATCAGGGACAGGTTGCGCAAGGAGATTGAAATGGCAGAACAGCGTGGCATCCGCGAAGAAGACATCAGACAGGACCTTCCCGCCAAGGTCGTCGAGCTGCTCGCGCGGCCACAGTTGACGGACCTGCCGGAGAATCCGGTTGGACGGATCCTGGATGGGCTGCGACAGGTGTTTCATGACTTCAAGGAGCAGCCGCTCCCTGAGGTCGTTGACCTGGCAGAGGCGCGCAAGACGATCGCCAACGACGCGATGTATGTCGAACCGACCGAGCTGCATCGCATCGACGACGGTCGCATCCTTCGCTACGACCTGACGCTGCCGATTCTGCTGACGGTGCGCTATGCGGGCGAACCGTTGCGGCTCTTCGCATCAGGAAAGGCTTACCGCCTGTGCCAGGTTGACGCAATGCACCTCGAGGCGTTCCACCAGGCGGAGGTGCTGTGGCTCGACGATCGCGATCGGCTCAACGCGTGGCAGGCGACGGCACGCGTGCTCCAGTCGGTCGATCGCGTGCTTCCCGGCCGAACGGTGAAGATCGTGCCGACGCAGTACGCGATGTGCAGCCAGGCATGGGAGCTCGAGGTCGAGACCGACGGGCACTGGTCCGAAGTGCTCGCGTGGGGTGTGTTCACCGATCGCATCGTGAGCCACCTCGGGGGCGATCCGAAGCGTCACACGGCGATCGGTATTGGCTACGGTCTCGAACGGCTTGCGATGCTGCGATACGGAATCGACGACATCCGCAAACTCGATGTCGCAAGCGTCGCGTAACCGCTAGCGGGTGCTCGTCAGCCGACGAATGAGAACCAGCCGATTTCACAGGAGGTCTTACGACTGAGACGTGTCGAAGTCGTGTCACGGCGATGAAGAAACCGTGACAAAGCCATCGTCGTCTTTGATACAACGGTTTCCATGGACCAGCCGAAGGCACCGGCGACGTTCGCGATCGCGCCGCCAGTCGAACCGATGCTGGCGAAGTTGGCGGAGGCGCTTCCGGAAGGAGGCGGGTTTCTTTACGAGCCGAAGTGGGACGGGTTTCGCGCGATCGTCTTTCGCCATCAGTCCGACCTCTTCATTCAGAGCCGCGACCTACGGCCGCTCGATCGCTACTTCCCGGAGCTTCGGGACGCGCTACTCGCCAACTTGCCGCTCGACTGCGTGGTCGATGGCGAGATCGTCATTCCCACCACACATGGGCTCGACTTCGACGCTCTTCAGCTCAGGCTTCATCCCGCAGCTTCTCGCGTCGCGAAACTAGCAAAGGACATACCTTCAGCATTCGTCGCATTCGACGTGCTGGCGATCGATGGACGAGATGTGAGGGAGTTGCCGCAAAGCGGTCGCAGGACATTGCTCGAGCGCGCGCTGGCAAACGTGGCCTCACCTATTCATGTAACGCCGATGACGCGCGACCGTATGGAAGCGAGCGATTGGCTTTCGAGATTCGAAGGGGCCGGGCTCGATGGCGTGATCGCCAAACCGGAGAACGGGACGTACGAGCCGGGCAAGCGCGCGATGTTCAAAGTGAAACATGCGCGCACCGCGGACTGCGTCGTCGCCGGTTTTCGCTGGCACAAGAACGGGCACGACACGCTGATCGGATCCTTGTTACTCGGCCTTTACGACGACGGCGGCAGGCTGCATCACGTCGGCGTCACGTCCGCATTCAACATGAACATGCGCCGCGAGTTGGTGCGCGAGCTCGCACCATTGCGCGAGCACGCGCTCGACGGACATCCGTGGCGAGAATGGGCGGACGCAATGGGTGGGGGAACGCGGATGCCTGGCGGACAGAGTCGCTGGAGTGCAGGCAAGGATCTGTCGTGGGAGCCGCTGCGCGTGGAACGCGTGTGCGAAGTCAAATACGATCACATGCAGGGCGACCGCTTTCGCCACGCCGCGATTTTTCTTCGCTGGCGGCTCGACAAGCCGCCCACTGACTGTCGCTACGATCAGCTCGAGGTCACGACTCCGTTCGAGCTGGAGAAGGTGTTTGGCGCGGGCCGATCCGGTTGAGGTGAAAATTCTTCAAACAGGAAGCCAGCGGGTCTGCCTCCACTACGCTCAGGCCCGGAAAGACCCGCCGCCACGTTAGCGCAGCTAGCGTTGAGCTGCCATCTCGTCGTGGTGTACGTCTTGCGAGACCGTTCCCCATCTGAAGCCTCGAGCACAAAGGGGAACGTTATGAACAATCGTCACTTGACCGGGATGAAAGTAGCTGCGCTGGTTGAACACGGCTTCGAACAGTCCGAGCTTCTCGAACCTCGGAAAGCTCTCGAGGCCGCAGGCGCACGCGTGGACGTCATCTCACCCGTTGAGGGCGCAGTCAAAGGATGGCATCACGGGACCTGGGGCCAGGAAGTGACAGTCGATCAGCCGTTGGCAGATGCGCATCCGGAGGATTACGACGCACTGCTGCTCCCCGGCGGCGTCTTCAATCCCGATCGTCTGCGCATGAACGAGCGCGCCGTGCAGTTCGTCAAGGCGTTCACGATAAGCAATCGTCCGGTCGCGGCAATCTGCCACGGACCGTGGACGCTGATCGAGGCAGACGCCCTGCGAGATCGACGCGTCACCTCATGGCCTTCGCTCAAAACCGACCTGAGAAACGCCGGCGCGATCTGGGTGGACGGCGAAGTGATCGAGGACCGCGGCCTCATCACCTCTCGAAAGCCAGACGACATCCCGGCCTTCAACCAGAAGATGATTGAAGTGTTCGCCGATTCGATCAGAACGCGCGGCCTCAGTTCTTCGCTTTCTTCGAAGTGATCTCGGTCGGCATCACCGGCTGGGTCGCGAAGTTCTCGAGCTCCACCACGTTCCTGTGCGCAACGATCTTGGTCGCAATCGACAGCGTGCCCTTGCCTTTGCCGTCGGCCCCCAAGCTGATCGGGGCCCTTCTTCTGGAGCGTCTCGATCAGACTCTGGAGCGTCTCGAGACGAGTTCGCTCCATGTCAGTGAACCATAGAGACACAGCCGAGCAGCGCGAGTGAAAGCGGGACGTAACGGGCATGGAACCCTCCAGCCCGCTCGATGATTCAGGAGGTATGCCACTAGCCGAGTCGACCGACGAATCCGCTGAGCACGGGAACGCGACGGCCAGCCGCAGCGGCGGCGACATCGGCCGCGATCGATGGATCGATCTCACCGAACGTTCGAAGCATGTCGCCTTCGAGCGCAGCCACGGGAACGCCGTTGCGGTAAACGATGCGATTACCGGCAGCGGTGCGGAGACGCTCGGCGCCCGTGATGATACCGGTGAGATTCAATGGGTCGGCCGCACTGACGGTCATCAGCGTCCCGTCCGGACCGGACCGACGAAGCTCACGCAAGCGATCGACGGCGTCCGGCAGCGCGAACTGCTCTCCCGACATTCCGGACACAAATCGGCCACCGCGGATCTCGCCGCGCGCCTCCAGCGTGCGATACACACGCGTGAGATCCCGCCACGGCACACCCGATGATTCGCGCGCGAGCACACGACGGAACACGACTCCGTATCGCGCCAGCAGCGTCCAGGCCAGAGCGTGAACCGCATCTTCGCGAGAGGCCGTCGAGTCCCGACGCACGATCGACCATCGTCCTGCTGTATCCGCACCTCCCCGGCGCGGCGCGCTTTGACTGACGATCGAACGGACGCCGGCGAAGCCATCGGACGCGACGAGGCCGGCGGCCACGAGTTCCGCCAGCGCCTCTCGACACGCATCGTCAGAGAGCTCGCACGCCGCCTTCAACTCGTGCGCGAACGATGCGCCATGTGATTGCAGCCGATCGAGGATCCGTTGGGCGACGCTGGTCAACGCGACCTCAGGCGAGGCTTGCCGCAGCGCCCACCAGTCGTCGGCCCGCTCGCGCAGGAACAGCGCGATCGGCGTGGCGCCGACCACCTGCGACGGGCCACTCGAGAGGCGCGCCCAGCCAACCTCTCCACTGAGGCACAGCATGTCGAGCATTGAGGGCTCGTACCGTTCGAGCCTCGCCGTCAGGACATCCCGCTCCCACGCGCGTGCGGGGAGCTCGAGGCCATCGAGTTGCGCGAGGACGGCCCGCAGGCCCTCTGGCCCCGCGAGCCGGCTCGAGGGCTCCACGTGTTGCCACGTGAAGAGGAACCGCATGAACTCGGCCGGGCTCACCGGCGCGATCTCCGCGCGCAGCCGGTTCAGCGTGTAGCGATGAATGCGCGCGAGGAGGCGCCTGTCGCACCATTCGAGCACACGGACACCAGGCGTGAACGTACCGCGGAGGATGGCGCCCTCTGATTCCAGTGCGAGCAGCCCTGCATCGACATCTGACTGAGGGATTCCGGCGCTTGCCGCCAGAGCATCGGCCGTTGTCGGTCCGACGATCGCCATGCGACCGCGAAGGAATTCGACGACCGCCTCTTCCCGAGTCCAGGTTCTGGCCGCTCGCGACGGGGGCGGCGTCACAATCGGCTCGAGCGCAGCGGCCGGATGAATCGCCAACAGCTCTGGAACGCGCTCGGTCGCTACCCAAGTCGCTGTGCTGCTGGGTGGGCTCGCACTCGACCGCGCTCGAGTGATGCGGCCAAGTCCAACGAGCGTCGCGCACATCTCCGGGTCCACTTCGTCGTCCAGCAGGAACCCGGCTGTCAGAAGCGCGTCGTGAAGTTCATCGGCATCGCGGGGATCGGGTCGCACCTCGTCGCGAACACGCTCGATCGCCGATCCGTCGAGTGCACCGATATCCGACGCGTTCGTCCCCGCGCGTCTCGTCTGAACCGCCTGCGTCCGCCTCTCCTCCAGCGGCGCATCGTCGACGAAGGCATAGGGACGCGCGTTGACGATGTCGTGCGAGAAGACGGATGGTTCAGGCGTGTCGCGCGACACACAGGTCACCTCGCCACGATGGATGCGACCGAGGATGTCCTGCAGCTGTTGCAGGTCCATTGCCTCTTCGAGGCAATCGCGCACCGTCTGGGTGACCAGCGGATGATCGGGAATCTGTCGATCACCCGGGATGTTTTCAAGGCATGCAGCAGCATCCGGAAACACCGCGGCCATCAGGTCGTCGGCCTGCATGCGCTGTAGCTGCGGCGGCACTTTTCGTCCGCTGCGGTTGCGCGGCACCGCCAGCGAGATCGTCGCGTTCCATCGCCACCGCGTCTGGAACACAGGTGCATCGAGGAACGCCTGCACCAGGATGTCGCGAACGCTTGCTGGATGCAGATAGCGGAACACGTCCGCGAGCGGGAAGGAATGCTGCGGACCGAGCGACAGCAGCAGCGCGTCCTCGGTGGCAGCCGCCTGCAACTCGAAGTTGAACTGACGGCAGAATCGCTTGCGCAATGCGAGCGCCCATGCCTTGTTGACCCGACTGCCGAAGGGCGCGTGCAGCACGAGTTGCATGCCACCGGACTCGTCGAAGAAGCGCTCGAGGACGAGCGTTTCCTGTGTCGGGATCGCCCCAAGCACCTGGCGCCCCGCGGCGAGATACGCCATCGCTTGCTCCGCTCCCGCCGCATTCAACCCGGTCTCGCCAATCAACCACTCGAGCGCTGATTGCCGGACGGCGGCCTGCTCTGTCGGCTCGACGCTCAATTGCGCGTCCGCGCCACCCCGCAGGTCAGATACCGCACGCGAGAGCTCGTCGCTTCGGGCCGGCGCCTCCCCAAGCCAGAACGGGATGGTCGGCGGCGCGCCGTGCGCGTCGCGCACGCGAACGGTGCCTGACACGACCTGCGTGATTTGCCAGGATGCGTTGCCGAGCTGAAAGATGTCGCCCGCCAGGCTTTCGATGGCGAAGTCCTCGTTCAACGTCCCGATGAACGTGTCCTCCGGTTCGAGCACCACCCGGTAGTCGGCGACTTCAGGTATCGCACCACCCGACGTGAGCGACAACATTCGCGATCCGCGCCGGCCACGGAGCACCCGGTTCACCTCGTCGCGGTGGACTAGCGCGGATCGACGCCCACGAGGCGTGGCGAATCCATCGGCAACCATCGAAACGACGGCATCGAAGTTCTCACGTGTCAGATCGCGGTACGGCCACGCGCGCCGGGCAAGTGCGTGCAACTCGTCTTCGCCGTAGGCATGACACGACGTCTCGGCCGTGATCTGTTGCGCGAGCACATCGAGTGGCGCATCGTGCGTAACGATGCAATCGAGATCGCCGCGACGGGACGCGCGAAGGAGCGCCGCACATTCGACGAGATCATCGAGCGACACCGGCAGCATGCGACCCTTGGGCGTGCCGCTGATGGTGTGCCCCGACCGGCCCACACGCTGAAGCAACGTCGCAATGCGATGCGGCGACCCGATCTGACAGACCAGGTCGACGTGCCCGATATCGATGCCGAGCTCGAGCGATGCGGTGGCGACCAGCGCTTTCAGCGCGCCGGACTTGAGACGATGCTCGGCATCGAGGCGCCGTTCCTTGGAGAGACTTCCATGGTGAGCGGTGACCGCGTCTTCACCGATCCGGTCGCTGAGATGTCGCGCGACGCGCTCCGCCATCCGCCTCGTATTGACGAACACCAGCGTCGTCCGGTGTTCTCCAATCAACGCGGCAAGGCGATCGTAGTACTCCTCCCACACCTCGTGGGACATGACCGCATCGAGCGGCGACTGCGGGATCTCGACGGCCAGGTCGATCTCGCGCCGGTGGCCCTCGTCGATGATTGTGCAGCCGCCACGATCGTCGCTGGCGCCGACGAGAAAGCGCGCGACTTCGTCGATAGGCTTCTGCGTCGCGGACAGGCCGATGCGCTGGAGCCGTCGCGAACCGCCCTGCTCCTCGCACAACGCTTCGAGACGCTCCAGGGTCAGCGCCAGATGCGCTCCACGTCGCGTCCCGATGACCGCGTGAATCTCGTCCACGATCACCGTGCGCGCCGTCTGCAGCATCTGACGGCTCCGCTCTGCCGTCAGGAGCAGGTATAGCGACTCTGGCGTCGTCACCAGGATGTGCGGGGGGGTGCGCAGCATGGCTGCGCGCTCGGAGGATGTTGTATCGCCGGTGCGGACGGCAGCCGTGATGCGGGGGATCTCGAGGCCGAGTCTCTTCAGCCAGCTTGCGCAGTGCGCGTCGCGGCTCGGCCAGATTCTTGTGGATGTCAGCGCTCAGCGCCTTCAGCGGCGACACATACACGACGCGGACGGCGTCGGGCAACGGCGATTCGAGACCTTCCCGGACGAGATCGTCGATCGACGTCAGAAATGCCGCGAGGGTCTTGCCAGAGCCGGTGGGCGCGGCGATGAGCGTGTGCTGACCTGCACGAATCGCATCCCACCCGCGACGCTGCGCGGACGTCGGCTCTCCGAGCGCGTCGAGAAACCAGCGCGATACCAGAGGATGGAACCCGGTCATCATGAGTGGGAAGGACCCTGCGGGGATTTCGATCCGATCATATCGGATCTGTCACTGCACGGCGGGGAGTGTGACGAGCCTGTCCTCGCGTGACTGGCTGGGATCTCTCGCGAACCATTCCGACCGGCAGCTGAGATCGGTCAGTCGTCGATCGAGCTGCGCGTACTGCCGATACAGCGTGAGCGTTCGGGCACGAATGCTGTTGAGCAGATCGTCATGCGTCTGAATCCGCTCTGAAGAGATGAGGCCAGTATCGAGTGTCCCGGTCAGCACGGTGCGATCCCATACACGCACGAGCTGCGCGAGCCCATTCAGCGAGTTGCGGTAGTCGCCGTAGTCCGCGATGATCTTGTCGGAGCTGTCGCGCGGCTGCAGCACGCCACCACGCGGCGCCAGCATCAGCGTCTTCACGCTGCTCGTGAGATCGAGCGTCTCCCGGTATACCGTGGCGGCCTGAGCAAAGAGGCTCGCGCGCAATCGCTCCTGATCTGCGCCGGCGCCGAGTGCGAGCCAACCAGCGAGATTCACCAGTACGATGGCAGCGGCGGCGACGAGTCCATCGATTGGATGCCACGATCGCTTTCGCCAGATGAAGAACACGGTCGCGCCACTGACGATTGCCAAACCACCGAGCACGACCGCGAGCGTCTTCATCACCGCCGCGTCGCTCAGTGGTTGCGACGCCTGCCCCTCGAGGTCGTATCCCTCGAACTGCTCGCCGATGGCAGTCGCGAGCATTTGCTGCGACTGCATCCGCTCCTGAAGCTTCATCGTCGCGCCGGACAAGAAAGGCACGTCGGAGGAGGCGGGGCACTCGAGTGCCTCCGCGCGCTTTTCCCAGCGCGCGTGGTGGATGAGCAGATCGTTCACGTCCCACGTCATCTTGTAGAGCAAGCCGTTCTCGTCCCACGGTCCTCCACGTTGGTACTGCCATTCCTCCTGCAGGAGGTTCGCGATGGACGCCTCGTGGCTGTCGTACTTGGCCTGGAAGGCGGTGAGATCCGCAGACGGTTCGGCAGCGGCGCGCACGTCCTCGAGCGCGCCGCGCGCGGAGACGCTCCCTGCGATGAACCGCATCAGCGGCTCATGCACCTTCACCAGTTGATTGCCCTGACTGAGATCGGTCGCGTGGGTGACGGCCCAGACCGCGGCGCTCGCGAGAACGAGCCCGGCCAGTATGATCCCGGCAGCAAAGAGCGCCGTGGACTGTTTGATCGCGATGAGCGCCAGCGCCCACAACACGAGCAAGGCGGCGAGTACGACGCCGATTACGCCGCCGTACCACAAGACAATTGGGAGAACGTTGCTCATAGCGCTCACCGCAAGATGCGCTTACAACCGCTTGTTCCGGGTTCCATGTTCCGGGTTCCATGGCGATCCGGCGCCGAACGACGGAAGCCGCATGTCTCTCATCGTTCGCAGCCCTGGCGTCGCCACGATGACTGCGGGGATCGAGTTCACGGTGATCGACGCCGTCGCGATGTCGCCATGCACACCGCCATCGATCTTCGACGAGATCCGCGGCGATCCCTCGATGAGCACCGAGTCGTACGACTCGGGCGCACCGAGGTAGGCTTCGAGACGCAGCGTCACCTTCGGCTCGCCCTTGAGGTACCCGACACCGTCCTGAAGGATGCCGCACACCTGACCGGCGGCAACCGACAACCATTCGCTCGAGACCGCCTGGTCGGCAATCCTCGGCGACACCTCGTCGGTGATCTTGTCCAGCTTCCAGCCGATCGCATCCCCGATCATCTGAATCGACTCGGTGAAGCCGACATGACGAACGCTGCCGCTCTCGACCTTGCGCTGGAATTCTACTGGCGTCAGACCGGTGCCGATCTTCAGTTGAAACGGCAGCCGCCGGATGCGCGCATCCTGCACGCGCCACACTTCGATACGGTCAACACGTTCACAGACCGCGCTCAGCGCAATCGGCAGCGCATCCATCGTGAACCCGGGATTCACGCCAGTGCCGAGCACGGCGACCCTGGCCTTCCTCGCGGCTTCATCGATCCGTTTGGCCACGTCGCGATTTGCCTTTCGTGGGTACGCGGCTTCCTCTGTTGTGGTCACAACCGGCACGCGGTGTTTGATCACCTCGAGCAATTCAGGCAGCACGCCCTTGAGCGAGGAACTGGTGCACAGCACCGCGACGTCCGGCTTCGACGCCTCGATCGTCTTTCCGATATCGACGCCGACCTTTACGCGCAGCTTGCGAGTCGCACCGATGATGACGCCGACGTCCTGCCCGATCTTCTTCGCATCGATGTCGATGGCACCGACGATGCGGAACCCCTTGCGACCGGCGATCTGCCTGGCCACAGCCGCCCCGATCGGTCCAAGACCGACATGGAGGACGCGAATCATGATGCGATTATAGAAGGTACAATTCGCGTTCCACGTACGCACGCTGATGCACACTCTGCGGCCCTTCGCAGCCGCCATTCTCTTGTGCGGCGCGATCGTCGTCGCGGTCGTCCGCGCGGCAGCAGCCGCCAGTGGAGCAACCGTCCGCTGGTGAGCCTGCCGGCCCGGCCCCGGTCGCGACCGACGCGCGATCTCCGCGCAATGCCAACTACGAGATCGACGCGCGGCTCGATGAAGCCGCGAAGACGATTCACGGGAAGGAAACGATTCGCTGGCGCAACATCACCGACCTGCCGGCGAACGAGCTGCAGTTTCACCTCTACTGGAACGCATGGCGCGACATTGAATCCACCTGGCTGCGTGAGCGCCGGATAGCGGGGCTCTTCACACCTCCACAGGCCGACGCGTGGAGCACGATGGACGTCACGTCGCTTCGCCTGCGCGAAACATCAGGCCAGACGCGCGACCTGACGAAGGACATGCGCTTCATCGCTCCCGACGATGGGAATGCGAAAGACCGGACGGTGATGTCCGTTTCGCTCGGACGGAGCGTCGGGCCCAATGAGAGCATCGAAGTCGAGGTGGAATGGACCGCGAAGATTCCGCGCCCATTCGCGCGGACCGGCTGGATCGGCGACTACTACTTCATCGCGCAGTGGTTTCCCAAGCTCGGTGTGCTCGAGTCTGAAGGATGGAACACACACCAGTTCCACGTCGCGACAGAATTCTTCTCTGACTTCGGCGTGTACGACGTTCGCCTCACCTTGCCGCGCCGGTTCGTCGTCGGCGCCTCAGGTCGCCAGACGACGCGAACGGACAACGCTGACGGCACGACGACCCATCGCTATCAGGAGGACGACATCCACGACTTCGCCTGGACCGCGAGCCCGGACTTTCTCGACCTGACGCAGCGGTTCGAGCACCCGACGCTGCCAGCGGTGGACATCAGGCTTCTGCTTGCTCCCGGAGCATCGCGGACAGGCCGACCGCTACTTCACGATCATCGCGCCACGCTGAAGCGGTACGGCGAGTGGTTCGGCGCCTATCCCTACGGTCACATCACGGTCGTCGATCCC
Source organism: uncultured Acidobacteriota bacterium (assembly GCA_963757735.1). GTDB lineage: Bacteria > Acidobacteriota > Vicinamibacteria > Vicinamibacterales > UBA2999 > Gp6-AA40. The sequence goes on from CAVWST010000036.1 coordinate 350,962, forward strand.
GCGTTTCAGAGCGAAAGCGACGGGATGGAGTACCCGACGCTCGTCACCGGCCGATCGCGCTGGTTGGCGCGGCGAACCACGCAAATTCCTGAGAGCACAACCGCGCACGAAGTCGGCCATCAGTGGTGGTACGCGATGGTGGCCACCAACGAGTTCGAGCACGCGTGGATGGACGAGGGGATTCAACACCTACGCGACCGCACGCGTGCTGGCCGAGGCGATGAATTCCAACCGCGTCGAGTCGAGATACTTCGGGGGGTTCATTCCGTGGTCGTTTCGCGACATCCCGGTGACGCGCATCGACAACGATCGACTCGCGGCGTTTCGCTTCAACGCAGAGGCCGACGCACAGTGGACGCCGACGTTCCAGTACTGGCCGGCGACGGCAGCCATCATCAGCTACAACAAGACGGCGCTCTGGATGCACACGCTCGAGCAGAGGGTGGGATGGCCCGTGATGCAACGCATCATGAGCACCTACTTCGAGCGCTGGAAGTTCAAGCATCCCAGGCCATCGGACTTCTTCGACATCGTGCGCGAGGTCACGGGTCAATGGCACTACTGGTTCTTCGACGAGGTGTACCGCAGCTCCAACACGTTCGACTACGGCGTACAGGAGTTCCAAAGCGAACGGTCGACGAGAAGACCTACACGCACGTCTGTGGTCGTCCGGCGCTACGGCGAGGCGACGTTCCCGGTGGACGTGGTGACGACGTTCGAGAACGGGAGCAGATCAAGGAGACGTGGAACGGCCAGGAGCGCCGCGCGATTTACGTGTACGAGCGACCGGCCAGAGGGACAACCGTCCAGGTGGACCCCGACCATGTGCTGTTGCTCGACGTGGCCTACACGAACAACAGCCGCACGCTCAAGCCGAGCAGCGGCAAAGCGAGCCTGAAATGGAGCCTGAGATGGATGGTGTGGCTCCAGGATTTGATGTTGACGTATGGGTTCTTTGTCTAGTCCACAGGCCTCGGCTCTGGGCTCTCGCGGGTCCCCAGGTTCACAGCTCCCTCGGTCCTTCGGTCCCGTGGCGGGACGGCTGGAAGCGCGTCCTCGCGGCGCCCGCTATTGTCGCCGGCGTGTTTGCGATGACGTTCCTGCTGGCGCTGCCGCTGGCGGTGACGGTGCGCGGGATGCTCGCGTCGCATCTGGGCAGCAGCCTCGCGGCCGAGACCGCTGCGTCAGGCGATCAACTACGACTGGTGGCAGGAGTTCACCGCGCAGGCCACCGGGCTGGGGACCACGTTCACGCCGAGCGTCATCGGCTTCGCGACGGTGCTGGACAACATCAGCGGCGTGCTCGACGCGCGCGCACGCATCGCGCCGCTCGCCACGGCGCTCGCGCTGTACTCGTGGGCTGGGCGTTTCTCTCCGGCGGCATCCTCGATCGGTATGCGCGGCAGCGGCCAATCCGCGCGCACGGCTTCTTTGCGGCGTCAGGCGTGTACGTCTTCCGCTTCCTGCGCCTTGCGGCAATTGCCGGTCTCATCTACTGGTGGCTCTTCGCCTACGTTCATCCGTGGCTGTTCGACACGCAGTTCGACAACCTGACGCGCGGCATGAGCATGGAGCGCAATGGCCTTCCTCGTTCGCGCGATCTTCTACGCCGTCTTCGGTGGCGTCCTGCTCGCGGCCAACCTCGTCGTCGATTACACGAAGGTGCGGATCGTCGTGGAGGATCGGCGCAGCGCGATCGGCGCGATCGCCGCCGCCTGCGGTTCATTCGCACTCACCTGCGTCAGGTGAGTGGCGCTCTACGCGTTGAACAGCCTGACGTTTCTGGTGCTGATCGCGGTGTGGGCGCTCATCGCTCCGGGCGCGGGGGGCGCCGGTATGTCGATGTGGGCCGGCTTCGTCGTCGCTCAGCTCTACATCGTCGCGCGTCTGCTGCTGAAGCTTCAGTTCATGTCGCCTCGCCAGATCGCGCTCTTCCAGGCGAATCTCGCGCATGCGTCCTACATATCGGCGCCCGTGCCGGTGTGGCCGGACTCTCCGGCGGCGGAAGCAATCGCCTTGACGCGCTTTCAGCCCCGCAGCTCGGCCCATACTCGCCGAGGTCATCCTCCGTCCGATTCAGTGGTAGGGTAACGAGAGGGACACGACATGGCGATTCGCATCTCGTCCTGGCTGTCACGGCCTTGAGCCTGCGCTCGCTCCTGCTACAGGCGAGACTCGCATTCAGGCTCTTCCGTGAACCGCGAGTGCCGATGGTGCTGAAGGCCGTCCCGTTGCTCGCTCGGTCCTCTACGTCATCTCACCGATCGACTTCGTTCCTGATTTCTTCCCCGGACTCGGGCAACTCGATGACCTGGGCATCGTCCTGGCGGCGCTCGAACTGTTCGTTCGACTGTGTCCCGGTGGTGCACAAACGTTTCATCGAGAGGCCATTACTCAGCGGCGGCCGTATACTCGCCGATGGTGGCAACCGACGACGCGATCGACAGCGGCATGGATGCGCGAGTGGCGTCAAGGATAGAAGGCCAGGTAGCCATAGGAGGTCTGTCATGCGATTCGATTCACGCTCTCGATGCTGACCGCGCTGGTCATGATGACGCTTCCGGTCGCCGCGCATCACGGGTGGGGCGGCAACGGTGAAGAAGAATTCGAACTGGTCGGCAAAGTGGAGAGCGGCGTGAGCCTCGCCGGACCCCACGCGACGATGAAGGTCCATGCGGAAGAGGACAGGTGTGGGACATCACGCTGGCGCCCGGTGCGCGCACGGAACGCCGGGCTCAAGGAAGGCGTGATCCCCGTCGGCGCGCAGGTCACCGATTCACGGCCACCGCAATCGGACCCGAAGAAATTCGAGGTCAAGACCGAGCGCGTGACCTGGAACGGCAAGACGTTCAACGTCTACCCCGATCGCAAGTAGCGCCGCGTCCCGATCGCACGCAGCAATCACACACGACGTGGCCGACTTGCTGGCGTGGCTCGAGGGTTCCGCCCTCGGCCACGCCATGCGCAACGCCGGCGTCTGGACCTACGGCATCGTCAATCTGACTCACATTCTCGGCGTCTCGTCGCTCTTCGGCGCCGTTCTCGTGCTGGATCTGCGGCTGCTCGGGTTGTGGCGAGGCGTTCCGCTCGCCTCGATTGCCCGGCCGACGGTGCCAATCGCGACAGTCGGTTTCATCGTCGCCGCGACGAGCGGCATCTGTCTCATCACGACCAACGGCAGCGAGTACGTGGGCAATCCGTTTCTGCTCATCAAGTTCCCCGCGATCTTCGCTGGTCTGATCAATGTCGCGGTGCTGAGCCGGTTGACTGCATGGAAGGCGCGCGGGAGCAGAGCGCTCACGGCCGGCGAACAGCGTCAGCTATCCGCCTTCGGAGCCATTTCACTGCTGTCGTGGTTGACTGCGATTGGCGCCGGCCGGAATGGCTCGATCGCGTGCGCATACTGGGTACGTGCTTCGCACCCTGTGAGGCGCCAATGAAGAAGGTCATTTGCGGTGTCCTGATGCTGGGCTGGATTCCAACGCTCGCCTTGGTCGCAGGGGCGCAGTGGACCGAGGCCCTCTTCGCGCAGGGGCGAACACCGCTGAAGGTCACGCGGATCTACACCGGACCTGACGGCAAAACCAAGGTGGAGGAAACCACGATTCCGATGAAGCCTCGGGACAGTGGAAGCGAGACGTCCGGTTCGATCCCCGTCACGAGCATGCAGTTCCGGCACACGACGCCAGCCTACACCTCGACTGGCATCCGGCGCCGCGCCGGCAGATCGTGGTGACGCTGAGCGGCGAAAGCGAGATCGAGCTCGAGGGTGGCCGCACGATGCGATTCGGTCCGGGCCATATCCTGCTGGCCGAGGACACGACCGGTCAGGGACACAAGTCGCGCGCTGTCCCAGGAACCGATCGCGTCGCGATCGACATCGCACTGGCCGAGGGGGCGACGCTGCCAAAGTGACAACGAAATGCCGCGCTTCTGTCACGCCTGCTGCGTCATATCGGATGAAGGCCATTGGCGCGAGCATTAGCCATGCATGACGACGATCGACCGGTCGGCCGCATTCTCACTCGACGGGAGTTGGTGGCACTGTTTGGCGCTGCTGCGGCCGCCTCGTTCGCGCATGGCGCGGCGGCGCAGACAGGCACGCGCGAGCCGTCAACGATCGTCCCCGGTTGCGTCGTGCATCCGCAGCAGACGGAAGGGCCCTTCTTCGTCGATGAAAAGCTGCTGCGATCGGATGTGCGCGCGGATTCGCGAACGGGTGTCGTCAGCGCCGGCTCACCGCTCGAGTTGAGGCTGACGATCGCGCAGGTCAGCGCTGCCGGCGCCTGCGCGCCGCTCGCCGGAGCGCAGGTGGACATCTGGCAGTGCGATGCGTTGGGCAGATACTCCGACGTGAACGATCGCCGCAGCAGCACGAACGGACAGACGTTCCTTCGCGGTCATCAAGTCACTGATGCGAAAGGGAACGTGCAGTTCACGACGATTTATCCCGGTTGGTATCCGGGTCGCGCCGTGCACGTCCACTTCAAGGTGCGCACGGCGGCGAGCTCGTCGCCGGCGTACGAGTTCACCTCGCAGTTTTACTTCGACGAACGTCTGACCGATCGCGTCCACGCACGCGAACCGTACTCGACGCATACCGGTCAACGGATGCGCAATGACAGCGATGGCATCTTCCGCGATGGCGGCTCGCAGCTGACACTGCCGGTGACGGATCGCGGTCAGGGCTACGCTGCCAGCTTCACAGTGGGAATGCGCCCAGGCGATCCAGCTCCGCGTGGCTCGGGCCGGGGACGATGGCGGCTCTGAGTCCTGCCTAAGAACTCCGGTCAACTACCAACCACCAACCACCAACTACCAACTACCAACCACCAACTATCCAACTCACCAACTTCCAACTGTGCAATGTCGGCCTTGGAGGTTGGGCCTTTGGGAGCTGGGAGTCTGCGCCTGTTAACCCTTCGCTTCGCCGAGCGTTATTGGTGGCATGGACGGAAACACAACGCTTCGGGTTCTCTTCGGCCTGGGCATGGGCGCGGCAGCGTGTCTTGTGGTCGTCAACGGACAGACACCTCCGAAGCCTCACGAGTTCGAGGTGGCTTCGATCAAGGAGAACGTCTCCGGCAGCGATAACGCGTCGGTGCGGGCGCAGCCCGGTGGCCGTGTCTCCGTGAGCAACAACTCGTTGCGAAGCATCATCCGGAACGCGTACAGCGTTCAGAACTACCAGATCGTCGGTGGGCCTGACTGGATCAACACCGTCCGCTGGGACATCACCGCAAAAGCACCTGAAGATGCCCCGCCGCAGCAACTGCTGCTGATGCTGCGGACGTTGCTGGCCGACAGGTTCAAGCTCGTCATCCGCAATGAGACACGCGAGATGCCGATCTACGCGCTGACAATAGCCCGCGCTGACGGCCGCCTGGGCCCGCAGCTGCGCTCCTCGAATACGGACTGCGCTGCCATCTTCGCGGCTGCGAAGGCGAGGGGCGAGGCACCACCACCGACGACCAACGGCCGGCCCACATGCGGCACGCGTACGACGCGCGGCAACATGATGACGACCGGCGTTGCGATGTCAGATCTCGCTCGCAATCTGGCTCCGTTCGCAGGCCGGCCGGTCGTGGACAAGACAGGCTTGAGCGGTGCATTCGACCTCGATCTGGCATGGACGCCAGAACAAGGACCAGCGGGTCCAGACGGAACTCAATCTCAGACCGCGCCGTCTAGTGACAGCGTATCCCTCTTCACTGCGGTTCAAGAGCAACTCGGGCTGAAGCTCGACGCACAGCGCGGCCCGGTCGACGTCGTGGTGATCGAGTCTGCCGAACGACCGGTTGAGGACTAAAGCCAGGGTCCACCCATGCTCCAAGACATTCAATTCGCCGCGCGAGTAGCTCATCAAATGGCGATGGATGACCGCTGTCGCTGTTCTCGCGCTTGCCCTCGGCATCGGCGCGAACAGCGCCGTCTTCACGTTCGTCAATGCCGTCCTTCTGCGCGGCGTTCCGTTTCCCAACCCCGATCAGGTCGTCGCGCTGGGGACACAGGACGCGCGCGGCCGGCGATTCGGCGTGTCGTACTACGACTTCCTCGATATACGGGAGGCGGCGAAGAGCTTTTCGGACATCTCGCTGATGGGTCAGCCGCCGTTCAACGTCAGCGAGCAGGGCACATCGCCTGAACGCTACAACGGCGCTTACGTCTCGGCGAACACATTCCGTCTGATTGGCGCCCAAGCTGTCCTCGGCCGCGGATTCATTCCAGAGGACGATCTCGACGGCGCCACGCCCGTCGTCGTTCTCGGATTCAACATCTGGCAATCCCGTTATGCCGGCGACAAAGGGGTGCTCGGCAAGACCATCAAGGTCAACGATCTTCCAGCCACGGTCGTGGGTGTGATGCCGCAGGGCATGCAGTTTCCACCGAACACGGACCTGTGGCTGCCGCTCGGGCAGGCAACGGTCAATCGCGGCCAGAGCCGTCAAGTGCGCAACTACCAGGTGATCGCACGACTGGCTGACGGCGTCACCATTCAGCAGGCTCGCAGCGAGCTGACAACGATCGCGGCGCGCCTTGCCCGCGACTTCCCACAGACCAATCAAGGCATCGAGCCGACCATCGTCACCTACAACGAGCGCGTGAACGGGCAGCAGATCAGGCTTGTGTTCTGGTCGCTGATGGGAGCCGTCGGCTTCGTTCTGCTGATTGCTTGCAGCAACGTGGCCAACCTGCTTCTGGCGCGCTCCGCCGAGCGCGCGAAGGAGGTCGGTGTTCGACTCTCGCTCGGGGCGAGCCGCGGACGCGTCATCCGGCAGTTGCTCGTCGAGAGCGTGATGCTTTCCCTGATTGGGGGACTCCTCGGCCTGCCGCTCGCGTATGCCGGCATTCGCGTCTTCGATTCGCTCACGCAGGACGTCGGCAAACCTTACTGGATGGTGTTCTCCATCGATCCGATCGTCCTGCTCTTCTTCCTCGGCGTGTGCTTCGCCACCGGGATCATCTTCGGGCTGGCGCCGGCGCTGCACGTGTCGAAGACGAGCCTCAGCGAGGTGTTGAAGGAAGGCGGACGCTCCGGGTCGAGCGGGATCAGGGCCAACCGCTGGACGAACGGTCTGCTCGTCGTGCAGGTCGCGCTCACGCTGGTGCTGCTCGCGGGCGCCGGGTTCATGATGCGGAGCTTCCTCGTGCTCTATTCTCTCGACCTCGGTTTCGAGACTCCGCGCCTGTTGACGCTGCAGATCAACCTGAACGATCGGAAGTATCCAACGCCAGAGCAACGCAACGACTTCGCCCGCCGCCTGACCGAGCGGCTGCGCGGCATCGGAGCACTGCAGACCGTCACGACCGCGAGCAACTTCCCGCTGGGCGGTGGGGCCGGCCTGGATCTGACGATCGACGGCCGTACGGATCCCAACGCACGTAAGCCGATGGTCTCGATGGTCAGCGTGAGCGCGTCGTATTTCAACGCGATCGGGATCCCCGTTCTGCGCGGCCGCGGCTTCACAGAGGCTGACGAAACTCCTGGCCGCGGCGGAGTGATCGTGAATCAGCGCTTTGCCGACATGCATTTCAAAGGCGAGGATCCGATCGGCCGTCAGATCACGCTCACCGAAGAGAGACCGAACGGCATCGAGCTCAAGTCGCAAACCATCGTCGGCGTGTCCACGACGGTCAGACAGCGCGAGGTCCAGGGTCTCGAACCCGACGCCGTCGTGTACGTCCCCTACTTCACCGGGCCGGACATGGGGCGCACAGTCGCAGTAGTCACGCGCACATCGGGCGAGACGGCCGCCGCGATTCCCTTGATCCGTCAGGCCGTGCTCGAACTCGACCCCGACCTCCCTGTTTACAACGTCCGGACGATGGACGAACTGCTGGCACAGCGCCGCTGGCAATACCAGATCTTCGGCGGCATGTTCGCGGTCTTTGCCGGAATCGCGCTGCTGCTCGCCGCGGTCGGGCTGTATGCGGTGATGGCGTACTCCGTGACGCAGCGCACACGGGAGATCGGCGTGCGCATGGTGCTCGGCGCCCCGCCGCGTGACGTGGTGTGGCTGTTTCTGCGACGCACCGTCGTGCTCGTCGCGATCGGACTCACGATCGGGATGAGCGGCGCGTTCGGCGTCGGAAAGCTTCTACAGAGCATCCTCGTGCAGTCCAACGGCCGTGAGGTGGCGGTGCTCCTCTCGATTGCGCTGCTGATGGTCATCGTCGCCGTGACGGCGTGTGTGTGGCCGGCACGACGAGCGACGCGGCTCAATCCGGTGGCGGCGCTTCGGTACGAATGATGTCCGGCTCGTTCCGACATCCGATTCGCCGCTGATCAAGGATTATACGCCAGAGTCTCACTGCCCGATCTCATGGAGCGACGCGACGAACGAAAGCACACAACGGCCTCACCGCGGCCAGTGAGCTGACGCTGAACGTCGCCGATTAGCGACTGGGACGAAGCTCGTGCTCGAGCGCTTTGCCGCGTCGCAAGTTCTGCGAGATCCGCGCAGATTCGTTCTGAGTCGCTCGCAAACCCGCACGGCAGAGATTTGGCGCAGACGATGTTACGCTGCCAAGCGACACACCCAAGCAATGTTCGACTTGAGCGACGTCGTCTTCGGGCTTCCGCTGGGAATTGCGCGAATTTGACGAGTCGTTCATCGGCGCGGGATTCGACAGGACGCGAACTGGAACACAATCCTTTCGTGGCTGCATCGTTCCCGGACTGGGTTGTCCCGATGGCGGCGACCCTGACCGACAAGCGCTTCACCGGTCCTGAATGGATCTTCGAGCGCAAGCTCGATGGCATCCGTCTGCTCGCGTTCAAGAAGGGGCGCGACGTTCAGCTCTTCTCACGCAACCAGCTCGAACAGCGCAACCCGGCTATCGCTGACGCCATCGCCGGGCTGCCACATCGCGAACTGATTCTCGACGGTGAAGTCACCGGAGTCTGGGGACCGGCATCGACGCGCGACGCGGATAAACCACGCGGCCTCGCGTATCACGTCTTCGACGTCCTCTGGATCGATGGGCGCGACGTGATGTCTCTCCCACTGGACGAACGGCGCGCGCTGCTGAAGACGCTGCCCCTTCGCGCTCCCCTGCGACGCGTGGCGTCACTCGACGACGAGAAGCCATGGGAGCGCGCGTGCGCGGAAGGCTGGGAAGGCGTGATCGCCAAGCGCCGCGACTCCGTGTACGAGCATCGTCGATCGCCGAACTGGCTGAAGATGAAATGCGAGGCGAGCCAGGAGCTGGTCGTTGGCGGGTTCACCGATCCGCAGGGCGCACGCGTCGGTCTCGGCGCGCTGCTCGTCGGCTACTTCGAGGCCGATGACTTCGTCTTCGCAGGCAAGGTCGGCACAGGCTTCGACACGAAGACTGCTGCTGGACCTTCGCGCGAAGCTCGATCGCATCGAGATCGACAAGCCACCGTTCACCAAAGCGAAAGGGCTGCCGCGCCTGCGCGCGCACTGGGTGAAGCCTCAGATCGTCGTGCAGGTCGCCTTCATCGAGTGGACCGTTCACGACAAGCTGCGTCACCCGCGACTGCTGGGGATTCGCACGGACAAGAGCGCGCGCGAGGTCGTCAGGGAGCGGGCATGATCACGCATCCCGAGAAGGTGCTGTTCCCCGACGATGGGATCACAAAGGGCGCGGTGGCAGCGTATTACGAGGCCGTCGCGTCGATCATGCTGCCGCACATCAAGGGGCGCCCGATCACCATGGAGCGCTACCCCTCCGGCATCGGGCACAAGGGGTTCATCCAGAAAGACGTGTCGAAGGGGTTCCCCTCGTGGCTGGAGCGCGTCGAGGTGCCGAAGAAGGACGGCACGGTTCATCATCCCATCGCCGGAGACACTCGTTCGCTGCTCTGGCTCGCCAATCAGAACTGCATCACGCCGCACGTGTGGACGTCGCGCGCACCCGACTTCAAACACCCTGACATCTGTGTCTTCGATCTCGATCCGTCGAAAGAGGATCCTGAGGCGCTTCGCGCCGCAGCGCTCGCACTGCGCGACCTGCTGAACGAGCTCGGGCTCAAGAGCTGGGTCAAGACCTCCGGCTCCAAGGGCTTTCACATCGTCGTTCCGCTCGACGGCAAGGCCGACTTCGGCGCCGTCCACGAGTTCGCGCACAAGGTCGGCACCGTGCTGGTGTCGCGCGATCCGAAGCGACTGACGCAGGAATTCAGCAAGGCCGATCGCGGCGGGCGAATCCTCGTGGACACCGGGCGCAACGGATACAGCGCCACGTTCGCCGCGCCGTACGCGGTTCGCGCCAGAAAAGGCGCGCCCATCTCTGCTCCGTGTACGTGGGAGGAAGTCGAAAAGGGTGACGTCGCGCCGCAGACGTTCACGCTTAAAACGATCGCCGACCGGATTGATGCCGTCGGCGACCTCTGGGCAGACATGCGCAAGCACCGCTATTCCCTGCGCACAAAGGGCAAGCGAATCCAGGCGGAGGCGACTACTCGACGATCGTCTTGAACCCGCCGTAGACCATCCGCTTCGCGTCGAAGGGCATGTCCTTCGAACCGCCCATGTCGTTCATTTCCTTCATCACCTTCTTGTTGACGCGGTCGCGATGCGCGCGCGACTTGAAGACGATGTAGGCGAACACGACCGTCTCTCCAGGCTTCAGTTTCATCATGCGAGTGAAGGCGGTTCCCCATTTTGCGACCAGGTCGTCGCCAACGCTCTCCTTGTAATCGAGGGCGCCGTGTTTCATCCACGCGTCGCGGCCCATTTCCGCCATGCGGCGATACGTTTTCACGTGCTTCTTCGGAACTGGCAGGATGTATCCATCTACATAGCTCATCGCGGTTCTCCTATGAGATCGAGCATTGTCTCCCGGACACTTCTGGATCAGAGCTGAACTGGGGATACGCTAGTGCAGAGGTCACCATGGCAGCGTTTGATGACATCCTGACGACTGAGCAGGACCTGCGGGCGATCATGGGCGTGCCCGGTGCGCGCTCGCTCTCGAAGGAGCGGCAGTCGCTCGACGAGCACACTCGCGCGTTCATCGCGCAGTCGCCGTTTCTACTGATCGCCAACTCCGACGCGGACGGACGCTGCGACGTCTCGCCCAAGGGCGACGCGCCCGGCTTCGTTCAGATCCTCGACGATCGACGACTCGTCATCCCGGAGCGACCAGGGCAACAAACGTCTCGACGGCATGCTCAACATGCTGGCGAACCCGCACATCGGATTGATCTTTCTCGTTCCAGGCCGCGACGAGACACTGCGCGTCAACGGTAAAGCGTGGATTACGCGCGACCCTGACCTACTCAATCGCTGTGTCGCGCAAGGAAAGGTGCCGCTCGTCGCCATCGGCGTCGAGATCGAGCAGTGCTTCCTCCACTGCCCGAAAGCGTTCATCCGATCGCGCCTGTGGCATCAGCGAGGCATGGCCCGCCTCTGACGCGCTGCCGTCGATGGCGTGCGTCCTGTTCGATCAGATCAAGCCGTCGGACGCGACCCTTCAGGACTACGAGCGCGCGGTCGAGGAGGGAAATACGAAGGGGCTATATTAGGCTTTAGGCTCTGGTCGCTCTGGGCTCGGCTCTGGGCGCGACCCATGGCCCGCATCGATGCGTCACCTCATTCTTGCGCTCGTGCTCCTCTCGGCGGCTTGCGCTGCTCGGACTCCACCCGCAGCGTCCGCAACCTCTCCGACCCTCGAGTTCGACGATGCCGCCGACAAGCTGATTCGGCACGGCTGCTATCGCTGCCTCGAGCAGGCCTTCGAGCAGGCGCAGCGTCATGGTGCGCGGATGCAGGCCTTCGAGGCCGCGACGCTGCTGACCCTGCGCTCGAAGGAGCTGGGACTCCCAAGTGACGAGTGGCTCGAACGCGCCCGACGCTTGCGGGAACCGACGCCTCGTTGTCGCCCTACCTCGAGATAGTGGACGTCATTCCACCAGACCGCCTGAGCGAGAACCGCGACGCGTTGTTCGATATCCGGCGGCGCACTCGTGTAAAGAGCTTCGCTCGACATGTGGCGCGCCTACCTGCATGATGGCGCCGGCTCCGACGCGTTTCGCGCCTATCTCGATGTCTCTCTGATCTGCGCGTTCGGCACGTTGAAGGAAACGCCGGAGAGCTTCTCGACGACGCTGGATCCGGTCGCCGCGACGCCGCTCTATCAGTACGCCGTGGGCGCGTGCGATGTCGGACATGGTGCTCGCCTGTCGGCGCTTCGAACCTCAGACGCAGAGTTCGTCGATGCTGACTATGCGCTGGGCCGCTACGCGCTCGACGATCCGGTCAGCCCCAATGCCGAAGAGAGCCTGAGGCGGTGGGAGTCCGCGGCGCGCGCGTTTCCACAGTCGCCTGCGATCGCGACCCACATCGGCAATCTGTTTCGGATGTGGGAGGACTGGACACCGGCGCTTGCCGCCTTCGATGCGGCGCTGGCGGTGGCACCGACTCATCCCGAAGCCACCATCGGTCGTGCGGTCAGTCTGTCGCGTCTCGAACGCTCAGAAGAAGCGATCGAAACGGCAACGCGCCTGATCGACGGCGGGCAATGGCTGCTCGGCGAGGCGTACTACTGGCGCGCGTGGAACTATCTGCGGCTCGAGAACCTTCAGCAGGCCAGGGCCGACGCCGACCGAGCGCGAATGTTCATGTCGAACTCAGGTGTCATGGTGCTGTCTGGCGTGATCGAGTGGAGGCTCGGACGCCTGGAGAGTGCCGAGAAGGATTTCGAGGGTGCGCTCGCTATCGACTTCGGCGAGTGTGAGGCTGCGTTCGATCTCGGCGTCGTGCGCGATCAACTCGGCAAAGTTGCCGAAGCGCTCGCTGCCTTCAAGCAATCGGGGCAGTGCTACGACCTGTCGATCACGCTGCGCCGCGAGGCGATCGAGAAGATCAAGAACGGCCACGGAACCGAGACGCTCAAGGCACGCGAATCAGCGCGTCATGAGCGCCTCCTCGTCGATCTCACCGAACGCCGCCGCGAGGTCACGCGCATCGTCGAAACAATCGAGAAGTCGAGACGCCCCACTGCAGTGCCCTGATCGTAGAGGCGGCCCGCTGGCTAACGACAGATCAGCCACGCGCTGAGGGCGACGAGCGCACCGAGCAGCGAGTCCACGAGATAGTGATAGCGGCCGAGCACGGTGGCCGCCACGATCGCCGCAGCAAGGAAAGCGAACACGATACCCGCGACCGGCATCACATCAGCGACCGCGAGCGCACTCGCGACCGCGCCAGCCGCGTGACCGCTCGGCACAGTGTTCACCTGAATGCTGCCTCGGCTGAGGATCGCCGCGTTGAATTGCCTGACGGCCGATGGCGGATGCATCACACCGGCTGCGCTCTCGATCGCGCGCGGCGGACGCGTCTGCAGCCAGGGCAGCATGCCGTAGCTGACGAACTCTGCGAGCAACACCGTGGCCCAGAAGCGAGGCACTGCGTCGAGGTAGCCACCGAGCGCGAGCGTCACAGCAGCGGCGGGAATCACCGGGTAGACCAGCACGTACGCCGTCTCGAACAGCTCGCGCACGATTCGCGGGCCAGCGTCGTGCGCCGCAAGGATGCCAGACCGTCGCAACAACCGGTCGTCCATCGCCATCAGCCATCGTTCGACGGCACGCATCGGGCTGACGAAAAACAGTCCAGACAGCCAGTAGCCAACCAGCAGGATGACGAGCGGAATCAGGAGCGAGAACGTGAGTCGACCGATGGTCGGACCGGGTTGCAAGAACGACTGCGCACCGATCACGACGATGACTGCGATCGTTCCCGCAAAGGCCGCCGTCCGCGCGCGGGCGAACCGCTCGATGGCGAGCGCCAGCACTAGCAGATACGCGTAGTAGCCGATGGCCACCCACTCCCACCGCAGCGCAATCACGACAAGCTCCCTCCGGACTTGTTTACCGCAATGCGGAACGAAAGATGAGCCGATCATTGATCCAGAAGTTGGCGAAAGAGGCGAGCGCCACGGCAATGATGTTCGCCGGCACGACGGCGAGGCCTGTCGCCGTCATCACGATCATGGTGATCCCGAGATTGGTCAGCACCGACACCACACCTGTCGAGACGTGGAAGGCCAGCCAGCGATTGAATCGTTTCTCGCGCGGCAGGTTCGGCCAGGTGAAGTGCTCGTGCCACACAAAGTTGTGCGACACGGCGGCCAGCACCGCGAGCGTGATCGCGACGCCGGCACTGAGACCGGCCGCGGTCACCAGGAGCCACAGCGCCAGCGTCTGCAGCGCGAACCCCATGGCGCCGACGAGATTGAAGCGTATCCATCGCGCACGCGTCCGATGCGCGGGAGTCGAACCGGTCACACCGCCTCCACGAGAAGCGCACGGCCATTACCGAAGCCACAAATGCTCCCCGCGGAGGAAGGTGTGAAACGGGCGGAAACCGGGTCAGCAGGACGCTGGCAAGGCCAGCGCCATCAGACCTTCGGGCGATAGGTGGTAAAACCCCAAAGAAAACGTTCGGGATCGCGCAGCCAGCAGCTTCGTGCGCCGTAGTGCGTCGTCGTGGGAGCCTGCACGACGGTTGCGCCCTCCGTCGTAGCACAAGCGAAGAGCGCGTCGGGATCATCGACCCGCACGCTGATTGCTTGAGTGAGCGCCTCGTTCGAGGTCTGCCTGTCACCGAGGTTCAGCATGACCGTCGAGTCGCCGTGGCGCATCTCCACATGCAGCGGCCTGCCGTCGGGACCCGGGATCTGCACCGCCGGCTGAAATCCGAACGCACGCGCGAGCCATGCGACGGCGTCGGGGTCATGTCGATATGCAAGCTCCGGGAAAATACACGGCTCCCCTGATGGCGCGCCCATCGGATAGGTCCCAAAGCCCCAGAGATGGCCCTGGACATCCCACACCGAGTACTCGCGTGAGCCGTAGTGAGTGTCGTACGGCGTGATCGCGATACGAGCGCCAGCCGATTTCGCGCACGCGTGATGCGCGTCCACGTCGTCGATGGTCACGTAAACGCCCTGGAGAACAGACGACCATGGGTTGCTCTCCACTGGCGGCGTTGCGGAATTGATGCCGACGACACCGCCGTCCCGTCGCAGTTCGGCGTGCACGATGGTCCCGTCAGCTGCCGGAAACACGGCCTGCTTCTCAAACAGAAAGGCCCGGCACAGCCACTCGAGCGCGGCGGGTAGTCTTGGACGAAACTTACCTACTCCGACGAGAAGCCGCCGTGGCTGCCTAGCGTACTCAGTAGTTCCGTTGGCGTGACGCCGGCAAAGGCGCGGAAGTCCCGATCGAAGTGCGCCTGATCGTAGTAGCCGCAGTCGAGAGCCAGCTCGGTGAGGCTCGCGTGTTCCTTGCGGCGCAATCGATCCACTGCGGATCCGAACCGCATCACCCGCGCAAACATCTTGGGCGCAAGGCCGATGTGTTCCCTGAACTGGCTGATGAGATGCTTCTGACTCCATCCGGTCTCTTCGACCAGAGCGCGAATCGTCACAAGACCGCTGTTCTCCACGATCCGTTTCCACGTGCACAACACTTCGCTGGCAGGTCGTCTGGCCGACGAAATGCGCGATGCAATTTCGCGATCGAGCAGGTCGAAGCGCGCCTCCCACGTGGGGGCATCGTGCAACTCGGAGGTGAGGCGGCTCGCCTCGGATCCAAAGATGTCCTCGAGGGCGATGCCGCGGTTGGTCAGATCTGCGAGCGGCCGGCCGAGGAACAGCCGCATGCCGAGGATCGTGAAATCGATCTGGATGCCGCCCTGCGAGCCATTCGCCTCAACGACGACGTGCGCGTCGTACGCGCCGGTCGCAAAGCTGCCAAGCTTCCTCGATTTCGTACGGTCGGTCACCTCGAACAATCGGATGGGCGCACCGAAACTGATGATGAGCGGAACTTCGGCGCTCGGCAGCTCCCGCCGATAGAGCGGCGTCGTCCGATGCTCCCACCATCCGACGTAGCGGCGAACATGCGGGCGCACCGAGCGATGCGGCGCGGCAGTGACCATCCCCCAGCGATGAGACTCGCGATCTTCGAAGACCGTTAGAGGCCGGCTCACAGTGCAATCATACGACGAGGCCGGATTAGTTCTCGGAGGGCCGCTCGGCGCTGTCGATGACAATGACTTCCAGAGGCGCAGTGGACGGTTCGAGCTTGAGGCCGAGTTGTTCCTGGAGCGCCGTGAAGATCGACGCACCTGCGTCGGGCGAGAGCGCTGCGCCGGCCGATTCAGGAGTCCACTCGAGGTCGATGTCGAACGGTGCGTCGCGTCCTGGAGCAGGCCGGCGAGCTGACACACCTTACCTCTACGCCCTGACGCTGTTCCCGGACAACGTTCGCGATGCGCTCGCGAAAACGCTGTCGCCATACCTGAGCGGGCAAGGCACGCTGGTCGAGGCCATTGACAACCTAGTTCAGGCGCTCAGTCCTGCGGGCCGGTAGGCCCGCAGCAGAGCGTGAGGGTTGCAAATGCGATTGTGGACTGTGCTGCGAACTGTGCGCAGCCCGCAAGCATCGGCACTCGCAAGAACGGACGTCGCCTTAGCTAGTGCTAACGACGTCCGACCGGTTCAGCGTCGTGTATGGAGTGCAGCCCTGCCACCCAACTACATCTCGCGTATGCACGAGCACGACACGTTCAAGCGCGCCGTGCGCGGCGGCGTGCGAGCACGAGGCCGCCAAGCGTCATCGACAGGAGGCTCAGAGTTGCAGGTTCGGGCACCTGCGCGGGAGTCAGGAAGCCGCGGATTTCGCCGGCGGGGAAACCCAACGGAGCCGCCGTGTGGACGTTGAAGTACGCCTGTCCACCCGTCAGGGCCGACGCCAAGGCCGCTTCAGCGGTAGCCGGCGTCCCGCCTTGCGCCGTGATGAAAGCCGGGTTGAAGCTCGCCGCCAGAGTCAAATCGAAGATGGTGTTCGGCATCGTGCCGCTCGTGACACCAAGCGGAAAGTTCAAGAAAGAAGGAACCTGCGTTGCCACACCGGCAGTTCCGCTGAAAGGCGTCGTCGTCGGAGCGTGGATGTGTGCGGCAGTGGTTGTAGACAACAGATCTGCGAAGGTGGCGGAAACCTCCAGCGTGTGCGCAGCCGTATCGATGATGACCAATGCGGACCCGTCCCCGGCGACGTATTCGGCGGTGCCTCGGCGGGGCCGCTGAGGAACGCAGAGTATGTGATAGGGGTGCCATCTGCACGCGTCGCGAACAGGCCGAGAACAATCAGCGTGCCGAGGATGACTGGCCGTTTCATGAGCATGTCCTCCTGATGCTTATTGGACGTCGCACTGCCGTGGACTATTCGCCGCCTCTCCTGCGTATGAATCGCATGGACAGGAACGTCAAAAGAAGGAGTCTTGTCGATTCATGCCGGGACATTATGCACCACCGGCACGTTATTGGGGCACGGTTGGCACGCGCTTCGTCTTGCAGTCGAAGCTCAGCTTCGCAGCGATGTGATTGAGACAAGTCAACGCTGCCGAGGTTTAAGCTCTTCGGTTGCCCCACCAACACGATGGGACGTCTTCGAGTTGTGTACGACGCGGCAAAGCCCGCTTGGTGTTGTTCGGCGCAGGTAGCGAGATCCGATGTCACTCCGACGTACAACGAATCTCACTGCAGTGCAACTCATGAGCCAGTCATTCAGCGCAAGTCCTTCCGCGCTCGCGAAATCAGGACTGAATCAGGGCGTGGTCGACCGTTCGCGAGCGCCGCGAAACGCAGCGACACGAGTAAACACCTGGTCATGCGGGCTCAATAGCGGCAGGCGTATTTTCGCGACCATGTCTCCCGCAGGTTGGACCGTCATCCACAGATGGCCGCCACACTCACTCACGAGCCCGTGCAGAGTTCCCACGTCTACCCCGAATCTTGCGGATCTCCCGTGTCCGCGCGGTGAGACGTGGGCGTGAGCCTGCTGCCCTCCCTCGGCTCGCGCTGCGGTTCTGATCCCCGTGACCGTGATCAGTGCGTGCAGGCCCAGCCGGACGTGGGGGTGCTTGGCGGCGAAATGACGATTGACCACGATCGTGCCGAGATCGATTCGCAGCCTCCCGCCGGACGGCATGCGTTCACGTCCATAGCTGGCCAGATTCACGAGCAGTCTCTCGACGCGTTCGGTCTGGACGTCGACAGTCAGTGGAGACGACGGGTCTCGCAGTTGGATCTCGACGTGGTTTCCGGCTACACGTTTCAGAACGGGCTGGAGATCGCGTATGAGCGTGTTCAGGTCGACGAGCACCGGCGTGCGGGCCTGTTCGTCACCGAACGCCGCAAGTTGATGCAGAAGGTCGGCCGCACGCCTCACTTCGTCGATCAGCAGTTCGCCCTGTTGTCTTGAGTCGACGTTGCAGCCAGCCTTCGTGAGCCACTGCTGGCCGTTCTGATGAATGTCGCTCAATAAGGTGCCGCAGGTGACTGCGACCTCCGAGGCGAATCGGCCGACCGCCTCCATCCGATGAGCCTGATCAAGTCGCGCCTGAAGGACGCGCACGCGAGTGAGGTCCTCGGCGGTGACCTCGATGACGTCGTGCGGTGTTAGCCGCCGCGCCGACAGGCGAACGTAAAGGCGTCCCCCATCGCTCCGCTGCCAGGTAGTCTCGATCGACTCCTTTGCCCTTGTGCTCGAACAACGTTCGATGAGCCAGGACAGGACATCAGGAGCTTCGAAGACAGCAGGCGCGAATTGTGCGCCAGGCAGTTGGTCGAGCGTGCGTCGACCGACCAGGGTCGTACACGCACGATTGGCGTGGATGAGTGCGCCATCCGGAGTGCACCGGAACATCGCCAGCCCCGCCTGCTCGAACAAGCGGTTGTTGTCGACTCGAACCTCGTCGAGTTGCTCGTGCAGTCGCGGCAACTGGTCGGCTTCGGAGCGCAGGACCTCATTGCGGCGTGTCGCGACCTCCAGCGCCTTGGCCGTAGCCGCGAGTGTCTCTTGAAGCTGCTGCGACTGTTCCTGAACCGTCGTCAGCGACTGCTGGAGTGCATCGCGTTCGAGCGCCAGCGTGCGATTGCAGCCCTGCATTTCCGCCAGCCGACTCTCGTGTTCGAGTTGCTCCTGAGCGAGAAAGACTTCAAACTGCGCCTCTTGCTCGAGTCCTCGCGCGCGAAGGGCGCTGGCCTGCTCCTCGAAGGAACGCTGGGCGTCGAGCGCCGCAGCGCGCGTCTCGTTGAGAGTCTGCTCCACGGCTGTGCGCGTTGCGGCCTCGTGTGCGAGCCGGGCCTCGAGGTCCGCCTGGCGGTCGACTGCGGCGCTGTGTTCGCGGGCTGCGCGCTCGTCCATGTCTGCCGTCGCGTTCACCGCGTCGGCGAGTTGATGCTCGAGCGTGTCGCGGGCGGCCTCGACGCCTCCGAGCTGGAAGGTGAGGGCGGCTTCGCGTTGGGTCAGGCGTTCGACATGGGCTGCGGCCGTCTGGTGGTCGTGACGTACGTTGTCGAGGGCGATTTCGGCGGCGCTCATTCGCTGCGAGAGCTGGTCGCGATCGGCCACCGTCTGCGACAACTCGCGATCGAAGCGTGCCTGGCGCTCCGCCAGGTCGCTGGCCGCGGCAGACAGTGCCGCTTCGTGTCGTTGTTCCGCATCGCGCAAGGCGGCGTCCGCGTCTGCGATCGCGTTCGTTGCCTCCGCCAGTTGCAGGTCGAGGGTGTCGCGGGCGGCCTGGACATCGGCGAGCTGGGAGGTGAGGGCGGCTTCGCGTTGCGTCAGACGTTCGACGTCGGCAGCAGTAGACTGCTGGTCGCGACGGATCTGGTCGAGGGCCGCGTTGGCATCTGCGATTGCCTGTTCGAGAGTGGTGCGCGTTGCGCGTTCTTGCTGGATCTGCCCTTCGAGTTCCGTCTCGTGCGCGGAGGAGTGCTTTAAGGCGCTCGCCGTGTCGGCCAGTTGTCGTTCGACGGCGTCGCGGGCGGCCTGGACGTCGGCCAGTCGAGAGGTGAGGTCGGCCTCAAGTTGCGTCAGACGTTCGACATCGGCGGCGGCCGTCTGGTGGTTGTGACGTACGTTCGCGAGGGCGATTTCGGCGGCGCTCAGTCGCTGCGAGACGTGGTCGCGGTCGGCCACCGTCTGCGACAACTCGCGGTCGAAGCGTGCCTGGCGCTTCGCGAGGTCGCTGGCCGCGGCAGACAGTGCCGCTTTGTGTCGCTGTTCCGCATCGCGCAAGGCCGCATCGGCATCTGTGACTGCCTGCTCGAGCGTTGAGCACCTCTCGCGTTGCTGGCGGATCTGCCCGTCCAACCCCGCTTCGCGCTCGGCGGACCGCTTGCTGGCGGCCAGGCGCTCACGGGTGGTACGCATACTCGCGTCATCGAACGCGGCCTTTGTGGCAGCCAGACGTCGTTCGAGATCGTTGCGGCTCGCTGTTACGTCGGCGAGTCTCGAGCTGAGATCCGTCTCGCTTTTCGTGAGGCGCTCGACATCTGAGGTGGCCGATGCGTGCCGCCTCTCCGCATCGTCTCGTGCACTGACGGTTTGCGCAAGCAAGTCCTCGACGCTGCGCCGCCTCTCGACCTCCTGTGCGATCAGTGCCTCAAACTGGCGTCGCCGTTCCTCTGACTGGTCGGCCGCCGCGAGCCGTTCGTGTTCGGTCCGCGCGTTCGCCGCATCGACTGCGGTTCGAGCTTCAGCGAGCGTGCCTTCGAGAGCGCGGTGCGTTGCGGCGGCCTCGGCAAGCTGCGAGGTGAGCTCCAATGCCTCGCGTGAAAGTCGGTCGACGTCGGCAGCCGCGCTGGCCTGATCCTGACGCGCACGTCCCACCTCCAGAGCTGCTACCCGCAACTGCTCGTCAACCATCTCCCAGGTGGCCGTTGCCCGTGCCATGGCGAACTCGGTACTGGGTTTGGCGTTCAGCCAGTTGCTCTCCGGCGGCCGCCAGGGCGGCCTGATGGCGTTGCTCGGTATCCTGGAGGGCGGCGGTGGCGTGCGCGAGCTTCTGCTCGAGATCAGCGCATGTCACGCGATCGAGTTCGACCTGCTGGCGTCCTCGTGTCCGGGCGACCGCGCGTGTGACGACGATGGGCAGATCGCGGGCGAGCGAACCATTCCTGGGAATGTAGTCGTCAGGCTCCGGGCGAAGGCATTCAAATGGCGGCCCGGCCCCCTCGGGCACTATGGCAACGACGGCGGGGTGCAGGGCCGGACCGCGTGCATGCTTCAGAACGGAGGGCCAGCTGTCCCCGTTGGTTTGGGCTTCGACAACAACCGCGGCAAGGTCTCGGTTCTCATTGAGCCATCTCGCGGCTGGCTCGAGACGCGAAACCCATGAAACCTTGACATCCTGGTCGATGCCACGCAGAGCCGTAGCCACACCGTGTGCGTCGCTCTGTTCGCCGCCAATGTAGAGAATCTTCATGCACCTCGACGAAGTTGTGCGAACACCCTGCGTCTTTTCTATCGGTCGGAGGCCAATCTCGCTGCACAGGTCGACGGTATCGTGGCGTTTAACGCGCTGTTGTCACCTTCAATGCTCGGGATTCATTTCTCGCGTGGAATGAAGACGGTGACGCCATCGTGGACCTGTCGATCACGCTCAACACCAGCTCCGGCTCGATCCACTCACGAGCAAGCATGGTGTGCGCTCATGCGCTGTCACTCGCGCCGCGGCGAACGAGCCACTGCGCTGCACCTCTATCAGCAGTGCGCGTCGCTGCTGAAGAAGGAGCTCGGGATCCAGCCGAGTGCGGCGACGCGCATCACCTACCGTGAAATTCTCGACGTCGACGCGATGACGCCGGTGGTTGCCCCACCGCCCCGTACTGCTGTCTATCCGCTGGTGGGTCGTCAATCGGAATGGCACGCGTTGCTCAACGCGTGGCAGGCTGCCGCCGCGGCCGATTAGAGCTGGCTTTCAGAAGATCCGTTATACGACATCGCCCGCTCCCTCATCGGCACAGCCTGACCGGTGTACTCGATGGCTCCTGGGCGCTCGACTCTGGGCTCTCGGCTTTGGGCTTGAACGAACGCGCACGCCGATGCGTGGTCCACCTTCGCGGACAAGTCACGGACGAGCGACGTGCGATCGGAATCGTGGGAATATGAACGTGCGTGCAGCTCGACGCCACCGCTCCACGGGTTCTCGTCGGCGACGATGCCCAGCCACTGGCTGGACACCCGTCTGGATTGCGCACGCTGTTCTTCGCCGAGATGTGGGAGCGGTTCAGCTACTACGGGATGCGCGCCATCCTCGTGCTGTTCATGGTCACCCCGGTCGCGCAGGGAGGGCTGGGCTTCAGCACCGTGGACGCCGCGTCGCTCTATGGCACCTACACGATGCTCGTCTACATGGCGTCGGTCGGCGGCGGCCTGATTGCGGATCGTTTTCTTGGCGCATCCCGATCCGTCCTCCTCGGCGGCATCGTCATCGCCTGCGGCCACTTCTCCATGGCCGCGCATTCGTTGACCTTCTTCTACACCGGTCTTGGCCTCATCGTGATCGGCACCGGTCTGCTGAAGCCCAACATCAGCACGATGGTGGGCAGCCTCTATGCGCCTGGCGATCCGCGCCGCGACAGCGGCTTCTCGCTGTTCTACATGGGCATCAACATCGGCGCCGTGATGGCGCCGCTCGTATGCGGATGGCTCGCCGAAAGCTCGACGTTCAAGGGCTGGCTGGCGGCACAGGGTTTCAATCCGGCATACAGCTGGCACTGGGGATTTGCCGCGGCTGGCGTCGGCATGTTGGTCGGACTGGCGGTGTTCGCCCGCCATCGCGCGCGCCTGCCATCGGCGGGTCCCATGGGCGGGATCTCGGAAGCGGCGGTACCGCAGCCGCCGCTCACCCGACACGAGATGATGCGCGTCGTCGCCATCACGATCCTGTTCGCGTTCACCATCATGTTCTGGTCGGCGTACGAGCAGAAGGGAGCCAGTCTCAACCTGTTTGCGCGCGACCTCGTCGAGCGATCGCTGTTCGGCTGGAACTTCCCCGCCAGCTGGCTGCAGTCGCTGACACCGCTCTACGTGATCCTGCTGGCGCCGATCTTTGCCAGGCTCTGGATCGGGATGGGTGATCGACAGCCCACGAGCTCGCGCAAGTTCGCCCTCGGGCTCTTTGCGATCGGCATCGCGATGTTGCTGCTGGTGCCGGCGTCGGCGTTGACCGCCCAGGGCAAGATCAGCCCGATGTGGCTGGTGGCCGTGTACTTCTTCGACGTGGTCGGCGAGCTGCTGGTCAGTCCGGTCGGGCTCAGCATGGTGACGCGGTTGTCGCCCGCCAAGATCGTCGGCCTGATGATGGGAGCGTGGTTCTTTGCCACGTCGCTCGGGAACAAGCTGGCCGGCTACTTCTCGGGGTTCTTCGTTGCCAACGATCCCGGCGCGCTCATCCGGCTGTATGGCGGCATTGCCGTGATGCTGATGGTGGGCGCCGTCGTGCTCGCCCTCGCCGCCAGCAAGATCGACCGTATGGCCGAAGCGAGCGACTAGGCGCGTGTCAACACGGCGCTGACAATCGCTGCAAGAGCACCAACGGTCGCAACGAGCGTCGTCACCTGGCGGTTCGTGATTCAAGGTGGGTCTGAAGACCCGCCTCTACGAATCGACTGGAGCCCGGACGCTATGCAGCCATCGTCACGGCAGAGAGTCCGGCACGAGTGGAGCACCCGGACTGGCCGAATCCCGTGATCGACCTCGGCGCCATCTGGCGGTGAACGTCTCCGATCTTCCTCGAAGATGAAGAAGGTCCTCTACATCGTCTTCCCAGGCATGAGCAAGTCGAAGGCAGACCTGCCTAGGTTCGCTAGCCAACCAACGGCGGGGAGCCCCGTCTAACTCCTCAGAATGCACGAGAGCGACGATGCGGCCGTCGCCGAGGCCAGAAACGGCGACCGAGAGGCCTTCCGTACGCTCGTCGAGCGTCATAGTCGCTATTTGTTTCGCATCGCGTTCCGGCTGACGCGAAATACCGAGGATGCACAGGACGTGGTTCAGGACACCTGGCTCAAGGCGCACGCACAACTCGACCGGTTTGAGTCTCGCTCCAACGTGCGAACCTGGCTCACTCGCATCGCCATCAACTGCGCCATCGACCACCTGCGCACGTCCCGTCGTCGCGAGCCGGCTTACGATCCGGCCGCATTCGATCAGGAGCCAGCGAGCGGATCAATCGAAACGACCGACGCGGAGCCGGATCGCCTGGTACTGGCGGGCGAGATCGGTGCGCGCGTCGATCAGACGTTGATGCGATTGACGGCTCTCGAACGCGCGGCCTTCATGCTGCGCCACATCGAAGGGATGTCGATCAGTGAAATCGGTGACGCGCTTGGGCTCAATACCAGCGCGACCAAACACAGCATCTTCCGCGCTGTCCGGAAGATGCGCGCGGCACTGGCGCCGTTCAAGGAAGGAGTCGGATGTTGCCGGAGCCGTTGACGCGCCATCTGACGGATGAAGAACTGCTCCTCGATTTCTACGACGAGGGCACCGCCGTCGACCGCACGCGCGTGCGGACACACCTCGCGCAGTGCGAGGAGTGCCGGGCACTCGATGAGGAGTTGCGCGCCGTGCTGACGGCAGTCGATACGACGCCGATCACCGAACCGCCCAACGGGTTCGAACGTGAGATGTGGGCGCGGATCGAGCCTCTGCTGCCGGTTCAACCGACGTGGCGCACGCGCTGGCACGGGATGATGCCGCGACTGGCCGTCGCCGCGAGCATCGGCTTGCTCGTGGGTGCCGCGTTCGTTGCCGGTCGAGTGTGGGATCGATCCGCAACATCGCCGCCGGATGTGGCGGTTGCGGATTCGAGTGTGCCGGGGCGACTGCTTCGCGCTGAGATCGAGGATCACCTTGAACGGTCGCAGCGCATGCTCGCGGAGCTCGTGAACGCTGACTACACGATCGGCACGCCGGTCGAAGGCGAACGCGCGCGCGCGGCAGACCTGGTGGCGGCGGGACGTCTGTATCGCCGATCGGCCGAACAAGTGGGTGACGCCGAGATCGGGAATCTGCTGGAGGACCTCGAGCGGGTCCTCGTAGAGGTGGCGAATGGGCCGGCGGAGAGTGCGCCGGATGAATTGGCTCGCTTGCGTCAGCGCATCGACGATCAGGACCTTGTGTTCCGCGTGCGCGTCGTGGCGAGTGAGATCAAGGAACGAGGATGGTAGTCATGACGAATCGGATGGTTGGAGGTTGGGTCACCGCGGTGACGGTGGCCGCTGTGCTCGTCGTTCCCTGTGTGGCTGCGGCCGGACAGGACTTCGCGCTCGATGAGCAAGTGCGGCAGAGCGACCAGAGCGCGGGCGATCGTGAACGAGAGCGTGAGCGGGCCGAGCAGGCACGCGAGCGCGCCGAACGGGAGCGCGAACGTGGCCAGCAGTCGCGTGACCGCTTCGAAAATCTGTACGAGCAGGGGCAAAACGCCATCGAGCGCGCTCAGTGGCCGCGAGCCGTTGAGCGGTTCACGGTGCTCGTTGACGCGAAGGCGCCGCGGGCGGATGCCGCGTTGTACTGGCGTGCGTATTCACTCGACAAGTTGAACCGGCAGGGTGAGGCGCTGACGTCGGTTGCCGAGCTCCTCAAGGGCTATCCCTCGAGCCGGTGGGTAGCCGATGCGCGCGCGCTCGAGATCCAGGTGCGTCAGCGCGCAGGGCAGCCCGTCTCTCCGGAGGTGCAGGCCGATGAAGAACTGAAGCTGTTCGCCATTCAGGGCCTTCAGCATCAGGACCCCGAGCTGGCGATCCCGATGCTCGAGAAGTTGCTGCAGGGCACGAGTTCGCCGCGCATGAAGGAGCGGGTGCTGTTCGTCCTCGCGCAAAGCAATGCCGCGCGCGCGCGCCAGGTGATGACCACGGTTGCGCGAGGGGGATCCAACCCGGACCTGCAGATGAAAGCGATCCAGTACATCGGCATGCAGGGCTCACAGCCCAATCGTCAGCTGCTCGGGGAAATCTACACGTCATCGACCGACGTCGACGTCAAGCGTCAGATCCTGCGGGCGTACATGATGGCCGGCGATCGCGAACGCGTGCTCGCCGCGGCCACCAGCGAGAAGTCGCCTCAGCTCCGTGCAGAGGCCGTGCGGCAGCTTGGGATGATGGGCGCTCGTGATGAAGTGTGGCAGCTCTATCAGAAGGAAACCGACGCGCAGGTTCGAAGCCAGATCATTCAGGGCCTGTTCATGGCTGGCGATTCGACCCATCTCCTCGAGGTCGCCAACAACGATGCGAGTCCGGACCTCAGACGCCGGGCGATTCAGCATCTCGGGATGATGGGACGCGAGCGGACGGGCGATGCCATCCTGAACATCTACAACCGCCAGTCGGACGTCGGCGTGAAGGAAGCGGCGATTGATGCGCTGTTCATACAGCAGAACGCCGAGACGCTGGTGGCGCTCGCGCGCAAGGAAACCGATCGCGATCTGAAGCGACGCATTGTTGCGAAGCTGGCGCTGATGCCGTCACCGGCGGCGCGCGACTATATGCTGGAGCTCCTCAAGTGAGGATCGGTCCTGGCCTTCTCGTCGCTTGCGCACTCGCAGCAGCACCCGCGTTCGCGCAGACGCCGGCGGTCGTGAATGGCACGCTGGAGTCACGCGCGGCGACGCAGCCGGTCGGCCGGGAGATCGCGGCGATCATGTCGAGCGCGTCCGCGCCGGAGTGGGTCGGCTACTCGGTGCCCGTCAACCGGCGCGACGGCGAGGCAGGCTGCTGGTCTGATGGTGACGTCACCCGACGCACGCGGGTCGGGCCGCTGAAGCTCGAAGGCGCCGACACTCTCTTCGTGCTCTATCGGATCGCCGATCGCACCGTGCAACGGATCCGGATCGCCTCGCCCGAGTGCCCGCTCGACATCGGCGGCCTGACCCTCCAATGGCTCACGGATGTTCGTCCCGGTGACAGCATCGATTGGCTGAACACGCTCGCCACGGGCGATAGTTCGCGACGACTGGCGAACAACGCGACGATGGCTATCGCGCTGCACGCCGATCAACAGGCAACCGATCGCCTGATCGCGCTGGCTCGCAGCGCCAAGAGCAGCGACGTCCGCGGGACGGCGTTGTTCTGGCTCGCGCAGCGGGCGGGAGACAAAGCCGTGGGAACGATCACGCAGGCGCTCGAGGACCCGGAGACTGAAGTGCGGAAGCAGGCGGTGTTCGCGCTGAGTCAGTTACCGAAAGACGAGGGGGTGCCGAAGCTGATCGAAGTGGCGCGCACGCATCGTGACACTGCCGTGCGCAAGCAGGCGATGTTCTGGCTCGGTCAGTCGCGCGACCCGCGCGCGCTGACATTCTTTGAGCAGATCCTTACGCAGTAACTTCCAAACTCCAACTCCCAACTTCCAAGGCCCCTAGAAGTTTGGGAGTTGGGCGTTGGGAATTGGGAGTTGACGGCGCGCTATTGTGACGAAGTGTCCGTCGCCGATTGTTTTTCGATCCGGCCGGACATCAACCCACCGACTTTCTCGTGCTGCCAGCTTCCGGCGTAGCGATCCTCGTAGAAGATCAGGCGGACCGTGAACGTGCCAAGCGCGGGCAGGCTTGTGTTGGTCATCATGATCATCGGCGTGTCGCCCACAAAGCGCATCGGCACGACGACAGGGATCACACCATTGACGCCGCAGCACTTCATGCCGGCGTTGAATCGCCACAGATCGTCACCGACCTTCTCGACGCTCTCGATGTCGTAGCGGTCCTCGCGAGGCGTGCGATTCGTGCCCCGCCCTTCGACTGTGAAGTTGCCAATCAGCGAGACACCGCGCATGCGCTCGACGAACTGTCTCTCCGAATCAGTCAGCGTCGCCGGGTCCACCACTGCGTCGCCGATTCCGAACCGGCCGGTCACCCACCCGCCACCAAATACGAGTATCAGCACGATTAGAGCAGCCACGAAACCAACAACACGTCGTACCACGGCCATAAGTGCACCTCTAGGTGCACCCTATTTACCAGATCTCGCGCTTCCTTCACATGAGAGAATCGCGCCTCATATATCAGTGCCATCCCACCTTGTGAGGGACTCATCATGTCGAGGGCATTCTCAGTTCTCACTGCCGTGATGCTGATGGGCGTCGTCGTTGCGACCCAACGCCAGTTTCCACCCGGATACCTCGATCCCGCGCCGATTCTGACCGCCGCACGCCAGGCCATTGGAACCGACAACCTTCGCTGCGTCACGATCGCCGGAACGGCGTACGCGGGCGCGCTCGGCCAGGCACGGGAATCCGCCCGCAACACAGACTGGCCCCGCATCGACTCTCTCGCCAACTACACGCGGACGATGAACTGGGAGAACTGGTCGATGAAGGAGGAGTTCGATCGAAAGCCAGGGCTCAGCCCGGCAGGATGGAAGTACGGAATTGGTTGGGAGGATGGTCCGCTTCAGAAGAACCTCCATCAGACCTTCCTGCTCAACGGCACTCACGCGTGGTACATGGACGGCGCTGGATCGCCGGCGGTTGCGCTGTCGCCCGACGTCGCCGAGATTTTTCCCGTCGAGCTCGTGCTGAATCCACATGGCTTCCTCAAAGCGGCCGCACGTCCTGACGCGAACCCGAAGGCCGTCTGGCGCTGGGAGCTCGGCGAGATGGGACGCGACGGACCCGAGGTGTCGCCCGAGCGCATGCGCGTCGTGTCGATCACGTGGGGCAAGTATCGCGTCGATGCCACCGTCAACAAGGAGAACCTGCTCCAGCGAATTCACACATGGGTGCCAAGCGAAACGCTCGGCGACATGAACTACGAGCACGAGTTCACGAACGACAGCTACGTGAATCTCGGGAACGGCATTCGGTTCCCCACGGGCTGGCATTCACATCAGGGGTGGGACGACAACTTCGGCGCGCAGGCCGTGAACGCGGGCCACAACGCATTCGGAGGGACGCTGAAGGATGTTCGAGCCAACGTGTGTCCCGATCCGGTCGCCGCTCCAGACGCAGTGCGCTCCGCAAGCTTTCCGATGCGCGTCGAGACCGAGACGCTCGCCGACGGCGTCTACCTACTGGCCGGCGGCACCCACAACAGCATCGCCGTCGAGTTCGCCAGCTTCATCGCCGTCTTCGACGCGCCGCTCAGCGAAGCGCGAAGCCTCGCGGTGATCGAAGAGATCGTTCGCCGGATTCCCAACAAGCCGATCCGCTTCGTCGTCAATTCGCACCAGCACTTCGATCACACCGGAGGGCTGCGCGCCTACAACCACATCGGCGCAACCGTGATCACGCATTGGAAGAACTTCGACTTCCTCAATCGCGACGTCATCAACTACACGCCGAGGACGCTTCGGCCCGACATGGTGTCGCTCTGGCCGCCGACCGAACTGGCCGAGGGCTACTATTTCGAAACGGTCAGAGAGAACTACGTCCTCACCGACGGCAACCGGACGATGCAGATTCACTACGTCAATCCGCTGCAGCACGCTGAAGGGATGCTGATCGCATATCTGCCGAAAGAGAAACTGCTGCTCGAGGCAGACCTCGTCGACACCTTCGAGCCGCTGCCATCGCGCATCTCGGGCGATCAGCGCAGCTTCTTCAACGCGGTGCAGAAACTGAAGCTGGATGTCGCGCGACTTGTTCCGAGTCACGGCCGCCCAATCCCGTGGGCTGCTTTCGACACCGCAGCACGGGCAGCCCAGAACTGACGTCGTCGATCGTGCCAGGCGGGGCACGAGAACATCCGGTCCGACGGGGCGACAGAGCGGAGGTGCGAGGGTCCGGTTATCGTACCGCCCGAGGCATTTCAGCAAGCTGTGAGACCCGCTGTTTGACAACTAGTCGGCAAGTACTATACGACTAGTAGTCATATGACCCGGCCACTACCCGCCCTCGGCGCGCAGGAACTCGCCATCATGAAAGTCGTGTGGCGTCTCAAGGATGTCTCGGTTCGCGAAGTATACGAGACGCTGCGGGAGCGCCGCCCCGTCGCTTACACCACCGTGATGACGATGATGAACACCCTGGAGGGGAAGGGATACCTGAAGAAAGAGCTCGATGGCCGCGCGTTCCGGTATCGGCCGGCTGTGCCCGAACGTCGTGTCGTCACCAGGATGGTCAAGGAGTTTGTCGAACGCGTCTTCGACGGATCGACGGCTCCTCTGCTCGCGCATCTCGTCACGTCAACCGAATTGTCCGATGAGGAGCGCGAAGAGCTTCGGCGCCTCATCGATGGGGCGAAATGATGGATGCCCTCTCACTGGCGTTCGTGATCTACAGCAGCCAGATCCTGCTCGTCGTGTCCGCCGCTGCGATGGCGGAGGCGCTTCTGCGCAGGGCGAGGCCGACGGTGCGCCTGGGCTACTGGCGCGCGATCGGAGTCTTGTGCCTCGCGCTGCCGTTGATCGCATCGAGCGGCACGAACTCTCCTGTCGCTACAGTGACGTTCAGCGTGCTTCCCGCACAGAACGCGGCAGTTCAGTCAGTCGCGAAGTCGCTTCCGACCGTGGCACCGATCTTTCTGTGGATCTGGGCGTACGGAGCGATCGCGGCACTCGCCTGGTTGCTCGCGGGCGCATATCGCGTGCGGCAGATGCGGCGACGAAGTCACGACGGCGTTTCTCGAACCGGACGTCGACGAGATGCGGACCGCGCTGGCGCCCGGCGCGCAGTTTCGCTGGTCGAACGATGTCCAGCAACCTGTGACGTTTGGAGTGCGGCGTCCGGTCGTCCTGCTGCCCCGGCGCTTCGAGGAACTGACGCACGACGCGAAGTGCGCGGTGGTGTGCCACGAGCTGCTCCACATCAAACGGCGCGACTGGTTGTGGACCGTACTCGAAGCGCACGTGCGCGCGCTGTTCTGGTTTCATCCCGCGGCCTGGTGGCTGCTCGATCGTGTCCAGCTCCTGCGCGAGCAGGTCATCGACCAGCTCGTCATCGAGCGCACGTCAACGCCGCGCGACTACATGCTGGCGCTGATGATGTTCGCCGACGGTGGACGATTGACTGCGCTCTCGAGTGCGTTCTTACGGCGGCGGCATCTGAAGTCGCGTCTCAGTCAACTCGTGAAGGAGAAGCACATGTCTGCTCGACGCCTGCTGTGCACGATGGCCGACGCTGGGACTGATCGTCGGAGGTGTGACGATCGCGACCGTCAAGGCGCTGCCTCTCGAGCTCGGTGCGCTGGCGCAGACTGGCGCGCCCAGTCGCATGGTGATACGGCTCGGAGAGACGGCGCCTGCCGACGGCCTGCGAGAGGTCGTCGTGCCAGGTTCGAACGAGCGAATCTATCTGCATGCGACGCCGCTCGCCACTTGGGAGGACGTCTCTCTCGTGAAGATTATCAACGACGGCAACGGACAGATCAGCGTTGCCATGACGTTCGAGAGCGCAGCCGCATCGCGGCTGGCTAGTGCGACCGCCGCACATGTCGGCAAGCCACTCGCCATCCTTCTCGACGGCCGTGTCGTGTCCGCTTTGACACTGAGAGGGCCGATCGGCGACAGCGCCATGCTCACCGGGATCACCGCTGCGTTGGCGCAGCAACTGGTCGACGCGAATATGGCTTGCCACACCAACCCGGCGCAATGCGCCGCGGCAGTGCTGCCGGTGCCGATTCACCAGGAGAAGCCGCAGTACACGCCGGCTGCAATGGCGGCACAGATCGAGGGCACCGTGGTCCTTGAAGTAACTGTGTTGGCTGATGGATCGGTAGGGGACGTCAAGGTGGTTCGGTCGCTCGACTCGGAGCTTGGACTCGATCAAGAGGCAGTCAAAGCGCTCAAACTGTGGACATGGAAGCCGGGCACGCGAGGCGGCCAGCCGTCGTAGTGTCAGATCGAAATGACCTTCACGCTGAAATAGACGGCGGGCTCGGCGCGTCAAGTGAACACCCAGAATTCCGACTCCAACTCCCAACTCCCAAAGGCTGGACTAATTGAGAGTTGGATAGTTGAGAGTTGGGATTTGACGTCTTTGGTCAGTCCACCGTCCAACAGTGTCAATGAATTCACATCCTTGACGAAGATGCGTTTGCCGGAAAGCGTCGGCTGCGCCCACGTCGCGCTCTCGGCAACGGTGTAACGTTTCAACGGCACGAACCCGTCCTGGCTTGCTCGCGCCACGATCAGTTCTGCTGTGTCATTGAGCAGGAACAATAGTTCGCCCGCTTTCACGACGGCGGTGTTGGTGGCCTGCCGCGGCGGGCCGAGCCACAACACCTTCCCCGTCTTCGCATCGACCGCGAAATACTGCCCGCGGGAACGCTGCGAAAGACCGAAGATCATGTCGCCTACGACAACCGGGTTGCTCAAGTAGAACGTGACCTCGCTGGTCTGCCAGAGCGTTTCCGTCACCCACGTGCCATCTTTCCGACTGGGTCTGAACGCCATCAGACCATTGCCTGCCCCGACGAGGATCGTGTCCCCGTACGCGATCGGCATCGTCCCGCCCATGCCACCGCCAGCCCATGTCTGCTTCCAGAGGACGGCACCGCTATCGAGTGACACGCCGATCACATCCTTCTGTGTCACCGAGACGACATGCGCTACGCCGCCCAGCATCACGATCAGAGGAGACATGAAGAACCCGCCTGCACCGGCACGCCATTTGACGGCGCCGGCGTTGACGTCGAGGACGTTCAAAGCGCGGCTTGATCGAGATAGCGACCTCGACTACGGTTGTGCATGGTCAGTGCTCTCGCGTCCGTCGTCGCACACGCCCTCCCGCTCTTGTCCGCAATCCCAGAAGACGCTGCCTCGAAGAAACCCGCGCCCAACAAGTGGTCGAAGAAGGAGATTCTCGGTCACCTCATCGACTCCGCTGCGAACAATCACCAGCGCTTCATGCGACTCCAGTTGCAGACGGAGATCAGCCTGCCCGGATACGACCAGGACGACTGGGTGCGTCTGAACCGCTATCAGCAGAGGACGTGGAACGAGATCGTCACACTGTGGTCCGCATACAACCGGCACCTGGCGTCGGTCATCGAGTCGCTCGACGACTCAGCGCTTGGCCATGTGTGGCACTCGCCAGACGGTGACGTGACGCTCGAATTCATTGCGAGCGACTACGTGCGACACCTGAAGCACCATCTCGCGCAGATCGGCATCCACGCGTAGACTCTGGACTTTAGAGGCTCTGGGCTCTGGGCTTTAGGCTCTCGACGCTCGGCGTGTTCCTCGTTCGCGGCTCGTCTCCGCAAGGATGTAGACGGTCGGCCACATCATCACGAGCGAAAGAAACCACAGCGGACGCGGATCGTCGGCGGAGACAAGGAATCCGTCTGGCCCTGGATCCGGTGGAACCAGACCACCAAAGACCAAGGACCTCTCGAGGCCCTGCGAGACCAGGAACGTTGCGCCTGCAAGCACCATTACGCCAAGCACGGTTGGGCCGAGAGGCAGCGACGAAGCCTCGCTCCCGCGATACGCGCCCCACGCCGCGGGTAACACCACGAGAAACGTTCGGAAGAAACGCGGAAGAACCACGAAGACGACGTGGTACTGCAGTGACGGATTCCCCGGAGGCTGCCCGGCGATGACTGTCCCCAACGTTCCGGAGAAGACGACGACCGCGAACATCAACACGGTCAGCCAGACTGTTCGTCGAGAAATGCGTCCCAGCACGAAACCGCACGTCCACGACCAACCGACGAGCGCTAGGCACCCGCTCCCGATCCGCACGGCAACATCAATGACATCACGCCGCCAACCCGGGACCGCGAGGTACAAAAGTCCCAGAAGCGCCAATAAATCGAAATGTCTGTTCCGGAGGTCACTCCCCACGAGCGGGTTGCATAACTGAGCAGCAGCCCGATCGGGATCACCACGCTCGCCAACACGAACCAGGGCCGCCAGTCACACCACAGAACAGCCTGATGTCGAATGACGAGCCCGAGCATCTCGCGGAGCGCGTGCGCCGCGCTTGTGCCGCATTCAGCGAGGTCACCGCGCACGACCTCGCATTCGTCGTCGTCGAGGAGGCGCGACAGACCCTCGACCATCCACCAACAGAGTCGCGTCATCACTGGCCCCTTCACTTCGACGCCGACCAGGCGACGCCGCGGCTCACCCGCATCACAGCGTTGTAAAACTCCGAAGCGGCCTGTACTCCTTTCGGCGTGATGCGCACCATGCGCTTGGGCCGACCGCCGCGCTCAGGCGTCGGATCGCCCATCGACGTCTTGACGAGACCCTTCGACTCCAGACGCTCAATCGTCGTGTAGAGCGCGCCGAGGGAGCACGGGCGACCAGTCGCATCCTCGATTTCCTGGCGGATCGTGACGCCGTAACGCGCCCTCGCCGAGACGCGCGACTGCGGTCAGCATCAGATATTCGAACTCGCCGAGCTGCATTACTATCACATTGTAGTTCTAATCGACGCGGCGTCAAGTGCCAAGCAGTCCGCTGAACCACATCGAACGTCAAAGTGTGAGAAGGGGGTTCCATGCGAACGCATCTCATCGCCCTGGCTGCTTTTCTGGTTCTGTCCACATCGGCGTCGCATCGGCCCAGAGCCGGCAATGCCTCCACGATCAGCTCGAAACGCGCGCGGATCGCACGCGACGGGAAAAGGCGCTCGAGCTGGCGGACGAGATCAACAGGGCGCAGGGAGTGGCGCGTCGCTTCGGCGCCCGGCCGGGTCAAGGTCCGTACAAACCGCTCGATGAGTTGTTCAATCTGCCAGACACCCCCGAAGGGTTTCGCGTACAGCTGCACACTGATGGGACGACCTACACTTTCTCGATCAAGGACACACGCGATCCCTGTAGCTATGCCGTATTCTCTGACCAGAGTCTCGACATCTATGAGGCTGTCCCTTCCCCCCGGCGAGGCGGTCCGAGACTGTTGACGCAAGAGTAAGGAGTCAGGCCATGCATCGGCTTCCTGCGCGCGTGACCCGGTGGATGTACTGCGCTGTCATCATCGCGACTGCTACTTCCGTCTCGGGCGCACAGGAACAAACGCCGGCACCTCCGTCACCGTCGTCCGAGACCGAAGTGAAATTCGAAGTGACTTCGGTCAAGAAGAGCGGCCCACCGGGACAGGCATTCACGCCCTTCCGATTACTACAGGGGGGACGCTTCAGCATGGGACAGATGACTGTCGGGTCGCTGATCATGCTCGGCTACGGCATTCAACGGTTTCAGCTCATTGGCGGCCCGAGCTGGATGAACACCGATCGCTTCGACATCAACGCCGTGGCGGAAGACGTTCCTCTGCAACCCCGCCGCCCGGCACACCGAATCGCATGCAGCTCCTCGTCAGATCGCTCCTCAAGGAGCGCTTTGCGCTCGTCACTCATAACGAAACGCGCGAGCTGCCGCTGTCTTACCTCGTGATGGCGCGTGAGGATCGAAAACTTGGCGAGCGCCTCCGTCCCTCCACGATTGACTGCCGCGCGCTGATGGCAGAACGCGCGAAAGCGGCAAAGGAAGGCGCGCCCCCGACGCCACCGGCGCCTCCCGAGCCAGGCGAGATACCTCCCTGCGGGATGAGGGGTGGGCTGGGACGGATAACGGCAGGAAGCATGGCGCTGTCGAACTTCGCACAGATGCTGGGCTCGATGCTGAATCGCCCGATATATGACCGCACGAACCTGACTGGCAACTTTGACATCCAGCTCGAATACACGCCCGATCAGATGCCGCAGATTCCACCGGGCGTGACGCTGCCACCAGGACTCACGCTTCCTTCCCCGGATGGCCCGTCGCTCAACACCGCGCTGCAGGAGCAACTCGGTCTCAAGCTGGAAGCGACGCGCGGGCCCGTCGAGGTGCTCGTGATCGACTCCGTCGAGCCGCCCATGCCCGACTCGAAGCTGTTGAACGCCCGCCACACCCCGGCCATAATTCAGCGCACTCGTACGGCCACGTCCTTCGACAGGAGACGTCCATGAAGACCGCTGTCCTCTGCGCACTTTTACTGACCGTCCTGAGCTTCCCCGCGTTGACAGCTTCACCAACCGCAAAGCCGGAGGAAGTCGGCCTGTCCTCCGAACGCCTTGCCCGCATCAACCAGATGATCGAAGGCCGCATTGCCGCAGGAGACCTTGCAGGCGCCGTCACGATCGTCGCACGCAAGGGCAAGGTGGTGCACCACCGGTACAGGGCATGATGGATCTCGACTCGAAGAAGCCGATGGCTTCCAGCTCGATGTTCCGCATCGCCTCGATGACGAAGCCGGTCATCGGCGTCGCTGTCATGATGCTCGTCGAAGAGGGCAAGCTTCACCTCAACGATCCGGTCAGCCGCTACATTCCGCAGTTCAAGGATATGAAGGTGGCAATGCCGGTCGCGACGACACCGCAAGGCGCGACGGGCGGGCGCGCGGGCGGAGCCGGAGCTGCGCCGCCGCGCTTCTACACTGTCCCCGCCCAGCGCGACGTCACCATCAAGGATCTCCTCACGCACGTGTCGGGACTCGGCAGCGGACCGATGGGCAACAGCGACATCGAGAAGGTCGCTCGCAAGGATGGCGAGACGCTCGCGGACTACATTCCGCGACTCGGACCCACAGTCGCTCGAGTTCCAGCCAGGCTCGCGCTGGACCTACAGTCCCGGCGCCGGCTTCGAGACGCTCGGCCGCGTAATCGAAATCGCGTCCGGCACGAAACTCGATCAATTCTTCCGGACGCGCATCTTCGATCCGCTCGGCATGAAGGACATCACGTTCTGGCCGACCGATGCGCAAATGCCGCGAGTGGCCACCGTCTACGCTCGCGGAGCGAACGGACTGACGAAGAGCGTGATGCCGAACGACACGATGTCGCGGAACGTGTACTTCCGCGGGTCGGGCGGTCTCTACAGCACGGCGGAAGACTACATCCCGCTCGGGATGATGCTGGCCAACGGTGGTGAGCTCAATGGCAAGCGGCTGCTCGGTCGCAAGACGGTCGAGATGATGAGCGCCGCGCATGTCAAAGACACGCTGCCCGGCCGGCCGGCGGGCGAAGGCTACGGCCTCAGCGTTCGCGTCGTCACCGACCACGCCGTCCGCGGAACGATGCTGTCCGACGGAACGTTCGGGTGGACGGGTGCGCAGGGGACACACTTCTTCGTCGACCCGCGCGAGAAGTTGGTCGGCGTGCTGATGGTGCAGACGTCAAATGGTGAAATCCAGCGCGAGTTCGAAGATCTCGTTGCGCAGTCGGTGGTTGACTAACATGCTGAACAGACCGGGGAAGCATCGCATTCGTTTTCGCATCGGCCAGTGTCCTCGCGCTGACGCTTGGCGTCGCCGCGCAACAGGGCCAGCCGCAGATCGGCATCGCGGCCGTCACGCTGAGCGCCGGTCCGTATACCTTCGATACCGCCGAACAGCACAAGATCCGCGTCGTCGTTGTGGCGCGTGGATTGGTGCACCCGTTCAGCCTGGCGTTCCTGCCTGACGGTGATGCACTGATCACGGAGCGCGGGACGAAGCTTCGCATCGTGCGTAACGCGACCGGCCCGCAGGCAACCGTCGATCCCGAGGCGGTGGCCGGCCTGCCTGCGTTTCCTCCGTTCCGAACGGGTGGTCTGCAGGAAGTCGCGCTGCACCCGCAGTTCGCGACCAACCGTCTGGTCTACTTCACCTACAACAAGGCCGGCGCGGTTGGACAGAACCCGAACCAGCGACAGAGCGCGGTCACGCTTGCGCGCGGACGATTCGACGGCAAGGCGCTGACGAACGTCGAAGAGTTGTTCACCGGTGATTGGAACAGCGGCGCAAGCGGATCGCGCCTCGCGTTCGGTCGCGGATTCGTCTACATGACGACCGGCGCGCCGTTCGACGAGAAGGCGCAAAGCACCGATACCGTCTACGGAAAGGTTCTGCGCCTCACCGAGGATGGAAAGGTCCCACCGGACAATCCGTTCGTCGGGAAGGCGGGCGCACGCCCCGAAGTGTTCTCAATGGGACATCGCGATCAGTTGGGGCTGACCGTTCACGCGGCGACCGGAACGGTGCTCGCAGCCGAGCATGGGCCGAACGGGGGCGACGAGGTCAACGTCATCCTGCCGGGCCACAACTACGGCTGGCCGAAATTCAGCTTCGGTCGCACGTACGAGGGCCCGCGCATCTCCGAAGCGCCGCTCGGCCCCGGCATCGATCAACCGCTGGTGTTGTGGATCCCATCGATCGCGCCGACCGGGCTCACCTTCTACACGGGTGACAAGATTCCTGCCTGGAAGGGCAACCTGTTCGTTGGCAGTTCGCGGCGTGGCGAGGTTCCGCGCACGGGGGGACTCGAGCGAGTCGTGGTGAACGACAAGCTCGAAGAGCTCCGCCGCGAGAGCCTGCTCACCGAGCTGCATCAGCGCATTCGCGACGTGCGTCAGGGACCCGATGGATTGCTCTACGTCATCACCGACGAAGACGACGGAGCGTTGCTCAGGATTGAACCGGCCCCGTAGGTAGCTGGGTGAGCCTTACGGTAGACCGCTAGGGCTGGGTCCTGGGAATGTGGTCGACCCGAACAGCACGCGTCTAGCAACGCAAGTAACCCGGCATACCGTCAATGCGCCCCCGCGGCCGGCCCGGCGCTTCCTTTCGGCCGGCGCATGATCAGCACGAGCGGAATCAGCACGAGGAACAGGAGACCGAGCAGCCGGAAGATATTCACGAACGACACCATCGACGCCTGCCGCTGAATCATCCCGTAGAGCGCGACGTAGGCCTGGTTGGTCGCGGTCACGACGTCGGCGCCGGCGGCCATGAACCCGGCCTTGAGCTGCTCGAGCACACGTCGTCGTCGTCGGATCGAAGGCGCTGACGTGCTCGCCAAGCAGCGCACTGTTCGCCTGCCGCTTCCGCGCCAGCATCGTGCCGGTCATCGCGATGCCGACGCCGCCGCCGATGTTCCGCATCAGGTTGAACAGGCTGGTCGCGTACCCATTCGCTGCGGCGCGATCGGTCGCCATCGAGACCGTGGTCAGCGGCACGAAGAGCAGCGCCATGCCCGCGCCCTGCAGCAGCTGCGGCCAGAAGATGTCCCAGTAACCCGCCTGCAGATTGAGCTGACCGAGCCAGATCATCGTGATGCCGCCGATGAACAGCCCGAGGGCCAGCAGCTTCCGCGCATCGATCTTGCTCGTCAACATGCCGACGAGCGGCATCATGAAGAGCGACCCGATGCCGCGCGGCGCCATCGCCTCGCCGGCTTCGAGCGACGGATAGCCGAAGAGCGTCTGCAGCATGATCGGCAGCAGCACCAGGCTGCCGTAGAGCACGAAGCCGAGCACCGTCATCAGAAACACACCGACCGAGTAGGTGCGATCCGTGAAAAGGTGCAGGTCGATGATCGGCTCCTTCGACATGAGCTGTTGAACGACGAGCGCGATCAGCCCGACGGCGGCGACGATCGCCAGCGTCGTGATCAGCGTCGACGCGAACCAGTCTTCCTGCTGCCCCTTGTCGAGCACGAACTGCAGCGCGCCGATGCCGACGACCAGCAGCCCCATGCCCCAGTAGTCGATGCCACTTGATTCGCGTCTCAGGTACGGCGGATCGAAGACGTACAGCTGCGTCATGATCAGCGAGACGATCCCGACGGGCAGGTTGATGTAGAAGACCCAGCGCCAGCTGTAGTTCTCGGTGACCCACCCGCCGAACACCGGACCGAAGATCGGCGCGACGACGATGCCGAGCCCCCAGAAGCCCATGGCGCTCCCGCGCTCCTCCGGCTTGAACGACTCGAGCAGCACCGCCTGCGAGAGCGGCTGCAGCGCTCCGCCGGTCGCGCCCTGGATGATGCGGAAGATGACGAGCGAGGCCAGGTTCGGCGCAGCGCCGCAGAGGAACGACGCGAGCGTGAAGCCCGAGGTCGACCACATGAGCAACCGCTTGCGGCCGAACTTGCTCGCCAGCCAGCCGGTCATCGGCAGGATGATCGCGTTGGCGACCAGATACGAGGTCAGCGCCCACGTCGCTTCGTCGGTCGTCGCCGACAGGCTGCTCGCGATGTGCGGCAGCGACACGTTGACGACGGTGGTGTCCAGCACCTCCATGAAGGTGGCGAACATCACCGCGAACGCGATGAGCCAGGGATTGACTTGCTTCTGAGTCACGTCAATTGTGCGGGGTCAGACCCCTTCACATGTGAAATCGCGTGAAGGGGTCTGGACCCGCGCCTGCACTTCACCTCGTATACACCGTCGGGACGACTGACATACCCGGGCGCAACAGGTGCTCCGGATCCTGTCCTTCGTCGAGCAGAATCCGCACCGGCACGCGCTGCACCACCTTCACGTAGTTGCCGGTGGCGTTGTCCGGCGGCAGCAGGCTGAAGCGTGAGCCGGTCGCGGCTGCGAGGCTTTCGACCTTTCCGTTGAACTCACGGCCGCCGTACGCGTCAACCTCGATCTTCACGAGCTGACCGGGCCGCATCTTCTCGAGCTGCGTCTCCTTGAAGTTCGCCGTCACCCACACGCGGTCGAGCGGGATCATCGTCATCAGCGGCTGCCCCGGCTGAATCACCTGCCCCACCTCGACGCCCTTGCGGCTCACGATCCCCTTTACGGGAGCCTTGACGGTCGTGTACTCGAGATTGAGCTCGGCCTGTTTGACGATCGCCTTGTTCTGCCGCACTTTGGCCTCGGCCGCGGCCAGTCGCGCGCGAGACGCGGTCACCTGCTCCGGCGCCGTCTGCGCTTCCTTCAAGTGGGCGGAGGCCTGCTCGACGTCCGACGCCAGCCTGCGCGAGGCGGCTCTCGGCCACCCGAATACCCAACTCGGCTTCCTGGATCTGCGCCTGCGCAGATTCGGTCGCGGCAGTGGTCGTCGCGGCAGCCGCCACCGCTGCGTCGTACTGCTGCTGCGAGATCTCGTCCTTCGCTAACAGTGGCTTCAACCGCTCGACGTCCTTCGTCGCCTTCGACGCATTCGCCGCAGCCTCACGCTGCCGCGCCTGCGCCGTTACCAGACGCGTGCGAGCAACCTCGATGCCCTGCTGGGCCTCGACATACGCGGCCTCCGCCCCCTCGACACCACCGCGTGCCGTCACCTCGTTGCTCGAGGCCGTCGTCGATGTGATCGGAACGCCGACGCGCGCTCCGGTGGCGGCCGCTTCAGCGTCGGCCAGCTCCGCGCGCGCCCGCTCGAGCGCGACCTCGTAGTCGCGCGTGTCGATCTCGACGAGCACGGCACCCACCTCGACTTCCTGATTCGCCTCGACGGGCACGCGCAGCACAGTCCCGCCGACACGCGCCGCGATCGGCGTGATATGCGCATCCACCTGCGCATCGTCGGTGGACTCGCGCCCCGCGGCGATCCACCACCAGACTGCCCGAGCCAATGGCTATGAGAACGGCTACTGCGACAAGAATCCCAACACGCCTGCTCATTTGGTTACCGAGCCTCCGAGGTACTTGGCCACCGCCTCTTCGGCCGTTCCGAGGGATCGCGCGAGCATGGCTTTCGCCACGTTGAAGCCGTAGAGCGCGGCGATGTACTGCTCGCTCGCCTGTGCGACGACCTCCTGCGACTGCACGACCTCGATGTTCGACGTCACACCAGCCGCGAATCGATCGCGCGACTGCGTCAACTGCAGAGCCGGCCAGCTCGCGCGCTCGGGTGGCCGTCTGCAGTTCTTCTTCGGTCGCCTTCAAATCGAGGAAGGCCGTGCGCACGTCGTAGTAGATCTCTGCCTTCGCGTCCTCAGCTTGAGCACGCCTCGTCCGCAGCTCCGAATCGGCTTGGGCGAGCCGCCCCTGGACACGTCCGCCTTCGAAGATCGGAACGCTCAGGGCTCCGACGATGCTGAAGGTGGGAAGAGAGCTACTCACGTGCAGGCCGATCGCACCGTAATCCGCGGTCACCCGCACCGACGGAAGTGCCTCGCCAACAATGGCCCTCCGCGCAGATTCCGCTTCCTGAACGCGTTCTTGTGCCGCCAGATAGTCAGGACGCTCACGGTACGCCCGCGCGAGCGCCTCTTCGAGTGTCATCTCGGGCACGGGAACAAACGGGATCTCCTGACTGAGCTCGAACAGCTGTCCCGGGGGCAGACCGATGACTCGCGCGAGCTGCAGCTTGGACTTCTCGTAGTCGTTGGTTGCGGCGGTCACACGCTGGCGCTCGGTGATCATTCTCACTTCGGCGCGCACGACGTCGATCCCGGCGACCAGTCCACTCTGCCGCAGACCGAGCGCCTGCTGATGAAGCGTCGTCGCCGTTTCGAGCTGGGCGCGAGCGGTCACCGCGCGTGCCTCGGTTGCCAGGGTCTGCAGATACAGATTCGCGGCAACCAGGACGACCAGATCGCGCGCGCTGCGAGACGAATGCTTCGCGGCGGTGACCGAATGCTCGGCCGCGCGAAAGTCGTTGATGGCGCTCATGTCGAGCACCGTCTGCGTGAGGAAGACGCGCGCATCGAACACGCTGAATGGGCCGACGATCCGCGGGAACTCTTCGCGCAGCGGGAAGCCAAACGCTTCGAGGTTGGTCTTCCGGCGCTCCTGCGAGACCCTGCCGCTTACGTGCGGAAGGAGGTCACTCAACGCAACGGCGCGATTGCCTGTCGCACCATTGGCGTCTTCCTCGGCGAGCAGGACACCGAGGTTGTGATCCAGCGCGCGCTTGATCACATCGAGGACCGAGAGCTTCAGCGTATCGGAGGTGACCGTCCCGTGCGGGACACCTCCACCGAATGGGCTATCGGGCGGCAGCGACGGCCGCACCTGTGCAGACGACGCAACCGGAAGGAAGACGCAGGCGGCAATCGCCACCAATCGAAAATGCTGTCTGGAAGTCACGTGAGACGTGCCTCAGTGAGACCGCGGATGAGAAGCAACCGGCGGAGATCTGAGTATGGTTCAGAGGCTGTGTCTTGAACAACCCGCAGTGGGGGCCGGCAGCCCTACAGGTGAGCTATGCGGGCTTGGCCTTCAAAACACCGATCTGGACGAGCAGCCCGGTGAAATCGTAGATGCGGCGCTCGCGCACGATCTTGCCGTTCTCCAACTGGTAGAAGAAGACGGCCGGCATGATGAACCGCTTTCCTGTCGGCTCCAGCCCCAGGAACTCGCCGATGTGCGTGCCTTCGAGTGAGACCACCCTCACGGCGCTGTTCCCGTCGATGATGAGGCTCTCGACCTTCGTGGTCAGGTCGAGGAAGGCGCTGAATATCACGCGAAACGTGCGCTCTGCGGCCTCGGGTCCGGTATGCACACCGGCCGTCGGGCTTTCGATCACCGCGTTTTCCGCATAGTCCGCCGCGAGGGCTGCGGCGTCGAGGTCGTCGTGCGCGTCTTCGCGATGCTTGAAGAAGTCCAGCATCTGCTGACGCGTCATGCTGCCCTGGGCTTCTGCAGCGCCGGCCACCGTCGGGTACTTGCTGGTCATGATGCCGCCTTCTCTCTGGGCTGACGGATGACGGGCGGATTATAGCGGAAGCCCATCCAGCAAGGATCGCCTGCGAGTCCTTGATCGAAAGCAAAACGTGCAACTCTGCTGTAGCTATTGTTAGAATCGGCGAGATCGATGGCAAACCAAGGCCCTCTGGCACTTGCCCGCGAGATAGACGAACTCCGCAAACAGTTCGAGCAGATCTCCACCGACGCGGACACCCTCGTCACTCCTCTGGGCCAGGAACAGTTCGTCTGGAGACCCGGACCGAATCGCTGGTCGATCGCCGAGTGCCTCGAGCACATGAACGCGACCGCGAGAGCTTACCTGCCTGCAATCGACGAAGGCATCGCTGACGCGATCCGCAACGGCGCCTACGCAGAAGGACCGTTCCAATACAACCTGATCGGCCGCATCTTTTCTCGTTTGATGGAGCCGCCAGCGCGGTTCCGCATGCGCGCGGCAATCGATAAGATGCCCGGCCCCCAACGTCCGAAGCGGGAGACGCTCGCGGGATTCCGTGCGTATCAGGTGCAGTACGTCGATCGCCTGCGTCAGGCCAATGGGCTCGACCTGTCGCGGTCGTGCGTGCGATCGCCGCTCGCTTCGTGGATTCGCATCCCGCTGGGATCAGCGTTCGCGTCGATGGCCGCTCACGAGCGGCGCCACTTGTGGCAGGCGCGGAAGATCAGAGAGTTCGCGGGCTTCCCGGCGGCGTCGTAGCGTTACTGCTGCTGGCTCGACGACGACCCGGACTCGAGCGCAACGGCGGCATGTGAACGTCGCGGATCGGCGCCCCCTTCTACCTGGCCGTGCTCCTCATCGATGATCGCACCTGACGCGAACCCGTAGCGCAACTCACCCTTTCGGCCGATCTTCTGGAATCGATGACCCCGCGCCGCGAGCGTCTGCACGACCGCGCGCGGGAACCGGTCCTCGATCTCCACACGCGCACCTCGCCCGCCGACATCCGTCGGATCGCGGCTGACCAGGAAACGTGGCGCCTCGATCGCCTGCTGCATCGACAGGCCTCCATCGAGGACGCCCGTGACGATCGAGTAGGTGGAGGCGGGAATCCAGGCGTTGCCGGCTGACGCGACTGCCAGTCGGGGCGTGAGCGTGCCGCCCTTCTCCTTGAACACCAGCATCGGCACGTTGGCCGTATTGGATCGGCTGAGCGGCCTCAACTGGCCGTACGAACCGGGCGCGGTTCGATTCGATCGCAGATGGTTGTTGTAGAGAAAGCCGAGCCCGCGCGAGACGTAGAACGATCCGCCCCACGTGCTCAGCGTCTGCGTGATCGCGATGACGTTGCCCTCGACGTCAGCGACCACAAAGCCACTGGTCCCGCTGCCGATGCGTTCCGGCCCTCCGCCGATCTCGTCTGAGTCCTCCGGAAACAGCTGTGCACGCTGCGAGTCGATCCGGTTGAACAAGTTCGCCGCGTGCATCGACTCGAGGTGTTCCTCGAAATCGACGG
This sequence comes from uncultured Acidobacteriota bacterium, assembly GCA_963757735.1. Taxonomy (GTDB): domain Bacteria; phylum Acidobacteriota; class Vicinamibacteria; order Vicinamibacterales; family UBA2999; genus Gp6-AA40. The sequence goes on from CAVWST010000036.1 coordinate 395,531, forward strand.
GCCACTGTGCAGGATCCGCGATGCGAGCCACGCGGTCGCGCACCTTCCACGATTCGATCAGGTAGTGCCAGTACTCGGCATCGGTCGCGGGCGTCGCATTCGCCTTCGGCGTGTAGTTGCCGAGCACCTGGAACGCCTCCAGCAACGACACCCCTGTGCTGACAGGAGGACCACCGGTGAACAGAACGTGACCGCGGTAGTGTCCCATGATGGGCTTTCGTTCGATCGCCCGGTACTGGGCCAGATCGTCATACGTGATCAGGCCGTCGTTTGTCTGCATGTCCGCGGCGATGCGTCGCGCCAGCGAACCACGATAGAAGGACTCGGCACCTTCAGACGCGATCGTGCGAAGCGTCGACGCGTAATCACGATTGAAGAATCGATCGCCCGCTTTAGGCACTCGTCCATTCGGCAGGTAGATCCGCGCGGCAGCGCTGTACTTCTGAAAGTACTGCCGGCCCTCGGCGATGCTCGACGGCAACGTCTGGTCGAGCACATACCCTTGTTCGGCATGCGCCACCGCAGGAGCAATCAGCTCGGCCCACGAGACGCGGCCACTCCCATACTTCGAGTACAGATAGTCCATCCCGGCCACGACGCCAGGGATATTCGCCGCCACCGGCCCATCGCCAACGAGTCGTGCGCCTCGGAAAATGCGCGGGTTGTCCAGCGTTGCGGCACCCGGTGTCTGATCCTTGAAATCGATCACCGTCGGTTCGGCCATTCCGCTGAGGAAGAGCACCGCCTGCCCGTCGCCCCCGATACCCGACGCATCGGGCTCGACGACGCCAAGCACGAACGACATCGCAATCGCCGCATCGACCACGTTCCCGCCGCGCGCCAGGATTGCCCGCCCCGCCTCTGACGCGAGCGGATGGGCGGACACGACGACGGCACGTGATGACGTCACGCGCGGCTTGACCAGCGGCTGCCGCGCAATCATCAGATCGATCACGTCCTCGAACGCGCTCTCAGAACGCGCCTGCTCCGCGCGCGGTTCGAGATCGGTGCGAAGTCGATCCCATTCACGCGCACTCTCGCCGCTCTGGTAGTACATGCGCTTCAGCGTCGCCCACACGCTCTCGAACGCGCGTCGATACGGGCCCGTGGGCACAGAGGCCGGCGCTGCAAGAGCACGTGTTCCCTCGTCAACCGCACGAGGTGCTGGCACGATCCACAACCGGTACGTGCCCCCATCGCCGAAGAGTGCCGGTGGATCGTCTCGATCGCGCCGGGGATTGCCGTTGTAGACGGGATCGGGTTCGGGAATCTCGCCGATCGCCAGCTGGTGGCCATCGGGCGACCAGGTCAGCGAGCCGCCATGCCTCGACACCAGCACCGACGGCGAAACCGGGCGGCTCGCCGCAAGCGAATCGACTTCGTTCAGCGAATCGATGCCGGTGACCCACGTCGATCCAACACCATCACGCACGGAGTAGTACGCCAGGCGCGTTCCATCTGGTGACCACTCAGGGAAGCCGTCATATCCAGCCTGGCGCGCGAGTCGCACCGCCGGTCCGCGACCTCCACTCGACGGTGGCGTCGTGCGATCGAAGAGTCGCATCAGCCAGATGTCGAAATCGCCGTCATCGCTGTTGCGATTGGACGTGAACGCGATGCGGCGACCGTCCGGCGCCACACGCGGCTGCAGTTCGTCGTCGGGCGATTGCGTCAGCCGCAACGGAATGCGATCGGGCTCCGGCCCGGTCGGATCGACCAGAAACAGGTCCCACTGCACTTCGTCTGCAGAGCGATGCGCGAAGACGATGCGGCCATCGGGAGTCCAGGAGGGCGTGCGCTCGTCGCCTTCGAGATCGAGCACGCGCTCCGGCAACGAGCCCCGCACGTCGGTGAGATAGAGATCGAATCCCTTACCGCGGTCTGCAACAAAGACGATGTGTTTGCCGTCGGGAGACCAGGCCGGCTCGCGCTCGGACTCAGGAACGCGTGTGAGCTCGCGCGCATCGCGGCCGTCTGGCGTTGTCGTCCAGATGCGATCGAGGATGACGACGGCGAGGCGCTTCCCGTCGGGCGACCAGGCGGGATCACGCATGCCGGTCGGTCCTGTCTGCGCGCTCGGCGAGAGTGCCAGCACGCACAACAGAATCGATGTGGCCAGGAGGCGGCCTGCGCTGGCTCGTTTCCTCGGAGGTGTGATCAGGCCGCCCTTCCTTCTGTGGTCATTATAATGACCGTGTGCTCGCGCTGCGGTACGTCTATGTCCTCGCGCTGGCCCTGTGGCTAGGCGGGATGGTCGTATTAGGCGCGGTCGTGGCGCCCACGACATTTCAGGTTCTTCAGGCCAGCGTCCCCGACTCTGGTCGTCTTCTCGGTGGCGCCGTCTTTGGCGCGATCCTCTCGCGGTTTCACTACGTTGCATACGGCGCTGGCGCCGCGACACTCGTGTCGCTCGCAGCGATGGCGCTGCTCGGGCCGAGGCCGCGCGGCTTCGCCGCCCGCTCGGCCATTGTGACGTTGATGCTGCTCGTCGCTCTGTACTCGGGCTTCGTCGTTCTGCGCGAGGTCGATGCGATCCAGCAGGAGGTCGGCGGTCTGCCCTCGAGCTTGGCCGCAGGAGATGCGCGTCGCATTCGTTTTGACGAACTGCATCAGCTCTCGACCCAGTTGATGATGGCCAATATCATCGGAGCGCTGGTGCTTCTCTACTGGGAAGCCAGGGAGCCTTAACTGAAGCACACCATTACGCTGATTCCGGGCGACGGGATCGGCCCCGAAGTCACAAGCGCGGTTGTCAAGATCCTCGAGGTTGCGGGGCTCCAGGTCGAGTGGGAGCCGCACGCGGCAGGCCTGCTCGCCGTGGAACAGTATGGCGATCCACTTCCAACGGCACTGATCGATTCGATCAGCCGCACGAAGGTCGCGCTCAAGGGTCCAGTCACCACGCCAGTTGGGGGCGGCTTCACGAGCGTGAACGTCGGACTGCGCAAAGCGCTCGGCCTCTACGCGAACCTCCGGCCCGTCTGGAACATCCCCTCGGTGCCCTCGCGCTACACCGGCGTCGACCTCGTCATCGTCCGCGAGAACACAGAGGACCTGTACTCGGGACTCGAGCACGAAGTCGTCCCGGGCGTCGTCGAAAGCCTGAAGATCATCACTGAGGAAGCCTCACAGCGCATCGCAACCTTCGCGTTCGAGCACGCGCGCGCACATGGCCGCAAGCGGGTCACCGCGATCCACAAAGCGAACATCATGAAGATGGCCGACGGTCTCTTCCTGAAAAGCGTGCAGAAGATCGCGACCCGCTATCCCGACATTCTCTGCGACGACCGCATCATCGACGCAGCGTGCATGCATCTCGTGATGAACCCCACGCAGTTCGACGTCCTGCTGTTGCCGAATCTGTACGGCGACATCGTCTCGGATTTGTGTGCAGGCCTCGTCGGCGGTCTCGGTGTCGTGCCGTCCGCGAACCTCGGGACGGAGATCGGCGTGTTCGAGGCCGTGCACGGCAGTGCGCCTGACATCGCGGGAAAAAACCTTGCAAACCCGACTGCCCTGCTGCTGTCCGCCCTCCTGATGCTGCGGCATATCGGCGAAGGGCCGATGGCGAACCGCATCATGACCGCGCTCGGCGGCGTGCTCTCCGAGGGAAAGGTCAGGACTCGCGACCTGGGCGGCACAGCGGGCACCAGGGAATTTGCCGACGCGATCTGCGCCAGACTGGCCGGCTAAACCCCTCGATCGTCAGGTTGTTCGGGTAGCTAGGGCGCGGGGTAGCTGGTATAGTGCTTCGCAGCCGATGCTGGACGAGATCACCCGTGCCGTGCTTTCCAGAGAAGAGGTCGTGCGGTATCTGCAGGGCGGCCACGGCGGAAGTGGTCGGGTCGCTCGCGAACGGATCGAAGGCTACCTCGACGAGCTCAGGACCACGCAGCGGTATTCCATCTATCGCGCGCTGAAACACCCGCTCTACCCCATTCTGCGCAAGATCGAGCGCATCGGCGAACGCTACGAGCCGGTCAAGGCCGCAACGCGCGGTGGTCGCGTGGTGTACGCCTCGAATCATCGCAGTCACACTGACTACCTGGTCGAACCGCTCGTGCTCGACGACAACGGCATCAGACCGCCGATCATCGCTGCCGGTATCAATCTCTTCGGCGGCCCGCTCGGCCTGATCCATCGGCATGTGACCGGCGCGATTCCGATCCGTCGCAACACCAAGGATCCGGCTTACCTGATCACGCTGAAGGCGTATGTCGCGGAGCAACTGCGCTCGCACGACTTCTTCTTCTATCCCGAAGGCGGACGAAGCTACAGCGGCGAGTTGAAGATCCCGAAGACCGGACTCATGCACGCCGCGCTCCAGGCCGAGCATCCCGGGCTCGTCGTGGTTCCCACGGCTGTCTCCTACGATCTGGTGCTCGAGGATCATGTACTCGCTCGCCAGCGCGTGAAACGGTCGCAGCGGCCGTTCAGTCACGAACTGGCGGAGATGGTGCGTTACGCGGTCGGATACCGGTCACGCGCGTTCGTCACGTTCGGAGCGCCGATCGATGTCAGTGGCGTGGATCCCAATTCGCGCCGTGCCGTCCTCGATCTAACGCACGTGGTCATGCAGACGATCGGCCGCCTCTACAAGGTGCTGCCACCGACGGTTGTCGCTGCCGCGATGCGGCCGTCAATCACGAGGCGCGATCTCGAGCAGCGTGCCGACGCGCTCCTCGACACACTCCGCAGCAGTGACGCCAACCTGGGTGTCGAGAGTGGCGAGGAAGCGGTGGACGCCGCTCTCGAACCACTCGAAGCGCGCGGAATTCTCGTCGTCAATCGCGGACGCGTTCGCGTTCGGAATCGTACCGTGCTGCGCTACTACGCCCGGTCGCTGGACCACTTGCTCAAGTCTCCCTCCCGGACGCACTAAGCGTCTCACGTCACGGCCGCGTCGAGCCGATGTTCACTCTGCTGTCGCGAAGCAACACTCTCAAGCGTCTGGCGTCGACGTATGGAATGGCCACGCCGCGCAGCTTCGCGAGACGTTTCATCGCCGGTGAACGGATCGACGATGCGATCGAGGCGGCGCGGGCGCTTCAGGCCAAGGGACTGCGGCTGACGCTGGACTATCTCGGCGAGAGCGTCTCGACCACCGATCAGGCCTCGTCGGCGACGCGCGAGTACATCAGGCTGATCGACGACATCGTCGCGGCCAATATCGAACGCAACGTCTCACTGAAGCTCTCGCAACTGGGCCTGGTGATCGATCGCGCCACCTGCGTCGACAACATGCGACGCATCCTCGAGCCGGCGCGGCAGCACGAGTTTTTCGTCCGCATCGACATGGAGAGCTCGGCGTACACGGAAGTGACGCTAGAAGTATTCGAGACGCTGTGGAACCTCGAGTATCGGAACATCGGCGTCGTCCTCCAATCGTGTCTGTATCGCACCGAGCGCGACCTGCGAAAGATGAACGAGATCGGCGCGCGCGTGCGGCTGGTAAAGGGCGCGTATCGGGAACCGGCATCGGTGGCGTATCAGCAGAAGGAAGATGTGGACGGTGCCTACCTTCGTCAAATGCGGCTCCTGATCGACCACGGCACCTACCCGGCGTTTGCCACTCACGACGTCGCGCTCCTGGACGAGATCAAGAGCTACGCTGCAGCGCGCGAGCTCGCCCGAGACAAATACGAATTTCAGATGCTGTACGGCATCAGGCGGGATCTGCAGGCGTCGTACGTCGCCGACGGATATCGCATGCGCGTCTACGTGCCGTTCGGGCGCGAGTGGTTTCCCTATTTCATGCGACGGCTCGGCGAGCGGCCAGCCAATGTCTGGTTCGTGATTCGGGCGATTCTGGGGGAGAAGAACTAGTCCTCGGGGGCACGCCTACGTAAACGCTCGCGCGAGGTTAACGAGCGCGTCGCGACAGCGGCACACGTCTTCGACGAACACATACTCCTCGATGCTGTGAAGGCCCGCCCCACCTGGTCCGAAGAGCACGGTTGGAATACCGGCCGCTCCGAGAATCGCGGCGTCCGTCCAGAAGGTCATGCCCACGCGCTTCGCGGAGCAACCGGCTCCTGACGCTGCCTGCATCAGCGCCTCAGGAAGCGAACTCGACGGATCGATCTCGTACGCGTCGCGACCGAAGACCAGCTGGGCATCCGCTTCGAACTCAGGATCTTCGCGTCGAAGCTGATCGAGAATCGCGACCACCTCCGTCAGCCCGGCATCCGCCGACTCGCCCGGCAGCGTGCGCCGCTCGAACTGCAGTGATGCCCGAGCCGGATAGCTGCTCAACTCCTCCCCGCCCTCGATGATCGACGCGTGCAGCGAGCCGGTACCCAGAAGCGCATGATTCGAACCGTCTCGAAGCTTCCTCTCGAGATGCTCGAGACGAGACAGGACGCGCCCCATCCGCATGATCGCGTCACGTCCATCCCCGGGTCTGCTGCCGTGGGCCGCACGGCCTCGCGTCTCGACGGCAATCCACTGGAAGCCTTTGTGCGCGACAGCGACATCAAGGCTGGTGGGCTCAGTGACAACGGCCGCATCCGCGCGCCACGATTTGACGAGCACATCCGCGCCGAGGCTCGAATGCTCCTCGTCGGCAACTGCCGCGATGACGAGCCTGCCGCGATCCAGACCGCCGCTTTCAGCAATGCGACGCGCGGCGCCCACCATCGCAGCCACGCCGCCTTTCATGTCCTGCGATCCGCGGCCGAACAATTTGCCGTCGCGAATCTCGGGCGCGAACGGACGCGGCATCCCCGCAACACCGACGGTGTCCGTGTGGCCGCACAGAATCAGCGATCGACCGTGCTGGCGACCTTCGAGCACGCCAACGACGTTCGGTCTCCCCGGTGCCGCGTCGGAAATCTCGACCGCGAGACCGTACGCGCGCAATTCGTCGGCCAAACGGCGAGCGATGTCGGTCTCGCCGCGCGCGCCCGGCACGAGCGTGGGATTCACAGAATCGATCGCGACCAGGTCGCGAAGCAACGCGATGACGGGATCGTGGTGGAACATGGAACATGGAACCGGGAACGCGGAACGTCGAACCAGGAACTCGGAACGGAACCAGGAACGTTCCGGAAGGTCCACCGATAATCGAGTCGTGGACGGTACTACACCTCCAGCCTTCGTGACAGCGATCGCGGCCGGCGTACGAGACGCAGGCGGCCGTGCATTCGTCGTGGGGGGTTGGGTGCGAGATCGACTGCTGAACTCGAACCGTAAACCCGAACGCCCGAGGCCCGAAGCCCGAAGCCCGAAGCCCGACATCGACCTGGAAGTGTTCGGGATCGCCGCCGCCGCACTGCCCGGGCTGCTCGCCTCGTTCGGTCGCGTCGAGGCCGTCGGGCAGAGCTTCCCTGTCTACAAAGTTGTCGGGCCCGATGGCGTGGCGATCGACGTGGCACTCCCGCGGCGTGAATCGAAGCAGGGGCGGGGCCACAAGGGCTTCGAGGTGCGCGGCGATCCTTTCATGTCGCTCGACGAGGCCGCACGTCGTCGCGATTTCACGATCAACGCCATCTCGTGGGACCCGTTGGGCGACGAGTACGTCGATCCGGTGAACGGCCGGGCAGATCTCGAACGGCGCCTTCTCCGCGCCGTGGACCCTGCGACTTTCGGCGACGACAGCCTCCGCGCTTTGCGCGCCGTGCAGTTCGCCGCACGCTTCGAGTTCGCGCTCGACGAGAAGACCGCCGAACTGTGCCGGCAGATCCGGCTCGACGATCTGCCAGCCGAACGCATCTGGGGCGAACTGGAGAAGCTGCTCCTTCAGGCCGCCCGACCATCAATCGGATTCGCTCTCGCCCGCGACCTCGACCTCCTCGAACACGTACTGGCCGAGATGGTCCCGCTCATCGGCTGCGAGCAGGAGCCCGAATGGCATCCCGAAGGCGACGTGTGGCTCCACACGCTGATGGTGATCGACCGTGCGCGCGAGCTGAATGACGATCTCGAGCGACCTCGCCTGTTGACGGTCATGCTGGGCGCCATCTGCCACGACCTCGGAAAGCCGTCCACGACGGCCTTCATCGACGGACGGATCCGATCGCTCGACCACGAACAAGCTGGTGTCGCGCCGACGATCAGCCTCCTCAATCGATTGAACGTGCACACCATCGATGGCTTCGACGTGCGGCAACAGGTGATCGGGCTGGTGGCGCATCACTTGAAGCCAGGCATGCTCCATAAGGCCGCCAACGTCGGCGACGGAGCGTTTCGCCGGCTGGCACAGAAAGTGGACCTCGAGTTGCTCGCGCGCCTGGCTCGCGCCGACTGTCTCGGGCGCACCGGTACGTTCGACTGTTCCGCGATGGACTGGTTCCTGTCGAGAGCCCGCGCGCTCGGCGTCGAGCATCGACCGCCGGCGCCGCTCCTCCTCGGTCGCCACCTCCTCGAGCTCGGTCTTCCTCCCGGGCCGCGCGTCGGCGAAGTACTGAAACAGGTGTACGAGAAGCAGCTCGATGGAGAGATCACGAGCGTCGAACAAGGACTCGAAGAGGCGAAACGAATTCTCGCGCGATTGAGTTAGTATCGTCGCACCCCTCAGATCACCGTAAGCATCGATCCTAGATCTCGTCGTACGCAGATTCGCGGAGATACGTCCATGGCATCGAAGCTGCGCAGCCTCTCTGCCGTCCTGACCTCGCTCTTTGTCCTGCTGCTCCCACTCGTCTTCTTTCTCAGGGTTGCGACATCACAGCCAGCGCCCCCGCAACCTCTCGATCCCGGCTTTCACGCAGGCGCGCAGGGCTCACGCCGTCCGCAGCGCGCGGGGCGCGAAATCTGGTTCAAGGCCACCGCCGGCAACGACGCGCTTTCACACCTACGTGTTCCAGCAGCGCCTGGGCGTGCTGATCGACTGGAATCCGTGTCCTGCGATCCGACGGCGCGCGGCGAGCGCTTCAAGACGTGGGGCATCATCAACGATCCCGACTGCTGCACGCCCGGATCCGCCAACTGTCCGCAGCGAAGAGTCTCGACGAGACGTACGGGTTCGACTATTGCCCCGGCGACGATGACTTGCTGGCGTATCGTCGGGAAGGCGGGCTATCGCGATCCGGCGTGCGCGTTCGAGGACGCGCCGCTCGAGCCGAACGACCCACATGGCCCGAAGGATCAGCGTCAGAGCGCGTGCGACCTCGCGTTCGGCACTTCAACCGGGCGTCCTCGGCTTCCGGAAGTTTCCCAATCCGCGCTTCGACGCCGAGCGATGGCGGGCGTTGAACGGCTCGATGGCGATCGTGGACGGCTTCAATCGACCGCTTGCAGGCGACCGGTCCCGATTCGCGGACCAACCATCTGCTCGACGGCTCGGTCGAGCCGCCGTTCCTCATCGGGATGTCGTGCGGCGCGTGCCACATCGCGTTCAACCCGCTGAAGCCGCCCGCCGATCCCGAGCATCCCGGCGTGGGAGAACATCGACGGCCTCGTCGGCAATCAATACAGCCGCGCCTCCGAGATCATGGCGTCGGGGATGTCGGAGAGCAGCCTCGAGTGGCAGATCTTCTCGCACGCGCGTCCCGGCACCGTGGACACGTCGGCGGTCCCGAACGACTCAGGTCAGCAATCCCGGGACGATGAACCCGCTGATGAACCTGGAGCGGCGGCCGACATTCGAGGAGCAGGTGACCAAGTGGCGTCCGGTCACCTCGTGCGCCGCCGGTGCGGACGAGCGTACGTGCTGGTGCGAGCCCGGCAGGGACGGGAAGTGCTGGGAGCGATCGCAGAAGAGCGAACGAGTCCATCACATCCTCAAGGGCGGCGAGGACAGCATCGGCGCGCTCGAGGCCATCCAGCGCGTGTACTTCAATATCGGGTCGTGTTCGGAGCAGTGCTGGGTGAATCACATCACCGATCTGCGGCAGGCCGATCCGAAGCACCGCGGCTTCGGCCAGACGCCGTTCGACATCGGCCAGTGCCGGCGCGATTGCGCGAACTTCCGCGCCATCGAAGATCGCCTGCAGAACATCGCCGATTTCTTGTTGACCGGCCGCCCGGCCGATCTGTATCGAGCGCGCGGTCTTGCCGTCGCAGGCGGCGCTCGTCGCACAGCTCGATCGCGAGTTCGGGCCAAACGCCGTCGCGCGCGGCAAGGCGGTGTTCGCCGAGACGTGCGCGCGCTGCCATTCGAGCGAGCCGGGCGCCGTGGACGGCCAGCGACCGACTTCCATGCAGCCGTCGAGGGCCGGCCCGACCTGCGGAAGGACTTCCTGAGCAACGAGAGACCCATCCCGGTCACCGAGGTCGGCACATCCCGCTCGCGCGCGCTGCACTCGAATCACATGAAGGGACACGTGTGGGAGGAGTACGGCTCCGAGACTCTGCGAGCGAGGCCACCGGTCGAGGGCATCGAGGAACCGCACGACGGCGGGCGCGGATATTACCGTCCGATCTCGCTGCTGAGCGTCTGGGCGTTCGCCCCGTTCATGCACAACAACGCGATCGGCCCAGAGGTTTGCGGCAAGCCGACCGATCCGCGCTCGAGCTGTACCGCAGCCCGTACGTGCTCACGGGCACGCTGGACGCGAATGCCGAACCCGCCGCCGTGCGTGCCGTTCGACCCGAGCGTCGAAGGCCGATACCGGCTGTTCAAGGCGTCGGTGGAGGAGCTGCTCAATCCCGACACGCGGCTTCCCAAGATCACGCTGATCGATCAGCCCATCATCATCGACGGACCGATCGTTCCCCGGCGAGGAGCAGGGTTTCGAGCTCAGATCCCCGCCGGCATCCCGGCCGCGATCCCGGGCAACCTCCGTCACAAGGAGTTGGTCGGCGGACCTGGTGCTCGTGAAGACGAACGTCGCAGGGTTGACGGAGCAAGTACCAGCGTCACGCGGACCTGCGGAAGTGGACCGGATCGTGACGACGCTTCAGGACATCCTCAAGCAGCTCACCACCGGCGCTCGTCACGAGCCCGGAGTCGGTGGTGTCGCAGATCGGCCGCGACCACCTGCCGTTCATCCAGCGGATGTACAGCAACAGCACCGTCGAGGTCGAGAACGAGGGGCACACGTTCGGCAGCTCGCTGTCTCCGGCGGACAAGAAGGCGCTGATCGCCTTCCTGGCGACGCTCTAACGGAGGTGCGGTCATGAAGGCAAACTAATCGTCGATTGCTGTTGATCGTCGCTGGCGGCTCGGCGTCACGGCGTGGTGGATGCGCAGTCACGGCCGGCGCGACGTGCGGTTTGCGACCGCCGAGCGCTGGACTTCGCGCGCCTCGAGCACGAGTACGCCGCTGTCGGTCGCTGAGCGTGCAGGCGCTGACGCCGGAACGACTCGCCGAAGTACTCGCAGGAGCAGGTCGATCAGATCTACGGCCGGCTGACCGCCGGGCCGATCCCCGACGGCGCGTACGACGGCGATCTGTTCTTTCCGCGCGGCACCGACAGCGAGACGCGGCTGGGAGAGATCATCGGCGGCCGGCTGCAAGGCACGGCTCGCCAACCTCGGCGTGCGCAAGACCGAAGGCCTCGGCCGCATGCTGTGGAAGGGGAAGGTGTTCTATCGGGACCAGCGGCTGCTGCGCAATCGCATCGAAGACCTCGCGATTCTGGCGCCGCTCACCGGCGGGAACACCGAAGGCATCGAGAAGCTGATCGGTCAACGGACGCGACACGTTCCTGCTGTTCCCGGCGAAGCTGTACTGCGGTCAGAGCCTGCTCGACGGCCGGCGCGAGTCGGTGATCATCGACTACGCGTTCACCGACGAACTGCCCGGCTACCGCGAGAACTCCCGACGCGCTCGGCGGGCGCAACGGGCGTTCGCATCCGCGACGAGATCCGCATGGTGCGCCCCGGGTTCTATCTCGGCCGCGCGTACCTGAACCGCATCTTCGGCTTGAACTTCACGCTCATACAACGCGGACGTGCCGAAGCCGCGGGGCGCGCGGACTTCCGCGCCGGCCGCGTCGCAGAAGACTGCTGGACCGGCACTCAGGTCGCCCGGCGTTGAGCGCTGTGGCTCTCTGAGCGGACCGTCGCGTGCCACATCAGGAAGCACTGACCGTCGTCGCCCGCATCAGGCCCGGACAAGTCGCCGGCGGTGAAAGCGGTCCTCGGCACGATTGCCGATCACGGCGAACACTGGGATATCGTTCCGTTCGCACGGCTCGCCGAACGTGCATTTCGCGCGATTCGTCGTGTTCGACGAAACGACAGATCTCGACGGCAATCCGCTGGCACCGCAACTCGCGCTGATGACCAATGTCGATGCCCCGCTCGACGCGCATCTCAATGAGCTCGCGACAGTCTGCGGCAGCCGGTCTCGATCGCGTGTTCGAGCACTGCGAGGGATACCCCGCCTCTGCCGGCCGCACTCCGGCGACGCGACTGTCGTTTCTCCGTCAGCACCATCGTGGGCGCGCGCGCGTTCTACGTCAATCGGCAGGGACGCACAGTCGGCAGATTCTCGGGAAGAGGAGCTGCGGCGCGCGATCAACGAGCTATCTCGATTCGACGGACTTTTCACATGCAGTCGCCGGAGGCGTGCGACAGCGCGATCATGGGCTTCGTCGCGCAGTCGATCGGACCTCGCGTGGGCGCTTCATCCAGCGGAACGCACCTGCGTTGATGTGGCGGATCGCAGAAGCTCATCCACCAGATCGGCCATCGCGCTGCTGGCGATCGTCTTCCTGCCGCTGCCTGCTGCTCGTGTCGCCCGTGCTCGTATTCCTGCTGCGCAGGCACGAGAAACGGGACGTGCCCGATACATCGCAGGGCTCCCGCCGAAAGCGTGCGCCGCGCTTCGCGCCGACGAAGACTACTGGGTGCAGAACCAGGTGACCGCCGCGGGCCTCTTCAAGCCCGGGCTGTTTCGCATGTTCCTGGCGACCGCCATTCTGCAGCTGACGGACTACGCGTGCCGTCATATCTACAACCGCGGCTCGCTCTCAGGCCTCAACACGATTCATTTCGCGCGCTGGGTGCCGCTCGACGGCGGCCGGCGCATGTTCTTCTCCAGCAACTACGACGGCAGCCTCGAGAGCTACATGGACGATTTCATCGACAAGGCGGCGTGGGGTCTCAACGCCATCTTCAGCAACGGCGACGGCTTTCCCGCGGACGTGCTTCCTGTTCTGCGGCGGGATCACCGACGAGAAGGCCTACAAGCGATTCCTGCCGACCCGACAGGCGCAATCGCAGGTCTGGTACAGCGCCTATCCGCACCTGACGACGAAGAACATCGCCAACAACGCGGCGATCCGGGAGGGACTGTCGGGTCAGATGAGCGAAGAAGACACGAGGACGTGGCTCGCGCAGATTCGGGGTCGGCAACCAGTTGCCCGAGTCAGGCCTCATCGCGCGCATCTCTCGACAGCGTTCCGTTGGGACAGGCTGTGCCGCTGCAAGCTAGACGACATCCAGGGAATCTCCTCTACGGCTACGGCCGATTGCGGCAGTGCCTGTTTTCTGCTGCTCGGCATCAGCGAGCCGTCGGCAGCGAAGGCGTGGCTGAAGACGCTCGACGTTCGAACGCGCAGGTTCAACCGCGACGGAAGCGATCGCTGCATCAACATCGCGTTCACGTCCGGCAGGTCTGGAGCGCCTCGGGCCTGTCCGACGATCTCGATGAGCGAGTTCTCGCCGGAATTTCGTGAGGGAATGGCCGGCACCCGCATCGACAGACGAATCCTCGGCGACTCGGACGAGAGCAGTCCGGAGAACTGGCGATGGGGTGGGCCGGGCACTCCGGAGCCACACGTGCTGCTGATGCTTTATGCGCGGAACGAGATCGCGCTCTCCGAGCTACGCTCGCGAGCAACAGTCGCGCTTCGCCAACGCTCGGGCTCGAGCAGATCGCGCAGCTCGACACACTGGTTGCCGCAGGACAAGGAGCATTTCGGTTTCCGCGACGGCGTGAGCAGACCGGCATCGAGGGATTTCATACACGACACGCCCGGAGCAACACGGTGCCGCCGGCGAGTTCGTCCTCGGCTATCTCAACGCGTACGGGCAGTACACGCAGCGGCCGCTGGTCGATCCGAGCCGGGATCCGCGCGGTCTTCTGCCTCGACGCGCCGGACGACTCCGCGTCGGCGCGATCTCGGGCATGAACGGCAGCTACCTGGTCTTTCGTCAACTGAGTCAGGACGTGGCGAGTTCTGGCGGTTCATGCGACGAGCAGACGCGACAGCACGACGGTCCGTCGAACGCCAGACGCGCGGATCACGACTGGCGTCAAAGATGGTCGGACGCTGGCCGAGCGGTGCGCCGCTGGTCGAAGTCGCCGGAGGCGGACGATCCGGCGTTCGGCGAGCGACAACGATTTCCTGTATCACCGCGGGCGATGAGCACGGGTTCAAGTGCCCGATCGGCTCGCACATCCGCCGCACCAACCCGCGCGACTCGCTCGAGCCGGAGCCCGGCTCCGACCGATCGATCGAGGTCGGGAAACGTCACCGAGTCATCCGACGCGGACGACCTACGGCGCGCCGGTCGTGCAACTCGATGGAGATCGCCGACATCCTCGCGGCCGGCGACAGCCGTGGTGAGCGCGGGCTGCACTTCATCTGCTTCAACACCCACATCGGCCGGCAGTTCGAGTTCATCCAGCACACCTGGGTGAACAATCCCAGGTTCGACGGTCTCTACGAAGATGACGATCCGCTGATCGGCGATCGGGGCGGGTCGCACGGGAAGACCGCGGGCACGTTCACGATTCAAGCCGAGCCGGTTCGCACGCGCGTGACCGGGATGCCGCGCTTCGTGCACGTACGTGGCGGCGCTTACTTCTTCATGCCCGGCATCCGCGCACTGCGCTTTCTGGGATCGCTATAGACCCAGACTCGTTTTCAGGCGACATTCACTGGTCTTTCTTAAACGCAGAGAGATCGCTGAGAGATCAAGCCACTGGAAAGAGCATCCCCGGGTGCCGCCCGGCCGTGAAGGGCGGGGCCGATGGTCGAGCAGTACGGCCATCACAAGCCTTACTCATTCGTCTGTGAGGCTTGTGAATGCCGTGCCGCTCATTCATCGCGCGCTTCGCGCGCGGCACCCGTCATCCCTGCGATCCCAGCGATCCCGGCGTTTCAAATTCCGCGTCTCCGCGGCTAAAGAGTGAAAGAGGCCGCCAGGTTTAGAGCCCGCCGCTGCGAGGGCGAGGCCGGCACGCGGAGAGAGTCCGAGCGGCTGATATCCGAGCTCGCGAGCGGCCGCATCGCCGAAGAGCGCAGCGATGAGCGTCGCGTGATCGGTCGCGGACATGTACTCGCGCAGCACCTCGCGCGTGTATGCAAGGTCATCTTCCTCGAGGCGAGGAGCCGTCGATCCGGCGCCGCGCATCGCATAGCTCTCCTGCGTGAGCATTTCACCGAGCGTGCGCGCCGCACCGTGACGCTGCACGTGCACGGCACGATAGACACACTGCAGCACTTCCTCGCGAACGAGCGCCACATCGTAGGTGTCGCTGGTCCAGAGAATTGCGGGCAGCCAGGCGCGGCGGTACATCGCTCGCTGCTCGAACCGGTAGCTGAACTCGCTCGCGTAGCGATTGGTCCAGCCTCCCTTGAGATCGTCGCTGACGACCAGGCAGGCGCGATAGTCGCCAGGTTCGTCGGCGAGCGCGGACGAGGCGTCCGCAAGTGCACGCGCACCAACAGCGTCCGCATCGATCGCAAGGAGATGATCCAGGAAGGGAGGAAGGTGGTCCTTCCCCATCGGGTTCATCGCGACGAGAGGGAGCTTCAGCTCGTCGCCCCCTCCCGTCATCGTCTGAATGTATTCGCGGAATCGTTCGATGCCGCGCGGAAGGTCGTAGAGGTCCCGCTGAACCTTGAGCAGCGGGACGTACTCGAGCGTCACCTCTGACGATTGAGATACGCTGCCAGACCCGCCATGCCGCCCACGATCACCAGGGCACGAACGACGCGGATCAGGCTGAAGAACCAGGCGATGCCGATTCCCAGCGCCGGCCACTGCACCCACCAGTGTCCCGGCGAGGTCATCAGGTTGATCAGGAAGAGGAACGCGAGGATGAGCGGCCCCTTCACGAGAAAGCCCAACGCGTGCAGTGTTCTCATGGTCTCAGCTCCATGTGACGAGAGAAGGGTCTGGCGGTTCCGAGATGGTTAAAGGCTTCGGGCTCTGGGCTTTAGGCTCTGGGCTGCACCGGATGTAGCTGGCAAAACGTCCGGGTCCACGTTGCCCCCGGATACTACCGCAACCGTATCCGGCTCGTTCACCCGCAGCGCCGCCGCCACCGTCGCCGCTCCACTCGGTTCGGCCACGATCTTCGCCTCGTAAAAGAGCCATTTCATCGCCGCCGCGATTTCTTCGTCGCTGACCGTGACGACCTCGTCGACGAAGGCCTGAACGTGCGCGAACGTGATATCGCCTGGGCGCAGCGTCAGGAGTCCGTCGGCAATGCTGACGGTTGTCGCGAGCGCGACCGGAGCTCCCGCGGCGAGAGAGGCCGTCATGCGCGCCGCCCGAACCGGCTCGACGCCGATGATGCGAACCGAGGAGCGCATGCGCTTGACCGCTGCGCCGACGCCTGCGATCTGGCCGCCGCCACCCATCGGTACGAAGATCGATCGCACTTGCGAGTGCTGCTCCAGAATCTCGAGGCCCGTCGTTCCCTGGCCGGCGATGATCCACGGGTGATCGAACGGCGGGACGATCGTGAGCCCGCGGGCTTTGGCGATCTCTTCCGCGCGCACCTTGCGATCGGTGGACGTCGTTCCTGCGAACACAACTTCGGCGCCGTGTCTGCGTACGCCGTCGACTTTCACGCGCGGCGTCGTCTCGGGCATCACGATCACTGCCGGAGCCTTGAATGCTTCGGCCACGAGCGCGACCGCCTGACCGTGATTGCCGGACGAATACGTGATCACGCCGGCCGCCCTCGCTTCAGGTGGGAGCTGCGCAATCATGTTGCACGCGCCGCGAATCTTGAAGGCGCCGCCGGGCTGAAAGCACTCGCACTTGAGATACAGGCGGGTCTGTCTTCGACGTGGGTCTGGCCCAGGAAGATCCGCCTCTACTTCCAGCAGCGGAGTTCTGCGGACGAGCGACGAATTCGCCCCGCAGCCAGCCGAATGTCGTCGAGTGATATCAGCGTGGACTCACGCACGCCACCTCGAGTCACGAAGCCAGTATAGTGTGCAGGATGCCGACCCTCAGACTCGTGGCCGTGTGTGCGCTTGTCGCAGCAGTCGCATTCGCCGCCTGCGGTTCACCCTCGTCTGGTTCCAGCGGTTCCAAGAGGCGACTCTCGATCGCGACTGGAGGAACCGGAGGGGTGTTCTATCCCTACGGCGGCGGCATCGCCAAGATAATCACCGAGCATCTGCCGAACACCGAGGCCACGGCGGAAGTGACGGCGGCATCAGTGGACAACTTGAAATTTCTCAAGCAGGGCAACTCGGATCTGGCCTTCACCATGGCCGACATGGCGCAGGATGCCGTGACAGGGCGCGACGTCTTCTCGGACTTCGGCAAGGTGCCGGTGCGCACGCTCGCCGTGCTCTATTCGAGCTACTCGCATCTGGTGGCACGAGCCGACGCGGGAATCTCTGGCATCACAGATCTTCGCGGACGCGTCGTCTCAACTGGAGCGGCAGGATCGGGAACGACGGTGATTGCCCGTCGCATGTTGCAGGCAGCCGGGCTTGATCCGAGCCGCGACATCCGTGAGCAGAGCCTCGGCGTTGCGCAGTCTGTCGATGCGATCAAGGACGGGAAGATCGACGCATTCTTCTGGAACGGCGGTCTGCCGACGGCGTCGATTCTCGACCTCGTCAACACGCCAGGCGTGAGGGCCAACTTCATCCCGACGGACACACAACTGCTGCGCCTCGAGCAGATGTTCGGCCCCTCGCTGTACTATCGCGACATCATTCCCAAGGCGACTTACAACAACGACGCCGAGATCCCGGTCGTCGCCGTGGCCAATCTGCTTGTCGCATCCGAAGAGATGCCTGAAGCGCTCGCGCATGACATCACGCAAGTGCTCTTCGATCAGCAGGCAGAGCTCGCGGCGATCCATCCTCAGGCCAAGACGCTGTCTCTGAAGAGCGCGCTCTCCGGCTCCCCGGTGCCATTCCATCCCGGAGCTATCCGCTTCTATCGCGAACGAAACGTGTGGACGGCGCAGTAGTGGATGACGGGACGGGGCTGACGAGCCGCGCGGGCCGCGCGGCAAGGTCGCCTGCCGTACTGGGTTTCGCACTCGCGGCCTACGCACTCTACTGGGTCGTGGGCATTGTCGATCCGCACGTCTATCGAGTCACTTCCTGTTGGTCGCATCGTACTGACGATCGTCGCTCACCCTTCCGGATCGACAAAGCCCCACCTCGCGTGGGACTTACTCTGGATCGCGCTCACGATTGGCGCATTCCTCTGGCCGCTTCTCGACATCGATGCGTTCGTGAACCGCGCCGCGACGCCGAACACCATCGACGTGGTCGCCGGAGTCGTTGCGTTGGTGGTCGTGCTCGAGTCCACTCGCCGCACGACGGGATGGGTGCTGCCGGTGACGGTGCTCGTCTTTCTCGCGTACGCGGTCACTGGTCCTTTGCTCGATCGCATCGGCCTCGATCTGATCGCACACCGCGGCTACGGGACTGCTCGGCTCATCGGCACGATCTACATGACACTCGAAGGGATCTTTGGTGTCCCTCTCGATGTCGCGACGACGTATATCGTGCTGTTCACGATCTACGGTGCCATCCTCGAGCACAGCGGCGCGGGGCGATTCTTCGTGGACTGGACCACCGCCGCGATCGGCCGATCGGGAAAGGGCGCCGGCCCAGGACGAACCGTCACTGTTGCTGGCTATCTACTGGGCGCCGTGTCCGGCAGCGGCGTCGCCAACACCGTGATGCTCGGCGCCGTGACGTGGCCGCTGATGAAGCGCGCGGGATATCCAGCCGACACAGCGGGCGCAGTCCTCGCCGCGGCAGGGATTGGCGCGATCCTCGCGCCCCCGGTCATGGGAGCCGCGGCGTTTCTCATCGCTGAGTTCCTGCACATTTCCTATCTCGAAGTGATCGTCACGGCGGCAATTCCCGCGGCGCTGTACTACCTCTCGATTTTCCTGATGGTCGAAATCGACTCGCGTCGGCTGGGTTTGCGGCCGATCGACACCAACCTGCCCTCGCTCGGCGTGCTGACCAGGCAGGGGTGGTTTCATTTCGCGTCGATCGCTTCAATCGTCGTCCTGATGCTGCAGGGCTTCACGACCTTCCGCTCGGTTTTCTGGGCGATGGTCCTCGCCATTGGCCTCAGCTTCCTGAATCGCGAGACCGCACTCACTCCACGTCGCCTCGCGGTCGCGCTCTCGTCCGGTGGTCGCGGCGTGTTGCCCATCGCGGCCACGACCGCCGCCGCTGGGATCATCGTCGGCGTTGTCACGCTCACGGGACTCGGACTGAAAGTCGCCGGACTGATCGTGGCGCTCGCCAGCGGAAACCTGCTCCTCACGATTCTCTACGCGGGAATCGCGGTGTGGATGCTTGGACTTGCCGTGCCGGTGACCGCCTCCTACATCATCGCCGCGGTGATGGTGGTTCCGGCGCTCGTGCAAGTTGGCGTTGCCGAACTTGCGGCGCACATGTTCGTCTTCTACTACGCCGTGCTGTCCGAGGTCAGTCCGCCAACTGCGCTCTCGCCGTTCGCAGCGGCAGCGATCACCGGCGGCAGTCCGTTCCGTACGACGATGCTGTCGTGGAAATACACCGCGCCGGCGTTCGTCGTACCGTTTGCCTTCGCCATCGATCCGAAGGGACTGGGCCTGCTCCTGCACTCGACGCCCGGTAACGTTGTTTGGGCCACCGTCTCTACTGTTCTCGCGCTCGTTGCACTGGCTGTGGCGGCGAGCGGCTGGATGCGAACGGCCGTCTCGCCACTGGAACGCGCCCTGGCTACACTCGCGGCGCTTTTCCTTTTCGTTCCGCGCGTGGCCTCAGCCGTAACCGGCGGAGCGTTGCTGGTTCTGCTCACGGTTCGTCAATGGCGACGAGCGCCAGACCCTCGACTCTAGACTTTGGGTCTCTGGGCGTTGGGAGTTGGCGGTTGGGAGTTGATGAAATCTGAGTTAGCTTGAGAGAGATATGGCTCGTTACACGCTCATCTACGGCATTCGGATCGTCAAAGAGGGCACACTCGTCGACGCCACCGAGGGCCGTCTCACGCTGAAGGACGGCGAGACCGCCGGCCTGACTCTCCACACGATCGACGGCACGATCCCGCAGCTGCGTCGTGCGCTCGACCGGAGCCTTGATGCGTTCTTTGATTTCCTGCCGGGCGTGAGCGAGGAAGACAAGCGCGACTTCGACGACTCGTAATTCCTAAGCGGCTGCTTCCTTTCCTGAGCGGAACTCTTCGATTAATCCTGCGATATTGCCTGCGACCGAGTGCAGCGTCGGCGACCATCCGAGCGCGCGGGCGCGCGGACTCCGCACGACCTGATCGAGCGCGAGTGCGTCGGCGTATTGCCCCATCTTGTTGCGCGCTTCCTCGATCGGCACGTGCCGGACGTCCGGCTGCACCACGAAGTGCCGCGCGATCGCTTCCACGATGTCGGAGACGCGCTCGTCAGCTTCATCATTGGCGTGAAAGATGCCCGACGCCTCGGGATGAGTCGCGATTCGAACGTAGAGATCCGCGAGATCGCGGTCGTAGACGCACGGCCAATGATTGCGGCCGTCTCCAACCACGCGGACCAGCCCGTTTTTCGCGTTCTTCAGCAGGTCGCTGATGATCCCGCGCGCGCCGCCGTAGACAACGCCTGGGCGAACGATCGCGGTACGAATCTGACCACCGCGTGACAGGCTCTGCACGAGCGCTTCGTGCGTAGGCCGCCAGGCAACGAGTGACGTCGGGTTGAGCGGTGCATCTTCGGCGGCCGGACCGTCGGTATCACCAAGCACCCAGATGCCAGACGTGTAGATGAAGCTCGCGGAGCGTCCCGCATCGATGCGCCGTCCCGCCGCGCCCAGCAGCGTTTCGATCGCGCGACGATCGACGTCCACCGACTGCTTCGATCGATCGAACGCCGCGTGCACGATGACGTCGGACTCTTCCGCGGCAGTGACGTAACCGGTGGGTTTTCCCAACTCGCCGACGATTGGACGGCCACCGCGAAGCGTCACGTGTTCGGCCTTCTCCGGATCGCGAACGAGCGCGGTCACACTGTGACCCGCCCGAAGTGACGCTTCCAGAATCGACGACCCGACGTAACCTGTCGCGCCCGTTAAGAAGATGCGCATGACGGAGCCGTTTATTCTAGCCGGTCTTGGGTTCAGATATCCCACACGCGCTCACCATCGAAGAACGTGATGATGCCGTCTTCACTGACCTTGAGCACTGGACCGAATCGACTGGCAGCCAATGCCGCAGTCGTTCGCGCACCTTCCACAACGCCACTCGCGTCCGATTCGGGAGTCGAGGGATGCCGCAGGATGGCGCCCGCAGCAAGCAACCTGCCTGCCCGATCCATCACGATCGCCCCGTCGAGCGATGCGAGGGCGGCAAGCACGTTGGGATCCAGGTCTGTGATCGAGCGCCCTTCGAGCAGATGAAGCAGGTCTCGGCGCGAAGGACCCGAGCCATGGTCAACGCTGCTTTGTGATCTGTCGAGCCGGTCGGCTGGTGCAACGAGTTGCGACACGGCTGTCTGAGCGTCGCGGGTTACGACAAAAAGGGCGCCTTCCCTCGTATCCGCAAGATCGAGCGCCGTTTGAAATATCCGCATCGCGAGTGCATCGTCGCCAACCGCCTCCGCCCATAGGCGGTACTTCGCCTGCAGATCGAGGAGGTGCCACCTCGCGCCTCTGAACGTGAAGAGTTCGGCGCCTTCTGCGAACACTTTGATTTCGCGCGACGGGCTCAGCACCGCGCAGATGTGTCCGTTTTGCAACGTCGCCCTCGCGTGGGGCTGGAATGCTTTGGCGCACGGGACTTGAAGGATCTGATTCCGGCAGGCCTGCGTGCCCCATCGCTCGATATCGATGAGATCCAGCAGTCGTCCTTCGGAGTTGGCGAGGAACACCGTGCGCATGCCGTCGGCGAGACGGTAGAAGCTTTTGATGGTCGTCAGCGATTCGGTGTACGCAGGCGCCGTCGAGGACAAGGGCATGCCGGGACGCAACGGATCCTCGGACGTCCCCAGCAGCAGGACGCCCGTGGAAATCGGCCTGTTTTCGTAGCTCGAGAGGGCGGCCACCCGGAGCAACTCGATGATCGACGCCACGCGGTCAGCGCGCGCCGCGCGTGCCTCGATCGCATACGACCGCTTGTCCAGAAAAGCGCCAACGTAACGATCTTCGATGGCACCGCGGAACAGGTCGCCACGCTCTGCGATGATGCGCGGGTTGAGGATCGCGCTGAATCGCGCCGCCAGCACGGCTCCAATCGCCTGCGCCAGCCGGACCTCGTGTGCTGTAAAGACCCATCGCCCGGGAACCCGCAGGGTGTACCTGGTGCCGAACCACCGGACGATGAGCGCTGCGGGATTTGCGGATGGCTCGATCGCAAGCCGCCCATCCGACGACACCGACGGGGTCATCTCGGTGTCGAGAGTGGCGCGCTCGAAAAACTGCAGCAGTGCCGACTGCAGCAGCGTGTCGTAGGCGGCGCCAACGGCAAGCGTCGGCGGCGGTGACTGAGATGACATCAGGTCAGGTCCTCCGGATCATAATTCACAGGTGCGCCGGGACACGCTCGTCGACTTCTTTCAAGACTTCGTCCAGATCAGCGGAACATTTCTCACGTTCGACGATGGCTACCGCCGGCGTGAGTATTCCTACGTAGACGCGGGCCGCGCGGCCCGTGGATTTGCGGCCCGCCTCGCCGACGCCGGGCTCGCTAAGGGTGACAAAGTCGTCTTCTGGGGCGAGAACCGTCCCGAGTGGGTGGTCTGCTATTGGGGCTGCCTGCTCTCGGGCATCGTCGTCGTTCCCATCGACTATCGCTCGACCCTCGAATTCGTCGAGCGGGTAAACAGCCAGGTTCGAGCGCGCGTGATCCTCGTCGGCGACGACGTAGACGGCGAATCGCCAAAGAGCTTCCCGCACGTCTGGAAGTTGGCTGACCTCGACTGGACGGCCGACGGGCCGATGCCGGCCGTGCCGGTCGTGCGCGACGATGTCACGCAGATCATCTTCACGTCGGGAGCGACCGCCGAGCCGAAGGGCGTTGTAATCCGTCATCGGAACGTGCTCGCCAACATTGTCCCGGTGGAACGCGAGGTGATGAAGTATCGGAAGTACGCACGACCGTTCCACCCGCTTCGCTTTCTCAATCTGCTGCCGCTCAGTCACATGTTCGGGCAATCAATGGCGAGCAGCATTCCACCGATGGTCCGCGGCACGGTGATCTTCACTCGCAGCTTCAACCCGCACGACATCCTCGGCCTGATCCACCGGCGGAGGGTATCGGTGCTGGTGTGCGTCCCGAAGATCCTCGGCGTCCTGCGCGAGCACGTCATGCGCGCGTTTCCGGAGGCGGCCGATCCCCCTCCCCCAGGCATCTCGATCCCGGGTCGCTGGTGGAAATACCGGCGTATTCATCGAGCGTTTGGCCTGAAGTTCTGGGCCTTCGTCGTGGGCGCGGCGCCGCTGCCGCCCGACCTCGAGGAGTTCTGGCGACGGCTTGGCTTCGCTGTGATCCAGGGATACGGGCTGACCGAGACGGCGCCAATCGTCACGCTGAATCATCCGTTCAAGACGAGCAAGGGATCGGTGGGCACACCGATCGAAGGCGTCGAAGTCCGCATCGCCGAGGACGGCGAGATTCTCGTCCGCGGCGAGAACGTCACGAGCGGGTATTACGACTCGGGATCCGGGGCCCGGGGCCCGGGATCCGATCTTGTTCCAGGTTCCGAACCCCGGATCCCGGATCCCGGACCCCGAGTCCCGAGTGTCGAGTCGCGTGTCCTTGACGCCGACGGCTGGCTACACACCGGCGACATCGGCGAACGCGATGCGCAGGGGCGCCTGTTCATCAAGGGACGCAAGAAGGAAATGATCGTGAGGCCCGACGGGCTGAACGTCTTTCCCGAGGACGTCGAACGCGCGCTCGAAGCGCAGGCCGGTGTCCGTGAGTCAGCCGTCGTTGGTGCCGTCGAGGGCGCCGAAGAACGCGTGCACGCAGTGCTCGTTCTCGAGCCCGATGCGCACGCTGACGCGGTCATCCGGCAAGCGAACGCACAGCTGCAAGAGCATCAGCGCATTCGCACGTGGTCGATCTGGCCGACATCGGAACTGCCTCGGACCGAGGGCACGAAGAAACTGAAGCGCCGCGCGATCCGTGACTGGGTTCAATCCGGCAGTTCGAGCGCCCCCGCGGCGACGGCGGACACATTCGAAGCCCTGCTCGAACGATTCGCGCACGGCCGCGCGCTCGGCGGATCGACCACCCTCGAGGAGCTCGGCCTGAGCTCGCTCGAACGCGTCGAGCTGATGGTCGCGCTCGAGGATCGCTTTCAGACGCGCATCGACGAGGGGCGTTTCTCGGAAGATCTCGAGCATTGGCGATCTGAAGCAACTGGTCGAGCACGGCTCGACCACAGAACCGGTCGACGAGCCCGTAGATTTTCCGACATGGAACCGCCGCTGGCCCGTCACGTTGATTCGACGGCTCTCCCAGGCGACATGGATTCTTCCCCTCGCCCGTGTGTTCGCACATACGCGAGTCGACGGCCTGGAACATCTACAAGGTCTCGGCGGCCCCGTGGTGTTCGCCTCAAACCATCTGAGTCACATGGACGTGCCGGTGATTCTGTCCGCGCTTCCGGGCAGATGGCGGGCACGGGTCGCGCCGGCGATGGCCAAGGAGTTCTTCAAGGCGCACTTCTTCCCCGCTGGATACACGTGGCGCGAGCGTTTCACCAACGGGCTCAACTATTACCTGGCGGCGTTCTACTTCAATGCGTTTCCGCTGCCGCAGCGCGAGGCGGGCGCCCGGCAAACACTGCAGTACATCGGTGAACTCACCGGCGAGCGTTGGTCGATCCTGATCTTTCCCGAGGGGCTTCGCTCATCGACCGGCGACATCAAACCGTTCCGCGGCGGCATCGGCATGATTGGTTCTCGCCTCGACATTCCCATCGTTCCCGTGCGCATCGACGACGTCGACAAACTGCTGCCGGTGGGCGCTACGTTCATACGACCCGGCCGCGTGCGCGTGGCGTTCGGCCCGCCGCTTCGACTGCAGGGATCGGACTATGCGGATCTGGCGTCTCAAGTGGAGCGGGCAGTTCGCACGCTTTAGTCGCCCTTCAACAGCGCGTGTTCTCACGCGATCATCCACTTTTAACCGCTGAAAATACGTAACTTGCAAGCGACGACGTGCTGTGGCACCCTAATTGCTACTTTCGTTCGGCCCCAGCCGGACACTTCGGTCAGAAGGACCCTGATTGAGCAAAGACGATCTGATTGATATGCAGGGAACCGTGGTTGCGGTTCACTCGGGCGGGTTATACCGCGTGCAGTGCGACGCCGGGCATGAAGTGCTGGCGCAGTTGAGCGGCCGGATGCGCCGCTTCCGAATCAAAGTCGTTCCAGGAGACCGCGTCACAGTCGGTGTATCCCCGTACGACCCGGTCCGCGGCATCATCACATTCCGAGCCAGATAGCGCATTCAGTTGAGCAGTACCCCTTCACCATCGAAACGACGCGGCCGCCGTCAGCCGCCACATCGCCGATCGACGCGGCCGCACAAGACGCCGGCGCCTGAGCCAGCGGTGCTGGCGTACGAGTCCACGCCGTTCGATCCGGCACCCATCCCTTTCGACAAACTCGCGCTCGACCAGCGGCTGTTGAGCGGAATTCGTGATCTGGGTTGGGCGGACACCCGCCCCGTGCAGAGCGGCGTGATTCCGGTGGCGCTCGCCGGTGGCGACGTGATCGCCTGCGCCGAGACCGGCACAGGCAAGACCGCGGCGTTCCTCGTCCCCATCCTCCAGCGTTTCCTCAATGAGCCCTCGCCGCAGCCATCTCGCACCCGGGCGCTCGTGCTGGCACCGACACGCGAGTTGGCCGTGCAGATCGAGGATCAGGTGCAGGGGCTGACGTATCACACGACCGTGTCGAGTGTGGCTGTCTTTGGCGGCGTGCCAATGGACATTCAAGAGCGCGCGCTCCGTGCCGCGGTGGACATCGTCGTGGCGACACCAGGCCGCTTGATGGATCACATGCGACACGAGTCGACCGACTTCACCGGCCTGGAAGTCCTCGTGCTCGACGAAGCCGATCGCATGCTCGACATGGGCTTCTGGCCCGACGTGCAGCGCATCCTCGCCGCGCTGCCGGCCTCGCGCCAGACGTTGCTGTTCTCGGCGACCATGCCGGGTGAAGTGCTGAAGCTCACTCAGGAGTTTCTTCGCGAGCCCAAATACATTCAGGTGGGACGCCGAGGCGGCCCGGCGCAGACGATCTCGCACGCCGTGCAGACGATGGCATCGGGTGAGAAGACGCAGTGGCTGGCGCGCTGGCTTCGTGACGACGCGATCGGCCCTGTCCTGATCTTCTGCCGCACCAAGATCGGCGCCGAGCGATTGGCGCAGCGCCTGGGCGTAATGGGCATTCGCGCGGCCTCGCTGCACGCGGATCGCACGCAGCAGCAGCGCATGGCTGCAGTCGAGGGTTTCAGGACCGGCACGTACCCCGTCCTCGTTGCCACAGATGTCGCCGCACGCGGCCTCGATATCGACGGCATCGCTCACGTCGTCAACTACGAGGTACCGGATACGCCCGAGGCGTACGTGCATCGCGTGGGGCGAACGGGACGAGCCGAATCAACCGGAAGCGCCCTCACACTTGTGGCGCCCGAAGAATTACGCGCGCTTCGCGCGCTGGAGAAAGCCGTTGGAGTCCAACTTCAGTAACGGTCCGATGGGCCCACCTGCCGAGGATCCACCAGGCGGCGGCGAATCGCCGGGACAGCCCGCTTCCCCACCGGAGACCACGGGCGCTGTGCGATTCAATTCGTGCCGCTGGCAGCAACCAGCGGAGGAAGGCAACGCCGCATTCTGCACGCACCGCGAAGTGAAGCCCTACGCGGGCACAACCGGCTTCGATCCAGAAGCGTGGTGCGTGGACTGCCAGTACTACAAGCTGCGGCGGGCACCGAAGAAGCGGAACCCAGACGAATACCGCTATTAGCGGCTTCGCCAGTCAACTCCCAACCTCCAACTTCGGACCCGAATCGATTGGGTTGGGCTGTTGGAAATTGCGAGTTACGTTTAGTCGGAGAACTCGCGCGCGAGGTGAACCCACTCGCCGTTCGGCGCGAGTTCCTGATAGGCCTTCCAGTGCAGCCGCGCCTCTTGTGACATGCCGCTCTTCTCGAGTGACACGGCCAGGTAGAAGTGCGCGTCCGCGTACGCCGGGTTGACACGGAGCGCTTCGCGATAGCACTCTTGCGCCTCGGTGTAGTATCCGAGGTCGTGAAAGATGTTTCCGAGGTTGAAGTGCGACTCGAAGACATCCGGCTCCAGCGCAATCGCGCGTTCGTAGAGAGCCTGCGCTTCCGCCATCTGGTTGCGCGCGTAATGAATGTTGGCCAGATTGATCAATGCAGGCACGAGATACGGATCGATCTCGAGCGTCCGGCGATAGGCTTCCAGCGCCTCATCGAAGTGCCCGGGGTCGCCATCGTCGAGTGACGATGCCAGAGCGAACTCCTGCTCGGCGTTGCGCGCATCCTCCGGCGTGGTGGCTCCCATGAGCGTCGCGAGCGGCGGCGCCTCGGGCCGCTTGAGCTGAAGAATCTTCGCGGGTTGCGCCTCGAGCCGGAAATCGAATGTCAGCTGCCCGTGTCGTGACGCCAGCAGATTGCGGAGGACCGCACGGAAGCTGACGCCCTCTCCCAATTCGGCATCTGCCTGCCGAATCGTCGCCAGATCCCCGAACGCGTAGAAGACTTCGCCATGCGCTCGATGAGGCTGGATGAGCCCCCACTTCTGCATGTAGCGAAGATGGTCGTCGCGCAGGTGCGTGTGTCGCTCGAGGTACTTGACGACGCGAAACAGCGCTGGGACCAGGAGTGGCCACTGCGTCCTCACTATAATCCACTCATGGTGCTTGCGGGCGATGTCGGCGGAACGAAAACGTTGCTGGGACTGTTCGAGCCGAGCGCCCGGCGGCCCACCTCGGTGGCCACGCGCGGCTACGAGACGACCGCCTATTCATCGTTCCTCGAGATGCTCGACGCGTTCCTCCGCGACGTGCCACCGTCCGCCCGGCTTCGCGCGGCTGCGTTTGGCGTCGCAGGCCCGGTCGTCCACGACCGGGCGAAGCTGACCAACATCGGATGGACCATCGCAGCCGCAGACATCCGTTCTCATCTGGACACGCCGCACGTCGAACTGCTGAACGATTCCGCCTCGATGGCGCGCTCGATTGAGGTGCTCACGCCTGAGGAACTGCTCGTGCTTCAGGAAGGAACATCTGATGACGAAGCCAGCGCGGCCGTGATCGCGGCCGGAACAGGGATGGGCCAGGCGTTCCTGCATCGACGCAACGGCCGGCTGCGGCCTTCTCCGTCCGAGGGAGGGCATGCCGACTTCGCTGCCCGCACCGATCGCGAGCTCGAGCTCGTTCGCATGCTGCGCGACCGCGACGGACGCGCGGAGGTGGAACAGGTGCTCAGCGGACCTGGCCTGGTCAACCTCCATCGGTTCACGCATCGTGGCGGCGAGTGCGAGATCGTCAGCGACCTCGACTCGCCGGACGCACCGGCCGCCGTGTCCAGAGCCGGACTGGGCGGACGTTGTCAGGGCTGTGCCGAGGCGCTGCGCATGTTCGTCAGCGTGTACGGTGCCGAAGCGGGTAACCTTGCGCTCCGCGGCCTCGCGCTCGGTGGCATTTACGTCGGCGGCGGGATCGCGCCAAAGATTCTGCCCGCCATCCGGAGCGGCGGTTTCATGCAGGCGTTCCTCGACAAGGCACCGATGACGGACATGCTGACGAGGGTGCCCGTGAAGGTGATCCTGAACGCTGAGTCAGGACTCATCGGCGCCGCGACACGCGCGAATGAGCTGGCGCAAGGATGACGACTCGTACCAAGGCTCAGCGTTACACGGCGCTGACGACGGTGAAGCTGCTCAGAGCTTCCGCTTCTGATTCAAACGTCTCGAACACCGTCGACAATCGGCAGATCGCCAACAGATCCTGCACCTTTGCGGTGAGGTTCAGCAGCTTGATCTGACCGCGGTGTCGAGTCACCGTCGAGGACGATGACACGAGCTCGCCGAGACCGGTGCTGTCGATGTACGACACTTCAGCCAGGTTCAGCAGAATCTGCAAGCGGCCCTGCATCGTCAGGCTGTTAATCTTGTCTTTCAGTTGCCCCTGGCTCTCGCCCGCCACGAGCCTTCCCGCCATGTCGAGCACGACGACGGGACCGATCGTCCGTTCTTCGATCTTCACGACTATCTCCTTACAGGACTTGCCCCTCTGTGCGTAGGGCGCGCTGTCCTATCGATCTAAACGCATGATGCGTGAGGTTCGAACGGTCGGACACATGCGAGTGTTCATACGGCTCGACTAAGGAACGCAACAGTGGAGCTTAAGCTGAGGTAGTCGAAGGCCGATCCGTATACACAGTCCACTGGTTGTCGAGCCGCTGTGCAAGATCTATCGGATCACCGACACGCACGGACCCGCGCGCGACCTGGTACGCCCACACCTGAAAATAGGTCAACGTGGCGCCGCCGTAGATGGTCGAGAACGCCCCATCCACCGCATCCTGTCCGCACGAGACCTTGATCCGGCCTATTCGCGGCACGTGGAAGCGCGCGTCGGTCGTGAACCAGGCGCCTCCGATGTACACCTCGGCGTATGCGTGGAAATCCATGTGACCGTCCGGATCGGGAACACCGATGTCTGGTAGATGGCCAGTCACGTAGCGGGCCGGGATGTTGAAGGCGCGATTTAGCGCGATGGCGAGATGGGCAAAATCACGGCAGACCCCATAACCGCGTTGCAGGACATCCCACGCCGACAAATCGGGCCGGCCGGACATATATCGGTACTCGATGTTGTCGTGCAGCCAGCGACTGATGGCCTGCACCCGCGGCATGCCGTGTTCGATCTGGCCGAATTGCTGCCATGCAAAATCCGTCAGTTTGTCGGAGTCGCGGTACCGGCTGGGCAGCGTGTACCGCAACAAGGAAAGGGGCAGGTCGCCTGGCACTTGCGGAAACGTGGCGACAAGACCGCTGTTATCCGGTTGGGAGGGCACCGCGACAATCGCGTCATGCCTGAAGCAATTGGTGCCATGCGCGAGCGCCACGCGACAGACATGGTTCCCATGGCTGTCGACGAAGTCCTCGGCGGGAAGGCCATTGCCGAGCGCCAGAGCTTCGAAAAGCACAGCGTGGTTGCGGTCGGGATGCAGCTTGAGGTTGAGAAGCAACGATGCGGTGCCGCTGACTTCGTAGACGAGGCTGCAACCGACACGGACGGTGATATCGAAGTGTGGCGGGATGTTCTGCGGTTGCATGCCCGATCGCACGGTACCACGATACGAGGTACCGAAACCGTGGGCGTCTCAAGGGCACGAAAGTGTCGTTCCACGAACTACGCTCTCATCTCCTCGAGCGCCCTCACGCCGGACTTCATCGCCAGCCACCATGTGGCCATGCAGATCACCGCGGCGGCGGTGAGACTGGCCACGATCATCGCCTGTCGCTCGGGCGTCAGCCGGAAGCGGAACTGACCGTTTTGCGACATCAGATACATCGACGAGGGCCAGCCGACGAGAACGACGGTGACGAGGATCAGAGCGACCGCTGCGATCATGAACATGACGCCGCCGTACGAGCCAGCAGCCTGCGTCGCGTCGGCGTTGAAGCGTGGGTAACGCGCGCCGAGGCCACACGCGAGACCGACAAGCGCGAACGTCAGGAAGAGGATCGAGGCCCCCGCCACCAGCTTCAGGAAGGGATCGACCCCGAGAAGTTGATTCGCAGCGATCGTCAGCGCCTCGGTGAAGAGGAACACGGGCAGCAGCGCCGTCCAGAACTTCGACCACAGGAAGTCGTGCATCGAGATGGGCGACGTTCGGATAATCCAGAACGCCGAGCCCTCGGCAGACACCGCCGGGAAGACGAAGCGCACCGCGACGGTCGCCATTACAAAGCCCGCCATCCCGAGATTGATGAACGCGTATACGTTCTTGATGAACCCGCTCATGTACGGGATGCGGTCGAGATCGAGCACGCGGAAGTTGTAGAGATACAGCAGCACGAGCGCCAGCAGCGGCAGCAGCTGCACCCACTGACTCACGTCGCGCAGGAAGATCTTGATGTCCTTCACCAGAAGTTGCCGCCTCACTGGCGAGAGCGGCAATGCCGCAGCGACGAGGTCGAGCGTCCGGAAGTGCGCGAAGCGAGTCTTTGGCGCCTCCTGCGATCGGCTGTATCCGGCAAAGTGCCATCGACCATGCGCGGCGCCGAGCATCACGGTGAACGCGCCGGCTGTCGTCCACAGCGCGCTCTGATGCAGCCAGTCGAATCCACCCTGCACGGCCGCGAACAGTGTCTCGCCCGCCCAGAACGATGGCAGCATCGGCGTAACAGGTGACTGCAGGGTCGCAAAGAAGTCAGTGATGTCCGGGAGCGATTCAACCCGTAGCAGCCGCTCCGGCTGAATGAACCTGAGAAGCAGCACGACCGCGGCCGCGAACACGAGCCCCATCAGCATCAGCAGATCACGAGCGCGCCGCGCCGGAAACACATTGACGACGAACAGCGTGCAGGCCGAGCCGAGTGCGACGGGGATGATCGAGAACGGAATGATGGTCGCGATCATCGTCGCGTAGAACGCATATGGTGCGCATCGGCCAACGCCGACGCCAATCAACACCGGTGCCATGAAGATGACGACCATCCACGACGCAGACCCAACCGTGCGTGCGAACCGAGCGAAGAACAGACGCCGCGCCGAGACTGGGCTCGCCATCAGCAAGCGCAGATCGTCGGAGAGAAAGAACGTCGACAGCGCTGTGACAACTCCACTGAAAGCGAGGAACGCGAGGAAGCTCAGAAAGAGCCAGGACAATCCAAGCCGCAGCAGGTAGTCGCCGAACTCCTCGTACGCGGAGAGCTGAGACGTGACCCAGTAGGCGCCATAGAACAGCGCGCCGGAAACCAGCACTCCAATCGTCCCGAACACGATGCCGCGAAGCGCATCGCCCTTCTCGCGACGGCGCACGCGGTTGCGTGACGCCCATGCGTGGGGCAGCAGCAGGAAGAGGAACGGCTGCGTCATGGGCTCAGAGCTCGTCGATTTCCTGCAGGGCGCTGCCGCCGGTCAGCTTGAGAAACACCGATGTCAGATGCTCGCCCGTGCTGCCACCAGCCATCTGCTTCACTTCGTCAACGGTGCCGTGCGCGATGATGCGTCCCTTCTGAATGATGCTGACGCGGTGACACATCTCCTGCGCGACTTCGAGGGTGTGCGTGCTCATCAGAATGGCGACGCCGCGCTCGCTCATTTTCCTGAACACATCCTTAATGAGCCGCGCACCGCGCGGATCGAGACCAACCATCGGCTCGTCAACGGCTACAGCCTGCGGACGATGGAGGAAGGCCGAGCTCATCACGAGGCGCTGCTTCATCCCATGAGAGAAGCTTTCGATCAGCTGATGCTCCCACTGGCTCAACTCGAAGAGGTCGAGCATCTCGCCTACGCGCGTCGGGACGTTGCCGTTGCCGAATCCATACAACCCGGCATGGAACGTCAGGAACTCGCCGGCCGTGAGCTTGTCGTAGATGAACGGTCGATCGGGGATGAAGCCGAGCGCCTTCTTCGCGGCCTCGGGCTCGGTCTCGAGATCGTGGTTGTCCACGAGGATGCGCCCTGACGTCGGCTTCAGCAGCCCGGCAATCATCCTCATCGTCGTCGTCTTGCCGGCGCCGTTCGGGCCGAGGAATCCGTGAATCTCGCCCGGCTTGACGTCGAGCGACACGCCGTCAACCGCCCTGAAGCGGCCGTACTCTTCACCAGATCCTGAACCGCAATCATTGAGTGCTCCGCATGGTCGCGTTGTTCTTCGTCGATCCGCATCGACAGCCACTGGCAACCGGACGCGGCAGATCGATTGGCAAGGCTGCCGCAGCAGCTGCTGCCTGTTCGGTTGCTCGCCCGACGATGACTCGCTCGGTACCCGGCACGAACTCGAGCTCGACGATGGTCATCTTCAGGCGGCCGATAAGGGGCAGGATGGCCGACTGGCGATCCAGTCCGCCGCGGGCGAGTCGCAGGTGCGTCGTGTCAGCCGGAAACTGATTGAGCGTCGGATCAACTGGCAGCCACAAACCTCGACCAGGCCGCTCTGTGATGTACACCTCGGCCACGCGTGGTAGTAGAACGCTCCGTGCATGAACACGAGCCCGACGGCGATCCGCGCAGGGATGCCGATCGAGCGCGCCATGGCAACGAAGAGCGCCGTGTGCTCGTTGCAGTCGCCGACCTTCGTGCGCAGAACCTCGCGCGCTGACGGCAAGCTGACCGTTGGCTTCTTGTCGAGCAACCCGTTGACGTAACGCGTGAGCCGCTCGGCTCGATCGCGGTCGCCTTCTGCGCCGCGCACCGCCTGCTCGGCCTCCGCGAGAATCAGCGGGTCGTCGCTCTCGATCAGCGCCTCGGCGGCGAGATACTCACGCGCACGTGGATCGGCCGCGCTCGCCTCGAGCATCCGCGGATCCGTCAGCTCGATCACGTTGCCATCGATCCGCTGACCCACGCCATCGACGTCTTCGACCGACAGCGGTGCGCCGTCGAGCCGCAGCTTCAAGCGGCGCACATCGCGCGGCTCGTCGATCCGTTCCGTGGTCTGCGGCACGACCGCTGCCGCCTGGAGAAGGTCCGCCTGGATTCGACTCGACACGGCAAGACCCTGCGCTCGCTCAGCGGACTCACGCACGGTGATGAGGCCGAGCGGGCTTTCCTCACGCACGACCTCGCCCGTATCCGTCACCCACGACGTGGTCTGCAGCCCGCGGAAATCCATGTCAACACGGAATGCGGGCACGACGGTGTCGTTGGTCCTGACGATCGTGCGGTCGCCGACCCGAATGGACACCTTGGCGCTCTGAAGTGTGGCCGGATCGAGGACCGTCCACTCGTGGTGCGTGCCCGGCACGAGGCGCTTGTCGGCGAGAAGCCTGGAGAGGTTCTGCGTCATGACTGGGGCTTCAGGGAGATCGCGCGTCTCGGGTCGCGTGACCCCGCCAGACGTGATGGCGAGATTCAGTCGCCACATATTCGCAGCAGACGGACCGTCTACCGTGCCCTTCACCTCGATCGGACCCGTGCCCGGATCGAGCGAGAACTCGAAGCCGCGCAGTGTGAAGCTGCTGTCGACGCGCGCGGTGGTGTGAATGCGTGCCGCTGTGTCCTGACCGAGGAGCAACATCTGCAGGCGGCCATCCTCCTGCAGCTCGAATCCGTTTTCAGTTTTCGTGGTCTGGCTGACGGTGAAGCCGATCTTCTCGCCGCGGTAGTACACGCCGCGCCACACTGCAGTGGATCCGTAGCGCGCAAGGTCGGTCGCTAGATTTGTCTTCGACG
Source organism: uncultured Acidobacteriota bacterium (assembly GCA_963757735.1). Lineage (GTDB taxonomy): Bacteria > Acidobacteriota > Vicinamibacteria > Vicinamibacterales > UBA2999 > Gp6-AA40. The sequence continues at coordinate 430,022 of CAVWST010000036.1, forward strand.
ACTGCCCGTACGATCTCGCTACGAGCGTGACCATGGTCGCCGCCCACGCGACAAGGACGAGCAACGCTATGGGTCGCGTGATCGTCCGCGGCAGAGGTTTCAGGATGTGCATCGACACCGATACGCAATCGGAATATCGGTTGGTTTTGTCGTGCGCTACACTGCGGCGGGTTGAATGCGCAGTTCAGCGACGTCACAACCGCGGTTCATGTGTCTGCGCTGGCCGTCGTGTCGGCGACAGCTGTGATGGCCGCGGCCGCTCAACGGCCGCCTGCGGGGACGCCGCGCCCGGGAGGGACCTCGAGTGCCACGCGAGTCATCTCTCCTGTGGCGCTGGTGACCTGGGTCGCACGCTACGGCGCCGACGGTGGTCAAGCGCTCGACCTGCTCGTGCTGTGGCGCGGTACCCCTGGCTGGTTCGCGAAGGGAGCAGGCAGTGGGACCACAGCTGGAGGCAACAGTGAGTCCTTTCACTCAACGATTCGCTATGGCGGGTTAGAACTGGAAGTCGAACTTCAGCCGCAGACGCGCTTCGCGACTATTCAGGGGAAGCGAATCGAGTTGCGGGACGACAACGTCGTTCTCGTGGACGATGTTGACAGTCCAGGCGGACCGTCGGTAGTCCGCACGTTGCGCGTCGATCCCGAATTGCCAAGGACGGATAACGGCTACCCGATGGTCGAGGCCGTCCTTCGGCGTTCACAAGCGATCGTGGAGTTCCTGGGCTGCGAGACGCGCCTGCCAGACGGGCGTGCACAACCGATCGTCGATCGCATCTGCGACCAGGTGCTGGGCAGGTAACAACCCAGCCCCAGCTACCCAGTCACCGAGCTACGCAAAAACCTAGCTACACCCGGAACAGAGTCAACGCGAAGCGCGCGTCCTCGTCGATCCACTGCTCGCCGTCCTGGAACCCGGCTTGCCGCCCCTCGGAGAGCACCTGCTCCGGCTCGTACTTGTACGAGCTCTCCGTCCAGATCCATTCGTCCTTCTGGAACTCGATTTCGAGATCGGCGGCCGCAATCCGCACGAGCTGCTGACGCGTGCTGACCAGGTGCATTTCGACCCGGCTGTGCTGCGGATTCCACAACGCGCGATGCGCGAAACCGTCGAGATCGAATGTGCCGCCGGCCTCGTCGTTGATTCGACGCAGCAGATTGCGATTGAACGCCGCCGTCACCTGAAGCGGATCGTCGTATGCCAGCTGCAGTGCGCGTGGAGACTTGACGAGATCCGTGCCGATCAGCAGCGCATCACCCTCGACGAGCGACCCGCGAATACGGCGCAACATCTCGCGCCCCGCCGGCGGATCGAAGTTGCCGATGTTCGAACCGAGGAAGAGCACGAGCCACGCGCCTTGACTGCGATGCGTGGCGAGTCGAGCGAGACCCTCCTCGGACGTGCCATGAAAGGTCGTCACCGGGTTGGCGGGCAGCGTGGCCAATCGCGCGCGAGCGCTCAGGAGCGCGGCTGGAGAGATGTCGATCAGATGCACGCGCCGGAATCGCTCGCCTCCGCGCTCGAGCAGTATCGCGAGCTTCTCGCCGTTGCCACATCCAAGCTCCGAGATGTTCAGCGGTCTCGGCAGCGGCTCGAGAATCTGGCGCGCGTAGCGCGAGAGCAGCGCGGTCTCCGCTCGCGTGACGCGATACCAGGGCAGCCGGCAGATTGCGTCGAAGAGCGCCGAGCCCAGCGCATCGTAGAAGTAACGAGATGGGAGCTGGCGCGGCGTCCGCTGCAGGTACTCCGCGACATCCGAGACGAGATCGGTGCGAGCAGAAAGCGTAACCCCTTCCGATGGAAACAACATCACGCCTCCCCTGCGCATCGAAACGTGGCGTAGACGTACGGGTAGCGTGGGCGGAACCAGTTGCGGAATCCGCGACGCACCAACGTCCGTGCCGTAAGCGGCGATGCCCCCTTCATGACGAAATGGTCACCGTCGAAGAACTCAGCTGAGTACTCCGGGTAGGTCGGCAGCGGCTCGAAGCCATCGAACGGCCCGAAGACCGTTGACGTCCATTCCCACCCGTTGCCAATCAGATCGTGTACGCCGAACGCGCTCGCGCCTTCCGGGTGCGCGCTCGCCGGTTCCGGATCCCATCGCACGAAGTCGAAGTTGCCCGGTACCTGCGTGCCGATGGTCTCGCCCCACGGATACGCGCGCTCGCGACCCTCGGGTGTTCCAAACGCGGCGCGATGGTACTCAGCCTCCGTGGGCAGTCGCAGTCTCCGCCATCGCGCGAAGGCATGGGCTTCGGCCCACGTCACGTAGACGGGCCAGTCCATGGGCAGCTCCACGCGTTCGAACATGCCGCGCCAGAACCAGCGATCGCCATCACGTTCCCAGAAGGCTGGATGCACGACGCCGGCCGATTCGATCCACGCCCAGTCCTCGGGCCGCCACCACTGCGGAGCGTGATAGCCGCCGGCCCGGACAAACTCCATGAACTGTCCGTTGGTGACCTTGAACGCGTCGATGCCGAAGCTGTTCACGTGAACCTGGTGCACGGGACACTCGTTGTCCCACGCAAACGCGCTCTCGTGGAGGCCGGTGCCGAGCGTGGCAATGCCGGCGGGAATGCGCGCGTGAGACGGCTCGTCCGCTTCGGCGGTTGATGGCGTCTCGGTGCGATAGCCAGCGGGCTTGCGCTTGCACGAGTACGGCACCTGGTGCCAGATGTAGCCGAGCGTCTCCTGATGCATCTCCTCGTGCTCGAGGATCGTCCAGAGCGCGCGCGCCTGGTCGAGCATGAGGTGACCGGCCGCTCGAGATCGGCTGACGCAATCGCTCTCTCAATCAGGCGATCTGCCTCGTCGACGTACTCGATGTACTCGGTGCGCGACGGCCAGGCCGGGTTTCCGCGGGCCACCGACGTCGCTTCGCTCTCCGGATCGATGCCGCGCGCGAAGATCGTCTCGAGGTGCTCGTCGACGCCCTTCCACCCGAGCGCTTTCTTGATCAACGTGTTCACGGAGAACGCCGGGATGTGTCCTTCGTAGAACACGACCGGGTTGCGCAGCGAGATCGGACGCTTGTAATAAATCGATTCGTCGAGCAGATCGAACAACTCGCGCGTCCGGCGCCGGTTGACGGCATAGCGCGCCAGGACGTCGGCGCGATCGAGAACGGTGGGTGGTCCAAGCTGAGGCATCGCGATTCACCCCAATCCGATCCGAGCTTACCTTGACTTGCCGGAATAGCGGGCAGTACGCTCAATACGCAAACGTTTCCACTATTCGTGCTCTGCGGTCGAGTCTGGTTACAGTGACCATCATCCTCAACGGCGAACGCTTCGAGCTCGACAGCCCACTGTCAGTGACCGCGCTCCTCGCCAAGCTCGACATCGATCCGCGCCGCGTGGCGGTTGAACACAACCTGAACATCATCAAGCGCCAGACCTATCCGGACGTCCTCATCGGCGAAGGCGACACGGTGGAGATCGTGAACTTCGTTGGGGGTGGGTAGATCTCTGTAGGCAGTAGGCGGTTCAGAGTCGCAGTTCACAGTTGGGTCGGATCACAGTTGGGAGTTGGAGATTGGGAGTCGTGGCTGATTCACCGTTTGTCATCGCCGGTCGCACATTCAAGTCCCGCCTCATCGTCGGCACCGGCAAGTACCCGTCGCATGCGGTGATGGCGCAGGCGCACGCGGCATCCGGTGCCGAGATGGTGACCGTTGCCGTGCGACGTGTGAACATCTCCGATCGCTCGAAGGAGTCACTGCTCGACTACATCGACGACAAGATCTTCATCCTCCCCAACACGGCCGGTTGCTATACCGCGGACGATGCCATTCGAACGGCGCGCCTGGGTCGCGAAGCGGGCCTCTCGAACTGGGTGAAGCTCGAGGTCATTGGCGACGAGCGCACGCTCTTTCCCGACAACGAAGCGCTCATCGAAGCGACGCGCGTCCTCGTGAAAGAAGGCTTCATCGTCCTGCCATACACCAACGACGATCCGATCGCGTGCCGGAAGCTCGAGGACGTGGGCGCGTCAGCCGTGATGCCGCTCGGCGCCCCAATCGGGTCTGGACTCGGCATTCAGAATGCGAACAACATCCGCATCATTCGCGAGTTCTCGAAGGTGCCGGTGATCGTGGATGCCGGCGTCGGCACCGCGTCGGATGCTGCGCTCGCGATGGAACTTGGCGCGGACGGTGTGCTCATGAACACCGCCATCGCGGGAGCCGAGAAGCCGGTGGCGATGGCGGAGGCGATGAAGCACGCGGTGATCGCGGGGCGACTCGCGTATCTCTCCGGTCGAATCCCTCGCAAGATGTACGCAACCGCGAGCAGCCCGTTAGAGGGCGTCGTCGGAACGTAACAAGCGGATCTTCAGACCCGCCGACTCACTGCAACCCCAATAACTTCGCCGGATTCTGCTTCGACATCATATCCAGATCGCGATCGCTGAATCCGCGCGCGCGAAGCGCCTGGATGAACATACCGAATCCGTCCGGCGGAAGCGGATTTCCCTGCTGACCGAGATCCGACGAGAGAATCGACGATGCTGGTCCGACTTGCCGAATCGCATCCGCGATGCCGTCAAGCCGTGCGGCGGCTCCCTGACCTTCGGGATTACCGCCAACGAATTCGATGAATGCCCCCAGAGAGGCGGCTTCTTTCATCTGGGCGACGTTCATCAGCACCGGCGTCTGGATCGCGTGCGTGACGATCATCTGACGCACACCTTGCTGTTTTCCCTCCCGCAGCAGCATCAGTCCTTCGGCCGGCGCTGAGTGCCCGGTCGCCAGCACCAGATTGTTCTTCGCGATCACCCCGATCACCGCCTTTACTTCCGGGAGCAGCTCTCCATCCTTCGTGACCGACACAAACGGACGGCTTTCCTTCGACACTCGCACCTGATTCTCGGCATCGAAGGTCGGCATCCAGACGATGCGCCCGAAGCTACCGGTGACGCGGGCCATGTGATCGACCGCGGCTGCGTTGATGCCGCCGACCGTCCGGTTGAGCGCGATACCGCCGAAGACCTCGATGCCGGGCACGACCTGCCGCACGAGATACGCCATGCCAGCCGTCGATTCCCAATGGTTCTTGAGCACGATGGCGCGCATGCCGCGCGTCTGCGCCAGCTTCGCGACGTCAATCGCGTGGAGGGATCGCGGGCGATCGTCTGGATAGCTGTGGACGTGCACATCGATCGCGCCGGTCAGAGCTGGCGTCGACGCAGGTGGCGCACCTTGCGCGAAACCAGTCGTCGACGGAGCACCACTCCAGAGGTAAGCTGCCCAGTAAGCCGCGAGCAGTATCGCAACACCAATCGAACGATGCCTCACGCGCCCTCCTTGAGTATCAGAACCTCGCCGCCGGCCAGTGCAACCAGCACGAGCGGACCTGCAACTGCCACATCACGCGCTGGACTCATCGTCTTGAACGAGTCCACGATCTTCGGAGCCGACGGCGTCGTAAAGTCAACGACCTGGAGCCCCACCTGCCCGTCGGCGACGTAGACGAGGTGATCCCTCAGCGCGATCCGAACCGCGGCGCCTGGCGTGCGGAATGGCGGCAACAACGTCGGGCTGGCGGGATTCGTCACATCGAACAACTGCAGGAGTCCTCCTGCGGCCAGGACGACGACACGACGACCTGATGATTCCGGGAGCACTTCCAGTTGCGCTCGTTGTGTGTTGTTAGGCGATCCCGACTGCGAGGTGCCCACAGCCTCGAACGGGTCCTTCCTGGACAAATCGAAGACGTAGAACCCGGTTGGCCGATCGGCCGCATACGCCCAATTGCCGTTTGCCACGACGTCGGTCGAGAAGCCATCGAGGAATGCGGAGCCAGTCAGCGTCGGTCTGGCAGGATCCTGAATGCGTATGAAGTCCACTCCTGCCACCGTGTCTGTCACCAGCGCCATGCCGTCGGACACAAACACGCTCTTGGCCTGACCTGGAGTCTTTAGCGAGCCGCGCAGCGTCGGTGTTCCGCTTCCACCGACGTCAAGAATGCCGAGACCAGACCGATCGGCACCCACATACGCCAGGCCGTCGTGTACGCGAAAGCCCCAGATCCTGTCTGGAAAGGTATACCCACCGATCGTGCGCGCCATCTCGGGATGCGAGATATCAACGACGGTAAGAGTTCCGCCCGCTGCGAGATACGCACGGTCGCCCTGCGCCCGGATCAGCTCCGCCATGATGGGAATCGAACCGACAGAGGTGAAACGACCGGTCTGCGCCGCCATCTCTGTCGTGACGACGTGCGATCCAAACTGCAGCATGATCGCGAGCGCAGCCCAACGCCCCTTCACGGCCTGGCCCCCTTCGCGATCCGGTACAGCTTCGATTGAGTGCGGATGAACAGACTTCCTCGCGCCACCGCCGGCGTAGCCATCGTCATTTCGTCCAGAGAGTTCCTGCCCAGCAACTTGAACTCAGGCCCCGCCTGAACGACGTAGGCAACACCATCCTCGCTGAGCACGAAGAGCTTTCCGTTGTACGCCCACGGCGAGGCGGCAAACCCGCTGGCGCCGACGTCGAGACGCTGACGACCGTAAACCTGCTTGCCGGTGGCCGCGTCGTGGCACAGCAGAAATCCGCGATCGAGAAGCGTGTAGTAATACCCGCGGTAGGCCAATGCCGATGTTTGATAGCTGCCCAACAAGGGTTGAAACCATGCGATGTGCTGGTTGCCGCTCTCACCGGGCTTGAGCGAGATGTCTCCACTCGCGCCGGGACGAATGGCAAAGACGGGTCGGCGCGCGCTGCCTGGATAACCGGAGCTGATGTAGGCGAGACCGGGTGCGACGACAGGGGTAGGGATGCTGCCGAAGTCCGACATGCCCGAAAGCTCCCACAGCAGCTGTCCATCGACGCTGTACGACCTGACGCGTCCCGCAGCAGCCGTCACAATCTCCGTACGTGCCTCGTTCTCCCACACGACCGGTGTCGACCACCCTTCGAACTCTTCGCGCTTCGCTCTCCAGATCTCGTCGCCGGTCCTGGCGTCGAAGGCAGCGATAAACGATTCGACTCTGTTGTCGCTAAGGACGTAGACGCGTCCGTTGTGCAGGAGCGGTGACGCAGCCATTCCCCAACCCTGTGCGCTCTCCCTTGCTCCGAGGTCCTTCGTCCAGACGACGTCACCCTTCAGATCGAGTGCAGCGATGACGCCGAGCGTGCCGAAATATGCGTAGACGCGCTCACCGTCCGTGACCGGTGTTTCCGACGCGTAGCTGTTTCTGGTGTGCCTGGCGATTGGAGGCGACCCGTTGCGGATCTCGCGCTCCCAACGGATCTTGCCCGTGTTGAAGTCGATGTCGTACACCACCCACCGGTGCGAAGCCGACGATCGCATCCGGCCGTTCTCGGCCGTCGGATCGGCAAGACCGCGGGTTGGCGGTGGCTCTTTCTCCGAGCTGATGGCGGACGTCAGGAAGACGTGATCACCCCATACGATGGGCGAGCTCCAGCTTTGTCCTGGGATCTCGATCTTCCAGACGACGTTCTCGGTCTCGCTCCAGGTATCAGGCAGGGCCGGGTCGTCGTCGGCCACGCCAGCGCCGGATCCCCGGAACTGTGGCCACCTGTCCGTCGCCTCCACGTGCGACAGCAACTGGAACGTCAACGCGAGACTTGTCAGGACGACAACCCGACGCACATCTCCTCCTTGCCGCGAGGCGATGGCAGACAGTGTAGTTGAAGGCGCGCCTGGCGCGCCGGCGTCAGCGAGGAGTCCAGGTGGTCGCTGCGGCTGCGGGCGATGCCGACAGGGCGGCGATGTCAGCGTCCACCATCATGGCCACGAGAGCCTCGAACGAGACCGATGGCTCCCAGCCGAGTACGCGCTTCGCCTTTGACGCATCACCGATCAGGTGATCGACTTCCGCCGGGCGCAGGAATGCCGGATCGATGCGCACATACTTCTGCCAGTCGAGGCCGACATGGCCGAACGCGGTCTCCACGAGTTGACGCACCGAGTGCGACACGCCCGTCGCGATGACGTAGTCGTCCGCCTGGTCCTGCTGCAGCATCATCCACATCGCGCGCACGTAGTCGCCTGCGAATCCCCAATCGCGGCACGCGTCGAGATTGCCGAGCGGCAGGTGGTCCGACAGACCAAGCTTGATGCGCGCAACCCCATCGGTCACTTTGCGCGTCACGAACTCGAGACCACGCCGAGGCGACTCGTGATTGAAGAGGATGCCGGAGACCGCGAACATGTCGTAGCTCTCGCGGTAATTCACGGTGATGTAGTGGCCAAAGACCTTCGAGACACCGTATGGACTGCGCGGATAGAAGGGCGTCAGCTCGGTCTGCGGCACCTCTCGAACACGTCCGTACATCTCGCTGGAGGAGGCCTGATAGAGCTTGATCGAGGTATCGACATGACGGATCGCCTCGAGCAATCGCGTCACGCCCTGCGAGTTGTAGTCACCGGTCAACAGCGGCTGATCCCACGAAGCAGGCACGAACGACATCGCCGCGAGGTTATAGATCTCGTGTGGCTTGACGTCCTGGATCAGACGAAGCAGCGACAACTGATCCAGCAGGTCCGCCGGCCGCAGCGACACGCGATCGAGCAGGTGCTGGATGCGCCCCAGGTTCGGCAAGCTGGAACGGCGCACGACGCCGATGACTTCATAGCCTTTCTCGAGGAGGAACTCGGCGAGGTAGGAGCCATCCTGTCCGGTGATGCCGGTGACGACCGCGCGTTTGGCCATGAGCAGTAGTGTAATTCTATGTCGTGAGCGCGCCGCGAGTGGCGAGCCAGCGGCGCAGCGCATCTTGCCATGCCGGCATGCCGAACCCCGCTGCCTCCAGCTTCGCCACCGACAGCGCACAGTAGCGCGGACGCGGCGCCTTCAACTTCAACTGGTCCATCGCCACGGGTGTGATATTCGGCCGCTCGCGTCCGATGAGTGACGCGACTTCGCGAGCCACGTCATACCACGTGGCGTGACCGGAGTTGACGCAGTGATACACGCCAGGCTCGGCGCCCGACATCGCCAGGTGCCGTGTCGCAGCCGCGATATCGACAACGTAGCCGGGCGACACGATCCGATCGGTGAATGCCCGAACCTCGCGACCCTGCTCCAGGTTGGCCACGATGCCGTCGAGCGTGCCACGGCGGCCGGTCCAGTTGGCGGGAGCGCCGAAGAGGCTCTCGACGCGGAGCACGTACGACTGCGGTGCCTCGAGCGCAAACCACTCGCCCAACAGCTTCGAGGCGGCATAGGTACCGCGCGGTGATGGCCGCACGTCCTCCGTGTACGGCGTGGTCGCTGCGCCATCGAAAACGAAGTCGGTGCTGTAGTGCACGAATCGAGCGCCGGTCTCCTCGGCTGCACGTGCGAGATTAAGGACTGCAAACGCATTGACGGCAAGTGCCTCGGTGGCGCGGTCCTCTGCGCCATCCACATCGTTGAAGGCGGCGCAATTCACGATCAGTTGAGGCCTGGCTGCGTGCACGGCCTCGTTGACGGCGGCCGCAGCGGTCACGTCCAACGTCTGGCGTGTATGCGGAGTGACCTCGAGACCCTCGAAGGCCTTGACCATGGCCGCGCCGAGCTGGCCGTGAGCGCCCGTAATCAGGACGCGCGTCACGGGCATGGTGCCTGTGACTGGTACACTGTGATCCGGCAGCGGCGAGGACATCTCCTGATCGTAATCCAGCCGTTGCCGCGCACAAACCATGGAACAAATCGACGTGGCCGTCATCGGCGCAGGAGTGGTGGGTCTGGCCTCTGCTCTCGCAATCGCAAATCGGGGCCGGAGCGTTTGCATCCTGGAGCGCGAAGCGCGTCCGGGCCTCGGCACCAGCACGCACAACAGCCAGGTGATTCATGCCGGCATTTACTATCCGAAAGACAGTCTCAAGGCGCTGCACTGTGTGAATGGCGCGCGCATGCTCTACGAATTCTGCGCCCATCACAAGATCCCCCATCGTCGCAGCGGGAAGCTGATCGTGGCGCGAGACGAGCACGAGGTTCAGGCGCTCGAAGCGTTGATGGCGCGCGCGACCGACAACGGCGTTCAGGGGATGGAGATCGTGGAGCAGGCGTTCATCCGCGAGCGCGAGCCGCACCTCAAGAACCGGGTCGCCCTCTATTCGCCGGACACAGGGATGCTCAACGCCGAAGAGCTGGTCCACACGCTCGCCAGGCTCTGCAAGGAAAAGGATGCATTTCTGCTCCCCGGATCGCCACTCGAGGGAGCCGATACCGATGCGGATGGAGTCGTACTGCGGACGCCAGCCGAATCGATCGGCGCTCGCACCGTGGTCAATGCCGCGGGCCTCTACGCAGACGAAGTCTCCGCAATGCTCGGTGGAAAGGAGTTTCAGATCTACCCGTGCCGCGGTGAGTACGCGGAGCTGGTGCCGGCTAAACGCGACCTCGTGAACGGGCTCGTCTATCCCCTGCCCCACACGCATGGACTCGGCGTGCATATCACCAAGACTGTCGCCGGCAACGTGACGTTCGGACCGACAGTGAAGTATCAGGAGCGGAAGGACGACTACGAGAGCGATCGCATTCCGCTCGAAGATTTTCTCGAACCTGCGCGGCAGCTGCTCCCTGAGCTCACGATGGAGGATCTGAGACTCGGAGGCAGCGGCATCCGGGCAAAGCTCCACCCTCCTGACGTGTCGTTCTCGGATTTCATGATCGAGCGGGACGAGGTGAACCCGCGCCTGATTCAGGTGGCCGGCATCGAGTCACCGGGGCTGACGTCGTGCCTGTCGATCGCGGAGCAGGTGGCGGGGCTGGTTGAAGAGACTTTCTAGCTAGATCGCGAACTCGAGTGCGACCACGCCTTCACCGGGAAGCGCGTCGATCGAGGGGTAGGTCCTGAAGTGGCGGCCCATCATGTAGCCTTCGCGCCAGAAGGGATACGGCAGTCCTCGCATCTTCTGCTGCGCGTTGCGTCCGAAGTACCCGGGCTCTGACTCGCCGTACACGGTCATCAGACGCGGCTCGCCGAGTATCGAGAACACCCGATCGCGCAGCGACGAGGCGTCATAGAAGCGCTGAAAGAAGTAGCGCCCTTCAGCGTCCGGCTTCGCGAGGTTGTACTCGTCGTAGTCGCGATACTGATCGTAGCCGGCCGCTGTGCACGGGAGCGTCAGGAGCAGTGTCCCTCCTGGCGCGAGCAGACTTCTCACCTTCGCCAACGCCGGCCCCTCATTCACGATGTGCTCGAACACGGAGATCGAGGTGATGGCGTCGAAGCGCAGACCGTAGAGTTGGTTCGATTCAATCGCCACATCGGTGAAGCCGCACCTGCTCGTGAGCGACAACGCATCCGCCCACTGCCGCGTCGTCTCGAGATCCCGTGTGTCGGGGTTGACGAACCACGCCCGCTCAACGTTCGACCTCCTCACGTACGACAACGGAAGCAGCCTCGGCGACGAGACATCGAGATAGTTCTTCACGCGGCCGAGCCGCTGCAGGCGCGACCAGACCCAGTCGAACTCGAAGTATCTGGTGGAGTCCATCGGATAGAGCGCCAGCCGACCCGCCTGTGCGACCAGGCCCGTGCCGTGGGTCACCAGTCGAACGGCGGCACTGACAGCTTCGAGGTGGAAGCGCATTCCCGGCGTGCCGATGGCCGCCGCGGCGACGGCGTATGACGGCACGAGCACAAGGCTGGCGAGGCCGTGCGCGGCACGCGTCAGCGCGCTCGGCGGTCGCATCTCGACGCGCCGCACGAGCACGCGCGGTTCGTAGCGCGACGCCGTACCGCTGCCCGCGTTCATGGTCGAAAGAGGTCAGCCCCGGACCGTCCGGAGTTGCCACCAGCAGCGGGCACCAAGCAGAGCGCGTGCGACGAGCCGCCTCGGGTTGAGCGCACCGCGTGCGACATGAGTCGAGTAATACAGATACGCGCTTTGATGGAATGCGCGAATCGACGAACGCCTGGCCGTCTGACTCGATCGACCCACCTTGTGGACTGCGCCTGCGCCCGGCACATATCGAATCGTGAAACCCTGTCCTCGCAGCCGGCGACACAGATCCGCGTCCTCCCAGTACATGAAGAAACGCTCATCGAATCCACCAGCGGCGAGGAACGCATCTCGGCGGACCAACAGGCACGCACCAGACAGCCAATCCACGACGACGCTCGACGCGCCACTCCGCACGGCGTCTTCAGCGAGGACGTTGCGCTTGGCGACCGTGAGAAACGGCATCAGGGCGCGAAGCGCACCCGTGCGCCCGAACAATCCGGTCAGCATGTCCGGATCGCCGCGCGCGCTTCCCTGCACGCCTCCGTCCGGATCGAGAATCCGCGGCCCGACGATTGCACAGGCCGGTTCGGCGTCGAGCTCCGCGCGCAGCGTCGCCGATGGCGCCGGTGGATAGCTGGCAATCCGGGTTCAACAACAGCAGCAGCGGCGCCCGCGACGCCGCAACCGCCTGGTTGACCGCCGGCCGAAACCGACGTTGTTCGCGTTGCGAATGAGCGTGCGCCTGCGGAAACGTCTCCACCGCCGACGTCGCTTCCATCGGTCGAAGCGTTGTCGACGACGACGGCTTCCCACGGAATCTGCGCGCAGTCCGTCGGCAACCGATCTGAAGCGCCAGCGCCAGATCTCGACCCGGCGTTGTAGTTGACGATGATCGCCGACATCTCGGGCGTCATCGGCCGCTCCCGGCGAGTTCCGCATCAAAGCGCTTCTCACGCAGCTTCGTCGAAAGCCACCGCGTCTCGAGCAGCGGTCGAAGGCGCTGCTGCCTCAACGCGCCGCGTTCGCTGAATCTCTCGGCGCTTCCGCAGCGCCTTCGGCATCCCGGCAAGAGCCGCGAGCTTCGCGCGCATGAACGGGCCCAGCAGGCCGGCACGAGCGAAATGCACGGCCGCGGCGGCGTTATAGATCACATGGCCCGGCAGCGTCGTGCAGCAGCAGCGACGGCGGCGTGTTCTTGACGTACAGCCATTCGAGGTTGCGCTGCCCGTGAAAGACGGCGAATCCGCTGACCCTGCCCGATCGTCGCGCTGCCATGATGTCGAACGACCGCGTCGGCAACATAGCGGCAGCGATAACCGAGCAGCCGCGCGCGGTACGAGAGATCGACGTCTTCGTGCGACACGAAGAAGTCCTCGTCGAATCCGCCGAGCTCGTCGAACACGCGCTTCGGCATCAGGCAGGCGGCGCCGCACACGCCGAAGACTTCGTGCGACTCGCGCGCGAGGTCGACGCGCGCACCATGGTGTCGCTTGAACGCGCCGCCCGGCCGCAGCATGCCGTCGCCTGCGCTGTCGATCACGCGCGGGTCGTGCATATACACGATGCGCGACGTCACCAGCGCGAATCCTGCGCCTCATCGACGCCACTGAAGAGCGCCTGCAGCCAAGTCGGATTCCGGCACAGTGTCGTTGTTGAGGAGCGCAACGAAGTCGCCGCGCGCCTCCCGCACTCCCGCGTTGTTGCCGCCCGCAAATCCGCGATTCTCAGACAGCGACACGACGCGTACCCACGGAAATCGCTCGCTCACGTACGCGACCGTGCCGTCCGACGACCCGTTGTCCACGAGGATCGTCTCGAGCGCGACGCCCATCCTGCGCCGCCACCGCCGTCAGGCAGGCCTCGAGATACTGGCGGCCGTTCCAGGTGACGATCACGACCGAGATGAGCGGGTGTGATGTCATCGGCTTGCAGCCACTGCGCTGGTAGACGTCCAGCGTGATGCGCGCGGTTCGCTCCCACGTGAACATCGCCGCGCGCGCCAGACCGTCGTCGCGCAAGCCGCGCGCTCAGCCAGGATCGGTGATCACGTGGACGATCGCGTCGGCCCACGCCTCGGAATCGTCCGGATCCAGCAGCATGCCGGCCTCGCCGACAACTTCGGGAATCGAGGCGGCTCGCGAGGCAATCACCGGCGTTCCGCTCGCCATCGCCTCCAGCAGCGGCAGCCCGAAGCCTTCGTATAGCGACGGATAGACAAGCGCCGCGGCGCCGCGGTACAGCGAGCGCAGCGTCGATTCCGCGACCGCCCCGAGCCGGACGACCGCGTCGGGCAGCACCACTGTCGGCCGCGGCGGCAGCGCAGTCGATCGCCAATGCCGCGATCGACGCCGGCGCAGCACCAGGGAAGCGCGGCTGCGTCCCGAGTCGCCTGCGCGCCTCGAGCACCGCGGACCACCACCGACAGATTGCGCCGCTCGTGCAGATCGCCGACGTGCAGCAGAAACGGCGCGACGATTCCCGGCTGGCAACGACGCGGCGACCGCATCACCCTGCGTCGAAGACGCCGCGACACCCAGCGGCGCCACGGTGATGCGATCGGGAGCGATGCCGTAGGCGGCCGCGATCTCGCCGCGCGAGAACTCGGAGTCGGTCAGGATGTGCGCCGCCGCGCGCGCGCTGCGCCGGTAGAACGCCCGGCGCAGCCGGTCGCGGCGGTAGGGATACCACTCGGGATGTCGCTCGTAGCTGACGTCGTGGATCGTCAGGACGACGGGCACGGCGGACATGCAGGGGCGCGGTGTAGGCGGGGGCGTGAATCAGATCGACGGCCGCGCGCGCGAGCCGCGCGCGGCAGGCCAACGGCAGCCCAGCCCAGGTTCGTCGGCGGATGCGGCGGCTCGGGACGTGCTGCACTCCCGCGGCAGCGACGCGCCTGATCCGCCAAGCGCGACACGTCGAGCGGCGCGCCGATCGAGCAGAAGCGCCGGCACCAGTCCGACGACATAGCGGCGTACGCCGGCCGCCGGCGAGGTGAACGCGCGGCCGTCGATTCCGACGCGGAGACGTTCACGTCACGTTCAGATTCCGGTCGGCATCAAGTTGATCTCCATGTACAGCCGCGGACCGGACGCTCGAGACGCGCGCAGACGTCGCGGATGCGGACCTCGACGCTGCCGTTGATCGACGGGCTGCTCAGCACCACTTCGTCGACGGAATACTGGCGCAACGTCGTCCTCGAGCTCGTCGATCGAGCCGCGCACCGGCACGCCGACGATCCAGCGGTGCGCCTTCATCGGGTCGTCGTCGATGAAACCGACCGGGTTCATGTTCCACGCCGGGTTGGCGCGCATCTCGCGCACGAGCAGCGGCCGAACCCGCCGGCGCCGTAGACGAGCACGCGCCGATGCGCTTGTTGCGCGTCGAGGCCACCAGATTCATCGTCCGGAACGAGGCGCGCGTAGCGAGGATGGCGAGCGTCAGCAGCACCGCGTCGAGCGACGAACACGACGCGCGAGAACCCTCGCCGCGATAGAGGTAGTACGCGACCGCAGCACGGAAGCAGCGATCCCATGCCGACGCCGCGGGCGACCGCGGGAGGTCGCGCAGGCCGAACGTCTCCCACGAACGCTGGTACAGGCCTGAGCGCGTAGAGCGCCGCAAGCTTGCAACCGAGCACCAGCGGCAACGATGCGGTGAAGTACGGCAGGAAAATGTCGAAGCTCGTCGCCTTCGAAACGCAGGCGGTACGCTGCGTAGTAGCAGACCGTGATCAGGACCAGATCGAGCATCACCTCGCCGGCGTGCCACTTGAACGCGAGGTCCTTGAGGAACGGCGCGAACGACGATTTCTGCAGCGCGATGAAGTCCTCGGCGTTGTAGGCGGGGACACGCGCGAGGTAGATGCCGAACAGGATGACCAGCACGCCGAAGACCGCCACCAGCGGCAGCATCGGCTCGATCGCTGTTCCACGTCAACGAGGACCCACGCCGACAGCGCCGCCGACGAAGGCCGAGCAGGTAGAGGATGCGAACGGCGCTGCGCTCGGAGAAACCGAGCGACACCAGCCGATGCGAGACGTGATCGGTTCCACCGCGCGACGCCCTGCGTCCCGCCAGCCGCCGCAGGACGAGCACGAACGCCGTGTCGAAGAGCGGCACGACCAGGATCAGCACTGCGAGCACCGTCGGGCTGACGAACGCGATCCGCGCGTGGAAGACCGGGACGAGCGAGACGCCCGCCGAGCATCGCGCCGATGAACAGGCTGCCGCAGTCGCCCATGAACAGCCGCGCACGCGGGCGGTTCCAGTAGAGAAAACCCGCAGCGCGCCGGCCAGCGCGATCAGCAGGACGAACAGCCCGTCACCGAGTGATGGTCCGAGCAGCGCAGCCAGGAACACGGTCGCGATGAGCGCGACTCCTGCCGCCAGGCCGTCCATGTTGTCGAGCAGGTTGAAGGAGTGACACAGGCCGGCAAACCAGATCGTTCCGATGAGGGTGTAACTGGACGGCAGTGCGCCGTCGGGCTCGACCCCAGCCAATGCAAACACGAGGAACGCACCGACCGCGAGCGATGCAACAAGCTTTGCGACTGGTGAAAGCTGAAGTCGATCGTCGAAGAAGCCGACCGATGAACATCGCCAGGCCGGCCCCGAGCACCGCGAGCCATTCGACGAGATCGGCCTGAAGCAACGGCCCCGCCGCGCCAACGCCAAAGCCGATGACGGTTGCCGTGACGATCGCGATGCCGCCCATCGTCGGCGTCGGCGCACTGTGCCAACGGTCGGGGCGGGGCGGCACGACCGCGCCGAAAGCTGGAGCCAGACGTCGCACGCCCGCGCCGACCGCGATCGCGGTCACGGTGGCGACGAGGAGGCTGATGAGCGCAATCACTGCAAGTGGATCAGGGGCTGACCAGCTCGGACGGACGCGTCGAGGTGCCGTCTCCGAGGACGAAGGGCGTCCCCCGTAAAATCCCGTTGCAGATGGTATCCAATCCCGCCGACTCGCCGGGGAGAAGATGACGGAGACTGTTCAGCTTCAGCCGATAGATCGAATTCCCTGCGTGCGGCTCGATGAACGGCAGCGGGATCATGCGGTTGAAGAAGAAGTGATAGGCGTAGCGGCGCGCCCGGGCGATCATCCCCGCGTCGAGCCTGGATGAGAGCGGAAGTCCATCGAGAATCCTGAAGTACTCCTCGGGAGAGCTGGCGTCGCAGGTGAGTCCTTTGTTGCGAATCCACGCCTCGCCCGCAACGATCACCGGGATGCCCCTGCTCGTGAGCTCGACGCCTGTCTTGGTGCCGTAGATGATCACGCTGTTGCAGAGCGACATGAGCGCGTAGGTGCTTAGATCGCTCTCGGGTGGCACAACGACGATGTTGGCCGGGAGTTGTGGAATGAGTTTCTTCAGCTCACGAAGGACCGGCTGCCTCGACGGCGGGAAGCCGCTGATCTCCGCCGGGTGCACGCGGATCAGCAACTGAAGGTCACGCCGCTTCTCGAAGTACCGGCATGTCTGCACGAGCCAGTCGAGCATGCTGTCGAACGCGTTGGCTGGATAGTGCAGCTGCGCGTCCCAGGCGACGTTGGTGAGAAGTCCGATCACCGGCTTCGACGGATCGAGTCCGATCAGTGCCGGGAGTGCCTTGGGGTCATCCGTCTTTGGGCGATGGAACACGATCCAGTCGAAGAGACCCTCGCGGCGGCTCGAGAGGTACTGCATCAGCTCCCGATCCTGCTGCGCCGAGAGCTCGGTGTTCTCCCAGTGCTCGCGCGGCTCGCTCATCAGGGTGTGATGATAGGTGTGATCGTGGCTGAAGATGAACCGACGCTTGCGGTAAGCCACGTTCCACGTCGAGACGCGGACACCTTCTTGCCGCGCGACCTCACCCACGATACCCCACGGCACGTAGATGCCGTGCGTGAACACCGCCGACGAGAACTGGATCGATTGGAGCAGGCGCCTCGTCGCGAACGCCACGCGCAGCGCAGATTCGAGGTACCTTCGAAGGATCGGTTCGGCCATCGGCTCATCATCGAGCGCGCCGGTGGCAAAGAACCTGAGCGTGCCGGCATGCGCATGCTCGCCGAGCACGAGACCGTTGAGCGTGTAGGCGGGAATCTCACTCGCCGGGATCGCTTTCGCGATACGCTTCGCATCGGCACGATCGTCCGGGCCTAGCCACTCGCTGAATTTGTGGACCGTGATCCCGAGCTGACGATACACGCGCTCGGCCGGGGAGAAACAGTTTCTGCAGAGGTCCTGCGAAGGACCGTTGTCTGCAAAGCGACTGAGATCCGGATACAGCGACGCGTCGCATTCCGCGCACGCCGTCATGGCGCCGTCGCACAACAGTGCATGCACTTCGGCGCCACGGAACGTCAACGCCGCTGACAACGCGCTCTCGAGCGTCGCCGCGTGGGTGTACGAGCCGATCGACGTGGCCATCAACACACGAGGCCCACCCTGGGCGCCGGCACGTGCCGACTGCCACAGATCCGCTTCAGGCTCGACTAACGAACGCCAGTCCGGATAGGCGCCAGCGCGCGCGTAGTACCAGCGCCGCGCCAACCGAGAAGCGCGCCAGAGGCGTGGGAAATGCCGGATACCTCGCTTCATGCGCGAACGGAATCCGTGGCCCGACCGGCGCGGGCCTCATCGATCAACCGAATGAATTCGTCTGCAGGAGGCAACTCGGCAAACGCACGCCAGGGGTGATGCGATTCGAGCTCGTCGAGGGAGTATCCGCCCGTGGCCACGGCGACTGTGCGTGCACCGATCGCATTAGCACAGTGGATATCGTGAGGGGTGTCGCCGACGACAAACACACCCTGATCCGAAACCGGTCCCGCACGTCTCGCCAGTTCGAGCGCTCGCGCAGCGATTTCGGAACGCTCGCTCGCGTCCTCAGCGAAGGCACCGTCCGGGAAATATCTGAACAGGTCGTAGTGAGTGAGCTTGGCGCGCGCGCCACCGCGCGTGTTGCCCGTCAGCAGATACGAACGAACATCGCTCCGGTGCACCAGCCGATCGAGAATCTCCCGCACGTTCGGAAGCACGCATCCCTGCTTGAGCGGCAACGCTTCCGGAAGAAGCTCCTCGTAACGCTTCACCATGCGGCGGATCTGGTCTTCGTTGACGTCAACACCGAGCAACTCGAATGTCCGAACGGCAATCTGATAGTCGGTGAGTCCGGCGATCCGGAACTCGGACAACTGAAAGTCATGACCGACGACTTCCTTGACTGCTTCTTCCCAGGCCGGCACGCCCGCCCTTCCGGTGGTCAGGAGCGTGCCGTCGATATCCCAGAACAGAACGATCATGCGATCTGTGGGACCACGTAGCGCATGCTCTTCACGAGGCTGGCAACGTCCAGTTTGTGGTGTGCGAGCACTTCGTCGTTGGTGCCGCACTCGGGTAGCGCAGTCACACCCACGCGAAGGATCCGCGGTGTGGGCTCGAGCGCGAGCTCGGCGATGGCGGTTGCGAGCATCTCGCCCTGGCCACCCTTCAGATAGTGATTGTCGAGCGTGAGGATATAGCGGCGGCCGCCGATGACTTCACGCAGCCATCGCGGATCGACACGATTGAGCCACGGCAGGTTCACCAGGCGCACGCTCGCGCCCGAGCTCTGCTCGACTTCCTCGGCCGCTTCGAACGCATTGGCCAGCAGCCACGGACCGTAGCCAAAGACGACGGCGTCGCTGCCGTCACGCACGACCCAACCACGGCCCCGCTCCACCTTGTGTTGATGCGGATAGGCGAACGGCACCGGCCACTTCACCGACACCAGGCGCAGATACATGCTGTCTGGCGCGCTGTTGACAGCGTAGTCGAGGAGCGACTGCACCTCGGCCTCGAGGGCGGGCTCGACGAGCGACAGATTCGCCACCCCGCGCAGTGCGCGAGATGTCCCGCACCGACTGATGCGAGTGCCCGGGACCGCCGGGGATCAGGCCAGCAAGCGAGCCTACGTAGACGACTTTCGACCCCTCGCTGCACTGGTTGGAGATCTGTTCGTTTGGCCGGGCCGACAGGAAGCAGGCAAACGAGTGCACGATCGGCAGTGCACCTCTGCGCGCGAGGCCTCCCGCCATCGACACCATGTCCTGTTCCGCGATCCCGCACTCGATGAATCGGTCGGGATACTTCTTCGCGAACGACACCAGGCCGCAGTCTTTGATCAAGTCGGCATCGAGCACGACGAGATTCGCGTGGCGGTCGCCCTGCCGCACCAGCGCCTGCTCGTACGCCGCGATGAGATTCTCCGTCGTCCTCGGCTCGCGTCTCGGATTCCGCGTCGTCTTTTCAGTCGCGACGATGCCAAGACCCAGGTCGGCGAACTGCGCGTTCGCCTTCATCAGCAATTCCGACAGGCCGGCGTTGTAGGCGTCTTCCTTCGGGGCTCCCGAGTGATACGCGTAGAGCTCGCCCGACTTCAGCGCGGGCCCTTCCATGAAGGACACGCCCTTCCCCTTCACGGTGTCCGCGATGATGGCCTTCGGCTGGTTCGTCACTGAATCGAGCGCGCGGAAGGTGCGCTCGAGCGCTGCAACGTCGTGACCGTCGCAGCGCGTGACGTGCCAGCCAAACGCACGGAACTTCGCTTCGAGATCCCCGAGCGGACTGACGTCGTGCACCCATGTGTCTGACTGAATCTTGTTGTGGTCGATGATGGCGACGATCTCGCCCAGCTGACGCGTGGCAGCGGTCCCGAGCGATTCCCAGAACTGCCCCTCCTGCAACTCGCCGTCGCCGGTGAGCACGAAGAGGCGCCGCTCCTTACCTTCGAGACGATTGGCCAGAGCCATTCCCTTCGCCTTCGACACACCCATGCCGAGCGAGCCGGTGTTCGCCTGCACGTATGGCGTCTCGATGTGCGGGTGGCCGGGGAGTCCCTTCAGACGACGGAGCTGGTGAAGCAAGTCTTCGTCGAGCAGGCCGAGACCAATCAGCACGTTGTAGAGCGCCGGCGCGTCATGCCCCTTCGAGGAGAAGAAGATGTCGCACTCAGCGTCGCCCTTGTCGAGATCGCGAATCTCGTTCAGGAAAAGCCAGCTCATGATTTCGAGCGAGCTGAAGCTGGTGCCGATGTGCCCCGACCATGCGCCGGCGACCATGTAGAGCGTGTTGATGCGCGCCAGCGTGGCAAATGCTGCGGCACGAGCCGTTGCCGACGCCGGCGCCTTGAGCAAGCGCTCAAACTCGCTCACCGGCACATATTTCAGCTCGAGGGATTCGCCCTGATCGGTTTGTAGATCACCCATGGCTCTGGTCTTCGGTCCTCAGTCCTCGGTCTGCGGTCCACGGTTGAACTGTGAACCGTGAACTGCCTACTACTGCCTACTGCTTACAACGTCAATCGACGGCAGCTGTACAAGCCCGTCCGCAAGCAGCCGTTCGGCCACCATCCAATCGTACGAGTCGTTGATATCGAAGCCTTCGTAGCCTTCGGTCAGGAACGGCACCAGCACGTCTCCTGCGATCGACCGGCGTTCACGCACGACTCGCGTCCACGCGATCTCGAGCGAGGCGTTCTGCACGTACACCAGCGGCAATGCCTGATACGGCGTGCTGTGCCACGGCTGCGCCTCCGGACCGAACGGCAGCAATGGAAACATCCGCTGGCCGCGCACGATCCACATCTTCCCCGGATGCTGTGCGCACTTTTCGACCGCGCGAAGGGAGTCGACGCCCTCCTGTGCGGTGAAGAGCGCCCACGCTCGACGGATCGTATCAGCCGTGCGAAACGGGCTCGTCGGACGCAGCAGGCTGAAGCAGTCCCACGCACGCCCCCGTCGGCCGAGCTCCACAATCGTATGCTCGAGCCACTCGATATCCGGCGATGTGTCGCCCGCGAACTCCGCCGGCCTCAGGAACGGCACCTCGGCGCCGTACCGCCGCGCGATGTTGGCGACGTCTTCCGTGTCGGTCGAGACAATCACCGACTCGAACACGCCGCTCTCGCGAGCGGCAGCAATCGTATACGCAAGCATCGGATGCCCGCCGAGCATCCGGACGTTCTTGCCAGTCACACGCTTGGAACCGCTGCGAGCGGGGATGAACGCGACACAAGACCGTGCAGTTCCACGTTCCGGGTTCCGCGTTCCGCGTTCGTGTTCCACGTTCGAGTTCACAGTTCACCGTTCAACATGTTCGGAGTTCCTATCAGCATCGATCGCCCGGAACTTCGAACCCCGAACCCCGAACCCAGAACCGGAACCGTGAACACGAACCTGGAACCCGGAACATGGAACACGGAACTGTTCATTCTCAGACAGCAGCCGGATTGTGATTGATGTAGATCGTCTTGAGATCCGAGTAGACGTCGAGTGCCTGCGTGCCCGCTTCACGCCAGCCGTTGCCCGACTGGCGAAGCCCACCGAACGGCAGATGCGGTTCGCTGCCGTAGGTGCCGCCATTGACCACCGCGACACCGGACTGGATTCGCGAGAGGAACGTCATCGCGCGATTCAGGCTCTGCGTGTGAATCGAGGCCGTCAGCCCGAATGGGGAGTCGTTCGCCAGCGCGATCGCTTCCTCGAACGTCGAGACGCGATACAGGCACGTGATCGGTCCGAACAGCTCGCTCCTCGAGATCTCGTCCTGCGGCCGCACGTCTTCGATCAACGTCGGCGCCACGAAGAAACCGCCGCCATACGATCCGCCACTCAGACGCTGACCCCCGGTCAGGATTGTCGCGCCTGCGGTCTTCGCTCGCGCGACCCCCGCGAGCATGTTCGTCATCTGCTCTTCGTTGATCACCGGTCCGAAGTCGTCGGTGTCGGCGGTGCCGACTTTCAGCCGTCCGACAGCTTCCACCAACATCGCCTTGAAGCGGTCGTAAACCGCGTCGAACACGATGATTCGACTGCCCGCCGCGCATCGCTGGCCCGCGTTGCTGAACGCAGAGCCGAGCGTCCATGTCACCGCATTCGCCAGATCTGCGTCGTCACAGACGATGAGCGGGTTCTTGCCGCCGAGCTCGAGACAGGTTTTCGCGAGGCGGCGACCGGTGGTCTCGGCGATGTAACGACCCACGTCACACGACCCGGTGAAGCTGACAATCGCGACGTCGGGATGCTCGACGAGCGGCGCTCCGGCTTCCTCGCCAAAGCCGTGCACGGTGGCGTAGACACCTTCCGGCACACCAGCTTCGTGCGCGATCACGCCAAACGCCCATGCGGAGAGCGGTGTATCCTCGGCGGCTTTCAGAATCGCCGCGTTCCCGCAGAGCAGCGCCGGGAACGCCTTCCAGGCGACATTGGCAATCGGCGTATTGGCGGCGATGATGAGACCCGCCACGCCAAGAGGCTGTCGAACGATCATCGCGCTCTTGTTCGGCACCGCGCTGGTCGTCGTCTGTCCGTAGAAGCGACGTCCCTCGCCGGCGACGAAGAAGCCCATCTCGATTGCCGCGTCCGTTTCGCCGAGCGCATCCTTGCGCGACTTCCCCGTCTCACGCGACACGAGGTCGGCGATTGCCGCGCGATGCTCCTGCATCAGGATCGCGATGCGGCGGAGAATGTCGCCGCGTTTGACGACTGTCGTCGCTGCCCATGCCGGCTGCGCCTGACGCGCTCGCTCGACGGCCGCACGGATGTCGGCCGCCGTGGATCGGGCGACCTTGCAGATCTCACCGCCGGTTGCCGGATCGATCTTCGCGAAGACGCGACCTTCCACAGGCAGCGCGGCTTTTCCGCCGATCAGATTCGGGATGACAGAGGGAATCGACGAGAGGTCGATCCCGGCTCGCACAGGAGTTGTAGACAGCACTTAAAGTCGTACCACCGGTCGCAGCTGCGTCACGAGCTGGTCCCATCCATACTCCGCGTGCGCGATCTCACGAGCCGCACGGCCGATCCGCTCGGCATCGCTCGCATCCGGGAGCCGCTCGCACTGGTTGATGTCGATCACGTTCTTCAAATGGGAGAGGCCGGCCGGCGAGTGGTCGTCAAGATTGGTGATCACCGCACATCCACATTCCATCGCCGCGTTCACCGTGGTGTTGTTGGCGCGCAGCCCCTTCTCGAAGAAGGCCGCGAGGAACGTGCAGTCGACGAGATGGTTGAACACCGCCGTATCGGACAAGTACCCCATGAAGTACACCTGCCCGTTGAAGAGCGCCTGCAATTCCTCGAAGCGCACGACGAACGACTCGTCGAAGCTCGTGTTCTCGTGCAGCGCGGTTGAGACGTACACCGAATAGCTCTTCCCCGTCGCCTCGAGCAGGTCGCGCAACCGTCGATACAACGGCACGCGGATTTTGTGCGCCATGCCGAACGTGAAGACCGAGAGCTCGGTTCGCTGGAAACGCTGCGGGTTGAGCAGCGTGCCCGGGCAGAACAGCTCGACGATGTCTGGGCGTGCCGGCGCCAGGTCATGAGAGAGCTCGCGATTGCCGCAGTACACCTTGGCGGCCGACGCCATCAGCGTGTGCTCGATCTCGGTGCCGTCGAACGCGTGGAGGAACAACTGGTACTGGCCCGGATGGGCGACGACCCATTCGTGCAGGTCTCGTGCATCGTCGGCTGTGAACTCCGACATTTTCAGAGAGAGGAGCGGCCGACGATAGTCCTTGAGATCGGCCGACCCGATGCCGACAACCGGCAGGCTCAGGTGACGCGCGAGAATTGCATTGAATTTGGCAATACCACAGGTCCAGGGATTCAGGTGGTATCCGGCGATACAGTCGATCATCAGTCCTCAGCGCCCAACAGTGAAGGGATCTATTTTACTGTCTCCGGTCACCGGCGACGGCCGCGGGCACATCGTGGGCCTTTGCGACCGCTTCGATCGAGTACAGCGGCCTCTTCCGCGCCGCGTCGAGCCCGCGCCACACATAGTGGCCAAGTATTCCCAGCGCAATCAAATGGCACCCAAACAATCCGATGACGAGCGCTGCCAACAACAGGAGTGCTGCATTCAGTCCCGAGTAAGCCACGACAGCAACGACGGCTGGAACCAGCGCCACGACGAGCGCAGCAACACCGGCATAGGTGAGCCACCAGATCGGAAAGTCCGAGAACCCGACGATCGAGTCGACCACCAGCTTCAGTTTCTTGGCCAGCGTCCACCCGGAGCGTCCTCGCGTGCGCGGTTGCTTGTCGTACTGAATGAACTCGCGGCGAAAGCCGAGCCACATCATGAGCGCGAAGATGCTCACATGGCGATCGGCCGCAGCCAGAAACGCATCGATGACGACGCGATCGACCAGGAAGAAGTCCGCCCCCGTGGCAGGCATATCGGTCATGCCGACCAGATTCCGCATAATCCAGTAATAGAGCTGCGTTCCACTGCCGTCACCGGGTTGATGACGCCGGACGGCCCACACCACCTGGACACCGCTCCGCCAGCGCTCCAGCATCTGAATCAGCAACTCCGGTGGATCCTGAAGGTCGGCCACCATGAGTGCCGCCACCTCACCGCTGGCGTGCCTCAGACCACACGTAAACGCGAGGTGCGATCCTGAGTTGTACGCCAGACGAATTCCTCGTACTCGAGGATCGATGGCGACCAGGCGTTCAATCACCTCGAACGTATCGTCGCGTGAGTGATCGTCGACGATGATCCACTCCCAGTCGAGCTGACGAAACACGGACGTCAACCGCTCATGCAACATCGGGAGATTCGAACCCTCGTTGAACGCGGGCGTGATGAGGGAGATCACACGCGGGACCCGGCGGCGCGAGCGAGTTCGTCGACCACTCGATCCTGATCCGCTTCCGTCAACTGATGGAACAGCGGCAGCACAATAGCGGCGTCCTGCGCGGCCTCGCTCTCCTGGAGAGAGCCGGCTGCGCGCCACATGCCGGCCGGATACGCCGCCTCGCGGTGGGCGTTCATCGCACCTCGACGCGTCGAAATTCCCGCATCGAGCATCCTCTGCATGATCTGTCGCCGGTGGCCCGTATCAACGCGAACGGCGTAGCTTTGCCAGTTCGTCCGCGCCCACTCGGGCTCGGTCGGGATGCTCACTCCAGCGACGTGTGCGAGCCGCTCCCGATAGCGTTCGGCCAGCGCTCGCCGGCGCGACACGATTCCAGACAACCGCGTCAGCTGCTCGCGACCGATCGCCGCCTGGATGTCCGTCATCCTGTAGTTGTAGCCGAGGACTGGATACTCTTCTTGAATGACGGTCGACGATGAATGCCGTACGGTGTCGGACACGCTCATGCCGTGCTGACGCAGGAGACGGAACGTTCGATCGAGATCCGGATCGGCAGTCGTCAACATGCCACCGTCACCGGTCGACAGCAGCTTACGCGGATGAAACGAGAAGCAGGCGACGAGCCCGCGCGGATGCCCAATGCGCTCCCAGCGATGGTTCCAGCGAATCTCGCTCCCGACGGCACACGCCGCATCCTCGACGACCGGAATGGATCGATGCGTGCCGATCTCGACGATCGCTGCCAGATCGCACGGCATCCCGAGCTGATGCACAGCCAGGATCGCCTTCGTGCGCGGGCCGATTGCAGCCTCGACCAGCGACGGATCGATGTTGTACGTCTCTCGCTGGATGTCCACGAAGACCGGCGTCGCACCGCAGTAGCGGATTGCGTTCGACGTCGCGATGAACGAATGACTGACCGTGACGACCTCGTCGCCGCTCGACACTCCGCATGCAACCAGCGCCAGGTGCAGCGCTGTGGTGCAACTCGACACGGCGCAAGCGTGTCGCGCTCCGACGGCTTCCGCGAATTCCCGCTCGAACGCGGCGACCTCGGGGCCCTGCGAGACCCAACCGGAGAGGATCACACGCCGCGCCGCCTCGGCTTCGCGCTCGTCGAGCAGCGGACGCGCGACCGGAATGGTCGTCGCAGTCGTCACACTCGTACACGCTCCGCCCGCCACCACTTCACAAGTCGCGACAGCCCGTCATCGAGCGTCACTGACGCAGAGAAGCCAAGCCTGCTCTTCGCTTTTTCAGTGGAGGCGAGCCGCCTCGGAACGGGGATTCACCTTACGCTCGGGACCATACTCGGGTGCGACACGGGCACACCCATCACCCGGCCCAGCGCCGCGGCGAGATCGTTGAGACTCGTCTCGACACCGGGTCGGCGACGTTGAAGACATCGTCGGATACATCCGGACGCCAACGCCAATACGTTTGCGCGTGCCGCGTCTTCCACGTAGACGAAGTCCATTGTCTGCGTGCCGTCACCGAGGACCAGTGGTGGCCGACCGCCGTCGATGCGCTCCATCCATCGGATCAGGACCTCTGTGTACTTTCCGTGCACATCCATGCGTGGGCCGTAGACGCTGAAATAGCCGCAGCGCGATATACGGCAGCCCGTACATGTTCATTGAAAGAACGTAATAGTCCCTCGAGCATCATCTTCGACGCGCCGTACCACGTGCGGTTTCCGTACGGATGATGTGGCTCCGTCGTCGGAAACTCCTCCGCCATCCCGTAGACAGAGGCGGTCGAGGCCGCCACGATCTTCTTCACCCCACTCGCCTGCGCAGCCTCGACGACGTTGAACGAGCCGCCACACATCACGTCGAATGCAAGCCTCGGCTCCGCCGCACAGGCGGTGATGCGCAGCGCCGCCATGTGAATAACGGCGTCTGCTCCGGCCACGACGCGCGCCACCGCCGCGCGATCGCGGATATCGCCGTCGACGACCGACACTCGAGGGTCTCGGAGCGCGTGCTCGAGATTGGCTCGGCTGCCACGTGAGAAGTTGTCGAAGATCACCACGGAGCGGGGGGTGTGCTCGTTGAGCAGCAGGTCTACCGTCGTCGAGCCGATCAGTCCCGCGCCACCCGTCACGACTATTGTCGATTGATCTATCTTCACGGCCTACCTTTCGCAGGTTCGTCGCGGCGCCGGACCAACCGCGCGGGCACGCCGGCGACAATCGAAAATGGTTCCACGTCAGTGGTCACGACAGATCCGGCTCCGACGATAGCGCCACGGCCTATCGTGACACCGGGCAGCACGACTGCGTTGACGCCAATATCTGCCCAGGCGCAGATGCGTACCGGCTCTATTTCGAGGTCGGTCTGAATGACCGGCACATCGAGTGGCACGCACGTATGCCTGGAGCCGAGCACCTTCGCGCCCGGTCCCCAACCGACGTACTCCTCGATGATCAGATCGCGCGCGTCGAAGTAGCTCTGCGGCCCAATCCACGTGTGGTCGCCGATCACGCATCGACCGTCGAAGCGCCCCTGGATGAACGCGTGCTCTCCGATGAACACGCCGTCGCCGATCTCGAACGTTTCAGGATGCGTGACCAGCGCACCGCGTCCGATCCGTATGCCGTGACCGAAGCGCCGGCTGAGCGCACGCCACACGGCACGGCGCATACGCACGTCGTGCTCGTTCAGTCCGTAGGCATATTTCGATGCCAGATCGAGCAGGTCCGATCGCGAGTGATCTTCTCGCAATCCCTCGGCGAGCGCGAGGTCGTCCGCAGGATCGGAGGTCACCTCCCGGCGGCCGTGGACGGCCGGAACGATTCGCGAACCAGGTGCCGAATTCATCATCGCGTCGAGGTCAGCCTCGGGCCGGCGCGGTCACGCCCGCGCGGCAGATACCGGCGACAGCATAGATCTGCTTCTCCGTCAGCTCGGGGTAAATCGGCAGCGACAACACTTCACCCGCGGCGCGCTCACTGACGGGGAAATCTCCGGGGCATACCGAGATCGCGGTACCCCGGCTGCAGGTGAACCGGGATCGGGTAGTGCACGCCTGTCTGTACGCCGGCATCGGTCAACCGGGCTCGCAGACCGTCGCGATCGTTAGAATGCACGACGTAGACATGATAGACGTGCCGAACTCCCTGGCGTTCGACCGGTGAAATTACCTGCGTCTCCGCCAGCGCGCGCGCGTAGGTCTTCGCATGTGCTCGTCGCGCCTCGGTCCACGACTCGAGGTGCTTGAGTTTCACTCCGAGAACAGCACCCTGGATGCCGTCCATCCGGTAGTTGAAGCCACGGTACTTGTGCTCGTACCGCGTCTCTTCTCCCCACGCGCGCAGCAATCGAACTGTGGTCGCAAGCGTCGGATCATTCGTCACCACTGCGCCGCCCTCGCCGTAGGCTCCGAGATTCTTGCCTGGATAGAAGCTGAAACACCCGAGCCTTCCCATCGACCCGCATCGCCGGCCGTGGTACTCGGATCCGTGAGACTGGCAGGCGTCCTCGATGACCGGAATGCCGTGTCTCTCTGCGATGGCGAGGATCGGATCCATGTCCGCGGGCTGGCCATAGAGATGGACCGGCATGATCGCCTTGGTGCGCGGCGTGATCGCCGCCTCGAGCTTCGCCGGATCCATCGTCCAGTAGTCAGGCTCGACGTCCACGAGCACCGGCTTGGCACCTGCGTACTCGATCGCTGAGACGGTGGCAACGAAGGTGAACGGAACGGTGATCACTTCGTCCCCCGGCCGCACGCCCACCGCCAGCAGAGCCAGATGCAGCGCGCTCGTGCCGCTGTTCACGCCGATGGCCTCCGTGGTCTGGCAAAAGGCGGCGAAGTCGCGCTCGAACGCCGAGACGGCCGGGCCGAGGATGTACTGCGACTCGTCGAGCACCTGCTGAATGGCTCGATCGACTTCCGGCTTGAGCGACCGATACTGGGCTTTCAAATCAACGAAAGGAATCATGTCGTCACTGTACTCTTGAGACTCACGAGGCGGCCGCGCCCCGCCATCGACTCATTGGCAGCCTCGAGCAGACGCACGACACGAAGCCCGGCCTCACCGTCCGTGATCGGACTGCCGCCGGTGTTGATGCAATCGGCAAAATGCGCGGCTTCAACGCTGAGCGCCTCCGTCACGTCGAGCTTCGGCGCCCACATGTCGCCGGTGCGGTACCCGACGAGCATCTGATACACGTTCTCAGGGCTCGAGTTCACCGAAATGCCTTTGTCGTAGACCTTGAGTTTTTCGCTCGCCTCGAGATCGTCAAACACCAGCATGCGCCGGCTGCCGCCGAGCAGCGTCTTCCGTATCTTCACCGGCGCGAGCCAGTTCACGTGAACATGCCCGATCAGCGGACCCTCGAAGAACATCGTCATGTAGGCGATGTTCTCCGGTTCAGCGGGCACATGGGCCAGACCCGTCGCCGAGACCGCCATCGGCTGTCGGTTCAACACGTAATCCATGATCGACAGATCGTGAACGGCCAGGTCCCACAACACATTCACGTCGTGCTGGAACAGTCCAAGATTGATACGAACGGAGTCGTAGTAATAGATGTCGCCCAGTTCGCCCTTCGCGACGAGGTCATGCATGGTACGGACGGCGCTCGTATACACAAACGTGTGGTCGACCATCAACACAACGCGGCGCCGTGCCGCCTCGTCAATCATCCGCGACGCCTGCTCAGACGACGAGGCAATCGGCTTCTCGACCAGGACATGCTTGCCTTCGCGAATCGCAAGCATGGCCAGATCGAAGTGGTGATCGACCGGAGTGGCGATCACAACCGCATCGACCGTGGGGTCCTTGATCAGCGCCGCCGGGTCGGCCGTCGTGAGGATACCCGAATAGCGGCGCTCCGCTGCCGCAAGTCGCTCCGGTCGCAGGTCACAGACCGCAGCAATCCGGGTCGCGGAACAATCGGCGAAGTTCCTGACGACATTCGGACCCCAGTACCCGTACCGATGACACCGACGCGGATCATGCCTGTCGCTCCTGTCCGAGACTACGCACGACGACGCGCGCGGGCACGCCGACAACCGTTTCGCCGGCCGCGACGTCGCGCGTGACGACGGCGCCAGCACCAACCATCGCCTTCTCGCCGATCGTGACACCGCAAAGGATCGTCGCCCCGCTGCCAATCGAGGCGCCCTGCCGAACTCGCGTGGGAACAACGACCCAGTCGGCCTCGGTCTGAAGTTGACCGTCAGACGTCGCACGCGGATGAGGGTCGTTGATGAACATCACGCCGTGCCCGATGAACACTTCGTCTTCGATGGTGACACCCTCACAGATGAAGGTGTGCGACGAGATCTTGCAGCGGCGGCCGACCTCCGCGTTTTTCTGGATCTCCACGAACGAGCCGATCTTCGTGTCGTCCCCGATGCGACACCCGTAGAGATTGACGAGATCGGGATGGAAGATGGCGACGCGTTCGCCAAGGACAACGCTGGCTGCGATCGGCATTATCGGTAACCGCCGTCTCGGGCAGTGACCCACGACGAACGCGCGGCATCTGGCACACCGGAGATAAGCCGCTCTTTCGTCTTCTCGTCCACTCCGAACTGCACTTGATACAGGAAGCGCTCGACCTTCTTCGGTGCGTCAGAGGGGATCGATGCACCATGCGCCCCGGTTGAATTCAAGAACACGATCGCGGTGTTCCGGAGCGCGGGAACGTCCTTGACCAACTCGCACTCCGAGCGATCGACCCACAGTGGCGAGCTGTGAGTGACGTCGGGCTCACGCCGCAGCCGATACAACTGGGTGCCATACACCTGGTGCTCCGACGTCTGCGGCAGATACACGAGGCACGTGAGGAAGGCCCAGCGCGGATCGCGATGGGGCTTGATCACATAGCCGGGACGCCGAAGTAACAGGCGCGAGTTCGTTACGCGCAAGTTGATGCCCGCCTCCGCCATCGATCCTAGCTCAGGCCAGTGCGTGCAGAGGAAGTCGTCGAGCGCCGGACGGAACTTGTCCATCAGCGCCGGCACCATCGCCTGCGCAATGACCTTATGGAAGAAAGTGTTCCACATGACCCGGCTGTATTCAGGTGCGAATACGAATGGGACTTCCAGCTCCTGCCGCGTCAGGTCTTCCGTCTTGAAGAATGCGTTCGACGGGAGGGCGCTAATGAGTTCGCGGCCGATGTCGTCCGGCAGCAGTTTGTCGATCACGATGTGCGGAAACGGATCGAGCTCGAGCTCCGCCCGTGACACCGCGGCTGCCGCATGCGCGGCAATCCGCTCGCCATCTCCCAACTTCGTCCGAAGCGCTTCCAGCAAATCGGTTTGACGAGCGTCTTTCGTGTACGCCGTCACACATCGGCGGACCTGCGCCTGCAATTCCGGCACTGCGTCGAGAATCTTCTGCTGACCCTTGAGCGTTTCTTCCAGCTGCTCGAGCTGGCGCGAGATCGTCCTCAGCTGACGCGTCATCTCTTTCTGGTC
The DNA here is from genome assembly GCA_963757735.1 of uncultured Acidobacteriota bacterium. Taxonomy (GTDB): domain Bacteria; phylum Acidobacteriota; class Vicinamibacteria; order Vicinamibacterales; family UBA2999; genus Gp6-AA40. The sequence goes on from CAVWST010000036.1 coordinate 461,779, forward strand.
TTCGCGCACCTTCTCCCCAAGGGCCCGGAGCTGCGGCACCGAGTCGACGGTGCGAACGATTCGAAGAGGATTCAGACGCTCGAAGATCGACATATGCCGGTTCACATCAGGCAGGGCCACTCGTGTTCACCGTACGATCGCACGACGGATGCACCCTTTCTGAGGAAGACCTGATAGCGGCGCCCGTTGTCCTCGAGCGCGCCTATCGCCTCGTACTCCCAATGTACGTAGTCCACGATCTCCGGATAGAGCAAGCGGGTGTACCTGTCGATCTCCCCGGTTGCATAAACGAACGGCGGAGCATAACGCTGGATCTTGGCAAGTGTGAGCTGTTGCTCCCGCCCGATGTTCTGGTATCCGGAGTCGTAGAACGCGTGCCGCGCCGCCATAAGACGGTCCGCATAGTAGTAAATCTCGGGAGCGAACCAAAGAACCAGCAACCGCTGTGACGAGGGCAGGCACTGCGCTGCGTACTCAGACAACTGGAGCTCGGCTGACTTCGGCATCCCATTCCAGTACGTCAGCGGTGGTCCCGCAATCAGCCGATCCTGAACTTCGCGCCAGGCGCCTTTCATGCGCTCCAGCGATCGTCCCTCGCCCGTCAGCCAGGCCACACGACTCGGGAACTCGCCGGCCACGGCCACGCTCTTGACCATCAGCACCGCGAGCATCACCGCTGCCACCGCCAGGACCACACGCAACACGCCACGCCTGGCAAAAGCCGTTCGCCACAACGCGGCCACACAGCAGCCGAACAGAATTGCCGGAATCGTCACGTCGTCAACGGCGCGCACCTCGTAGGGCGATCGCATCAGGCCAAAGGCGGTGACAACACCGAAGAGCCCGAAGGCGACAAGTCGCGCAGGCGTCGCCCTCGGCCGCAGGTAGCGATGCAACCACGGGACGGCTGCTAGAATCACGATGAGCGGCAACGTGTAGAAGATGGCGGCGACGGCTTCGCCCGCATTTCCGTGTTCGTTCACACCCGTGAACAGTCTGAAGCGAAGCCACCAGTGAGAAAAGCGCAGCCGCTGCCAGAGCGGAAACGTCGACCATGAGAGCTTCGACTGGCTTCGATCGATCCCGCTTGTATCCGCGACGATCGGCTCGTTGATCAGCCCACGCACGGCACCGGAAGATTGCTCGGACATGCGGACTACTTGCACCTGCGGGCCGTCATCTGAAACCGGCGTGAGCCCATACTTCGCCAGCACCGCGGAACGTGCTTCGGCCGAACTGTCCTCCGTCCACCGCAGGCCCACGACCGGCGCAAACTCTTCGGGCCCGTCCAGACGAATCACATCGCTCACTCCACGGATTGGCCACTTCGGCCACGTGTGCGAACTGGTCTCCGTGTGCTGCGTGTTGACGATGGCCGCACCGTCGGTGACGTAGGACAGAAGGCCCACTGTTGATACGGCGAGAATCAGAATCGGCGAAACCGCAAGTATCGACACCGCGGCTGCTTGCGCCAGCCTGATCGTTGCCAGCCGGCTTACGCCGTGAGCGCATACCATCGCCAGAGCGACACCAGCCGCGACGTACACGCCGTGGTCCGCGCGCCAGTAGAACGCCGCCGCGACCCAGGCACCAAGTGCCAACGCCTTCAGCCGCGTCGGCTCCTTCACGTACGCCCACCACATCGTCGCCGCCACCGCGTACAGGACGACCTTCGGGTACCGAGTAGCCACGGACGCCGGCAACCATCAGCAACAGCGCAGACAGCACCGCGGCCGCGGACGAGCCCGTCAGCGAGCGCACAAGCTTGAAGACAAGATATGTGCTCGCGGCGAGCGCGATGCCAACCACGACAGCCTCGGACAGCAGCCGATGCCCGAACATGAGTCTGCTGAGTGCGCTCAGGCCATACATCAGCGGTCCGTACAGTTCGAAGAAGTCCCGGTACGGCCAGTCTCCGGCGAGAATCTGGTTCGCGGTCACGAGGTGCAGGAAGTCGTCGTTGGTCGGTGCACTTGCGATGACGGCCTGATGAACGCCGGCCAGGACAGCCAGCGTCAGTCCAATCGCCTGGCTCGATTTCAGACGCGGCGCCACGTGCGCCGCGGACGAGGCAATCGGTTGAACGATCACCGGGACCTGCGTCACCGATCGAAACAACCGCCCGAGCGAAGAATGCCGTGTCAGCACATTACGAGTGCGTCTGGGTGACCTCGGACGGTTGCTCGCGGTACGCCGACTGAGCGAACTCCTCGATCGCACGCACCATGAACGGCGTCGCCGGGCGATCGATTCCGTTCGGGCGAAGGAACTGCTCGATGAAGCTGCGAATCGCCTGCCGGTCGTAGTCACCGGCAACAGCCGCCGCCAGCTGACGCCGATGCACTTCGAAGTCCGGCGCCACATCGACGAAGCCGCCGTGCTCTTTCAGCAGATAGGAGAAATGCAGTGTCCCCTGCTGACCTTCCGCGAACTCCGGCGCCAGGACCGTGAGAACAGGCCGACCGAGAATGCCGGCCTCGAGCTGCGCGCTCGTATTCAACCCGACAACGGCGGCGCTGTGATGCACCGTGTCGAGGAGCGTCGGGTCGGCGTTCATTGCCCGAGGCAGGGCAACAGCCACTCGCGCATCGGGCGGCTCGAAGGCCTTCCAGGGCTTCTGCTGCCGGGGATGCGGCCGGATCAAGATGTTGCACGAGCGGAGTGACGGCGCACGCCGCACTTCGTCGATCCACCGGCGCACGAAGTCCACCTCGCCTCCGGCGACGAACTCGGACGAGCACAGATAGACAACGATTGGCTGACTCGCATCGAGCTCGTGAATTGTGCAGAACTGTTCGCGAGTCGTCCCGGGCGACATCGCGAAGAACTCGTCGAACCGCGGCGCCCCGGTCACTGCCACTCGATCCAGCGGCACGCCGTGCATCTCGACAGCTTCCGTTCGCTGACGCTCGTTCCACACGATCACGCCATCGGGCTGCACGTGGATCAGCCCTTTCGTCGAGAGGTTGTCCCAACTGAACACGGGATAGACGACCGGAATGTGAAGCGCCTTCGCGCTCTTCACGAAATCCGCCTGGTACGATCCAAGGTTGACGAGCGGTGACACCAGAACCAGGTCGGGCTGCTCCGCCTTCAAGAAGTCTTCGAGGACGGTGGCGCTCGGGATCGTGCGTTCCATCAACGCCAGCAGCTTGGCCAGATTCTTGACACCCCGCTTGCCAAATCCTCGCAGCATCTGCCCCACGTCGTCGTCGACCAGACGCGCATCACACTTGGGACAGCGATGCACGAGGTGCGCCCGCTCGTCGTGCGTGACTGCCTTGACTGCCGTGCGGAGGGCGCGGGCGCGCAGTTTGGTCGCCGGCTTGAATCGTCGATCCAGGAAGCGAATGTAGTCGCGCAGCGCCCGCAGCTCGTGAACTGGCGTCGACCATTCATCGCGGCGCCGGCCCGGGCTCGCGATGAATGAAATGCGCGGATGCGCGACCAACGCCGCCGGTGGTGGAATCTCCGGACTGCGATGCGACGCGATGCGTACGACGTGACCCCGGTCCGCCAATGCCAGCAGCACACTCTCGAAATGCCGCAGCATCGTCTTGAGCGTGACGTGGAACAGAATGCGCATAGACTGGGCGCCGTTCATTGTCCTACCCGCGTCGCCGAGTGAAGCCACCGGATCCTCACACGACGCCGGTAGTGTCCGGCTTCAGCCGGACGGAATCCGTCTCCCGACCGATCGCGGTCTCATGCGTCGCCGCGAGCGCCTCAATCGCATCGGCAAGACGCGGAGCGACGGGCACATTCAACCCGTGCGGTCGCACGAAGCGCTGTACAAACGCGTCGATCGCGTCACGTCGATACTTGCCTGCTAGCGCATCCGACAACTGCACGATGTGCTGATTGAAGCTTTCAGCAAGCTCGACGTGTCCGCCACGCTGGCGCAGTAAATAGTGGAAGTGCAGCGTGCCCTGCTGCCCCTTTGCATTGCTGTCGAGAATGGTGAAAACCGGACGCCCCACGATGGCCGCTTCGATCTCTGCGCTGGTATTGAGGCCGACAATGGCCGCGCTGTGATGGACGGTGTCGTAGAGCACGACGTCCGCGTTCTGCATCGGCGAGTTCATCACGATCGCGTGGTCGTCGCCGAAAGGCCGCGATACGGTCGCCTTCTCACCAACCTTCGGCCAGCGAACGTCTACCGAGCTGTCGGCGTGCCAGTTCTTCTCACCGGCGGGATGCGGCCGGATCAGGAGGCTGGCCCTGGCGAGAACCGGATCGGAACTGCCTCGGAGCGCGGCGATCCAACGCGTAACGAATGCCTGCTCGGCGGCAGCCACGAACTTCGACGACCCGAGATACGTGATGATCGGTCTCGCCGGGTCGAGCCCGGCGAGCTGACAGAACTCCGCTCGCGTTGAGGCCGGCTGCATCTCGAAGAACTCGTCGAACCGAGGCGCACCAGTGATGACGATGCGTTCCGGGGGACACTTGTGCAGCTTCACGGCCTCACGCATCTGAGTGTCGTTCCACACCCACACGCGATCGGGCATCTCGTGAATGAGCCCTTTGTTGCTCAAGTTGTCCCAGCTGAAGACGAGCATGCCGGACGGGATGCCCAGCGATCGCGCGCTCTTGACGAAGTCGGCCTGCGTGAAGCCGATGCCGACCATCGGCGACAGCACCAACGCGTCCGGACGCTGCGCAGTCAGGAATTCGCCGATGTCCGGATCGGATGGGATAGCCGTCTCGATCTTGGCCAGCAGGACATCGAGTCGCTTCTGATCCGTCTTGGGAACGCGACGTAAGAGCTCGCTCCACTCTGGTCCGAGTGTTTCCGCCGAATCAGAGACCGACCCGACCATTTTCTCGAAGGCGCGCTCCCTCAGCAGGTTCGCCGACGCGTATCGGGGATGGAGGTACCTGATGTAATCACGCGCGCGACGCACCATGGTCGCGGCGGCGCTCCAGTCGTCGCCGCGATTTCGCGGCGCCACGATCGCGCGGATGCGCGGCTGCTTCGCCAGCACGCCCCACAACTCCACGTCGTCGTCCTGTGACGCCAGGCACACGTCGTGTCCCCGATCGGCGAGCAGACGGACAGCGCGATCGAAATGGCGCACGTGCGCCAGGCGATTGACGACGAACAGGATGCGCATCTCAAGTAGTAGGCGGTGGGCAGTAAGCAGTAGGCAACACTCTGAACCCGCCTACCGCATACTGCATACTGCCTACTTCAGTGGTCCATCTGGTGCGGCGCGGACACCTCGCCGCCGGCAGACTCGGCGCTGTGTTGCACGGCGAACTGGCGAACGGGGTCGCCCTTGTAACGCTCGATGTCGAACGCGTTGCCGCGTTCGCGCGTGGTGCAGTACTGGATGTAGAGGCAGAGCCGGAACGAACCAGGACTGACGCGGCTGCCCATGTGGAGGCAACGTGAGGTGTCGACGGCGACACCCGAGCCTCCTGATCCCGTGACACGAACGATGGCGCCACCCGCCCCAACTCTTGTGATCTCTTCATCGAGATAGCGGCCCTGGTGCGGCAGCCCCTGCTGCTGCCGAAGCACGCTGACGTTTCGGATGATTCGTGCGGTGTCGTCGGCCGGGATGAACGTGAAGGGCCCCTCACCGTCGCCAACCTCGAAGACGTTGATGAAGAACTTGACCTGTGTCAGACCTTCCGGATCGACATGAAACAACTGGCTCGACACCTTGTCGTCACTCGCCCGTGCAATTGAATACAGGAGGTCGACTCGGTTGAGATACGGGATCGTGCCGAGATAGCTCGCAGCCATCCCCATCGCGGCGTCGCTCAAGGCGAAGTCCACCAGTCCGGGATAACGTCGAAGATCGTCGTTGCTCAGGAGGTTGCGAAGGTAGTCACCCTTCATGCGCCGGCCCCCAAGATGACTATCGGCGGCCGGAGTCGCGCTGTCGTCCCCGACACGTCCGCCCTTGTCTTCGAAGACCTGACGGCAGGTGGCGATGATCTCGGGCATGTCGGTGAAGTGATTCGGCGGCATCAGGAGGCATCCGCGATCGCGCGACATCTCCGCGTGCACGACGCTCGTCGCGAACTCTTTCGCCAGACGGCTTCGCTCGCGCGTCTCGCGTGGCGCCGCGACAAAGGCGCTCGCTTTCCACATCGAGACGCCCCAGCCCGTCCATCGACTTCGATACCGGAAGCCCTTCCACGCCTGCCGGCGCCGTTGAATCGCGTGACGCACGACTTTGGTGGCCCGATGGAGAAGGCGTTCGCTGCTCCGGAGATGACTTCGAACCTTCATCCCCTGCCGCACGGCCTTCATCGATCGGTTGACCACACCCATGACCGCCCTTGCCGGAAGGGACGGCGGCCGGGCTGAACTCACCACGCCGTGAAGCCTCCGTCCACGCGCAACTCCGCACCGGTGACGTACGCGGAGGCATCCGAGGCGAGGAACTGCAGGGGACCGATGAGATCCTGATACACCGCCATGCGTCCGAGCGGCACGCGGTCGCAGAACTTACGCTTGAACTGCTCGTCCTGCTTGCCGAGTACACCGCCTGGCGACAGCGTGTTCACACGCACGCCATGCGGCCCCCACGTCGTGGCCAGGTACTTCGTCAGGTTGACGATCGCGGCCTTTGACGCGCCGTAGGCGGGCGGCTTGAGGAAGGGAGGATCGCTCACGATGTGATCGTAGAAGCGTTGGTCCGGGGAGACGGATGCGTAGAGCGATCCGATGTTGATGACCGATCCGCGGCCGGCATTCACCATCTCGGTGCCGAAGATCTGCGCAACCTGAAACAGGCCCAGTGTGTTGACCTCGAAGATGCGGCGATTGAGTTCGAAGGGAATCTCGTCGAGGCGATAGCCGCCACCTGAGGGCGACGGTGGCGCGTCGATGCCCGCGTTGTTCACGAGCACATGCGGTACGCCAGCGAACGCGATCACCTGATCGCGGGCGGCTTCGAGTGCCGCGCGATCGGTCACGCTGGCGGCGACGAGCCTGACTTTCGATTTGCCGTATGTCGCCAGCAGTCTGGCGAACGCCTCGTTCGGCGTTGCCGGCGGAAGGTCGAGGCCGACGACAGTGGCACCGGCTTCGAGCAGGCCTTCGCTCCAGACCGGGCCGAGATTGCCAAGCGCCCCGGTGACGACCGCGACGCGGCCCTCGAGCCCGAAGCGGCCGCTCACACGCCTGCCGTGGCGCGATCGGATGACTGCTTGACCGACTCGAGCGTGATGGTCTCGTCCACTCGGAGATCGCGCGTCAACGTCTGCCCAAGCAACTGATCGAGGTAGTACGGCGCAAGGCCATCGCCCGGGCTCTTGATCGCGATGTCAGCGGCCGTCAACACATGGCCCTCTCGCAGATCGCGCGCCGCCACGAGCTTCTTGCCCATCTTGAGGACTGGACTCGCCTCGCTCGCGTACACCTTCTTGCGTCCGTCGCCGAGCGCCAAGCGCGTGCGCAGAAGGTCGCGGATCATTTTTTTCATGCCGACCGGCTCGAGCGAGAAGCGATGGTCGGTGCCACGCATCGCCCGGTTGAGCGTGAAGTGTTTCTCGATCACGCGTGCGCCGAGCATGTAGGCGGCAAGCGGCATCGCGATGCCGTTGTCGTGACCCGAGTATCCGATCACGACGTCGGGGAACTTCTCTCGATAGGTCGCGATCACGCGCAGATCGAGCTCGGCGAATTCAGCGGGATAGCCGCACGTGCACTGCAGGAGGCACAGCCGCGGGTTGATCGGCATGACCGCGTCGTAGGCGCGCTGCACGTCATCGAGCGTGCCACCGCCAGTGCTGACGATCATCGGCTTGCCCAACTTCGCGACGTGCTTCAGCAGCGGCGTGTTGCGCAGATCGCCGGAGGCGATCTTGTAGGCCTGCGCGCCGAGCTCGGCGAGGAAGTCCGCGCTCTTCATGTCGAACGCCGTCGAGAAGAACGCCATCCCGAGCCTGTCGGCTTCGGCCTGCAGCTCCCCGTACTCGGTCTTGCCGAACTCGAGCGCTTCGCGGTGCTCACCGTAGGTGGCGCCGAAGCTGTTCTCGTTGTCATACGGCTTGTCGAACATCTCCCGCGTGTAGAGCCCGCGGTTATCGCGCTTTTGCAGCTTCGCGGCGGCGACGCCACATTCAGCGGCGGCCTGGAATAGTTCCTTCGCGGTCTTCAGGCTGCCCTGGTGGTTGTGGCCGATTTCCGCGATGACGTATGCGTCGCTGTCGTCGCTGATGACTCGATTCGCGATAATGAGCTGCCTCATCTCAACTCCCAATCTCTTAGCTCAACTCCCAATTCCCAAACTCCCAATTCCCAGACGCGATATGTCTACTGCCTACTGCTTACCGCCGACTTTTTCATAGACGAGCACGCGCCCCTTGCCCATCCAGTCGATCTTGTCTTCGAGATCCTTGCGCTGCTTGAACCCTTCGAGCACGAAGAACAGCCGCAGCAGATCCTTGTTCATCATCGTGATGTGAGACGGGTCGAGCTCGTCCTGCGTGCTGACATCCAGCAGCGTGTGCGGATTCTGATGAAAGCGCGTCGTCGCATACGCGAAGCGGGACGACATCCGGCAGATGTTCCGGACGGCCTCACGCACTTCCAGCACGGTCATGTGCTCGAACACTTCACGGCAAATCACGAGATCGTACGCGTTCGACGAGATGTAAGGGGTATCGGCGCCACCCACGACGATCCGATCGCGCACTTCGGGCGGCGCCATCTCGCGCATGCCCGGCGCCGGATCGACGCCGTCGGCAACAACGCCGACTTCGTGCAGCAGATACATCAGGATCCCTGGTCCGCAACCGACATCGAGGACACGCGTCGGGTTGAACACTTCTTTGACGACCAGCGGATGGCGTCCTTCGATCTCGCGGCGTTTCTCGATGGTGTACACGTTCCCGGCCTGACGCCACTCCGCGGTCCAGTACTCCTGGTCGTAGTGCGTGGCCTCGACGCGCTTCTGCGAGAACACGAGATTCTCGAACGCGGGCACATCAGCCTTGCCGTTACGGCCGGTCTGAAACGTCTTGAGCAGTTGCGTCGATGAATCGCGAACGGTGTCGAGGAAGACGATCTCGATGCCTTCCTTCTCGCAGATGCGAACCTGCTCCGGTGGCAGGCGGCCTTCCCAATCCTTACCCTTGATGTAATGGGTCGGCTGGAGTTCGCGCAGCACGGTCTCGGTATCTACCGGGCTCACGTGCGTGAAGTCAATCGGCTTGAGCGCGTCGAGCACCTCGGCGCGCTGCTGCGCGGGCAGCAACGGCGGGTGCTTCACCGCTGTGTAAGAGTCAGGGGCGATGTTGACCAACAGCGTCCCGCCGACTTCTTTGGCCCGCCTGAAGTACTCGACATGTCCGTGATGCAGCGGGTCGAAGGCGCCGTCCACCATGGCGACCTTCCTCCTGTGCTGCTTCAGATCCTTGTATCCAATGATCATGCGTTCACAGGCGGGTTGAGGACCCGCACTCGAGAAAGAAGTTTATCGCGGACCGGCTGAGGCTGCGGCAGCCCTTCGAAATGCGGCGCGGACTCAGCCGCCGGGCCAGACAACCCGAGCAGCATCCGCAACATGCCGGCACTGCTCACATGCAGCGCCGTCAACGGCGCGCCCATCGTCTTACCGAGCCGCCAGCCCACATCGAGATGCGCGGGAATCAGTTCCGACTCGCGGAATAGAAGCCCACGGACGGCACGCCGTAGAACGGCCCCAGATATGCCAACCCGCCATACGAGCCGACGAACGCGCGCGCCTCGCTGATGATGACCGTCTGGACCTCGAGATTGCGCTGCGGCGTCATCAGGTGATCGACGCGATACACGTTCTTGTTGTTGGCGACGTCAACGTCCTCGTGATCGTCCAGGGCCAGCCGGTGTTCAAGAGGACGACGGGTATGTCGCGGCTGATGGAACGGATCACGTCGATCGCGAACCGACGGTTCTCCGGGGTGTCGGGAAACGACGGCCTGAAGTAGAACCTCACGGCGACGTACTCGCGCGGCAGGCCTGCCATGACGTCGGGGTCGGTTTCCGACGTCATTCGGCGATAGTCCGCATGCTCGGTCAACAGGCGCACACTCGCCTTCTCGAACCAGAAGAAGCGAAGCAGCTTGTACATGACCGATGGATGCAGCCACTCGACCTCGCCGAGGCCGAGCTTCTGCTTCGCGCGCTCCACGATCTCGCGCTCCATCGCCGTCACATCGAACTGCTTTTGATTCCCTCCGTGTGACCAGCGCTCCTCATTGCGCGCGCGATATTCGTCCACGCTGTAGAGATCGAAGATATCCACGTATCCGTGTTCAGGTGCTGATACCAGGGCCTCGCACCGCCTCGTGAGACGACGATCAGCCGCCGTTCGTCGAGGCCGAACGCCTTGAGCGCCCAGTTGAGGAACGGGATCCAGTACAGCACCTCGAACCCGACCTCCGAGATCCACGGCCCGATCAGAATCGGTCCGGACGACTTGCGGAGTCGTTCGAGGTCGCGCGTCATCGCTGCCACGATGGGTGCAGCCGGAACCTGATCGAGCTGCGCTTTCAGAAGCGACGGGATGACGCGTTTCCGCACGAGAGGAATCGAGCGCAGCATGCGCAGCAGCGCGAGGCCCGGTCCCCGCACGGCTTGCGACGAGGCCTGGAGCGCTCCCTTCTTCACCCTCGACACGGCCTTCCGTCGCGCCTTCGCACCGACGTACGGTTTGAGTCGATTGCCTGTCCAATCAACGACACCCTGGCGCTGGAGCTCACGCGCGGCGAGGCGCAGTTTGCGCTCGTACGGCCGCACGCGACCGAGGCGATCGAGCAGATCGATCCGCAGCGCACGCAGCTGCTGCCAGACATGGAACAGGCCGCTCGAGACGAGATACTTCGCGCCGAGGACCATGCCGGCAGTTCGTGTCACCGCAGGCGGCCCCTGCCGCTCGACACCGAAGGTCCAGAACAGGCTGACGCCGTGACTCATCCACCACGGCGCCCACATGTAAAGCGGCCGGCCCTCGGGAAAGAAGCTCTTGCGCTGACGATTGAGGCTGAAGATGCGGCCGTACCAACGCCTGAACCACAGGACCTGCGGCACCTGCTTGAACTGGCCGTACACGGCCAGCTCGGTCATCAGCAGGCGATCGGGAACGAGCACGCGTCGATAGACACCGGCTCTCGCGAGCAGCGGCACGCGATACAGGCCGTACACCATGTTGCCGGCCGACATCTGACGGATGCTGACGCTCAGCCGCTTCCAGGAGTCAGTCATGCCGAAAGTGTCGAAGGCCCATGGCCTCCGAGCGAGGACTTCCCCCGACGGCCCGATGCGTCGATTGAGCGGATACGCGAGCACGACGTCAGGATGTCGGTCGAGCGCGTCGACCAATTCCTGGAGCCAGCGCGGATGCCAGAGATCGTGATCGCTGGCCCACGCGAAGTACTCTGCGTCGGGATGACGCTCGCGGGCGATCTCGAACGACCGGCGCGCGTTGTCCACGAGGCCGAAGCGCTGTGCGTTCACCTGATAGCTCACGCGGCTGTCGAGCGCGACGTACTCCTTCGCAATCTGCGGCGTCTCGTCGTTCGAGCAGTCGTCAACGAGCACGAGGGCGAAGTCGGTGAACGTCTGGCCGAGGATCGACTCGATCGCCTCGCGAAAGTCCTTCGCGTGGTTGAACAGCGGCGAGCCGATGATGACGCGGGGCATGCTACCGTCCCCGGTCCTCAGTCCTCGGTCGCCGGTCTTCTGTGTTCATCGCTCGGTCAATCCTCGTTTCCCCGAAGCACCCTCTCCCACTGAGGACCGTGGACTGGGGACTGGGGACTGAATCCTTCGCCACCCGATGATGTGCTTGTAGTCGTTTGCAGACGGCAACTCGTCCATCATCTTGGTGTACGGCACAGGGAGTACGGGATCTCGCGCGGCCAGTAATAGCGCGAGATGACGTCGCTGACGCTGGTGATTTCCGGGTTGTACGCCGACTTGTCGCGATTCAGGCTATAGACGAACGGGCAGTTGAGCGCGTGTGCCTTCGCGACGTAGGCATCGGCCTGCGCCTCGGTCATCTCCTGGAACGACACCATGTTGACCGTCAGGTCCAGGCGCTCCGGCTTCATTTCTTCAAGCGAAGTATTCGACAGGAAGATGAAGTCGTCGTCGCGCCAGCGCTCCAGCAGCCGCTCGGTCGAATCCTCGCCCCAGAAGGCCACCTTCGCGCCCGGGAACGCCGTCATCAGATACGTCGCCGAGTAGAGGAACAACTCGGGAAAGTCGCTGATGACGTAGGTGACGTTCGGGCACACAGTCTTGAACTGGTAGGGAAAGCCGCCCCAGCCCGCGCCAATCTCCCACACGAGTCGGCGGTCGCTGTTATGACGGAACTCCGGCAATACGGCTCCACGCTCGAGCGCGATCAACACCTCGCAGAACTTCGTCGTGTCGATGTTGAAGAACTTGCCGTCGTGCTCGAAGCCGTAACCGCCCATTGCGCGCCATTCCGAGACGAACAGATCGGGCAGACCGAGCGCCAGCAGCGCCTGGACCTTCTCCGTAAGCCGGACCTTTGCACGCTTCCGCTGCGAGCGGTACTCGTAAGCGCGTATCCCGGTGATCCAATGCGTGTGATGCCGCAGCTTCTCAATCACCAGCGGCGACGCGTCCAGCATGTACTCGAAGGTCGAGAGCTCCTCCTCCCAGTACGCGCTCGGCTTGTGCTCCGGTGACGCGGCAATCTGCGCCCGCATCTCCAGCACGCGCTCCCGCGCGTACTCGTAGTTCTTGAACGCATCGCTCGCGCGCAGCCTCGCCAGCCGCTCCTGCAGTGCGGCCGATGCGCTGATGATCCCGCTCTCCATCCTCTACCCGACCTTACGTCGCGGCACGTGGGTTCCCTCGCGGCCATCGTCCGCACGCGTGGACTGCACCCGCCTGAGGCGCTTGCGCGCGTTATATGTCTTCTTGCCTGCGATGCGCCACTGCTTCCGCGCCAGGTTCCAGACGCGCTGCGGGGAGTTCGACAGCATGGACAGCATGCCGCTCACCCAGAGGGCCGCGGAGAGTGGATACAAGAGCACTGACATCCGCGCGCGCGCCCTCTTCTTCGTGGCGAGACGCTCGAGCGCATCCACGAGGATCGGCGTCGTCTGAACATCGATCCCGTGCGGACGAACGAAGGTCCGCACGAATCTCGCGCACGACTCGCGACCGATCTCCGGCTTCGCAAGCGTTTCCGCGACCTGCGCGGCATGCTCGGCCAGATTGTCTGCAACACGCAGGAACCCGCCGTTCTCCGACAGCAGATACCGGAAGTGCAACGTGCCGCCTTGTGTGTCCTTGAACTCCTCGGCCAGCACCGAATGCACGGTGCGCCCGACGATGGCCGCTTCGATCATCGCGGTGGTGTTGATTCCGACGACCGCCTCGCTGTGATAGAGCGAATCGAAGTAGTCCTGGCGATCGGATTCGTTCACCGGGTTGGCCCAGTGCGGATACACCGCGACGCTGGGAAGGTCGCCGACATCAGCGTCGCTCCAATGCCGCGAATTGAACGGATGCGGCCGCACCAGGATGCTGACATCCGCCAGCGACGGATGCGAGCGCAGCGCCGTGATCCAACGCCGCACGAACGTCAACTCGGCGTCAGGCGCCGAGATCGATGCGGTCGATCCGACGAAGAGCACGAACGGACGATCCGCCGGCAATCCGACCTTTGCGCAGAACGCCGGGCGTGCGGTCGGCGTCCGCTCGAACCAGCGGTCGAACGGCTGCGCCCCGGTGACGACGAGCGATGAAGAAGGGATGTCGTGATACGCGAGCGCTTCCTTCCTCTGCTCTTCGTTCCACACCGAAACAAGGTCGGGCTGAACGCGTATCAGTCCTTTCGTCGTGAGGTGATCCCAGCTGGCGACGCACAGCGCTGCGGGGATGCCGAGCGCGTGCGCGCCTTTGACGACGTCCACCTGCCGCGAACTGTCCGTCACCAGCGGCGTGACGAGGACCGCGTCGGGCTTTCGCGAGCGAATCAGCTCCTCGATGATCGAGCTGCTCGGAATCGCGCGCTCGCATGTGGCGAGGAATCGAGTCAGACGCTGGACGAAATAGACGCTCCTCGTCTTGCGATCCGCGAGAAAACCGAGGATGTTCGGGAGCGCCGTCTGCATCCGATCGCGTAGGTACAGCGTACCCGCGAAGTCGGGATGCAAGTACCGGCCGTAGTCCATCGTTCCGCGGACATCGTGCGCAACGATCGCCCAGATGTCGTCCCGGGTCGGCATGCGGCCGAGTACTTCGACAGAGCCCTCCATATCGCTGAGCGCCTCGGTCCCCTCCGACTGCTTGGCGGGATTGTCGAAGACCAGATCGATGTGATGGCCTCGTGCAGCGAGCAGACGGATAGCCGAGTCGAAGTACCGCAGTACCCCGGGTAGTGCATTACGAAGAGGAAACGTCGAGCCTTGCGCTCGACATCTGAGGGTGTGGCGCGCGGACGTGTCACGGGCCGCTCCGTCTTCATCCTCGCCGCGACAGGATACAAGACCATTCGCAGGAGCCGCGATCCCAACGAGACGCGTTCGCGCACCGGCAGTCGCCCCAGGTCTTCGATCGCGTCGGCGAGGAGCGGTGTCGCAGCCACATCAAGACCGCGGGGACGCACGAATCCCTTCACGAACTCTCGCAGCCGGCGTTCGTCTTCCGGCGTTCGATCGAGCGCTGTCGAGAGTGCGCGCGCGTGCTCCTCGAGCGTCGGCGACATGTGCAGCAGCCCGCCGTTCTCGTTGAGCAGATAGTGAAAGTGGAGCGTCCCTTCTTGCGTGGTGACGTACTCGGCCGCCCGGATCGAATACACCGGCCGTCCAACGATCCCGGCCTCGATCTGCGCGCTCGTGTTGATCCCGACAGCTGCGACGGAGTGGTACAGCGAATCGAAGTAGTCGTTCCTGGAATCGGTGTCGACCGGGTTCGCACCTTCACGAGGCCACACCGCGACATCGTTCGGCCCGCGCAGCTCCGGTCCATCGAGCCCCCGCATGTCGCCACGCGGATGAGGCCGCACAAGCACCGCCGCATCGCGCACGCGCGGATCGGCCGCGACCCGCAATGCCTGAATCCACCGCTTGACGTAGTCGGCTTCGCGCGGGGCGATGAACTTCGACGAGCAGAGATAGAGGAAGAACGGACGCGCTGCGGGCAACCCGACTTTCCGGCAGAAGTCCTCGCGCGTCGTGCTGGGACGACGAGTGAACCACTGATCGTAGGTGGGCGCACCTGTGACGACGACGTTCGCGTCCGGAATCGCATGCAGGTCCACGGCCTCTTTGCGCTGCGCCTCGTTCCAGACGAACACCCGTTCGGGCACCGCGTGAATCAGCCCCTTGTTCGTCAGGTTGTCCCAACTGTGTACGCACAAGCCGCACGGGATACCGAGCGCCCGGGCAGCCTTGATGTACTCGACCTGATCCGAGCCCAGCTCGATGAGCGGCGTGACGAGCACGAGGTCGGGGCTTTGGCTCGCGATCAGTCCAACGATGGCCGGGTCTGGCGGGATCGCGCGCTCGATTGAACGCAGCCGGTTCGCGACGAAGGTCAACCCGGCTCGCGTGCGCACAACCGGAAACCGCGAAAACGCCTGCACGGCGGGCGACACTCTCGCCGCGGCACGCTCGTACAGCGCCGCCGCATCGCGGTACTCCGGAGTGCGATACCGCAGGTAGTCCGCCGTCGATCGTGTGGCGCGAGCCATCCCGAGCCAGGCTCGCTTGGACACCTCCGCCGCCTCGTGCGTGATGTGCGGATACCTTCCCGTGAGCGCTTCGAGCAGCCGCGGATCGGCCAGCTTGTCGCGCATCATGAACGTGAGGTGGATGCGATGCCCGCGCTTGGCGAGCTCCTCGATCGTCGAGGAATAGTTGCGCAACGCGCCCGAGTGGCGCATCGAGAAGAAGATCTTCATCGGTCGCGCGCTCACCCCACCGCTCCAGCAGCATCGATCTCGACGAGCTTCAGGCCCGCCTGGTCGATCTTGGCGAACACGTCATCGACGTCCATCCCCTTCGGCGCACGATAGCCACGGGGGACATCAATCGCGGGGATCGACGGTGACACGTCGTTCCGGACGAAGAACGCATTCACTCGTTCCGACGCAACCAGGCGGTAGCCCTTGCGCTGCGCGAGATGCGTGAGCGCGGCGAGCGAGGCGCCGCGATACGCACGCGTCGCGACCGCGTCGAGGCGGAACTGCGGGTCGTATGGAATCGTCACCGAGCGTTCCGGACCGAAGAGCCAGTTGTATTCGAGCGCGACGACGCGCGGAGAGCACGCGGTCAGCGCCTGCCACAACCAGTAGTCGTTGCCGTCGATGTCGATACTGAGGAAATCGAGTTCGCCCGTGAAGCCGTGCATCTGGAGGATGCCGTTGATGTTCTCGGTGGTGACACGGTGCTTGTTCGCGATCACGGCGTGGCCGGCGTAGCGAACCTTCACGGTCTCGACCTTGTGACGATCGGCATCCATCATCAGGCCCGACCATCCACACTCCCCCACGAGAAACCCGGAGTTGCCGCCGTTCAGGCCGCAACCGATCTCGACGCAGCGGCGGTCGATCGTGCCGATGCGCTTGAACAGTGCGAGCAGCAGACCGTCCTCTTGGTTTTGCGATCGATATCCAAACCGCTCCGACAGGAGGTCGTAGGGAGGTGGGAGCTCGGCGTCTTCGAGATAGAGCTTCCGCACGATCGCCGGCAGCATCTTGATATCAGGCTCGAGGTTGGCAATCGAATCCTCGATCTTCGACAGGCGATCCGAGATCTCTTTCAGCCGCTTCTCCGCGTTCGAATCGTCACCGCCGGCAACAGCGCGGCGGAGACGCGCAAGCAGCGTCACGAGGCAACCCCTGTTGCGGCCCACCGGTGCACAGCCGGATCCACCAGCGCCGAGTCGCGCCGATCGAGCGCAACAAAGCCTCCAGGCAGCATTCGATTGCATACGCGATGCGCCAAATCGAGGTGATGCGCTTCGAACCCGCGGCGGGAGAAGAACGACAACGATGGCACCCCATAGAACGGCGCGAGATACGAGAAGCCCCCGTAGGTACCGACGAAGCCTCGTGAGCCCGCGATGAGCTCGGTCTGACGCTCGAGATTCTTGTGCGGCGTCTCGTGCGCATCGACAACGAACACACCGGAGCCGGACGCTGGCTGGTAGTCGCTGTGCTCGTCGAGCCGGACCGTGGTGCTCAGAAGAGCCACCGGCACCTGGCGGCTGATCGTGCGAATCATGTCCGAGATGAACGCCTTGTTCTCGGCTGTCTCCGGAAACGCCTTGCTGAAATAGAACTTTGCGACGACGTAATCGCTGGGCAGGCCGGCGGGCCGCTCCGTCGACGATGGTCGCGTGAGCGACTGGAATCGTGAGAACGACTCGACCAGCTCTATCCCGGCGCGCCTTCGCCACAGCCCGACAAACAGCCGGAACATCGCGGCCGGATGCAGCACCTGGACGTCCTCGAGCCCAAGCCGATCTCGCGTCTTCTTCAACAACTCCTTGTCGATCTCGCGCCGGGAGTCGTACTGCTTCTTCTTCCCGGCGGTTCGCTCGCGGAATTCGTCAGGCGTCAGCAGATCGAGGATATCGACGTAACGAGACGTCAGGTGGCGATACCAGAGTCCCGCGCCACCCCTGGACACGACGACGATGCGCTGACTGCCCAATCCCTGCTCGACGAGCCAGGCCAGGAACGGAATCCAGTACATCAGCTCGAAGCCGACTTCTCCCGTCCACGGACCGGCGATGACATCGGCGTCGCCGTGCACGATTGAAAGCGCGCGTTGCAGCGCCTCCCGGTGCACGATATCGATGCTGTCGGATTGTTCCTGCGGCGGCGGCGCAGGCGCCACGGGATCGGTGACACCGAGCCAGCGCCCGAGCGTGTCGCGCGCGCTCATCGTTCGAGCACCGCCTCCGTGCGCTCGAGCGCTCGCGTCAACTGGCCGCGCTCACCGAAGGCGAGGCCGAGCACGTCGATGTCGCTGGTGTCGAGCACCACGTACGAGCCGCGCTTGAAGCTGCCGAACACGCGGCGCGCCAGCTCGAGATGCTGTGGCGAGAACTTCTCCCGATGCGAGAAGAAGGCAAGCGACGTCACGCCGTACATCGGCGCCAGATAGGACAACCCGCCGTAAGTGCCGACGAAGGCGCGCGCCCGGCTGATCACCTTCGTCTGGATCTCGAGGTTGTTGCGCGGCGTCATCAGGTGATCGACGCTGTGGATGCGCGGATTCTTGCCGATCGTCATCTCCCAGTGATCGTCGATCCGCAGATCGGGATTGAGCAGGACGACGTCACCGGCATCGGTCAGCGTTTGCAGCAGTCGCGCGACGAACAGCTTGTTCTCTTGCGTGTCGGGAAACGACTCGTTGAAGTAGAAACGCACCGCGGTGAAATCGCGCGGCAGCTCACCTGCGACGTCGCTCGTATCGAGCTCCGGCAGCCGCTCGAACGTCGCAAACGTGTCGACGAGATTGATCGACATCTGGCTCTTCCAGTACCGGGTAGAAGAGCCGGGTACATGTACATCGGGTGCAGCAGTTCTACCTGCTTGCTCCCGAGGTGCTGATACGCGAGCTTGAGGATCTCGCGGTCGAAGTCCGTCAGCGCGAGGTGCTTCTGCTTGTTCTCCTGCAGGCGATCGGCGTTCTTCGCCCTGAACTGCTCGGGAGTGAAGAAGTCGAACAGGTCAACGTAGTTCTTCGTGATGTTCTGATACCAGATGCCGGCGCCACCACGTGACACGACCACCATGCGCTCGGCATCGAACGGCCGGTAGGTCTTCACCCAGTTCAGGAACGGAATCCAATACAGCAACTCGAAGCCGACCTCGCTCAGCCACGGTCCAACGACGATGGGCCGCGGGCTGGCGGCCATGCGCTGAAGGATCTTGGGGACCGCCTGCATCTCCTGCGTCGGCTGGTCGCCGGTCATCATCTGCGGCAAGACGCGCGGAACGATGTAGCGGCGCGCGAACTTCTTGGCGGGATCCCAGCGGAAGAAGTCGCCGACGATCGCGGCGAAGCGCTTCTGGAAGAAGCTGGCGATCGTCAACGGACGCATCTGCCGCTCGCGCTTCCGCGTGAGGCGCGAGACCGAGCGCCCGACTTTCATCACGACGCCCACCGGATAGAGCAGCGCTCGAAGGAGGAGCAGCCCAACACCGGCGCGCCAGGGCGCCGGCTTCGGCATCCGTGCGAGGTCCTCGATCGCGTCGGCCAGGATAGGCGTTGCAGGACGATCGAGCCCAGCCGGCCTCACGAACCCCTCGACGAAACTCCGCAGCCGTCGATCGTCCGCTTCGGTGCGATCGATCGCCTTCGCCAGATCGCGCACGTGCTCGTCGAGCGACCCGGCCATGTGCAGCAGGCCGCCGTTCTCGTTGAGCAGGTAGTGGAAATGCAGCGTCCCTTCCTGCGTACCGGCGTATTCGGCCACTCGCACCGAGAACACCGGATGGCCGACGATGCCCGACTCGATCTGCGCGCTGGTGTTGATGCCCACCGCGGCAGCCGAGTGATACATCGAATCGAAGTAGTCGTTCTTCGATGCCTGATCGACCGGGTTGGCGCCACCGCGCGGCCACAACACCGTGTCCGTCAGGTCGGACCCGTCGAATCGCTGCCACGGCTGCGCGTTCTCGGGGTGCGGGCGAATCAGGATGCCGAGCTGGCGCACGCGTGGGTCCGGTGCGGAGCGAACAGCGCGTACCCACTTCTCGATGAACACCGCCTCGTCGGGCGCGATGAACTGCGACGAGCACAGATACAGCAGGAACGGCTTGTCAGGAGAGAGGCCAACCTTGCGGCAGAATTCCTCTCGTGTCGTGCTCGGCCGGCGCGCGAACCACTGGTCGTACACTGGCGCGCCGGTCGGGATCACCTGCTCCGGCTGCGCGCCGTGCATGGTAATCGCCTCGCGCTTCTGCGCATCGTTCCAGACGAACACGCGATCGGGAACGATGCGGATGAGGCCCTTGTTGGTCAGGTTGTCCCAGCTGTGGACGCACAGCCCGCTGCGAATACCAAGCGTGCGGCACGCTTTGATGTACTCGACCTGATCGGATCCGATATCCACGAGCGGCGTGACGAGTACCGCGTCTGGGCTCTGCTCCGCGATGAGCTCGGCGATCCGCGGATCCGTCGGAATCGCCCGCTCGATCACGTTCAGCGCACGTGCGACGAACGCAAGCCCCGCACGCGATCGTACGACCGGCAACGTGAGGACGCCGCTGAAGATTGCCGGCACACGCTCGGCAGCGCGCTCGCGCAGGGCTTGCGCGTCCTTGAACTCGGGCGTGCCGTAGCGGACGTAATCGGCGGCCGCGCGCACGCCGCGCGCGAGCCCGAGCCAGAATCGCCACGGAGTCTTCTTCCCGGGCTCGTTGAACGTCACGCTCTCGTGGTTGTGGGTGACCTCCCACAGCAGGCGCCCGTCGCCGAGCTTGTCCTGCATCATGAACACGAGATGGACATGATGCCCACGCCGAGCAAGCTCGCCGATCGTCGACGAGTAGTTTCGGAGCGCCCCCGAGTGGCGCATGGAGAACAGGATCTTCATCTCGTGCAGCTGTCGTGCCGTTCGAACGTCTCAGTGCTCACTACAACTTGTCTATCGACGCAGTTTCCTCGCGACCGAAGAACCAGATGCCGGTGACCAGCGTCAACGCCATCATCGCCAGCGACGTGGTGACTCCACCGACGGTCAAGTGGCCGACGCCAAGCGTGCCCCACTTGAAGGCCTCGACCACGGCCGACATCGGATTGAGCGCGAGGAGCCATCGCCACTGTTCCGGTATCGTGGTCACCGGGTAGATGATGGGCGTGAAGTACATCCAGAACGGCATGAAGTACCGGAGGCCCTGGCGAATGTCGCGGTAGCGGGCCTGCAGCACCGACGTCCAGAGACCCACGGCCACGGTGAAGACCAGCGCGAAGAACACCGCAGCGACCGACACCAGCAACTCTGGACGCAGCGTGATATACCAGACGCCGCTCCGCTGACGGTGGTAAAAGACCGTCCCGATCATCACGAGGATCATGATGGCCAGATAGAGGAGCCCGGGCGCCACTGACGACAGCGGCAGGATCAGGCGCGGGAAGTACACCTTCGTGACGAGCTTCCGGTTCTGCTCGAGGCTTCGCGTCACCACCAGCAACGAGCGCTCGAACAGGATCCACGTGGCGCTGCCGCATACGAAGAACAGGAAGTAGGGCGGGCCGCTCGAATTCACCCCGAGCAGGCCACCGAAGATCAGCGAGTTGATTCCGACTGGAGCTGTCACACGGAGGAAGAGCCACAGCCAACCGAGCTTGGTCCGCCGGTACATCGACGTCACCGACTGCGCGGCGAAGTACCACCAGAGGTATCGGTAGTGCCATAGTTCGCGCGCCCGCTCGACGACGCCGTACTGGCGTGGCTCGATGACCCAGAGCTCGGGTGCCGGGCCCGCCGCCAGCGCTGCGTCAGGCGCGGATGGCATAGGGCTTCTTCTCCATGCTCCATTCGAGGGTCGGATCGATTAGACCGGTCCGATGGAGCGTCCCGGACGATTCATCGCGGTTCTCGCGATAGACCATGAAGGCAAGCGCCTTGTTGACGACAAGCGCGTGCTCCTCGCCTGCGCCGCGAATCAGCGTGACGCCAACGCTGATTGTGTAGGTCGTCTCCGATAGCAAGTTCGCCGGAATCTTGGCCACGGCTTCGTACGCCATGTCGGCACCGACCGGCACCAACTCGGGCTGCGCGGAGCGAAACACCAGCACACCCTTCGAGAACAGATCGAACGCGCAACGCGCTTGCGTCCTCGCGCGATAGGTGCGGAACCTGATGCGCACGAAGATGTCCTCGGAGCGCGGCGGCGACCCGATCTCGCGGCCGTCGGCCGACAGCAGCTTGACCTGGAGAATCTCGCCGTAACGCCCCGCGTGACTGCTGCCTTTCTCCTCGGGCTTCTCCGCCGACGTCAGCAGCTCCCACGTCGCGTTCTGGTACTCGGTCACCACGTCTTCCGGCTCGCCAGCACGATGCAGTGTCCCGTCCTTGACCCAGATCACGCGATCGCAAATGCGCGACACCGCCTCCATGTCGTGCGACACGAAGAGCACGGTCAGACCCGTGTCGCGCGCCAGCTCGCGCACGCGCCGCAGGCAGCGCTCCTGAAACGACAGGTCACCAACGGCGAGGATCTCGTCGGCCAGCAGAATCGACGGCTGCATGTTGATCGCGACGGAGAACGCCAGCCGCAGATACATCCCGCTCGAGAAGTACTGCAGCGGCG
Organism: uncultured Acidobacteriota bacterium; assembly: GCA_963757735.1. GTDB lineage: Bacteria > Acidobacteriota > Vicinamibacteria > Vicinamibacterales > UBA2999 > Gp6-AA40. The sequence goes on from CAVWST010000036.1 coordinate 484,041, forward strand.
TATCGACGAACTCCTGGACCTCGGCGAACCCGATGATGTCGTCGAAGCGCTCGAGCGCGACGGCCCTCGGAATGCCGTTGATGGCGGCATTCATGAAGATGTTCTCGCGCGCCGTCGCTTCGTCATCGAAACCGGCGCCAAGCTCCAGCAGCGAGACCACACGTCCCCGCCCGCTGATCCGGCCGGTCGTCGGAGCGATGACTTTGGCGATGACTTTGAGGAGGGTCGTCTTGCCGGCGCCATTGCCGCCGATGACGCCGAAGACAGTGCCGTGGTCGACGTCGAACGACATGTCCTTGAGCGCCCACACCTCCTGGGCACCGACAAGCTCGCGCACCAGCGGCACGGAGAAGACGTTCCGGACGCGGTCGAAACGACTTTCGGTCGGTTGAGACTTCTGTGCCTTCGGCACCAAGTACCGCTTGCTGACGCCCTCGACGATGAGGCTTTTCATGGATGGTGCGACGATGCGATGGTCCCTGTGGACCGGACGAGATACAGCTTCGCCCTTTCAGTCACACGTGTGATCGTGAGACCGCGGCTAAGTGACGCGCACGCGCTGCGCTCAGTCGCGCGCGGTGTCCCTCACGACTACCTTCTCAGCTCCAAAGCTTCTTCCGATGCGTGGACCACACGACCGCCTTGGCAGGACGCTGCCGGGACAACCGTCGGATGAGAAGGCAGGCGGGTTGGGATTTGGCACCGCTTATCAGCTGGCCGTGGGGCGTTTTAACGTCGCCGGACGGTCACTGGACGCGTACAAACGCTGCACAGTGTACAGCATACGGGGAGATACCCGCAATGACACAGCGCCGACGTTTAGACCGTCTCCGGCGTGGCCACGTCCCCTGTCTTGATGAAGACCGTGGTGTGCGGCGTGCGGTCGTCCTCGGCTGGCGCCTCGACCGTGTAGTAGTACAGCGCGAGCGACTTCCGCGAGCGCTCCTCGGGGCACTGAAGGGGGCGCGGATGACCGTGGTAGCTGAAGTTCGACGTGTCGAAAATGACCGCGCGGTTGAAGATGGGCGAGATACGCTGCACGCATCGCTTGCCCGTCGCGGTCCCAGAGCTCCAGGTCGCCCCCCCAGGCCTCCGTCCAGTTCTCGTTCAGGTAGACCAACAGGTTCAGACGCCGATACAGGTTCAGACGCCGATAGAAGTTGAAGTCCGCGTGGACGCCAAGCGCGCCTCCCCGCTTGATTTCGTGGAGGCCCCCGCCGCGAAGGTGCGGATCAGGGATGAGTCCCCGGATGCCCGTCATTTCCTCCAGAAACCACAGAAACGGCCCGCCATTGAGCTGACTGAAGACGGAGCGTGTGATCGGCTTGAAGTGTCGAAAGTCTTCGGTCGAATATTTCCGCTCGGTCTCGCGCTCCGTGTAATGCCACTGCCCGCGGTCCATCGAGTCGAACTCGGCGAGCACGGTCTGCAGAATCCGGGGATCGAGAAAGTCGTCGATGACCAGGTGCGGAAACGGATCCGCGGAACGGTACGCTGCGGTGTGCAGTCGCGCGAGTTCCTTCAAACGGCCGTGCGAGATGAGATGCGTGTTGACCCTGCGCGCGAAATCACGCTCATCGCGGATGCGCCGCAGTTCATCACGCGTGGCGGCGAGCCGCTCCTGTGTCTCGCGAAGCGCGGCGAACGTCCGAATCACGGGCAGCCGACGGCTCCAGCTGGGCAACATGCGCCGCGAATTGTACACCTAGTAACTCGAGCCACCGTCGAGCGCTCCCTCAGACGCAGCCAGTCAGCAGCCAGATGAGTCACGACACCACGTTACCCAAGCCTACGGCTCAGCCACAACCCATATACTGACCGTGCCCGTGAACAGTCCTCTCGCACTTGGAATCCATTTCGGTCACGACGCCTCAGCTGCGATCTGCTCGTCGGAAGGCATTCTGTTTGCCCTGCAGGAAGAGCGCGTCTCGCGCATCAAGCATCACTTCGGCTTCCCGCGACAATCGATTGAAATCGCGCTCGGACACTGCGGGCTGACGCCGAACGACATCGGCCTCGTCGCGTTCTCGACCTCGCAGGCGATGTTCCCCGAACGCCGGAACGCGTGGATTGTTCCCGCAGAAGGCGATCGACTGCCGGCAACCGCGCAACTCAACGCCACGTCTCGCGACAAGCTCCCGCCCGCCCAGCGTCTCGCGCAACAACGCGAAAAGGTACGCCGCAAGTGGAATGAGTTCGCGAATCGACATTGGGTCGAGCACGTGGACTTCATGGAGGAGATCGGTCTCCTGCGAGAGTCGGTCGTGCACTATTACGTTGCCCACCATCGCGCTCACGCCGCGTCGGCTTTCCGTATGTCGGGACTTGCGAGCGCCGCGACCGTTCTGACGTGTGACGGCAAGGGCGACGGCCTCTCCGCCACGATTTACCGCGGTGAACCTGACGGCCGGATGACATACCTCCGCGGTTCGCAGGCGACAGACAGCGTCGGCATGTTCTATCAGGCGGTGACGGAGGCTCTCGGCTTCGTTCCGGTGGACGGCGAATACAAGACGATGGGACTTGCGGCGTTCGGACAAGTGTCAGGCCGCCCGAACCCATTCGAGGGCATCGTCTCCGTGCACGACGGCATACTTGCGTCGCAGCAGAAGTGGAAGTCCGCGAACTACAACGAGCGGCATCCCGACAAGAAGGTCGACAACCCGCTTGGCTCGGTGGCGCAAGCGGATGAATTTCAGCGCCTGCTCGACCAACTACCAGATCACGACGTCGCCGCATTCGCGCAGGCGCACTTCGAAGACGTCATGCTGAAACTGGCTGATGACGCGATGCGGCTCGCGCAGAGCCGCCAGCTGGTGGCGTCCGGCGGCGTGATGCTCAACGTCAAGGCCAATGCGCTCATCCGCGATCGGCTGAACCCGGCGTCGTTCTTTGTATTTCCCGATTCGGCAGACGGCGGGCTGGCCGCCGGAGCGGCACTCGAGGCGCTGTTCTTCGAGGGTCACGTCTCGACGCCGACCACTTTCCGCGATCCGTACCTGGGTCACCAGTTCTCGGACGAGGAGGTGGGCCGGGCACTCGGGCAGTGGAGGGCGCAGCACGCGCTGACTATAGAAACCGCGACGCCGGAGATGGTGGCCTCGCGGGTTCTCGAGGGCAAAGTGATCGGCCGCTTTCAGGGCCGGCTCGAGATCGGTCCGCGCGCGCTCGGCAATCGATCGGTGCTCGCAGACCCACGCAAGCCTGAGGTGAAGGATCGAATCAATCTGCTGCTGAAAGGACGCGAACCGTTCGTGCCATTCGCGCCGTCCGTCCTGGCCGAGGACGCGTCAAAGTACTGGGTGGGCTCTCAGGATTACCCGTACATGACGTTCGCCGTGCGCGCATCCGAGGACGCGAAGCGCGACGTGCCCGCGGTCGTTCACGTGGATGGCACGCTTCGCCCGCAAGTCGTCTGTGATGATCTGAATCCCGGTTACGCCGAACTCATTCGCGCATTCAAGCGCGTGACTGGCGTCGGTGTCCTGCTCAACACCTCGTTCAATCGACACGGCCACCCGATCGTCGGCTCACCCGACGATGCGCTGATGCACTTGACGAATCAGTGGGTGGATGGCCTGTCGATCGGGAAGTACTACGTCGAGCGCGGCGTCTGAGGCCGCGACCCCAGCACTTCGCTGAAGAGCGTGCGCAGCAGTCCGGCCGTCTGCGTGTGCAGCGTGGTCATCGCTACACCCATCGTGCGCCCGAGCCGCCAACTGACGTCGATGTGCGCCGGTATCAACTCGTCTTCGGTGGAATAGAACGAGATCGACGGGACGCCGTAGAACGGTCCGACATAGGCGAGCCCACCGTACGTTCCGACGAACGCTCGCGCGTTGCTGATGATCTCCGTCTGGACCTCGAGGTTCTGCTCGAGGCGCATCAGCTCGTCGGCGCGGTACACGTTCTTCCCGAGCACGCTCAAGTCTTCGTGATCGTCGAGCCTCAGTCCTGTGTTCAGCAAGACCACCGGGATCTCCTGGCTCAGAGCGCGGATGACGTGAGCAGCGAAGCGCTGGTTCTCGGGCGTGTCGGGAAACGACGGCCTGAAATAGAAGCGCACCGCCACGTAGTCCGCGGGGAGATCCTTCAACGCGTGGCTGCGCTCGACTGGTGAGAGACGCCGGTAGTCGGTGTGGTGGTTCAGCAGACCGATGCCGGCCTTCTCGAACCAGTAGAAGCGGAGAATTCGGTACATCAACGAAGGGTGAAGGAGCTCGGCCTGCGGCAGGCCCGCCCTCTCTTTCGCGCGCTCGAAGACATCCACGTCCATCTGCTCGACGCGGTACTGCTTCTGGTGCCCCGCCTTGCTCCAGCGCGCCTCGTTCGCCTGTCGATATTCGTCGAGCGTGAACAGGCTGAACACGTCCACGTACTCGCTCGTGAGATGGCGATACCAGTGGCCCGCGCCGCCGCGCGACACGACGATCAGGCGGCGATCCTCGAGCTTGTACGTGCGGAGCGCGCGGTTGAGAAACGGAATCCAGTACAGCAGCTCGAAGCCGACTTCGCCGACCCATGGACCGATGACGATCGGCCCACGTGTTTTCTGGAGTCGCTCGAACTCCCGGCGGACGGCATCGACCGCGTCTGACGCAGGGATTCCGTCGAGCTCCTCTTTGAGGAGTGCCGGGATCACCCGATTGCGTACGACGGGAATCTTGCGCAGCGAGTGCAGGAACATCACGCCGGGACGCCTGACCGCTTCGAACCCGAGATGCGTCACGCGCCTGCGAAGCTGCCCTATGGTTTTCGCCATGCGTCGGCTGCTCCGAACTCCCTGAGATGCGCCCTGACCCAATTCACCAATCCCTGGCGCGCGATGGCGCGGCGTATCAAGTGCATGCGCTGGCGAAACGAGGAGGACTTCGCAATCCACCACGCACGCAGCTCGCGCATCCGTTCATATGCGTGAACAGCACCCGCCAGCACGAGGTAGTGCGCCGCGGCGGCAAGACCGGCCGCGCGTGACACGTGAGGCCGGCCCGTCCCGCGAATCGTGAACGTGTGCAGGAGGCTCACCGCGTGCGAGATCCACCAGGGGCAGTACGCGTAGAGCGGGCGCCCGCCGGGAAAGAAATTCGCGCGTTGGCGCTCGAGGCTGAACACGCGGCCGTACCAGCGGCGGAACCACAGGACTTCAGGGACCTGCTTGAACTGGCCGTAAAGCGACAGCTCAGCGATCAGCAGTCGATCGGGCACGACCACCTTGCGATACACACCGGCGCGCTCCAGCGATCCGACGCGATACAGTCCGTACACCATGTTGCCGGCGCGCATCTCGCGGATTCCCGATCGAAGACGCGCCCAGCGATTCGTCACACCCACGGTGTCGAAGACCCACGGCTTGCGTTTCAGCAACTCGCCGGTCGGACCGATGCGCCGGTTCAACGGGTAAGCGAGCAGCACGTCACGGTTGCCATCGAGTGCATCGACGAGTTGTTGCAGCCAGCGCGGATGCCAGAGATCGTGATCGCTCGTCCACGCGAAATACTCGGCATCCGGATGCCGCTCCTTCGCAATCGCAAACGCCTTGCGCGAATTGTCCACGAGGCCAAGACGTTCATCATTCCTGACATACGACACCCGCGCATCCCGCTCCACGTAGTCGCGCGCGACCTCCGGCGTCGCATCGCTCGACACATCGTCCACGAGCACCAACGCAAAATCGGTGAAGGTCTGCCCGAGGATCGATTCGATCGCCTCTCGAACGTGATCTGCGTGATTGAAGAGAGGCGAACCGATGATGACGCGCGGCATCAGGGATGCGAGTTCCTAGGGTAGAGATCATACTTCGGCGTTTCCGGCCCCTTGGTATGCTGTAACGGTGAGCACGGGACAGAGCACGCTGGCCGGGCGAGCGGTCGGCCTGATCCTTCGACGGGTCAAGACCGCCCGAAAACAGAGCAAGCGGGGCGTCAAGCTTGTCCAGAACGTCTTCCGCCGCGTCAGGCAGGTCGAGAAAAGTCTCTTCTTCCGCCTGCGCGACTCCGAGACCGGCCGTGTGTTGCTCAAAGCCGCCGGGATGGCGCGATCACCGCGAGATCTGAGACACCGAGCCCAGGTTGCCGGGCCCTACATCGCTCGACTACGCGCGCACGCCACGCCAATCGATCCGAAGAAGGGATACGGTTTGCTGTCGCCCGACATTCTCGGCGACTTCGGCCGCGTCCTGGACGCGTCCCGTCGGCTCTTCGAGATCAAGAAAGCGGAAATCGATGCCGAGCTGACCGGCTGCGAACACTGGCCCGCCGAACAGCGACAGAAGTTTCTCACGCGAAAGCAGTCGTTCCTTCGCTACCTGCTCGATGACGATGACCTCCGCCACAGCCCGGAGCTGGTGGACTTCGCGTTGAGCGACGCGATGCTGGGATCGGCGACGCGCTATCTCGGGATGGTGCCCTACCTCACGCGCATCGACTTGATGTACTCGCTGCCGCGCACTGGGAAGAACATCGAAAGCCAGCTGTTCCACCTCGATCACGAGGGCATCACGCAGATCAAGCACTTCATCCACCTGTTCGACGTCGGCCAGCACGAAGGGCCGTTCACCTTCATCCCTGCCGACGCCACGTCCCGCATCGTCCGCAACGTCCGGGAGCTTCGGCGCACGCGGAAGTCGGGACAGGACATTGAACTGAGGCGCTATTCCGACGAGGAGATCGCCGCCGTCGGAGGAACTGCCGACATCGTCACGGTCACAGGACCGGTCGGCTCTGGTGTCGCCGTCGACACATCCCGCTGCCTGCATCTCGGTAGTCGTGTGGATCCGGGATCGTTCCGATTGTGCTTGTACACGCAGGTACTGCACGACGCACGAGATCACGAACGTCTACGATGTCGATCGATTCAAGGACGATCCGATTCGCCACCTGGCAGTAAAAGACAGCGTCGCGCCCGGGCGGGCACGAGCGATCGACTACTACAACCAGATGATGGGTTAGGAGATATCGACGAGCGTGAGCTTTTCTCGCTCGACGTAGCGGTAGACGTCCTCGCCCTGCTCCATTAACACGTCGTACTTCTCGAGCAGACGGAACGCGCGTGCCGGCTCGCAGGCTGGGATATGCGGCGCAAGGTCGTTGCGAAGGAAGAACGCATTCACGCCGTTTGGCTCCACCGCCACGAGTCGATAACCCTTACGTGCGCCGAGGCGAGTGAGCGCCGTCAGCGACGCGCCGTAGTACGCGGTGTGATAGTGATGACGGTCGAACTTGGCGTCGTACGGAATCGTGACCGATCGCTCGGCGCCGTACATCGAGTTGTACTCGAGGATGACGACGCGCGGCGAACAGGCGGTCATCGCTTCCCAGATCCAGTAGTCGCATCCGTCCAGATCGAGGCTGAACAGATCCACTTCTCCTGAGCAGCCGTTGTCCGCGATCAGCTCGTTGATGTTGTCGCGCGTCACCCACGCGGCTACTGCGGTCACCGTCGGGAAACGGCGGCCGACCTGGATCATGTGCTTCAGGTGTCCGTCAACCATCAGGCCAGACCATCCACATTCGCGTGCCAGGAATCCCGAGTTGCCTCCGCTCAGGCCAGACCCGATCTCGACGAAGCGACGGCACGTGACGCCAGCTTCACCAAGGAGCGCCAGAGTCAGGCCGTCTTCCTGATTCTGTGAGCTGATTCGAAATCTCCGTGCCGTGAGCCGCTCGGGATACGGAAGGCTGCTCGAATCGAGGTAGCGCTCTCTGAGGAGCGCCTGCACGGCAGGCTCGACATGCCTCGTGCGCTGCCAGATCTTCTCGACCGAATCGAGCTGACGTTCGATGCGGGCAAGACGACGGCCGATGTCGGCAATCGCCTCGTCCTGCGCCGCACCACCGAGGGCGATGCGAACACGATAGGCCAGTCTCTGAATCACACTCTGCGGTTTAGCCATGCTCTACTGCACGATCTCGAAACGTTGTGCGTCAATCCTCGCCATGTCCTCCACGCTGGGGTGAAGCACGATCGCACGAACTCGCTCGCGGGTCGGCGTGCGCAGACGGTATTCCCAGGTTCTGCCGCGTGGATCCCTGGCTACGCGCTGCGCATCGGTCAGACCAAGCTCCGCTTCGAACTGAAGTCTTGCGGTGTCGTCGACCGTCTCATTCCACCTGATGTCGAATGGCGACGACACACCGGGCACTGCGTTGTCCGCCGCTGCGTCCGCAGGTGGACGCCCCGCACCGTCCTCGCGAGAGTACCGTCGCTCGAACAACGCGAACGTCCAGGCGGGATCTCGACGTGGATCGCTCGGCACCGACCGGAGCGCGTCGGCCCGTAGCCCTTTCAGTAGCTCGGTCGGCGGCTGCGCGCCGCCGAGATCTGCGTAACGCTCCGTCCACTCGGAATGATAGTCCCACGCCAAATCACGAAGTTGTGCGTACGCTTCCCCCACCCGCAGATTCCATGCGATGGCCATCACGCTCACCATGCCTACGGCCAGAGCTCGCCTCCAGCCGGTCGTCACGTCAAGACGGTCGAGCGTCATCGTGAGCGCGACGAACAGCAGCAGTCCGTAGCCAATCCCTGCCGATAGCGCGATGCGATCGCGCGTGTAGAGAAATCCGAGTCCACTCCCAAAGACGATCAAGACGAATCCAGCAAGGCGCAGAAATCGATCGCGCTCTGAGAGGGGCCGGTACAAGTAGAGGGCTGCGCCGATCAGCGCAGTCGTCATGAGCGAGGAGCCGATATGGAGCCACTGCCAGAGTGCCGTGTTGCCTTGAAGGAGCGAGGCGATGAATTGATACACGCCTGCGCGAGGTTCCGAGGCGAGGACCGTCAGCAGGCTCGCAATCACGTTGTATGTCCAGAAGAGCCAGGGCGCATGCTCGAAGGTGTTCCGGAGCGACTCGGGCGTGGCCTCCGAGAAACCCAGTCCCGATCCGACGTAGCTCGAACCGAGAGACGCCGGTCCACCAAAGGCGAACCGGACGCCGAGGTACAGCGCGAGAGCCGCGAGCATGGCTGCCACCCCGCGCCTGCTCACGCCAGGAGCCCCACGCCACCACAAGGCCACGACGAGCGGGATGATGAGCAGACTCGATTCGAGCAGGAAGAGGGCAACGAATGTCAGCGGGAGGAGCACCCAGTCGTAGCGCAGCGCCCGCGGATCGAGCACAACAAGCAGAGCAAGGAGGAGAAGAAGAAGCGCAGCGGAGTACGCGTTCACCGGTATGAACAGAAAGAAGATCCGGCTCGAGTGGAGGCCCACGACGCAGCTGAGTGCGAGAGCCGCAGCGAGGCCACGCCTCGATCCGATCGGCTGGAACAGCCAGAGCAGCAGCGCGAGCACTGCGCCTAGTTGGGCGAGCACCAACAGCTGATAGATCCAGAGGTTCAGCCCAATGAGCTGATAGCCCGCCTTGATCGCCAGCGTCAGAAGCGGCCGGTATTCGATTCCGCGGCTGAACGCGTAGCGAACGTACTGCCGCCAGTCCCAGCTGGTGGCTTCACGCAGGTTGTTGTGAACGTCAACGTACGGCCAGGAGACGGCAAAGAACGCGACGCCGAGGACGAGGAGGCAGGCACCAGCCCACGCGATCGGGATCCAGGAAATTCGGGATCTCGAGTCCCCAGCCATCAGCGGTAACACGGCCAGTGATCGGTCCCGTACTCGCGCACCGGCGTCCTGTCGGCTCTCACCAGAACGAAGTAGGGATCGTCATCCTTGACCGATCCGCCGACGCGATAGTCGCGAGCGAGAAATTCCATGAGCTGAGGAAAGGCCTTCCTCACGGAGCGCTCTGACTTGGCTCGCGTAAAGACGATCGCCGGAGGCGACCGCCGCACCTTGTCCATCTCCATCTCGCGTTCGTACGGCAGGTCGCCGAACTGCTCGAGAAAGAAAGCGTGACGCGTGGCCATCAGGCGCTCCGAATAGTAGTAAATCTCCGGCGCGAACCACAGCACGAGAATGCGCTCCGACTCCGGCACGCACTCACGCGCGTAAGCGGCCAGCCGAAGCGTCACTTCCGGATTGCGCTTCTGCCAATAGTCGATCGGGGGGCTCGACGTGAGACGTCCCGTCACTTCTTCAAACGCGCCTCGCGCTCGATTCAGCGATTCCCACTCGCCGGCCACCCAGCTGACTCGCTCGAACGACTGACCCGCGCCCGCCAGACTCTTCATGAAGAGGAACACCGCGACGACGGTCGCGCCTCGCGTGAGCCACCGCATCGAAACCCTCGATTCCCGCGTCGCACGCACTGCGAGGGCGACGAGGATGCCCATCACGATGCCGGGTAGGACGATGCCGTCTCCCACTCGCACGTGGAAGGGAGTTCGCAGGACGCCGACGTCCACAATTAGCGCGAAGACTGAAAAGCAGACCAATGGCACGGGCATGACCGCCGCTGGCAGGTAGTGCTTCAGCGTCATCGCGAGGGCGATTGCGATCGCCGGCAGCGCAAACAGGAAAATGGTCGCCAGCTCCCCTCCCTCCAGCTGCTCGTTCAATGCCGGGAGCACGCGAAGGCGCAACCACCAGTTTTCGAAGCGGCGGCGCTGCGATGGCGGCCAGGTGAACTCAGAGATCCGGGCGGCGCCGCGGTCGATGCCGTCGGTATCCTCGAGAACGGGTTCGGCGACGAGGGCGCGCACGGCGTCGACCGTCCGCTCGGAAATCCGCGCGGTCTGCGACACGTCGTCCCGCGTCGAGACGATAGTGAGGCCGTAGCGATCGATGACCAGCTGGCGCGATTCCGGGGTGCTGTCGCGCGTCCATCGAAGACCAATCGATGGCGCGTAGATCTCGGGTTGATCGACGCTGACGACGTCCGTCAAACGAAAGAGTGGCCACCGCGGCAGCGCCTGTTGGCTGACGTGTTCTTCGAGGGCGGCCGTCATGCCGCTTTCAACGAAACGACCGAGTCCGTGCATCTGCACGGAGGTGAACACCAGCCATGGAGCGACGAGTGCAATCGTGACCAGCCCGGCTCGGACGCACTCGCCGAGAGCACGCACACTCAGGCCGTGAGCCGCGACCATCGCCAGCGTGACCCCGACTGCCACGTACGCACCGTGATCGGGCCGCCAGTAGAACGCGATCGCCGTCCATACGCCGAGGGCAATCGCGCGCCGCGGAGCGGGCTTCCAGATGTAGTGCCACCACAGTACCGCCGCGACGGCGTAAACGATCAGCTTCGGATAGCCGTAGCTGCGCGGCATCGCGACGACAAACAGCACGGCTGACAGGGTCGCCGCCGCGGTTGATTCAGTTGCGCGTCGAACGAGATCGAACACGAGACACGTGCTCACCGCTACCACGACGCCAATCACAATCGCTTCGGCGAGCAGACGGTACCGAACACCAGTTGTGCCAGTGCACTGGTGAGGTACATGAGGACCATGCCGTAGTCGAAGAAGTCGCGGATCGGCCATTCACCGGCGAGAATCTGAAGCGCGTAGGCACGGTGCATGAAGTCGTCATTCACGAGCACCGATGCGTACAGCATCTTGTGGAGAGCGGCGAGCAGGGCGATTATTGCCCCGAGTACAGAGACCCACAGTCGCATTTGTCGCGCTGGCAATTTATCACTGGTGCCCTCCCAACCCCGTCACGCGATCGCGCGTGCGTTAGGATTGGCACGTGCGCCAACGTGCCTGGGCGACCAACCTCCTTATCACGGCAATCGGCCTGATCCTCTTTGCCGCTCTCAACGTGCGATCTGGCCGGGTCGAAGCCAACGATGGCCTGGGCTGGGACGGCCGTCAGTACGCCCACATGGTCACGGCGCGCATCGCTGACGGCACGGTGGCGACGCAGACGAGACCTCTGCTGCCGCTCCTGACACGCCTTCCCTACTACGCCGGGCTGGATATCATCCCCTCGTTTCAGGTGATGAATGTCGTTTACGCAGCCGCCCTCTACTTTTTCCTCTGCCTGATCCTCGATATCCACGGGGTCGCAGCCATCTACAAGGCCTACTTCGTCGTCAGTGTGGCATTGTGCATCGCCACGTCGAAGATGTTTGCCTTCTACCCAACGCTCGTCGATCTCGGAGCGCTTGCAGTGCTGAGCGCGTCCACCTACATCGTGCTGACACGAGGTGGCTGGGCGGCCTGTGCGGCGGCGCTGCTCGCCGTCAGCGCGCGCGAGTTCGGCGTGGCGCTCGCATTCTTCGGGTTTCACCGCGAAGTCCGCCAGGGACAGAGCTTCGTTCGGGCACTGCTGACGTACGCCCCTGCGGTGATCGCCTTGTTCGTCATTCGCCAGTGGGCCAGCACGACCAACCTCGGCGATCGCGATCGCGTACTCGTGACGGCGGGTGATTTCATCGCCAACCTCGCCCTCTGGCGCGACCCGCCCTTCGTCGTCTTCTTCGCCTACTTCCTCAGCACGATTCTCGGCGGCATCACGATCCTGCTGCTGCTCAAGCCTGTGTGGTGTGCCCGTCGAATGATTGAAACGCCGGAGCTGTTCACGTTTGCCGCCCTGATCGTGGGTGCGGCAGTGGTCGGCAACGCCGACATCTGGCGCTATCTCGTGTTCCTGCTTCCGGTGATCGCGATCCTGTTCGCCGCGTATACGCGCGATTTCCACCCTGGGCCGGTGATCCTGACCGCCGCACTTGTGCTCACACTCGTGACGCAGCAGCCGTTCACCGAAATGGACATGACGCATTACTTCCGGGACTGGTTTCCGGGCTACGTCTATCGCACTGATGATGCGACGCCGGTGTTCTGGTCGACGTGGTGGGCGCGAATCGCGGTGACGTGCGGCGGGGCCGTCGCTCTTGGAGTCATGCAGTGGACGGCGCTCAGGGCACAGCGTTCGCTGCTACCCGAGGCACCGATCCGGTAAAGCACTGCAACTCGACTCGGCGATCCTGTTCACTCGCCTCTTGCCCTTCCCGTCATCGCCGTCCGAACCTTCGTCTTCAGCGCGAACGCCGACCGGCGAACGACCTTCACGATGCGCGTCGGACTACGGTAGACGGCGACGAATCCGCAGAGCCAGAGCACGGCTCGAAGCGGATAGCTCGAGAACGCCATGCGCACGCGTGCGCGTGGTCCGGATGCCGCCAGTTGCTCGAGCGCAGATACGAGGACGGGAGTCGCATCGACGTCCATCCCATGCGGGCGAATGAACGTCCGGACGAATCGCTCGCACGCGTCACGCCCCAGCGAGGGATTGGCAAGCGTCTCGGCGAGCTGCGCAGCGTGCTCGGGGAGACTCTTCGCGACACGCAGGAAGCCGCCGTTCTCGGACAGCAGGTAGCGGAAGTGCAGCGTGCCACCCTGCGTGTCCTGAAACTCATCGGCCAACACGGCGTGAACCGTGCGTCCCTGGATCGCGGCCTCGACCATCGCAGTCGTGTTGACCCCGACGACCGCCTCGCTATGAAACAACGAGTCGAAGTAGTCCTGACGATCGGCTTCGTTGACCGGGTTCGCCGACTTTGGATAGACGTCGACGCCGGGCATCTTCGTCAGATCCGTATCGCGCCAGTGGAATGCGTTGTAGGGATGAGGCCGGACGAGCACGCCAATGTCAGCAAGCGCAGGCACGCGACGCAGCGCCTCAATCCAGCGCCGCACGAACCCGACCTCAGCCTCGGGCGCCGAGATCGACGCTGTCGATCCCACGAACAGGACGAACGGCTTCGCGGGATCGAGACCAACCTTCGCGCAGAACGCCGCGCGAGACGTCGGCTGTCGCTTGAACCAGCGGTCGAATGGTTGCGCGCCGGTGACGACGATGCGATCGTGTGGGGTGTCGTGAAACTCGACTGCCTCCGCCGACTGCGCGTGGTTCCACACTGACACCAGATCTGGCTGCACGCGCACCAGACCCTTCGTCGTCAAATGGTCCCAACTCGCGACGCACAGGCCCACGGGGATGCCAAGCGCTCGAGCGCTCTTGACGAGGTCCACTTGCGTGGACCTGTCCGTGACCAACGGCGTCACGAGCAACACATCGGGCTCGCGCGAACGAATGAACGCTTCGAGGATTGGGCTGCTCGGAATCGCGCGCTCGCACGCGAGAAACGGCGCGATCGCTCGCCTCGTCGCGCTGACGCTCGCAGATTGCCAGCGTCCGAGAAACGAAAGCAGCGGCGAAAGCACGTCGCGCATTCGCGCACGCAGGTAATGAGCGTCCGCAAACTTCGGATGCAGATAGCGGAGGTAGTCGATCGCTCCGCGGACGGCCTTCCCCACGACGCCCCACACATCGTTGCGGCGCGGTGTCTGACCCAGCCAGTTGATGCCCTGAACGCCGTCGAGTGCTTCGCTCCCCTCGGGCTGTTTGTGCGGACTGTCGAAGACGACATCCACGTGATGGCCGCGCTCGGCTAATAGGCGAACGGTCGAGTCGAAGTACCTGAGATAGCCGGGGTACTGCATGACGAACAGAAATCGCCGGCTCTGGCCGGCGGGCTTGTGCGTCCTCGTCATCGAGGGCGTTGTCTCCTCGACAGCCCGGTCCACACAATCACGGTGAGAACCGAGAGACCGAGACCCATACGAAAACTGGTGGGCGTGTAGCGCAATTCGACCTGATGCGATCCGGCGGGCACCGGGACAGCCGTGAAAGCGAGGTCCGCGCGCACAGGCGTGACGAGCCGGCCGTCAACGAACGCTTCTCGCTCGGAATAGAACGGCTCGCTCAAGAACACGTAACCCGGCGCGGCAGCCTCGACGCTGGCAGTCAGGCGGCCATCCGTCTGGTCTTGAGCGCTGATGTCAACCGTGCCCGTGCCCACGCACGGCATCGTGCCGGTCAGCATCTCGTTGCCGGTCTCGGCCTCGGTTTCCACGGTCGCCGGCGCCTGCGCGATCGCACCGGTGATACGGTCGACTCCATGCGTGTCCTCCACGGCCGTGTCGCGCACGAGCGCCATGACGTTGGCGGCAGACGGATCGTCGAGCGAGTATCGCCACGTGTGATCGTCGAGGGCAACTCCATCCTTGAGACTACGTCCCTGCTCCACGGTGCGCCGGCGATCGGCAGCAACAGCCGGCGCCCATCTCACGTTGATGTAGGCGCGAGGCAGCAAGCGTCCCTCACGGTCGTAGCGCGATCTCAGAATCCGCGTCGTCGCCGCCGCCTTCGTCGTCATCAGACCTTCGCAGGTCCAGAACGCGCGCGGCCGCGCGGCATCGTTTCGATACGTGTAGATCCCATCGACTTGCGACAACAGGGTGAGCGACGAGGCCTCGAGCGGCGCACACGAGTAGATCCGCGAGACGTTCGCTGCGTCCAGCAGATCGCGCCGCGCCGGCAAGACGCCTTCGGTGTCGATTCCGTGGAACTGACCGTCGTGCGGCAACGGATTTCCGGACGACGCGACGTCGGCCCAGTCTGAGTAGTCGCTGAGGATAATTCCCGCGAGACCGTCGAGCGCAGGCTGCCCATTGCGCAACATCTCACCCGCGCTGATCCGGTTCTCGCACGTCGAGATTGCGCGGCCCGGATTCGGCGGTCCCATCCACCCCCGAATGCGACTCGGGGTCTCGACCGATACCGGCGCAATCGCTCCGGACGTGAATGCCGCAATGTCTGTCGCCACAAGGGCTAACGGAATCGCGAGCGCAACGGTGGTCCTGGCACGTCCGGCGAGGACGCCTGCAACGATCACCCCGGCGATCGCGATGATTGGAAGCCATGGCCACGCCGGCGCTGGCGGTCGAGGGTTGACGGCCGACAGCACGATGAACGCAGCCACGGCCATCGCAACGGCGCCTGGGATGAGTCCGAACGCAAGCGGGCGCCATCGCCGAGTACTCGCCAGCGCGACGAATCGCTCGAGCCCCATGCTTCCGAGGACAGCCAGGCTCACAGTCGCAAGGAACAGGATGCGTCCCGGGAAACGGAACCCAGGAAAGATGGCGTGGTGCAGGCGGTAGAACGGCAGATCGACGCTGACGATGGCCAGCGCGATGCATGCGATCGCTCCGAAGAAGATGGCGATCCGGCGACGAGCGCCGTCAAAGAACGCGAGCGGAATCATCG
The DNA here is from genome assembly GCA_963757735.1 of uncultured Acidobacteriota bacterium. GTDB lineage: Bacteria > Acidobacteriota > Vicinamibacteria > Vicinamibacterales > UBA2999 > Gp6-AA40. The sequence goes on from CAVWST010000036.1 coordinate 499,996, forward strand.
GCGTCAGGATCCAGCCGACGTACGACGCGGCTTCGGCCAGCTCGCGGTGCGGCGTGTTCGACGAGATGCCGAAGAAGGGAAAGAAAAAGCTCAGAAAGTTCCGCGCGTACCAGCCGCCCTCGATCGCGTCCTCGTACGGTATTCCCGCAAAGCGCGCTGCCTGCGCGACGAGGCGTGCCGTCGGGAACAGTTGAAAGGCGCTGACTCCAAGCGACAGCACACCCACGACAACAAGCTGTCGGAGCGCGCGAGTCCTCGATCGAACATCGTTGTCTGACTCCGGCCACAGAACGCTGTAGACGTAGGTACAGGCACACGACTCCAACCAGGTAGAAGCTGCCCTGGACGTACCCGGCAAGAAATTGAAGCGCGAGCACCACGACGAGCACGGGATGCGGCCACACACTTGCGCGTCGCAGGGATACGATCGAGTAGCCAAGTGCCCATGGAAGCCATGCCGCGCTATACAGCAACAGCAGGTGGCCGTTATGGAGACGCGCTCCTGCGCTGCCGCCGAGCATTCCTGCCACGGCAGCAGCTGTAGACGCCAACCAGCCCAGGCCGATCACGCGGGCAAGAAAGAGCACGCCTGCGCCAGCAATCCATACATGCAATGCCGCCATCGAGGACAGAAACACGCCCGGCGGCAGCCATCGCAACAGCATCGCTGGTGGATAGAGCACCGTGGTCTGAACGTCAGCGAGATGCGGTGTGCCGGCGAAATGAAATGGATTCCAAAAGGGGAGCTTGCCGGTTGCCAGAACCGTGCGGGTGTAGATCTCCCAGACGTACAGGTTCACCGAATCGCGTCCCGGCAGCACATCGTCTTCAGCGACGAACAGGTCGCGCAACGTGTAGAGGGCCAGGACGGCAAGGCCGGAGAGGATCGCTGCCGCTGCCCATTTTCGCCTGCTCGTCACGGCTGTCGGCGTCGATCGATCGAACATCGCGGGCTCTGATCATATCGCGCCAGATCTTTCGGGTTGGCTTACTGCGAGATCTCGAGACGATTGGGGTCGATGCCGGACGTGTCTTCGACGGCCTGATGTTCGAGAAGCGCACGCACGCGATCAGGCGTCGGTGAGACGAGACTGTAGGACCATGTGCGATGGCTTGGATCCCTCTCGACCGGTCCGAGAGCTGTGAGCCCCAGCTCGGCCTCAAAGCCTTGTCGATCGTCATCAGACGTGCCGGCCCGCCATCGGATGTTGAATGCAGGTGACGCGGGCAACTCGGCAACGTTCGACTGGCTGACGTATCCGACCGCCTGCCCCACCGGGCTGGCGAGGAGGATCAGGCACGCTGCAACAGCCAGCGCGGCGATCTGAGGACGTGCGCCATACACGGTGGGCGCGGGCGGCGGACTGTAGTCGCCGCGCACTCGAGCCCTGACGCGATCGAACGGATGCTCGACGAGTCGATACGTGACGTACGCGAGCAGGGTGGATCCCAGTAACACCGCGAAGCCAAATGGCAGTGCTCCCGGAAGACCGAGATAACTGGCTGCGCCCGCGCGCAGGAGCAATCCGCCGACCAGGAAGTGATTCAGGTACACGCCGTAACAGAGATTGCCGGCATTGACGTCGAACGCACGCAGCCTCTTGACTTGCGTCAGCGACACGAGGCCCGCGAGCAGTAATGTGAGCCACAGGTACTGCGAGAACACACCCGCCGAACGCTCCGGTCCAGCTCCGAGACCAAGCGCGGGAATCGTGACGACTGCCACCCACGCCAGCATCGGAATCGCGATGGCAACGAACGGAAGCGGCTGTCCCCATCGACGACGGAGGTAGTAGAACGCGCCGCCCATGAAGAACACGACAGCGCTGGCAACGGCGTTCTTGTAGACGACGGTCTGAAACAGCTCGAGATCGATGCCGGCGGTGCGGACGCCCCAGAGAAACGCCAGCAGTCCGATTCCGATCCACCCGGCGAGCGCCCACGCTCGTCGTCGGGTGGTAAAGACCACGAGCGGCGCGAGCAGGTAGAACGTGCCTTCCACACCGATCGACCATCCCTGTGGAATGAGACTGGGAGTGAACTGCAGGACTGGCATCGAGCCCACCACCTCGACGTCGGGACCGAATGTGGCACTCTCGTAGAGCAGTTCGATGTTGCTTCGATCCATGCCCTGAAGAATCCGCCTCCCTGCAGGATCGACGATCGACTGCGGACCGAGGCCGCGCACCATGGCTAGCGTCAGCACGGTGTAGACGAGATAGAGCGGGACCAGTCGAACGAACCGGTTGCAGAAGAAACGCGGGATGCCGCGAGGCTCGCTCAGATAGACGCGATCCAGCACCTGGAAGATGAGGAAGCCGCTGATACCGTAAAAAGCGAAGACCGCGATGCGGCCGACGATCCAGCCCAGCCCCCCGAAGTGAAACAGGACGACGAGTGCGGCGAGCAGGAACCGGAAAATACCCATGGCTCGGCGGTCTCGGATGTTACCGCCACTCAGCGGTCATCGAAAACATGGCAACGACGTCACGTCTGTACGTCTCGGTGGCGTGCCTGTCGTGTCGGACCCACACCGAGTAACCGTCCTTGCCAATGTCGGGATCGCCGAAGTCCGATGTTCCCGCGAGTGAATAGTGGTCTCGTAGATATCCTGCAATCAGCGGGTAGTCCTCTCCAAAGCGTTCGTCGCCGGTGCGGGTGACGACAATCGGCACAGACTGCGACGCCACAGCCTCGACGCTGCGACGCTGAAACCTTTCTTCGGACCAGTGGCTGCCGAAGAGGGCCACGATGCGGCCCGCGAAGCCCCTCTGCGCGTAGAAGTAGAGATCGGGAACGAACCACGTGGCGAACAGCCGGTCCGTGGGTGCCGTGCACTCGCGCAGGTATCTCACAAGTCCCACAATGGCCCGGTTCGGGATGCCGTCGAACGGAGGCGGCGACGCCGCCCACGTGGCGATCCCCCGCACCAGACTCGAGGGCCGAACCATCTGGGTGGTGATGCGTCCCCTCCAGTCGGCCGACGCCGGGATGCTCCAAACGGTCAGCACGAGCCCGACAACGACGACGAACCGTGCCGCGATCGACGCGCGCCACGTCTGCTGGGCGATCCAGGCTGTCAGGATGGCAATCGGACCAGCCATTCCACCAAGCCTCGCGCCAATCGGATCCCTGAGGATGAACACGTTCAGGCAGACGCAAAGGGTCACCAGGCCGACAAGCTCCGCCACCTTCTTTCGAGTGGCCCGACCCGAACGCAGACCGAGCACCAGGCCAAGCGCGCCTGCGAGCGGTATCAGGCGCACCAAATGAAACAGGAACACGTCCGCGTTGTGTGGTGACGACAGATCCTGGAACGACTCGAACACAAAGCGTTGCGCTGCCAGCTGCGTGCGTGCGGTTTCGCGGCGGCCGTAGGTGATCGCCTGGTCGATCACATCGCCAAGGCCGAGCTGAAGTTGAATGAACACCAGGATTGGCAACGCCAAACACGCGATAGCGATCAACAAGCCGCCGAGTCGTCTACCGGCAAGCCCCCAGTCGCCGGCGTGGACGAGGACGATGGTGACCGCCATTGCCGCCCCGAGGAACACCCCGTTGTCATACCGGAAGAGCGCAGCGACGACAAGACCGGCGGCACAGGCCCACAGGCGCGCGGCGTCGGGACGATCGACATAACGCCAGCACAGCATCAACCCCAGGGGATAGAACAGGACCTTGTCGTAGTCGTAAGCGCGAGGGAGGAGCAACAGCGCCATCACGGCACTCGCGATGGACACCACGACCGACCCGGTCAGTCGCCGGGCCAACAGAAGCACCAGGAGTGTTCCTGTTGCAATGAAGCTCGTCGTGAGAAGCATCTCGCCGATTAAGTTGTCGCCAAGCAACGGAATGAGGGCGGCGGTCGCGAGCTCGGTCAGGAAGTAGCCGGGATCGAAATAGTCGCGGAACGGCAATTCGCCATAGATGGCAATCTGACGCGCGGGAGAGATGCGGCCGAAGTGATCGTTGAGGAAGACGAGCGTGACGAGGGAGAACCAGAACGCTCCCAGCCACACGAGGGCCCCAGCGACGCGCACGCTGGCAATGCTGCGGGTCGTCGTCACCCTACGTCGACGAGTTCACGGCCCGACTCGCGGGCCCACTTGAACACATCCAGCTGCTTTTCGCGAATCAGCTCGTTGTACTTGTCAGGAATCCGATAGACGTGTGCCGGGTCGCAGGCTGGAATCTCCGGCGCCACGTCGTTGCGCAGGAAGAACGCATTGACGCCGGTGGGTTCGACGGCGACGAGTCGATAACCCTTGGTCGCTGACAACTGCGTCATTGCAGACAACGATGCTCCGTAATAGCAGAACCGATGATCGCGACGGTTGAACTTTGGGTCGTAGGGCACGGTCACCGCCCGATCCGGTCCGAACATCGAGTTGTACTCGAGCATGACGAGCCGCGCGCTGCAGACCGTGATCGCCTGCCACACCCAGTAGTCAACGCCATCGACGTCGACACTGAGGAGATCGACTTCGCCAGCGAAGCCGTTTCGCTCGAGCAAATCGTTCACGGTCTCGGGCGTAATCCAGGCGCAGACCGCTTTGGCGCGCGGGAATCGCCGGCCGGCGTACTCGACTTTGCCCTGATCGCCTTCGACCAGGAGACCGGTCCAGCCGAATTCACCCGCGAGCATCGCCGCGTTGCCGCCGGTCGCGCCACTTCCGAGCTCGACGAACGTCTTGGTTGTCGTTCCGATTTGCTGGAAGAGCGACCACAGCATGCCGTCTTCCTGATTCTGCGAGAGCAGGCGGAATCGACCGGCGGTCAGACGCTCGGGATACGGCAGGCTCGATGGATCGACATACGCGGCGCGGACCAGGCCATCGATGCCCGACTGCAGATGCCGGAGCTGACGAAACACGTCTTCGTGCTGCTCGGTGAGCGCGTGGAGATCCTTCTCGATCCGGTGAATGCGCCGGCTGATCGTCAGCTCAGACTGCGGCTGCATCCACTGAGCAAGACGAGCCTTCAAGCGCTGAATCATGCCGATTAGTATCCCCTGATTCCCGTGCTACCGTTAGGGCCCGTGAGCCCGTCGATCTCGGTCGTGATACCGGTCTACAACGGCGCGGCGACTCTGTCGCCGCTGATCGACCGGCTTCGCATCGTGCTCGATCAACTCGCCACGCCGTACGAAATCGTCCTGGTGAACGACGGCAGTCGCGATGGCAGCTGGGTCACGATCGAGTCTTTCGCACTCCGGTATCCTGAGATCGTCGGCATCGACCTTATGCGAAACTACGGGCAGCACAACGCGCTGCTCTGCGGCATCAGACGCAGCCGGAACGAGGTGATCATCACGCTGGACGACGATCTACAGCAGCCACCCGAGGAGATCCCGCGACTGTTGGCAAAGCTCCACGAAGGGTACGACGTCGTCTACGGCACGCCGAAGAAGGAGCAGCACGGGTTCTGGCGCAACCTGAGCTCTCGCGTCACCAAGGCCGCCCTCGGAACAGCGACCGGCGCTTCGGTCGCGCCAATGGTCAGCGCGTTTCGCGCATTCAGGGCCTCGGTCAAGCCCGCGTTCGCAGACCATCGCAGCCCGCTCCTGTCCATCGACGTCCTGCTGACGTGGGCCACTACGAGCTTCGCGTCCGTCACCGTGCAGCGCGTCAGTCGCCGTTCGGGTGTCTCGAATTACCGCCTCCGATCGCTGGTTCGTCACACGATGAACATGATGACGGGTTACAGCCTCCTGCCCCTCCAGCTCGCGACCATGATCGGATTTCTCTTCACGCTATTTGGGATTCTTGTGCTGTTCTTCGTTCTCGGCCGTTATCTAATGGTGGGCGAGACTGTCGCGGGTTTTCCATTCCTCGCTTCGATCATCGCGATCTTTTCTGGTGCGCAGCTGTTCGCGCTCGGCATCATCGGCGAGTATCTCGGCAGAGTGCACCTTCGGATGATGGAACGCCCGCCTTACATCGTGCGCGCGGCGACGCTCGTGCGAACCGCTGCCCCGTCTGAACAGGCATGAGACAGGTTGCGACCCTCTGTGAGCGCCTCGACTGGGATTCGAGGTTTTTCGGTGTCTCGATCGCGCGGGCCGTGCCCTCCCGGGTCGATTTATTGACGCGCGACGCCATCCTCGACTGGTGCCGTGCGGAGGGCATCGACTGCTTGTACTTTCTGGCCGATGAGGACGCAGATACAATGCGCGTGCTCGAAGATGCGGCGTTCTCACGTGTGGACGATCGAGTGACGCTGGAGTTGCAGCCGATTCCGCCAGCTTCGTCGCCACACGCTGATACGCGCGCGGCGCGCCGGAGCGACATCGCCGCGCTTCGAAACATCGCGGCAGTCTCACACCACGATACCCGCTTCTACAACGACCGGTATTTCGATCGAGGACGATGCGATGAGCTGTACCGCGTCTGGATCGAAAGGAGCTGTCAGGGATGGGCTGACCATGTCGTCGTGGTCGAGCGAGACGGCAACGCGGTCGGATACTTGACTGTGCACCTCCGCGAACCGCACACCGCCTCGCTTGGTCTCGCTGGCGTCGATCCTTCGTACCGTCGCCAGGGCATCGGGGAACATCTCCTGGACGGTGCGCTCGCATGGATCTCGGGCCAATCGGCCAGGCGTGTGCGGACCGCAACGCAGGGACGAAACGTGGCATCCCATGGATTCTTCCAGAAGGCCGGGTTTCGGCCGACCGGTCGCGCGATCTGGTATCACCGCTGGTTCTCACCGTCGGCCGGCGCCGCATCATGAGCTACCGCATCCCGTTCAACCGACCCACGCTGATTCCTGAGGCGCTCAATTGCGTATCCGAAGTCGTTCGGAGCGGCAAGTTGTCAGGCAACGGACCGTTCACGCACGCCTGCGAGACACGCCTGCGTGAGCTCACGAGCGCACACGCCGCGCTCCTCACCAGCTCCTGCACGTCGGCGCTCGAGATGGCTGCACTGATTGTGGAGGCGCGTCCCGGCGACGAGGTGATCGTCCCCTCGTTCACGTTCGTGTCCACGGCGAACGCCTTCGCGATGCACGGGTTCACGCCGATCTTTGCCGACTGCAGACCCGACACGCTGAACGTCGACGAAGCGACGATTGCCCCTCGGATCGGTCCGCGCACCCGGGCCATCGTCGTCATGCACTATGGGGGGGTCGCGTGCGAGATGGACGGGATCCTCGCGCTTGCCAGTCGACACAACCTCGTGGTGGTGGAAGACAACGCGCACGGGTTGTTTGCGAAGTACAAGGGTCGGCCACTCGGCAGCCTGGGAAGCATCGCCACACTGAGCTTCCACGAGACGAAGAACGTCACTTCCGGTGAAGGTGGCGCACTTCTGGTGAATGCCGCCTCGCTGGTCGCGCGCGCCGAAGTCCTGCGGGAGAAGGGGACCAATCGCAGTCGGTTCGTCCGCGGCGAGGTGGACAAGTACACCTGGGTCGATATGGGATCGAACTACCTGGCATCGGAGATTCAGGCGGCCTACCTGCTGGCGCAACTGCGCGCAAGCGACCTCGTGCAGTCCATGCGAACGGCAATCTGGAATCGTTACGATGCCGCGTTAAAGGACTGGGCCAGAGCCAACGGCGTGGATCGACCGACGGTACCGCCGTACTGCGAGCACCCGTCGCACCTGTATTACCTGCTGATGCCGACAGCGTCAGCGCGGGCGCAACTGATCGAGCATCTGAAGGCACAGGGAATTCTTGCCGTCTTTCACTACGTTCCCCTCAATGTGTCTCCCATGGGCCGCAAGTTCGGAGGGACGGAAGGCGCCTGTCCGGTGGCCGAGCACGTGAGCGAGCGGCTGTTGCGGCTGCCGTTTTACACGAACCTGACCGTGGACGACCAGAACGACGTCATCGCTGCAGTTCAGCAGTTCAGCGTGTGACGGCTCCGACCGCGGCACGCCGATTCCGCTGCGTGCACTGCGGTGGCGACGCAAGACTTTCGAGCGAGGGCGACCCGCCGCGCTGCCTCGCATGCGAGAAGAGCTACTCGATTGCCGACGGCATCGTCGCGTTGACCGAGGCCGACGACGATCGAGACTACCCGGCGGCACTTGTCGATCTGGTTGCCAGCGTCGAGCGGCGTCACTTCTGGTTCGCTGCCAGAAACGACGTCATCCTCTCGACGATACGACGCGTCATCGGCACAGTCGCGGGGCTGAGGGTTCTCGACATCGGCTGCGGAACCGGCTTCGTCACTGAAGCGCTCGAAAGAGCCGGCATGGACGCATGGGGCATCGACATGCATCGCGCCGCACTCATGCATGCCCGGCCGCGCATCCGAGGGCCGCTGTTCTCGAACCATGCGACCACGCTGCCGTTCTTTCGGGACTTCGATCTGGTATCGCTCTTCGACGTCATCGAGCACCTCGACGACGACGTGGGTGCGATACGACAGGCGGCGACGGTCCTGAAGCCTCACGGGTGTGTCATCGTGACAGTGCCAGCGGGGCAGCGCCTCTGGACGACCTACGACGAGGTGATCGGGCACAAGCGTCGCTACGATCGACAGGGCCTGACGGATGTCCTACGGGCCGCAGGGCTCGAGACGGCCTACGTCGGCTACTTCAGTTGCCTGCCGCTCCTGGCGCAGGTGGTTCAGCGTTGGATCGCACCCGGCATGCGCGCGCCGTCGAGCGACACGATCGAAATCGTCAGGCAGACACTGACTGTCCCACCCGAACCACTCAACGTGCTGTTCCGCTCGTCGATCCGCGCCGAGGCACCGCTCCGACAGTTGTCCTGGGTGCGCGGGGGCTCGCTTATCGCAGTGGCGCGCCGCTCGGACTGACCCCGCGTGGCACGCACGGCGCCACTCCATCGTCCGGGCTGGCGACGGGTTTCAGCACTGCCAGCGCGAACGAAAGTCCCTCGCCCTCGAAGCGCCGGACCATGATCGCGCGAAGCGGTCGATTGAGGCTCGCAAAGTGCGCCTCCATTTCGCGCTGGAGTTCTGCCTGGCGTTCTACTGAAGAGAGCACACCGATGCAGGCGCCTCGATCGAGGTCGACCAGCCTGAGTTGATCGATTGACGGGCTCGGACTCTTGCGACCAAGCAGGTTCGTGAACCACGCCCTCGTCGAGAGAAAACTATCAAAGACGTGCGGGAATCGGACTTCGCCCTTCGCGGTTGTGATCACTTCATCCGACTTCCAGTACTTGATGCCGATGAGCGTCGGATCGATTTCGGTCGTCACGCGATCGGCTTCGCGAAACAGCTTCAGCATGGATTGCAGATATCCAGGCGTTCCCAACCCGTACGCGGCGGGCACCGGGGCGATCCACCCATTCACGATCGAGAACCACGCGGCGAACGCGAGCGCGCGACCGGTCCCACGCAGCAGAAGCATCGCGCCGATGCCCGCCAGGCTGACAACGAGCGGAGCGACGATCGCGCCAAATTGCGCGAGCGATTGCGCGAGCGCGTCCATCAGCCCTGGCAACGGCGCCGGCAGCAGCACGGCCAGCGTCCCGACGATGATTGCCGCACTCACCGTCGCGGTCCATGCACCGCGCTTTTCATCGGTAAAGGCAACGCCGAGACAGGCAAACGCATGCGGATACAGCGCGAATGCCACGTAGCTGTAATCGAGCGTCGTCAACCGGCGGGCGAGCTGGAAGTAGCACATGATGAGGAAAGTCGCCCAGCCGAGGCCAACGAGCGTCAATGACATACGGCGACTTCGCTCGTCGTGGCGAACGAAGAGTGCGCCCAGCCCTGCAGCCATGGCCGCAATCGGCATCACGAGGTAACGCGCAGCCGGCAGCCACTGCGAGGCGTTGCCCTTCCACCAATGGTCGTAGTCGGGATTCGTCACGCGCATCGCCTGTTCGACCTGCGGCATGAAGAACAGCCATGCGCCGCCGGTGGCCCTGTTGATGACCGCGAGAACAGCCGTCAGCGCAAGGCCGCCAGCGACCACCCATCCCGCCGCCCGGACGCTGCGCGCGATCTTTCGTCCTTCGTCTGCCGGCAGCGCCGCGATGTAGAGCACCGCCACGAGCGGCGCAAAGACCACGAGGAACAGATGGGTGTGAACCGCGGCGGCGAAGAACGCTCCTGCCAGGAGCGCTGCGCGACCTGACGACTGCCCGCGCGCGGCGCGCACAACGAGCCAGCACGTCATCAAGTAATAGCCACTGGCGATGAGCACCTGATAGTTCCAGCCGCCATTGCCATGAGCCCACGTGCAGCAGGCCCACGCAACACTGACGATCGCGGCGCTTCCGCGATCGTCGAGGCACTCCTTCACGAGGAGAAACAGCGCCACCGCGCCGAGCGCGAGAGTGAAATACGCGAGCACGTAGGAGGCGGCGATCGGTCCCGCCAGGGCATGCAGCACGTAGCCCGGCAAGATCCACGGGAGGCGTGAAATCTTGTAGTTGCTGTTGTCGTCGAAGACCCAGAGATGTTCCGGGTAGTGCCAGAAGTAACCGACGTAGACGAAGGAATCGAGATAGCCGGGCGGATCGAAGCCAAACGCATCGTTGCCCGCAGCCAGCAGCACAGCCGGTGCGAGCAGCGGGAAGAGAAGAAACCGATCCACTACCTCGATCTCGCCTTGATGGCTGCTCGCGTTTCGCGATCCACCTCGCGGCGGCGAATGGTCTCGCGCTTGTCGTGCGCCTGCTTGCCCTTCACGAGTGCGAGCGCCACCTTCACACGTCCCTTGTTCAGGTACATGCGCAGCGGCACGAGCGTCAGTCCCTTTTCCGACGACACGGCCCGTGAGCTTCTGGATCTCGTGGCGGTGCAGCAGCAGCTTCCGCTGCCGGCGTTCGTCGTGGTGCGCGTAGCCGGTGTGACTGTAGGGGCTGATGTGCAGGTTCATCAGCCAGACTTCCCCGTTCTCGAGGCGGGCGTAGCTGTCGCGCAGGTTCACCGAGCCTTCGCGGATCGCCTTCACCTCGGTGCCGAGCAGGGCAACGCCGGCCTCCCACGTGTCGAGCACGTGGTAGTCGTGAAAGGCCTTTCGGTTGTCGGCGATCAAGCGCTGCGCCTTCTCGCGGTCGGTCTTGTCGGTCGCCACGGGCTCGCGCGGATCGTATCACTCGGGTAGCACGGGACGCGACGCCATGCTGAAATAGGAGCCGTGCAGACATGCGACCGAGGAGCACCGGTGACGTGTCGTCGGGGCGCTCACGTGATGGTCGCCTGCCTGGCTGCGGTTCTGTGCTTCGCATGCGTCCGCTCGGAGTCGAATATCCGGACGGACGTGCGTGAGCGGCTTGACGCCGACCAGACGCTAGCGGGGCTGGATCTGTCGATCGAGGTGAAGAACCGCGTTGTCTACCTGTCGGGAAGGACGTTGACCCAGGAACAGCAGCAGCGTGCCGTCGCCACCGCCCGCGGCCGCGGGATCAAGCTCGTTGTCAACCACATGTCGCTGACCAACAGCGCGCTCATCGACAGGGTGAAGCAGGCACTCGCCGCTGACGAGACGATCGGCAAGATTCCGATCGACGTGGATGCCGAGGGCACGATCGTGCGACTCATGAGCGACAAGACCAACAGCGACGAACGCGCGCGGGCCGTTCGAGATCGCCTCAGCCGTCGAGGGTGTCGCGCAGGTCGAAGATCGAATGAGGTAGGCAGCGCCGGCGGTATCGCGTAGGCTAGCGCTTTCTCACATAGAGGCCAGGTGCGGGACCGCCAGGGCGAGCGACCGGCAGCACGATCCGCGTGAGATCGACAAGTGGCGGCATCGCCGCCCACGAGAAATCCAGATACCACACGCGTTCGTCGATTTCCCGCACTGGCGCTTCTGACAGCCCCCACGTCGGCGGATTGACGTAGCTCACACCACCTGAATGCCAGCGTCGATCCCCCCAGGGTGCCTCGGTCTCCCGTCCGGCATAGGCCGTGGGGTTGAGGCGATAGCTGCCCTCGTGATTCTCGTGATAGACCGGTCCGCCAATGTCCGCGATCCGCAAGCCGCTCGACAGCGCTTTCACGAGGACGTTGCGATCGACTACCTATCCGTGCCACACGGTAGACCTCGTTGAAGCCACCGATCTCGTGAAACGACTCGCGATCGAGCAGAACGAAGTCGCCGGTCGCGCTGCCCATGTACGGCGGCTTCAGAACGTGCGCGGGCCCGGCGAGGTTCCGTGGATCTTCGAGCACGCTCCAATCGAGTGGCGGCCGCTCCGCAGGCAGCGTGAGGTCATGACGCGGCGCCCGATACAGGACGCGTGGCTCGAGAGTGCCGTCCGCCAGGGCATCAAAGATACGGCGGCCGAGGCACACATCGCAGTTCGAGGTCAGCACGAAGCGGCCTCGCGCACGACGCACACCCACGTTCTTGGCCGGGAACTCGAGGGTACTCGAGCCTTGGGTTCAGCGAGAGCACCTCCTGGTAACGCGGGTCCACGACATACCAGGAGCACACCGCCACATCGAGCTCCGGGAGCGCGTCGAAAATCTGATCACGGATCAGGCGTGGCGTCGCTCGGAGGCGCCCACTCGACGAACACGAGCTCGTAGGCGATTCCGCGTGCACGTGAGCTGTTGATGGTTGAAGCGCAGCGAGCGAAAGAAGCGCGCGATGAAGTCGCCGCCATAGCCATCGTTCCGGCCCGTGAGCACGAGGCTGACGACCGGAGGCGTCACCACCGTGGGTGCGGAGCCCGATCCTCCATCAGGCACTGAGCACTGGATTCGTGCTCGATCCTGTGGAGCTGCGATGCGCGTTCGCCGGTCGAGCACGTTGGCGGCGCCTTCGAGAATATCGAGCTTGACTTCGATTGCCATCAGATGATCGCGCGCGACGATCAGCTCGCGCTCGGCGTCGGCGAGACGGTCACGCAGCTTTTGACGTTGTCGTGATAGTGCTTCCACTTTTCGACCGAAGCCGCGCAGCTTCGCCACAGCTGCGATTGGCGCCTCAACTCGGACTCGAGCGATCGCTGTTCGCGCTAGAGCCTGGGACGGCTTTCTTTTTCGACTCGGCGCCCGCAGCCTTCAGTTCTTCGAGCGAACGGGAGAGGGCCTTATACCGTCCGACTGAAACCAGTCCGAAGACGGCCAGGAATCGGCTAGGAATCGTTCATGAGGAAGCGTGGCGAGTATACTACAGGGGTTTTTGCGGGCTTTTTGCGGCCAGGAGACCAGTGTTGAGCGCCCCTTCCCGTTCGCACGAGCGACTCGCGGAAATCGAACGTCTCCTCGCGCAGACGACGTCTGTGATGAGGGCGAACGATAATGTCGCGGATCCAGTCGGAGTGCACTTGGCTGAAGTACCGGAGGCGCGGATTCGCGTGCTCACGCGAATGCTTCAGCAGCAGCCCTCGGACGGCAACGACGAGATCGACGCCCTTGCGATGAGGCTGCTCCTGAATGACTACATCGCTGCGGTCGCACATCTGCGAGCGGTCGCGCGCGTCGCGGCATGCGCTCGTCGACGGGGCCACAGCCCCGGTCAGGCAGAGCCACAGGCTTCTTCGTCTCGATGACAAGCGGCGGCAAAAGCAAGCGGGTAGCGACGCGCCACCCGCGAACGATCAACGCACTTAGGCCGTTGACGCCATTGCGCTCTCACCCGACCGTGCGTGCACGACGCGGCGGAGATCGACCATAGGGCCCACGGCGTTCCAGTCGAAATCGATCGCCGTGACACCAGCACTGATGGACCGCTCTGGTGCGATCGCAAGCCCCCATTCTGGACCGTTGCAGATAGATCACGTCGCTCTTCCAGCGGCGGTCGCCCCACGGCGCTTCTCCGGGTCGGTTCCGGTACTGACCTGCCTGAGCATGAAGGTTCCACGTCCGACGTGATAGACCGGATGTCCGATGTCGAGAGCGGCACGCTCGGAGGCGAATGCTTTCAGACAGAAGTTGCCGTCGATGTGGATCTTCGCGACGCGGTAGACCTCGTTGAAGCCGCGCAGACGATGGTAGCTGTCCTTGATCGAGCAGAAGAAAATCTCCGGAAGCATTGGTGAACAGCGGTGGCCGAATGACGTTGACCGCATCGTAGTTGCGATCGTCTTCGAGCATCGCCCAATCCACGCGGGTGACGTCGCTGTGCGACTTCAAGTCGTATCGCGTGGCGCGGTACAGAATCCCGCGCTCGAGCGAACGCGGACGCGAGTCGAGCGATCACGCCGCGACCCAGAAAGATATCCGTGTTCGTCGTCAGCAGAAACGACCCGCGAGCACGCCGGATGCCCACGTTCTTCGCGATGAACTCCTGAAACTGCAGACGCGGGTTCAGACTGAGCGCGTCGTGATACGCCGGGTCGACGATGAAGCAGCGAAGCTGGGCGGCGTCGAGATCAGGAAATGCGGCGGCGAGAAGCGTCGCCAGGTACGGCGCATTCTGAATCGGCCGCCACTCGACGAGGATGAACTCATGCGAGATGCCAGCGTCGGTGAGCCGATCGTGGTTGAAGCGGAGCGATCGGAAGAACCGGCCGTTGAAGTCGCCTCCGAAATCGTCGTTGCGCCCCGTCACAACGATGCTGAGAAAGGGCGGGCACCGCGTTCATCGGTCCCGGGCGGTTCCTTCAGCAAGGCGGGATGTCACACACAGATGCCATCCGAGACGTTGTTCCAGCGCCCGCATCGCCGGGTCGGGCAGGACGCTGAACGGGAACGCCTTCACGTATCGGTACTTCACGTAGTCGGGCACTCGATAAGGAAAGATGTGGTCGACGAACACATCCTCGACCGTGAAACCGGAACGCTCCAGCAACTCGCGCAACCGATCGGCGGGTGTAGGTATAGGTCACGGGACATCCGGTTTGTGCCTCGGAGTTCCGCGCGACCGCCTCGTCCAGTTTCCAGAATGCGCCATGCGCCTCGCGGACCAGGATGGCCAGCACCTTCCACGCCCAGCGGTAGTACACCATCATCTTGAACGTCGTGTTGGGTCCGACGAAGTGCCTGCGAATCTGCTCCAATGCGCGGCCGGGGTGGGGGGTGTGGTGAATCACGCCGAACGAGTACACGAGATCGTACGGCGATGGCTCCACGAACTCCGCGAGCCGCTCGGCATCAGCCTCGATGAACGTGATGCGATCCTGAAGGCCGAACACCTCGGCACGTTGCCTGGCAAGTTCCAGCGAGCGGCTCGAGAGGTCGACGGCTGTGACGCGTGCGCCCGCACGGGCGAAGTTCATGGTCTCGGTGCCCAGGCCGCATCCAATCTCGAGGACTCGGCGGCCCGCCCAGCGCGGATAGTCGGCAAAGCCCGGAATGTGTGGCTCGACGAGGGACTTTCGCGCCTCAACCTGATCAAAATACTCTCGCGATCCCACCGGTGCCGGCGAGTGTCGTAAATTGCAAGGGCGACTGTTCCAGTAGTCGCGGACGCGATCGATCGAGCGTCTCACTGAACGTGGTGCTGTCGCCCAACGTGGCACTCATCGTGGGTCTCCATGGTACACGGTCCTGCGGCGCGTCAGCGGTCGGCAACAGTCGGCGCCGAGTGCGTTGCGAGGAGAAGCAGCGCGACATGCGAGGCGAGACCGATCTCGTGGAGAGCGGTTGGATGCAGCAGCCGCGCGGGCGGCAGCAATTCGAGCGATAACTGCTCAAGGTCGCGACTGTTCGGCTCTGCAACGCGCCGGCAGCCGGTCGCCCGAAACAGATGGGCGGCATTGCATCCCTGGTTGGCATTGGTCCCGAACGCGCCGAGACTGTGCCACTCCGTGGCTTCGTACCCTGTTTCCTCGAGCAGCTCGCGACGAGCAGCCATGAGAGGCGACTCACGGTCTTCGATCGCGCCACCGGGAAAGGTGAGACATACACGACGCAACCCGTGTTTGTACTGCCTCAACATCAGCACGGTGCCATCGTCCGTTTCCGCGTAGATGAGCACGAAGTCGGCCAACCTGATGACGTAGTAGTCGGGAATCCTCCGTCCGTCCGGGAGCTCGATGGTCTCAATTGCAACCTCTTTGATCGGACCACCAGCGAAAATCGTTTCGCGGTGCAGAGTCTGCCAATGCGCCAAGTCCGCCATATGTCAAATTGACCCTTCAGGTCTGGGCCGCCTATACTCTTTCTGTTTTCCTGAGTGTTTTTCAACTATTCCATGAAGATTTCTGTCGTTGGTCTGGGTAAGCTCGGTGCTCCCCTCGCGGCGGTGCTCGCCAAGGGATTCGATGTCATCGGTGTAGATCTTAACCAGAGCTGCGTTGACGCGTTGAACTCGGGCAAAACGCCAGTCGAAGAACCGCGGCTGCAGGAACTCATCGACGCCAATCGCGCCAGGCTGAAGGCCACGACGAGCGTCGACGAGGCCGTCATCGCAACCGACGTGACCTTTGTGATCGTGCCCACACCGAGCGATTCGAGCGGCCGTTTCAGCAACGCGGCCGTGTTAGGCGCGATGAAATCGATCGGGCTCGCGCTCCGTCGCAAGGACACCGATCATCTCGTCGTCATCACCAGCACTGTCATGCCCGGATCGACCGGCGGCGAGATCCGGCAGGCGCTGGAACAGCACTCCGGGCGCCGCGTCGGGTCGCAGCTTGGCCTCTGTTACAACCCGGAGTTCATCGCACTCGGCAGCGTAGTGCGCGATATGTTGCAGCCGGACATGATCCTGATCGGAGAGTCCGACAAGGCCGCCGGCGATCTCCTCGAGAGTATCTACGCGAAGAGCTGCGACAACACGCCGGCCATCCGCCGGATGAATTTCGTCAACGCCGAACTGACCAAGATCTCGGTGAATACGTTCGTGACGACGAAGATCTCGTACGCCAACATGCTGGCTGATATCTGTGACAGGCTGCCGGGAGCGGACGTCGACGTCGTGACACAGGCCGTCGGCACCGACTCACGCATTGGCACGAAATACCTGAAGGGTGCAACCGGCTACGGAGGTCCCTGCTTCCCGCGTGACAATGTCGCATTCGCGACCCTGGCGCGCGCGATCGGAGCGCGGGCGGAGTTGGCGGAAGCGACTGACACCATGAACCGGTATCAATTGGAGCGTGTGCTCGGTGCGGTGGACGCGCGCCTGACGGACTCGGGCCTCGTCGGCGTTCTCGGACTTTCCTACAAGCCGGATACCGCTGTGGTCGAGGAAAGCCAGGGGCTGGCGCTCGTCGAACGGCTGCTCGATCTCGGGCGGCGCGTCATCGTCTACGATCCTGAAGCAATTCCATCCGCTCAACAGGCTCTCCGTCGTCCGTTCGAGGTTGCGACGTCGGCGGCAGAATGCGTCCAGCGGTCGACGCTCGTCGTCGTCATGACACCGTGGCCTGAATTCAGTCGCATCCCGCTCGACGCATACCGCCGTTCGACAGGTCGGCTCACCGTGATCGATTGCTGGCGCGCCACTCCGGGCACGGTCTCTTCAGTCGCGGATGTGGTGTTCCTTGGACAGGGTGCTGCGATTGGCGCTTCGATGGCAGGTAGCCTGGGAATTCAATGAACACGAGCGATCTCGTTCTGGTGACAGGGGCCGGAGGTTTCATTGGTGGTCACCTCGTTGCCGAACTCCGTCGCCGCGGCCATCAGCGGATTCGTGCGGTCGATAACGAATGGATCCGGCAGCAGATGACCGCGCCGGCCGAGAGACCACGCCATCGGCTCGTGTAATGGCTTCCGGGCGAGGCGGCTCGCCGTCCGGCACTGTACGTGACTTCGAGGCGTTGACACAGTGGTGACGCCGGCCGGGACGCAATGAGTCGACTCACTCGGATTCTCGATCTCCCCGGCTCATATCGCCTGCTCGGCAAGATTGCCTGCGTAGTCACAAACGCTCGCGTCGCCTATGCACGGCAGTACCTCGCGGTCAAGGCAGGCGAACGCGTTCTCGATCTCGGCTGCGGGCCGGGAGACATTCTTTCAGCGTTACCCGATTGCGACTATGTAGGCGTCGATGTCGAAGAGCGCTACATCGAGGCGGCGAGAAGGCGTTTCGGCGGACGCGGAACGTTTCGTTGCGTGCCGCTCGAGCATTTCGTCCTCGAGGCGCCGGAGTCGTTCGATCTGGTCATGGCCAACGGGGTGCTGCACCATCTCGACGATCCACAGGCTGACGCGATGTTGCGTCTGGCAGCGCGGGCGATGAAGCAGGGCGGCCGCATGGTGACGCTCGACGGTTGCTACATCCAGGGACAGTCACGTATCGCGAGGGCGCTTTTGCGTCGCGATCGAGGGAAATTCATCCGCGATGTGCCGGCGTACTTGAAGCTCGCTGACGCGCATTTCAGTGATGTCCTTTCGGACGTGCGCCACGATCTCCTGAGCTTTCCTTACACGCTCCTGGTCATGACATGTCGCGGGCAGCGCCAAACGCCGGACGTCGCATGAAAGCTGCGGTCATCCAGTCCAACTACATCCCGTGGCGCGGCTACTTCGACATCATGCACGACGCTGACGTCTTCGTGTTCTACGATGACGTGCAGTACACCGCGAATCACTGGCGGAACCGCAATCGTGTGAAGACCGCCAATGGCGTCGTGTGGCTGACGATTCCGGTGGGCGACCAGAACAACCGCCGAATCTGCGATGTCGAAATTCGCGACCGCACGTGGGCACGCAAACACTGGATGACGATCGAGCAGTCGTACTCTCGAGCGCCGGCCTTCGGTACGCTACGCCGATTTTTTCAGAAGCATCTATTCGCAGCCGTGGACGTCACTGTCAGCCCTGAATCAGACCACCATCAGGGCCATTGCCGCCGATCTCCTGGGTATTCGAACTCAGATCCTGGATTCTCGAGACTTCGAGCTGCAGGGCAAAGGCAGCGATCGCCTGCTCATGCTGCTACAGCAACTCGGAGCCACGGACTACGTCAGCGGTCCCGCGGCGACGAACTACCTCGACGCCGAGCTCTACGCCCAAAGCGGAGTGCGGGTGCACTGGAAGGACTACAATCACTACCCGGAGTATCCGCAGCTCCACGGCGATTACATACCCAATCTGAGCATCGTCGACCTGTTGATGAATTGCGGCGAACGCGCTGCGGATTACCTCTGGGGCTATCGCGATACGCACGGTTCCGTCGCAGCCCAGGGCCACCAGGTCGATGGGAGAGAGCCGTGACGGCAGACGAGGTTCGCACCCGCATCGAATTGGACGGCTATGTGATTCTGCCGGACATCCTGGAGCCGCCTTTCGTTGCGCGGGCCAGGCGAGAGCTGGTACAGGCTATCGATGTCGACAGCAGTCGATACGGTGCGCGGGCGGAGCAGGACTACGGCATGGTGATGCTGTGCGCGCTGCACGGAGGCAGCTTCCTGGACCTGTTCGAAAATGATCGTCTGCTCGCGCCGTTCAATGCTGTGCTGGGTGACGAGTGCATCGTCTACGCCTACACTTCGTCGTCCATGCCGCCGGGCGGCGTCAACTACTCAACACGGATTCACGTGGATTGCCCGCGACTGATTGAAGGCTACGTGACGAACATGGGCGTGACGATCCTGCTCGACGACTTCACGGTAGACAATGGCGCCACCTGGTTCCTGCCCGGCTCACACACACGGGCAGCCATGCCAACCGAGGACGAGTTCTACGGACAGGCTCGTCGCGTCGTCGCACCGGCCGGTTCCGCTTTCTTTTTCAACGCGCGGCTGTGGCACGCCGGGGGTGTCAACATGACGTCTGCATGGCGACACGCCCTGACCATCAATGTGTGTCGCGCTTACATGAAACAGCGGATAGACATCCCGCGAGCGATAGCCGGCATGGATCTCACGGCCATCAGCGATAAAGTGAAACAGAAACTTGGCTTCTTTGCGCAGCCGCCGGCGTCACTCGATGAGTACGATTTGCCGGCGGAGCAGCGTTCGTATCGCCAGGCAACCCGCTGACACTGTGCTACCGGCGACACCTCACCTGTCGATTCTCGTACCCGTCTACAACAACGAAACCACCATCGATCCGCTCGTCGAACGCATGCGAACGGCGCTCGAGGGGCTTCACTACGAGGCGGTGATCGTGGACGATGGCAGTCGCGACAGTTCGCTGGCGCGGCTGAAGGCACAGGCCGCGACCGACTCGAGATTGCGGATCATCAGCTTCTCGAGAAACTTCGGCCAGCACCCGGCCATCGCCGCTGCGCTCGACTACGCGCGCGGCGACATCCTGGTCCTGATGGACGCCGATCTCGAGGACCAACCCGAGAACATCCCGCTGCTCGTCCAGACACTCGAACAGCAGCGTTGCGACATCGTGTACACGATCAAACTCGACCCAGGTGTCACAGCGCGCAATCTTTCCTCGGACGCCTATCATCAGGTCTTCTCGCGCACGGTGGGCGTCGCCCTGCCGCGCCACCTTGGAACCTTCCGCGCGTTCACGCGCAAGGTTCGGGATGCGCTGCGGACGTTTCCCGAACGCGACGTGCTCTATGGCCCGCTGATGTTCTACGTCGGCTTCCGTTCTGCGATCGTCCCTGTGCAGAGGGGTGTGCGGCCCGGACACAGCTCGTACTCGCTCGCCAAGCGCGTGCGTCTTGCTATCAACTCGTTAGTGACGTACCTGGATCTCGCGCCGAAGCTATTCGCGACGACGGGCGCCGTCATGATCGCGATGCCGCTGTTGTACGGACTTATCGTCCTGCTGCAGTATCTCTTCGCGGGCCGCAGCCTCCCGGCGGGCTTGACGATCGTCGTGCTGCTTCTGGCATTTCTCGGGGGGATGATCATGCTGGCGCTGGGCGTGCTCGGCGTCTACATCTTCCGTATCTTCCAGGAAGTCCTGGCGCGTCCCCGCTATGTCATTGATGAGACCGTGAATTTCGAAGGGACGCTTGATGGACGTCCGTGACGCCAACATCCTGGTGCATTCGCGCATGGCCGCCCAGTACAACGAGCGCGAGCCCCACTTCCGCCCCGAGAACAGGGCCGCGGTGCGAGCACGGCTTCAGGCGCTGCGAGCGGAGTTCGGCGGCCGGCTGCTCGATGTCGGATGCGGTACTGGCTTCATCATCGACATCGCCGCAGACCTGTTCGATGACGTCAGGGGCATCGATCTGACACCTGCCATGCTGGCACGAGTACAGGCTGCGGTCCAACGTGCAGGTGTACTGTGGGGACGCCGCGTCGCTGCCGTTCGGCGCCGGAGATTTCGACGTCGTGTCGGCGTATTCGTTCCTGCACCACCTCCAGGATCTCGAGCCGGTGCTTGGCGAGGTTCATCGCGTCCTGCGCCCAGGAGGCTGCTTGTACGCGGACCTCGAGCCCAACCGGCACTTCTGGCACAACGTCATGAGCGTTCGCGATGCCCTTCGGCCGTCTGCCTCGGCACTCGCGCGAGACGAGGTGGCCTCGGTGCTCGAGACGAGCGCACGCGTCGAGCACGAGTATGGGATCCCGGCCGACGTGTTTGATCTCGCCGAGTACAACAAGTCGATCACCGGCGGCATCGAACCCGACGAGTTCGAGGTCCAGGCACGTCGTGTCGGATTCAACCAGGTTGAGACGACGTACGAGTGGTATGCCGGCCAGGGCAAGATACTCCACGGCGTGTCTGCGCAGGCGGCCGCCACGGTTGACGACTACCTGCGGCAGGCGTTGCCACTCTCGCGAGGTCTTTACAAGTACCTCCGATTTCGTGCGATCAAGTGATGAAGATCCTGATTTACGGTTCGCGTCAGTTTGGCCAGGTGATTCAGTGCCTCGTCGAAGACTGCGGCCATGAGTTCGCTGGCTTCATCGACGACGTGTATGAGGGTGAAAGAGTGCTCGGACCGTTCACCCAGACGCGGCTGACACATCCGCCGACGGAGTACAGCTGCGTCAACGCAGTCGGTTATTCCAATCTCGCTGCGCGTCGCGAGGTCACAGCCAGGATCCAGAACGCGGGGTACACGATGCCTGTGCTGGTGCACCCGCGGGCGTATGTGTCGGCGACGTCATCGATCGGGCCTGGATCGTGCGTCATGGCTGGCGCACTGGTGGATTGCCGGGTGACGGTTGGCGAATCCGTCGTCATCTGGCCGGGGGTCTGCGTCAGCCACGACTGCCAGATTGGTGCGAATACCTTTCTCTCGCCCAACTGCACGATTTGCGGTGATTGTTGCGTGGGCAGCGATTGTTTCGTGGGTGCCGGCGCGGTCATCGTCAGTCACGCCACGGTGCCGCAGGGGAGCCGCATCAAGGCCCTGGAGCGATACGTCACTCGCCGTTGAGCGGAGAGACGATCGGCAAGGAGTGTCTACACAATCGGAAACGAGGCAGTGCGTGGTGGACGTTGGATCACTCAGCGACGTCCTGCGCCTCGATCCGGCTACCGGGATCTGGCATGCCCACATGGCCGGACCGATTTCGTACCCGGCCGATCACAACGCCGCTTGCTTTCTCATCGAGAACGACTCGTTCTGGTTCAACCATCGCAACCGATGCATCACCGCCGCCGTACGGCGATTTCCGCCGGACGGCTTCATCCTGGATGTCGGCGGCGGCAACGGTTACGTCGCGCGGGGACTGATGGACGCCGGATACGAGACAGTGCTTCTCGAGCCTGGCGCGGAGGGCGCGGTGAACGCCAAACAGCGTCGTCAACTGCCAACGGTGATCAACACAACGCTCGACCACGCGCGCATTCGTGCCGGGAGTATTCCCAACATCGGCTTGTTCGACGTGCTGGAGCACATAGAGGACGACAGAACATTCGTCGGGCAGCTGTTCGACATCGTGCGGCCCGGCGGGTTCTTGTATCTGACCGTACCCGCGTTCAGCTGGCTCTGGTCGATGAGCGACGTCGATGCCATGCACTACCGTCGTTACTCAAGACGATCTCTCGACGCGGTCTTGGCCGGCAGCTTCGACGTGCTCTATTCTACGTACCTGTTTCAGCGTCTCTTACCCGTATCGTTCCTGATCCGCACTCTGCCTTACGCAGTCGGACTTGCGCGCTCGAAGCCAGCGTCCGCGTATGAGTCGGATCATGCGACGGGACGGAGGCGGTTGGCCGATGCATTCAAGCGATTGCTGGAGCATGAGGTGTCGGCCATTGCTGCGGGGAACTCTCTGAGAGCGGGATCGAGCCTTCTTGTAGTTGCCCGGCGAGCTGGCGGTGACGCAGCGTAACGAAGTGGCCGAGGAGCCGCGGTACGTCGCCTACCACTGGGCCGTGATTCTGGCGACGCCGTTTCTGCTGCTGGCGATCAACCCCAACCTGTTCATCAATCCCAATACCAATGTCTGGATCGACGCCTGGGTGAACACTGGGTTCTTTCTGAGCCTGCCCGACCACCTGATTGTCTGGGGTCACAGCTATTACTCCACGCGCCTCTCGTGGCTGCTGCCTGGCTACGCGGCACATCAGATCTTCTCGCCGTTCCTTGCCAACTACGTCCTTCATTTCGGATTCTTCTACCTGCTGCTCTCGGCCGTCTATTGCCTGGTGACGGCAGGCACGAACCGCACGACGGCCTTCATCGTCACGCTTCTCGTGGCTTGGAATCCACAAGTCATCGCAGCCATGAGTTGGGATTATGTGGACGGAGCCGTCATTACCTATTTCGCTGCAACGCTTCTGTGTATCGAGAAGGCGTCTTCCAGTGGCAAGCATTGGGCGCAGTGGGCTGTTGCGGCGGGCGCGGGCCTGACCTGCATGGTGGTCGCCAATCTGGTAGCGGCGACCCTCGTGCCGATCTGCGGCCTGTTCCTCCTGCTCAGAGTGTCTCTTCTGCGCTGGAGGAGGGCTGGGTTCATCGTGCTGATAGCGGCCGTCGGAGGAGCAGCGACACTGGCCATCCTTGCTCACACGAACTGGCAACTCGGAGGGAATTGGTTATTCCTGAAGCCCTCGGTCAGCTACGCCAGCACAAGGATGTGGGTACCGAGCCCGTGGGACGTGCAGGGCATGTCATGGCTCGCCGACGCGCACGTTCTGGTGCTCCCCGCCGCTGCTTCCCTCGGAGCGCTCCTTGCGCTGTGGAGCCGACCGGGGGGCCTTCACTCGTTTGCCGGAGCGGTTCAGTTGACGTTCCTGGTGGCTGCTGCGTGGTGGGTGATTCACTCCTCCCTCTGGACCCATAGCATCCATATCTCGTACTACACGTCTTACCTGGTCCCGCTCGGCCTGATCGCTCTCATTCTGGTGCCGGACTCTCCACTGGAGCCATCCCGCACTCCTCGCAGGCACGTCGCCCTGGTGACGGAGTTGGCCACGATTGGCGTGCTCGTCGCTGCGCATCTTCTCGTGTTTCGATGGGGAAACCTTTTTTGGTCCGCCTCCTCGAGCGCGCTCGCCGTCACCTTTCCAGACGCGCCGCCCTTCAACACGATCACCGCATTCGCCATCTGCGGTGTGGCGCTCCTGTTGAACAGGTTCGCCCGGTCACAGTGGCTTGCGTGGCCCGCCTTCCTGTTGACGCTATGGATCGCCTATAGCCTCTGTGCCGATGAACTGGGCAACTGCAAATACGCCGCACCTGAAAGAGGACTTCGCGGTCACCGTATCAACCCATAGATATCTCTGGGCACACCTGGACAACAACAGGCGTCTCTCAATGTGGTATGCCCTTCCTCCCGGCGAGAGACGGCCATTCAGAAACATTGCGAGCACGTATCTGTGGGCGTGGATGTACGTGAACGAGGACCTGCCATCACTGAGCGAGCGTGAGGCCGCTTCGCTCACGCCAGGCGCGCAACTTGTACTTCTCGTTCCCGATCTCGCCGACACTGATACGGCCAGAGGAGTGTTGCGGAAATTCGAATTCGACTACACAGTCCGCGAGCAGAAGCAGTTTGGCCCGGCCGACGCCAGCTTCTGGGTCGTCATAGGCGACTTGTTTCAGACCCAAGCAGCGAGCCATTGAGCGGAGGTATCAACACGACGCAACATTTCTCGCGTTCGTTCCGCGGGGAGCGCAACCACGTTCTGTTCATCGTGCTCCGACAGAGACGTGACCGGACGCATTTCACCCGTACCATCATCGATTTCGAACATCGTGTATCCGGCCTCGGCAATCAGTTTCTCGAGCTGAGGCGTCGTCCACCCGGTGCTCTGAAGGGCCCGCGCGAACACTTCGACAATCAGCGCGGGTCGATCGCGCGCAAGCACGCGCTCCGCGCCTTTGATGGCCTCGCCCTCGGATCCCTCTACGTCGAGTTTGATCACCGACACGGAGGAAACCGCGTGCTGTTCGACGAAATCGTCGACTGTCATCACGTCCACGTGCTCGATGTGCTCCACTCGACTCTCTCGTACGGAAAACTGTCACCGAGCGTGTTCAGTCCTGCCGACGTCGCCGCGGCAACACGGAGTGGCGCGCGGCCGCGAAACGATGACAGGGCTGCGCGGATCGGCATGACGTTTCGCGCCTGACTTCGTTCGATGTTGTCGCACAAACGAGCGAATTCTCGTTCGCTGGGTTCGAAGGCATACACGCGTCCCTCGGGACCGACCCATCGAGACGCTGCCAGGGCGATGACTCCCGCGTTGGCGCCCACATCCACACAGACAGCGCCCGAGTGCAGCAATGACCTCAGCACACAGAGAGTGTTTGGCTCGTAGGGTCCTGGAGACATAGACGGCCCGCGAGAGCTGATCTCTGGGAAGGATCCGCATCGACAGCCTGTCGCTCCACGTGAGCGTGAGCGGTTCGGTGAGCGACTCGAAACGCCTGACTCTGGCGCGTTCCCTCAGTCCCCGTCCGTGGGTGCCGTCGTACCCGCTCCAGTGGGAGACGACCTGAGGCTCTGAGAGCGGCGGCGTGCGCGCGACGTCAGAATCGTCTTCGCCGGCCGCGATCGCGAAACATTCGATCCCGAGGATGGTCACAGTGCTTGCCTCAGCACTCGACCAGTTCCGAACCATCAGAGGACCTAGGTCGAACGGGGCGGTGGCGAGCAGTTCGACGGAGACTTCCGCGCCCGCTGCAACAGGAACCTCGTCGACGAACCGCTTTCTGCGTCCGTCGAGCCAGCCCACACCCACCTTTCCCTTCGTGACCATGAGACGAATCCGAACGGCGAGCGCGTAAGCAATGGGAAGATCGCCTGCGCGACGAAACGACACGGCGTGAGGCCCATGCCTGGTCGGGAGTGCGCACAGTCACGGGGGGTTCGCACGGACCGGCGATGCTCGCGCCGAACTGTGCCGTGCCACTTCGTTCGAAAAAACAGGAGACTGGAATCAAGGTGAGGCAACGGAGGATGGCACGAAGGACCTCACCATCGCAACCGGGACGAGCAGGGGAAAAGCCTGACCCGTCGTGACTCGACGGGTCAGTGAGTACGGTGACGATTTACGGGACGATCCAGGTGCCGCGGTTTTGCCACCCGGTCGATAAGTTACCGAGCGCGCTGGCGAACATCGAGATGTTCTTGGTACCTGCAAACGGTGCTTTGAAGCTAATCGCCAGGTTCAGGGTGAGAACCGGTCCATCAATGGAAACCGAGCTTTTCTCCGAGGTTGACCGCGCATGAACCGTTCTGCAATGTGGTGCCGCTGCGGATCAGTTCCAGTGTGCCACGCCGAGCCGGCGTCATTTATCAGATAGACCGTGTTCGTCACGCGCTCGTGATAGATCATGCACATGCCGGTCCCGCCGCTGAACCACACCCACTCGGCCACAAGGTTCCTGGCGCCCCGGCTGTCCGCGTACCGCATCACAAATGTCGCGCTTGAACCCGATCCACTAGCAGGCGTCACGGTCAGCGCCTGGACACCGGACTGAATCGTCGGTGTCGGCTCGGGAGCCAGAGTTGTAGTCGTAGTAGTCGCGGGTGTTGTTTTGCGTCGCTTGCGACTGTCGGTCGGCGCGGGCGCACTACCAGGCACCGTCCAGCTGCCGCGATCCTGCCAGCCACTCGAGAGTCCGCCCGCGGCGTTGGCAAACATGCGGATCGTTTTTTCGCCGCTGAATGCCGGCGTGAATGCGATCGCGAGATTCAGCGTCAACACCGAGCCGGTGGCGGATGCTGAACTGCTTCCCAGGTTGATCGCGCACGAACTGCCCTGCAGAATCGAGGAGCTACCTAACATCTTAGAGGTCCACGCTGTACCGGCGTCATTCAGCAAGTACACCCGGTTCGTGGCGCGCTCGTGGTAAACCATGCATGTGGCAGTGCCACCGCTGATCCACACCCATTCGGATATCAGGTTGCTGGCGCCCCGGCTGTCGGAGTACGCGAGCGTGAAGGTCTGGGCGCTCCCGCTGCCGCTGGAAGGCAAGACGGACACGGCATTCACGCCACTCGCGATGACGGAGTACGTCACCTGAGCAGACGCTTGTGCCGCATCGACAGTAACACCCGCACTTCGCGCCCACACGGTCACGGTGTGGTCACCCGTGGCCGCCGGCGTCCACGTATACGTCGTCGCCGTGCCCCAGTTCTGAACTACTTGTGCGGCGCCGCCAGTCGACTGGAGCAGGAATTTGTACCTGCTGCGGGCCGATCCCCCCAGAGGCGGCAGCCGAGAACGTGATCGGTTTGCCGGTTCCCTGCGGGCTCGCCTGGTTAGGCGTCAGCGCAACGCTCGTGACAAGCGCGGGCGGCGGCGTGTTGACGACGTACGCCATCTGCGCCGAGGCCTGCGCCGCCTCCACCGTGACACCGGCGCTGCGTGCCCACACGATCATGGTGTAGGTGCCCGCCGTCGGAGGCGTCCAGGTGTAGGTCGGCGAGGTGCTCCACTCGCGCACTCCCTGGGCCGCGCCACCGCCCTGGCTCAAGAAGAACTTGTACTGGTGCGACGCCACACCGCCGGAGCTAGTGGCCGTGAAGGTGATCGCCGTGCCGCTGTTCTGCGGGCTCGCGGCGGTCGAGGTCAGCGTCGCACTCGTGACAGGCGCGGGCGGCGGCGTGTTGACAACGTACGCCATCTGCGCCGAGGCCTGCGCCGCCTCCACCGTGACACCGGCGCTGCGTGCCCACACGATCATGGTGTAGGTGCCCGCCGTCGGAGGCGTCCAGGTGTAGGTCGGCGAGGTGCTCCACTCGCGCACTCCCTGGGCCGCGCCACCGCCCTGGCTCAAGAAGAACTTGTACTCGTGCGGCGCCACACCGCCGGAGCTAGTGGCCGTGAAGGTGATCGCCGTGCCGCTGTTCTGCGGGCTCGCCGCGGTCGAGGTCAGCGCAACGCTCGTCACAGATGCGGGCGGCGGCGTGTTGACAACGTACGCCATCTGCGCCGAGGCCTGCGCCGCCTCCACCGTGACACCGGCGCTGCGTGCCCACACGATCATGGTGTAGGTGCCCGCCGTCGGAGGCGTCCAGGTGTAGGTCGGCGAGGTGCTCCACTCGCGCACTCCCTGGGCCGCGCCACCGCCCTGGCTCAAGAAGAACTTGTACTGGTGCGGCGCCACACCGCCGGAGCTATTGGCCGTGAAGGTGATCGCCGTGCCGCGTTCTGCGGGCTCGCGGCGGTCGAGGTCAGGGTGGCACTCGTGACCGGCGCGGGCAGCGCGGGCGGCGGCGTGTTGACAACGTACGCCATCTGCGCCGAGGCCTGCGCCGCCTCCACCGTGACACCGGCGCTGCGTGCCCACACGATCATGGTGTAGGTGCCCGCCGTCGGAGGCGTCCAGGTGTAGGTCGGCGAGGTGCTCCACTCGCGCACTCCCTGGGCCGCGCCACCGCCCTGGCTCAAGAAGAACTTGTACTCGTGCGGCGCCACACCGCCGGAGCTAGTGGCCGTGAAGGTGATCGCCGTGCCGCTGTTCTGCGGGCTCGCCGCGGTCGAGGTCAGCGCAACGCTCGTCACAGATGCGGGCGGCGGCGTGTTGACAACGTACGCCATCTGCGCCGAGGCCTGCGCCGCCTCCACCGTGACACCGGCGCTGCGTGCCCACACGATCATGGTGTAGGTGCCCGCCGTCGGAGGCGTCCAGGTGTAGGTCGGCGAGGTGCTCCACTCGCGCACTCCCTGGGCCGCGCCACCGCCCTGGCTCAAGAAGAACTTGTACTCGTGCGGCGCCACACCGCCGGAGCTATTGGCCGTGAAGGTGATCGCCGTGCCGCTGTTCTGCGGGCTCGCCGCGGTCGAGGTCAAGGTGGCACTCGTGACCGGCGCGGGCAGCGCGGGCGGCGGCGTGTTGACGACATACGCCATCTGCGCCGAGGCCTGCGCCGCATCCACTGTGACACCCGCGATGGGTTCTCCGGGAGCTACGTTCGTGAAAATGAGATCGTCTATGGTCGCGTCGGTGCCATACATGTAAAGCCCAACGTCGGTTCCTGACAACGGGCTGGACGAATCTTCGACAGAGTGAATTTGCACCCAATTCGGAGACCCCACAGACTTTCGTTCCAGTGTAATCGTCACCGTGGACGTGCCAGTGGCACAGACACGTCCCTCATCGCCGGGGATCCAATTCATCAACGTCGGTGGAGCGAGCACCGCTGTTACAGCATCATCGACTTCTTTGATAAAGAAACTATTGTGTCCCGGCGCACTAGCGGCAAACCGATACGCATCCCTAGTTGCTCCAGCACCAGACCCTCGCACGAACACACCATTGCCGTATGTGGCATTCCCGACCTTGAACGCCGCACAATGGTCTGCGGCCATCGTGTGCGCGTTCCACTTACAGTAGTAGTGGTCATCGAGAGACGACCGAGCAAACCCGTTTTCGATGATTGGCTCATTGGCAGTCAGACACGTCCAGTTGGGACCGAGATTTGGCCAATTCGCCCGAGAGAACGTGTCTTCTGGTGACGCAGGCACAGGGTCCTCCGCAGTCACTCCGGCGCTACGTGCCCACAGGGTCACCGTGTAAGCGCCCGCCGTCGCAGGCGTCCAGGTGTAGGTCGTCGCGGCGCTCCAGTCCTGCACCACCTGCGCCGCGCCACCGGCCGGCTGCACGAGGAACTTGAACTGGATGCGGCGCCACACCGCCGGAGCTATTGGCGATGAAGGTGACCGCCGTGCCGGTGTTCTGTGGGCTCGCGACGGTCGAGGTCAGCGCAACGCTCGTGACCGGGGCGCTCGAGTTGTTCAGCGTGATCGACTGCGTCGTGATGTTTCCTCTGCTGTCGGTCGCCTGCACTGTAATCGTGTTGGCGCCCTGCGCGAGCGTGAGCTTGCGGCTCCACGACGCCGTGGCGCTGCCAGTCGCGCTTCCACCGGTCGCCGCCTGGCCGTTCACCGTCACCGACACGCCGTTGCCGCCGCGACCGCTGTCGCTGGCCGTGCCGAAGATCGTGACGGATGCTGTGCTGAGCGTCTGCCCGTTCGTGTGGCTCGTGATCGTCAGTGCAGGCGCTGTGGTATCAGCAACGAGCGCCGTGATCGTCCAGACGAACGAACGAGACACGGTGACGAGCGA
This sequence comes from uncultured Acidobacteriota bacterium, assembly GCA_963757735.1. Taxonomy (GTDB): domain Bacteria; phylum Acidobacteriota; class Vicinamibacteria; order Vicinamibacterales; family UBA2999; genus Gp6-AA40. The sequence goes on from CAVWST010000036.1 coordinate 530,166, forward strand.
GTCGGTCACGAAGATGGTTACGTTGTAGGTGCCCGCGGCAGACGGAGTGCCGGTGATCTGACCCGTCGTCGCATTGAGCGCCAGGCCGGTGGGCAACCCTGTATGTGTGAAGTTGCGAGCACTCCCGTCTGGGTCGGTGACCGACATGTTGAGCGGCGTGATCGCGACGCCGGCCGGGCTGCTTTGATTTACCGGCTGTATGAACGACGGAATCGAGAACGAGGTCTCGGTTGAATACGAACCCGCTCCTACCGAGTTTATGGCTCTGATGGCAACGTAGTGAACGACACCGGGTGTCGGTGTGAATGTGTAGGTCGTCTGCGGTTCGCTGACCGATGCGAGCTGGACATTGCACGACATAGACGTCGCGCTGATGCACACCTGATAACTGGTGACCTCATCACTCGGCGGGCTCGGATCCCACATCGCCGTGACTGTCTGACCGTACGCGACAACCGGCGACGAGATCAGAACGAGTGTGAACAGTGAGGCAATCCCATGCCTCACGTGACGAGTCCAGGTTCGCACATAACACATGCCAACCTGAAGAGCAAGGCCGCGGCCAGCCTCAGCTATTTGATTAAGGTCTTGACGAGCAAAAGACTTACTCGATTTTCAACGCTGCGGATCTCGGCGCGGCAAACACGGTCACGAAAGCTCGATTACCATCTTGTCGTTGAGGGGTCGTGCTTGACGTTTCGGTTGCTCACATAAAGTTAATCGGTTCGAGTGCAGTCGAACCACACGTTACCTGTGATCACAGACAACACAAACGTGATCGCGGCTGCACTCTAAATGATGTAAGGGTTCCTCGCGCTGCAGTGAACACGTCCCCGCGAATGCCGGGACTTACGCAGTGCTTCCTTCTCTTGCGCTGGCGGCTGTTGATTGCGTCGACGCCTCGGGCAGAGACCGAATGGTTCAGTCACCGATACCTGTCGTCACGCTGTTCCAATCACGCGCGATCGTCCAGCTGACGCCGTCGAAGATCAACCACTTGAACTGATACGGCCCGCGGCCACCGGTCGCGCGCCAGCAATGAATGGCGGACGGTGGTGTCACCGGTGGCGGCGCGGACGCTTATCTCACCCTGAACGGTACTGACGTGTTCACGTTGCCAACGTCCGCTATGGTCGTCGCGTCGCGTGCCCAAACGGCGACGCGGTGCCCGCCCGTGGTCGTCGGTCTCCATGTGTACGTGTTCGAGGAACTCCAGTTACTCACGACCGTCCAGGTCGTGCCTTTGAGGACTAACCACTTGAACTGATACGGCCCGCGGCCGCCGGTCGCGCCAGCAACGAATGTGATAGACGTCCCTGCGCTCTGCGGACTCGCCAGGCTGCTCGTCAAGGGCATGATCGTGAGGGGGCCGCTCGGCGGCAGGTTCCCCGACGTCAGGACGTTCAACTCCGCCAGGGACGTGTACGGCCGCCCCTCCACCTCCGACAACGCCCGTAGCCGGATGTACTGCCCCGTCTTCGGCGCGAACGCCACTTCCTGCTCGGTCGCCACGTTGGCCAGCGTGCCCACCGCCACCGGCGTGCCCCAGTTCACCCCATCCAGGCTCACATAGAACTCATACTGCGCGATCCGGCCATGCGGGAATCCATCCTGCCGCGGCAGGTGGCGGAACGCGCTCACGTTGTACACGCTCCCGAGATCAAGCTGGATTTCGTGCGGATGCGAGGGCTGTGCCGCGAGCCACTGCGTCGCCCAGTGCGTGGTCGGGATTGCCATCAAAGGCGTTGAGGGCGGCGTAGTTCGCAGCCGTCGTTTCTTGACTATCGACGAAGGTAAGCGACCACGCAAACTGAGGGAGGCCCGATGTCGGCGTTGGCGATGACACTGGTGCGGACGGTGGTGTCACCGATGGCGGCGCGGACGCGTCTCTCACCCTGAAGGGTACTGACGTGTTCACGTTGCCAATGTCCGCTGTGGTCGTCGCGTCGCGTGCCCAAACGGCGACGCGGTGCCCGCCTGCGGTCGTCGGTCTCCATGTGTACGCGTTCGAGGAACTCCAGTTACTCACGACCGTCCAGGTCGTGTCTTTGAGGACTAACCACTTGAACTGATAGGGCGCACGGCCGCCGGTCGCGCCAGCAATGAATGTGATAGACGTCCCTGCGCTCTGCGGACTCGCCAGGCTGCTCGTCAAGGGCATGATCGTCAGCGGTCCGCTGCTCGTGCTCGTGCCGCCACTTGTGGTGCCACCGCCACTGCCGGAGGAGCTTGTGTTGTTCGACGGGCCCGACGCCCCGAGCAACAACGTGAACTGCTGCATCTGAATGTTGCCGGTGCCGTCAACCGCATCGACCGTGATCGTGTTGCTTCCGGGGCTCAGGGTGATCTTCTTGCTCCAATTGGCGGTGTTGCTCGCGCTGGCGTTACCGCCTACCGCGGATTGACCGTTGACTCGTACCGCGCTGATGCCGCTCCCGCCCGTGCCGCTGTCGGTCGCCGTGCCG
>CAVWST010000037.1:0-55876 GCA_963757735.1 uncultured Acidobacteriota bacterium
ACCTGCAAATGGGGGAGGGCGACACGTTCGTCGTCGACACGCGCGGCTTCAACGGGAAAGCGTGGCTCGATCAGCTCGGCCGCCCCAGCACCGATCGCCTTCATATGATCGAGCGCTTCACGCGCCCCGACTTCGGACGGCTGGTGATTGATGTGACGATCGACGACCCTGGGGCTTACACGAGGCCCTGGACGGTCAGGCAGGAGGTATACCTGCGGCCGGACTGGGAGCCACTCGAGTTCATCTGCGGCGAGAACAACCGGGATCTCGAGCGCCTTCCGGGTGGGCACGTCGTGGTCCCCAACGTGGAAGCCGCTGCGGCCCTGGGAATCCCGGTGAGATGATCGGGCCCGGTCATAAACCATACGGGTAGTTCCCACCGCCGCCGTTGGAGGTTACGCCGGATCCCGCTCGTATAATCAGGCGTCGCCGTCGATGGCACTGAATCCTGGCACACGGTTGGGGCCCTACGAGATCGCCGGTCTGATCGGAGCCGGCGGCATGGGAGAGGTCTACCGCGCCTCGGACACGAGGCTCAAGCGCGCCGTCGCCATCAAAGTCCTTCCTGAATCGCTTGCGTCCGATGCAGATCGACTGGCGCGCTTTCAGCGGGAAGCCGAGGTCCTCGCGTCGCTGAGCCATCCAACATCGCGGCCGTCTACGGTTGGAACGAACGGAGACAGCGACCGCCTCGTGATGGAATTCGTTGAAGGACCAACCCTGGCTGAACGCCTTGCGGAAATCGACTCCGGGTTGCCGCTCGATGACGTGCTCGCGATCGCGCGACAGATCACAGACGCCCTCGAGGCGGCGCACGATCAGGGAATCGTCCACCGCGACCTCAAGCCCGCGAACATCAAGATCCGCCCCGATGGCACCGTGAAGGTGCTGGACTTCGGGTTGGCCAAGGTGATCGAGCCGGGATCCTTGATCCGCGGCTCAGGATCCGACGGCGCAGGTGCATTGCTGTCGCAATCCCCGACGATCACGACGCCCGCGATGACGCAGGCGGGGCTCATTCTCGGCACGGCGGCCTACATGAGCCCAGAGCAGGCTCGTGGGAAACCGATCGACCGCCGCGCAGACATCTGGGCCTTCGGGTGCGTGCTGTACGAGATGCTGACCGGCCGCCGCGCGTTCGACGCCGACGACGTCTCGATCACGCTCGCCAGGGTGCTCGAAAGGGACGTGGATCTCGAGACGCTGCCGACGGGCGTACCTGCACGTCTGCGTCAGGTGATCGCGCTCTGTCTCCGAAAGGACTCCCGGCAGCGGGTGCAGTCGATCGGTGACGTGCGGCTGGCGCTCGACGGCGCGTTCGAGACCGCAACGCCTCAGCCGTCGATCTCCTCGTACACTTCCGCCGCTCTGGCGTCGTGCGGCGCCGTATGCTGCGCTCACGGCCGTCTTCGCGGTGACGGTCGGCTTCCTGGCGTTGCGACCGGCTCCCGTGCCGGAAGTCATGCGCTTCCAGATCCACGCGCCGTCGGGCAGCACGTTGCCGCTCGGAACGCCTGTTCCTTCGCCCGACGGCCGCACGCTGGCGTACACCGTCACCGATGCCGACGGCATCAGGCGCATACATGTCCGCCCGATCAATCGCGTCGAGACGCGCGCGCTCCCAGGCACCGAGGGCGCGGTGCACCCGTTCTGGTCCCCTGACGGACGCTCAATCGCATTCGCGACTATTCCTGACAATCAGCTCCGCCGAATCGATGTCGTGGCGGGAACGCCGCGCATACTCACGCCGGTGACCGGCCCGTGGCATGGAACGTGGAGCCAGGACGTACCGATTCTCCACCTCAGTGGTTCCCTTATCCTCCGGATCTCCGCCGAAGGCGGGGAATCCATCCCCGCGGCCGCTCTCAACAAGGAGCGAGACGAAACTGGCGTCAGTTACCCGTTCTTCCTGTCCGACGGCCGCCGATTTCTGGTTCGCGTGGTCACCGATGGCAAGCCGTCAATCCAGCTCGAAACCCTTGGGTCTGTGACTCGTACGCTCGTGTTGGACGCTACCGAGAGCGCGCCGCTGCTGGCCTCATCGCCAGGTGGGAGGAGCTACCTGCTCTTGCTGCGCGGAACAGACCTGATCGCCCAGGACTTCGACGAAGCCTTCGGCACCGTTGCCGGCGACCCTGTGGTGCTCGTGAGCGACATCGGCCAAGTCGCGAGTCCCGCCATCCGGCCGAGCGTCGGAGTGTCTCCTGGCGTCCTCGCATATCAACCAGGTGGGGCGAGGCTCACGAGACAGCTAGCGTGGGTCGATCGGTCCGGCGCCGATGTGGATCGTCTTCCTGTGGACGCGTCGGTTGACGTCCCGCAACTATCACCGGATGAGTTGTTCGTGGCGGGTTCACGACTGGATTCGGCAACATCGAGCGATCTGTGGGTGACCGACCTTCGCCGCGGCGCATCCACCCGGATCACGTTCTTAGGCTATGCGAGGGAAGTGGTCTGGTCACCAGACGGCACGCGGCTGGCGTTTCGCAGGCCTTCGATCGGCAGCGCGGCGCACCCGGTATCTACGTGATTGGCACGGATGGAGCGAATGAACGGCAGCTGACCGCGGAAAATGGCGGGGTCACCTCGTGGTCCACTGACGGGAAGTGATCCTGCTACCACTCCGCCGGAAAGCTCATGATGCTTGACGCCACCGGAGACGGGATCCCGATTGACGTGGGGTCGCGCAACTCCACCTCGATCCCTGGGCACATTTTCGCCGAACGCGCGATTCATCGCCTACCACTCCAACGAGTCGGGGCGGCCGGAGATTTACGTTCGTGCCACGCCCCCGGCGACCCAACGCATCAAAGTGTCGGAATCAACGGAGGCGTCTCGCCCCGCTGGCGCCGGGACGGCAGGGAAATCTACTTCCTGAGCCAGGACGCCGTCATGGCGGTGGACGTCGAGACCAGAGGGACACTTCTCGGCCGGAGTGCCGCGGGAGTTGTTCAAAACCGCGGCCGGGCCATGTCGAACGAAATATACGACGTGAGCGCCGACGGCAAACGGTTCCTGTTGCCTGCGCGCCAGACCGGCTCGGACGACAGGCCGATCACCGTGGTGCTCAACTGGTGGGTGGAACTCGAATCGAGACGGTAGCCTAGAACATTGGTGATTTGTGATCTGATTGGTGATTCGTTGTTGATTGTTGATTTTGGGATTTTGTGATTCCTCGGCAGAGCCAGCGCGATTTATTAGCTATTCACGCACATCGAAATAAATCACCATTCAAGAATCAAGACTCACCAACGAATACCGATCACCGATCGCCAATCGCCAATCGCCAATCAAAGATGCCCCCTGGGCTCTCAAGACCCTCACTCAGTCAGGGGCGGCGGATTTTCGACGTCCTGCAGGATCACGCGCGTGAACTGGCCGCGCTGCAGCAGCTCACGTCCTTTGCCGCCGCGACCGGTCACCTCGTACTTCGCGGTGCTGATCGTCTGCTCCGCGCCACGGCTCGTCTCGACGCGCATGATGTCGCGGTCGCCGGTCGAGGCGATGAACCCGAGCACCCGATCCTTGCCGCTGAGCTTGATGAGAATGACGCCCTTGCCCGGGCCGGACAGATAGTTCACTTCGTCGGCGCGGCACAGGATGGCGCGGGCCTCCTCGGTCGCGGCAATGACGATCTCGTCACCCGAGATCTTCGCGACGCCGACGACCTCCGACGCCCTTCGATGGACGGGCGAAGCGGCGTCCGGCTCGTGTGCTTGGCTCGACGAACGAGTCCAGGCCGAAGCGCAGGCTGTAACCATCGCTCGTGACCGCGATCGCGTGGACGCGCGGAACCGCGCCTTCCTTCTTCGGCGTGATGTCACCCGCCGACGCGCGGATCCAGACTCACGCCAGCGATCACTCGTTCCTGATCGCGCAGCTTGAACAGCTTCTGCACCGGCTCGCCGTAACCGGTTGACGCCGGCACGTCGATGATCCGCGACGTATAGGCCGCGCCCAGGTTCGTGAAGAACACCACGGTCGCGCGCGTGCTTCCCGGCAGCACCGCCAGCACCGAGTCTCCCTCGCGCAACCGCGTCGTCGAGAGGTCGCGCACTTCCTTCTGGCGCTTCACCCATCCGTCGCGCGACACGATGACGACGTTGTCTTCTTCGACGATGAAGTCGTCCTCGGTGAAGGCGACGTCTTCCTCCGATTCGATGAGCGTGCGGCGTTTGTCGTCCTTGCCGTAGCTGCTCCTGGATCTCGCCAATCTCGTCGCGGACGACCTTCCAGCGCCCTTCTTCGTCCTTGAGCAGCGACGAGATCTGCCGCGCGCGCTTGCGCTTGTCGGCCAGCTCGTTCTGGATGACCAGGATCTCGAGCCGCGCCAGGCGATAGAGCTTCAGCTCGAGGATCGCGTCCGTCTGTTCGGCGTCGAGCTCGAACCGCTTCATGATCTTGGCCGCCGAGTCGGCCTTGCCGTCCGACTTGCGGATGATGCGGATGATCTCGTCGAGCGCGTCGAAGACCTTCTCGAATCCCTCGAGAACGTGGATGCGCTTCTGCAGCGACTCGAGCTCGTGCTCGAGCCGGTTGGTCACGACCTCGAGGCGGAAGTGGAGGAAGTGCCAGAGGATCGCCTTGAGATCGAGCCGCTCGGGGCGTCCGACTTCAGCGTTCTCGGTTGGAATCAGGCACGTCAGATTGACGATGAAGTTGGTCTGGAGCGGCGTGTTCTTGAACAGATACGCCATCACCATCTTCGGATCGGCGTCCTTCTTCAACTCCAGCGCAATCCGCACATCGTCTGTCGAGACGTCCTTGACGTCGAGGAGCGGCGGCAGCTTGCGCGACAGCACGACCTCGGCGATCCGCTCGACGAGCGCCGCCTTGTTCACCGCGTAGGGAATGCTCGTGATGTAGATCGTCTGGCTGCTGCGCGTGTTCGGACCCTCGTCCCACGTCGCGCGCAGACGGACGGTGCCCGAGCCGGTCCTGTAGATCTCCTTCAGCTCGTCGGGCGAGTTGAGAACCTGCCCGCCCGTCGGGAAATCCGGGCCCTTGACGTAGCGACACAATTGAACGCTGCTCAGGTCTGGGTTGTCGAGCAGCTTGACGAGCGCCGTGCAGACCTCCGACAAGTTGTGCGGCGGCACGTTCGTCGCCATGCCGACGGCGATGCCCGGTCGTGCCGTTGATCAGGAGATTCGGGAGTCGCGCCGGAAGAACGACCGGCTCGGTTTTCGTGCCGTCGTAGTTCGGGCGAAATGGCACGGTGCTCTGCTCGATCTCCGTGAGCATCTCGTCCGAGATGCGCGCCAGCCGGCATTCCGTGTAGCGCATCGCGGCGGCGCTGTCGCCGTCGAGCGAGCCGAAGTTGCCGGAACCGTCGATCGAGCGGATACCGCAGCGAGAACGGCTGCGCCATGCGCACCAGCGTCTCGTAGAGCGCCGCATCGCCGTGCGGATGGTAGCTCCCCATCACGTCGCCGACGACCTTCGCGCACTTGCGGTGCTTGGTGTCGGCCGTCAGGTTCTGCTGCCACATCGTGTAGAGGATGCGGCGCTGCACCGGCTTCAGCCCATCGCGCACGTCAGGAAGCGCACGCGACGTGATGACTGAAAGCGCGTAGTTGAGGTAACGGCTCTGCGCGGCCTCGTGGAGCGCGACGCCCTCCGCGCCACCTGGCGGCGGAGGCGGAGCGGCAGTCTGATCGTCGGTGAGGTCGAACAGTGAGGGCGATGATTTACGCGATCTCTTCAAGGCTCCTGAATCAGTACCGGTGAACTTTGATCCGGTCATGTTCACTCGGAAGACGGTTTCCTTTCTGCGCTCGCTCAAGCGCAACAACGATCGCGAGTGGTTTCGGGCACACAAAGAGGACTACGAGCGGCACGTGCGCGCACCGATGATCGAAGTGCTCGCACGGTTGACGGTTGACATGCCGTCGTTCGCGCCGGAGCTCATTGCCGATCCGAAGGTCTCGCTCTTTCGTCCCTATCGCGACACCAGGTTCAGCAGCGACAAGTCGCCGATCAAGACGGCCGTCGGCGCACGCTTTCCCTCGCGCCAGTTCGCGCGCGGAGAGGGAGCAGGACTGTATTTCGAAGTCGCCCCCGGCTGGGTCTGGATCGGCGGCGGGATGTATATGCCTTCCTCCGCCGACCTCAACGCTATTCGCGAAGAAATCACCTCGTCGCACCCGCGGCTCCATCGGCTGGTCACGTCGCCAGCGTTCAAACGTGCCGTCGGCGAGATGACCGGTGAGCGCCTGACGCGCGTCCCTCGGGGCTACGTGAAGGATCACCCTGCCGCGCACTACCTGCAGTTCAAGCAGTTCCTTGGAGCCAGCGAGTACCAGGCGTCCTTCGCGACGAGCCCGGCGTTTTATCGGGAGTTGCTGCGGGTCTTCAAGGTCGTGACGCCGCTCGTGAAGTTCCTCAACCAGGCACTGCTCGATCGCCTCACGCAGGGACCGATCCTCGTTGACGAAACGACGCCGCGAGATCGGCGGCGAAGCGCGTCGCTTCCCCAGGCGGCAGCGCCGATGTGGTAACCCGGATCGCGGGCGGACTCTGGACGCGAAATCGTTCACCCGCCGCCACCGCCCATCCTCGATCGGCAAGCGCCTGAACCGTCGCCGTTTCTTCTCGAACGGGAATCCACACGTTGAAACCTGAACGGCCATGCGCGTGGATCTCTGCGCCGCTAACGCCTCGATCAAGGCGTTGCGCCGTTCGGCGTAGACCTCCGCTGCTCGGGCGAACAGGCGGCCGCTCGATGGATCCGACCAGAGCGCCAGCGTCAGGTTCTGCAACAGGTGACTCACCCACCGCACGTTGATCGACTGCCGCCGCTGCAACCGTCCAATCGTGATCGCATCACCGGTCGTCACGGCGACGCGGAGATCCGGCCCCAGCCATTTCGACGTGGACCTCACAGCTGCCCAGTGTCCCGGCCCTGCGTGAGCGTCGCGAGCGAAGCACCCGCAATCGTCGCGGCATCGTCGATCTCGATCAGCAGTGCGCGAGGACGATGATGGAGGATGCGACGGAGATCGGATGCGCGCCCTTCGGCGATCGCGGCGCCGGTTGGGATTCTGCGCCCGCGATGAAATGACGACAGCGGGCACTCGCGGTCCCAATGCGCGCTCGAGCGCTTCCGGCCGCGGCCCTTCATCGTCGATCGCGAACGGTGCCGGCACGAGGCCGAGCGACGCGAGCAGGTCGAGGAGCGCGGGAAATGTCGGATCCTCGATGGCGATATGGTCGCCGACGCGTGCGTGTTCGCGCAGCAGGCGCTCGATCGCGTCGAGGCTTCCACTGGTGATTGCAACGGGACCCTGCGCGATTCCGTCAGCGGCGAACTCGGCGGCCGCGAACGCGACGAGAGCCGATGAGTCAGCCGGTCCACCGTACAACTTCGTGTCGGGATCGATGCTTCGAAGCGCCGGGCCCAGCGACGGAAGGAGAGCCGGATCGGGATTGCCGGTCACCAGATCAACATGAGCGCCGCTCGATCTGGCGCGATCGATCGTCGCGGGCGCACTCCTCGCGTGCGCCCGAAGGGCCGTGCCTCGACGGCCGTTGCCCTGCGCGAGTCCGCGGTCACGGAGGAGGCGATACGCCGATGCCACCGTGACCGGGCTGACCTTGAGGGTTTTGGCCAGGTCGCGAATCGCCGGCAGGCGATGTCCGGCTGCGAGTCTTCCAGACTGAAGCGCGGCTTCGATTGCTGCGGCAATGGTCGCAGCGCTGTCGCCGCGGATCACATTTAGTGACATCTCCTAATTAATTTTGGACTGTAACATAACTACTCCAACGACCGCATGAGACAACCAGGCTGCGATCGAGCGACCATTCGCCCCGGGCTGGGCCACAATCTAGGCGTGCAGAGTGATCCCGCAGAGGCGTATCGCACTCGCCTGTCTCAGCGACGTTCCACCTACGAGCGGCTGACGCAGATCGACCTTCAGCTGAGCTATGTGCGGCTGGGCATATTCGGACTGGGTGTCCTCATCGCCGTGGCCGCATGGCAGCAGGCGCTGAGCACCTCCTGCTCGTCCTCCCTGTCGCCGCATTCATCGTCCTCGTCCGCAGGCACGAGCGGGTGATTCGTCAACGCGACGAGGCGGCGAGGGCCATCGCGTTCTACGAACGCGGTCTGGCCCGAATCGAGGACCGCTGGTCAGGCATGGGCGAGCCAGGCGATCGCTTTCGCGATGACAACCACCTCTACGCGAACGACCTCGACCTCTTCGGCCATGGTTCGCTGTTCGAGCTGCTGTCGATCGCACGCACGCGGGCCGGAGAAACGACGCTCGCACGATGGCTGACATCGCCAGCTGCCCCTGCCGACATTGCCGCCAGGCAAGAAGCCGTGGCGGAGTTTGCTTCGCTGCTCGATCTGCGCGAACAGCTGTCGATGGCCGGCAGTGACGTCGCGGCCGGCGTGCATGAGACCGAACTCATCAGCTGGGCCGAAGAACCGGCGACGCTCAGACCGCCAGTGGCACGGTGGATTGCCGCCGCGCTGACCGCGTCGGTGGTCGTCACCGGGGTCATATGGCTGTACGGTGGCAACGAAGGCCCACTGCAAATCGCCCTCGTTATCCAGGTGGGCTTCGCCTGGCCGATGCAGCGACGCGTCGAACGCGCGCTGCATCGCGCGGAGGCTGCGGCTCGCGATCTGGACACCCTCGGGCACCTGCTCGAGAAACTCGAACAGCAACAGTTCTCGACTCCACGCCTGCGATTGCTTCGTCAGGCGATCGACACCGGCGATGCTCGAGCATCGTCCGCCATTCGCTTTCTGCACCAGCTGGTGGAGATGCACGACTGGCAGCACAACTTGATCTTCCGATCATCTCGCTCCCCTTCCTCTGGGGGACGCACCTCGCGTGGGCGATCGAAGCGTGGCGCGCGCGACACGGGCGTCACATCCGAGGGTGGCTCGAGGCAGTCGCAGAGTTCGAGGCACTGTCATCGCTGTCTGCTTACAAGTTCGAGCATCCGCGCGATCCGTTCCCGGAGATCGCGACGACCGGAGTGTCAGCACTATTCGATGGGCACGAGCTCGGTCATCCGCTCCTGCCAGAGGCTCGATGCGTGCGTAATGACGTGCGCATGGACGAGAGCCATCGCCTGTTTGTCATCAGCGGCTCCAACATGTCAGGGAAAAGCACGCTGCTGCGTACCGTTGGCATCAATGCGGTACTCGCACAGGCTGGCGCCCCCGTCCGAGCCGCATCGCTTCGACTGTCACCGCTGCAAGTGGGCGCGACGCTGCGCATCCAGGACTCGCTCCAGGAAGGACGCTCGCGTTTTTACGCGGAGATCACGCGCGTTCGCAAGCTGGCCGACGTCGCTCGCGGATCAACACCTCTGCTCTTCCTGCTGGACGAGCTCTTTCATGGCACGAACTCGCACGACCGGCTGGTCGGCGCATCAGGCGTCCTGCGCAGTCTGCTGGATCGCGGCGCCATCGGGCTGATCACCACTCACGACCTTGCGCTCACGTCGATCGCGCGGGCCCTGGCGCCTCGAGCCGTCAACGTGCACTTTGAAGACTGGTTCGAGGGCGGCGAGATCCACTTCGACTACCGCATGAAGTCCGGCCCGGTGACGCGAAGCAACGCCATCGCGCTGATGCGCGCAGTGGGACTCGATGTGCCAGGGGAATCGGACGATGCAAGAACAACCTGAAGCGGCGGTCACGTATCAAAGCTACCTTCAGCTGGACAAGCTGCTCGCGTTGCAGGCTCCGCGCTCGCAAGGACCCGAGCACGACGAGATGCTCTTCATCGTGATTCATCAGGTCTACGAGCTGTGGTTCAAGGAGATGCTGCACGAACTCGATCATGTCGCAGCGCTCTTCAGGAGCGACAAGCCCCATCGCGCACAGCACACGCTCAAACGGATTCTGACGATACTCAAGGTGATGGTGGCCCAGCTCGACATCCTCGAGACGATGACGCCGCTCGAGTTCCTGTCGTTTCGTGCGCGTCTTGAGGCCGCGAGCGGATTTCAATCGAACCAGTTCCGGCAGATCGAGTTCCTGCTCGGAGCGAAGAACGAAAGCGCTCTCGCTCGATTTCCTGAGGGAAGCCCGGGCCGCATCGCGCTCGAGCGGAGATTCCCGGCGCCGACGATCTGGGACGCCTTCCTTCACTACCTGGCAAAGGAAAGATATCCCGTCCCCACGGGTCACCTGACTCGCGACTACTCGAGGCTCGTCGAGCCGGCGCCGGAGATTCAGGAAATCCTGCTCGACGTGTACCGGAACGACACCAAAACCGCGGAGATTTGCGAACGGCTCGTGGACCTCGACGAAGGGATCGCGGAGTGGAGATACCGTCACGTCAGGATGGTGGAGCGGACGATCGGCAGCAAGCCGGGAACGGGCGGCTCACGGGGAGCCGCCTATCTGCAATCGACGATCGGGCGAAATCTATTTCCCGATCTATGGGAGATCCGCTCGCGGTTGTGACCGAGTGCTGGGCCCAGCTACCCAGCTACCGAGCTACCCAGCTACCCAGCTACCCAGCTACCCAGCTACCTACTGCTTGCCGAGATGCTTGGCGAGGTAGTCGGCGAGGATGTCTACCTGCTTCTCGTCCACCGGCGCGCCATATTCCATCATCGTGACAACGATGTCCCGCCACTGAGTGCGGTCGTAGTAGCCGCGGAACTTCGTCACCTCGCTGAGCTCGTGGCAGCTCGTGCACGACGCGAGAAGGATCTTCTTTCCCTCACCGTCCGGTAAGTCCTCCTCCGGTCCCGCCGCCCGCGTGCCGGAGGGAACCGAGAGGATCGCAATCGTCAACGCCGCCGCACCAACGCCGAGAGACCAGAGTCGAGAAACCAGAGTGGAAAACCTAACTCGTGCCACGCGCCACCCACGTAATGTTGCGCTTCGGCGACTTGCCCACCTTGATCCGCGTGATCTCTTTTCTCGCGGCGACGTCGATCGCGACGACGGTGTCGGTGTTCTCGGTCGCGATGTACAGCTGCTTGCTGTCGGGCGTGAACGTCACCCAGTCGGGGCGACCGCCGAGATCGACGTAGCCAGGCAACAGCTTCAAGTCAGGCAACGAGTACGCATACACGCGAGCGTTTGGCCGACTCGTCACCCACAGCGTCTTTCCATCTGGCGCGACACCGAGGCCGTGCGACGGCGATGCGTTGAACGGACCCTTGTCTACCTTCTCCGGCGGCACGTCGTTCGGCAGCTCGATTCGCGCGACCTCTTTGCGTTGCGCAAAGTCCACGACCGCGAAGCCATGGAAGTCGGAGAGCTGGACAAAGATCCGCTTCGTCGATCCGTCCGCGTTCGTTTCGAAGGCCATCGGACGAACGCCTTCCTGGAACAGCGTCCACGCCGGCTCCTCCGTCTTCTGGTCGATCACCGTCATCAGTTTTCCGGCGATCGATCCCGCCACGACGTACATGCCGTCGGGCGTCACATAGACGTTGTGAATGCCACCCTTCATCGGGATGCTCTTCACTTTTTCGAGCGTGACCGTGTCGATGACGTCTACGGCGCCTGGCGACGAAACGATGCCGACGTAGACCCTGCGGCCGTCGCGGCTGATCGAGATGTTGTTCGGGCGGCCGCTGAGCGGAATCTTTTTCGTGAGCTGCAGCGTCTTGCCGTCGACGATGTGAAGCGACTGCTCAGCCTCGCTGCTGAAATACAGCCGGCTCCCGTCGGGCGCGCCTGCCGCGCCATGGTTGATCGGTACGCCCGTGACTTCACCGACGATCTGATTGGTCGCCGGGTCGATCAGATGGATGTTGTTCCCCTGCGAGTTCGTTTGAATAATGCGGACCTGCGCCGCGACTGGAATAGAAGTCGCCGATAAGAGCGCGGACAGCAACAGCCTGCGGCAAATCGCTGCGTTCATGGTGCCTCCTGGGTGCTCGGGGAGAGTAACACGGTGCCGGGGCCCGGGGCCCGGTTTACGGGACTGTAGACTGGGGACCGAGGACCGAGGACTGACAGAGAACTCCCTCGCGCGGCACTACTCGCGATTTCGAGTCGGTGAGCGGCTGCTGCTCACAGGCCACTCGCACCAGGCGTGGCCGGACGTCGGGTTCGACGCGCAGCAGCGCGCCTGGCTCGATGCTGCAGAGTTCGTCGACGACAAGTGGGAGCGAGCTGCCGTCGAGGCCGCAGCGGTGCGCGCGGGCTTCGCTCGACTCGTCGGCGACCGCGCAGAGAACATCGCGCTCGGCCAGAACACGCACGAGCTCGTCACGCGCTGGCTGTCCGCGCTGCCTCTCTCCACCCATCCGCGCATCGTCACAACGGATGGCGAGTTCCACAGCATCCGCCGGCAGGCCGATCGAATCGCTGAAGAAGGCGTCGTCGTCATCAAGGTGCCTGCGCGACCTGTTGAGACTCTGGCGGAGCGCGTCATCGCGTTACTCGATTCGCGAACAGCGTGTGCGATGGTGTCTGCTGTGCTCTTCGAGACGGCCGAGATCGTTCCTGGCCTCGACCTTCTTGCCGCGGCATGCCGGCGTGAAGGTGTCTCCGCTCCTGCTCGACGCATATCATCAGCTGAACGTCCTCCCCTTCGATCTCGATCGATCGAAGTTGGACGACGTGTTCGTGACGGGGGGCGGATACAAGTACTGCCAGCTCGGCGAGGGCAATTGTTTTCTGCGAGTGCCGCCTGAGAGCCGACTGCGGCCGGTGCTCACCGGTTGGTTCGCGGAGTTCGACGCGCTCGAGGATCCGAGCCGGAAGCAGGTCGCCTACGGCAAAGGCGCCGCGGCCTTCGGCGGTGCAACCTACGACGTCACGTCACACTACCGAGCGGCGGCGGTGTTCGCCTTTCACGAACAGCAAGGTCTGACGCCTGACAAGCTGCGAGGTATCAGCCGGCATCAGGTCGGTCTGCTGAAGACCGAGTTCGAGCAGCTCGACGTCTCTCCCGCCGTCGCGCGCGTGGAGCCGATGCCCGACGAGCGCCGCGGCGGCTTCCTCGCGATTCGAACGGCATCCGCAAAAGGCATCGCCCATCGCCTGCGCGAGCGCGGCGTCCACGTCGATGCAAGAGGCGACATCCTGCGAATGGGACCGGCGCCGTATTTGCGGGACGATCAGTTGCGGGATGCGGTTCGCGCCCTTGGTGAGCTCGTGCGGCTCTGAGACTCGGCTCCCCTGCGGTGCGACGGGGCGAGGGTGCGGGGTGCGAAGGTCCAGTGCGAAGGTGCGAAAGTACACGTCCGGGGTCCAAGCGCCACCTCGCCGTACCGTCCGACCATCGGACCGTCGCAGTGCACCCTCGCACCGCCGCCCCTTCGCCCCTTCGGACCGTACCTGCCTATAGCCGGAGGATCTTCCCGGGATTCATCCTGTTGTCCGGATCGAGCGCCCGCTTGATGGCCTTCATCACCTCGACGGCCTCGCCGTGCTCTTCCTCGAGGTCGGCCATCTTGCCCATTCCGATGCCATGCTCGCCGGTGCACGTGCCGCCCATCGCAATCGCGCGCTGCACGAGGCGGCGATTCAGCGCCTTGATCTCCGCGAACTCTTTGGGATCGTCGCGGTTGAACACGAAGTTCAGGTGGAAGTTGCCGTCGCCGACGTGGCCGACGAGCGGCGCGTAGGCCTTCGATGCCTGCAGATCGCGCTTTGTCTCGACAATGCACTCGGCAAGCTTCGAGATCGGCACGCAGACGTCGGTCACCCACGAGTGCCCGCCTGGACGCATCGCGCGTGAGGCTGGAAGCGTGTTGTGCCGCGCACGCCACAACCTTGTGCGATCCTCCGTCGTCGTGGCCCACTCGAATCCGGCGCCGCCATGTTCGGCGGCGATCTCCTGTACGGCCGTCGCGTGCTCGCTCACACCGGCCTGACTCGTGCCGTGAAACTCGAAGAGCAGCGTCGGCTTCACCATATGCGAGAGGTGCGAGTAGTGATTCACGGCGTCCATCATGACCTCGTCGAGCAACTCGATTCGCGCCACCGGGATCCCGAACTGAATCGTCGTGATCACGGTCTGCACCGCGCCCTCCAACGAGTCGAACGCACAGATGGCCGCCGACACCGCTTCCGGCAGTCCGTAAACGCGCAGCGTGATCTCGGTGATCACGCCGAGCGTGCCTTCGGATCCGATGAACAGCCGCGTCAGGTCATAACCGGCCGATGACTTGCGAGCCCGGCCACCCGTCCGAATCACGCGGCCGTCGGCCAGCACCACAGTCAGCCCGCGCACGGTCTCGCGCATCGTCCCGTAGCGCACCGTTGTCGTCCCCGACGCGCCCGTTGCAGCCATGCCACCGATGGTCGCATCGGCTCCGGGGTCAACCCAGAAATAGACACCAGTGTTGGCGAGCGCCTTGTTCAGCGATCGATGCGTCACGCCGGCCTCGACGGTGACGTCGAGATCCTCCACGTTCACGCTGAGCACCCGATTCATGCGTGAGAGATCGATGGAGACGCCGCCCTCAAGCGCGTTGACGTGACCCTCGAGCGACGAACCGGCGCCGAACGGCACGATCGGCGCACCCACGTGAGCGGCTGCTCGAACAACCGCACTGACTTCAACCGTCGAGAGCGGATAGACGACGACGTCGGGGATGCCGGACGGATGCCAGGATTCGCTGTGGCTGTGGTTCTCGAGTTCCGTCGCGTTGATCGTGCAGCGGTCGCCAAGGAGAGACTGGAGTTCGGTTACGAGCGAAGCACGACTTGCGGAGCTGAGTCGGGAAGGCATGGGAAAGCCAGCAGTTACGGCTCAGGCACGGACACACAGCGGCGAGCGTCCGGGAGCCAGAGCCAAGAGCCGAGAGTCGTCGTTACTTCCTCCGCATCACGCCATCGATGCTCCAGATGCCTGCGCCTCTGGTCGCAATGTAGAGAAAGGCGAAACAGAACATCGTCGCGTCCACGCCCCCGTTGTTGATCGGTAGCAAGCCCGCTGGCAGCCCGGCGCCCTTCGGGCCCATCGCGATAGTGGAGACATGGATTAGAAAGAAAGCCACGGCCATCTCGCCGCTAGCCAGGAACGCGGCGTACTTGGTGAAGAGGCCGACCATTATGAGGACGCCGCAGATGGTTTCAATTGCTCCTGCTGCGCCTTGCATGCTCATCAGCGGCTGCGCCTGTCCGCCGAACAACCCAAACATCTTCTGCAGGCCGAAGCAAAGAAAGAGGAAGCCAAACACGATGCGGAACAGCGCATAGGCCATTGGAGCGTATCGTTCTGGAATCATGATCCTCCTCAGTCGTGGTCCCGGATTCTACTCGGCTTTCCTCAGCGGCTGGAAGCATCCGGCGAGAGGCGCCGTACGAGCAGCGCAATCATGCCGTAGCTGCCAATGAGCAATGCGAGTCCAAGTCGCACGCTCGTGTACTCCGCCACCAGGCCGATCGCCGCCGGCAGCACCATCCCGCCGATCTGCGCGAGCGTGAGCAGACCTCCAAACAGGGCACCGGGGTTTCCCTGGATGCGCTCGCCGGCGAGTGCCAGGCAGGTGGGCATCACCAGCGCGATGCACATACCTACGACAAACGGACCGAACATGACTACAACGGGCGACGGAGAGACGACGAGAACGACGAGCACGAGCGCGCTCAGCACCGCACTCCGTTCGACCGCGATCTTTTTTGCGCGATCGACTCGATTCGAGAACAACGCGCGCGACAGAATCAACCCCAGCCAGTGCGACGACAACACCCACGTCGCCACCGATGAACTCAGACCCGATGCGCTCACGAAGCTCGACGTCCAGCCAGCCATCGATGCTTCGTTGCCGCCACCGAGCATCATGAGCAACAGGAACACCGCGAACGCCGGCTGCTTCGCAAACTGACGCAACGCCGTAATGGGGTCAGACCCCTTCACACGGCTGCACTGCGGTAGCGCAATCGGTATGAGGCCTGACAGCGCGACGAGCGCTGAGAGCACACCTCCACCCACGACGACCGCTCGCCAGGACACGAGATCCGACGCCAGCACGGTCGCCGTCGGCATCGCGATTCCGCCGAGGCCCACCATGATCGCAATGCCGTTCATGCGACGGCCGCGCTCCCCGGGAAAGAGCTCTGACGACAGCGCGTTCGACGCGGTGTTGATGCTCGCAGACGCGAGCCCCAACGCGAACAACGCGGACGCCGCGAGTACGGCGCTCGATGCCGTCGCGAACATCGGCAGACACAGCGCCACGAGCGCCGACGACACGATCAGCGAGGCACGCTGTCCCAGTGCATCGACGACGGGACCGGACAGCAGGCTGCCAAACAGCAGCCCGGTGAAGAGCGTGGAGATCAGCAGACCACGATCGGCGAGCGTCAACCCGAACTGCTGAACAGTTTCCGGCAGACCGAGCACGGTGCCGGGCAGCCCGAGAATCATCCCGAACACGAACATGCCGGCGCACGCGACGGCGTAGAGACGCTCGCGGGGTGACGTCACTGCGGAGGCGGCGTCGCGGTCTTGTGAGCGGGGTTGAAGAACGGCGTGCGGACGACGGTCGCACCCACGAAGTGGCGAGTGCCCTCGACGGTGATCTCGAATCGCAGGCGCGTACCCTCCGCGTTGCGCGGCGTATCGAGGCACGCAATCGCGATCATGCGTTTCAGCGTCGGTGACCACGTCGTCGTCGTCGCTCTCCCAACCTGCCGCTCGCCATACCGCACGGGCACCGGCGTCCGCGACGCCGCTGCTGGCGCCACCGGAGGCAGGCCGACACGTTCGTAGATGGCCTCGACGTCCGACCAGTCGAGCTCGAGGCCCACGATCTGCCGGCGTGGCGCTCGTGCAGCCTCACGCAACGCCGATCGCCCAACGAATGCGCCCTTGTCGAGATCTACCAGTCGACCGAGACCGAGCTCGAACGGCGTGTACTTCTGATCGGCGATCATCGCCTTCTTGCTTCCGACGAAATCCACGTCGATGAGCAGCAGTCCGGCCTCGACGCGCGCGACGTCGAGCGCCAGCATCCCCGCCGGCAGCACGTCGAAGGCCCGGCCGGCATCCACGATGGCATCCCACACCGTCAGTGCGCTCTCCGCTGGAATCCAGATCTCGTAGCCGAGATCACCGGTGTATCCAGTTCGCGAGACGTCAACAGCCACGCCACCGATCCGTCCGCTCGCCACGCGGAAATACTTCAATCGATCGATGTCGATGTCCGAGCAGCGCCGCAGCACCTGCGCTGAGAGCGGTCCTTGAAGCGCGAGTGCCGCGAGACTCTCCGACACGTCGTCAATCGTGACGTCGAGACCCTGCGCGTTCTGCGTGAACCATCTGAGGTTGGGCTCGGCCGCCGTCCAGCGGAAGCGCTGGTCCGCGAGCCTCGATACCGTTCCATCGTCGATGACGTGACCGTGCTCGTCGCACCACGGCGTGTAGAAGACCTGGCCCACCGCCATGCGTCCCACGTCACGAGTGATGACGCGATTGACCAGCGTGCTCGCGTCTGGCCCGGCGATGACGTACTTGAACAGCGGAGACACGTCGATCAGCGCGGCGGCGTTTCGGATCGCGTTGTACTCGTGCTCGTGGTGAGCCTCGTACGCGCTGACGGTGTAGTACCCCGACCAGTCGCGATAGTTGAGCGACTCGCACAGCGGAAACGTGCGCGCATGAAACGGCGTACCGACGGGCACTCGCGGATTATATGGGAGCTCGATCAGGCGTTCGGCAGACCGAGGAGCTGCGGACCGTCTGCGGCGCGAAACGCATCCAGTGCCTCGCGCTGCCGCTCCTCGGCGCGGCGGACAATGTTCCGAAAGTCTGACGTGGCGCGGAGGGGATCCAGGTTCGGATAGCTGACGAGTGCGGACACTGGATAGAACCCGGCCTCGACGCTTCGCTCGAGCAGCTCGAGCGCACCGTCCCGGTCGCCTGCCAGCGCGAGCGCACCGGCCCAGTGGAAGAAGCCTTCTGGATCGCGGAACTCGCGGTCGACCAGCCTTCTGACGTGTTCGATCACGTCCTCCCACCGCCTCTCGAACGCCGAGATCATGATGTCGAGCGCCGTTCGCAGCTGCGGGTGAAGATCCTTCGTCACAAACGGGCGAATCATCGCGAGCGCTTCGTCGACGCGCCCAAGTTGATGGAGCGCCAACGGCCGGGCGATCGACGGATCGGACCGATCGACGTCAAAGGCCCGTTGCCATTGGCCCATCAACAGAAAGGTCTGCGCCACGCTGGTCGCCACTGCCGCGTCAAGGCGATGCGCACGTTCGTATGCCGCCACTGATGCCTCGAGCAGCCCACAGTAGCGACAGGCGTGAACCAGTCCGGCGAACAGCTCCGGTTCTGACGGGGCATGACGCACGCGATTGAGCAGTCGGACCATCGCCTCGCGAGCATGCCCCTCCTCGACTTCGACGTAAGCGTAGAGGTGATGGGCGAGCGACAGATCGCCGTTGATCTCGAGGGCACGCTCAATTGCCTGCTTTCCTCGCGTCATGTTCACGGACGCGGTCGCGGGATCGCCGAACTTGCCGATCAGCCTGTAGCAACGCCCCAGCCTCGCCCATGCCGGTGCGAACTGCGCATCGCGATCCACCGATCGTCTGTAGAGATCGAGCGCCTCCGACCATTTCGAGGCACTGAGCTGCAGCTGATTTGCGCGCAAGTACAGCTCGTACGCCTCGGCATCGGCCGGCGTGTCGCGACTGATGCGGTCTTGCTCCCGGCTCGACAACGAGAGCGAGAGCGAATCGACGATCTGTTTTGCGAGTCCGTCTTGCAGCAGGAAGATCTCGTCTGTCGGCGACTGCGACGTGATCGCGCGCATCAACGTGCCGGACGGCACCTGAACGAGTTGCGCGGTAACCCGAACCTGGCCGCCGCTGCTCAGCATCGATCCCAGCAGGACGACGTCAACGTCGAGCGCCTTGGCAACGGCCGCCAGATCCGGCGTGTCGGTCGCGTACCTGGATGCCGCCGCAGTCGAGCGGATGACTACCGAAGGAAGTCCGGACAGCGCGGAGCTCACGGCATCTGCCAGGCTGAACGCCAGAAAGTCGATGGATGGATCCGGACGCAGGATCCGGAACGGCATCACCACGAGGCGCGTCATCGGTCGAACCGGGGAGATGCTCGCTGAGTCGATCGCCAGCAGCGCCGCACGCAGTTCCTGCGCGAACGCGGCCGCGTTCTGATAACGGTCGTCAGGGTGCTTGCGGGTTACCCGATGAATCACACGGTCGAGCGCGACGATCCCGGACGACCCTCCCAGCGCCGCGGGCTCGTCTCTCGTGATGGCGCGAGCGACAGCAAACACAGAATTGCCGTCGAAGGCAGGCTTGCCTGACAACATCTCGTAGAGAACGGAGCCGAGCACGAACAGATCGCTGCGAGCATCCGCGACGCCACCATCGATCTGCTCTGGCGCCATGTACCGCGGAGTCCCCATCACGACACCTGGCATGGTCAGGTCGCGGCCGGTGGCGTCGAGCGCTCCTGCGACGGGACGCGCGAGACCGAAGTCGAGCAGTTTGACGCCGTGTTGAGCGAGGAAGATGTTCGACGGCTTCAAATCGCGATGGACGATTCCCTTCTGATGCAGGGCACCAAGTGCTGACAACACCGAGAGTGCAATCTGACCGGCTTCGTTCGGACGCAGCGGTCCGCGCGCCAGGCGTGCGCTGAGAGGTTCGCCATCGAGCAGTTCCATCGTCAGGAAGAGCTCGTCGCCCTCGGAGTCGATCTCGTAGAGCTGGCAGATGTTGGGGTGGCTGACGCTCGCGGCCGTTCGCGCTTCACGCCAGAGGCGCTCTCGCTCCTGTCCATCGCCACTGTCCGGGCGCAGACGTTTGATGGCGACGGGACGGTCGAGACGTTCGTCGTGCGCGGCAAGACGATGCCCATGCCTCCCTCGCCAAGCTTGCGCACGATGCGATACCGGCTGGACTTCACGCCGCCTTCCGTCCACGAACATATCGTGGACGGGGGCACGTGGCAAAGACAGCAGTTGCAGCGATGACAACGTCAGGCGCGGCCGGCGAACTCGCGCGTCTCGGTGTGGACCTTCACCTTCTCGCCTTCCTTGATGAAGAGCGGTACGCGAATCTGAAGTCCGGTTTCGAGCGTGGCTGCCTTGGTCACGCCGCCAGATGCGGTGTCACCGCGAACGCCGGGCTCGGTCTGAGACACCGTCAGCTCCACGTGTGGCGGGAACTGGATGGCGATCGGGTTGCCGTTGTATTTGAGGATTTGAACCAGGACGTTGTCGACGAGCAGCTCACGGTCGGCGCCCACGGTGTCCGAGCCCAACGTGAGCGTCTCGAAGCTCTCCTGATCCATGAAATGGAAGCCGCCGCCATCGGAATAGAGGAACGTCGCGGAGACCTGGACGAGATCCGGCTCAGCCAAACTTCTCGCCGGCCTTGAAGGTCTTGTCGAACACCGCCCGCGTCAGCAGGTTCCGCATCTTCAGGCGCACGAGCGTCTGGCCGCCGCGCGCGGTCGGTCGCGAGACCTCGACGTCGACGCACACGTAGGGCGCGTTTTCGAACTCGAAGAACGTCTTCCGTTTGATCTCGATGGCTTCTATCAGGCTGGGCACATCAAGAGTGTAGCGGAGCCTCGTCCATCGGTGCGCCCGGCTGTCGCTTTTGCTTCTTAAATAGTTGACTACTCAGGTGTTAGCGCGCTCGCTAACATTTGCCCTAGGATGGCCGCGGGATGACTTACGACGCCATCGTCATCGGGGGCGGGCACAACGGCCTGACCACCGCCGCCTACCTGGCCCGAGCCGGACGCAAGGTGCTGGTTCTCGAACGCCGACATGTTCTGGGCGGAGCCGCGGTCACTGAGGAGGTCTTCAAGGGCTTTCACTTCTCCGTCTGCTCGTACGTCGTCTCGCTGCTTCGCCCCGAGATCATTCGCGAGCTGGATCTGCCGGCGCATGGGCTCGAGATCCTCCCGCTCGACGGCACGTTCACGCCGATGCCCAACGGTGACTACCTGTGGCGCGTGAACGACCACGCGAAGACGCGGCGCGAGATCGCGCGGCACTCACGTCTCGACGCCGAGGCCTACGACGAATACGGGAAAGCCATGGTCGAGATGGGTCGCTTCGTTCGACCGATCCTCGGCATGCTGCCTCCGGATCCGACCTCGCTCGATCCGAGAGGGCTCAAGCAGCTGCTCTTCCTGCTCCAGCGCTTTCGTCGCCTGCCTCGCGGCGATCAGTACAACCAGATCCAGCTCATGACCATGAGCGCGGTCGACTTTCTCGATCAGTGGTTCGAGACCGACGTACTCAAGGCAACGATGTCGGCGTCTGGGATCATCGGGACGTTTCTCGGCGTGCGCTCGCCAGGGACGGCGTACGTGCTGCTCCATCACTACATGGGCGAAATCGATGGCGCATTCCGTTCGTGGGGATTCGCTCGCGGCGGCACCGGAGCGATCTCCAATGCGATCGCCAGCGCGGCACGCGCCGCTGGTGTCGAAATCCGATCGCAGTCCGAGGTGGCCCGCATCCTCATCAAGCGGCAACCAGGCGCACGGCGTCGTGTTGAAGAACGGCGACGAGATTCGCGCGCGTGTGGTCGCGTCGAGCGTCGATCCTCGCCTGACGTTCCTGCGATTCATCGAGCCGGGCCACCTGCCGGACGAGTTCGTCGAAGACGTGCATCACTATCGCTTCCGTGGTTCGTCGGCGAAGGTCAATCTCGCGCTCGACGCGCTGCCCGACTTCACCTGTCTGCCCGGACCGGGCACGCATCTGCGCGGCGCGATCTCGATTTCCCCGAGTGTCGACTACATGGAGCGCGCCTACGACGATGCGAAGTACGGGCAGTTCTCTCGGAGTCCCTACATCGACATCGTCATTCCGTCGCTGACCGATCCGCGTGTCGCTCCTCCTGGCAAACACGTCATGTCGTGCTTCGTGCAGTACGCGCCGTATCACCTGAAGGAGGGGACCTGGGACGATCAGCGCGAGGCGTTTGGCGACACCGTCGTCAACACGATCGCGGAGTACGCGCCGAACCTTCGCAACATCGTGCTGCACCGTCAGGTCGTGACGCCGCTCGATCTCGAGCGCGAGTGGGGACTCTCCGAAGGCAACATCTTTCAGGGTGAACTGACGCTCGATCAGTTGTTCTTCCTGCGGCCAGTCGCCGGTTGGGCGCGCTATCGGACGCCGATCGACGGCCTCTACATGTGCGGGTCGGCCACGCATCCCGGCGGCGGGATCATGGGTGCACCCGGACGCAATGCCGCGATGACGATCCTCGCAGGGACGCGCGCGTGAGCGGATCGACGCACGACGTGATCATCATCGGCGCCGGCCACAACGCGCTGGTCGCTGCCTTCTATCTCGCCAAGGCCGGACGGCGTCCTCTCGTGCTCGAGAAACAGCCGCACGTGGGCGGCGGCGCGGTGACGACGGAGATTCACGCGGGCTTTCGATGTCCGCGCCTCTCACACGAGGTTCTGCTCGACGAGCGGATTGTCGATGACCTGAATCTCAAGCAGCACGGCGCCGAGTTCATCCCGCTCCCGACGCTCGTGTGCGCGCCATCGCCTGATGGTGCGCCGCTCGTGCTGCACGACGATTCGCTGCCAGCGTCGAGCAGCCTTCGCCCCTTCAACGCGAAGGACGCCGACGCCTACGTCGAGTTCCGAGCAACTGTCCATCGACTGGCCTCCGTCATCGGCACGACCTTCGACTCGCCTCCTCCGGACATCGACCATCCGAACGCCCAGGATCTCTGGGGTCTCCTGAAAGCGGGCCGCCGCTTCCGCTCGCTCGGCTAGCGCGACAGCTATCGACTTCTGCGCTGGCTGCCGATGCCGATCGGCGATCTCATGATCGAGTGGTTCGGCGACGAGCGGCTGCAAGCACTGCTCGCCGGACCAGGAGTCTCGGGCACGATGCTCGGTCCACGTTCGGCAGGCAGTTCACTGGTGTTGCTCTTCCGCGAGGCCTGCCGCCTTCGCGCGGGTGGGCGATCGATGCGTGTGCGCGGCGGGCCTGGTGCGGTGACTGCCGCGATCGCGGCGGCCGCGCGCGAAGCGGGCGCCGAGATTCGGACCGGCGTGTCGGTCGAACGCATCCTCGTGCGCGACGAGCGCGTCACCGGCGTCGTTGCAGGCGGGCAGGAGATCCCGTGCGTGACCGTGTTGTCCGGGCTCGATCCGAAGTCCACGTTCCTCTCCCTCGTCGACCCGCGCCGCTCTGGCGCCGGAGTTTGCGACGAAGGTGCGCAACTATCGCGCGTCAGGCACCGTGGCGAAGGTCAATCTCGCGCTCGCGTCGCTGCCGGCGTTTCGAGGCGTGGCCGAGCCGAGTGCGCTTAGCCGGCCGAATTCACATCGGACCGGACCTCGACTATCTCGAGCGCGCATTCGATTGCGTCAAGTACGGCGAGGTGTCGACGCTCCGTGGCTGGACATCACGATTCCGTCGATCGTCGACACGGAACTGGCGCCCAAGGGTGCCCACGTTGCATCGATCTACATGCATTACGCGCCATTCGCGCCTCGAGGCGCGTCTCAGGACGTGGCAAAGGACATGCTCCTGAGCAACACCCTGGGAACACTCGACACCTACGCGCCTGGAATTCGGGCCGCTCGTCGTCGCGTGCGGAGGTCATGACGCCGGCCGAGCTGCAGGAGGAGCTGGGACTGAGCGGCGGGCCACATGTTTCACGGCGAGCTCGCGCTCGATCAGCTGTTCACGATGCGGCCGATCCTCGGCCATGCCGGTTATGCCAGTCCGATTCGTGGACTCCATCTGTGCGGAGCGGGCACCCATCCCGGGGGATTCATGACCGGGGACAGCGGCACGGCTGGCGGCACGAGCGGTAATGAGGCACGGTTCTTCCTATACTCGGTAATCCAATCGGCCGTTAGATCAGTAGGTAGCAACGAATGATGCGAGACACAGCCATCGTCGCCGTGATACTCGCGTTTCTTGCTGGTCTCGACCACGACCGCTCAGGCCCAGGGCCGCCGGGGCGGTGCCCCTGAAGCCGCTGGACCGGTGCGACTCCCCGCGGCAACGCGTCCATCGTCGGCCACGTGCTGACGCCCGGTTCGAACACTCCCGTGCGAGCTGCCGATGTCGTGGCGATGAGCGAGAACGGCAGGCGCGTGTCACAACGACCGACGAGAACGGCGCCTACCGGTTCGAAGGATTGACGGAAGGCGAATGGCTCGTGACCGCATCGAAGGGCGGATACGTCACCTGGCAGTTCGGTCAACGGCGGCCGTTTCAGACGCCACCGCCGATTTCGCTGACGCGGGGCGAGCGATTCACCGCTGATATTCCACTCACTCGCGGCGGGGCGATCTCCGGACGCGTCTATGACGCCTCGGGCGACGCGCTCGCAGGCCTGCAGGTGCGCGTGTATCGCGCGACGATGGAACAGGGGACGCGGCGTCTGAAGGCGGTGGGCGTCGCGGACATGACCGATGACACCGGCGCCTACCGCGTCTACGGCCTGCCGCCGGGCGACTACTACGTCGCGGCGAGTCTGCGCGTCGCGCCACGATCGATTCGATCGTCGAGACGACCTACGCGCCGACGTACTTTCCGGGCACCGGCAGATCTGTCCGAGGCGCAGCGCATCAAGCTTGGGCTCGGCGGTGAGGCACAGCCACGTTCCCGCTGCTGCCGGTTCGCATCCACGCGAATATCAGGCGTCGTGTTGAACGGTGCTGGCGCGCCTGCGGACGCGTTCCTCAATCTCGTCTCGGAGGGATCGGAGCTTGGCGTGCCCGACCGGCGCCGGTGGCGTGACGCGATCCGACGGAACGTTCACGCTTGCCGACGTCTCGCCCGGGCGCTACATCCTGAAGGCCACGCTGCGTGGTGATGGTCCCGACGAATCGGCTCGATGCCTGTCACCGTCGACGGCGATGAAGTGTCCGGCATCACGCTCGTCACCGGCCGTCCGGCGACGCTGCGCGGAACGATCGTCGCGGATGCTGGCGTCTCGCGCCCGTTGCCGAGCAGCCTGACGGTCGTCGCCTTCTCGTCGGCGAGAGCGATACCGTCCTCGACAGCGGCGAGGCGTGAAATTCGAAATCGGCGCATTGAGCGAGCCGTTCCGGCTGGTGGTCGACGGACTGCCAGAAGACTGGGCGGTGAAGGAGATTGACCGTGGACGACATCGATGCGCTCGACCGACCGATCGAACTCTCGCCGGGTCAACAGGCAGACGCGCACGAGTCGTGCTCACAAACCGGGTGACCGAGGTCAGTGGCGTCGCGACGGCAGCCGATCCGGCCACCGCACGATCGATTGTCGTGTTTCCCGAGAACTCGGAGAAGTGGGGACATCGTTCCCGATACGTCCGACGTCGTGGATACCGATGCCGCGGCACTTCGCGATCGTCTGGCCTGCCGCCGGGAGAGCAGTACCTCGCCTATCGCAACCGACTACCTCGAAGACGGAGAGCATCTCGATCCCGAATTCCTGACAGCGAATCAGAAACGCCGCCGTGCCCTTCTCACTCGAGGAAGCGAGAAGCGCACGCTCGAGTTGACAGTGGTGGAGCGATGAAGAGCGCATGCGTCGCGTTCTCTTCGGTGTCGTGCTCGGCATCCTCTTGCTACCGTCTGCCGATCTCGCGGCCCAATCGGCCACGACGAGAGGCCGCCGCGCGTCGATCCGATGACCGCCGAGCATCAAAGGGCTGGTCACGGCTGCGGACACCGGCGCGCCGGTTCGCGGAGCCGAGGTGCGGCTATCTAGTCGCGGCGAGCTACAACCGACTGGTGACGACAGATGGAGACGGGCTCTACAGACTGCGCGACCTTCCTGCGGGCGAATACCGGCTGACCGTATCGCGCACCGGGTATCACCTCGCTGGTCTTCGGTCAGCGCCGTCCACTCGAAACGCCGACGCACGATCAATCTTCGCGAAGGCGAGACATTCACCGCCAATCTCGCGCTCACTCGAGGCGGTGCGATCCATGGGCGCGTGATCGACGAGTTCGGCGATCCGATCGCAGGCACACGCGTGCAGGTGCTGCGGTCGCGCATGGTCCGCGGGCAGCGTCGTCTGCAGAGCATGGGCCCAGGGGATCAGACCGACGATACTGGGTGAGTTCCGCGTGTACGGTTTGCCGCCCGGCGACTACTACGTCACGGCCAGCACCGGGTCTTGCCGATGCGGTGAGGCGAGATCCGCCGATGTACTATCCCGGCACTCCAAGCTTCAGCGAAGCGCAGAGCATCACGCTCGCTGTGGGGACCGAGGCGTCCGCTGACTTTCAGATATCGCCGATCCGCAGTGCGCGCGTCTCGGGCATCGTGTTCAATGCATCGGGCGCACCCGTTCAGGCGATGGTGCAGCTCGTATCCGAAGCCATCGGCATCGGTGCGTCAATCGAGAGCGCGGGTGCCCCGCCGGCTTTCATGATCAACGCGGACACCAATGCCGGACGGCCGGTTCACGATCGACAACGTGCCGCCGGGTCCATACATGCTCACAGCGAACAGTTCGTTCATGGCAGGCGTCGTTGCCGGGCCTCCAGGGAGGGAATCCGAACGCCGGTCCCCACCAGCCATGCAGGAAATCATGGAGCGAGGGCCAGAGACAGCGACGATGTCGCTCGTCGTCACTGGTGACAACGTGTCGGATCTTGCGCTGACGACGAGACGCGGCGGAGTTCTTGCCGGCACGTTCGTGGCCGATGCAGGAGTCGTTCGACCGCTCCCGAATGGGGTGTCCGCCGACGTGCGCCCGGCCAAAGGTGGCGGCGGTCCAGTCAATGATGCAGGGCGGCCGGGGATCCGCGTTCCGATTGGCAGGGATGTCGGGACCGTTCTATCTGGACATCAACGGTCTTCCCGATGGTTGGGCGGTGAGCCAGATCGCGGTTGATGGTGTGGACGTGACCGACGAGCCAATCGATCTGAAGGGCCAGACGAGCGCTGCGCGCGTCGTCCTGACCGACCGCGTCACGACGATCAGCGGTACTGGTGCAGGCTCGCCGGGAGTCACATGAACTACAGCGTCGTGGTCTTT
The DNA here is from genome assembly GCA_963757735.1 of uncultured Acidobacteriota bacterium. Taxonomy (GTDB): domain Bacteria; phylum Acidobacteriota; class Vicinamibacteria; order Vicinamibacterales; family UBA2999; genus Gp6-AA40. The sequence goes on from CAVWST010000037.1 coordinate 26,909, forward strand.
CCTGACGATGTGAATCGATGGACGTTATCCGAGTCGATACGTCCGGACAGCGCGTGCCGAACGAGCGCGGGCAGTTTCAGGATCAGCCGGCCTGCCACCAAACGAACGATACTTCGCTGTCGCCGTCGATTATTCTCGAGGAAGGCGAGGAACAGGATCCGCAGTTCCTCGAGCGCCTGCGGGCGCAGGCCATGACGTTCTCACTCCGTGAAGGCGAGCAGCGATCGGTCGTATCTGGATCCCATCACGCAGTAAATCGGGGAGGCCTGAAGGCCAGCGCCTAGAACTGCCTGCTAACCACCAACCACCACCCACCACCAACTAAAAATAGTCACTGTGCCAGTAGAAGACGTCCTCTGCCTTCTCAGGGATCGGCACGTCGGCGAGCGGCTTCACCATGAAGAGTCGTGGGCAGGAGCCCTGTCCGTCAACGACACCTGAGGAGGAACCGCGAGCGCAGCCGGCCACCACGCGCGAATGAGCGGTGCCGGTGCCGACGGTTCGCGCGCGAGGAGGACCTGCAACATCGCGCCGAGGCGCGCGCCGGCAGGATCCCGGTCGCCGGCCTCTTCGAGCGTCCACCCATTGGCGTTCTCATGGAGCAGGGCGTACGCGACCGCGGATGCGCCTTCTTCGGCGACGACGAACTCGACTTGACGCAGACCCTGCGGACCGAGACCCGCGAGCAGTCGCTTCTTGGATAGCGCGTAGTGAATCGTCGACTTGTCGCGAGTGAGCGCGAATCTGACGCCCGACGATCGGACCTGATGCATCGCTTCGACCGCGGGCAGGTCGCGATCGTCACCGGCGCGGACGAGCATTGCTGGCGCACCCTTGCGGCGCTCGACTCGTACCGTCACTTCGTCGATCGGAACCGGTGTGAACCCGAGTCGTTCATAGAAGGTGGCTCCGATCTCTGAAAACAATCCGGCCAGGAGTGCGCCTTCCTTACGCTCGATCTCCAGCAGCTGCGCGATGAGTTGCGACGCGTAGCCTTTGCCTCTCTCCAGCGGTGGCGTGAACACCGCGCCGATGCCAGACATCCATCCAACACGGCCGTCGAGCCGCACGCGATAACGGTAGCGCTTCGCGGTCGCCAGCAACCGGCCGGAAACGTCCACCAAAGCCAGTCGCTGAAGATGCGTGCGGCCCCACGGCGTGCGCATCTGCGCCGCGTTCCACTGTGAGTAGGCGCGTTCACTCAGCCCTTCGTTCCAGATGTCGTACGTGAGCCTGGTGATCTGATCGAGAAGCGGGCCTTCGGCAACGATGACCTTCATGCAGATTGAGGATGAATTGTACCGTCCGTGAGATGCGAGCGGGTTTGTTGTACAAGATGGGCATGACGAAGACCGCCGAAGACCTGCGCTATCCTATCGGTCGCTTCCGCGCGGTGATGCCCATCACCAGCGAGTTACGCGCTGCGGCGATCGACGCGATTGCCAGCCTGCCAGACCGCATGCGCGCCGCCGTCGCCGATCTCACCGACGATCAGCTCGACACACCGTATCGGCCCCAGGGCTGGACGGTGAGGCAGGTCGTTCACCACGTCGCCGACAGTCACATGAACGGGCTGATTCGCGTCAAGCTCGCGTTGACGGAAGAAACGCCGACGATCAAACCGTACGACGAAAACGCCTGGGCGCTGCTGGCCGACATGAAGCTGCCGGTCAGCGTGTCACTGGGACTGATCGACAGCGTCCACGCACGCTGGGCAGCCGTCTATCACGCGATGACCGTCGAGGAGTTCGAACGCGCCTTCGTGCACCCGGAGATCGGTGCCCAGCTCACGCTGGATTGGCACCTGCAGCAGTACGCCTGGCACTCCCACCATCATCTCGCCCACATCACTGAACTGCGGCGCACGAAGGGGTGGTAAGATCGCGGCCGTGGCGCAGGACAAAGCGGACATCGGTGACGCGCTGGGCATGATCGAGACGCGGGGGCTGGTCGGCATGATCGAAGCGGCTGACGCGATGCTCAAGACCGCGAACGTCGTGCTCGTGAGCTGGCAGAAGGTGGATGCCGGCCTGGTTACGGCCCTCATTCGCGGCGACGTGGGGTCAGTAAAAGCGGCGACCGATGCGGGAGCGGCTGCGGCGCGCCGCGTCGGCGAGCTGATTGGCGTCCATGTCATCGCCCGTCCCGCCGACGACCTCGAGAAAGTCTTTCCGATCCGGTAGGGGGTCGGGGGTCATTTGATCAGGACACTTGTGACCCAGTGTCCTGATCAAATGACCCCCGACCCCCTTACAGTTTTTGCGGCGACGCCGCCCGGCGGCGTTTGCGCTCGCGCGCGGCGAGCGGCCGCAGCAGCAGTTCCTCTCCAACCATCAGCATCGGCTCGGCCGGACGCTCGATGTTGAACATCTGTCCATCCTCGGTGCGCGCGTAGAGCTGATCGCCGCTGATGAACAGCGACAGCGGACCACCTTCGCCGATCGCCTCGTAGAGACGAACGCCAAAGACCTCGCGCAGCGTGGAGAGCAGGCGTCGCAGCTGCGGAACCGAAAACCCGCGCCGGCGCAGATCCGCCAGCACCTGCAGCTCGAGGACGTCTATTGGGGTGTAGCGTCGCTCGGTGAAGCCGCCTGCCTCCGTTCGATGCGAGCGAATGGCCGGCACGAACAAGCGACGCGCGTCCCACCACTGGAGCTGACGAGCACTGAGCCCTGTGAGCACGGCGACCTCGCGTGAGCTGTAATGTTTCTTGAGGCGCATCGGACGTCTCAGGCGTTTGCGAGCCGTCCGGGTCTGACGAGCGCGAGCTCCGCGCGTTCCTTGTCTTCGAGTACCAGGTCGGCCATCAATGCCGCCGTCAACGGTGCGAGCAACACTCCGTTGCGATAGTGCCCCATCGCGTAAAACACCGACGGCATCGTCTCCGAGCGGCCGACGATCGGCAGCTCATCGACCGACTTCGGCCGGAAACCAACGCGGACTTCTTCGAACTGCGCGCGCTCGAGTGATGGCACGAGCCCGATGGCGGCACTGAGCAGTTTTCTGACGCCTTCAGCGGTCGGCCGCTCGTCGAATCCGACATCCTCCACGGTGGCACCGACGAGCACGGTGCCGTCGCTCCACGGCACAAGGTAGCAAGCCTGTCCCCAGATCACGTGCGTGGTGGGTGCGTCGTCGCAGCGCAGCTGCACGAGCTGGCCACGAATCGGCTTGACCGGCGGACCAGCTGACGGCCTCGACGGCACTGACCAACTGCCTGATGCCACAACGACGACATCGCTGTCGATGATCCCTTCGTCGGTCACCACGCGCGCTGTTGCGTTCGCGCCTTCGATGCTGCGAACAGCACTCGTGATCAGTCGCACGCCGCGAGCACGCGCCGCATCGACAATCGCCTCGGTCAACGCACTCGCCGCGACGTAGCCATGAGAGGGCACGAGCAGCGCGGACGTGACTCGAGCGGAGAGTAACGGCGCCACTCGTCTGGCAGATTCGCGGTCGAGCAGCGTGTGTTCAACACCGTTCCGTTCGAGGGCCTGCGCATCGTCTGCCAGCACTGCTGCTTCCTGATCGTCCAGTGCGACCTGTAGCGTGCCGTTCCGCTTGTATTCGATCGTCCGACGGGAGTCGCGCTCGACGCGACAGATGAAGTCGTCGTACATCGCCAGGCTGCATGCGGCCAGCTTGCGCAACTCGGGAACGTGACCTTCGATTTGTGGAGCCAGAATCCCGGCCGAGGCACGGGTGGCACCGCGGGCGACGCCGCGGGAATCAATCAGCCGTACGCCCGCGCCGCGAGACGCAAGCTCGTGGGCGATCGCGCTGCCGACGATGCCGGCACCGACGACGGTGATGTTCACATGGGAATTCTATATGGCTGTCCCGTCTCCGGCCCCCGTCTCCGGCCTTCACCTGGTTGGAGGTCCTTGTTGTGACCGGGGACGGGAGACTGAGGACCGGGGACGGATTTAGAACCGGAACTGCATCCCGACCTGCACCTGCCGCGGGCGCTGCGCCATCGTCGGCTGTCCGAAGTAATCGGACAGCAGGTTGCCGCTGTATCCGCCGTAGTTCACGCGGTTGAAGAGGTTGTCGGCGGTGACGAAGAGCTCCATCATGTAGCGCGCATTGAACGCAGCGTCGCCCTGATTCCCGGCGCGGCCGCCACCGGCGCCACCCTGGCCCTGCGCGTTGAAGGTCTGACCGACTGATGCGCCGGCGCCACCACCCGGTCCGCCAGGCCCTAACCCGCCACCGCCCGGTCCGCCGGCGCCACCAGGGCCGCGGCCTCCCGGGAAGCCGCCGGTGCGTTGCCCACCCAACGCAAACGCACGACTCACGCGCAAGTTGGTCACGAAGGTCGCGGTGCCCCGCGCGGTGTTGCGACCCACTCCTGTTGGGCGGTCGTTGCTGGTTCCGTCGCCGTTGTCATCCCGTCCTGTCGTAATCGTGTACGGCGTCGCCGACTGTGCGTTGACATTCACGTTGGCGCGCAGACCAAGCACCAACGGCACGTTGACGGTACCCTGCAGACGATGGCGCACGTCCTGGCGTGAGTAGCCCCACTCGGCGTCCGGATCGAGGTTGTTGGCGGGCAGCGACGTTTCGCTGTCGGTGTCATTCTTGATTCGCCCCAGCGTGTAGTTCATGTTCACGAAGATCCGGCGCTGAGGGAATCGATAGTTGCCGCCGAATGTCACACGGTCCGTATCGGCCCGTCCCGTGGACTCGAACTGCGTGACCGTGCCGACCGTCGGGTCCGGCCTGTTACCGAAGTCGTCCGGCGCGTTGATGTTGATCGAACGAATCCGATGGCGGCCACGAAGCATCTGATAAGTGGTCTGGACACTGAGGTTCTGAGTGAGCTGCCGCTCGACGCCAATCGATGCCTGATGCACCTGCGGCATGCTCAGATCCGAAGCGGCCTGAATGCGGCCGCGTGGCAGGATCTGCGCGTCGGTGCCGTTGAGCGGGTCCGGGTACCGGGATTGAGAATCAGCAGATCGCGCACGGACACGCCGTCGACGCGCAGTGTCTGGTCATGGAGGCTCGACGAATACCAGTCGTAGAACAGGCCGTAGCCGCCGCGGATGGCGGTGCGATTTCCCCACGGGGTCGCCGTGAATCCGAGCCTCGGCATCAGATTCAGTTTGTCGTCGATGTGCGACTGCATTTCATTGCGCACGCCGATGCTCACCGAAAACTTGTTGTTCAGACGAATGTCGTCCTGCCAGTAGGCGCCGAACTGGTACTGATTGAACCTCGTGTTCACTTCCCCGTTGCGCTGCGTGAACGACGTGGGCCGGCCGGCGTCGAATGCCACGATATCGCTGAAGGTGAAGGTACCCGCGTTGTTCTGCGCGTCGAAGTTGCTGAACTCATCGCCCTCGAGCAGAATGCCGACTCGCATCTGATGCTTGCGGCCGACATTGAAGTCGAGGTTGTCTGCCAGCTCGAACCCGCGCGAGGACGAATTGTTCCAAACGCCGGCGCCACCTTCGCTGAACGTATCGAGCACGATCACGGCGGGTGCATTCGAGAGCGACGCCGCCTGATTGCTCTGCTGCGTGAACTCCAACCGCAGCTCATTCAGTGTCGTCTTGCCGAGCAGCCCCTGGACTTGCGCGCGAACCTGATGATTCGATCCATTGCGGTCGTACGCGCGCTCCTGGAGATTGAAACCGCCGACCCCCAGATTATCGGTGGAGTTGTCGCCGCGACGGTACTCAACGCGCAGCGTCTGGTCCTTGGTCAGCGCGTGCTCGATGCCAACCGTGACGTTGGTCTGTTCCGACGGACGGAACACGACGTCGCCCATGCGGTTGCCGTTCTCGTCGAGCGCGGTGATCGTGTCTGACTGCTGATCGCGGCGTCCATCGACGTTCAAGCGAATCGATGTCCTGCCCTTCACGAGCGGACCGCGAAGGCCCATGTTGAACTGCCGGTTCTGCTCGGGGGTCTCCGTCGTAGCGAACGCGTTGCGCGCGTTCATCTCATCGCCGCGATAGTTCAGGCTGGCGTTGCCGTTCCATTCGATGACGTTGGGTCTGGTGATGATCTCGATCTGCGTGCGGCCTGCATCGTGGTTGTCGGCCGAGAGAGAGTTGGTTCGGAAGCGAATCTGGCGGATCTCGTCGCGCGACGGCAATCGCCCGCCGCGGAACCCGTTGACCTGGAACACGGCGCCCGCGGCACCAGCCATCTGGGTCAACACGTCGGCGAGTTCCTCGGGATCGTCAGGGAGCTCGTCGATCTCGGCTTGCTCGAGCGTCGTGGTGAACGAATTGCCTCGACGATCGTCGGTCGCCGCGGTGTCGTTCACGACGACTTCTTCCTGAAAGCCAGCGATCTTCAGCGTGACGGTTTGATTCACCGCTCCGCGGCGGAGCGTCAGCTGCCCTTCATGCGGTTCGAATCCTGGAAACTCGACGTGGAGGTGGACGTTACCCGTGGCAAGCGGAGGAGACATCGCGAGCCCGCGATCGTCGCTGGTAAACGTCACGGCCTCTCCGGCCGCAGGAGTCACGGTGACGGTGGCCTGGGGAATACCAGCGCCGGTTTCGTCGACAACGACCAGCCGCAGCTGGGTCTGGTTGTTCGCGTTCTGCGCTGACAGCGGTGCCGTAACCAGCAGCGCCAGGAGTGCGAGGAGGATGCGTTTCATTTCGTGAACGCGTTCGCCTTGAGGTTCGGATTGACCTTGTAACTCTTGATGACCCACTCTTCGTTCGTCTCGCCGCTCACACCGCGAGTAATGAGATGTGGGAACTTGATCCCGTTGACCGCCTTGTATTCAGCGAGGTGCATCTCGAGGGTGACGGGAGGCCCCTGAGCGCCGCGCCCGCGACGTCCCTGCGCCGCATCCGCGGGCGCGCCTCCGGCTGCTGGCTGATCGCCTGCTGCACGTCCTTCAGGCGGGGCAGCACCTGCCTGATCGGGAGCGCCCTGACCACGTCCGCCCTGGCCACCACGTCCGAATCCGCGTCCGGCCGGCCCCGTCCACGAGAGCATCAGCGGCATGCGCGTCATCGTGTCGACGAACACACGCGTGGCCACGCCATCCGCAGTCTTCACTTCCAGTACATCGGCACTACCTTCGGGCGACTGTGCGGTGCCGACCCATCGAAACGGGGTATCGCTCGTCAGCAACAGCGCGATCAGAAGCCTGCTGACTTCACTTTGTAGATTGCGGCGTTGAAACTCGCGCAGACGCTCCTGCGTCTCCGGGGTCAGAGTTCCTCTGCCATCGGCGCCACCTGCGGCAGCCCCGCCACCTGCACCCTGGAACCCGCCGGCGCGACCACGGCCGCGGCCGCCGAAGTCGCCGCCGCTGACCTCGGTGGAAAACTCGGTGCCGTTGAGAATCTCCTTGCGATCGATCCCCGTGCCTCCACCGCCACCCCCGATCGTCAGCGACTCGTTGCGACGGAACTTGTCGGGCAACTCGAAGAACATCTCGGTGTCGCCATCGAGCGTGAAGTTCCCGTTCGCCCGCTTGGTGGTCCCGGTGACCTGCAGTCTCTTGACCGCTGCGAGCTTGTCTTCACCGCCAAGCGCCGAGCGCGCCTCGGCAAGTACGCTGTTGGCCTTGGCTTCTTCCGGCTGCTGACCCGCACGGACCGTCTGAACGCCGAGCGGGAGGCCGGCGAACAGCGCGAGCGCGAAGACAGAGGTAGACACCAGGGTCCGCATAGTCTGATTATTCCTGCGCTTCGACACGAGCTTGGTTAAGTGAGGGCAAAGAGATTGTTAAGAATGTAAAAGCTTGAAATTCAATACCTTACGGCGATTTATGCATGTTAACATTCGCCCCGTGAAGCTGAAGAAACCGTCAGGGACAACGCTCGTCACCCTGGCCCTGCTGATCCTCCTGCCGACGTTGGCCGTGCTTCAGTACCAGTGGGTCGGCCAACTGAGCACCGCCGCGCGAGAGCGCCTTCAGCGCAATGTTCGCATCGCCGCTGCCCAGTTCAGAGAAGCCTTCGACGGAGAGCTCACTCGCGCCGTCCTGAGTCTCCAGGTCGGGCCACAAACTGTCCGCGAGGGCGTGTCCGAGCGCTACTCCGATCGATACAACACGTGGCTGAATACCGCCAGCCACCCTCAAATCGTTTCGAACGTGCTAGTCGTCGACGGCGACAGCAGTCAGCTGCGACTCCGGCGATGGAATCCGGATATCGACGCACTCGAGGCAACGGAGTGGCAGCCACCACTCGACAAATGGCGACCTCAACTCGAGCAGGAATTTCGAGACTTCAACGCCGGGCTGGCGTTCGATCGACGAGCCGCTCTTCGCGGTGAGGACTCGCTCATCCTGGTTCCCCTTCGCAACCTTGTCGTACCCGCACGCCCAACTCCCGGTCCACAGACCGTCACGCCGGTATTTGGCTTCACGATCGTCGAGTTGAACATGCCGTACATCCGCGAGCAGATGCTGCCCGAGCTCGCGGCCCGGCATTTCACGCACGTGGAAGGCGACGTCTACCGCGTAGCCGTCACGGCGACCGACGATGCGGAGAACGTGCTCTATCGGTCGGATCCGGACGCACCGGTCGATCCGCTTCGTGCCGATGCATCTGCATCGCTCTTCGGCATGAACTTTCAGGGGTTCCCCTTTGGACGGCCTCCTCGTCCACCGATTGGCGACAGCACTCGCCGCCAAGAGGGCACGCGACTGCGCAGCGAAGAGCCACTGGGCGTTCGCGCCGCGGCACCTGAAGAAGAACTCGGACGCTGGCGATTGCTCGTACAACACCAAAGCGGTTCGCTCGAGGCTGCGGTCGCACGCGCACGCCGGCAGAATCTCGCCATCAGCTTTGGCGTGCTCCTGCTCCTGACGGTGAGCATCGCGCTCCTCGCAGCAACGTCACGCCGCGCGCACCGACTCGCGCGTCAGCAGATGGAATTCGTCGCCGGTGTGTCCCACGAATTGCGCACGCCGGTTGCGGTCATCAGATCGGCCGCCGAGAACCTGTCGCATGGCGTCGTCGACAGCGGCGATCGCGTGAAGCGATACGGTCAGCTTCTCGAGACGGAAGCGCGTCGCCTGGGCGAGATGGTCGAGCGCGTGTTGCAGTACGCCGGGCATCGAGTCAGGCCTCGCGACCGGCGCACGCGTCCCGGTTGCTCCGACGGAGATCATCGAGGGCGCTATCGAGAGTTCACTGACGCTTCTCGGATCGGAAGACATCACGATCGAGCGCAACTTCATTCCCAATCCGCCGACGGTTGTTGGCGATGCCGCCGCACTTCGATCTGCTCTCCAGAATCTCATCGCCAACGCCGTAAAGTACGGCGGCAACGACCGCTGGGTGGGCATTCGAGTCGAGCACGGGCGGCAGCGACGCCGTCCCGAGGTGTGGATCACCATCAGCGATCACGGCAGCGGCATTCCGGCATCAGAGCTCCCGCACATCTTCGACCCGTTCTATCGCGGCGCCGACGCGGTTGCGCGCCAGGTCCACGGCAACGGACTCGGGCTTTCCCTCGTCAGACAAATCGTTGCCGCCCACGGCGGCCGCGTGACGGTGACGACCAGGGCTGGGGCCGGCAGTTCGTTTACGATTGCCTTGCCATCGGCCGAACCCGATCAGCGGGCGACCGCCGTTGCCAGTCAGTTGCAGACGACGCATTCGTAGCCTGCACGCAAGAGACCAAGGACACACAGGACTCGTGTCTCGTCGAATTCTCCTGGTCGAGGACGAACCCGGCCTCGTGTTGACGCTCACCGATCGACTCATGGCCGAGGGCTATGAGGTCGAGAGCGAAGGCGACGCCGTCAGGGGACTTGCTCGCGGAAGCACCGGGACGTTCGACGCCATCCTGCTCGACATCATGCTGCCAGGCGGCAGTGGCTTCGATGTGTGCCGCACACTTCGCCAACGCGGAATCCAGACGCCGATCCTGATGCTGACCGCGCGCGGGCAGGTTGTCGATCGTGTCGTCGGATTGAAGCTCGGCGCCGACGACTACCTCGTGAAGCCGTTCGAGATGGTGGAGTTGCTCGCGCGTATCGAGGCACTGCTGCGGCGTGGCGCGCCGGTATCGAGTTCTCCCACCGTCACTGACACATTTCGCTTCGGCGACATCTCGATCGACTTCCGCAAAGCCGAGGTCACGAAGGCAGGTCAATCGATCGAGTTGTCCGCGCGCGAGTTCAAACTTCTCCGCTACTTCGTCGAGCATCGCGGTGCCGCACTCTCACGCGATGAGCTGCTCAACGAAGTCTGGGGCTACAACGCCATGCCGTCCACACGAACGGTCGACGTGCACGTCGCGTGGCTGCGGCAGAAGATCGAAGACAACCCGCGACATCCGCAACACATTCACACCGTCCACGGGCTCGGGTATAAATTCGTCGGGTGAGGCCGGTTCCCAGTCCACGGTCCACTCCCCAGTCCACGGTCCACGGTCTACAGTGGTGGGTCTTACTGGCATCGAGATCGAAGACTGAGGACCGAGGACTAAGGACTGAGGACATTGCTTCACCGAGTCTGCATCTTCTGTGGATCGAGCACGGGTGTGCGTCGCGAGTATCGCGAGGCGGCTGAGGCAATCGCGATCCACCTGGCGAAGCGTCGCGTGGACGTCGTGTTTGGCGGCGGCTGTGTGGGACTGATGGGTGTCGTGGCGGATACCGTACTCGCACACGGCGGTCATGTGATCGGCGTGATCCCGAGCGCGATGGTGGCCCGCGAAATCGCGCATCGCGGTTTGCCCGACCTGCGGATCGTGTCCTCGATGCATGAGCGAAAGGCGCTGATGGCTAGCCTTTCCGACGCCTTCATCGCGCTGCCGGGAGGGTTCGGCACGTTCGAAGAATTCTGCGAAGTGGTGACGTGGACGCAGCTCGGTCTCCACCGGAAACCCTGCGGGCTGCTCAACGTTGCGGGCTATTACGATCCGCTCGTCGCCTTGTTCGACCGTGCCGTCTCCGACGGGTTCATCAGCGCCGAAAACCGCGGGATCGTCGTGACGGAATCCGACCCGGAAGCCTTGATCGACCGCCTGAACGAGCGGCCGGCGACGGCCGGATCGGCGAAAATCCGGCCGGAGGAGGCGTGACGGATGGCTTGCCAGGCCTGTTTCGAGTGCAGGGGATCGAGGACAGATCCGAAAATCAGGTCGGCTGGCAATCCGGCAACCTCGTGGATTGCGCCTGTTTCCGGGCTTTCCTGAGGCACAGCCCTTGCTCTGAGCAAGCCTTCGAGAGGACCAGGTTATGAGCAGGACCGCGACCGTCATTCTTGCGATTGTTTGCGTGGCGGCTGGGGCCGGGGGATCGTTCCTGGCGCTCCGAAGCGATTCGCCAGTAACCGCAACTGAGCAGGTTCAGGCTCCGGCGTCCGCCTTGAGCGCCGTCGCAGAGTCGGAGGGCGTGATCGAGCCCGTCCCCGTCGCTGTTCCGGCCGCACCAGTCGTCGCGGAGCCCGCCCCGCGTCCGAGGAGACCAGTTCAAGCACCGCCGGCACCACGACCTTCTGTTCGCCAGACGGCGTCCGCGTCTCGAGTCCCGGAGCCTCCAGTTCCTGCACCGCCCGTGATCGCACCGGACCAGCGGGTCGTGCCCATCGCGCCGGCGGCCATCACCGACAACCAGGCGTCGCGCACGGTTGAACCACCGGCGCCGCTCTATGAAGAGCTCGTCGTCGCCGCGGATTCCGTTATCGGCCTCCAGCTCGAATCACCGGTGACCAGCGAGAGAGCGCAGGTCGAAGACAGTGTCGTCGCTCGCGTGACTCGCGACGTCAAGGTCGGTGATCGCGTCGCGATTCCGGCGGGCGCGAAGGCGCTTGGCGAAGTGACGTTGGTCGAGCGCGGCGGCAAGATGCGTGAGCGCGCACGTCTTGGCGTCAAGTTCACGTCTGTCGTCCTTGCGGATGGAACGCGACTGCCGCTGCACACCGAGACGATCTATCGCGAAGGCGATCCACCCGGACGTGAGAGCGCAGCGAAGATCGGTGGTGGAGCGATCGGAGGCGCCATCATCGGAGGCATTCTGGGTGGCGCGAAGGGCGCAGCGATTGGTGGATCGATCGGCGCCGGGGCGGGCACGGCCGCGGTCGTGGCCGGAGATCGCAATCATGCGACGCTCTCTGCTGGAACGCCGCTGACGGTGAGGATCGAAGATCCCGTCACCGTGACGGTGGAAAAATAATTCGTCAACTCCCAACTCCCAAGGATCCAACTCCCAATCCGATTTTGGGAGTTGGAAGTTGGAGATTGGAGTTAAGTCGTTCTGACCCTTAGGCCGCGCGGCTGCTTGTGATCGCCTTCAGCAGTGCCTGCACCTTGTTGGCCTGCTCCCACGTCAGGTCCTTATCGCTCTTGCCGAAGTGACCGTAGTTGGTCGTCTTCAGGAAGATCGGACGGCGCAGGTTCAGCTGGTCGATGATGTCCGCCGGCTGGAAGCTGAACACGCGGTTCACAGCCTTCAGGATCTTCGCCGTGTCAACGGTCGCCGTGCCGAACGTCTCGATGTGGACGCTCACCGGATCCGGGTGGCCAATCGCGTAGGCGAACTGCACCTCGCAGCGCTCCGCGAGCTTGGCCGCCACGATGTTCTTCGCCACCCAGCGACCCATGTAGGCGGCGCTGCGATCGACCTTCGTGGGATCCTTGCCCGAGAACGCGCCACCGCCGTGACGGCCCATGCCGCCGTACGTATCGACGATGATCTTGCGGCCGGTGAGTCCCGTGTCACCCTGCGGTCCGCCGACGACGAAGCGGCCGGTCGGGTTGATGAGGAACTCGGTCTTGTCGGTAAGGAGCTTCGCGGGCAGCACCTTGCGGATCACGTTCTCGATGCAGAAGCTCTCGATCTCTTTGTGCGACACGTCAGCGGTGTGCTGCGTCGAGATGACGACGTTGGCGATGCCGACGGGCTTGTTGTCCTCGTAGACCACCGACACCTGTGATTTTGCGTCGGGACGCAGCCACGGCACACCGCCGCTCTTGCGGATGCGCGTCAGCTCGCGGCCGAGGCGATGCGCGAACATGATCGGCGCCGGCATGAGCTCGGGCGTCTCGTTGCTGGCGTAGCCGAACATCAGTCCCTGATCGCCGGCGCCCTGCTTGGCGGTCTTCTTACCAACCGCCTTCTTGGCATCGACGCCCTGCGAGATGTCGGGCGACTGCTGCGTCACCAGCATGTTCACGAACACCTTGTCGGCGTGGAATACGTCATCGTCGTTGACGTAGCCGATCTCGCGGATGGTCTCGCGCGCGATCTTGTCGTAGTCGAGTTTGGCCTTCGTCGTGATCTCACCGCCGATGATCACGATGTTCGACTTCACATAGGTTTCGCAGGCGACGCGGCTGGTCTTGTCCTGCGCGAGGCATGCGTCGAGCACGGCGTCGGAGATCGTGTCGGCGACTTTGTCCGGATGACCCTCGCCAACCGATTCCGAGGAGAAGATGTACTTGTCCATAACACTCCAAAAAAAAGCCCGCGAGGTCGCGGGCTGATTCGCGACTTAGACAGATCAGCCGGCGTTCCGGCTGTGCGGCCCATCAAGTCGTGGAAATCGCCGCACGAACGACCCTTTAGTATCGTTCGCGCGTCTTCGCAGTGTCAACGACCGAGTGACGTACGGAGGTAAGATTCCAGTTCTGGAGGGCGGTATGCGATTTCAAATGCTGTCGGTCATCGCGGTGGTCGCACTCATGGCGGCGTCGACGTCGGCTCAGGTAAAGAAGTCTGAAATGCCAGGCGTCCGCAACTATTCGCGTGTGGATGCAACGGTTGGGTGTGGCGGGGCCGTGGATCCGTCCGCAATGTCGGCCCTCAAGAAAGAGGGTTATGTCTCGGTGATCAACCTCCGGTTGGCCAATGAAGCCGGGGCCGATGTCGATGCCGGCCGTGCCGCGGCTCAGTCCGCGGGCCTCAAGTACATCCATCTGCCGTTCAACGCCGCGGCGCCGGATCCCAAGGTCGTCTCCGATTTCCTGGGTGCGGTTGCCGACAAGAGCAACCAGCCCGTGTTCGTCCATTGCGGCTCGGCTAACCGTGTGGGCGCGGTGTGGATGATTAAGCGCGTACTTCAGGACGGATGGGCTGTGGATCGGGCGCAAACTGAGGCGGAAGCCATCGGTCTGCAGAACCCGCAGCTCGTGGCGTTCGCGAACACCTACATCAAGGAACACGCCAAAAAGTAGACGGCGAGAACGATTTGCGGCGATACGAGCCGAATCAGCTAAACCATTTAGTATGATTCGACTCGTATGGCATCGCTCCTTACCGTGCGCAAGGCCGCAGAGCGGATGGGCGTGGGGTACTCCACGTTCAAGCAGTGGATCTACAAAGGCACGATCCGCACGGTGCGAACCGGGGGCGGTCACCATCGCGTCCCCGAGGCAGAGGTCGAGCGGCTCCTCGCCTCGCAGGGCAAACTCCCCCGGGCCAGCAGACGCTCGGCGCCCACACCTGGTGTGCTCGTCGCGCTCAGCGGCCGTAATCAGCTGCGCGGAATCGTGGATGAAATTCGAGTCGACGGCCTCCTGGCGCAAGTGCGCCTGCGCATCGGCGACCAGCAACTCACCGCCGTCATCACTCGCGACGGCGTCGAGGCACTCAAACTCAAACGCGGCCATCCTGCGGTTGCTGTCATCAAGGCGACCGAGGTGATGATCGCGCGCGAGCCTGACTGAGCCCCCACTTGCAGCCGGCTCTGGCGATCAGCTACGCTTGAAGGCCTCGATGTCGAACGGTCTCCGCCACGCGCATCACCATCACCACGGCCATCATGGCCGCCCGGCGGGTATGTGCGCGCGAACAGACTAGACCTCGACTGACCGAACCCGAGATTGCGCAAACCCCGCCGGACTACCGAGCGGGGTTTTGTTTTGTACGGAACCTGGAACCGGAACCGGCGGAACCAGGAACCCGGAACGATCACGAGAAACGACGATGGACTATTCGAAGCTGGACGGCCTGATACCCGCGGTCGTGCAGGATCACAAGAGCGGCGAAGTGCTGATGGTCGGCTTCATGAACCAGGAAGCCTGGGACGTGACGCGGTACGACCGGCTACGTCACGTTCTTCAGCCGCACTCGCAACAAGCTGTGGACCAAAGGCGAGACGTCCGGAAACCGCCTGGCCGTTCGCGACGTGCTCATCGACTGCGACGAGGACACGGTGCTCGTCAAAGCCGAGCGCCTTGGCGATGGCAACGTCTGCCATACCGGTGAGCGCACCTGCTTCTTTCAACGCGTGGAGGGCGTGACGATTCCATGAAGCTCAAGCTGGGAATTCCCAAAGGCTCTCTTCAGGACGCGACGATTCAGCTCTTCGCACGTGCCGGCTTCAACATCTACGTGAGCACGCGATCGTACTTCCCGTCGATCGACGATCCCGAGATCGAGTGCATGTTGATTCGCGCTCAGGAAATGGCGCGTTACGTCTGCGACGGCGTTCTCGATGCCGGCCTGACCGGTCAGGATTGGATCGCCGAGCACAAGCTCGGAGGCGCCACGAAGCACTCGCTCACGCCGATCGCCGATCTCGTCTACGCGAAACAGAGCTTTGGAAAAGTGCGATGGGTGCTGGCCGCGCCGGAGGACTCACGCTTCAAGGCGCCGACCGACTTCGCCAACGCGACGATCGCCACCGAGCTCGTTCGCGTCACCAAGGCGTACTTCGACACGACTCAACGTGCCGGTGAACGTCGAGTTCTCCTGGGGCGCCACCGAGGTCAAACCTCCCGTTCTCGCCGACGCCATCGTCGAAGCCACCGAGACCGGATCGACGCTGCGGGCGAATCGCCTGCGCATCCTCGACACCGTGATGGAGTCGAACACGCAGCTCATCGCCAACGACGTGGCGCTCGCCGACGAGTGGAAGCGCACGAAGATCGAGAACATCGCGCTGCTGCTGCGCGCCGCCATCGAGGCGCAGGGCCGCGTAGGGCTGATGTTGAACGTCCGCCGCGCGGATCTCGATCGAGTGCTCGCGCTGCTGCCTGCGTTGCAGCGGCCGACGATCTCGTCGCTGAGCGACGACGAGTGGGTCGCTGTGAACACGATCATCGAGGAGCGCACGGTGCGCGACCTGATTCCGAGGCTCAAGGCGGCGGGCGGGCAGGGCATCGTCGAGTATCCGCTCAACAAGATTGTTGTGTAGTTGGGTAAGTGGCTGGGTGGCTGGCTGGCTGGGTAGTTAGGTGATCACGTGTTGAAGATTGTCGAGTCCACCAATCGGCGCGCGGTCGAGGCGTTGCTCTCGCCGGAGCGGTCACGCGACGCAGCAACCGATCGTCGAGTTGCGACGATCGTCTCCGACGTGCGTCGTAAGGGCGATCGCGCCTTGCTCAAGTACGCGAAGTCCCTCGACGGCCTCACGGGCCCTATCGAGATCTCGCGGCCTGAGATGCAGACGGCCGCTGCGACGGT
Organism: uncultured Acidobacteriota bacterium; assembly: GCA_963757735.1. GTDB lineage: Bacteria > Acidobacteriota > Vicinamibacteria > Vicinamibacterales > UBA2999 > Gp6-AA40. The sequence goes on from CAVWST010000037.1 coordinate 43,260, forward strand.
ACCGAAGTCAGTGCGCGCCGCGATTCGCGCTGCGGCGAGGAATATTCGCGCGGTCGCGACCCGTCAGGTGCCGCGGTCGTGGCGTGTTGGCGTCGCCGCAGGTGTCAGCGTGGAACAGCGTGTCATCCCGCTCGACCGCGTGGGCTGCTACGTCCCCGGCGGACGATACCCGCTGCCCTCATCGCTGCTGATGACCGCTATCCCCGCCGTCGTCGCCGGCGTGCGTGACGTCGTGGCGGTATGCCCGCGACCTGAGCCTGTCGTGATGGCAGCCGCAATCGAAGCGGGCGTCTCCAGACTATTCAGGCTTGGTGGTGCGCATGCGATTGCCGCGCTCGCATACGGAACGGAATCGGTGCCACGCGTGGACAAGATCGTCGGGCCCGGCAATCGCTGGGTCGCGTCGGCGAAGGCGCTCGTCGCCTCTGACTGTGGCATCGACTTCTACGCCGGCCCGAGCGAGATTCTGCTGCTGTCGTCGAACGGCGACCCGGCCTGGATCGCGGCCGATCTGATCGCACAGGCCGAGCACGATCCCGATGCGCGCGCAGTTCTCATCACGCCCAACCGCAAGCTCGCGGCGCAGGTCGCCACGGAAGTCGCGGCTCGAATGCCTGCCGATGGCCCGGCTCGCCTGTCGATGAAGCGACACGGCGGCGTCATCGTGACGCGGTCGCCGGCCGAAGCGATCGCGCTCGCTAACGCCGCCGCGCCCGAACACATGGTCGTCGACGATGAAGCGACGGCGGCGCAGATCACATGCGTGGGCTCGTTGTTCGTCGGCAGTTGGACGGCGCAGGTCGCCGGTGACTACGCGATCGGCTCGAATCACGTGCTGCCGACGGCTGGTGCGGCGCGTGTCCGCGGAGGACTGTCCGCTGCTGATTTCGTCCGGCAGGTCACCGTGCAACGTGTCACGCGCGCCGGGTTGTCGCGTATCGGTGGCAGCGTGATCGATCTGGCACGAGCGGAAGGACTTCACGCGCATGCGGAATCGATCGTTGTTCGACTCGGAGGCTCGGGTGCCCTGAGCGACAGTCGAAGTGCAAAGAACAGGACCCGCGCTAAATCATGATGCGCTTACAGGGATATCCCGATCCGGGCGCCGGTCTGCGGCTGCACCTGAACGAAAACACGGGCGGCTGCTCGCCTCGCGTCCTCGACGCGATCAAGAAGATGCAGACGACGGATGTGTCGACGTATCCGTCGTATCCGGAGCTCGTGCGCGCGTGCGCGCGTCACTTCGACGTCGATCCGGACTGGGTGCTGCTCACGAACGGCCTCGACGAAGGGATCCTGATGGCCGCGGTCGGTCACATCGCTCGTGCGCGGATCCACGACGCGGAAACGATCATCCCGCTGCCGGCGTTCGATCCGTATCCGAACTCGACGTCGGCCGTCGGCGCTACCGCTGTTCGAATACCGCCGGGGCCCGAGTTCGTGTTTCCGACTGATGCCGTCATCGCCGCGCGATCACGCCGCGGACGCGGATGATCTTCCTGAACACGCCGAGCAATCCGACTGGCCGCCTGATCCCGATTCCGGATCTCCGCCGCATCGCGGACGCCGCGCCGCGCGCCGTCGTCCTGATCGACGAGGCCTACATCGAGTTCGGCGGCACGACGTTTCTGCCAGAGCTTCGCAACTACTCGAATGTGCTGGTCGGGCGCACGTTCTCCAAGGCATACGGGCTCGCCGGCATGCGCGTCGGTGTCGTCATCGGGCAGCCGGCAGTCGCTCGACCCCGTGCGCGCGGTGACGCTGCCCTTCAACATCAACGCGGTTGCGATGGCGGCGACTCTGGCGGCGCTCGAGGACCACGAGTTCCTTCCGCGATACGCGGCACAGGTCGCGGAGTCGCGCGAGCGGCTCTACGCGGCGTGCAAGCGACTCGGCCTCGAGTACTGGGAGAGCGCGGCGAACTTCGTGCATGGTCCGCGTCGGCGACGCGGTCACGCCGGTCGTCGAGGCGCTGGCCGCGCGCGGCGTCCACGTGCGAGACCGCTCGAAGGATCCGGCGACGCCTGGCTGCATTCGCGTCACGGCCGGGCTCTCGAGCACACCGATGCGGCAATCGAAGCGCTGGAATCGGTCGATGGCCGGGAGGGACGACGCGATGAGCAAGCCCGCGTCGCGCGAGCATTCGATCGCCAGACGACCGAGACGCAGATCGCGGGCGCGCTGACGGTCGACGGCCAGGGCCGCTACGACGTGCGGACCGGCATCCGCTTCTTCGACCACATGCTGGAGCTGTTCACGCGGCACGGCGGCTTCGATCTGACGCTGCGCCGCGACCGGCGATCTCGACGTCGATCAGCACCACACGGTCGAGGACGTCGGCATCGTGCTCGGCGAGGCGGTGCTGCAAGGCGCTCGGCGATCGCAAGGGGATCAACCGCGCCGGCTACTTCGTCATGCCGATGGACGAGACGCTGGCCGTGGCCGCCATCGACCTCGAGCGGCCGCCCGCACGCCGTCGTCGATCTGAAGGTGCGCGTGCGCATGGTCGGCGACCTGCAGAGCGGAGCTGGTGCACGACTTCTTCGACGGCTTCGCCGCGGGCGCGCGCGCCAACGTGCACGTCAAGGTGCTCTACGGCCGTTCGAGCCACCACCACATCGAGGCGGTGTTCAAGGCGTTCGCGCGCGCGCTGCGCGTGGCGTGCGCGAGGGACGCGCGGCTGGCGAAGATGCTGCCGAGCACGAAGGGGCTGCTGTGATTGCGCTGGTCGACTACGGCGCCGGCAACCTGACGTCGGTCCGCAAGGCGCTGACGGCGCTCGGCGCCGACTTCGTCGTCCCCTCGACGCCGGAGCAGTGCCGCGGCGCCGCGGGCTCATCGTCCCGGGCGTCGGCACACTTCGGCGCGACCGCCGCGCTCGACGCGCCGTGGCGCGACGCGATCGGCGGCGCCGTCGCATCGGGCACGCCGCTGCTCGGCATCTGTGTCGGCATGCAGTGGCTGTTCGAAGGCAGCGACGAAGCGCCCGGACGTGCCCGGGCTCGGCGCCATCGCCGGCCGCATCGCACGGCTGCGCGGCGATCGCCGAGCAGCGGCTGAAGGTGCCGCACGTCGGCTGGAACGCGCTCGACTTCCGCGGCGTCCGCGCGGCTGCTCACGGGGCTGACCTCCGGCGCGCAGGTCTACTTCACGCACTCGTATGCGGCGCCGGTCACCGCCGAGTGCGTCGCCTCGACGACGCACGCGAACGCGTTCTCGTCCGTCGTCGAGCGCGACAACGTCTTCGGCGTGCAGTTCCACCCGGAGAAGTCGGGCGACGCCGGCCTGCAGATCCTGCGCAACTTCCTCGCGGTGCTGCGCCTGATGCTGACCAAGCGCATCATCGCCTGCCTGGACGTGCGCGACGGCCAGGTCGTCAAGGGCGTGCAGTTCCAGCAGCTGCGCCACGCCGGCGATCCGGCGAGCTCGCGCGCCGCTACAACGTCGAGGGCATCGACGAAGTCGTCATCCTCGACATCACCGCGACGCTCGAGAAGCGGCAGGCGCTGGCGCGGACGATCAACGCCGTCGCGCGCGAGATCTTCCTGCCGCTGACGGTCGGCGGCGGCATCCGGTCCGAGGAGGATGCCGCTGCGGCGGTCGACGCGGGCGCCGACAAGGTCAGCCTGAACACCGCGGCGCTTCGACAACCCGAGCTGATCACGACGCTGGCGCGGCGCTACGGCAGCCAGGCGGTGATCGTCGCGATCGACGCCAAGCGGCGGGACGACGGCTTCGCGGTCTACGTCCGCAGCGGCACCGCCGACGCGGCGCGCGACGCCGTCGAGTGGGCGCGCGAGGCCGAGTCGCGCGGCGCCGGCGAGATCCTGCTGACGTCGATGGACCGCGACGGCACCAGGGCCGGCTTCGACTGCGAGATGACCGCCGCCGTGTCCGACGCCGTCGACATCCCGGTGATCGCGTCGGGCGGCGCCGGCACGTTCGATCACTTCGCCGACGTCTTCACGCGCGGCCGCGCCGACGCCGCGCTGGCCGCGTCGATCTTCCACTACGCCGAGTCACGAGCGTGACGCGAGCTCTGAAGCGGTATCTGCGACGCGCACGGGCATCTCCGGTGCGCCTGTAAGCGACCTGAGTTCGAGCCAGCTGATGCTGATTCCCTCCATCGATCTCCAGAACGGCCACGTCGTCCAGCTCGTGCAGGGGAGCGCTGGCGATCGAGGCGCCCGATCCCGAGCCGTGGATCGAGCGCTTCTCGCGCTTTCCGCGCGTGCAGCTGATCGATCTCGATGCCGCCAGGGGCCGCGGCGACAACGCGCGCGCTGGTCGCGTCGATCTGCCGGCGGCTGCCCTGCCGCGTCGGCGGCGGCATCCGCAGCGTCGAGCGCGCGCAGGAGGTGCTCGACGCCGGCGCGCACGCCGTCATCGCCAGCTCGGCGCTGTTCCGCGACGGCGAGGTCGACGTCGACGTTCGCGCGCGCGCTGGCCGACGCCGTCGGCGCCGGAGCGGGTGATCGCCGCCGTCGACAGCCGCGGCGGGCAGCGTCGTCATTCACGGCTGGAAGACCGTCGCTGCCGATCACCGCCGTCGAGGCGGTGCGCGCGCTCGAGCCGTACTGCGCCGAGTTCCTCTACACCCACGTCGACACCGAAGGGCTGATGCAGGGCACCGACATGGACGCCATCATCGCCGTCCGCCGGGCGACCGACGCGCCGCGTGACCGCCGCCGGCGGCATCACCACGTGGGAGGAGATCGACGCGCTCGACGCCGCAGGCGTCGACGCCGTCGTCGGCATGGCGATCTACACTGGCCAGCTGCCGCTCGAACGGCGCTACGCGGCTGGCTGCGAGCCGCTAGCCTACGTAACTCGTGTTACGTTAACCACCGTAACCATTACGTCAGTTAACGTAACGCCGATGCAGAACCCGTTCGTCTACGGCGAGGTCGTCCCGGGCGACGCCTTCGCCGACCGCGAAGCCGAGCTCGACCGGCTGGTCGACGACCTCGGCGCGGGCCAGAAGGTCTTCCTGATCTCGCCCCGCCGCTACGGCAAGTCGTCGCTGTCCGGCAGGCGCTGACCGCGCTGTCGCGCCGCGGCGCGCTGACGGTCGAGGTCACCGTCAGCAGCTACAGCTCGTACGTCGTCCTTTCTCGAAGGCTACGCGCGGGCGCTGGCGGCGGTCGAGACGCGCTGGCAGCGCGCGCGCGACTGGCTGACGACGCCATCACCTCGACGCGGCCTGAGATCCGCTACGAGCCGGACGGCAGCGGCCCGGGCGCTTCTCCGTCGCCTTTCCCGCTGGTGACGACCGACGCGCGACGTCAACCGGCTGGCCAACGAGGTCTTCGCGCTGCCGGGCCGCCTCGCGGCCGAGCGCAAGCGGACGGTGGTCGTCGCGCTCGACGAGTTCCAGGCGATCGACGCCTTCAACGGCGGCAGCGTCGAACACGCGCTGCGCGCCGCGGCGCAGCAGCAGCGGCAGGTCGGCTACGTGTTCGCCGGCTCGGAGCCGAGCCTGATGGAGAAGATGATCGGCCCGCGGCGGCCGTTCTACAAGGCCGGGCCGGTGATGCGCCTCGAGAAGATTCCCGCCGACGTGTTCGCCGAGTTCATCGAGGCGCGGTTCGCGAAGAGCGGCATCCGCGCGGAGCCGGGCCTCGGCGCAGCGATCGTCGATCTCGCCGGCAACCTTCCCTACGACGTGCAGCGGCTCGCGCACGAGACCTGGGACGACGTGCGCGCGGCGGGTGGCAAGGTAGACGCTAGACACTCTGCATGCGACGCTGGCCCGGCTGCTCGCGGAGCAGGAGACATCGCACTTATTTTTCGCACTCGCCTACAACAACGTGCGCGGCGAAGCCTCGCGGGTGCGGCTGATCGGGCGCGAGCGCGGCTATCACGGCGTCGGCTTCGGCGGCATTTCGGTCGGCGGCATCGTGGCGAACCGCAAGATGTTCGGCACCGCGCTCGCGGGCGTCGACCACCTGCCGCACACCTACAATCGCGAGCAGCAGGCCTTCACCAAGGGCGAGCCCGAATGGGGCGCGCACCTTGCCGACGATCTCGACCGTCTGGTCGCGCTGCACGATGCCTCGACGATCGCGGCCGTGATCGTCGAGCCGATGGCCGGCTCGACCGGCGTGCTGCCGCCGCCCAAGGGCTATCTGCAGCGCCTGCGCGCGATCTGCGACAAGCACGGCATCCTGCTCATCTTCGACGAAGTCATCACCGGCTTCGGCCGCCTCGGCACGGCGTTTGCGGCCGAGCGCTACGGCGTGATCCCCGACATGATCACCTTCGCGAAGGGCGTGACCTCCGGCACCGTGCCGATGGCCGGCGTGATCATGCGCAAGGGCATCTACGACACGTTCATGCGCGGGCCCGAGCACGTGATCGAACTGTTCCACGGCTACACCTACTCGGCGCATCCGCTCGCCTGCGCGGCCGGCATCGCGACGCTCGACGTCTATCGCGACGAGAAGCTGTTCGAGCGCGCGGCCGCGCTCGAGGGCAAGTGGGCCGATGCGGCGATGTCGCTGAAGGGAACGCCCGGCGTGCTCGATATCCGCACGCTCGGCCTGGTCGCGGCGATCGACATGGCGTCGAAACCCGATGCGCGTCGGCAAGCGCGCCTATGAGGCGATGGAGAAAGGCTTCCATGAGCATGGGCTGATGTTCCGCATCACCGGCGACACCATCGCGCTCTCGCCGCCGCTGATCATCTCGAGAACGAGATCGGCGAGATCTTCGACAAGGTCGGCAAGATCATCCGGCAGGTGAACTGACCGGCTGATCTCAATTCTGCGGGCGGCGATCACGCCAGCTTGATCGCCGCCGCCCTGACCTTCGCCGCAAATCCCCGTCTAGCCTCCCGTCGTGGCATCTGCGCGCAAACGCACGCCACGGGCGACCAACAACATCGGGGAGGCTCCCTTGAAACATCGCACGCACTGCATTTCGCAGCGGCCGCGACGTCGCGCTCCTTTCGTCCTCCGCATTCGCGCAACAATCCGGGCTGCCCGTGCCGGCGCGCACGCTGCCGGTCCCGACCGATCGACGTCAGTCCGGAAATCCAGAAGGTCATCGCGCTGCCGCTGCGCAAGGACTGGGACCTGCTGCCGAAGACCGGCGAGGAGTGGAAGCCGATCGTCGAAGCGGCGGCGGCCGGCGTCATCAAGAACCATTCCGGGCCTGGTCGAGCGGATGAAAGTGAAGGTCGAGCCGACGACGATCGACGGCGTGAAGGCCTTCATCATCACGCCGGAGACGATCGCGCCGGAAACCAGAACCGCACGTGATCCACATGCATGGCGGCTGCTACGTGCTGAGCCCGCGGCGAGGCCGGCCTGCCTGAAGGGCTGATGATGGCGGGCTTCGGCGGGTTCAAGGTGATCTCGGTCGATTACCGCATGCCGCCCGAGGCCTACTTCCCGGCCGCGCTCGACGACGGCATGACGGTCTACAAGAACCTGCTGAAGACGGTGAATCCGGCGCAACGTCGGCTTCATCGGCACGTCGGCGGGCGGCGCGCTGGTGCTGCGAGATGGGGCTGCGCGCGAAGCAACTCAACCTGCCGATGCCGGGCGCGATCGCCTCCGGCACGCCGATGTCGGACGTGACGAAGGTGGGCGACACCTTCTACACCAACGAGCTGGTCGACAACGTGCTGGTCTCGCGCGACGGCTTCTGCGACGCCGGCGCGAAGGTCTACGCCAATGGCCACGACATGAAGGACCCGCTGATCTCGCCGGTCTACGGCGACTACGCGGGCTTCGCGCCGACGATCCTCACCTCGGGCACGCGCGACCTGCTGCTCAGCAACACAGTGCGGGTGCACCGCAAGCTGCGCGATGCCGGCGTCGAATCGTTCCTGCAGGTGTTCGAGGGCCAGTCGCACGCGCATTATCTGCGCGACGAACGCGCCGGAGACCAAGGCGACGTTCAGGGAGATCACCGGCTTCTTCGACAAGCACATGGGCAAATAGCCATGAACCCGCGTCGCGCGGTCACGCGCGGCGCGGAAACCACGCGCCGAGCCACACCGCCAGCGCGACGCCCGCGCCGTAGACCGCAAGCGCGATCCCGACGGCGAGGAACATCGCGGGCGAGCGAGCCGGTGAGCTTCAGCACCAGCCAGCCTCCCCCGATCGCGACCGCCATGCGGGCAAAGCCGAAGATCAGCGGCCAGAGGAGCCGGCCGGCGCCCTGAGAGGCGAAGTAGAGCGCAAGCCCGAAGCCGAAACAGCCGTAGAACGGCCCGACTGCGCGCAAATAGGCGCTGCCGGCCTCGATCATGCGCGGATCGGAATCGAACAGCGAGAGCCATGCGGCGGGATAGAGCGCGGCCGCGACGCCGATCGTCTCGCAGAGCACGAACGCGATCGCGGCACCGGTCCAGGCGACGCGCAGCGCGCGCTCGCGCTGGCCCGCGCCGATATTGGTGCCGACCAGCGCCACCAGCGGCCCGCCGATACCGAACACCAGCGGCACCAGCAGATATTCGAGCCGCGCCGCCGTGCCGAAGCCCGCGACAGCCGCGGGCCCGGCCGCGAGGCCGACCAGCGCAGTGACGGACGCGATCGTGACGTTGGTCTGCACCGTGCTGACGCCCGCGACAGCGCCGACACGCAGGATCTCGCGCGCCATCGGCCAGCGCAGCGGCACGAGCCGGAAGCGCGCGAGGTTGCGGCCCGAGAGCAGATACCAGCCGAGCACGAGCGCGACGCCCAGCATTGTAGAGCAGGAGCGCAACGCCCCCGCCCGCGATGCCCATCGCGGGGATCGGCCCGAGCCCGAAGATCAGCAGCGGCGAGAGCGGCACGAGCAGCGACCGCGCCGGCGCAGATGACGAGCGCCGGGACCAGCATGTTGCCGGTGCCGCGGATCACGCTGGCGAGCGCGTTCATGACCCACAGCAGCACGATGCCGCCGAACACGATGTTGGAATAGATCAGCGCGGCCTCGAGCGAGGCGCCCTCGCCGCCGAGCAGGCGATAGAGCGGGCGGCCCCACATCAGCATCGCGACCGTGAACGCCGCGCCGATGGCCAGATTGATGACGAGCGCATGCAGCACCAGCGCGTCGGCCTGCTCGCGCTTGCCGGCGCCGAGCGCGCGCGCGATCGCCGACGAGATGCCGCCGCCCATCGCGCCGGCGGAGAACATCTGCATCAGCATCACGCCGGGAAACACCAGCGCCATGCCGGCGAGCGCGTCGGTGCCGAGCTTGCCGACCCAGTAGGTCTCGATCAGCCCGGTCGCGGCCTGCGCGAACATCACCAGCACGTTCGGCCAGGCCATGCGCAACAGCGTCGGCACGATCGGCCCTTGCAGCAGCGCGCGCGTGCGCGGGTCCATCGGCTTCGGCGCGGCGAGCGGCTCTGCGGCGACGGGCGTCTCGGGACGGATGTTCATGCGGCGCCCGCCTCGACGTTGCGGCGCGCATAGCGCTTCTTCATGCGCGCGTTCGCGGCCGGGCCCGGCACCATGCGGTAGTCGGGCGCCGCGATCGGCAGGCCGGTCACGCGATCGAACACGCCGATGTCGGCGGGCTTCCCGGTCTTGGTGTTGACGACCTCGACCATCGCGCCTTCGGGCGCGAAGTGCCTGTTGCCGAACGCCATCAGGCTGAGCAGCACCGGGCGGAAATCGCGCCCGCGCTGGGTCGGCACATATTCGTAACGCGGCGGGTGCTCGCTGAATATTGGCGCTTTTCCAGCAAGCCAGCCTCCACCAGCGCGGCGAGCCGCGTGGTCAGGATGTTCGGCGCGACGCCGAGGCTTTCGCGGAATTCCTCGAAGCGCGTGTAGCCGTGCAGCGCGTCGCGCAGGATCAGGATGCTCCACCACTCGCCGACGCGCTCCAGCGAGCGGGCGATCGGGCAATTGCTTTTTCCAGGCTCTTGCGGCGCATGACGGATGAATAGGCATAGTCACTTGCATAATGCAAGTGACTATGCCGCGCAGCACCAATGCGGAATCCGCAATGGGCGCTACTTGGCTCTGGCAGCTCGCTTTTTCGGACTTGCGAGACGCAAGAGCTTCTTTGCCGCTTGCGGCGGCCGCCGCCGCGTAACTGCGGTCGCGGTGGACCAGGATCAGGGAGATCGCGCCCTCGGAGAGCAGCCAGATCTCGCGCGCGGTCTCGCGCGGCCGCGCGACATTCGCGTTGGCCAGCACGTCGGCGAGGTGTTCCTCCAGCAGCGCCTTGTGACGGCGGGCGATGGCTCGGGCCGGGTGTCCCGGAAGATCGGCGAGCTCGATGACGAGGCGGGTGAACCCGGAGCCAGCCCAGCGCGGCTTGTCGGACCACACCGCAAGATCCCGAAACAGCGTGTCGACGATCTGCTCGGGCGAACCGCCGAGCCGGTCGCCGAAGGTGCGAAAGGCGGCGAGCGCCAGGTGATGCTGCGCTTCGAGCACGGCGGCGAGCAACTGATCCTTGCTCTCGAAGTGATAGTAGAGCGTGCGCTTCGTCACCGACGCGGCGGCTGCGATCTCGTCCATGCTCACGCGCGTGTAGCCCGGCGGCGAAACAGCGCGTACGCAGCGTCGAGAATGCGCTGCTTTGTCTTCTCGCCCGAACGCGGCACCGCAACCCCTCCGTATGTATACCGCCTAGTGAATTTACATCACGGCCCCACCAATGCAATGCGTCGCCACTAGCGCCGGAGGGAAGCGATGTTCGAACAGCTCACGTTGCGCTCGGTAGACGTGCGGCCCGTGCTCGTGCCGCTGCGCCGTCCGGTCGTTTCCAAGGTCGGGCCTGTTCGACCAGTGGCCGATGATCCTGATCGATCTCGAGACCGAGGAAGGCATCGTCGGCCGGAGCTATCTCGAGCCGTACCTGAAGGGAGCCCGCGCGCTATCCGTGCCGGCGATCCACGATCTCGCGGCACCGCGCGCCGGCCGGCAGTCCGCCCGCTGGACCATTACCGACGGGCTGCAGTCGCTGAACCTGGTCGGCCAGGAGGGGATGTCGATGATCGCGGTGTCGGGGCTCGACATGGCGGCGTGGGATGCGCTCGCCAAGGCCGCCGGCATGCCGCTCGCGGTGTTTCTCGGCGGTTCGCTCGGCACGGTGCCGGCCTACAACAGCAACGGGCTCTGGCTGACCGACGTCGCGACGCTCGGCGACGAGGCGGACGACTGGTCGCGGAGGGCGGCTTCAAGGGCCTCAAGCTGCGCCTCGGCCGCGAGCGCCTTGCCGACGATATCGCGGCGATCAAAGCGGTCCGCGCGCGGCCGGAGCCGAAATCAAGCTGATGGTCGACTTCAACCAGGGCCTGAGTTTCGGTGATGCGCTGCACCGCTGCCACGCGCTCGACGAGCAGGGCCTCTACTGGTTCGAGGAGCCGATCGCCTACAACAATCTGGCCGGTTTCGCGCAGCTGGCGCGCGAGCTAAGACGCCGATTCAGCTCGGCGAAAACTTCTACGGGCCGCGCGCCCTGCACCAGGCGCTCGCGATGGGATGCGGCGACTACGTGATGCCCGACCTGATGCGTATCGGCGGTGTGACCGGCTGGCTGCGCGGCGCGGCGATAGCGGGCGCCGCCGGCATCGAGATGTCGACCCACTCTATCCGGAATTCTCCGCGCACCTGATGCGCGTCACCGAAACCGCGCATTGGCTCGAATGGCAGGACTGGGCCAATCCCATCCTGGCGGAGCCGTTCGCACTGGCCGGCGGTCACTCTCACGGTTCCGAACCGCCCCGGCGCCGGGTATCGACTGGGACGAGGACGCGGTCCGGCGCTATCGCTACGATGCCTGACGCGGAGCTGGTTGCGGAACGGTCCGGCGGCTCGCGGCGTTGTCAGAACCGACCGGAGCGCCGAACGTGCCATCCCCCGACATTCGCAAAGGCATGCCCTCCGTGGAGTTGTCCCGGGCGGAATTCGAACGGCGCTTCAAATCATCTTTCGTCGATCCCGCCTTCGATCCGCTCGAGAAAGAACTGCAGGCGATCACCGACGCCGCGTGGGACGCGTATGCGGACAGCCGCAAGGCGCCGCTGACGCGAAAAGCCGGCGCAGGTTTCGCGGATCCGGATCATGAATTGCCGCTCGACTGGCTCGCCGCGCGCGAAGCCATTCTCGCGGGGGGGCGCGGAGAAACGTTTCAGTAAATCGCTCAGCGCCGCGCATTATCCTCATCAACGGCTCGATGCGCTCCGATCATACCTGCCCGGGCGAAATCTCGAAGACATGGCGCATGGTGGAGATGGCGAAGAAAATTCTTTTGAAGTGGGCGCACTTGAGGTCGGAACGATAAATCGATCTCAGCCGCTCTGCGTCCGAATTCGGCAAGAAGATTCATCCATGCAAAGCCTGCGTCTCAACGTCGATGGCGCTGTGCAACTGGCCCTGCAGTTGTTATCCGAATTATTCGCTTGAGCAGACTGACGACTGGATGAACGAGATTTATCCGCTCTGGGTCGGTGCGCACGGTGTGATGATCATCGCACCCGTCAACTGGTACCGGACCGTATTCACCTACAAAGCGATGATCGATCGCATGGTCTGCGCCGATGGCGGCAATCCAGATCCCAGCTCGACGCATGGCAAGAGCGGCCCGAAGAGGCCAAAAAACTTGAGCTCAAAGGCTGGCCTTATCCGCGCCATCTCGCCGGACGGTTGTTCGCGGCGGTCGTGC
>CAVWST010000038.1:0-100213 GCA_963757735.1 uncultured Acidobacteriota bacterium
CGGAAGGGTCCATTCCCCGAGCTGACCCAGAGTCGGCTCTTCCACCGCTTGCCGAGTCCAATTCCCGGCGCGCTTGGTTCCAACTCCAAGCCACGACAAATGCAAAAACCTAGAACCGCCTTTGCAAGCGGCAACAATACCTTGGCAAAGAAGCAGGACGGAAGTGGGGTTGGCAAATCCCAAGGTTTTTGTCTTGAGCCACGCTCAAGTCGAGACGACAGCGCAGCGCTTGTGTTCCTGCCGCAACCGCCGAGTTCTTCTCCAATTAAGCGGCCACGGCTTCAAGCTCCGCAATCATCCTGAAGACAGGCGATGTCGGAATCCCGAGCGTTTTCGCAATCCCGCGCCCTGTCATCCCTTGCGCTCTCAGCCGCGCGATATCATCGCGGTGCAGGTCGCGCGTTCACGGGACGCCCAAACCGCACTCCGCGCGCCTTCGCCGCCGCAATACCATCGTTTACGCGTTCACGGATGATTTCGCGCTCAAACTCGGCTACCGCGCAGAGAACGTTGAGCTGAAGCCGTGCGGCTGAGTTAGATGATGACGTATCAATGCCTTGCTCTGGCACGATGAGCGCAACGTTATGCGCAGTGAACTCAGCGATCATGGCGGCAAGGTGCGCGAGGTTGCGCCCCGAGCCGGTCGAGTTTGTAACAGACGACGATATCGACCTTTCCACGCCGCACCGCAGCCATTAGCCGGTCGAGACCTTTGCGCGAGGAATTCACACCAGAAACAGTGTCAGTGATTTCTTCTACGTCGGCCCATTTGCGCCGGGCGCAATACTCACGAAGCTCAGTAAGCTGAGAATCGTGATTCTGCTTGTCGGTGCTTACCCGTGCGTAAATAACGACAGTTTGTTTCATACCAAGCTATACGCACACAGGTGCAGGTCTTGCACCAAAAGCTACAACATTTGGAGCGCGATTTTGTAAGCCTGTCTTCTCTGTAATTTCCCGCTCATTTTGGAGGGAGGTTTTGGTGCAGGCTACAGCACGCCGTGATCGCGGCAAAGGTGCGACCACGCCTTTTGAGCCCGGCATGCGGCAGGTTCACGCGCGAGCTTCCCAGGATTCGCAAACGCGTTGTCTCCGCCGAAGCTTTGGAGTTTTGCCTCGCAGCCCGTTGCCGAAGCACGGACTTAGCTGATCCTGGCTCTCGCGCGGCGCAGTTTTTCGGCCACATTGTTGTGAGTGATCGTTAAGACCTTTGCCATGGATAGCGTAAGTGACTGAGGATAAGCAGAAGTGAATCGAATACGGTTTTCGATGCTTCTCAAGGGGGCGGGAGCCTTCGAGCATGAAGGGGGCCACCGGCGCATGAGGCGCAAAACAGCGTGAATCGCGCGTATATGGGATCACCATGACGCATCTTGAAAACTTGCAGGCTCAGCTGCGAATGAGCGCTCAGAAGTGTGGCGAGAACGATCCCTTGACGCTGGAGCTGAAACAACGGGTTGAAGAGATGCAGCAAAGGATGTTAAGCGGCGATGGCCTTTTAGACACCGGCGAAGGCCAGCATTTTCACGCGGGATTCCGCAAGGTGCGAAGGGCAAACCCGACCGGCGACTGAACCTTGAAAACTCAGAGGGATATCCCAAAGATCCTCTCGCCAGATGAAATACTTTGGTTTCGCGGAGTGGCTAAGCGAAAAGCAGATCCTGGAAGGCATCAATTCCTGGACCTCAGAGGGCGGCAGCCTTCCAACGAAAGCCCAGCTGGGAACATCACGCTCCGTCATCTTCGACCTGTTGGAGGCAGCCCGGAGCCGGGTGGAAGCGGGATTGCCTCCGTATGGCAATCTCTGGGAAGAGCCTTCAGAAGAAGAGAGGCGGAAGGCAATCGAAGCTTTAGAGGAGCGGGTGAAAGGCTACCGGGACTGAAACCCAAACGCTGCGGCAAGGGAGTTCCGCGCCGCTGCGACGAGCGATACGCCCCGCTTTCTTGCCTGGAAATCGCCAGGAGGTATCAGAGTAGCAGAACTCAATCCTTTGCGGGCAGGACGAGGCCTCCCAGGGCCAAGAAGGGGCAAGGAACGGCCTTTCCGTCGCGGATCAGATCCCTCAAAGCACCACCAGGAGGCCGCTTCCTTGCACCGGAGTAAGCACTAGAGAGCCTTTTGAGCGCGGGGGCCCAAGAGAAGCCCTGCCCCAGTCTTGGCATCCGTCCAAAGCGCTCCGTAAGGAGAATCACCAAGGCCAAGGCGTACAAAGGGCGCGACAATCATGGGTAGTGATGATCAAGACAGACTGCCAGGAAGCCTTTTGAATCGCGGGAGAGGCATGGAGAGGCGGACAAGCGCTTACGAGGTCACCACGGCGATACCCTCATGTAAGATGCTGGCGCGCTCGGATGTGTTCGTGCGAACGCAACCGAGAAACTTTTGACGTACGGAACCGGGCGCGCGCTGAAGTCCTATGACATGCCGGTCGTGCGGTCGTCGTTCGAGACGCAGCGAAGAATGACAACCGTTTTTCGTCGCTGGTGCTCGGCATCGTGAAGAGCGACCCGTTTCAGATGAAGATGAAAGCGGCAGGGAGTCAGCAGTAGACGGTTCACAGTTCACGGCGAGGAACCTGGGACTGAGGACCGGGGACCGGAGACAAACTGATGGCATTCATCACGAGGAAACACCTTTCGAGGCGCACGTTGCTGCGTGGCGTCGGCGCGACGATCGCGCTGCCGCTGCTCGACTCGATGGTGCCGGCGCAGACGCCGACTCGCAAGACTGCAGCGGCCGCGAAAAGCCGATTGAGCTGCATCTACGTGCCGCACGGCGCGACGATGGACAAGTGGACGCCGGCGGCCCCAGGGAAGGGCTTCGAGTTCACCGAGATCCGTCGCCACTCGAGAAGTTCCGCGACCGCATCACCATCGTGTCCAATCTGGCTCATGCGGAGGCCGGCGCCGTAGGTTCGGATGCCGGCGCTGATCACGCGCGCTCGGCAGCCGTGTTCCTCAGCGGCGCGCAGCCCGAACGGGACTCGATCCAGGTGGGCAAGACGATCGATCAGATCGCGGCTCAACAGATCGGTCAGGACACTCCGCTCCCTTCGCTCGAGCTGTCGATCGAAGACGTCGCCCTGAGCTGCGGTTCGGGCTACGCCTGCGCGTATCCAACACCATCTCCTGGAAGAACCCCACCACGCCGCTGCCGATGGAGAACAACCCGCAGGTGGTGTTCGAGAAACTGTTCGGTGACGGCGGCAACAACGCCGACCGGCGGCGCGGCGGCGGCAGAGCCGCAGCCTGCTCGATTCGGTGCTGGACCAGGTGGCGTCGCTGCGAAACGAGCTGCCGGCAGCAGATCGCATCGTTGGCCGAGTATCTGGACAATGTCCGCGAGATCGAGCGGCGGATTCAGAAAGCCGACACTCAGTTCCCGGGCGACCTGGAGCTGCCCGATGCGCCGGTGGGCGTGCCGGAGTCGTTCGACGAGCACTTCAAGATCATGTACGACCTGGAGGTGCTGGCCTTCCGCGCCGAGATCACGCGCGTCGCGACGATGATGTATGCGCGCGACACGAGCCTGGCGGTGTATCCACAGAGCGGCGTGCGCGAGAGTTTCCATGTGGCGTCGCACCACTCGAATAGCCGCGCGCAGATGGACGGTTCGCGCATCATCAACCGCTACCACGTGTAGATGCTCGCATATTTCCTCGAGAAGCTAAAGTCGACGCCGGATGGCGATGGCAATCTGCTCGATCATTCGCTGGTGCTCTACGGCAGCAGCATGAGCAACGGGAACCAGCACGATCACGATCCGCTGCCGATGATCCTCGCCGGTGGGGCTCCGGTCAATCGACGGCGGGCGTCACGTGCAGTCGGCGCCGCACACGCCGATGTCGAACTTGCTGCTGTCGATGGTCGACAAGCTGGGGATCCAGGCGCAGCACGGGGACAGCACGGGTCTGCTCGAAGTCTGATCCTTGTCAATTCCCAACTCCCAAAACCCCAACTCCCAAACTGTTGTTGAAGTTTGATTGAAGTTGGAAGTTAGGTTATTTCACCTTAATCACGACAACACTGGCATCGTCGATGGGATCGGCGAACGCGATGAGGTCGGCTTTGATTGCGTCGTAGATCTGGCGCGCAGTGAGGTGCTTCACCTCGCGCAGCTTCAGCTCGAGCGCCCCCGGAAAGTAGCGGCCGTTCGGCCCTTCGTGCTCGGTGAGGCCGTCCGTGTGCATCAGCAAGATGTCGCCGCGTCCCATCAACGTCCACTCGTTCATCTCGTAACGTTCCTTGAAGCCGAGCAGGCTCGGGGTCGTGCTGCGATCGATGACGTTGAACGAGGGCAGCATGCCGAGCGGCGGGAACGAGAGACAGAGATGCGGACTGACCTCCATGAACCGGTCGTGCCTGCTCGAGAACACCGATGGGTACGGTTGCCCGGCCGACAGGAAGCGAAACTTCGCATCGTCCGAGATCTCGCCGTAGATGAGCGACACGAACTTGTTCGTGCCCGAGGACTGATAGAACCGGGTGTTGAGGTTCTCGAACAGTCGCCGGGTGATCTGGCCGTAGCGGTCCAACTCGTAGATCGCGCCGAGCAGAAACGCCTGGTGGAGCATTGCCGCCAGCAGTGCGTCCGTCATGCGATGACCCGCGACGTCGATCAGCGCGACACCACCTTTGTGCTGGCAGCGCTCCAGGTTTTCAACAACATCGAGACGGCCTTCGGCACGCGCCCGATCGATACGCGCTGTCAGATCGAAGCGCTTCTTGAAGTCGACGTACGTGATGTGGTCGCCGCCAACCGAGCCGCTCACCTGGAGCGATCCGCCCCAGATGTCAAAGCCCTCGAGCGTCGGCACCTCACCGGGCAGCGGCACCAGCTGCTGTGCGATGTCCTGAAAGTTCTCCAGCTCACGCGTGAGCCGCTGCAGTTCTTCGGCGGCTTCCGAATCGTTCATGAACATGTTGTGTGGACTATCAATGATAGCCGGTCGTGATGGACAGACGTGGTCACTCGGTGGTGAGCTGCTATATCAGGCGGGAAATCAGCCGGCCGCGCGCAGGCGCAGCCGGCGACCGTGAGAAGGCGAGAGCCGCGTTTAGCGGGTCGATCCTGTTCTGGCCACAGATGTCGCGAAGACGTCAAACTGTGCAACATCCGACCAACCGCCCGCGCCATGCCCGCTTCCCGGGATCAGATCGACGAAGCCGATCTCATCGACCTTGCTCGAGTCGGGGCGCTCGACGATCGTCAACTGGATCTCCTTCGACGTGGTGCCGTAGAGTTTCAGCTCGAGAGACGGGTTGGCAAATCGACTGCTGCGTCACTGGATGCGGACGATGGTCACCGCGATGGCCAGGTTGACGTAAAGTCGTCGTGACATTTCCGATTCCTCCAGGCGCGAGGTAAGCATATGACATTCCCGTACGACGCGAGAAACTCCCAAATTCCAACTCCCAACTCCCAACAGCGCCGCGGGGTTTGGGAGTTCGATCGAGGGGGTTGGGAATTGACAATGCTCGCTCAACGACAGGAGGCCTCTATGAGGCACGCGCGGCTGATAGTGACGCTGACTCTCACGGCAACGGGGCTCGTCACGATGGCGTTCGCGGCCAGCCAGCAGCCGACCGGCGATCCGTTTTCCACTGAGATCAGGAAGCTGAAGGACGGTCTCTATGTGATTCCGGGGTACGACGGCGCCGTCACGGGAGGCAACGTTGCCGTTCGTGTCACCAGCGAAGGTGCGATTATCGTCGACGATCGCCTGCCGCCGTCGTCAGCCGAGATCGCGGGCAAGGTCAAGTCGGTGACCGCGCAGCCGATCAAGTACGTGCTGAGCACGCACGGCCACGGCGATCACACCGGAGGGCATCCCGAGTTCATCAAGGTGGCCGAGATCATCGCGCACCGCAACAACCGGGCGAACATGGTACGCAGCAAGCTGGCCGCGCCGCCGCGCCTCGTCTTCAGCGATCAGGCCGCAGTGTTCCTCGGCGGAGCGGAAGTGCAGGCCATCTACATGGGACGCGGTCATACCAACGGCGATGCCGTGATCTACTTTCCAGATCTGCGGACCGTCCACACGGGTGATCTCGTCGTGTGGGGAAAGCGCACTGACGGAAGCACGCTCACACCATTCGTCGATCGTGCCAGCGGCGGGAGTCTCGTTGAGTGGATCACGACGCTCGACGGTATGCTGAAGCTCGATTTCGACACGGCCATCCCGGGGCACGGGCCCGTGCTGACCAAGGACGATGTCCGGAAGTTCCGCCAGAACCTGATCACGCTGCGTCAGCGGATCGCGGAAGTGGTCAAAGCTGGTGTGAAGAAGGAAGAGTTCGGCGCGAAGCTGAAGACTGACGATCTGGGCTGGCCGTTTCCGGCGGAGCGTCTCAACGACTTGTGGGACGAGTTCGGCGTAGCCAGATAGGGCCGTATAATCCGCTCCTCGCAGGGAGGCCTCATGAATCTGTATCAGTCATTGACCCGGGCTGCTCGCTCCGTTGACCGTGTCGGCGATGGTGATCGCCTGCGGCTCGGGCAGCGCACCACCGCCGGCGCCCGCGGCGCAGTCCGCGCCTGCTGCGCGCAACAGCCACCAGGATTGGCCGACCGGCGACTACAAGCGTCGTCGAAGGGCTGGCCCAAGCCGTTGCCCGACACTGACCACTCTCACGCCGGTTGGACGTGGGGCTCGTTTGGCGGCGTGTACGCCGAGAACCCCGACCGAATCTGGGTCGCGATGCGCGGCGAGTTGCCGCTGCCTCCGGGCGCTGCGCCGTGGACACCGTATGTCGCACTCCAACCACCGCGTGGCAATTCGACCGGCAATGGAGATGGCATAACCGCGACCTGCCAGCCCGAGCCGAAGCGCGGGTGGGAGCGTCGCTTCCAGCATTCGATCCTCGTGTTCAACGGTGCCGGCGACCTCGTCGATCAGTGGCCGCACCTCGACAAGCTGTTCGCGCAGCTGCCCTGCGGTCGTGGCCCGCACCAGATCAAGATCAGTCCCTACGACAAGGAGAAGCACGTCTGGATCATCGACGACCAGCTTCACGTGATTTACCGCTTCACCTACGACGGGAAGCTGGTGCACACGCTTGGCGAGCTCGGAAAGAGAGGTCGCGGTCCGAATACTTTCGATCGGCCGACCGACATTGCGTGGCTGCCTGACGGGACGTACTTCATCAGCGACGGCTACGGCGGCACGCGCGTCGCGAAGTTCGGCCCCGACGACAAATTCATCATGGACTGGGGACAGCCGCCGGCCGATCCGAAGAACCCGGGCCCCAACGAGTGGAACACCGTCCACAGCATTGCCATCAGCGCCGATCGCAGGCTCTTCGTCGTCGATCGTGGACATGCGCGCATGCAGGTGTTCGACGAGAACGGTAAGTTCCTCGACATGTGGCCGCTGCGCTCGCCCGACTGGCCGGCGAGCCAGAACACGCTGATGGTGAACCACTTCATCGACGACAAGGGGTTCATCTGGGTGGGCGATGCGCCGACCGCTCGCATCCTCAAGTTCGATCAGAAGGGCAACTTCCTCTACAGCTGGGGCGCGCCGGGCCCGCAGGCGGGACGCCTCGCGTGCTCGCACGGAATGACGACCGATCAGCTCGGGAACCTGTATCTGGCCGATTGCTTCAATGGACGCGTGCAGAAGTTCGAGCCGATTGCGAACGCCAATCCCGACAGGATCGCGGGACAGATCCTGCGAACGTGGGATACCTGGAAGAAGAACTAAGGGGACAACGCTCAATTTCCAACTCCCAACTCCCAAGCATCGGGGTGTTTGGGAGTTGGACCTGGGCGTCGGGAATTGACAGCGCGCGTTCTTCGAAACGCGCCAGTTACGGAAGCGCGAACACGAAGACGTTCGCGGCGTTGCTTGGCTTCAGTTCCGGCGCCACGCGGTTATCGGATCCCGCGACGAGCGACGGCCCGGTTGTGACCGCGACGTACTGTTTGCCGTCGACGGCAAACGTCACCGGGAACCCGCTGACCGGCGAGCCCAGATTCACTTCCCACAGCACCTTGCCGTTGCGATCGTCGAACGCCCTGAAGCGTCCGTTCGCGTCGCCGCCGAAGACCAGCCCGCCGCCGGTGGCGACGAGCGACAGCATGCCCGCGCGCTGCTCGTGCTTCCAGACGCGTCTTGCCGGTTTCGGCCGAAATCGCCCACACGCTGCCGACGTTCTGCGTGCCCGGCGCGATCACGCCCGGCATCTCGAGGCCGTAGACCTTCGACGGATCGCGCGTGTCCACGGTCGTCGTCGCGTTCATGCACATGTTCTGCAGCGGGTAGTACATCGTGTTGGTCGTCGGGTTGTAGGCGCCGGCCGGCCAGTTCTTGCCGCCGTTGCTGCCCGGGCAGACGAGCTTCGTCTGTCCCTTCGCGGTGAAGAGCATTTCGGGATTCACGGTGACCTTGCCGGTGGCGCCATCGATCGTCTGCACGACGTTCTGCATCACCGTCGGGCGTCGCCCAGAGGAACTCACCCGTCCGGCGATCGAGCGTGTAGACGATGCCGGTCTTGCCGGGGATGCCGGTGATGACCTTGCGCCGCTCGCCCGGCTTGATCTTCGGGTTGATCCACGCCACTTCTTTCGCGTCCGGCGTGATCGCGGTCTCGACGAGCAGGCGCTCGAACGGATGATCGAGATCCCAGTGATCGACGATGTGCTGGTAGTACCAGACGATCTTGCCGGTGTCGGCGTCGATGGCGAGCGTCGAGTTGTGATAGAGGTGCTGCTTGTCGTTGCCGCCCAGCGTGAACTTCGGCGCCGGGATCGTCACCGACGTGCCGACGTAGATCAGGTTGGTCTCGGGGTCGTAGCTCGGGACCATCCACGTGCCGACGTGCCAGCGCTGCTCGAGCGGCACATCGCCCCACGTCTCATAGCCCGGCTCGCCGGGTCGCGGGATCGTGCGCGTGCGCCAGAGCTCTTTGCCGGTCTGCGCGTCGTGCGCCGTGACGATGCACGAATCGCTCGTCGCATCGGGCTGGCACTGCCGCCCGGTGATCACCTTGCCGTTGGCGATGATCGGCCCCGAGCTGGCGTTGGCGCGGAAGTCCGGCCTTGAGCACCTGTGTTTCCCACGCCAGGTTGCCGGTGCGCGCGTCGACGGCGTAGACGCTGTTGTCGGCGCCGGCGTCGATGAGCGTCGTGCCCCAGATCGCCATGTTGCGGTTGGTGCCGCCGTTGACGCCCTCGGGATACTTGCGCTTGTACTCCCACTTGAGATCGCCGGTCTTCGCGTCCATCGCCATGATGAGGTCGCCCGGGTTCGGGATGTACATCGTCCCGTTGTAGACGAGCGGCGTGGCTTCCTGCGTGCGGCCGGTCCCGATGCCGCGCGTCCAGGTCATCTTCAGTCGCGACACGTTGTTGCGGTTGACCTCGTTGAGCGGGCTGTAGCCCCAGCTGTCGAGCGTGCGCCGCCACATCAGCCAGTTGGCGGGATCCGGTTTCCACAGCATCTCGTCGGTGACCGGGACGAACGGCGTGTCTGCTGGCTCTGGGCGACGACGGTCAGGCCCGGCCGATGCGATGAGGACGAAAGCACACAGGACGTAGAAGCGCTTCATGGCGGTTCCTCTCGCGGCGGAGTGTATTACAAATGAAATGGGGTCGGGGGTCATTTGAAGAGGACATGTCGGTAAGTCGTCGGCGTGTCAACTGTCCTGATCAAATGACTCCCGACCCCATTACGGGAGCGCAAACACGAACATCTGACTGCCGCTTCCGGGCTTGAGCTCGGGCGTCAGCGTCATCACGCTGCCAGCGACGAGCGACGGCCCCGTGCTCACGGCGACGTACTGCTTGCCGCTCACGGCGAACGTGATCGGGTAGCCACTCACCGACGTGCCGAGGTTCACCTCCCACAGCACCTTGCCGGTCTTGTCGTCGAAGGCGCGGAAGAAGCCTTCAGCGTCGCCACCGAACACAGGCCGCCGGCCGTCGCGACCAGAGAGAGCGTGCCGGCGCGCTGCTCGTGCTTCCAGACCGTCTGACCGGTCTCGGCCGAGATCGCGTGCACCACGCCGACCTTGTCCATGCCATCGGGAAGCCGCACCTTCGTTGTTGATGCCGTACAGCGGTCCATTGACGTCCTGCTTGTCGGTGATCGACGACCGTGGTCATGCACATGTTCTGCAGCGGCATGTACATCGTGTTGGTCAGCGGACTGTAGGCGCCGGCCGGCCAGTTCTTGCCGCCGTTGAGGCTCGGGCAGATCAGCCGCTCGTCGCCTTGCGCCTTGTAGAGGGTCTCCGGATTCACCGTGACCTCTCCGGTGGCGCCATCGATCTTCGACACGACGTTCTGTGTCACGGTCGGGCGTGCCCACAGGAACTCGCCGGTCTGGCGATCCAGCGTGTAGACGATGCCGGTCTTGCCCGGGATGCCGGTGAGGACCTTCCGTTTCTCTCCGGGCTTGAGCCGCGGGTTGATCCACGTGACTTCTTTCGCGTTCGGCGCAACGACGGTATCGACGACCAGGCGCTCGAAGGGATGATCGAGGTCCCAGTGATCGACGACGTGCTGGTAGTACCAGACGATCTTGCCGGTGTCGGCATTCAGCGCCAGCGTCGAGTTGTGGTACAGGTGCTGTTTGTCGTTGCCGCCGAGCAGGAACTTGGGCGCGGGGGAGCTGACCGACGTGCCGATGTAGATCAGATTCAGCTCAGGATCGTAGCTCGGCACCATCCACGTGCCGACGTGATAGCGCCGCTCGAACGGCACGCCGCCCCAGGTCTCGTCGCCGGGCTCGCCCGGCGCCGGAATCGTGCGCGTGCGCCAGAGCTCCTTGCCGGTGCGTGCGTCGTGAGCGGTGATCACGCACGCATCCGGGCCGCCTTCCGGCTCGCAGCCGCGGCCCGGAGATGACCTTGCCCTTGGCGATGATCGGCCCCGAGCTCTGTTGCGCTCCCTTGCGGTAGTCGAGAATCTTCGTTTCCCACGCGAGCTTGCCGGTCTGCGCGTCGAGGGCGAAGACGAAGTCGTCCGCGCTCGTGTCGATGATCGTCGTGCCGTAGATCGCCAGGTTGCGATTGATCGAGTAGAACGGCAGGTACTTTCCGAGATCGGCGGGCAGCTCGCGACGGGTACTCCCACAGCAACCTGCCCGTGCCGGCCTCGAGGGCGGAGATGTAATCGTTGGGATTCGGCACGTACATCACGCCGTTGTAGACGAGCGGCGTCGCTTCCTGCACGTTGCCCGGTCCCATCCCGCGCGACCAGACCATCCGCAGCTGATTCACATTCGAGCGATTCACCTGATCGAGCGGGCTGAAGCCCCAGCTGTCGAGCGTGCGTCGCCACATCGGCCAGTCGGCCGGATCGGGTTTCTGCAGCATCGCGTCGGTGACAGGCGTGAACGGCGCACCCTGGGTCTGCGCGACCGTCGTCAGCGGCACGAGCGTCGCAAGGACGATGAGGACGGATCGGATGTGCTTCATGGTCGCTCCTATGCGAGCTGCCAATCTGCTCTACTGCCTACTCAGTGCCAAACGCCGCTCGCGCCGTGACCGGCTCGATCAGCAGGAATGCGACGACCGCTCCAATCCGCCACCGATGGCAGCACGATCGACAGGGGCGAGCCTGCGTCGCGGATCAGCACTCCGCCCGCGATGAGCGCCGCCGCGAACACCCAGTCGGCGACCCTGATCCAGCGGCTCGAACGACCGTGCACCCACGTCAGCTCCGAGCTCGTAGAAGCGCGACGTGAACCAGAGGTGCAGGCGCAGGTTTGCGGCGACGATCACCGACGCCAGCAGCGTGATGAAGAACAGGCGTCCCCGGATGCCGCCAATATGTCCGCGCGCGTACCATGCGGGAATGACCATGACCCAGTAGATCAGCGCCGTCATGCCCTGGTGGAATTCCCACCACCAGCGAGTCGGGCGCCTCCGACCGCCCGGCTCGATTGGACCGGTGCGAAGGGGTCTGACCCCAGCGCCTGCACGAGTTCGCGCGCGCTTGGACGCGCGTTCGGGTCCGGCTGCAGACAGCGATTGATGATCGTGGTCCATGCCGATCTCCGACCGGCCGTGATGGCGTGTCGGTCGTCGCTCGGTCGAGCGGATGGCGGCCCTGGAGCATCTCGCTCAGCACGACGCCCCATGCATAGACGTCCGCGCGCGGATCGACCTGCCCGCCGAGCAGTTGCTCGGGCGCCATGTAGGCCGGCGTGCCGAGCGCGAAGCCGGTCCGCGTGAGGCGCGACGACGTCGGTGCCCTCGACATGCGCGATCCCGAAATCCACGACCTTCACGCTGCCGTCGGACTTGATCAGCACGTTCTCCGGCTTCAGATCGCGATGGATCACGCCGGCGTCGTGCGCCGCCGACAGCGCGCCGGCGATGTCGGTGGCGATGCTGCGTGCGCGCTCCGGTGGCAGAGGGCCCTGTGCGATCACGTCTTCGCAGCGTCTCTCCCTGCACGTACTCGGATGGCGATGAACAGGTGATC
Source organism: uncultured Acidobacteriota bacterium (assembly GCA_963757735.1). Classification (GTDB taxonomy): domain Bacteria; phylum Acidobacteriota; class Vicinamibacteria; order Vicinamibacterales; family UBA2999; genus Gp6-AA40. Next base: position 12,437 of record CAVWST010000038.1, read on the forward strand.
GCCGAGCTCCTCGAGCGCATAGACGACGGCGACGGCGGGGTGGGAGATCGTCGCGGCGGCACGCGCCTCGCGCCGCAGGCGTTCGCGCAGCTCGGGCTGCATCGCGACGGCGGCCGGCAGCGACTTGAGCGCGACGCGGCGGCCGAGGCGCTCGTCCTCGGCCAGATAGACGACGCCCATCCCGCCGCGGCCGATCTCTGCGATGATCTGGTACGAGCCGACGCGCGTGCCGGCGGCAGCGTGTCGAGATCGCCGGGGTCGACCTGCGCGGGCTGTTCGAGGAAGTCGCCGGCGGTCTCGTGCGTGTCGAGCAGCGACTCGGCTTCGCGCAGCAGCGCGCTGTCGCCGCCGCATTCCTCGCGCAGCCACGCGCGTCGAACGTCGCTCGGCTGGTCGAGCGCTTCCTGAAACACGATCTTGAGTCGTGCGAACTGTTCGGGGGTCACGGCGCAGGTATCGTCCATGCCGTGCGCGGCCGCACCCTCGAGCGCCCGTTTCAGCCACACACGCGCCAGCGTCCACTGCCGCTTGACCGTTGCCGGCGAGACGCCGACGACCTCCGCGGTTTCCTCGACCGTCAGCCCGCCGAAGTACCGCAACTCGACGATGCGAGCGAGGGCGTCGTCGAGCTCGGCGAGCTTGCGAAGCGCTTCGTCGAGCGCGAGCACGTCGATGTCGTTCGTGGCGGTTCTGATCGGGCGGGGCGAACCCGGCCTGAATCTTGTCCGGCGCCACGCGGGCGTCGTCGAGCGTCACGCGCGCCGGCGCACCGCCGCGCTTGAGCGCCCGCCTGGCGCGCGCGCGCTGGATGAGGATCTGCCGCATCGACAACGCGGCGATGGCGAGGAAGTGCGTGCGTCCATTGAAGTGCCGCGTGCGCTCGGCCGCCATGCGCACGAACGCTTCGTTCACGAGAGCCGTGGCCTGAAGGGTCTGCCCGGGACGCTCGCCTCTGACGTAGCTGGCGGCGATGCGCCGCAACTCGTCGTAGACGAGCGGCATCAGTTCGGCTGGATCCTGCGGCATCTCAACTCCCAACTCCCAACTCCCAACTCCCAAGCCCGAAGAGCTCGCAATCGTGACTTGCCGAGCTGCGCTTAGAAGATTGGGAGTTGGAAGTTGGGAGTTGAGTCAGCGTCTCTCGATCTTGACGCTCTTGATCACCACATCCTGAACCGGCCGATCGCGCGGGCCGGTCTTGGTGCTGCCGATCTTGCGGACGACGTCCATGCCGCTCTCGACCTCGCCGAAGACCGAGTGCTTGTTGTCGAGGTGCGGCGTCGGCCCGAGCGTGATGAAGAACTGCCCGCCGTTGGTGTTCGGCCCCGCGTTGGCCATCGACAGGATGCCCGCCTTGCTGTGGCGCAGGCTCGGATGGAACTCGTCGGCGAACTTGTAGCCCGGCCCGCCGATGCCCTGCCCGAGCGGATCGCCGCCCTGGATCATGAATCCGTCGATCACGCGGTGAAAGATGATGCCGTCGTAGTACGGCTGCTTGACCTTCTGGTTCGTGCGGGGATCGGTCCACTCCTTCGTGCCTTCGGCGAGCCCGACGAAGTTGGCCACGGTATTCGGGCGCTTCCTGATCGAAGAGACGAATCGTGAAGTTTCCCTCGGTTGTGATCGAACTCTGCGTAGACGGCCAATGTGATCTCCTCTGGTTGTGGTTAGTCGGATGGTGATGGGTGGTTGGTTCTGGCGTCCACAACCGCGTTCCCAACCAATATCCACTATCCACCAACCACTATCCACTAACCGGTGTCCGGCGGGATACAATTTTTTCGTGACACGCGTTCTGCAAACAGCCGAGGATCAGACGCATCGTCGAGGTGGCGACCGGCACGAGCGGCGATCCGTTCGCCGTGCTCGGCCGTCACGTCGTCACGATCGACAACCGTCCGGCCGTGATCGTGCGGACGATGCAGCCGGCGGCGTCGGCGGTGGAGTCTGATCACCGACGGCCAGGTCACGCCGATGCCCCGCCGGCATTCGGACGGGCTGTTCGAGGCGCGGCTGCCACTCGAGGGACGGATCGCCGGACTTCGCGCTATCGGTTCCGCATCCACGAAGACGACTGGCGCGCGCGAGATCATCGATCCCTATCAGTTCGGTCAGGTGCTGTCGGACTTCGACCTGCATCTGTTCAGCGAGGGCACGCACCTCCGCGCGTGGGAGAAGTTCGGCGCGCACGTCGATGACCATCGGCGGCGTGACCGGCGTGCACTTCGCCGTGTGGGCGCCCAATGCGCAGCGCGTCAGCGTGGTCGGCGACTTCAATCGGTGGGACGGGCGCGTGCACCCGATGCGCCGGCTGGTGCCGTCGGGCGTGTGGGAGATGTTCGTTCCGGACCTGCCGGTCGGCGCCTGCTACAAGTACGAGGTCCGCACGTCGGACGGACATCTGCTCGAGAAGTCCGATCCCTACGCGCAGCGAGTTCGAGGTGCCGCCCAACAGTGCGTCGATCATCTGGCCGAGCAGCGAGTACGAGTGGCGCGACGACGAGCTGGATGAACGATCGGACGTCGTTCGGCGGCTGGCACGATCGGCCGATGTCGATCTACGAGGTGCATCTCGGCTCCTGGCGGCGCGTGCCGGAGGAAGGGTACCGCTACCTGACGTACCGCGAGCTGGCGCGCGACCTCGTTCCGTATGTGCGGGAGATGGGCTACACGCACATCGAGCTGATGCCCGTGATGGAGCATCCCTTCTCGGGCTCGTGGGGCTATCAGGTGATCGGGTTCTTCGCGCCGACCAGCCGCTTCGGGACGCCCGACGATTTCCGCTACTTCGTCGACGAATGCCATCGCACGGCCTCGGCGTCATTCTCGACTGGGTGCCGGGTCACTTTCCGAAGGACCCGCACGGCCTCGCGCAGGTTCGACGGGACGGCGCTCTACGAGCACGACGACCCGCGTCAGGGCGAGCACAGGGACTGGGGCACGCTGATCTTCAACTACGGCCGCACCGAGGTGCGATCGTTCCTGCTGAGCAACGCGCTCTACTGGCTGCAGGAGTTTCACGTCGACGGTCTGCGCGTGGACGCCGTGGCGTCGATGCTCTATCTCGACTACTCGCGCGAGCACGGCGAGTGGATTCCGAACCAGTACGGCGGACGCGAGAATCTCGAGGCCGTGGACTTCCTGCAGCGGCTGAACACGGTGACGCACGGCCGGCTGCCGGGCACGATCACCGTGGCGGAGGAGTCGACGGCGTGGCCGGCGGTGAGCCGCCCGACCTACGTCGGCGGGCTCGGGATTCACCTTCAAGTGGAACATGGGCTGGATGCACGACATGCTCGAGTACGTCCGGCAGGATCCCGTGCATCGCCGCTGGCATCACAACCAGATCACGTTCTCGATGCTCTATTCGTTCACCGAGAACTTCGTGCTGCCGTTCTCGCACGACGAGGTCGTCCACGGCAAGCGGCGCGATGCTCGACAAGATGCCGGGCGACGTCTGGCAGAAGCACGCGACGCTGCGCGCGCTCTACGGCTACATGTTCGGGCATCCGGGCAAGAAGCTGATGTTCATGGGATCGGAGTTCGGCCAGTGGCGCGAGTGGGATCACGACTCGAGCCTGGACTGGCACCTGCTCGAGGAGCCGATGCACGCGGGCTGCGGCGGTGGGTGCGCGACCTGAACCACACGTATCAGCGCGAGCGTTCGCTGCACGAGGTGGACTTCGAAGGGCAGGGCTTCAGCTGGATCGATTGTCAGGACAACGAGAACAGCGTGATCTCGATGATCCGCCGCGGCGCGCGCATCCGCACGACTTCACCGTGATGGTCGTGAACTTCACGCCGGTGCCGCGGCCCGAGCTATCGCATCGGCGTGCCCGAGGGCGGCTGGTATCGCGAGGTCCTCAACAGCGATGCCGCGTTGTACGGCGGCAGCAACCTGGGCAACGGCGGCGGCGTCCACACCGAAGCCGAACGCCGCGCACGGCCATCAGCAGTCGCTCAGCCTCGTCGTCCCGCCGCTGGGGTTTGTGCTGCTGAAGAAGTAGTCCACGGTCCTCGAGTCCGCGGTCCACGGTCTTCGAATCCCAAACCCCGAATCCCGAACCCCGAATCCCGGGTCCGGCTCCCCTTCACTTGACACGCCAAGTAGAGACGTGAGACCTTCTCGCCCTCTTCACTTGGATGGGTAGTGGAATGGCTGAACGCGTCGAATTGCTGCAGGGCACGCTCGATCTGATCGTCCTGCGGGCGCTTGTCCACGATGGGTCCGCAGCATGCCTACGGCCTCGCCTCGCGCCTCGAGCAGGTTGCGGAACATCCGCTGATGTTGAATCAGGGCACGCTCTATCCCGCGCTCGTGCGACTCGAGCAGAAGGGCTGGATCAAAGGCACCTGGCAGCGGACGGAGAGCAACCGCGAGGCGAAGTACTACGCCATCACCAGGGCGGGTACGCGCGCGCTCGACAAGCAGGCGGAGCGATGGCGTCGACTGGCGGGCCTGGTGGACAAGCTGCTCCTGAACGAGTCGTAGCCATGTCCGTCGCTCCGGCGAATCCTGCTGCGGCTCGCGGCACTGTCTTCAGGCATGAGACCGCGGAACGACGAGCTCGCGAGAGAGTGGCTGCTCATCTCGCGCTGCTCGAAGACGAGCATCGACGCCGGGGTCTGACCCCGGACGAGGCGAGGCTCGCCGCGCGCCGTGCGATCGGCAGCGTCGCTCACGTCAAGGATCTGCATCGTGACTCGCGCTCGTTCGGATGGCTCGATGATCTGCGGCGCGATCTGCGCCACGCCGCGCGGATGCTCACGAAGAATCCCGGCTTCACGGTCGTGGCGCTGATGACGCTGGCCCTTGGCATCGGTGCCTCCACGGCGGTGTTCAGCGTCGTGCGCGGTGTGCTGCTGAAGCCGCTGCCATATCCGGATCCCGATCGCCTCGTGCGCGTGTTCGGCCCACCGCCGCCGATCGCCGGTATCGATGGTCCGCCTTCTCGAATGGTCGATCTTCCGTCGCAGACGTTCGAGACGCTGCGACTGACGGACCGCGCGTTTTCGCATGTCGCTGGCTACATGCCGACCACGCTGACGCTGACGGGCCAGGGCGACGCCGTTCGACTCGTCGGCTCACAGGTGTCTGCGGCGGCGTTTCCGATGCTCGGCATCCGGCCGCTTCGTCGGCCGGACGTTCGAGCCAGAGCGCGGAAGCCGCCGGCGCCGATGCAGTCGTCGTCTTGAGCGAGGCCGCGTGGCGGCGATACTTCAACGCCGACGAGTCGTTAATCGGCCAAGATCGTCACCCTCGATGGACGCGGACGCACGGTCGTCGGTGTGATGCCCGGCCGGATTCTCGCAAATGGGGATGCACTTTCCCGATCCGCAGGCGCAGTTCTGGGTGCCGTACGTCCCGCCGCCGCCAGACACCCGCAATCGGCTGAATGTCGCGGTGATGGCGCGGCTCGCGCCGGGAGTGTCGCTGCCGTGGCCGGAGGACATCGTGAACGGGGCAGTCGACCCACGGACAGGGACGGTACGAGCTGTCGCGCGTGCATGACGAAATCGTGCGGCCCGTGAGGCCGGCGTTGCTGATGCTCTCCGGCGCCGTGGGCTTGGTGCTGCTCATCGCGTGCGTCAATGTCGCCAACCTGCTGTTGGCACGAACGGCGACTCGCGAACGGGAGATGGCGGTTCGCCGTGCCGTCGGTGCGGCGCGAGGCCGGCTCATTCGACAGCTGCTCACAGAGAGCGCGTTGCTCTCGCTCCTCGGCGGCGTGATCGGAACCGCGGTCGCCTTTGGTGGAGTTGGCGCTGCTTCGAATACTCGCGACCAGTCTCAATAGACGCGATCTGGCACGAGGTGCGAACCTGCCGCGTCTCGATCAGATCTGGATCGATGCCTCAGTGCTGGCGTTTGCGCTGGGAGTCGCTCTCGTCGCCGGTCTGCTGTTCGGTCTCATTCCGGCGATCCAGCAGTCGCGCCAGCGCGAGCGCGATCTCCTCCGCGAGAAGCAGGTGAGTCATCGCGTTCGCGGGACGCTCGTCGTCGCCGAGATCGCGATGGCAGTGATGCTGCTCGTCGGTGGCGCGCTGCTTGATTCACAGCTTCCTTCGACTGTCGAGCGTCGAGCGTGGATACAACGCCGACGAACGTCCTGACCTTCCAGGCTGCGCCGCAAAGGGTCGGTCGCGTGCCGGACAACATGGCGTTTGCCGATCGTCTCGTCGCGCGATTGGCCTCGTTGCCGGGTGTGACGGCGGTTGGCTACTCGAACAATCTGCCGCTGATTCAGCAGGGGTTCTCGCGTGACGTCAGCGCGCGGCCGCTTCCGCCGGGCAACGGGCGCCACGCCCGTATCCGAGCCTGCACGCGGTCAGCCCGGGCTTCGTCGAGGCGATGGGGTTGCGCGTCGTGCAGGGGCGAACGTTCAGTTCCGGCGAATCGGCGCGTCGCGAGGCGCTCATCAGCCGAACGTTTGCGAACAGCGGGTTCTTCGATGGCCCGGCTCTCGGGCGCCAGATCTACGCAGGTAAAGCCTCGTGGGAAGTCATCGGCATCGTCGAGGACGTCCGTCAATTCGACCTCGATCGGCCGCCCGGCTCGGAGATGTTCGTCATTGATTTCATCATGGCACCGCCCGGTTTCGGCGGGACGTACTTCGCGGTGCAGGACCGAGGACTCTCCGCTCGCCATCAGCGCCGACGTTCGCACGCTCGTCCGCCAGACTCGATCCCTCAGCGACTGTCGACAACGTGGCGACGATGGAGCAGATCGTGTCGAACGCGGTGTCTGGTCCGCGGCTGTATGCCGTGCTGCTGGGCGGCTTCGCGGTCATCGCCGTCGCGCTTGCTGCGATCGGCATCTATGGTGTCCTGGCGTTCATCGTCACGCATCGGACGCGCGAGATCGGCATTCGCATGGCACTCGGTGCGCGCTCTGCCGCTGTCGTGTCGCTCGTAGTACGGCAGAGCGCTGTGCAGATCGTCATCGGTGTCGCAGCTGGCATCGGCGGCGCCGCGTTGTTGTCGCGCTATCTCGAAGGTCTGCTCTTTGGTGTGACGCCGCTCGACACGCTGACCTATGCCGCGGCCGGCGTCACGTTTGCGCTCGTGGCGGTGGCGGCGGCGTATGGTCCCGCGCGCCGTGCGACGAAGGTGGATCCGCTGATTGCGTTGCGCGCGGAGTAGTCGGTCCGGTCTACGGTCCTCAGTCCACCGCGTTGAGCACGCTGGACCGTGGACTGTGGACCGTGGACTGTGGACGAACACGGAGGTCTATGCGTCGTTTTCTCCGTCGATTGCTCAACGTGTTTCGGCGAACTGACGCCGACCGCGCGCTCGATCGCGAGCTCGCGTCCCATCTGGCGCTGCTCGAAGAAGACCATCGCCGTCGCGGGTTGACGCCCGACGAAGCCCGCCTGGCGGCGCGGCGCGCAATGGGCAGCGTCGCGCTGGTGAAGGACATTCACCGCGATGCGCGATCGCTCGTGAAGCTCGAAGATCTGGGCCGCGACCTTCGCCACGCCCTGCGGACACTGCGGCGCGCTCCCGGATTTACTTTCATCGCCGTGTTCACGCTCGGACTGGGCATCGGCGTCAACACCACCTTCTTCACCATCGTCAATGCCATCTGTCTGCGCGGGCTGCCGATCGAGTCGCCCGAGCGCGTGATGTACGTGTCCACTCGCGACGCGAAGGAACGGCCGGGCAACCTGTCGTACCTCGAGTTCGACGAGCTCCGGACTCGACGCACGGCCTTCGAACAGGTTGCGGCGTACACGATCACGGTGGCCGTAGTTGCCGACACTCGACAGCCGCCCGCCCGCGTGTCGGCCGCGTACCTGTCGGCCGGCTCATTCGAGCTTCTTGGTGACAGGCCGGCACTTGGCCGTGGGTTCCGCGCAGACGAGGATCGGCCGGGTAGTCCGCCTGTCGTGATTCTCGGAGGAGATCTCTGGAGCTCTCGCTACGCGTCAGACCCAGGCATCGTTGGGCAGTCCATCACCATCAATGGCGTGGTCTCGACGGTCATCGGCGTCATGCCTCGAGGATTCATGTTTCCGGCGAACGCCGATCTCTGGAGACCGATGGCCAATCTCCCCGCCGCCGTTCGCGAGTCCCGGGCAGAGCGACGGCTCGCCGTGTTTGCGAGGTTGGCGCCGGACGCAACCGAGGATCAGGCGCGAGCCGACGCGTCAGCGATAGGCACCGCTTGGAGTCGCGAATTTCCCGCGACCAATCGCGATGTCCGGATGCACGTCGTTCCGATCAACGAGCAGCTCAACCCGAGCGTTGCACAGCGCGCGTGGATCGCGTTCATCACGGCCGGCGCGTTGGTGTTGCTCATCGCGTGTGCCAACGTTGCCAATCTGCTCCTGATGCGCGCCGCCACCCGTGGCCGCGAGATGGCGATCCGGACGTCGATGGGAGCGACGCGCGGACGGGTGGTGCGGCAGCTTCTCGTAGAGAGCGGCGCGCTCTCCGCGCTGGCTGGAGTGTTTGGCGTCTTCGTCGCGTGGGTCGGCCTCCGTGCATTCGCCGCGAATGTCCCGCCGGAGACGCTGCCGTACTGGATGGCCTTCACCATCGATGGGCGCGTACTGGCCGTCACCATCGGAGTGTGCGTGGTCAGCGTCTTTGCGTGCGGGCTGCCATCGGCCTTGCACGTCGCCAAGGTCGATCTGCGAGACACGCTCACCGAAAGCGGTTCGACGGCCACCGTGGCTCGCCCCACTCGTCGATGGATCGCCGCACTGCTTGCCGCTGAATTCGCGGTGACGCTCGTCCTCATCTCGCTCGCGGTGATGTCCGTGCGTTCGAACGTGAACAGCCGTCGGACCGAGTTTCAGATCGATCCAACGTCGATGCTGACGCTCTGGGTGACGCTGCCGGCCGAGTCGTACAAGACCGCAGATGCTCGAACGGCGTTCTTCGATCGTCTCGGCGAGCGAGTCGGCTCATCACCTGCGATCAAGTCGTATGCGCTGGCGACCGTTCTGCCGTATGGGGCTGGACCGCAGCAGCCGCTCGCCATATCCGGCCGTGAGCTCGGCGACACCGCACCGATCGTCTCGGTCGTTGCCGCCAGCGAGAACTATTTCCAGGTGCTCGGTGTGCCGCTCGTCAGTGGGCGTGCCTTCACGCCAGTGGACGGCATGCCAGGTCGTGAAGCGGCCATCGTCAACCAGCGGTTCGTCAGGATGTTTTTTCCAGACCAGGAGCCGATCGGCGCACGTATCCGCATCGGCATCGCAGAAACGCCCTGGCTCGAGATTGTCGGCGTCGCCACGACGGTGCGGCAGCAGGTCGTGGGGCCCGATCCCGATCCGGTCGTGTTTCTGCCATTTCGAACGGCCTCGTCGCCGACCAGTGTCATCGTCGCGCGCACGACGGAGGATCCCGCCGCCGCTATCTCGCTGTTTCGAGGCGAGGTCGAACGCCTCGACTCGAATCTCCCGCTGTACCGCGTGATGCCCTTCGAGCAAGCCGTGCGAAATGCGCTGTGGAACGGAAGGCTGAGCGATACGATCGTCCGAAGCATCGCCGTGGTCGCACTGGTGCTCGCGATCATTGGTCTCTACGCCGTGACGGGCCACACGGTCGAACGCTGGACGCGGGAGCTCGGGTTGCGAATTGCCCTCGGCGCGAGATCCAGCCAGATTGGCTGGCTCGTGCTGCGGCGCGTACTCACGCAACTGAGCCTCGGGCTCGTCATCGGCATCGCCGGTGTGATCGCGTTCGACCGAACGTTCAACGCGCCGGTCAGTTCAGGCGCGCGGATTCAGATGGACGATCCAGGTGCGCTGGCTCTCATCATCCTCTCGATCATCATCGTCGCTGTCGTCGCATGCCTGGTGCCGATCCGCCGGGCGACGACGCTCGATCCCGTTGAGACACTGCGGATGTAGGGGAAGCTTATGCAAGTTCAAAGCGTGAAGGTCAAAGTTAGAAAGTGAGTTCGAAGTAGGGCTCGCGTACCTCAGACTTACTTCTCAACTTCGACCTTTGAACTTTTCACTTTCAGCGAGGCCAGGTGGCATGCGTCGAATCCTCCTTCGACTGCTCAACGTGTTCCGGCGCAGTTCCGCCGAGCGGGAACTCGATCGCGAGGTGGCGTCGCATCTTGCGCTGCTCGAAGAGGCGCATCGCCGACGGGGTCTGACCCCGGACGAAGCGCGGGTGGCCGCACGGCGCTCGATGGGCAGCGTCGCGCTCACGAAAGACCTGCATCGCGACATGCGCTCGTTTGGGTGGCTCGAAGATGGGCTTACCGACGTGAAACACACATTCAGGAGTCTGCGACGTGCGCCCGTCTTTACGGCCGATCGCGGTCATGACATTCGCGATCGGGGTCGGCGCCAACAGCGCGATCTTCAGCGTCGTCAACGCCGTGCTGCTGCGGCCGCTGCCGTTCGAGAACGACGACCGGTTGGTGCGCCTTGTGATGACAGTGCCGGCACAGGTGACTGGAACTGCTGAGAGGCGCGATCCTGTTCGACTCAGTGTCGCAGAGCTCGATCAGCTGCGAGCCAGTGCCCGCTCGTTGTCGATGGTCGGCCAGGTTGAGCCGACGCTCATGAACCTCAGAGGCCGTGATCCGCGCTTGCAGGGAGCCGTCGTCTCGGCTGGATTCTTCGAGATGCTGAGGGCGCGACCGTTGCTCGGTCGTGCGTTCATCGCTGCGGACGAGGCTCCTGGTGCATCGCCGGTGATTCTTCTCAGCTACGACACGTGGCGCCGCCACTTCGGCGGAGACCCGCAGATCGTCGGCCGAACGGCGACGTTCGATCCCGTGCTCGGCCCGCGCGTGTCCGTCGAGTACACCGTGATCGGCGTGATGCCTGAAGACTTCCAGTTTCCAGACGGCGACACCAAGGTTTGGAGACCGCCGCAGGTCGCTGCCACAGGTCCTGCCGGGCCTCGCACAGCGATGCTCGCTCAACTCGCCAGTGGCGTCTCGCTCGAAGCGGCAGCGTCCGAGATCCTGCCGCTCATGCGTCAGATTCGCGCGAGGTATCGCGACAACGCGTACCCCTACGAGCTCGTTGGCGTTCATCAGGAGCTGGTCCGACCGGTCAAGCCTGCGCTCATCGTCTTGACCGTTGCCGTTGGATTTCTGCTCCTGCTCGCCTGCGTCAACGTTGCGAATCTGGTTCTCGCACGAACGGCATCGAGGCAGCGCGAGATCGCCATTCGTCGTGCCCTCGGCGCCGGCCGCGGACGATTGATTCGATATTTCCTCACCGAGAGCCTGACACTCGGGCTGTGTGGAGGAGTCGTCGGCGTGCTGCTCGCGTTCGGTGGTGTCCGGATGCTTCGGTCGCTCGCGACGACACTGACGCGCGTCGATCTCGGCAACCAACTGAGCATTCCCCGCATCGATGAGATTAGCGTCGATGGGACGGTGCTCGCGTTCTCGTTCCTCATTTCAGTCGGCACGGGCGTGCTGTTCGGCCTCGCCCCGGCACTCCGTTACGCTCGCCCAGACGACTCGGTTGCGCTGCGTGAGGGCGAACGATCGACGCCTGAGGGCTATCGGCTGGGCAGATACCTGAGCGTGCGCAGTGCTCTCGTGGTGGGCGAGATCGGTCTAGCCATGATGCTCCTGGCCGGTGGCGGGTTGTTGATTCGCAGCTTCGTCGAGTTGTCGAAGGTTGACGCTGGATACGACCCATCGAACGTGGTCACCTTCCAGGTTGCGGTTCCATCCGATCTCTATCCGCCCGCGAGATCGAAGGCGTTTGCGGAGGAACTGGTTGCGAGAATTCAGTCGGTGCCCGGCGTTGAGAGTGCCGCGTACGCGAATCAACTTCCGATGGTCAGTCTGGTGAACTCGTTTCCGCTCGGATCGCGCCCGAGGCCTCGTCCGGTGTCTGGCCCTCCGCCACAACCACCGCCCAATCTGACGGACATCCGTCTCGTGAGCCGTGACTACTTCGCAGCAATGGGGATTCGCGTGCTGTCCGGTCGTGGGTTCGTCGAGAGTGACGGTGCGGGCAGGCCGCGCGTGATGTTGATCAACGAAGCGCTGGCCAGACGCCAATTCGCGAACCGTAATCCAATCGGCGAGACGGTGTTTGTCAGCTATTTCGAGGAGCCCTGGCAGATCATCGGCGTCGTCGCCGACGTCCGTCAGTTCGGTCTTACTCTCGATCCGCAGCCTCAGTTCTTCGTAGACATGCGCCAGTGGACGGATGTCGATGCGCTCGTCTTTCCTGCTGGCGCCTATTACGCCGTGCGCTCGAGTGGCCGTGGGGAGTCTATTGTTCCGACCGTCCGCGCCATCGTCGAGCAGATCGACCCACAGGCGTCGCTCTTCTATGTCGCGCCGATGGAGCAGGTCGTCGCCAGCACGATCTCCCGCCCGCGGCTCTACGCCATACTGCTCGGCATCTTCTCGATTGTCGGTCTCGGCCTTGCCGTCATCGGCATCTACGGCGTGATGACGTACTCCGTCGCGCAGCGGACGCGCGAGATTGGAATTCGCGTCGCGCTCGGCGCGAGGCGAGCACAGGTGGTTGCACTCGTGCTGGGACAGAGCGCCCGGCTCACAGTCGTCGGAATTGTGCTGGGGCTCTCAGGTGCCGCGATGCTGTCGCACTACCTCGAAGGTCTACTGTTCGGCGTCACGCCACTCGACCCGACAACGTTCGCCCTCGCAACGGCGCTCTTTGCGGCGGTCGCGCTCGTCGCGGCCTACGGACCGGTGCGCCGAGCAACCGGCGTCGATCCATTGATCGCCTTGCGCGCGGAGTAAAACGTGGGGCGGTCCTGTTTTGTGGACTGGCGCCAACAGCCGCCGGGTGACTCTAACACAGAACAAGACCCGGCCTACGAGTAACCAGATGCGACGATTTGTTCTTCGACTGCTCAACGTGTTCCGGCGCAGTCCCGCCGAGCAGGAACTCGATCGCGAGATGGCGTCGCATCTTGCGCTGCTCGAAGAAGCGCATCGCCGACGGGGTCTGACCCCTGACGACGCGCGCCTGGCCGCGCGACGGGCGATCGGCAGTGTGGCCCTCACGAAGGATCTCCATCGCGATGCGCGATCGTTCGCCTGGCTGGACGATGCGCGCCAGGACTTACGGTTCGCGGCACGAATGCTCGTCCGCAGCCCCGGATTCGCGGCGGTGGTCATCTTTACGATGGCTCTCAGCATCGGCGCGACGACGACGCTCTTCAGCCTCGCCTATGGCGTGCTGATGCGACCGCTCCCATGGCCGGAGCCCGGTCGCCTCGTGCGCCTTCAGGAGACGCGCGGCGGCAGCGTGTCGCGCGTGCCATGGACGATGTCGAACGCTGCGTATCTGGCCTGGCGTGAGCAGCCGGCGACCGTCGAAGACATCGGCGGATGGGTAAGAAGCCGGCTGATGACGTTCGGCTCGGATGGCGAGGTCGAGCGATGTCTCGTCGGAGGTGTGACGCCGAGCTTGATGCGAGTGCTTCGAGTCGGTCCCTTACTTGGCCGCACCTTCCTGGACAGCGACGAGAGAGCGGGATCGCCGAACCTGGTCGTCCTCGGATTCAACCTGTGGCAGCGCCGATTCGGATCGAGGAACGACATCATCGGTCAGATCGTGCGTCTCGACGGCCAGCCGTTCACCGTAATCGGTGTCATGCCCGAGGGGTTCGCGTTCCCCAATCCCGAGACCGAAGCGTGGACGCGAGTGACCGTGGTGCCCGTGAACGCGCCAAACGGCGTGCTCAGACTGATGATGTTCTCGGCGATCGCCCGCCTGCGCCCCGGAGTAACGCCCGAGCAGGCCGGAGCCGAGGGGACAGCGCGGGCGCGCAGCGCTCCGGATTTGAAACAGACGGCGGTCGCCTTGTTCGGCAACAACGGGCCCGCTGGCATGATGGCGTTGCCGGCGCGTGCCGTGATGACGGCGGAAGTACGTCCGGCACTCCTCATAATGCTCGCCGCGGTCGCATTGCTCTTTCTCACTTCCACGGCGAGTCTTGTAGTCCTCCAGTTGTCGCGAGTGGCACGGCGAGCCCGTGAGATCGCGGTTCGCACGGCCATCGGCGCCGGTCATGCACGACTGGTTCGGCAGTGGCTCGTCGAGAGCTCACTACTCGGCATCGCTGGCGCCGCCTCGGGCTTGCTGATGGCGACGCTGCTGCATCGCGCATTGCCCGCTGTCCTGCCGGCGGGTTTCCCGCGCGTGGACGATGTGCGTCTGGACTGGCGTGTGGCGATGTTTGCGTGTGCAGTCGCGGTGCTCGTGAGCCTGGCGTGCGGCATGGTTCCGGCTTTTCGAGCTCGGCAAGACGTGGTGTCCGATACCCTCGGCGAGGGCGCGGCATCAACGCCAGCAGTGACGCGCACGGCGGCCGCGCGCGCCCGAACGATGTTCATGGCTGGCCAGGTGGCCGTGGCCTGCATCCTGCTCGTTGGTGCATCGCTGCTCGTCCGGAGCTTCACCGCGCTTGTCGCGGTCGATCGCGGCTTCGATCCACGTGGTCTGCTCACGATGCGTGTGCCGCAACCGCCGAAGACGACATTCGCGCAGCGCATGACGCTGCTCGAGCGCCTTCAGCCGCGCCTCGCGGGGCTGCCCGGAGTAACCGACGTGGCGTTCGGGAACGCCCTGCCGTTTGTCACCGTGGGCGGCTATCGTGGGATGACGATGGCCCTGCCGCGCGATCCGTTGACGAAGGTCGATGTTCAGGCGGCCATGCGCGTGGTGAGCCCGGAGTACTTCCGCGCGATGCGTCTGCGGATCCTTCAAGGGCGACCACTGACTGCATTGGACATCGCAACCTCAGCGCAGGCGATCGTCGTGAATCGGACCTTCGCCGCGCAGTACTTGGGTGCGCATCCAGTGGGGCAGCGCCTGAACCTTGGCCTGGCGAATGTCGGCGAGGCGGAAGTCGTTGGTGTCGTAGAAGACATGCGCCAAGGCAGTGTCGGCGGCGATTCGAACTCCACGTTTGGCGGTGTGCTCGATCCTCCGCAACCGGAGATCTTTCTCTCGCATCGGCAATGGCCGTTTCCCATCGAAGATCTGATCGTCGTCGTGCGAACGTCGTCGGATCCGGCAGCGCTTGCCTCGGATGCACGGGCACTCGTCGGTGCCGAGGACCCCACGCTCCCCGTGGATTCGGTGATGACGATGGACGATCGGGTCGCGGCCAGTCTGGCGGGGCCCCGAAGCTACGCCGTGTTTCTTGCCGGGTTCTCGTTGTGTGCGCTGGTGATTGCGGGAGTTGGACTCTTCGGTGTGCTGTCGTACATGACGTCACAGCGCACTCGTGAGATCGGTCTGCGAACGGCACTCGGCGCCAGGCGAGGTGATGTCCTCGCGCTCGTCGGGCAGCAGGCTCTGACGATCACCTGCGCGGGCCTGGCCGTCGGGCTTCTCGCGGCGTTCTTCCTCTCGCAGTCGCTGTCGACGCTGCTCTACGGCGTCTCGACGCGCGACGCGCTCAGCTTCATGGTGGTGCCGCTGGTGCTGATCGTCGTGTCGATTGCGGCATGTGCCGCGCCGGCCTGGCGCGCGACGCGGCATCGATCCGCTGGTGGCGTTGCGGACGGAGTGATCGACCGTCCACGGTCTCTGGTCCGCAGTCCCCGGTCTTGAACGCTGGACCGAGGACCGAGGACCGAGGACTGAGACGCCTCTCGGGTGGAGGGACAATTCCCAACTACCAACTCCCAATTCCCAAATCGAGTCTGGGAGTTCAGCTTGGGAGTTCCCTCGACTATGCTCGGCCACCCCGAGCAGAGTCGAGGGGTGGAAATTGGAAGTTGGGAGTTGACGGGTTACTTGGCGGGTGAGTCCGCCGGCTCGATCTTCAGCACCATTCCATCCGTCGCCGTGCCGCCACTCGCGCCTTCCGTCGCGACGTAGATGTAACCGTCGGGACTCTGCTGCACGTCGCGGATGCGAACACCGAGAGGAATGAGCAATCCTTCGCGACGCTCCGCCTGCGACGGCTGACCAAACGCGACGCGAATGAGCTGCTTCGTGGTGAGCGCGCCGACGAACAGGTTGTTCTTCCAGCGCGGGAACTTGTCGCCGGTGTAGAACATGATGCTCGACGGGCTGATCGAAGGCACCCAGAATATCCGCGCGTCGTCCATGCCCGGACGCGCGAACGGCTGATCGGAAGCCAGCGTGCCCGTGTAGTTGCGCCCCATCGAGACGAGCGGCCAGCCGTAGTTGTGGCCCGGCGCGAGAACGTTGACCTCGTCGCCGCCCATCGGCCCGATCTCGGCTTGCCAGAGCTCGCCCGTCTCGGGGTGGATCGCCAGGCCGTATCCGTTGCGATGGCCGTAGGTGTAGATCTCCGGCTTGGCGCCAGGCTTCCCGACGTACGGATTGTCCGGCGGCACTGTGCCATCGTCTTTGAGGCGCAGCGTCTTGCCGACGTGATTGTCGAGCGCCTGCGATTTCATGCGCAGGCTGTTGTCATCCGATCCGTCCGCACGCCGTTGCTCCGCGTTGCAGCAGATGCGATCGCGATCGCCGATCGTCACGTAGAGCATCCCGTCCTTGCCGAAGTAGACGCGGCCGGCAATGTTGCCACCCGTCTCCCACGCGTCGGCCACGAAAATCTCTTCCACGTCACCGAGCGACGATCCTTTGAGATGGCCGCGCGCGACGGCGAGTGTCGATCCCTTCGGGCCCAGCTTCGGATACGACACGTATACGAGCTGGTTGTCGGCGAACTTCGGATGCACGGCGACGAAGTGCAGCGAGTCGTTCCTTTGTCCGGGCGGTGTGGGTGACGTCCACACCGGCTGCGGCGCCAGCACGCCGTCGCGAATCATGCGAAGGGCGCCGTTCTTCTCGGTCACCAGGATCGTATTCGCGTCGGCGAACGCGATGCCCCACGGATGAAAGAGTCCGTTGGCGATGGTGACGACGCGAATCTTGCCGCCCTGCACGTCAAGAATCTGCGGACTGGTGTCGCGCGCGGGCGCAGCCTGTTGCGCGCAAACGGGGAGGGCGAGCAGGACGACCGCCACGGATTGCCACACGCTTCTCGAGAAGTGTTTGTTCATAGCGCCTCGATCCAGATGAGTCCGGCGCGCATAGTAGCATTGCGTTCCCGTCGCGGGAGGCAGATCAGGGCTTCCCAATCTCTGGTATTTGCGTCTAGAATTATCATTGTTTATCGGTCTTACATTTAGTAAGATTGCTCCCGTGACGAACTACCCGATTCCCAGCCTGCCGGCGAAGGAACGGCTGATCCTCGAACTGCTGCTCTCGCAGGGCTCGCTGTTCGGCCTTCAGCTCGTGGCCTTGTCCGATGGCGCGCTGAAGCGGGGAACCGTGTACGTCACGCTGGGTCGCATGGAAGCCAAAGGCTTCATCAGATCGGAACAGGAAGCCGTGCCGCCCGGTGCCATTGGGTTGCCTCGTCGCCTGTACTACCCGACGCCACTCGGCGAGCGTGTGCTCGATGTGTGGAGTCAGATGGCGCAGGCGCTACTGCCGGAGGTGCAGCCATGACTGCTCGGAATCGTCCACAAGCTGGTGAACGGCTCGTGAAGCTGGCAACGCTCCTGTTCGACGAGCCGACGCGCTCGACATTCGTCATCCCGGCTCTCGCTGACTATCAACAGGAGTTGAGCGAAGCAGGCGCGAGCGCGTTCAAACAAGTGACCGCCCACGTGCGCGGCTACGCCGCTTTCGCACGGCTCGTTCTCGCGGCGCCCTTCATTGTCCCCTCGGCGCCGATGGGCAGCCCGGTGACGACGTTCGTGACCGGCAAGTACGGCGGCAACCTGCTGCTCGTACTCGCCCTCGCCCTGTTCGCGGCGATCCGGCCGCTCTTCGGCTGGTTCGCTGTCGCGGTTATCGGACTCGGCATCGCGCTGGCGATTGTGCTTCGGCTCTGGAACAACAGTCACCCAAATGCACGCGGCGGAGCCGCGGACCCGCTGTTGACGCTGCTTGCAGTGGCGTTGTTCGCGGCGATCTGGTCGATGTTCGGCTGGTTCGTGCTGGCAGCAGTAGCGGGTGGCGTGATCATGGCGATCGCCTTGCGGCGGTGGAACACCCGTCACCCGAGCGAGCTTGCACCGACCTCGCGGAAACCGAATGCGGAGATTAATCTCTCGTCCATTCCGGTTGCGGGCGACATCGCCGGTCTGCTCTTCGTCATTGGCGCGATCATCACCGTCCTGCTCGGGCTGCCCGACATTCGCTGGTTCGTGCTGGCCTCCGTCGTTGTTGGGGCAGTGCTCGCCGGCGGCTTGTTTGCGTGGCGCTCGTCTCGGAGCACCGCGCTGACACCGGCCAACTCGATCCTGCGACGGGGTTAGCTCCCAACGCCCAATTCCCAACCTCAACTCCCAAACGACGCCCAACTTGGGAGTTGGGAGTTGGATATTGGGAGTTGACGCGCTTTGTCTCATTGCGGCGTGCGTCGTCTTACAATCGCGCATGCAGCTTGTCTTCGAACAAATCCGCGCCGGCGGCGATCGGAACTTCGGTTATCTCCTCGGCGACCGAGATGCGAAGCGCGCCCTTCTGATCGATCCCTGGTACTCACCGGACGCATTCGTGGCTCGGGCGACCGAACAAGGGTTGATCGTGTCTCACGTGATCAACACCCACGGTCATCCCGATCACGTGAACGGCAACGCGCGCGTCGTCGAGATGACGCAGGCTGTCGTCGCCGCGCATCCGCTTCTTCGTCCGGGCCTTCCGATCCAGGATGGCCAGACACTGACGATTGGCTCGCTGACGCTGCGATGTACGTACGTCCCCGGCCACTGCGAAGACCACATCGCGCTTTACGAAGTGAATCATCGCCTGCTGATCACCGGGGATCTGCTGTTCGTCGGCAAGGTCGGTGGCACATCGTCAGACAACGATGCCCGCATCGAGTGGGGAAGCTTGCAGCGTCTCGTGTCGGAGATCCCCGACGATGCGACCGTGTGGCCGGGGCACGACTACGGCGCTCGCCCCTCATCCACGATGGCGCTGGAGAAATCGACGAACCCGTTCCTGATGTGTCGGAGCGAGACCGAGTTTCTCCAGCTCAAGGCCGATTGGGCGTCCTTCAAGAAGCAGCACGGTCTGCGCTAGCAGCTGGAGCGCATTACTCCGCCGCCTTCTTCTGGATCTCCCGCGCGCGGTCGAGATGCTTCTGGACGGTTGGAAGCACCATGGCCGCCCACTGCGTCAGCTTCTGTTCCCCGGAGTCTGCAGAGGCTGCGCCGTGTGCACCAGGTGCGTCTTTTGTTGCAGCCGATCCAGGTGGATGTTCGCTCGCGGGCGCCGCACGTGGTACCGCCGTTTCTCGACGCGCGTGCGCAGCTTGGCGGCGACCTCTTCGTGTCCCATCACCATCGCGTTGATGTACTCGCGGTCGAAGGCACTGCCTTGCAGCTTGGAGAGCTTGTCCGCGAGATCCTTGTGCTTCTGGTCCAGCTGCGTCGGCTGCGGGACGTTGAGCTGCATCGCGATGGGCTTCAACTCGTTCGCGGCCTGCGTGTGATCCTTCACCATCATCTCGCCGAACGACTTGACGTCGGGACTCGTTGCGCGTTCCGCCGCCAGCTTCCCGAGCTGCACTTCTGCGAGCCCAGCAATCGTCAGGTCGTTCACGAAGCTTTTCGAGTCTGCGTCTTGCCCATGCACTGCGCTGCTTGCCGTCGCGATGGCCAGGGCCATGACGATCGGCCCGATAGCTGATCGCTTCATAACTCTCCTCCTTGCTCGTTGCTCGTCCACCGCGAGTTGGAGATGCAACGAGCGGGCCTCAACGCGCATGAGGTGTATGAGTCGATCGGATGACTTAGAGGTCAGTGCGACACAGTTGATGAATCTCTTCGAGTGAGGGCACGCTCGCCATTGCCCCTTCGCGCGTGCAGCTGATTGCTGCGGCCGCGCACGCGAAGCGCAGAATCTCTCGCGGCGCGTGGCTCTGCAGGAGCGCATAAATGAACGCGGCGCGAAATATGTCGCCTGCGCCGGTCGTGTCGACGGCGTCGACGACGAACGCCGGCGCGTGATGCAGACGATCGCCTTCCAGCAGCATCGCCCCCTTCGTGCCAAGCGTGACGCACAGCCAGCCCGTATGGCCGGTGCGGAGCTTCCGGAGCGCGCGCTCGGGATCGCGCTCGCCAGTCAGCGCAGAAGGCACATGCGCTGAGAAGACCGGCACCGTCGAGAGCGCGATCAGCGTTGGAGTCTGTTCGCTGACGCGATCGATATCGCTCGTCACCAGGGCGCCTGCGCCGACAGCCACTCGCGCCGCGGCGATCGAGGCGTCTTCGTCCAGATCGTCCACGTGAAGCAGGCGCGCCTGACCGATGAGGGGTGGCCGGGATCTCGTTGGCCCCCATCGCCAGTCGCTGGTCGCGGTGCCAGACGACCGTCCGGTCGCCGTTCCTCTCGTCAACCAGGATTACCGCGTGACGGTTGGGTGCATTTCTGACGGCGGCGTAGGACAGGTCCACCCGCGCTACGCTCAATGCATGACGAACCTGCCGGCCATGGTGCGTCGTCGCCAAAGGTGCCGACATACGTCGTGTGAAGCCCGAACGACGCGCACGCGGTGAGCGTCGTCGCTACTTGTCCGCCGCAGGAGACCTGTCTGCGCGGATGCACGGAATTTGGCGTTCGGAGCCGGTGCGCCCGGCAGGCGATAGACGAGGTCAACGGAGTTTTCGCCAATCCCTACAACGTCAAATCGCGGCACGGTCACGAAACGAGTATAGGAGGCCTTCCGTGATTGGTCGTACACTTGCCAGCATGACGCTGCAGCGAGTGGCAAGTCTCGCCAGTGTGGTTCTCGCGGCGGGTGCTCTCGTCACCCGTCATGAGGCCGTGCCGAGCGCGCAGGCTCCGGTGACGTTCAGCGAGCACGTCGCGCCAATTCTCTTTGCCAACTGCACGTCCTGCCATCGCCCCGGCGAGGCGGCTCCCTTTGCGCTGATGAGTTACCGCGACGCGAGGCCCTTAGCGAAGGCCATTGCGTCGGCCACTGCCGCGCACGCGATGCCGCCCTGGAAGGCTGGTCCGAGCGATTACCCGTTTGCGAACGCCAGGCAGTTGCGTGCGGATCAAATCGCAACGATTCAGAAGTGGGTTGCTGATGGTGCGCTCGAAGGCGATCCCTCTCGCCTGCCCGCGCTCCCGAAGTTTACCGATGGCTGGCAACTTGGCCCTCCTGACCTGACGGTCTCGATGAGTGAGGCGTTCGAAGTGCCGGCTCGAGGTCCGGATGTTTATCGCAACTTCGTCGTGCCGTTGAACCTCGATCGAGATACTTGGGTGCGCGCGATCGAGTTCAGGCCATCGGCGCGCAGCGTCGTGCATCACAGTCTGTTCTTCCTCGATGCGACTGGCAGTGCACGTGAGCGGGACGCAGAAGATCCGCTGCCTGGCTTCCCTGGCGGCATGGGCAGCGGGCGCGTGGCGAGCGGCGGGCGTGGCGGTCGCGGCGCGCTTGCGGGTTTGCTGGGTGCGGGCGGTACCGCTAATTCTCCGGATGATGATCCGGTGGCCCGTGTCGCCGGCAATCTCGGCGGCTGGGCGCTCGGTGGCCGCGCGCTCGAGTTGCCATCGGGTCTCGCGTTCTTCGTTGCGAAAGGATCCGACCTGATCCTCTCGACTCACTTTCACCCGTCCGGAAAAGTCGAGCGCGAGAAGTCCAGTGTCGGTCTCTACTTTTCATCGTCGCCGCCGACACAAGCCTTCGCAACGATTCAGCTGCCTCCAATCTTCGGTGTGTTCGAAGGGCTCGACATCCCGGCTGACGACGGACATTACACGATCAAGGACTCGTTCGTGATCCCTGTTGACGTGCGTGCGTTCAGTGTTGGCGCGCATGCGCACTACCTTGGCAAGCAGATGCGGCTGACGGCGACGCTGCCGAATGGTGACGTGAAGACGCTTTTGCAGATCGACGACTGGGACTTCTCGTGGCAGGAACGATATCGTTTCGCCGATTTCGTATCGTTGCCAAAGGGCACGCGGCTTGACGCCGAGATCAGCTACGACAACACCTCGGCTAACAAGCGCAACCCGAGTCGTCCGCCTGTTCGCGTGACCTGGGGCGAGGAATCGAACGATGAGATGGGAAGCATCGGCTTGCAGGTTGTCGCTGCGTCGCCGGGAGAGCTGCCGCAACTTCGGCAGGCGTTCCTCGCGCACGTGCGTCAGGCTGCGCTGACGCGGCCGGGCCTCGGTCAGTTGCTGCGACGCCGACAGGCCCAGGCACGGTAGATCGTTCGCTTCCGTTTACAATTTTTCCGGGGCTCCCCGTCCGTTTAAGTGCAAGGGGATGATTCGTGACTGAGACCGCGGGCGTGCAGGTGGCCCCGGATGGCGGTCGGCTGATCGTTATCACCGCGCCGCTCACCGAGATCATCGACCACGCCGGCTACTTCATCCAGATGAGCATGGCCTCCCTGCCAATGTGGCTCGAGGGCATTCTCAACAAGAAATACCCGAACTGGCGGCAGCTCGAGTACAACGACGATGGCACGGCGCGCTATATGCCCGCCGGGGCAAGAGTGCTCGAAACCTCGCTGCTTCGACGCTACTCCGCCGCCGACGTCGCCTGCTGCTATCCGGACGATGTCGACAAGTTCATCGGACCACGAACTCGCGTCGTGGCCATCTCGACTCACAACCCGCTCGGCGTCACGTTCGCTGCCGGCGTGTATACCTCCATCTTTGGCTCAGCCAAGCAGCCGATCAATTCGTTCTACGCACGTCAGATGTTCGAACGCGTCAAGTCGAACCGGTGGCGACCGTCGTTTCGCGTCATCGTCGGCGGCTCGGGTGGCTGGCAGATCAGCCAGACGAATTCGTACGAAGAGCTCGGCGTCGACTGTGTCGTCGAGGGGCGCAGCGAATCAGAAGAGACGTTTGCGTTGTTCGACAAGGCCATCAACGGAGATCCGCTTCCACTCAAGGCCGATGTCAGCCATCCGGTCACGCGCGACGCGATTCTCTTCCCCGACAAACGGACGACGTTCGGCGTCGTCGAGATGACGACGGGATGTGGCCGCCGATGTCAGTTCTGCGTGCCTGATTTGAATCCGCAGATCGATCTGCCGCGCGACAAGATCCTGGCGCACGTGCGCGCCAATGTACGTGAGGGCAACAAGCAGATTTCGCTGGCGACCGAGGACATGTTCATCTGGGGGCAGGTCCACACGTCGACGCCGTTCTATTTCCCCAATCGCGAGGCGTTGCTCGATCTGTTCCGCGAGGTGGTCAACACACCGGGCGTCGAGCAGCACGTGCTCAGTCACGCCACGATCGCGCCGGCCGTGGTCGATCCGGTCCTGATCGAGAAGCTCTCCGAGAGCTTGCTGGACAAGAGTCCGATTCACCTGCCGTATTTGAGCAGCCATCCGAAGCACAAGGCGCTGGTGCCGCTGATCGGTCTCGAGACCGGATCGGTTGCGACGGGTAAGCGCATCATGCCCAGCAAGGCCGTGCCGTTTCCGATCGACGAGTGGCCGAGCGTCGTCATTCGCGGGCTCGAGATTCTGAACAAGAACAACTGGTTCCCGGCCATGACACTGATCGTCGGTAGCCCGGACGAGGCGGACGACGATGTGCGCGCGACGATCGATCTGATTTACGAAGTGGAGCGCCGGGGACTGTTCGCGTTCTTCATCCCGTCGATCTTCACGCCGCTCCATGACACGCGCATGGAGAAGAAGAAGGGCGTCACCGAGACGCGTCTGCTGTCGCCGTTGCAGTGGCAGCTGATGATGAAGTGCTGGAAGATGAACCTGCGACCGGGCCAGAACAGCTGGTGGGCGCCGACGGTGTGGCGGCTGGGGGCGCTGGGGCTGTGGGCGTTTCGACTGCGAAAGATGAACGGGCCCGGACTTCACCTGGCCGCTCTTCATGTTCGCGAGCGCGCTGCCTGAGAGCCTGATGGCGCGACTCGGAAAGATTCACGAGGGGCGCCCGCTGAACATCAAGAGCCGCCGGGAGCTGCTCTCGACGATCAAGCCGTCGATGCGGCGGTATCTGCGCGACGACACGGGAGACATGCCAGCGGACATGGGGCAGCCGGTCAACGCTCCGCGCGTGATCAGCCTCGCGGTGTACGGGGTCGGGGGTCATTTAAGAGGACACTCCCACTGCTTCGCCGGGAGTGTCCTCTTTAAATGACCCCCGACCCCATCTCAGCTACATTCGTACAGCGCGATCGCCGCCGCCGTCGCCACATTCACGGAATCCACGCCATCCGCCATGGCGATTCGCGCGCGATGCGTGCATGCCTTCGACGCGTCGTCGGTCAGACCATCACCTTCGTGCCCGAGCGCGATCGCGACCGGCCGATTCGGCAACGGCTGCTGCGACATGCTGGAGGAGTGGAGCGTCAGCGCGCCGGCGTCATGGCGATCGTCGCCCATCCTGCTGCGCTGAGTGCGCTCAACGCGTCGGGCCACGGCACTGTCGCGTACGGGATCTGCAGGGAGGCCGCCATCGACGTGCGGATTGCCTTGCGATAGAGCGGGTCGGCGCAGTCGGCCTGCAGGAGAACGCCGTCCACGCCGAACGCGGCAGCGTTGCGGAAGATCGCGCCGACATTGTCCACGTTTCCGACGCGCTCGAGCGATCACGAGTCTTCGTGCGCTCTTCACCACGATCACGCCAATCGCGCGCAGGAGGTCGCACACCGATGGCAAGGCAGCCGCGATGGAAGTTGAAGCCGGCAACATCGTTCATGACGGCCTGGGGCACGACGTAAACCGGGAACGCGGCGTCGGCAATCGCTCGCTCGAGCGATGCGAGCGCCGTCTCCGTCAGAAGCAGCGCACGGGTGTCCAGTGCACTCGCCAGCAGTCTCGACGACGACGAGCCGTCCTTCGGCGACGAAGAGACCTCGTCGAACGAGCAGGTCGGGGTCGGGAATATCTCCGGAAGTCCGACAACCGCTCGTCGGCGTCAGATTCGATGCGGACGATTGCCACGGCGGCATCGTACCTCGCTCAACCGGTGCCCTCCATTCGGTCAACTTGTCTCGTTCGAGCAAACGCGGGCAATCCGCTGGCGATGGGGCGAAATGCGGTTCAGAGGTGACCGGATGCTATTGCGAGTGGCCGAGTTGCGTCTGTCGTCGTGACGGCGCCCGTCTGTGCGCCTGTCGTCGTTGAAACGTTTGCTTGACGGCTCTCGTAACGGGGGCTGATAGTTCACTCATGGGACGCCTTTCGCGCGCGACGAGCCCGCTCACGATCTTCACGATCGCCACGGTGCTTGGCGTCCTCACCGGGCTGCAGGCGTACAACTACGTCGCCCTGACGGCGGAGCACAAGCAGCCTTTCAACGTCCTGCTCGCGCTCAACCTCACGTACTGGTGGTCGTGGGCCGTGCTCGTTCCAGGCGTGCTGTGGATGGCACGTCACTATCGGTTCGAGCGGAACACATGGCGACGAGCGCTTGCGTTCCATGTCCTTGGTGTAGTCGTATTCACCGCCGCACACGTTGCGCTCGCAACATCGGCTCGCGGCGTGATCCTCACCCAGCTCACCGAGCGAACCTTCGACTGGTGGATGTACTTCCGCGATCGCTTCTTCCTGAATTTCGACTGGGAGATGATGACGTATTGGGCGCTCGTCGGCCTTCGTCCACGCGCTCGACTATCAGCGCGAGTCGCAGGAGCGCGAGATCGCGGGCGCGCAACTGCAGACACAGCTGGCCGAGGCGCAGCTCGAGGCGCTGCAGCGCCAGCTGCATCCGCACTTCCTGTTCAACACGCTGAACACCATCTCCGCGCTGATGCACCGCGATGTCAACGCGGCCGACGAGATGCTCGTGCAGCTCAGCGACCTGCTCCGGCTGACGCTCGATCGCGTCGGCACGCAGCAGGTCCCGCTCACGGACGAAGTCGACTTCCTCAAGAAGTATCTGGAGATCGAACAGACGCGATTCGGCGATCGCCTCATCGTCAACATCGACATCGACCCGAGGTGCTCGATGCGCCGGTGCCGAATCTCGTTCTCCAGCCGCTCGTCGAGAACTCGCTGCGCCACGGCATCGGCCCGCGAGTCGGCGGCGGGCCGGGTGGACGTCAATGCCAGCCAGGCCGACGGACGGCTCACGTTGACCGTGCGCGACAACGGCGTCGGGTTGTCGCCTGACAAGCTGAATGCGTTGCACGCGGGCGTCGGATTGTCGAATACCCGATCCAGGCTCGAGAACCTGTACGGCGATCGCCATCGATTCGAGTTTCAGACACCTGCCGGCGGCGGTCTTCTCGTGACGATCGTCATCCCGATGGGTCACGATCGAATCGCTGGATCGTCCCGCAGTGCGAGCCCGAAAACCCAATGGAGAGCGTGGCATGAGCCGGATCCGAACCCTGGTTGTCGACGACGAACCGATCGCGCGCGAGCGCGTGCTGTCGCTTCTCCAGCAGGAGGAGGACGTCGAGGTGGTGGGCGAGTGCGGCGACGGCGCGCAAGCCGTTGCGGCCATTCAGCACCAGGTGCCCGATCTCGTCTTTCTCGACGTGCAGATGCCCGGCGTCGACGGTTTCGGCGTCATCGAAGCGATCGGCCCCGAGAAGATGCCGACCGTCGTGTTCGTGACCGCGTACGACGAGTACGCGCTGCGCGCGTTCGAGGTGCACGCGCTCGACTACCTGCTGAAGCCCTTCGGCCGCGATCGGTTTCGCCAGACGCTCTCGCACGCTCGCGCCCATCTCGAGCGCCGGCGTGCCGGCGATCTCGGGCGGCGGCTGCTCGCGCTCGTCAACGACATCAAGCCTGAAGCGCCGAAGCTCGATCGCCTGATCGTCAAGTCCGGCGGCCGCGTGTTCTTCCTGCGCACGGGGGATCTCGACTGGATCGAGGCAGCCGGCAACTACGTGCGCCTGCATCTCGGCGAGGAATCGCATCTCTTCCGCGAGACGATGAATCGGATGGAGTCGCGGCTCGATCCGAAGCAGTTCGTGCGCATCCACCGCTCGCGCATCGTCAACACCGAGCGCATCAAGGAACTGCAGCCCTGGTTCAACGGCGAGTACGTCGTCGTGCTGCGCAACGGTGCGCGCCTGCCGCTCAGTCGCGGCTATCGCGACAAGCTGCAGGAGCAGCTGGGGAAGGGATTTTAGGCTATCTGAGTCTCTCTGGTACTGGGTCTCTGGCTAGCTGGATCGCTGAATCCCGACCTAGCTACCCAGCCGATCCCGAGCCACCCCGAGCCCCGAGTTACAATTCGCGGCGCATGCGTGCCCATTCTGTCCTGTCCGCCCTTCGCTTGTCGGCATTGCCGTTCCCGCCTCGGCGCAGGCCGCCGGACACGATCCTGCTGAACGGCAAGATCGTCACGCGTCGATAGCCGTTCGTTGATCCACGGGGCTCGCCATCACGGATGGACGGATCACGGCCGTCGGGATCGTCGGCTGACGTCCGAAAGCTGGCGGGGCCGTCGACCCGCGTGATCGATCTGCGCGGACGCACGGTCATTCCGGGTCTGATCGATTCCCACCTCCACGCCATTCGCGCGGCGTTGAGCTTCAGCACCGAGGTCAATTGGATTGGCGCGCGCTCGCTCGAAGAGGCGCTCGGACGGATTCGCGCCGCCGCGCGCACGATGAAGCCGGGCGCGTGGCTCATCGTCGCCGGCGGGTGGAACGTCCAGCAGTTCGAGGAGAATCGCCGGCCGACGCAGGCGGAGCTCACGGCGGTCGCGCCCGAACAACCCGGTGTACGTGCAGCTTGGGTACGGCTGGGCGATGCTGACGCCGCTGGCCCACAAGGCGCTCGGTATCGCGAGCGAGAGCGATCTCCCGTCCGGCGGGCGCTTCGAGCGGGACGCCAATGGCGCGCTGACCGGTGCCGTGACGGGCGCGCAGAACGCGATCGTGGCGTTGTTCGATCGGCTGCCGAGGCCGACGTTCGCCGAGCAGGTCGAGGGCACGAAGGCGTTCTTCCGCGAGCTCAATCGCCTCGGCGATGACCGGCGTCGGTCGATCCCGGCGGAAACAATCTGACGTCGACCGACTACCAGGCGCTCTTCACGGTGTGGCGTGACAAGGCGATGACCGTGCGCGTCGCCTACACGCTGAACGGCCAGACACCGGGAAAGGAATTCGAGGAGCTGCGCGATCTGACAGGTCTGCTGCCGATGGGGTTCGGCGACGACATGCTGCGCTTCAACGGCCTCGGCGAGCGGATCACCGTGGCGATGAACAACAACAACGCCCCGTCGCAAGCCGACAAGGACGCCTACTACCGCATCGTCCGGTGGGCAGCCGAGCGCGGGATGTCGCTCACGATGCACTGGGGCAACGACGCGTCGGTCGATCACCTGCTCTCGATCTTCGAGCGCGTGAACGCGGAGATTCCGATCGCGCCGCTGCGCTGGTCGATCGCGCACTTGAACGACGCGTCGGTCGCGAGCCTCCGGCGGATGAAGGCGCTTGGCGTCGGCTGGACGATGCAGGATGCGATGTATTTCGGCGGCGAGCAGTTCTTGAAGCAGGCGGGCCCGGACGCGGCGCGGCGCACGCCCCTGTCGAGACCGCGCGTAAGATGGGCGTCGTGGTCGGCGCCGGCACCGATGCGCATCGCGTCGCGTCCTATAACCCGTTCACCGCGCTGCAGTGGCTTCTCGACTCGAAGACGGTGGGTGGTGTGGTGATGCGCGGGCCGGAGGAGATTCCCAGCCGGATCGACGCGCTGAGGTTCTACACGCTCGGCAGCGCGTGGTTTTCCTTCGATGAAGACGAGCGCGGCTCGCTCGAGGTCGGCAAGCTCGGCCGACCTCGCAGTGCTGTCTGCGGACTACATCACGGTCCCCGTCGAGAAGATCGGCAGCCTCGAGTCCGTGCTGACGATGGTCGGCGGGAGGTCGTCTACGCGGCCGCTCCGTTCGACGGCCTCGATAGAAGCCCTGAGGCGTTCCCATTCCAACCAAGGCCAACCCGATCTCGACAAGGCGCACTGAGAGCGATGGACCTTCAACTCGCAAACAAGGTTGGAATCGTGACCGGCGCCAGCAAGGGCATCGGTCGCGCGATCGCGCAGACACTCGCTCAGGAACGCATGCGCCTGGTCGTCGTGGCGCGATCGCGGCATCAACTCGACGAGCTTGCCGCGCCGCTTGGAGATGCGTGCCTCGTTCAGGCCGTCGATCTGATGAACCCGGATGCACCGTCCGCAATCGTTGCGGCGACGATGGCGAAGTATGGGCGCATCGATGTCCTCGTCAACAACGCAGGAGCGACCAAACGAGGTGACTTCCTCGCGCTGTCCGACTCGGACTGGGCGGACGGGTTCGCGCTGAAGTTGTTCGGTGCGATGCGATTGAGCCGCGCGGCGTGGCCACATCTGTGCTCGTCGTCCGGGACGATCGTCAACATCGTCGGGATCGGTGGGCGGACCGGGGCAGGCTGAATTCGCCATCGGCGGCGCAGTGAATGCTGCGCTACTGAATCTGACGAAGGTCCTCGCCGATCGCGGCGTCAAGGATGGTGTGCGAGTGAACGCGATCAATCCTGGAGGGATCGCGACAGATCGGCTGCAGACACGACTCAGGACGTTTGCTGCGGAACATCACATCGATCTGGGTAAGGCCGAAGAAGAGATGGCGCGCTCGTTCGGTGTGGCACGATTCGGCCAGCCCGAAGAAATCGCGCGGCTCGTCGCCTTCCTGGCATCGCCGCAGGCAGCGTTCTGCCAGGGCGCGATCGTCGATGCGGATGGTGGCCAGACGAGAACGCTCTAATCCTTCATCTATTTGCCGTCGACTGAAAACGCGAGCAGCACGTTGCCCGGCGTGCCGCCGGCCGTGGGATAGCCGGAGTTGACGAAGACCATGCCGCCGCCGATCGCCGGGCCGGGTCCGTCGAGCGACCCTCCGCGGCCTGGCACGCCGTTGACCGTCTCGTAGGTCGTCGGATCGTGTCGAAGTCCCAGATGATCTTGCCGTCGGTGGCAGAGTAGGCGCGCATGTGGCCGTCCACCGAGCCCGAGAACGCGACGCCGGGCATGGCGCTGACTGCCGCCGACTGCGCCGGGCTGCAGCGCGGCCGCGTGCCGCATCCGGGCGGCGGCGTGTACCAGACGCGCTCGCCGTCTGTCGAGCCGCAGCGCGAACATGCCGCCGCCCTGCTTGGGATCGGCAGTCGGTGCTGTTGCTGTAGGTCAGCATGATGCGACCGATGTCCGAGAGCGCCACGTAGATGTTGGACCGATCGGCGGCCGATCCCCACTGCACGCCGCCCATCGTCCCGCCGCGGCCGACGCGCGTCTGCCACAACACCTCGCCGTTGCTTGTCCGGATCGAGCGCGTGCACGATGCCGGACTTCTGGCCCGCGACGAGCGCCGCCGGCCACTCGGCAGCGTCACGAGAATCGGCGATGCGCCGAAGTCGAAGTCGGGGCCGTTCGAGTCGGCGCAGTTGGTCTTGTCGGGCAGCCGGCACGCGGCCGTGTAGGCGTCCTTCGCGGTCATCTGCTGTGACCAGAGGATCTTGCCCGTGTCGAGATCCATCGCGACGAACGCATCGCTCATCGTCGACGTCGGGTCGCTGTAGTTGTTGCCGGTGGTGACGTAGAGCGCGTTCAGCTTGGCGTCGACGGCCGGCGTCGACCAGACCGGCGCGCCCGGACGGGCCCCACAGCTGCGTGCCGACGGCGTTCTTCTTCGTCGGCTTCGGCTGCTCCGCGATCGTGTAGGTCTTCCAGACCTGCTTGCCGGTTGCCGCGTCGAGCGCGACGATGCTGCCGCGGAACTTGCAGCACTCGTAGGTGGGCACGCGCCGGTGGCTTCTTCGCCCGATGCGACACGGCACGTAGAGGCGTCCGTTGTGTAGCGTCGGCGAGCCGCTGATGCGCGCCGACGGGAAAGTCGTCCACGTCGGTCTTCCACAGTTGCTCGCCGGTCGCCGCGTCCAGCGCGTAGACGTTGGCTGCCGCGTCGCCGAAGAACGCGACGTCACGCGGCGCCGCCAGGCATGTCCGACTCGCCGACGCTGACGGCCGAGCGCACGCCCTGCGCCGGCGTCGAAGAACCAGTGGATGCAGCCCGTGGCGGCGTTGAGCGAGTAGACCTTGCCGCCCCAGCTGCCGACGAAGATGCGGCCGCCGGCGATGCGTGGCCTGCGAGTAGGACTGCAGATCGCCCGGAAACGCGAACGCCCATTTCAGCTTCAGCCGCGGAACGTCCGCCGCGGTCAGGCCTGCCGCTGCCGCATCCTGGAAACGTGTGTTGGACGTGTTCTGTCCCCAGCCGGTCCAGCGCGGCCCTGTCGTTGAATCGAATGCGGCGCGGATCCCGCGGGCACATCGCGCGCTGGCGCGGGCGTGGTGCACGACGGCGATTCGAGAGCGACTTGCCGGTGAGGAATTCGGCGATGGCTCGCCGCTCGGCGGCGGTGCGGTCGGTGGCCATCGTGATCATCGAGCCCGTTTCCATCGCCGCGAGCACGCGTTCGGCCGGCATCGATCGAAATGCGTCGCGAGCGGGCGCGCGGTTCGACGCCGGTGTCGTGGCACTGCGCGCAGGTCCGCTTGTAGAGCTCGGCGCCGTCAGGTGCCTGTGCGTGCACGAGCGACGCAAATCCGAGCACGACCACACTGGTAACGACAACTCGCGCAATCGACTGTGTCATGGCGGGGGAATTATACGGCGTGAAAAACGTCAACTCCCAAATTCCAACTCCCAAAGGAACCCGGAACCTGGAACCCGGAACGATTGGGAGTTGGATTCTTGGGAGTTGGGAATTGACTAAGTGGCAGTCTTCCTCTCCGCACCCTTGTAGCTCCCCAGGGTGCGCGTCCATTTCGCGAACTCGGCGAGGTGGGTCAGCGCCCGCGCGCACCCGAGGTCGTCGCGTCGCGCATCGAGCTCGACGTAGAAGAGATACTCCCAGGGGCGGCCGCGCATCGGACGGCTTTCGAGCTTGGTGAGATTGATGTCGCGCAGCGCGAAGACGCTCAGTGCCTTGAAGAGCGCGCCCGGCGTGCTCGGCAACGCGAACACGATGGTCGTCTTGTTGGCGTCTGCCGGCGGGACGCCGCCGATGATCGCAAAGCGGGTGATGTTGTATTCGAAATCCTGTACGGCCTCTTGCAGCACCTCGAGGCCGAAGACCTGCGCGGCACGTTGCGAGGCGAGAGCGGCTGCGCCTTTCAGTTTCTGCTCGGATACCAGCTTGGCGCCGCCGGCGGTGTCGTATACGGCTTCGACCGTGACGCCGAGCCCCTTCAGATACCTTTCGCACTGCGCGAGCGCCTGTGGGTGCGAGTAGACGATTTTCACGTCGGAGATGCTGGTGCCGGGGAGTGCCTGCAGGCAATGCACGATGTCGAGCTCCACCTCGCCGGTGATCCCGAGCTCGTGATCGAGCAGCAGATCGTAGTTGCGATGGATGGTGCCGCCGATTGAGTTCTCGAGCGGTACGACGCCATGCGTCGCGCGCTTCTTGACGACCGCTTCGAAGACCTCATCAAACGTCTTGCAGGGCAGCGTCTCGACGTCCGGTCCCCCGAAATGCAGCGCAGCCGCTTCGCTGTATGCCCCCGGTTCTCCCTGATACGCGATTCTCACAATGCCTCTCCGTCACCTACTGCAGGAACTGCACCCCGTGCACCACTGACACTATCACCGAGACGAGCGACACCCCCAGGCACAGCAAGGCGATCGCGACATGATCGATGCGCTCAGCCTTCAAGGGGTCGAGGAATCGGGATACGAGGTAACCACCTCCGAAGCCACCCATGTGCGCGTAATTGTCGATGCCCGGCATCAATACGCCGATGATGACCAGCATGATGGCGTATTGAGTCGCATAGCTGCGCGCCAGCGTGCTGCCACTCCGTTGACTGTAGGCGAGCACGGCGCCGATCAATCCGGCAATCGAGGCCGACGCGCCAACGGTGAACTGTCCACCGGCCAGAAAGGGCAGCGCCGGGATGTAGGCTCCTGCGAACGAGCTGAGAGCGAAGCCTGCCGCGCCGCTCACGGTGTAGATGATGACCATGCGGCCAGGTCCGAACACTTCCGCGATGGCCGGCGCGAGCTGACGCAGCGCCATCATGTTCATGAAGATGTGCAGGAGTCCGCCGTGCAGCCAGCCGGCGCTCAGGATCGTCCACCATCGTCCGCCCGCGAAAACGGGAAGGGAGCCGCTCGCGCCAAACAGAAAGAGCGCCTGGCTGTTCGGTGAAAGCATGCTGAACAGCCCGCCGGTGCCGACGCTGCCCGCCGAAAACACCAGCGTCAGTGCATACAGAACGACGCAGGCGCCGATGACGAAGGGTACGAAGCCGAGATCGGTCCCCAGTCCGCGAAGCGCGGGAGCGAAGCCCCAAAGGCTGGGATTCTTGCGGCCGCAGTTGTAACAGGTGTCGTCGTTGACTCCGACGAGCACGCCGCACGACGTGCAGATTACGGAGCCTGAGGTCTGGCGCTTGAACACGAGATGACGATGATATCTGGTCTGTGGTCTTCGGTCCTCGGTCCACGGTCCTGGTCCCCGGTCAAAGAACGATGGACTGTGGACTGTGGACTGTGGACTGTGGACTGTGGACAGTGGACTGTGGACCGGGGACTGTGGACTGGGGACCGGAGACTGTAGACTGAAGACAGGAGACCAGAACCTGCGCCTCATCATCGGCATCACCGGCGCCACCGGCACCATATACGGCGTTCGCCTGCTTGAACGGCTGCGCGAGTCAGGTGTCGAGACGCACCTGGTGATCAGCCGGTGGGGATCGCGAACCCTGCTTCACGAGACGCCGTATTCGCGCGAACAGGTCGAAGCGCTGGCAAC
The DNA here is from genome assembly GCA_963757735.1 of uncultured Acidobacteriota bacterium. Taxonomy (GTDB): domain Bacteria; phylum Acidobacteriota; class Vicinamibacteria; order Vicinamibacterales; family UBA2999; genus Gp6-AA40. Next base: position 46,118 of record CAVWST010000038.1, read on the forward strand.
CGTTTCATATGCGCCCGGCGACATGGGCGCAGCGATCTCGAGCGGGTCGTTTCGAACCGACGGGATGATCATCGCCCCGTGCAGCGCGAAGTCACTCGCGGCGATCGCGCACGGATTCGGTGACAACCTGATTCATCGTGCCGCGGATGTCGTTCTCAAGGAGCAGCGCAAACTCGTGCTCGCGATTCGCGAGGCGCCGCTCAGCGCGATTCATCTCGAGAACATGTTGACGCTCGCCCGCATGGGGGCGCTCGTCATGCCGCCACTGCCAGCCTTCTACAACCATCCCCGCACGATCGACGACATCGTCGACTACACCGTGGCCAGGATGCTCGACCAATTCGGTCTGGAGGTCAGTGGGTCTGCACGATGGGTGGGCGAGATGGGCGTCGGGACGGACTAATTGTGCGGGGTCAGACCCCTTCACAGAGTTTCACTCGCCTTCGAGATCTGACAGCTCTCGCGTCGCGCGCTCCAGCCCGCGTTCGGCCTCATCGACGGCCTGCGCAGCGGACTCGGCTTCGACAGCGGCTCGCCGCGCTTTCTGTCGTGTCTCGTGTGCGATCTCGGCAGTCTTCTGCAGGCGCGCCTCGGTTTCGACCATCGTCTCTTCGGTTTCCTTCGCGTGCAACGCGGCTTTCTTGAGCGCGTTTTGTGCCTGCACCGCCACGCGCTTCGCGGAAGCGAGCTCGCGAGCCGCTTCCTGCTTCGCGTCTCGCGCCGCTTTCAGCTGCTCCTTTTTCTTCTGCTCCCTGACCTTCTCATTTTCGACTGACTTCGACTTGCCCTTCGGGGTCTTGGCTTCCTTTTGAAACGTGAGCACCTTGCTCGGCGTGACGGCGCGAGAGCCGTCGCCGACGCGAGGTACGAGCGCGGCAAGCGCGTCGAATCCCGGCGGGTCCACATCCTCGACAAGACGACCCGCACGCGGTGCGCCCGCGAGCGTCCCGTAGGCCGAGAGCGCCTCGAGCGTTGCCGTGATCCGTCGCATCACTCCCGATGGGGCCGCGCCGCTCGACCGTTGAAGAATTTGGGCAGCCAGGCGCGACATTGCAGAGAGTTCCTCACGCCGCTCGTTGAGCAGCTTATGAATGTCGGTGCTTTTTCCGGCGAGTCGCGACACCTGCGCCTGACGGAAGCGTTCGCCGTTTGCCAGAAGCTTCTCGAATGCCGCTCGATGCTTCCAGTACAGCTGATTGACGGTCCACGCGGAGATTGAAGGCTTGGGCAGCGCCTTCACGCGGCTGGCGACATCGTCTTGTCCCGCTTTCTTGAGCTGCGTCGCCAGGGTGTTACGCGCGGTCACGAACTCGGGAGGCGACAACTGGAAGAGGGCGTCGATGTCGTCTTCTTCAGTCTTTCCCACGTGACCTAGTCTGTCACAGCCTCTCGATACTCTCGACCTAACGGAACTCCCAACTCCCAAGCTCCAACTCCCAAATACCAACAGCAGTTTGGGAATTGGGAATTGGAAGTTGGAAGTTGACTGCGAAGGGAGCAAGAGATGGCCGAGGCATTGAGAAGAGAGGCACTGAGAAGAGACGAGGGTCAGCTGGCGTTGTATGGCAGGTCGAACGCGCGGGCGCGCGTCCAGCCGGCGAATCAATCAGCGGAGCGGGAGGCGCCGCTGTGTGCGGGCTGCCGGACGCGCGAGGCCCGCTATGGCTTTCGCGAAACCGGCGACGACCCCGCAGCCGTGAGGCCCCGGACGCTCTGCTTCGATTGCTTCAGAATGGAAATCACGTGGCGTCAGGACGTCGCCGCGCGCCTGGCTCGCGGCTGGAACGCCGAGCAGGCGCAGCTTCCGCTCGAAGCCACGCTGAGCGCGCTCACCCGGCGGAGACGTCGAGCTCAGATCGCCGCACGGCACGCACTTGGGGAGCTGTAGGGCGGTAGGCGGTATGCAGTAGGCAGTAATGCAGTAGGCAGTAGGAGCGTCTAGTGTCCCGGCCGCGTGGTTCGCGGCATAAGTCCCGGAGCGCGGCGCCCGGATGGCAAGGCGCGAAGAGCGAGCTTATTGGGCATAAGTGAGCGATGAGCAACGCCGCCAGCCGGGATGCCCCGCCCAGGAATTGTGTTGCGAATCACACGGTCGGGACACGTTCCCGCGAAATGTTTCCGCCGCCCCTGGTGCCGTGAATGTGATGTTGCGCGTGCCCGCCTCGCCGGACACGGTGTACTGGCCGCGCATCTGAAGGAAATTGATGTCGTTTGCCAGCGCGCCCTGCATGCGCGACGTCACCATCGAGGCGACGTCGAATCGCAGATCGAGCGTCAGGGAACTGCTGCGCGCGCGAACGGCAATCGAGCGCGGCTGCCCCTTGTCGTCGTTCGTCTCCGTGATGCGCACGTCAGTGGAGTAGCCGAGGGGTCCATCAGGTCCCAGGGCACCGACAAAGCCCGGGATGCGCTCGGGATCGGCGGCTTCAGGGGGTGGGAACACACGCCCGTAGATCACGGACAGATCACCGTGCTGCGCCTGTCCCCATTGCCACGACACCCCCTTCCAGAACCCCCAGTTGTGATCGTGATAGCCGGTCCCGCCGGCCAGCGACACCCGGTCGTTGGACACCATCAGCGACCCATCCAATGCGCCCGACATCACCGGGACCACGTAGCCCGTCCGCCAGCCACGGGCGCCTGTGATTTCGATCGGTGGGACGAGTCGCCCGGCTGAGGCCTGAAGCGTGAGGTCTCCAACCGCGCGCTGGCCCGATGTGTCTGTCAGATCGAGATGAATCCGATAGACCAGCCCGTCGAGCCGAACCGAGTTGTTGCCGATCGTGAGGTCGGGCGTGTTCGCAAGCTCCGCATCGGTCGCCTCCGTGTTTGCCGAGTACGACTGCATCTTCCCGTCGCGCTCGAGCTGCAGGCGAACGCCGGCAACGCGATTCCCCGACTTCGTGCGTGGGCCTGTCATGAACGTCAGATAGAAACGCGCGTCGCTCGAGCGGCCGTTGAAGTACAGCCACTCGGCCCAGGAATCCGACCACTCGGGAACATCAGGCACGCCATGAAACCTATCGATTTGGCGCAGCACCGTTTCTGGCGACTGCCGAGTCCACGCAGAATCCTCTCGCGTGTCCCGCCACGCGTCCATGCCGGCGACCTCGGGATCCCCCAGCTCTTTCTCGACGCTCGGGATACCGCCGCGCGCGGCAACGCGAGTCGCTCTGCCGTTGTGCAGAAGAAAGAGGTCAGTTGTGTGAGAGGCAGCGGCTGCGCGAACACGCGGTCGAAGCGCATCTGATTGCAGCGTTCCCGAGAGGACGATGCGCGCCGGCACGGCGAGTGAGAGCCGGACGTTGACGTCGCCGCCCCCGACGAGTGCCGGCGACTGCGCCTGCTCGAGGACGATGGCCGCGACGCCGAGGAGGATGGCCATCACGGCAACACCGACACCGAAGCCTGCCGCGAGCACGGCACTGCGGACCGGGTGAGCCGTGAGCGATCTGAACGCGAGCCTTCCGATCATCGGACGCGCTCACTTTCGATCTGTCCGTCGCGCATCATCAAAACCCGCCCGGCGCGATCGGCGAGGGCGGAGTCGTGCGTGACGATCACAAGAGCCGTACCCGCCTGGTTGACGCGGTCGAGGAGCGACGCGATCTGAGCGCCGGTAGATTCGTCGAGCTCGCCCGTGGGTTCGTCTGCGAGCAGCAGCCGGGGCCCGTTCGCGAGCGCGCGCGCGATCGCCACACGCTGCATCTCTCCACCTGATAGTTGCGACGGTCGATGGTCGGCGCGCGGCGCGAGTCCGACGTATTCGAGCAGTTCCGCCGCACGTTTCTGTCGCGCCTGCTTCGGAACGCCTGCCTCCGACAGTGGGAGCTCGACGTTTTCGCGCGCGGTCAGCATCGGCAGGAGAAAGAAGCGCTGGAAGACGAATCCGATCTGCTTGAGGCGAAGGAGGCTGCGTCGCGAATCGGACAGTCGGCTGACATCCTGCCCGTCGAAGAGCAGGGTCCCCGAGGTCTGTGGCTCCACGCAGCCAAGCATGTGCAGCAGCGTGGACTTCCCGCACCCGGACGGTCCGCGCACCGCGACGTGATCGCCGCTGTTGATCTGAAGCGTGACATCGCGCACGGCGGTGACCGGGCCTGCCGGCATCGAGAAGACGCGGCTCACGTTCTTCGCGTCCACGATGAGTTGGCCCGTGGTCACCCGATCACCTCGTCTCGCAACGTTGCTGCGATAGGCAGCGTTGACACGATGCGCATCGGGTAGAGCGCCGCGATGATGGCCGTCGCCATGAGCAGCGCGACATGAATGGCGAGCGCCTGCGGCTCGAATACGAAGAAGTGCAGCGCGACCGGGATGCCGGGCATTCCCTTCAGAATTCGATCCAGGCCCGACGCCAGGAGCAGACCAAGGGGCAGCGAGAGCAGCCCACCGATGCCGACGATCAGCGCGGACTCCGAGAGCACGTCTTTGACCATCCGCACGCGCGAGAAGCCGAGCGCTCGAAGCGCCGCGATCTCGCCGAGGCGCTGGTTCACCGAGACCGTCAGCAAGACGGTGATCAGTAGCACGGCAAACGACACGGTCACCGTCGTCAGCACGCTCGAGATCTGGCGGAAGTACGTGAAGCCAGTCTGCTGGAGCCGGCCGACAACTTCCGTGTTGGTCGCGGCTCTGACCTCCGGGCGCAGCGTGCGAATGGCCGCCGCCGTTTCGTCTGCGTCGCCTGTCGAGGTCACCAGGATCAGGTCGGCCTCGGTGCCGACGTTTCCGCCGCAGGCCGTCTTGAGCGCGTCGAGCGTGCCGCCGATCGTGGTTTCGTTCGTCGTTTGGAAGGGGAACTCCGCGATCCCGACGACCTTCAGGCGGGTGGCCGGGAGCGCCTCCAGGTCTCCGACGCACGACGCGCGCATCGTGATCTCACTGCCTGGTTCGAGTCGGGACTCGGATGCGATCTTTTCGTCGATGACCACTTCGTCTGAACCCTCCGCATCACGTCCGCGCAGGATCGTCCAGGGAGCGCGAAGGCGCGAGCCCGCCGGATCTGCCGAGCGCATCGTCACGCCTTGAAACGACGCGCGTAGCGGCTGACCCGAGGCCCGGTCGATCCGCGCGGTGGCCGCGCGCATGACGAGCGCAGCCTGCACTGAAGGGAGTTTCGAGATCGCCTCCGCAGCGTCCACGGCGTCCGATATGCGGAAACCGCTACCCGGAAGTTCACCTGCGCTGACGCGGACGTCCCAGCCTCCGCGGTCGAGCAGGTCCTGCATCGAGACGATCAGGCCTCGCGAGAGCAGCAGCATGTCGAAGAGCAGCGCTCCGACCGCAGCGACGCCGAGGATGCCAAGCGCCGCACGCGCAGGCTGACGCACCAGGCTCCGCCACGCAAATCCAATCGCGTTCATCGTCGTGCGAGCCTCAGACCCCCGCGGCGGAGGAGCGCCCACGACGCAACCACCGTTGCCGAGGCGCCGAGAGGAACGGCAATCGTCACGCAGGTGAGGGCGACGTCTCTCGTGATGCGGACGAAGACGAGGGCGGTGTCGTACCGCCATTGGAAGAACTGGTTGATGAGTTGTTCCGAGAGGAACGCGAGTATCAGGCCGAAGATCGCGCCGACGCCGGCGACGAGCAGACCCTCGAGCAGAATCTGTAAGAGGATGCGACGCACGGGAAGGCCGATCAGTCGAAGCACACCGACCGTTTCGCGCCGCTCGTCCACGAGCATGATCGAGAGCGCCAGCAGAAAGACCGTAGCGGCAATGATCGTGACGACGGCGATGGCAAGATGAAAGCGCTCGAGCACGCGAAACGGTCCGGCCGATCCGGCCGCTTCGCCCGCGGGAAGCGCGAGCACGCCGGGAAGTCGCGCGTTCACATCCTTCGCAAACTGGTCCGCATCCTTCGGATCGACCAGTGCGACGTTCACTGACGAGACGTACTCGGCGCCGGCCGGGATATCGACTGGGCGAGTCATCTCCAGAAGATCGGGCAGGTGGAGCCGAACCGAGCGAGGGACCTGACCGAGGCGCGACGGATCTGGTGTTGGTTCGTAGATGCCGGCGATGCGAAACTCGCGCGCGCGTGTGCCGGCGGCGTCTGTCGCCAGGCGAACCACGCTGCCCACTGTCAGGTTTTCAGACTCGGCGAGTTGACGGGAGACGAGGACGTCAGCTGGTGTGGCTTCCTGTGCCGACGCAAGGGTCGGGACGAGCCATAGTCCGAGGACGGCTAGAAATCGAACGAGGAGTCCCGGCCTCACGAGCGGCTGAGGGCTTCGATCCGGGCCCACTCGTCGTCGGTCACGGGCATGACCGACAGTCGGGACATCCGTACCAGCGGGAACGATGCGAAGCTCTTGTCCGCCTTGATCTCGGCCAGGGTCACCGGGCGCTTGAGCCGTTTGTCGGGAACGACGTCGACCACCGAGAGCTTGCCCGACGAATCGTTCGGGTCCTCGTAAGCGTTGCTCGCCGCCTTCGCAATGGCGATGACCGCCTTCTCCTTGCCCGTGTGGTAGTAGAAGATGCGGTCGCCGCGGCGAATTGCGCGCAGGTGCTTCTGGGCAAGAGGGTTTCGGACGCCGGCCCAGACTGTCTTGCCGTCCTTCTCGAGCTTGTCGTACCCGTAGTGATCAGGTTCTTCCTTTACCAGCCACTGCGCCATGGGCCGATCATATCGCGGGCGCTCGTGGTCAACTCGGTCCTCGGTCCACAGTCCACGGTCCACGGTCCACGGTCCACGGTCCACGAGTCCTCGGTCCACTGTGAACTGTGAACCGCCTACTGCCTACCGCCTACTGCATACGGTGTATAAACAGTGGCACCGAGGAGCGCGCATGATTCGAGTGGTATTTGTCGTCGCCGTTTTCCTGACGCTGGCCGTGCCAGCCGTGGCCCATCATGGCGGCGGCACGTTCGACGGCTCGAAAGAGATGAAACTGACCGGGACGTTTACCGGTTTGGATCTGATCAACCCCCATTCCTGGATCTACTTCGAGGTTACCGGCCCTGACGGGAAGGTCACGAAGTATCGCTGCGAGATGCGCTCAGCAACCGTGCTTCGCCGGTCGGGCTGGAGTCCGGAGATGTTCAAGAAGGGCGAGCGACTGACCTTCGAGGGATCGCCGGACCGCAACGATCCCACCTCGTGCTACCTGAACACCATCGTGTTCGCGGACGGCAAGCGCGTCGATCGGTATGGGCAGCTCACGAAAGGCGCACCGCCTGCTTCTCTTGCCGTGGCGAAGCGCGCGCCGCGGCGCCCGAGCGGGGAGCCGAACATCACCGGTGATTGGGCGCCTGAGCAACTCGTCATGACCGATCCGCGCGGGCGAGGTGGCGCGCTCGTGCCACTGAGCACTGCCAATCAGTACAAGCCCGGAGAAGGGCGCATCGGTGGTCCGCGTGGCGCCGGCCGTGGTGGCCCTCGTGTGATTCAGGGTGCCGAGTTGACGCCCGAAGGTGAGAAGGGAGCCGAGCAATTCGCAACGCTCTTCGACAAGAACAACCCTCGGATGCGCTGCGAGACCACGAGCGTGATCTTCGATTGGGCGTTCGACGGTCCGATCAACCGCATCACGCAGAACAAGGACACGATCGTGCTGCAGTACGGTCAGCTTGGGTTCACGCGGACGATCCACATGAACGTGGCGAATCACCCGGCGAACATCAAGGGCACGCGCGCGGGACATTCGATCGGACGCTGGGAGAAGGACGTGTTGATCGTGGACACGGTGGGCTTCGCGCCCGGCGTGCTGTCACCGCCGATTCTGAACAGCGACAAGCTCCACGTCGTCGAGCGCTTCGCGCTCGATCCTGACAAGATGCTGCTGACCCGCAGCTACAGCGCAGAGGATCCCGTGTACTTCAAAGGACAGTTCACGGGCTCGGACGTGATCGGTGTCGCCGATCTGCCGTACAAGCCCGACCCGTGTTCGGAAAAGGGCTTCGTCGACTACTCGAAAGAAAGCAAGAAGTAGCCGACTAGAAGGTCACCTTCGCCGCGTCGCCGACGATCATCTCGCGATAGAGCGGCAGTGACCATCCGGCTTTCTCGAGCTCTGTGAGCCGTGTCTCCACCGCCTTCACGTACGCCTGCTTGCTCTTGTAGAGCGTCATGAGCTGAGCGGACGTGAAGTCGATCTGCGCGGTGCTCAGTCCGCACATCAGGTTGGCAGCCTGCTGTCCGCCTCGCGCGATGTACTCGCTGGCGTTGGGGACCACCGGCGTGGCGGCCGCCGGACGAATCGTGTAGCGCGCTGTCGGCACGTCAACGTACGTGTTCCGGATGCCGCCTTTCGCGTTTCCGTGCTCGTCCAGCGCCATCATCGAGCCGTCGTTGTACTCGTTGCGGTCGAGCAGAATGCGATCGGCGCGCGGCGGAACCTTGCCTTGATCCACCCACTTGAACAGGTGATCGAATGCGACGGACATGAACGCTTGTTCCGGGATACCTGCTGAGTGGTTGCGCGCACGGGTTCGGCTTCATGCGAACGCTATCGCGCGTGTCGATGTGCCCCATACCCGCGAACTCGTATAGGCGGTACTGCTTCCCGGGCTCGTCGCTATCCTGTCGATTCGTGATGTTGCCGCTCACCTCGTGCATCGTCGGGACGTGGATGATCGGAACGTCGATGTCGCGAATCATCGAGCCGTTCGACATCGGCAGAAAGCCGTCGTAGATGCGCTGCATCTGCGGCGTGCGGTAGACCATGTGCGCGGGCAGGTAGTTGATGAGGACGCCGGCGGTCATCGACGTGCCTGCCAGCACCATCTTCCTCACCGGTCCACCCACGAGGTTTCCGCTGCGAACGAGCGATCCGATCTGCGCGAGGATCTCGTTCGTCTGTGCGCCGTTGAGTTTCAGGTTGCGATAGCGCGCTTCGTTGAGCGCGACGAACTGCGCGGGCGGCGTCGTCAGGATCTCGACCGCGGCGTGACCTGAGGCCATCGTGTAGATCGAGGTGAACTCGAACATGTGCGCGGCGCCGCTGCCGTGCATCGCTTCTGCGAGCACGAGGCCGCTGAACTTCGAGTTGTCGGCCGGCTTCCGGACGACGATGCGCGTCGTGTAGGGCTCGCCGTTGGCTGTTCCGCTGAACGAAGTACTCATGCGTCTCGTAGTTGAAGGCGGCCGGTCCCTTTCCTGGCGCGAGCGATGGCGACGAGTCGAAGATGGGACCGGGTCCGGTGACTTCGGCGGATATCGTCGGCAACGCGACGGCCGTTGGCGATTCGGGGAGGTTGGCCGGCGGTGGCGGCGGACCGCCCGCGCGGCCCCGTCCTCCGCCTTGAGGCTGGCCGCCGATCTGACCTGCGAGCGTTGACGCGCCGATGGTGAGCGCCGCTACGACGACGACTGCAAAGTGACGAACGGTCATGAAGTCTCCAGGAAATGACGCCGACATGATACGTCGGAGGGATGCCGCGCTGTGGGGTCAGCGTTCTGGCCCACGGATCCAGGCGGTATCGCGGCCGTCGAACGTGACGCGAAGCGGGCCCCGTTTGGCTTTGACCTTGCTCTCGAATTCGATGTCCGCCAGCAACAAACGCGTGCGGCTCACATAGGCGGCCCTGGATGAAGGCGTCGTGATCGACGCCGATATCATACGTCCGAGGCCGCTCGCGGCCGTCCGCGTCTTCCCACTACTCTTCTCAGATTTGCGCGCCTTTCACACAGAGACACGGGTTAGGGATATTCCCAAGTCGATTCGGCCGTCTTCTTCCGGATATATTCCAAGCGTGAGCGAGAGCTGGCCCGAGATCGATCGGCGCAACCCGGCGATACCGGACCGGCGGAACATCCTGCGAGGTGGTCGCCGCTCGACCGATCCGCAGCGGCCAGTTTCGTGCGTGCGTTGCGGTAGCACGGATGTGCGAAGCCTCGGGCTCGGCTCCGCGGGACTCTGGTGCGAATGCCGACGCTGTCGCGGCGTCTGGAAGCTCGATCCGTCCGTCTGGCGTCGCCCTCCGCAATAATCCTTCCTCTACTGCCGTTTTCGTCGTCCTCGATAAATAGCATCGTGGGCGGCTAATCCGCCGGGAACTGTCCAAACACGGCCAGGCCCAGCAGCGCTGCGCCACAGAGCCACAGGCCGACCGTCATTGGCACGGAGAGCGGATCGGTCAGCACCGTCACGCCGATGGCGACGAAGCCGAGAGCGGTTACGACGAGCACGGCGCGCAACGCTGCCCGCGCGACCTCGATTGCGGTCGGCGCTGGCGCCTCCTCGATGACTCGATCTCTGAAGATGGCGCCCCGCAAATTCGACAGCTGAATGGCCGTGCCCGCGGCGAGCGGTTCCCATCGTGAACAGCGTGCGCATTCATCACCGCACACCGCTCGACGATCGCCGTCACGCGTGCAGACCCAGGTTGTCTCCGGCTGCAAGGCGTCCGACACGCCCGTGATGTGATGGCCCGGACGGCTCCAGCGGCAGTCCCACACCGTTTGAAGTGTTGCAGTTGCCATGGCTCACTCCTCCAGCCTCGAAGATCGCTGACGACGAATCGTCGTCTTGCGCCCTCGCAGTGCAAGCGAGTGGCCAATGATTTCGGAGCGCTGGTCGCAGAATCGGCCGTCGAACAGCGCGATTTGAATTGCTCGCCCTGTCGGGCACGCGGAATCTCACTCGCCGATGCGAAGTTTTTCGCGTCTGGAGATTGGCTCTTGGCGAGGTAGCGGGTTACGTTCGTGCGCGGATGTAGTGCACATACGCACACGGTGTGTCATGCCGCGCCCTGCTGTCCTGACAGGATCCTGGGCGTGTCGCTGCGGCGCAGCGTGACAATGAAAGTCGCGCCCCCTTCGGGATTATTACGGGCATCGATGGTGCCACCATGTGCGTGGACGATCGTCCGCGCGATCGTGAGTCCTATCCCGAGGCCGTTCGCTTTCGTCGTGACGAATGGCGTGAACAGCGTGCCATTGATCTGCGCCGGCAAACCCGTTCCTGTGTCGCGTACCGTGACTTCGACATCGGCCGCCCTGACTTCTGTGCCGATCGTGAGGCGACGTCGGGCCGGAGGTGTCTCGGCCATCGCGTCCATGGCGTTCATCACCAGGTTCACCAGCACCTGCTCCAGGAGCACCTGATCGCCGCTGATGACGCACGGATTCGACGACAGATGGACGATTGCCTCGATCTGCCGCGCTCTCATGTCGTGAGCGACGAGAGCAAGACTTTCAGAAATCACGGTGTGAAGGTCGACCGGTTTCTTGTCCAGTTGACGACTTCGCAGCATTGTCCGATGGCGATCGATGATCTGCGTGGCTTGGATGCCCTCGCTCCGGATGTCGGAAAGGATCTCGCCTATCGTCTCGGGCGTCGCGCGATCGGCGGCGATCATCATCTGCAGCGCCTGGGCGTTGTGAATCATCGAGGTGAGGGGTTGACCGAGCTCATGCGCGATCGCGCTTGTCAACGCCGACATCGTCTGACGACGGCCGACATCAGCGGCGAGCGCGAGGCTCCTTCGGCTGTCCAACTCGGCACGCTGCCGTGCGCGGCGCTGGTAGAGGAGGCCGACAATCAGAAGCGCCTGGATGGCCAGCGCGCCGATCGCGCCGAGCATCGTGTATCTGTATTCCTGCCACAGGCTCGGAGCTGCGATAGCGCACGACACTGCCTGCCGGCAGCCGGCTCTCTGCGATCCCCCATCGCTGTAACTCGCGCCAATCGAAGATCGGTTGACCCGGAACGCGTAGCGGCACTCTCACGCTTCCAGGCGACTCGCCGTTCAAGAGGCGAACGGCCACGTCGCCCGTGTCGCGACTGAGGTCGTCGATGGACAGCCGCGATCCACCGACGATTCCGGCGCCGAGGTACACGCTCTGCCCCGCAAAGAGGGGTGCATTGGCCTTGGCGCGGAGGTCGGCGAGCACTCGCTCGTCCGCATACGCCGATCCTGCCGCGTCCGTGCCGTACGTCAGATAGAAGATCGCCGAGTTGTCGGGCAGGCTGGCACAGCGTCGCAGCATTTCCGAAAGGGACAGATTGTCGAGCCACTCGAATGTCAGGCGATCGCGAAATCGCGAGAACGGCTCCTCGAGTTCTCGCCGCCAGAATCGACCGATTTGTCCCGTCCCCGCGACAACGTAAACCTGCCTGGTCTGGGGCAGCACCTGGAGGATGTCATCGATGGTTCGTGGAAAATCGTTGTCGACCGCGACGGCAGTGTCGTTGTCCCCAAGCGGTGTGCCGCGCAGATATCGCTGGTCGACGGCCGCAAGCAGGAGCGGCGTGTCGGGAAAGAGCTGCTTTCGGTACTTGTGCGCGAATAGCGAAGCGGGACCGGCGACCGCCACGATGAGATCCGGCTTCGAGCCATCGGGGAAGGTGGAAATGATGAAGTCGACGACCGATCGTTCAGGCGCGCCCACAGAACCCGTTGGGCCCACGAAGACTTGAACGAAGTTCACGGGTTGTTCGGCGCGCTGGTCCAGTTCGACACGAAAATTAGTGGTGAAGTTGTCGAGAACGAGGTTGCCGCGGTAGAGCGATTGCAGCACCAGGACCTGCCGCTGGACCGACTGAGCTGCCCCGTTTGCCGCCGCCCCAAGCACCAGCAAACCAGTCAGCACGACGCGTGTGAATGTGGGACCCCCGACCGTTTGAGGCATGAAGCGCGGTATGGGACCCACCAAGTGTTTGCTCTGCGCAAGAATATAATCCACGCTGGATGCACGTTGACGATCACAAGCCGACCAGACGTGAGAAGAATTTCTCCGCCAGTTCCGCGAGCGGGTACGGAACAACAGCAATGGCGTGAGTGGTGCGGCCGCAGCCAGTGTCATCATCGTCAACAGACGGGGGCCGACCGTAATCCATCGCATCGACTTCACCACGCCGATGGCGTTGCTGAGATCCGCGAGCGACTGGAGATCCGCGCTCCCCAACAGCGGCTCACCCTCGGGAATCGAGCCACCCGTCCACTTCGCCTCGAATTCCTTCACGTAGCGGGCCGAGAGTGTCATGTAGGCGCCGACGCCTTTCGTGCGGCTGGCCCACAACTTGTCGGTGAAGACGAGCAGCGGGGCGATGAACAACACGCCGTCCAGCAGGAGAAGCAGGGCGAGCGTGGGATAGACCGCGGTGAACGACAGCGCGCCAGCCGAAATGGATTCCACCAGCGAGGTGCATTCGATGACCGAGAGCGCAGCGACCAGGGGCGTAACCGTCGTGCACGCCTTCGAGCGGTCCCAATCCTCCAGCCCGATCGGAATGGCCCGGGATCAGTTGCAAGTCGAGCCGCGATACGCGCCAGAGGAACCAACACCAGAGGGTGAGCTTCCAGCTCCAACGAAATAACAGGAACCGGAACACGTTCAGGCCGACGTGGAAATAGACGAACGCCGACAGCGCGGTGCGGGACGGATCGTCGGCCGCCGACAGACCGTAGATTTGAAGCGTCGATCCGGTCGCATCCATCACGACCGTCCAAGAGCAGACAGAGCGCTTCAGGCCACCACCAGTTGGCCCATCGGTTGATGCGTGACACTTCGGCATGGAGGGCCGACTGTGCGGCTGGCGGCACGACCTCCGTTCGCGCGATCGTCGCAACAAACGCGGTCATGCGGGGAGCCACCCAGGATTCACAGACGAAGAACAACGGGATGATCACCAGGAGGCGCGCATGCACCGCGACCACCGACAGGTCGAACAGACGGTCTTCGACCCCTCCATGAGCGCGAGGGCGGCGATCACGAGCCACAGCGCAGGTCCGAGCATCAGCCCGATCAGGGCGGTATTGGTTTTGCCGCGTACGAGACCCAGCCGGAGGCCGAGTCGATGCATCGGGCCGCCGAACAGCGAGAGCTCCGCAGGTGATTGTGTGTCCCTCGTCATCTCGTCAGCGCTACTCTGGTCACCGCTTCATGCCGCAGGTTTGCGCGAGTCCTCACCAGCGGCGATACGTGCCCGGCTCCACATGACGTACGGCGTCAGCAACACCAGCCCGACGAGCAGGTAAAGCACCACGGTCGGCCCCGAACCGTTCGTCCGGGAAGTTCGCTGACGCGATCGACAGCGTGATCGCCGGATGCCGGCAGGCGGTGGACAGCCCGAGCACCGTCGCCTGTCTCGGGTCGGGACCGCCCAACAGGCGGCCGACCACGAGCCCGACCGCCACGAAGGCGGCGACCATGATCAAGGTGCCGTCGCCGATGACGCCCCAGATACCCCGCCAGGTGCCGGACAGCAGCAGCACGGATCCGATCACGAGCAGCAGCGTCCCGAGCTGGGACGCGGGCCGCGCCAGGCGCACTCCGACGGCCGTCCACGCCCGGACCGCGATGCCGGCAACGAGGGGCAGGAGCACAGAGATGAACGCGAGCCGGGCGATGGCTGACGCCGGCGTGGTCAGCGGATTGCGGTAGTAGGCAGCCAGCAGCTCCACCGACAAGGGGATCGTCACGATCGCCAGCAGCGCCAGCGTCGCCAACAGCGAGACGGCATACGGCTGAAGCCCGCCGGCCTTGACTTCCCTTCTCGGCAGGAGCGGCGGCATCGGGGAGATCGCCATGGCGATCAGGGCGATCTCGGAGGTATTCCGCACGTCCAGCCACTCTGTGAGGCCGACAGCGACGACGGGCATGACGACGAGCATCGCCACAAGGGAACGCAGCAGCAGTCCCGGGCGACGCCACAAGAACAACAGGTCTGCCATCGTCGACGTCAACCCGAGGCTGAACACGATGCAGACGATGCTCAACTGAAGGGTGAGGATGACGAACTGTTGCATGCTCACACCGTCGCTCGAACAACCGCGGCATCGCGAGCCGCGCGTCCAGGCGCCACTTCATCTAAACCACTGCAAGGATTCCCGAGAACATCCAGGAATCCGTTGACCTACAGCGCCAACAGCACACTGGCCAGCCCGAGGACGCCCAGCACGGCAATCAGCGCGGCGACAACCGCAGCGAGCGAGATCGGCAGCGGGCCATAGCTCGTGCGGAGCGCGTTCATGTGACGACGGTGCTCGAGCGTCGCGAGCAGCAGGGCTGTGAGCCCGATGGCAATCATCAACAAGGCGAAGCCGCGTGGGCCAATCGCGCCTTCCGAGATCTCGGGCCGGTCCTCGCGCAGGAACTGGAAGAACTTGAAGATCGCGAAGCCGAACGAGATGAGCGATGTCGCCGTCCGCACCCAGGCCATGAGCGTCCGCTCGTAGGCCAGGCGCGTACGATCGAGGGCGAGGCGGGTGTTGTCCGGGATCTCGTTGCTCATGCGCTCCGTCCGTTCAGGCTCCGAACTCTCCAGGTCCCGCTCGAGGAAGTAATTCAAGAACGTCCGGATCACTGCGATCGCGCCAAGCTCGCCAATGTCGTCCCAGGTCGGCGAGACGACGGTCGCGATGATGTCGGCCGCCAGCGCAAACTCCAAGCCGAGGAGCAGCCAGGTGCCGAAGCGCCGCCAGATGGCCTTCCGCGCGCCGTGCGAAGCGGATGGCGCCGCCACCACGCGGATCAGGCGGAGCAGTGCCTCGCACGCGCCATAGGTGACGACGAGTACCGCCATGCCTTCGACGAGCATGCCCGCCGCCCCGGCGACCTGGGCGAAGAGTTCTTCCACTTCAGTCCGCCGTCCGAGCCGGGCGCACGATGCAGCGGAAACCGACGTGGCAGGTGGAGGTGTCCACCGGCTCTGGAAAGCGAGCGGCCGGCCGGTATCTTCGGCAGTAATTCGGCGCACACAGATGTGATCCGCCCTTTAATACCTTGCGCGGAATCTTGAGCGACGGCTGGCGAGGGTCGTAGCTGTCCTCCGCCCGAGGGCCGCGCGGGTTGCGCGGAATGCAGCAAGCCTTGACGGCTTCGCCGGGGTGCTTGGGCTGATACCAGTCCGTCGTCCACTCCCAGACGTTCCCGATCATGTCGTGCAGACCATAGCCGTTGGCTGGAAACGCGCCCACCGGCGAGGTGCCTTCGTATCCGTCGCGCGGCGTGCTCTTCCACGGGAATTCGCCCTGCCACGTGTTGGCCATGTGACGGTCGTTCGGCAGGAACTCGTCGCCCCAGGCGTAGGGGGCGCCGTCGAGCCCGCCGCGCGCGGCGAACTCCCATTCCGCCTCGGTTGGCAGCGCTTTGCCCGCCCATCGGGCGTACGCCTCCGCGTCGGCGAAGGCGACATGCACGACGGGGTGATGCGCCAAGCCGTCGAGGGAGCTGTGCGGGCCGCGCGGATGCCGCCAGTCTGCACCGCGCATCCAGTGCCACCAGTTCTTGAAGTCTCGCGTGTCAACCGGTTTGTCGGGCTTGACGAACACCAGCGACCCGGCGAACAGCTGATCGGGCAGTGCCCCAGGGTAGTCCTCCGCCCGTGGTGGAATCTCCGCGAACGTCACGTGTCCGGTTTCCTCCACGAATTTCGCGAAGCGCTCGTTGGTCACCGGCGCGCGATCGATCCAGAAGCCGTCCACCGACACGCGATGGACTGGCCGCTCCTCGGGGTAATGCGAGTCGGATCCCATTCGAAACGTGCCCCCGGGGATCCACACCATGTCGGCAAATGGTGGTGATGCGGGCTCCGGCTGTGGCGCAACGCGGTCATCGCTGCTGGGAATCGCGGTGATGTCCATCTCCCCGCATCCTTCTCAGTGCCACCCTTCGGCGCGACCATCCGTCAGAACTGACGAACTCATCGTTGCAGTGACCTCGTGCAAGAGCCGAAATAGCGAAGAGCATCGGAGATGCGCCTGACAACAGCATCTGGAGTAGCCCACGTCATTTTGGACGCCTATCACTCCAACAGCGCGGCCGTGACTTCGAGCGTCTCCCTTGGGGCCGAATTGCCTCATCAGAACAAACCCGTTCCCCTTCAACAACAACAGGTTAAGTAGAGATCTCTGACTGACGAGCGTCTCGGCACGCGGACTGCTCTCGGCGGTCACGGCGACGGGCGTAAAGCGATACGAGGATCCACGCGTTGAGCTGACCGTTGCGTGCGCGAGGATCGACTGGCAGTTGAACAGACGAAAGGAAGAGTGATGGCTGCGAAGAAACCAAACATCCTGATTCTGTGGGGCGACGACATCGGCTACTGGAACGTCAGCGTGTACAACCTCGGCCAGATGGGCTACAGGACTCCCAATATCGACCGCATCGCCAAGGAAGGCGCCCTGTTCACGGACTGGTACGGTCAACAGAGCTGCACGGCCGGGCGCGCCTGTTTCATCACCGGCCAATCGGGCTTCCGGACGGGCATGCTGAAGGTCGGCCTGCCCGGCGCGAAAGAAGGCCTGCAGGCGCGCGACGTGACGATCGCCGAACTGCTCAAGGAGCAGGGCTACATGACCGCGCAGTTCGGCAAGAACCACCTGGGCGACGCGGACGAGACGCTTCCGACCGCGCACGGGTTCGACGAGTTCTTCGGCTCGCTCTACCACCTCAACGCGGAGGAGGAGTTCGAGAACGAGGACTACTTCAAGGATCCGGCGCTGATCGAGAAGTACAAGACCCGCGGCGTGATCCACTGCTGGGCCAATCCGGATGGCACCCAGAAGATCGAAAGCACGGGTCCGCTCGGCAAGAAGCGCATGGAGACCATCGACGAAGAGGTCACCGCGAAGTCACGCTCGATTATCTCGAGAAGGCCAAGAAGGCCGACAAGCCGTTCTTCCTGTGGTGGAACTCCACCCGCATGCACATCTTCACGCACCTGAAGAAGGAGAGCCAGGGCAAGACCGGGCTCGGGCTCTATCCGGACGGCATGGTCGAACACGACGGTCACGTGGGGCAGATCCTCGACAAGCTCAAGGAGCTGGGGCTCGAGGACAACACCATCGTGATGTACTCGACCGACAACGGCGCCGAGTGCTTCAGCTGGCCCGATGGCGGCACCACGCCGTTCCGCGGCGAGAAGAACGAGAACTGGGAAGGCGGCTATCGCGTGCCCTGCGTCGATCCGCTGGCCCGGCGTCATCAAGCCCGGCACCCTCAACAACGACCTCTTCTCACACGAGGACATGCTGCCAACGTTGCTGGCCGCCGTGGGTGTGCCGGACGTCAAGGAGCAGTTGCTCAAGGGCATGAAGGTCGGCAAGAAGACCTTCAAGGTCCATCTGGACGGCTACAACATCACCGACCGACTTGCGGGGAAGGGACCAAATCCGCGCAACGAATTCTTCTACTGGAACGACGACGGCTCGCTGGTGGGGCTGCGCTTCAACAACTGGAAGGTCGTGTTCCAGGAGCAGCGCAGCCATGGCTTCGACGTCTGGCAGGATCCGTTCACGCCACTGCGTTTGCCCAAGATCATCAACCTGCGCTCCGATCCGTTCGAGCGTGCGGAGCATGAGAGCATCGGCTATGCCCGATGGAGAATCGACCGCACCTACCTGCTCGTGCCGGCGCAGGAGTACATCGCGAAGTACATCGCCACGTTCAAGGACTTCCCGCCGAGCCAGAAGGTCGGGAGCTTCTCGCTCGATCAGGTACTGGAGAAGCTGACGGCGGCGAGTCACCAGCCGGGAGGTAAGGAGGCAATGACGTGGCGGCTGCGGTCAAGGACTTCTACGAACGTTATCCGTATCCGCGGCCGATCGACGATCTCGATAACTATCGGCGGCGCTGGCAGGACCGGAACAGGCGCCGCGCGGACTTCCACCTGTTCTGGCCGGACAAGCCGTATACAGAAGAGCGCACGATCCTGATCGCCGGCTGCGGAACATCGCAGGCGGCGAAGCACGCCGCGCGCTGTCCCGCGGCCCGGGTCATCGGGATCGACTTCAGCGCGACGAGCGTGCGGCACACGGAGGATCTCCGGCGCAAGTACGACCTGACCAATCTCGAGGTCCATCAGTTGCCGATCGATCGTGATCGGCGACTTGGAGATGACGTTCGACGAGATCGTGTGCACGGGCGTTCTGCACCATCTCGCGAACCCTGAGGCGGCGCTCCGGGGTCTGCGCGACGTGCTCGACCCGGACGGGGCGATGCATCTCATGGTGTATGCGCCGTACGGACGGGCGGGCATTTACATGCTGCAGGAGTTCTGCCGCCGCATCGGCATCCAGGCCGGAGACGAGGAGATCCGCGATCTCGTCGTCGCGCTCGGCGCGTTGCCGGCCAGACATCCGTTGGCACGCCTCCTACATGATGCCCCGGACTTCAGGCAGGAGGCGGCGCTGGCCGACGCCTTGTTGCACCCGCAGGATCGCGCGTTTTCAGTGCCGCAGCTTCTGGACTTCATCGGCGGCGCTGGGCTCACGTTCAGCCGCTGGGTCAGGCAGGCGCCGTACAGCCCTCACTGCGGGGTGATGGCGCGGCTCCCGCAGGCGTCGAGAATCGCAGCGCTCGAACCGGCACAGCAGTTTGCCGCTGCCGAATTGTTTCGCGGCGCGATGATGAGCCACAGCGTCATTGTCCGCCGCGACGATCGCCCTGGCCGCTCGCAAGCGATTGGTTTTTCCGGCGATGCGTGGCTTGACTACGTGCCCGTTCGAGTGCCGGATACGCTCTGCGTTCAAGAGCGGCTGCCGCCGGGGGCTGCGGCGGTCCTGATCAACCGGGCTCATACAGACACAGATATTTACTTGCCGATCGATGCGAGGGAGAAACTCCTGGTCGATGCCATCGACGGGGAACGCAGCATCGGTGAGATTGCTGGCGACAAGCCACGCGATGTCTGCCGCGCCCTGTTTGAGCGGCTCTGGTGGCACGATCAGGTTGTGTTTGACGGATCGCGAGGCGACGACGGCCATGCTGAAAGAGCCCGTAAGTGATCGGTTGACCTTACGAGGTCTTACGCAATTCACGTCGTGTACGAACCTCACACCGAAACGCAGCGACCAGTTCCCATCAACGACTCTCCGCTACAACGATGTCAGCGCAACTCATCGGAATTCACGAGCATCTTTCTCGTTGATGCGGTGCGGCCACTGTTGATACGGTCGCCCAGTCACGCACGAGAGCAAGGCGCCAAGGATTGGCTCAATCGGACTCTACGCGAGGTCTGCTGTGGAACTGCCGTTGATTCTGTCCGGTCCGATTCTCCGCCGGGTTGAGCCCGGACTAGTCTCCGTCTGGGTTGCACTGAGCAAGGCATGCTCGGTGCAACTGTCCCTGTTTGAGGGTCTCGCCAAGGCTGGAGACACGCCGAAGTTCAGCCGCGACGCCGACAAAGTCGACACTGTTGCAATTGGCGACAAGCTTCACATCGCCGTCGTGATGATGAAGCTCACCGGCGCCGATGTCCTGAAGCCGGGACAGGCCTACTCCTACAACATCTCGCTCACCGAGAAAACAGGCGGCGCGAAGAACGACCTGAACTCGCTCAACTTACTCAAAGACAACGTGCTGAGCACGACGCCTGTCGAAAAACGCAGGCTAGCCCTTGGCTATGCGGAGAATCAGCTGCCCAGCTTCGCGTTGCCGCCGGACAAGCTAACGGATCTGAAAATCATTCACGGCTCCTGCCGCTTGCAGGTGGCAGGGCTGACCGACGGTCTCGCGTGGATCGACGATCTCATCAAAGACAATCTCAGCGACCCGAATCAGCGTATTCATCAACTCCTGCTGGCCGGCGATCAGATTTACGCGGACGACGTCGAGGTCATGATGCTGCCGCAGATGGCCGCCCTTGGCCAGGACCTGTTGGCGAAGCGCGAATTCCTGGCCATCAATGAACCGAATGGACTGGCGGCCAGGTTCGTTCTCGCCGACGAGAAGAACTTTCCGGCGGGCATGCGCGCAAACCTCGTATTGTCGGAAGCTCGGCTGACGACGGTCGACAATCATTCGCATTTGTTGTCATTCGGCGAGTTCGCCGCCATGTATCTCGACGCCTGGAACAATGAGCTGTGGCAGCCGGCCCTGTTCAAAGACTTTGACGACACCATCGCGGAGTTTCGGACGAACTACAACACGAAGGTGCCCGACACCGTCTTACCGCTGTTTAGTCGACGCGACGACAAGAACAAGCCCAAGATCGTGGACGCTCTGCTGCGGCGCTTCGCCGATTTCGCGTTCAAGACGCTCACAGCCGACGAGCTGAAGTCCGCCATCAAGAACAAGGACGATCTCGATCCGATCGAGCGCGACCCGATCGACGCGGATACGCTCGCACCCGGCAAACTGCCGGCGGCCGGCTCACCTCAACGTGCGAAATTCCCAAAGGTCTACACGTTTGCGGACACGCTCACCGCGGACGAGCAGGGCAAGTTTCAAAGTTTCATTCAGCAGCTCAAAGACGATTTAGGAGGGCGGTACAAAACAACGGCAGACCAACGCCGGAACAATTGCATTCAGGCGCTGAAACACCAGCATAAGGTCCGCCGCGCCATGGCCAATGTCCCGACTTACATGATGTGGGACGATCACGAGGTTACCGACGACTGGAATCTGAATCCGATGTGGCGCGACCGCGTGATGACCAACCCGCTGGGCCGCGCCATTATCCGCAACGGGATGCTCGCCTTTGCTCTGTTTCAAGGGTGGGGCAACGATCCCGAGAAATATACACAGGGGAAACCCAAGAGGCTGCTCGAGCTCGCCACGCAACTCTTCACCAGTACCTCGACTGCGGCCACGCAGCAGACGGCAAACGACGAAATCGAGCAGCTCCTGGGTCTCAATCGCCGCACGATCGATCCGACGAAATTCGACGATCAGTTGTCCTGGCACTATTCCGTGCCGGGGACGCGGCATCTTGTCCTCGTGATTGACAACCGCACGCAACGGAACTGGCTGACGCGTGGTGGACCGCCGACCAACATCACGCTGGACGTGATCGAAAAGCAGATCCCGATCGGGCCAGCGGCGGGAAAGGACGTGTTGATCGTCGTGGCGCCGTTGCCGGTGCTGGGTCCGCCGATGTTCGATGAGATCGTCGCGCCCCTGGCCTATCGCGCCTTCGACGTCAAAGAGGCCATCGCGAACGGCAATGAAACCCTGCGCGGAATGCCAGGCACGAATCCCGATGCGATTGAGGCATGGGCGTTCGATCCGAAAGCAACGGAAGCCCTGCTGAAACGGCTGGAGCCCTACCGGAAGGTCGTCCTGCTTTCAGGCGACGTGCACTATGGCTCGGCGCAAGTCATGAGCTACTGGAAGAACGAGGACAGACCGGACAACCCGTGCCGGTTCGTCCAATTCACGTCGAGTGGATTCAAAAAGGTTCTTCCCAGTTATGTTCGAGACATCGATCTGCGTATCGGGCGCGCACAACGGCTCGTGCGCGCGGGAATCAATGCCGAGCGTCTGGGTTGGAATGCGAAGGCCGATGTACTGAATGAGAAGGCGAAAGAAGCAGCCCCGGCGCTGCGTTCGCGACTCGAAGAGGCGCCGATGCTGCTTCCCGCATTTGGCTGGCCCGAAGGAATAGAAGTCAGGCAGGCCACGCCTCCCGATTGGTCCTGGCGCATCAAGGTCCTGCTCGACCTGAGACCCGAATTCAACGGACCTCCTTACGAGCCGGACAAAGAACGTCCAGAGATCGCGAAGCCCGCATCGGCGGGAACGGACATCTCGACTGACGCGACGCCGAATCCCGACTTCCGTGTCAAATTTGCGGATGCCTATCGCCGGCTGGTGTCTCGTCACCACCGAAGCTTCGACATCATGCGCAACGGCCGGCAGATCGCGATGGGCAACAATCTCGGGCTGATCCACTTCAAGATCATCAAGGACGCCCAGAACCAGGACGTGCTGCACGCCATCCAGGAATTGCGCAGCGTGTTTCCGTACGAGCTGCCCAATGCATCCGAGGACCACCAGCCCTTCACGATTCACAAGGCGCCGCTCACCGGCGATCCGAACGAAACGAAGCCGGTGTTGCGGGGTCAGCCGTGAGCGCGGACAACTTTCTGCAAGGCATCGTCGGCGGGATCGGCGAGTTTTACGAGTGGCTCGCCGACCGTCTGAACGACGATGCGGCGCGCGCCGAAGTGCTCGTCGATTTGGGGTTGCCCCCGACAATTACCGTTGGCCAGGCGTTCCCGCAGCATCAAATCAAAGGCATCAACGACTATCGCAAGACCATCAGCATCGAGACCGAGGTCTCCGCGGCGCACGCCCAGGATCTCGGAAAGGTGCTTGGACTCTCGTCGAGCAAGGCCGCGAAGCTGGTGCTGCCTGAAAAAAATCTCGCCAACATCCGCGCCTATCGCGACGCCAACGATCCGAGCTTCGACGACTTCAAGAAAGCGCTCGGCGACATCAAGGAAGTCTTCGCCACGGTGACGAACTTCGTCAAAGCGCTGGACGTGGAGGGCATCCACAACATCCCGGAGCTGGTGCACCGCCTCATCGACATCCTGATGGTGGACTACCTCCGGCTGCACCTCGTGCCGTATGGGCCACTCATCTACTGGGGCGCTCAGCCGCTCGGCTTCCTCGAAGAGCCCGTCACGGCAACCATTCCCCATGTGGTGTGGAATCGTTTCGTCACGATTTTCAAGGCGCGCGGTCGGCTCCTCGACGATGAGGATCAGGCGCGCACGTTGTCCGACAACGTGTTCATTCCTCTCTCCGCCACGCTGGTGATCCTCCAGCTTTTTGGTGTCAAACCTCGCACATCGCAACAGGACGATGGCGACCTTTCGGTCATTGCAATCGAGCCGCTGTATGGTTGGGACCCGTCACCCGGCTCTTCGACGCCTCTGCTCGACAAGATGTCCGAGCGCACGCTGTCCGTCCGCTTCAATTGGAAAGAGCGTGACCTTGCGGACCCCAGGAAGGCGGTGGACAAGAACGGTACTCTCACGTTCCTGTTCGTTCCCAAAATTCATGGCGGCCCCGGCCTGCTGATTTCCTTCGAGCTTGGCGGCAGTTTCAACATCCGACTGAACAAAGACTGGCGATTCAAGCTCACGCCGTCGGTGAATGCCGGCGACTTGTTCATTCACTTCGACGAGTTCTCCAAGATAAGCGCGGGGGGGCCTGGCCAGCCGAGCATCAAGCTGGGTTTCGAGGGAGGCAGCGAGGAGGACCCCCTTTACCGGTTCGGGAAGGAAGACGGCTCGCATCTGGAATTCGGACAGTTTGAAATCGAGATCGAATTTTCCACCGCGGTCGCGGGCGTCAGGGCGGTGTCGCGGAAAAGCGAACTGGTGCTGAATCTCGACAAAAGCGGCGACGGCTTCCTGTCTCAAATTCTGCCGGGCGAGAAGAGGATTCCGCTCAATCTGGGTCTGGGATGGTCGACGGAGCGGGGATTCTTCATCGATGGCGGCAAGGGCAACGTCATCACGCAAACGAATCCGCCGCCCCCGACACCGATTGCCCTGACTGCGGCGCCTCGTGTGTCGGCGCTGTCGAGGGCGCCGCAGGCGAGCGAAGAGGACGCTGCGAATGACGCGGATCTCAATCGGGTCACGCCTGTCGGCAAGACATTCGGTCCGGCGCGTATTCAGTTTCTTTCACTCGGGCTCACGCCGGAATCGGACAACGGCAAAGCCAGACTGACGCTCGGCTTCAATATCGCGGCGGACATACGACTGGGACCAGTGACGGCCAGCTTCGACAAGGCCGGATTCGCGCTCACTGCCGATTTCGTCAAACCGGACGCCAACCTCAGTCTCTTCGACCTGGATTTTGGCTTCCAGCCGCCGAAAGCCATTGGCCTCGACATCGATGCCAAAGTTGTTCACGGTGGCGGCTTCCTGGACTTCGATCGCGAGCACTCGCAATACGCAGGCGCACTTCACCTGGAGATCGAAGGCTTCGCCTCTCTCTCGGCGTTGGGCCTGTTGAACACGAACATTCCCGGAGGCGGATTCTCCCTTCTCGTGATCATCACGGCCGATGGGTTCAAGCCCATTCCCATCGGCTTCGGATTCATGCTGGCGGGCATTGGTGGACTGCTGGGCATCCATCGCACGGTCAATGAAGATGCGGTTCAGGCAGGCGTGCGGGCCAACACGTTGAATTCCGTGCTGGCGCCGAAAGACTTGATTCGCAACGCGCCGCAGTACCTCAGCGTGATTCGTGAGTTCTTCCCGGTGGCGCGCGATCACTACCTGTTCGGTCTCCTGGCGCAGATTACCTGGGGGACGCCGCCTCTGGTCACCATCAATCTGGCGTTGATCCTCGAGCTCGGCGTGCGCACGCGCTTCCTGATCATGGGCCAGGTGCTGGCCATCCTGCCCAGGAAGGACCTGGACCTCGTTCGGCTGCAGATGAACATCTTCGGCGGCGTGGACTTCGACCAGAAGCGCGCGTTCCTCGACGCAGTGCTGTTCGACTCGCGCCTGGTCGACCGATTCGTCATCACCGGCGAAATGCGCATGCGCTTGAGTTGGGGCGAGCAGCCGTTCTTCGCGCTTTCTGTCGGCGGGCTGCACCCGGCCTTCACTCCGCCGCCAGGCTTGGAAAGGATGCAGCGCGCGGCGATTGTCTTTGCCGACTCGGACGATTTGAGGATCCGCAGCGACTCTTACTTCGCCATCACCTCGAATACCGTGCAGTTCGGCGCGCATGCTGAACTGTTTGCCAGGAAATCGAAGTTCAGCATTTCCGGCCAGGCCGGCTACGACGTGCTGATTCAGTTCGATCCCTTCCATTTTGTCGCCTCGCTATACGCGTCGCTGCAGTTGAAAGCGGGCTCGACCAATCTGTTCAAAGTCAGCTTCGCCGGCGAGCTGTCCGGACCGCGACCGTTGAATGTCAAAGGCAAGGCGAAGTTCGAGATCTGGTGGATGGACTTCACGGTCTCGTTCAACGTCACGCTGGTCTCTGGTCAAAAGCCGCCGTTGCCCGCGCCCGTGGATGTGGGCGCGCTGCTGCGCACGGCGTTGGCAGACGCCGCCAGCTGGAATGCCGTCATGCCGGGAACCAGCGAGCGCCTGGTCAGTTTGAGGGAAGGTCCGGCGGGTGCGGTTCGCATTCATCCGTTGAGCACGTTGACGGTGAAGCAAAGCGTGGTGCCGCTCAACGTGCCGATCTCGCGCTTCGGCAATACGCGTCCGGTGGGCGGACCGCAGGAGTTCCGTATCCAGCAGGTCGTCGTGGGCAGTGCGTCGTTCACTCCGGACGTCGTTCGCGATCACTTCGCACCGGCGCAATTCCGTGACCTGTCCGATGACGAGAAGCTCTCGAGTCCCTCATTCGAACTTCTGCCGGCCGGCGTGAGCGTCGGCAACAACGCCGCCGATTGCGGAACTCCAGTGCCGGCTGCGGCGGATTTCGAGGACATCGTCATTCCGAGTCCTCCGGAGGAGCCGCGCACAACCACGACCATCGGGTTCAACCTTGCGAACCGGTTCGCGGAGTGGAGTGCGGTTGGCATGAGCGACGCCTCGCGCCTTGGCGCGATCCGGTATCGCGCAGCGGCAGTTCCATTCACGACGCAGGCGAAGACGTTTGCCGTGAAATCGAAGGTCGATCTGTCGGATCTCCAGGGAGCAAAGACATTCGCAACGCGCCTCGAGGCTGAGGATGAGCTGAAGACAGTTGAGTAAGGCCGAAGCGGCGAAGTTCCAGGTCGTTGCGAAGCGCTGATCTCAGAGGATTGCTGAACCATGGCCGACAACGCAGTACGTCACTTCTTACCGTGGGTCCGGCAGGGCGCAGCCTCCGGCATCACGACGCCGGATTCGCTTGGCTCCGCACAGCGCGCCGACGTGTCGTTGCCGGTCAGCGTGCAGCTGACGAACTTCAACGTGCCTGCACGCGACGTCCGCCTCTACGGACCCGCGGATGTCACCGCCATCGATCCGCGGCAGATCGTGCGCGTTCAACCCCGGCATCTGACGACGAACTTCGAGTCCAACTTCTTTCCGCTGATCGAATTCGATCGTCCCGATTTTCCGTGGCTGTTCACTCCCGCAAAGCCCGGAGCGGGAGAGCGGCTGCGTCCGTGGATCTGTCTGGTTGTGGTTCGCAAGCGTTCCAGCGTCACGCTTGGACGTACGGAGACGTCGCCGCTGTCGGTGCTCGAATTCACCGGTCCCGTGGCGGAGGATCTGCCCGATCTCGACGAATCGTGGGCCTGGGCGCATGCGCAGGTCGTGGGCTCCGCAACGGATACCGTTCCGACGCTGAAGGGTGCCATCGAAAATGCCCCGGCGCGTACGGTGTCGCGGTTGGTGTGTCCGCGCCGGCTCGACCCGGATGTGGCCTACATCGCGTGTGTCGTTCCGGCGTTTGAAGTCGGGCGAAAGGCGGCGCTCGGATTTCCGATAGACGAGCAGGAGCTCACGACACTCGAGCCTGCGTGGCGTCTCGATCAGCCGACGGCGCCCTTTCAGCTGCCGGTGTTCTACTCGTGGGAATTCACGACTGGCCCGGAAGGCGACTTCGAATCGCTGGTGCGCGATCTGAAACCGCGTCCCTTGCCGAAGGAAGTAGGGACGCGTCCGCTGGATCTCACCAAACCCGGCTTCAGCCTGCCTTCGGGCGGGGTGATCCCGATGAAAGGCATCCTCAAGCCTCCAGAGCCGGTGACGGCCCAGCCGCAACCGCCGCCGCAGACGTTGCGGGGAAAGCTGGCGGACATCCTGAATGCGCCAGCCAACGCGCTGAACGCGCCGGTGGCTCAGGACCCCATCGTCGCGCCGCCCATCTACGGCTCGACGTATCCGCCGAAAGAGCGCGTCGAAGTCTCCGCCACGCCGCCGCACTGGGTCAACGATCTCAATCTGGATCCGCGAGACCGCATCGCTGCCAGCTTGGGCGTGCGCATTGTCCAGGAAGACCAGGAACATCTGATGGCTTCCGCGTGGCAACAGGTGGATGCGATCGAGAAGGAGAACGAGGAGCGGCGGCGAAAGCAACTGGCCGCGACCACACGGCAATCCACGTGGGTGCGGCACGTCCGGCCGATAGAGGACGATGGCTTGCTCCAGGTCACAGGACTCAGCCTGGCGAAAGTCGCGGTGTCGGTGCAAGACGGACAGACCATCATTCAGCGCACCGTCGCCTGGCAATTGAACGGGTCGCAGGCGCCCGGCTTCGAATCCGCGACGTTGAGACGAGTGGCCCGGCCACGCGGTCCGATCAATCGGCGCGCGCTGACGCCGGCGGTCGTCCAGAATCAAACGCTCGCGCGGCCGATGGTCAAGCTCACCCAAACGCTGCCGCCCGTCGATCGCGTCGTCATCACAAGTCCGCCGCGAATTTTTGTCGGCCGGATCGTGACGATCAAGAGTGTCTCGGATGCTGCGCTGACGCCTCAGTTCGATCCGGCGAAACTGACGCCAGCGAACATCGCCAACACCAATGTGCGGCCTCCCGTGTTGACGATCCGCGAGACACAAGGTCGAAGGGTTTCAAAGTTATAGACGATGAATTCCGCGAGCCCACGCTGACGGCGGAATTCCGTGCGGCCGCGGCGGCGCATTTGTCGAAACTCGTTCGCCTCGGATCCATTGGAAAGATCTGTTTTCCGCGTTCCCGATTTGGTGACGTTGAAAGGACGTCTGCAACCGGTCCAACTGGCGACGATAAGCGGGCTGCTGCCTGCCGAGATCCCGGCCGAACAACAGGTTCTGGCGCATCCGCAGTTTCCGGCGCCGATGTCCGAACGCCTGATGGAACTGGCGCCCGAGTTCCTGCTCTTCGGACTCGAGAACGTGCCGCCAAACAGCGTCACGCTCGTGCAGCCGAATTCGCGCTTCATCGAAGCGTTCATGATCGGACTCAATCACGAGATGGGCCGCGAGCTGCTGTGGCGCGAATACCCCACTGACCGGCGCGGCAGCTACTTCCGGTTCTTCTGGAACAGACGCGGCTCGGCGCAACAGGAATTCATGCAGCCGATTCATACCTGGAATTCGCCTCTGGGTCGTAATCCATCTGCCGCAGGCAATCCGGATCAGTTGGTGTTGCTGGTGCGCGGCGAGCTGTTTCGACGCTATCCCAACGCCGTGATCTACGCCGCAAAGGCGACGGGCACGGTCACCAATCCGAAACTGACGACAGAGGAACGCTATCCCTTGTTCCGCGGCTCTGCACCGCCTGATGTCGCGTTCTTCGGTTTCGATCTGACGGCAGCGGTCGCGCGCGGCACGGATCCTGATCCCGGTTGGTTCTTCGTGATCCAGCAACAGCCCGGCGAGCCCGATTTCGGACTCGACATGCCGAAGGACATCAATCCCCAGCCGCCGCGGGTGACAGATTGGAATCAGCTGACGTGGCGGCACCTGGTGCAGTCTGCTGCTGATCTGTCTGCGATCACGCACGTGAAAGTCGGCGTCAAGCCCGCATCGCCGCCGCCTCCGCTTCCGGATACGTCGGCCAACCCGCCCGGCGCGCAATGGGGCGCGAACGGCGCCCACATGGCGCGCATCACGCTGCAGAAGCCGGTGCGCATCGCGATACTCGCCAGACAAATGTTGCCCTGAAGGAAGAGCCGATGCCGGACCCGTTGCTGCTGAATGGTGATCGCCCGCTTGTCCTTTTTCCCGTTCGTCTGGAGACCCGGTTCTTCGGCCAGGAGCTCCGCATCCGCGTGTTCCCGGACAAGATCCATGTCGACACGCACGAGCCCGAGCTCACCGCGGACGAAGTCGAATGGGGCAAACACTTTCACACGTTGCTCTGGAACGCGACGACGGAAGAAGCGCGAAAGAACGCGTGGCGACAACTGGCGGACCGTTATGGCGCAGAACGCGCGTCATGGATCGTGCGCCAGTTGACGCCGACGAATCCGGCAGAGCGGCCAACGAAGCCGCCGAAGTTTCCGTCGCCGCCGGTGCGCCCGGAAGCGCAGAAAGACGAAACGTGGACCCGTGCGCCCGCGCACGGGCGTGTTGCCGGATCAATGGATCGCGACTGCGTTCGTGCAAGGGACGGGCGCCGTGACGGTGGCGGGCAACTTGATCCCGGACATCCTGCCCGTCGGACCGAATCCTCAGGCTACCGTCGCGCGAGAACGACGAGACGTTGGCCATAGACGAAGGCATGAAGTGGATGGTCGACTTCAACGAGGCGGAGCGGATTGGCATGGCCGTGCGTCTGCCGCTGCCGGCGACCGCGGGACCACCACGCATCAATTTACTCCTCGTGTTCGGTGTGAAGAGGTCGCTCGATAGCGCCGCTTCGGCGACGCGGCTCAGGGAATTGATCGAAGCCCACAAATACACGGACGGATTGAGCCTTGTGACCCAGGGCACGCCGACCAACAACACGGAGGATGCCACATCCGGATTCACCACCGACGATCCGGGACACGACCAGAGCTTTCGTCTGATTCTCGGCGAGCCGCAGTTTCAAG
Organism: uncultured Acidobacteriota bacterium; assembly: GCA_963757735.1. Taxonomy (GTDB): domain Bacteria; phylum Acidobacteriota; class Vicinamibacteria; order Vicinamibacterales; family UBA2999; genus Gp6-AA40. The sequence goes on from CAVWST010000038.1 coordinate 76,233, forward strand.
CAGGTGATGGATCGGATGGCGACGAGCTGTCGAAGGCCCTCGGTCTTCCTCCCGAACTGCTCGCACGTACGGGCAATGCCGATGCGCGCGAGCAACGGGAAGCGCGCGACATGAATCGTGCGCTGTGGCCGTCCACCTGGGGCTACTACCTGGAACAGATGATGGGGCTCGGCGACGTTCAACGGTCAGCAGCCTGGAGCGTTCCCGGAGGCGGAGATCGACGCGAACCTGGAATGGGCGCAGCAGCACTTCGTGGATCACGTGCGCGCCGGCGGGCCGCTTCCCACGCTGCGTGCGGGAAAGCAGCCCTACGGCATACTTCCCGTCACGGCGCTCGATTTGTGGGGCGCCACGCCCGAAGATGGAAAACTGGCCTCGAGGGATGCCGCCGTGGTGGCGTTGTGTGCGGCGTCTGCAGGACTACTGGACGCGATCGAGAGCGCGCACCGCGCCGCGCATGGGCAGTCACACGGATCCCGACATCGACTTCGCGGAAGTGTTGGCCATGGACGGGCTGTCCACGAGCTACGCCATCCGGAACATCTTCGGACTCTTCTACACCCAGGAGCTCTTCGAGTTCCTGCGCACTCCGCCGACCGACGCGTGGAACCGCGCGCAACGGTCGCAGGCGATCCTGGCGTTGGCGCTCATCGCCGGTATTCGCGGCGTCACGCCGCGCGCGATGCTGACGTTGTGCGATCCCGTGCGTTCCGCGCTGAGCCTGCCGCTGGTTCAGTCGTCCTCGAGCGCCGACTTCACCTTCAACTACATCGATCAGTTGTTGCAGGCGCCGAATCTCGACGCCTTGCTCCAGCATGCGTCCATTCCGGCTCCATTCAGCTTGCATGTATCTGCTGTTGCGTCATTCGATGATGGTCGAGTACGCGAATGCCGCGGCTCGAGCGCTGGGGCGCGCGCCGCATCTGCGCGCCGAACCGGAGCATGTCCGATTCACGCAACTGCCGATGGAAACGCCGCTCGATCGCATTACGGCGGCGGCACTGCACACCGGACCGGCGTTCACGCAACCGGCCGACGCGAACGTGCAGGATTTCCGCAAGAGTCTCGAGGCGCTGAAGGTGTTGAAGACCGACAAGCTGTCCATGTTGATGCGCGGCACGCTCGATCTGTCGTCGCATCGCCTGGACGCCTGGGTCACATCGTTTGCCACGAAGCGCTTGAAGACCATGCGGCAGAAGGATCCTGCCGGCGTGTATCTGGGAGGCTACGGCTGGGTAGAAGACCTGCAACCCGGGCCGCCACGAGCGGAGGTCACGCCGCCGCCTGCCGAACCGGGACCCGTTTTCGGATTTCGGAACGATCCAGGCTTTGTCCATGCGCCGTCGCTCGATCATGCCGCGACGGTGGCGGTGCTGCGAAGCGGGCATCTCACCCGTTTTGGCCGCACGTCGGATCCACAGGCCGATCCGCTTGCGATCGATCTGTCCTCCGATCGCGCCCGCACGGCGCAATATCTGCTGGATGGTGTGCGATCCGGCCAGCCGCTCGCCGCCTTGCTGGGGTATCGCTTCGAGCGCGCCCTGCACGAGCGTGGGCTGGACGTCTTCATCGATGCGTTCCGCCAGCTCGTGCCGATCAAATCAGCGCGCGTCGACGAGACCGGGCAAGCGGTCGAGTTCGTGTCAGCGACCCATGTGGTGGATGGGCTCGACCTCGTGCGCCGAACAAAGGGGCCGAGCGGATCGCGCGACTCTTTTCCAGTCTCGCCAGCGCGTTAGCGAAGGTGCCGGTGCCGTCCGTCATGAACGTGGAGCTGGATGCACTGGCCAATAGCGTCGACGCGCTGAGCGATGCCTTGCTGGCCGAGAGTGCTCATCATGTCGTGCTCGGCAATCCCAGCCGCGCGGCCGCAACGCTCGATGCATTGGAACGCGGCGAAGCGCCGCCGCCGGAGCTGGAAGTCATCCGCACGCCGCGGACCGGTTCTGCGTTCACGCACCGGGTGGTCGCGCTCTTTCCTGGCGCTCCGGCCAGCGATCGCCGATTGGACGGCGACCCATCGTTCTCTGGCGGAGCCATTCCTCAATGCGTGGGCGGCGAAACTGCTCGGCAATCCCGACCGTGTTCGCTGCGTCGTCGAACGGGTGAACACCACGACGGGCGCCGTTGTGGACAAGCAGGACATTCGGCTCAAGAGCCTGCAGCTCGCGCCGCTCGATGTGATTCATGCGCAGGAATCAACGGAAGATTCCCGGCTTTCGGAACTGGAGCAGCGCATCCTTTTCCTGGCGCGGCGAAACGTGGCGCTCACGGCGACTCAAACGCTGCGGCTGAATCCGTCACGCGATCCAGCCTGGCCCACGACGGACGTCAGTTGGTCGGAGTTCACCGAAGTGGTGCGCGCGGCGCGTAATCTGCTGGCGGGTGGACGGGCGTTGCGAGCGGGAGACATCAATATCGCCGACGTTGCGCCCACGGTTCTGGATGCCGCGAATTTGAAGGTCCGCGCGGACCGTGCGTTGGCCTCGCTCCGTCAATTGCAGACGACCTTGCAAACGGCCTTGAATGGCGCCACACCCACCACACTGGCACCGCTGCGGTCGGTGATGCATACGATCGCGGCCTTCGGCATCCCGGGAGCCATCCCGTTGTCGGTGGTCGGCCAGACCGAAGCGGATCTGAAGACCCTCGTCTTTCAAGCGCGATCTATCGACCGCGAAGCGACAGATCGCCTCGCGAAAGCCGATGCCGCGACGGATTCTGCGGAACGACTCAGGCATCTGTTCGGCAACAGCTTCGTGGCGCTTCCACGCTTCCGGTCCGCCGAATCTGGCCGAGATTCAGCGTGCTCTGGCCGCGAGCACTGCTGTTCAAGATGGCGACCCGCTCGCCGTCGTGACGTTCCATCAACGGATGGCGCGAGTTCGCGAAGGCGTCGCGCGCCTCGACGATGCGCTGCAGTACGCCGAAGCGCTGGGCAACGGCGATGCACTCACGCTCCAGGTGGCGCAGCTTCCACACCGTGACGGCGACCGCTGGGTCGGCTTGCCGGCGAAGCCAGGCACGCCGATCCCGCCAGGCCGCTTATCGCTGATTGTCCATATGCCCGAACCCATCGATTTCACGCAGCCCGCGCTTGCTGGCCTGTTGATCGACGAGTGGGTCGAAGTCGTGCCCAATGCCACCGAAACCACTGGCGTGGTGTTTCAGTACAACCAGCCGGATTCGGTTGCGCCTCAGGCTATTCTCGTGGCCGCCCATCCCAACCCCGTCGCGCAGGCGTTCTGGACGATCCCGTGGCTTCAGCAGGTGCTGCGCGAGACGATCAGCCTGGTGCACATGCGCGCCGTCACGCCGGATTTGCTGGACGAGACCTCGCACTATCTCCCAGCAGCGTATTTCGCCTTCAACGCGGAGGGCCATACGGTCTCAACGGACTTCTTCACGCGGCGACGCAACCGTGAGGAGCAGTCATGCCATCCATCACCACCTGGTCGCGGTTGGAACCGAACGTCCGCGGCACTTCACAGAACGAAACGCTGAAGGCGCGGATCTACGATCCCCTCTGGCTGCTCGCGCGGCAGTGGCAACTCGGTGAGTTGCAAGGCGACGACAATGGCACGCCGGTTTCCGCACGATTGCGCGCCGAGTGCGCCGAGCTCACGCGGTACGTGCCGCAGGGCGGCGCGGCGAGGCCGGTGAAGTTCGATCCGAAGAAGGTTCCTTTGGAAACGTTCGTCGAGCGCGAGGCGGTGCACCCCAAGCCGGGCGCGCTCGTGCGCCTGCGTGTGTCTGTCGAAGCCGGTCAGCAATTCCTGCGCCTGTTGGGGCGTGCGCCGTTCGGCACGAAGTACCATCAAGGCTTCCTCGCGGCGTTCCCCTTGCCAGCACGCAGCGCAGCGCTTGCGGCTGACGTTGATGGCGAGGCCTTGCGATTCCTGGACGTGATGTCTGGCCGCGTTCCGGATGGCGTGAAGCTCTACACCGAGCTCAAGAAGAACCCGCTTCCGGCGGCGCCGACAATCGAACAACCTGCTGATGTTCAAGCGTTCGCGGCCGCGCGAGACGCGTTCATTCGCTGGTATGAGGCGTTGTTCAGCGAGCCGGCGGAGCAGCCCGAAGCCTGGTCCTCGCAGCGGATGGAGTACGCCTTCTCCGTTGAAGCGCCAACGACGCCGCAAATGGTCTTGACGTCGGAGTACTACGAAGGCGATCTCGACTGGTACGACTTCGATGTACAGGATGGGCGAAACGATCGGAGCCGGTGAAGACCGGGTGACGGGAGTGAATCCGCTACCCATCACCAGAACCGTGATTCCCGCTCCGGCAACCTATCGCGGAATGCCGGCGTCGCGGTGGTGGGAATTCGAAGATGCGTCTGTCAATTTCGGCGCGAGTGGAAGCGGACCCGGACGATCTTGCCCGCATGCTGTTGGTCGATTTCGCCATCACCTATGGCAACGATTGGTTCGTCATCCCAGTGGATGTGCCGGTCGGCTCGATCTGCAAAATCAACTCCCTGGTCATCACGGATACATTCGGCGTCCGCACGCTGATTCCGTCCATCGACCGGTCTGCCCATCCCGCGTCGAGCCGCTGGCGGATGTTCAAGAACACTGGCAATTCGGATACTCCGACGAATCTATTCCTGGCGCCGACCCTGAAGCGCACGATGGAAAGCAAACCGCTCGACGAGGTGCTGTTCCTGCGCGATGAGATGGCCAACCTCGCCTGGGGTGTGGAGCGGATTGCCGAAGGCGTATCCGGCCGCCCACTGAATCGACGCGACGACGACCTCGCCCGACAGCGCCGCAACGAGCCCGCCACGCCCGCACCCTCCAATGACGGGGCACTGACGTGGCGGCTGTCGACAGAAGTCCCCGGCTACTGGATTCCCCTCATCCCGGTTCAGATTCAGGCAGGCCAGAAAGCGATCCGTTTCCGCCGCGGCGCGACATTGCGTCAGGACGGAACGCTGAAACCTCAACCCGCGCTGAGTCAAATCCTGAAACCCAGCGTCGGCCCGCTCGACATTTTCGAAGAGGAGATCCCACGCGAAGGCTGCCGGGTCACCCGTTCCTATCAATACGCCCGCTGGTTCGACGGCAACCCGTTACTCTGGATCGGCCGCCGCAAGACGGTCGGCCGCGGCGAAGGATCGAGCGGTCTGCGCTTTGATGTCGCGGAATAGCGGAGGGCACGGTCAGATTCACTCGCCGGCGACCGGCAGCGTGATCGAGAACTTTGCGCCGCGGTCGGGATTGTTCGCCGCCGATATCTTCCCGCCGTGGCGTTCGATGATGGAGCGACAGATCGACAGGCCCATTCCCAGCCCTTCCGGCTTGCTGGTGATGAAGGGATCGAAGATCGACTCGAGCTTTTCCGCGGCGATGCCGGTGCCGCTGTCCAGAACTTCGACCAGCACGTTCGATTTATCAATCGACTTCGTGCGCACAACCAGGCGTCGCGCGCCGTCGGGTCCGGTTCCATTCATGGCGCTGAAGGCATTGAGCATGAGGTTCAAGATGACCTGCTGAAGCTGCACGCTGTCACCCTTGACCGGGGGGACGTCGGACGACAGGTCGAGGTGGACGGTGACCTTGTGCACATACGCGTCGCCATGCGTGATGCGCTCGACGATGCGGATCACATTGTTCACATCGACGTTGGTCAAGTCCGCCGCCGTGCTGTCGCGCTTGAGCATGGCGCGCAGCCAGCGAATGACTTCGCCGGCGTGCTCGGTGATCCTCGCAAATGTCGGCCAGCGTGCCGCGCACCTGCTGGAGATCGGGCTCGGGTGCGTCGAGCAAACGCACGCCGACGTGGGCGTTGGTGAGGATCGCTGCGAGTGGCTGCGTTAATTCGTGCGTCAGGGTTGTGGTGAGCTCGCCGAGGGTGGCAACGCGTGCGACGTGCTCCAGTTCTGTCCGCTTTTGCGCGGCTGACGCTTCTGCCTGTTTGCGAGCCGTTACATCCATCGAAACGCCGAACAGCTTTGGGCCGGTGCCGTCGTCAGGCCCCACAGAACGACCCCGTCCATGAATCCAGCGGGCCGTGCCATCCGCTTGCAGCACGCGATACTCCACTTCGTATTCGCCCCGCGTCTGGAGCGCCTGTTTGATCGCGCCTTCACGGGCGGCGCGATCCTCGGGGTGCACGCGATCGAAAGTCGCCGCAAAATCGAGGCGCGCGTCTGGCTCGAGGCCAAACAGCGAGCGCCCCTGCTCGGTCATCCAGACGTCGTTGCCGGAAACATCCCACACCCACATGGCCAGGTTTCCTGCTTCCGCGGCGAGACCCATCAGGTTCGCGCTCTGACGCGACGCTTCTTTCGAGCGTCTTTCCTCTTCGATGACCACTGCGAGCAGCATCAGCGGAGTGGCTGTCACCAGGAGGAATAGCTGTAGCGCCGTCGCATTCTCGGCGGGGGTTTGGGCCAGGAACGGGCCGTGCCCTCGCATGGTTCCCCAGATCGCCTGGAACGTAATGATCAACATCGAGACGCTGATTCCACCAAGGCCGAAGCGGAGCGCCGCCCAGATGAGCAGAGGAATCGGCGTATATAAGAGAGCGGGCGACGTGTTGGGACCCGCGGGCGTTCTATCGAATACGAAGATTCCTAACGCCACCGTACACGCACCGACGAGAGCCCCTTCCAGCACGCGTCGGGGAGACAGGGCTCTCGGGCGTCTGACGAACAGATGGTGCGCACCCAGCAGAAATGCCGGCACCAGGACGACGGTCGTTACTGCATTCGAGATTCCCAGGTTGCGCCATTCAATCCAATAGTGAGTGCCGAAACCGTAGGAGACCGTAAAGGAAGCACCCCAGAAGGCGGTCCCAAAAGGAGCGAGCACCACTGCGATGAGGACGAAGAGGATCGCGTCACGAAGCGTGATCGCCTTGAGAGGAGACTTGATCAGAAGGCGAATCCCCGCCGCTGCCGAGACGCATTTCACCGCGTCGAACGCCTCGCAGGTCAATGCGTACAACGGCGGCCACTGCGCCTGCTGGGTCGCCAGAAAATGAGCGCTGACGGCGGGGAGTACGTAGGCCCACCAGTGCCGAGTGGGGACGAGCAACAGGATGCAAAGCAGAACCGCCTGCGGGGGAAAAAAGAGTGAGACTTTGCTATCGGGGAACGTAAGCGCCCAGGCGATCTGCGTGGCGACGTAATAACTGACGGTGCTCGCCAGGACGTAGAACACCGTGCGGAGCGATGCCACGGCGGGGTGTCCCTCTGATCCGGCGCTTATCCGAGCCGCGAGTTCGCGATTCAGTAACTGTTCAACGCTGAGCATCGATCAGTTTTGTTCCGTCTTCCTTTCCAGCGAAAACCATGACGTTAACCTGTTCTGAACGACACACGCCGAACAGCCTTCAAATGTGGGAGGAAACGTATCACACTACTTGGGACTCCTTGCTTTGCGGCCAGCCTCGCGGCGCCAGCAGTGCGAAAATCGAGGACTCGAACATGGGCCTGGCATGCGCGAGCCGCCTATCAGCACCGTTGTGCCGCGATATTCTTCGGTACGCAGAGAAGGTTCGGCTCCGGTCGATGTCATTCCCTATCTCCGGTTCGGCCCCAGAAGCTTCAGATACGCGACGATGTCGTCAACGTCGTTGTTTGTCAGAAAGATGAAACCGCCCAGGGACCGCGAACCAACCGGGTCCTCCGCCTCCGTGAAGTTGAAGAACCGCTGATAGTGCGCGACGGCGTCGCGGAGGGTCTTGGCGCCGTTGTCGTGGAAGTAGGGCGCGGTGTCCTTGACGCCCCAGAGCGTCGGGATCTTGAACTGCTCCGCAAAGAAGGCGCGGGGCCGGATGAACGGTGGCGGCGTCGGAGGTGTGGGGTCGAGGATCAGCCCGACATCGGGCGAGCGGACCGTCACCACTGGGTTGATCCCGTCATCGATGACCCACGTCCGGATCGGATTGTTGGGTGCGTTGACGATTGTCACACCCGTGTCGAAGAAGCGAATTCCCGGCGGCGGACTGCCCCCGACAAAGTCCGAATGCGCCTGGTTGACCGTGTTCAGCATCGGACCGCTATGACAGAGGGCGCAGATGCCCCTCTTTGAAGGAGGGGTGAAGGGCGCGTCGACCAGGAACGTGCGTCCTCGCCGCTCGGCCGGCGTGATGCCAGGGGGCAGCTCAGGTGGCGCTCCAGTAGCGGCGAACTTCCTGAGCGCAGGCGAGGAGAAGAAGCGGGCGTCGGTTCGCTGGAATTCTGCGATGGCGTCGAGTTGCACGCTCGTCGGTTCGACAGTGTTCTGGTAGTGGTCGTGGATCGCTCCACGTGCCTGCTCCTGCAGCGTGGGCGCGTCCATCGTGGAGCAGCGGTGTCCGGCGATCGCTCGACAACGGAGCGACCTGGGCCACCGTGAACAACGGCATCGCGAATCTGGCCACCAGTGCGCTTGCCGTGGATGCCGCGGGGCCGCAGACGGTCTATGTCGGCACAGTCGGAGGCGGTGCGTACAAGTCGGACGACGGCGGCGAATCCTGGCACGCCCTCGCAGGTGGGATACAGGGATTGATCGCGTCGACCACGAACGGCGACACGATCCCGTTTCGCTCCCCCAGCGCCAGCAGCGCGAGCGCGAGACCGGAGAGCAGCAGCGACGATGCTGCGATGTTCACACGACGGGAGTAGCGGGTCCGAAGCGCTCCAAGCACGGCGAACGCCGCCACCCAGATGACGACACCGACTGCCGCCACGACCACCAGTGAGAGTGCTCTGTACGGGGAGAAGGCCGTGCTGACGAGCCGTCGTGCCTTCAGCCTCGAATCCGCCTGTCGAGCGGGTCCGTGCATTTCGTATATACTAAATCGTGTTCGAGTGGGACCCGCGGAAGGCCGAGGCCAACGCGGCGAAGCACGGCCTCTCGTTCGAGGACGCCGTGACCGTGGCTCGATGGCCCGGACCCGCAGCACTCGTCGGCGGAGTCGCGGTTCCTGCGGCTTGGTCGTTCCGCCGGTGGACACGTGCTCATGGTCGCGTACACATTCAGGAGAGGTGGCGATGCCGAAGCGATCGGATCATCAGCGCGCGGCGCGCGAGCCGCCGTGAGCGTGCGGCGTCACGGGCGACAGATTGATTTCTCCGACATTCCCGATTCATCGGCGGAGCAGCTGAAAGCGATGCGGCGCGTCGGTCGCCCTCCCCTTGGCGATGAACCTCGCCAGCTGATCGCAATTCGACTCGATGCGGGAGTGCTCGATCAGTTCCGTAAGGAAGCACGTCGACGCCGCGTCGGGTATCAAACCCTAATCAACGAAGTCCTGGCTCGGCACGTCCCAAAGATGTCGCGCAGGAGTGACCCGTCGGGAGGCGCCGACACTGTCAGATCATCAGTCGGGATGAGCATCGCAGCCGGTCGGTGATGGGCGTCGACAGAACTGATCCGCGCGGTCCTTCAATCACGAGGTCTCTGCAAACATCTCTTCGAACTCGCGGCTTGGCTTGAGCGTCGCCGTGGGCCGGAGGGCGGGCGCCGCCGTCGGCTTCACGTCAATGGTGCCGAACATGACGCTCTTGATCGTTCCGTCGCTCGTGAGCACTGCACGTGCATAGCCCGGGTCGGTGGTCTTCTGGCGCGCTTCCTCTTCCTTTGTCAGCTTCCGTTCTTCGAAACTTCCTCGTGGCCCTGCGCTCGTCGTCAGGATGTACAGCGGGCCTTGTCTTGTTTCAGGCGCAGTAAACATCCTGTCGATTGTCACGGCGGGAGGCTTTGCACCTCTGACGGCCTCCTCGAGGACGCGACGGACAATGAGCGCCCCGGTGATCACCCGGTTCCTGAAGCTGTCCTTCGGGTTGGTCAGTTCGATCTTCTGCGCTGGCGCATGGGTCGCGAGCAGCGCGTTGCGATGAATGTGGCCGGACAGCACCATCCGAACGGAATAATTCGGATTCGCCAGCAGTTTGACGAACCAGTCCCGTACCTTCGTTTGTCCCAGCGACCCGCGGTCTGCCACCATCCCTGAGGGAGTGCCGCTCACCGTACTCGGGGTGGCTGCAAACATCGGGTGCCCCGACGCGGGGCCGCGTGCCTTGGCGGGTCCGGGTAGGTCTTCTTGGCCACCATCAGATCGCTGTCATACCAGTCAGCGTGCGGACCGATCACCGGTGCATGAATGCCAACGACTTTCGCGCGACTCGGTCCGAGAGAAAATCGGTGACGAGATTCTGCTGCATTTCAGTCAGGTTGTTGCGCGGGCGCGGTGTGCCGGCCGCGTCGCCCGGCATGAGCGGGTTGTAGCCTGTCTTTTCGCCGTTCTCGATCTTGGAGAACAGGACGTCTTCGTCTTTGGCCCAGTCGAGCATCAGCACACTCTGCTTACCGGGCAGCGTGAAGGCATAGTCCAGAAACGGATTGATCGACAGCAGATACCAGGCGATCGACTCGACGCTGGTTTCGACCGCCCTTCAGCGCAACGGGATTGCTGCTCTGCGCGAACAGCTTGACGAGTACGCTCACGTTCGTGGCGAGGTCCTGGCTTCGGAGCAAGCCAAACGTGCCTTCTGCCTCCGTAAGTGAAGCCATGTGCATAACCCACCAACGCACTCCCCATCAGCGACTTCCCGCAACATCGATGTGCATCGGAGTGTCCCCGTAAGTCACCGTGTTTGACCGGGGTTTCAGGGGGTATCTGACACAGTTCTGACACAGAACCGAGCGTCACTTCTCCAGCGCGCAGTGTCGATGTGTATCGACAGCGCGCGACGCTCGTTCAGCTTTCGCCAGCAGTCCCAACTCCTCCGTGCCGAGGCGGCTGCCGTGCCCCAAGATAGGGACCAGGCCGGTGGGACGACGGGCAGATTCCACGCGCTCGTGCAATACTGCCCGTCAAGATCGCGGCCTACTCGAGCGGCTCGAACGGGATGCGCACGAAGTTGGCGCTGCCTGTGCGCGACCCCACCACAACACCTTGCAGATCGATGGTTTCCACTATCGCCCTCGCGCTGGCGCTATCGCGATCATCGGCCAGCGTCACCTCGAGGCGGAGCTTGTTGTACCGAAGCGGCTGGGCCGTGTTGACGTCGTAGAAGAGGTCCCAGATCGTCACGCCGAACCGCCCCTTGCCAAGGTAGCGCCAGACGCCATGGGCCGCGGTGTGCGGCGGACGCGCGGGGTCGGTGCTGACTTCGCCTGGCACCGAGCGGAGAACGGTTCCATCGGCGTGGAACGTGATGAGTTGTCTGAGGCCGGTGGCGGTGGTGCCAAACCAGGAGCCGACGATGGCCCACGGCCGCCCCTGTTTACCGTGCTCGTCGCTCGCGTCCTGCCGCTCCTGACTCTGGCCAGGTTGCGCAATGGATTGGGCCTGCGTCCCGGTCGCCGCGAGCGCGAGCGTGCCGGTCAGCAGCAGTGTCCACAGGATTCTTGTGGTCGACATGAACGTGCTCCCTTTCATCGTTGTGGCGGGCTCACGTCCGCTCACCAGTGGTCTGACGAGGTTCTTCACCATCTAGGTCGCTCCTTCGGCCCGGGCATTGGTTCAGGCGCGGGCTCTACGGAAATAGGCGTAGAAACCCGGGAAGAGCTATCAGTCGAAGAAACGGAGAAGGCCGATATAATGCCGCGATCAACACCATGCCTGAGGGCGTGAGCACGGGTGAACCACTTCCCGACGACGTCAGTGCGTTGCTCCGTGCGTGGACCGACGGCGACCAGCGCGCGCTCGCTCGGCTGACCCCGATTGTGTACGACGAGCTCCACCGTCTGGCGCACTACTACCTGAAGCGCGAGCAGGCCGGCCACAGCCTGCAGACGACGGCGCTGGTCAATGAAGCCTACATGCGGCTGGTCGACTACAAACGCATGCAGTGGCAGAACCGGGCTCATTTCATGGCGGCAGCGGCGCAGGCCATGCGCCGCATCCTCGTCGACCACGCGCGGCGGCGCAATGCGAAGCGGGGCGCGAACGCCGAGCATGTCTCGCTCGATGCTGAGGCTGTTATCTGCGCCGATCGCTCCGATGATTTCGGGGCCCTGGACGATGCCTTGAACGCGTTGGCGGCGCGGGCGCCGCGCAAAGCGAAAGTCGTCGAGCTGCGCTTCTTCGGCGGCCTGAGCGTGGAGGAAACCGCCGAAGTTCTGCGCGTATCGCCGATCACCGTGATGCGCGAGTGGAAAAGCGCGAAAGCCTGGTTGTATCGAGAGCTCGCCGGCCCGACCGCCAATGGACAATGACCGCTGGAATCACGTCGATCAGCTGCTGCAATCCGCGCTCGACATTCCCGCGGTAGAGCGCGACGCCTATCTTCGCAACGCGTGTGGCGGCGACCAACGGCTGGAAGACGAAGTCCGTTCGCTGCTCGCCGCACACGACCGTGCCGACAGGTTCCTCGGCGCTCCGGCGATCGATCTCGCCGCACGCGAGCTCGCCGGAGAGCGCAGCGACGACGGCAGTCAGGCCGGCGGCGATCCGCTGATCGGTCAGACGCTCTCGCACTACCGCATCGTCGAGAAGCTCGGCGGCGGCGGGATGGGCGTGGTGTACAAAGCCGAAGATTCGCGGCTTCACCGTCCCGTTGCGCTCAAGTTCGTCTCCGAAGATCTGGCGAGTGATGCCGAGGCCCTGAGCCGCTTTCAGCGCGAAGCCCGGACCGCATCGGCGCTCAACCATCCACACATCTGCACGATCTACGACATCGGCGAGCAGGACGGACGATCGTTCATCGCCATGGAGTATCTGGAGGGCGCGACGCTGAAGGACCGACTCGCCGCCGGTCCACTCGGACTCGATACGGTGCTGCGGCTCGGGATCCAGATCGCTGACGCACTGGACGCCGCCCATACCGCGAATGTCATCCACCGCGACATCAAACCGGCGAACATTTTCATCAGCTCGCGCGGTCACGCCAAGCTCCTCGACTTCGGCCTCGCGAAGATGCGCGCGCACACCTCGCGCGAGGCGGACTTCACGACAATGGCCGGGACGATTCAGGGCGTCGTGATGGGAACCGTCGCCTACATGGCGCCGGAGCAGGCGCGCGGCGAGCCGGTCGATCACCGCGCCGACCTCTGGAGCGTCGGCCTGGTGCTGTACGAAATGGCCAAGGGCACGCGGCCCGCGCCTGCCGTCCGGCTGCGGGTCGAGGAGTCTCCCGAGCTGGAGCGCGTCATCTCGAAGTGCCTGGAGACGGATCGCGATCTTCGTTATCAGCACGCGGCCGACCTGCGGACTGATCTCGAGCGCCTCAAACGTGGATCGGACTCAGCGCTGACGGGCCGCGATCAGCTGCCCGCGAAGGCACGCGCCCGTTGGACAGTCGTTGCCGCTGCTGCCGCCGCAATCGCTCTGGCCGCTGTGGGCTACATCTTCTATCCGCGACAGGCGACGCTCACCGACAAGGACACGCATCGTGCTCGCTGAGTTCACCAACACGACCGGCGACCCGGTGTTCGACGATACGCTCCGACAAGGACTCGCGGTGCAGCTTCAGCAGTCGCCGTTCCTGAGCCTCATCTCCGACGAACGCATCCGAAGAACGCTGCCATTGATGAACCAGCCGGCGGATGCACGACTGACCCCCGACGTTGCGCGGGTCGTGTGCGTTCGGACGGGCGGCGCGGCGGTCCTGGAGGGATCGATTGCGGCGCTTGGCAGTCAGTACGTCCTCGGGCTGCGCGCAACCAACTGCGCGACCGGGGACATCCTCGCCGACGAGCAGGCACAGGCGTCGCGGAAAGAAGATGTTCTGAGCACGCTCAGCCAGATGGCGACTCGGTTCCGAACGCGGGTTGGCGAATCGCTCGCCACCATCGAGAGATACTCGACGCCGCTCGAGGCGACGACGCCGTCGCTCGAAGCGCTGCAGGCCTACAGCGCCGGAATGAAAGCGGCCCTTGCCGGCTCGAACGTACGTGCCCTGTCGCTTTTTCAACGTGCGGTCGCGATCGATCCCGATTTTGCGCTGGCCCATGCGCAGGTCGGGTTCCGCTACGGCGGTCTGGGAGAGTCGGCGCTCGCGCGACAGAGCTTGCTCAAGGCCTACCAGCTGCGCAATCGGGCCAGCGACGCCGAGCGCTTCTACATCGAAACACTGTACGACCGCGACTTCACGGGGAACCTGGAACGGGAGCGACGAACGTTGGAAACGTGGGCCGAGAGCTACCCGCGCGATGCGTCGGCCACACACATTGATCGCGGGTCTCGCCCTGTCGAGCACCGGCCAACATGAGTTGGCGATCGCCGAAACCGAGAAGGCCATCGCGCTGGATCCCGACCATGACCCCGGCGTATGCCAACAGGGCATTCAATCAGCTCCGCCTGAATCGCCTCGACGATGCGTTGCTGACCGTGCGTCGTGCGGCGGAGCGGAAGCTGGAATCCGCTCCGTTGCTCTTGATCCCGTATTTCGTCGCCTTCCTGAAGGGTACCGACGACGAACTCGCACGGTCGGCGGCGGTCGCGAGAAAGAGTCCCGCCACGGAAGACATCATCTCGCACCTGGAGGCGCTGGCCCTGGCCCGCTCCGGCCAGTTGCGCGACGCGAGACGGATGTCCGCGGTCGCCGTCGAGATCGCGCAGCGAGGCGGGTCGACGCGAACGGGCCGGCTTGTTCGAAGCGGCCAGCGCCGTGTGGGAAGCGTTTTACGGGAATGCGGCCGCCGCCAGGCAGAGCGCCACCAGGGCGCTCGAGCTCGGAAGGGGCGGTCGCGAAGTGGACTATGCCGCGGCGTTCGCGCTGGCCCTCTCAGGTGATCTGCCGCAATCGCGAGCCCTCGCCGAGGATCTCGCGCGCGAGTTCCCGGAGGATACGTTCGTGCAATTCATGTATCTGCCGACGCTTCGGGCCCTGTTCTCATTGAACGCCCACTGATCCGGCAGCGGCGATTCAGGCGCTGCAGATCGCCTCGCGCTACGATCTCGCGCTTGGGCGGCGTCGGCTTCATCGGACGTTTCGGCGGCCTGTATCCCATCTACGTTCGCGGACTGGCGTACCTCGCCGCACGTCAACCCGCCGAAGCCGCCGCCGAGTTCCAGCGGATTCTCGATCATCGAAGCATCGTGCTCGTCGATCCCATGGACGCGATGGCGCGCCTGCAGCTGGCACGAGCGCTCGCGCTCTCGGGCGACACGGTGAAGGCGAAGAGTGCCTACAGCGATCTCTTGACGCTCTGGAAGAATGCCGACCCGGACATTCCGGTTCTCAAGGAAGCACGGGCGGAATACGCGCGACTGCCGTAAGCGGCGCATTCCTTTACGGGAGTCGAGCCGGGTCGCGCGCGCCTCATCGCCCGTAAGTGCTCTCAAGAGCGCTAGCAAGGTCGCGAGCTTCAATCGCGATCGGCTCAGTTGTCGATACACGACATGCGCGTGTCTGCCGGCGGCTGTTTCGATCTACCGTGATACGAGAGCTACGCATTGACGCAAATAACTTTGTTGTGTAAAGTTATGTTGCTGGGAGCGGAGCGTATGAATGCCGGCCTGGTTTGCGGTCAGCAGGCTCAGGGGCGCCTGCGGGGCGAGGCCCGATGACGGCGGTGGTGGTACGGGGCGCGGGCGGCGGTCCGCTGACCGCGGTCTCGTGGCTCGACTGGAAGCTGGGCGCGCGTCTGCTGCTGAAATATCCCGCGCTCACGATCATCGGGGGCCTCTCGCTGGCGGGTGCCATCGCGATTGGGGCGGTCGGCATCGAAGTCGCCGGCGAACTGCTGTACAAACGGCTGCCGTTCGCTGAAGGCAGTCGAGTCGTGCGCCTCGAGACGCAGGACACGGCGGCGTCACGCGTGGAGCCGAGGGTGCTCCACGATTTCGCGATCTGGCGGCGGTCGCTGAAGACGGTGGCGGAGCTCGGCGCCGCCCGCGTGAGCGAGCGCAACGTGCTCACGGGCGAAGGCCGTGTCGAATCGCTGCGCGTGGCGGAGATCACGGCGTCGGCGTTTCCGCTCACCCGCGTGCCGCCGCTGCTCGGCCGGCCGCTGCAGCCGGCGGACGAATTGCCGGGTGCGGAGCCCGTCGTCGTCCTGGGTTACGACGTCTGGCAGAGACAGTTCCTGCAACGACCCGGCGATCATCGGCCGCGCCGTGACGGTGGGCCGCACGGCTCGCACCGTGGTGGGCGTGATGCCGCCGCGCTTCGGCTTCCCGCGCAATCAGCAGCTATGGGTGCCGTTGCCGGTCCAGGATGCGGCGCCGCGCGCAAGGGCCGGCCGTGCAGGTGTTCGGCCGGCTTGCCGGCGGAGCGAGCTGGCGGGATGCCGCGGCGGAGCTCGACGTCGTCTCGGCACGCGCTGCCGCCGACCAGCCGGCCACCCACGCGCAGCTGCGCACGCGCGTTCGCGCATTCGCCGGGCGCACGCCGGGCGATCCGCTGCGGTTCGAAGATCTCGTGGTCCACGCCATCGTCCTGCTGCTGCTGGGGGCGGTCTCGGCGAACGTCGCGACGCTGATCTTCGCGCGCACGGCGATGCGCGAGCCGGAGATGGTCGTCCGTCACGCGCTGGGGGCGAGCCGTGCCCGCGTGATCGCGCAGATCGTCACCGAAGGGCTCGTGCTGTCCCTCGCCGCTGCCGTGCTCGGGCTCGTCGTGGCCCAGACGACCGTGCGTTATGCCTGGGCCCGGGCGACTCAGATCGTTGGAGACGACGGCCTGCCGTTCTGGGTGGATCTGCAGCTCGAGCCTGCCACCATTGCGTATGCGCTGCTGCTCGCGCTCGTCGCCGCGGCACTGATCGGCCTGCTGCCGGCACTGAAGGCCACAGGCGGGTCCGTCCTGCGGGGACTGCAGGGGATCACGAGCACCGGCGGGACGATGAAGTTCGGCGGCATCTGGTCGTTCATCGTCGGCGCGCAGGTGGCGTGCACGCTGCTGTTCGTGCTCGGCGCGGTGGCCATCTTCGCCAACTCCGGAGACAACGAGTCGAAGTGGCCGGCGTTTCCGGCGGAGCGTTACCTCACCTTCAGCTTCAAGATGGACAACGAGGCGCTGGCCGGCGAGCGCGGTGTGCCTGACGCCGGGCAGATCGGCGCGCGTCGCGCGCGTGCATACGAAGAGCTCGCGGGCCGGTTGCGTGAGGAGCCTGGTGTGACGGACGTGACCCACGGCGATCGCCTGCCGACGATGGACCCGGACTGGGTGGCGGTGGAAATGGAGCAGGACGGTGCGCCTCCGGCTCGCCTGCACGGCAATTACGAGGGCGGATTCGCGATGGCGGCTGTCGGTGCCGGCTATCACGACGCGTTCGGCGCCAGGATCGTGGCCGGCCGCGGCTTGCAGGCCGCTGACGCCGGGGCGCCGAACGGGCCCGTCCTGGTCAACGAGGCGTTCATGCGCCTGGTGGGCAGGAATCCCGTGGGCGCACACGTTCGCACGCTCCAGCGAGGCGGCGAGCGCGAGCTGGGACCCTGGCACGAGATCGTCGGCGTGGTCACCGATCTGGCGATGTTGTTCCCCGCCGATTGGGGTGGGGCCGCGTACATCTATCGCGCAGCCTCCGCGGCGGAGCTCGATTCTGTCGTGGTCGCCGTGCGCGTCGCGGGGGACGCCGCGCCGCTTGCGCCCCGCGCCGCCGCCCTGGCGCGGCAGGTCGATGCGGGGCTGCAGCTCCGGGACATCGTCACCCTCGAGACGATCGTCGCGGAGCGGCGGGCGCCGCATGTCGTCGGCCTCTTCGTGTTCGGCAGCATTCTGTTCGTCGCGGTGGTCTTCTCCGCGGCCGGTCTGTACGCGCTCATGGCCGTCGCCGTGGCGCGTCGCACCCGCGAGATTGGGATCCGTATCGCACTCGGCGCCACCCACCGGCACGTGCTCCGTAGCGTGTTCGCCCGCGCCGGCCGTCAGCTCGGCGGCGGCATCATCGCCGGTAACAGCATCATCCTGTTCTTCGCGTGGCGCTCCGACAGCCTGACCGCGGATCTCTTCGTCATGTCGGTGATCACGTCCGTCATCATGGCGGCGGTGGGTGTGCTGGCGTGCGCCGCACCGGCGCGCCGGGCGCTGCGTATTCAACCGACCGAGGCGCTGCGGCAGGTGTGACGTCGACGAAAAGCGGGCGTGACAAAAAAATGAAGCGGGCCGGCATTCGCGCCGTCCTCGTGCTCACTATCGCATGTTGCTCGGCGACCCCGGTGCGGACGCGCAGTCGGGAGACAGCGCGCCATGGCCCAGCGGCTCGACTCCATCTCGAAAGAGCACAGAAAAAAAAAAAAAAAAAAAAAAAAAAAAAAAAAAAAAAAAAAAAAAAAAAAGGGAAGGCAATATAACCGGCGCTTGGCGCGGCCATTCGACGGCGAAAACGGCAAATTTGTCTACCGGTCCACGTCCGCGCCGTCGTTTTTTTTTTTTTTTTTTTTGGGGGGGGGGGGGGGGGGGGGGGGGGGGGGGGGGGGGGGGGGGGGGGGGGGGGGGGGGGGGGGGGGGAAAGGGGGGAGGGGGGGTGCGAAAGAGACGGGGGCAGGGGGATGTGCGCGCGACCACCGAAGATAAAGTGCCCCTCGCGTCGAACACGAAAAAAAGAGGCCAAAAAAAAAATGACCGCGAACGGCTACTCGCCACACTCTCGCTAAGAGGGGGGGGGGGGGGGGGGGGGGGGGGGGGGGGGGGGGGGGGGGGGGGGGGGGGGGGGGGGGGGGGGGGGGGGGGGGGGGGGGGGGGGGGGGGGGGGGGGGGGGGGGGGGGGGGGGGGGGGGGGGGGGGGGGGGGGGGGGAAAAAAAAAAAAAAAAAAAAAAAAAAAAAAAAAAAAAAAGGTTCTCTGTTCTTCGGCAGCTAATGGGGGTCGCGCCGGCTCCCAGGGAGCGGCGGGCGCGGGGGAGCAAGACCCCTAGGATGCCTGGCCGGCACGCTGGCAACGTCGATAATCGCGAGCTCGTCGCCGACTCGACGCTCTATTCAAGTGAGAGCGTGAGGCTGCTTGCAGTCGCAGGCGTCAGCGCGGGCGAGGAGAAATGCCCTTTCCCGCGCGTTGCGGGTCAGCGTGGCCGCAGCCTTGAATTCTGAACGCGCCTCGGCCAGTCGACCGGCCCGGAACAGAAAGTCGCCCCTCGCCGCCGGCAATGGCGCGTAGTCGCGCAGGGCGGCGGCGCCGGCGATCTGGTCGCAGCAGTTCGAGACCCGCTTCGGGTCCGAAGGCCATGCTGTGGGCGATCGCGCGATTGAGATCGACCACGGGCGAGGGCGCCACGACGCGCAGCCGGTCATAGTAGCGCGGCACGTGCGCGGCCAGTCGACAACGGCGGCCCGTCGCGCGCGGGCCGCGACAGGGTGCCGCGAGCGCGGCTTGCAGCACATAGGGGCCGCATCTTCCACCTTGGGGCCAAGCGCTTCGGCGCGGGCCAGCGCATCGAAGCCCCGGCCGATCAGTAAATAGTCCCAGCGTGCGCGATCCTGCTCGGTGAGGGGGATGAAGGCGCCGTCCGGCCCGGTGCGCGCCTTATGGCGCGACGCCTGGATCTCCATCAGGGCCAGGAGGCCGAGCACTTCTGCCCCCTCGGGCATGAGACCGGCCAGCATGCGGCCGAGCCGTTGAGCCTCCAGGCACAGGCCCGGCCGGACAAGGTCGTCGCCCGCCGTGGCCGCATAGCCTTCATTGAAAATGAGGTAGATGACCTCGAGCACCGAGGGCAGCCGCGCCGCCCGTTCGGCGCCGCGCGGCACCTCGAAGGCCAATTCGGCCTTTGCGATCGCCCTCTTCGCGCGGACGATGCGCTGCGCGATCGTGGCCTCGCTCGACAGGAAGGCGCGGGCGATCTCGTCCGTCGTCAGGCCGCCTACCACCTTGAGGGTGAGCGCCGCGCGGGCGTCGGGCGACAGTATGGGGTGGTAGTGGCCGGTGGCAAACGAGGCCGAGGAAGCCGTCGCCGAGATCATCGTCCATGGCCGCTTCGATCGCTCTCGAGGGCTCGCGCCGTCACCCTTCTCGTCCAGCGTCCGCGCGATCTCCTGGTGCTTGCGCTCGCGCATCTTGTCGCGCCGGAAGGGCGTCGACCGCGCGCCGTTTGGCGACGGCCATCAGCCAGGCTCCCGGATTGTCAGGCACGCCGGTCCTCGGCCACTCGGACAAGGCGACGACCAGCGCGTCCTGCGCCAGCTCCTCGGCACCATCGACATTCCGCACCATGTGGGCCAGGCCCGCGATGAGCCTGGCCCGTTCAATGCGAAAGGTCGCTTCTATTGCTTCGATCGCTTTTTCCGCCTGGTGGGTTTCGCCCTGCGCTCACACCGCAAGTCTAATCCTCCACGCGCTCTCGCTCGCCCCTGCGCCGGCTCGCTTCCGCCTCCGCTAAAGCTACGGCGAGACCTCGCAGTAGCGCCTGCGCGCGAAGGCGGGCCTATTGCGGGGCGTGGCTCGCTCGTGGTACTCGCTCGCGCGCGGGTTCATGAGACAGGTTCGCCGACAGTATCAGGCGACGCCGAGCTTTCCGCGTTCCCCGTCACGCGGCGCCGAGAGCTCCTCCGGCGTCTATGAAGTCGGCCAGATCCGCTGCCTCGTAGAACGGCCGGATTTCGATCTCGCTCCGCCCCGACGTGGGATTGGGGGAGCGCTTCGCCCAGGCCACGGCCTCGTCCATGTCTGGGACCTCCCAGATCGAAAAGCCGGCGACCAGCTCGCGGGTCTCGGCGAACGGCCCGTCGATGACAGGACGGCCGGGACCTTCGCACACGATGCGCGGGGCCTCGGCGCCGTTCTTGAGGCCGGCGCCGGCAATGAAGACGCCGGCCTTGACCAGCTCCTCGATGAAGCGGTCCATCGCCGCGAACGCCTCGGGCGTCTGGGGCGCGCCCTTTTCGCTCTCCTCAGTAGTTTTCGCGAACACCATAACCCGCATCGTCTGTCTCCTTGTTAAAAGTCGGCCCTTCTTTGGGCGTCTCATTTGGGCGACGAACCAGCTTGCTGGAAATCGACATCGTTCTGCAAATTCTGTTCGACGTTCGTGAATCTACGTCGAACGTGGAATCGTCAGGTCCGTCGCCATGGCGACGGCGCTGGCGGGACACGCCGGACTGGAATTCCAGCGACGCCCGCACGCCTGCTGGCACGTCGGCGCGAACAATCTGCCGGAAGCCGAAGCGCGGAAAGAACCCTTCCGCAGTGGTGGTCAGGAGGTAAACGGACGTCGTTCCTCGCTGCCGAGCAAGGTCCAGAGCGGCGCGGACGATCTGATGTCCGAGGCCGAGTCCCTTCAGCGCTTCGTGCACGGCAACCGATCGAAGCAGCGCTCCATCCGCGTAGAACTCCAGGGCTGCGCATGCCACAATGCGATCGTTGAGCCGTAGCACGAGAGCGGTGTCGAGATGGTCGAGAAGGCCATCCAAGGGCAGCCCGTTGTCGGCGAGTAGCCGCAGGACGGCCGGCTCGTCCTCAGGCTGAAATCGGTCCAGACGTGCGTGCACCGTCACCCTCCGTCTCTGGAATGGTGCTCTATGAGCAGCACGTCGGGCCGCAGCACGACTTCGCCTCGGGCCGGCGAGCCCGGATGAAAGCGCTCGCCACCTTGCCGTCGACCTGCGGCGCGATGCGATCGACGTCGATTCCCGATTCAGCGAGAAACGCGCGCGCGTCTTCGACCTGATACACGCGCCAGGGCTCCAGCTCCACCGACTCGAAGCCCGCGGCCTTCAGCTTGGACGCGTACTCCTCTTCGCGAAGCGCGCCCGCGACGCAGCCGACCCAGAGCTCCATGCTTCGCCGGATCTCCGCGGACGTCGCCGCGGATGACGACATCGGAAACGGCGAAACGCCGCCGGGCTTCAGCACCCGGAACGCCTCGCGCAGGACGGCATCCTTGTCCTCCGAGAGGTTGATCACGCAGTTCGAGATGATCACGTCCACAGACTGATCGGGAAGGGGAATCGCCTCGATCGTGCCCTCGAGGAACTCGACGTTGGTTGCGCCGGCCTTGCGCTGGTTCTCGCGGGCGAGCGCCAGCATCTCGTCGGTCATGTCGAGCCCGTAGACTTTGCCGGTTGGCCCTACGCGCCTGGCGGAGAGGAGCACGTCGATGCCGCCTCCGGAACCGAGATCGAGAACCGTCTGTCCGGGCTGCAGCTCGATCAAGGCGGTCGGATTGCCGCAGCCTAGAGAGACCGCAACGGCATCGGACGGAAGGCCACTCGTCTCGGCGTCGGAGTAGAGGTTGGACGTGATCGGGATCACCGCATCCGCACGAGCTCGGGCCGCAACATCCGCCCTTGCCGACGGAACGCGCAATCTCGCCGTACTTCTCTCGAACAGCATCCTGAACCTGGCTCGTAGACATCGAACATCTCCTTGATTGCTACTGACAACTAACCGGGTCAAAAAAACAGCTGCACGCACGCGCGTCGTCTGACGGCGCGCAGCACGCCTTGCCGTCTCCGGCTACGGTTCCCGACCGAAACCTGGCGTCCGCCGCCTGCGCGAGTCGGCGCAGGACCTGAACCACGCCCGTCCGAACATCGGGATCGAGGTCCTGAAGCAACTGCTTCTGCTGGTCAACGAGATCATCGGTGATGCGGGCGCACAGGTTGCTGCCCTTTCGGGTCGCGCGCAACGCGATCGCGCGGCCGTCTTGCGCGTCAGCGCCCTGCTCGACGTATCCCTTCTTCACCAGCGTGGCGACGACGCGGCTCGTCGTGCTCTTGTCCAGGAACAACCGTTCCGCCAGGGCGCTGAGCCGCAATGGACCGTGCTCGACCAGCGTCTCCAGCGCGTAACACTGGGTGACCGAGATGTCATGACAGCAGATGCGGTCCCGGTCGCGGAACTGATAGACCCGCACCAGATCGGCGACCGCCGCCTGCAGGTCGGCGGCATCGCGATCGAGCGCCGTCTCGGTCGAGGGAGCTGCTGTTTGCTTATCGTCGCCATAGTTGTTACTAACAACAATAAGCCCAGCCAGCCAGGCTGTCAAGCGGTTGTTCGGGTCGTATGATTACGACGTTTCGGGTTCTTCCCCAGGAGCAATGATCTCTCGATGCTGCGAGTGATCTTCGCATGCGTGCACAACGCCGGACGGTCCCAGATGGCCGCTGCGTTCTTCACAGGACTCGCGGATCCGGCGAAGGCTGCCGCCGTTTCCGCGGGAACGGACCTGGCGATCGTGTACACCCCGAGGTCGTCGAGGTCATGCGCGAACTCGGGATCGATCTAGCTGCCCAGCGACCTCAGAAGCTGACCGAACAACTCGCCACCGGCGCGTTCCTCATCGTGACGATGGGATGCGGCGACGAGTGCCCGCATGTCCCGGGGCTGAAGCGTGACGACTGGCCCTTGGACGATCCGAAGGGGCAGCCCTTGAAGCAGGTCCGGCGGATTCGCGACGAAGTCCACGCGCGAGTGGCTGAGCTCGTTGACCATTACGGTGGCGCCGGTCGACATCACCGCTGTGAGCTCGGTCCGGGAGGCGTCGTTTCCCGAGGAGGATCGCCATGGCTCGAAGAGCGCTCGAGCGAGTCGGACGGAGCGCGCTACGACACGGCGACGATGTCTTCCAGCTTCCACGTCTTGTCGAAGAACGCCTCGGCGGGGCTGTAGAAGCGGAAGATCGGAAACCACCCCTTGCCAGGAACGGTCTGTATCCAGTTGCCCTTCGTCGTCGGCTCATTCGGGCCAAAGAGAATATCGACTGATCCGTCCGCGTTGACGTGGGACGCGCTGTAGCTGCTGATCGATGGCAAGGGCTGTCCATTCTGCAACTCTGATCGACTGAGCGCGTCGTAGACCACCACCGACCAGAAGTTTTTCGCCGGGACGCTGGGCAAGATGCGCAAGCGATAGTTCCTGGCGCCGTCGGGGTCAGTCACCAGCGCCGTCGCGATAGGTCCAGAGGGCGGCGGGCGTTGGGACGGTCATGAAGTCGTCGATCTCGCGGTCGGCCGGTTCGAGGATCCACGTTCGCCTGGGGAGTTGAGAAGACGGTGGTGAAGCCTGCATCCCAGGGATCTGCATCTGACAGTTGCTCGCTTCGCTCAACGTCAGCATCTTTGGCCATCGACCACCTGCGGGTATTTCGCCAGCCTTCACTGCGTACCTCGGAACATACGATCGCGATCGGCCAGACGAGTTCCTATGCGTGGCTCTCGATC
>CAVWST010000039.1:0-78419 GCA_963757735.1 uncultured Acidobacteriota bacterium
CATGGGGCAACAGGTTACTACTCGGTGCGACCGGGAGATGCCTTGTGTGAGTAACGGGCCGATTCGGTAACTTTGTACGCGATCTCGTTCCGGTGGCGAGTGTCTCTTGTAGACTTGGTGGGTGAGCACACGCTGAGGAGACGCTTTGGTCGAGAACGGCGCCGCGCCGACGTTCGGGCTCTGGTACGACTTCAGGCAGAGGTTGCCGCTCGGGGACTACGCGCGGTTCTACGCCGAGTGCCTGGAGGAGATCGAGGAGGGCGAGAGGCTCGGCTTTACGGGGGTCTGGCTCTCGGAGCACCACTTCGTGGACGACGGGTACCTGCCCTCGCCGCTCGTGGTCGCCGCCGCGATAGCGGCGCGGACCAGGACCATGACCATAGGGACGAACGTGCTGCTGCTGCCGATGCACCACCCCTTGCGGGTGGCCGAGGACGCGGCGGTCGTGGATCTCGTCTCCGGCGGGCGGTTCGTGCTCGGGGTCGGCCAGGGCTACGTGCAGCACGAGTTCGAGACGCTTGGCTTCGAGCGGAGGTACCGGCCCTCGCTCTTCGAGGAGGGGATCGAGGTGATCCGGCAGGCCCTCGGAGAGGGACGCACCGGCTACGAGGGCAAGCGCTGGAGCTTCGACGACCTGCCGTTCGAGCCGCGCCCGAGGGCAGACTCCCCATCTACGTCGGCGCCTTCGCGGACCCTGCCATAGACCGCGCGGCGCGCCTGGCCGACGGGTTCCTGGCCTCCGCGGGCGGCGGCGCGTTCGGGGAGACGTACCGGAAGGTCAGGGCTGCGCTGGAGCGGCACGGGCGGGCGGACGAGGAGTTCCCTTACGTCGCCTCCGGGGTGGCTCTTCGTGCACGAGGATGCCGGGCGGGCGCGGGAGATCGTCGGCCCCGCCATCGCCTACCAGCGCACGCGCTACGCCGAGTGGGGCACGGACAGGGAGAAGCCGCGGCCGGGGCCGATCCGGGAGGAGGACCTGCCCTGGGAGCGGTACCTCGTCGGCACCCCCGAGGAGGTGGCGGAGGGCCTGATCGAGCTGCACCAGGAGGCGCCCTACGACCACCTCTGCTTCTGGGGCCGCCTTCCTGGCGTCACCCACGAGGAGGCGCTCGAGAACATGCGCCTCTTCGCCTCCGAGGTCGCCCCGAGGGTCCGCGACGCGGTAACGGCGTGAAGGGAACGCCGCGGTACTGACCGACGAGCAGACCGCCTTCCTCGTCCGCCAGAGGGTAGCCCGCCTCGCGACCGCCGACGGCGCCGGGGAGGCCGCACGCCGTCCCCGTGTGCTTCGCCTTGCGCGCCGGCTTCGATCTACATCGCCCTCGACGAGAAACCGAAAGACGTGCCCGTAACCCGCCTCAAGCGCGTCCGCAACATCCTGGAGAACCCGGACGTCGCGCTCGTCGCCGACCGCTACGCCGAGGACTGGAGCCTCCTGGCCTTCGTGATGGTGCGCGGCAGGGCCGAGCTTCTGGACCCGGCACCGAGGAGCACGCCGCCGCCGTGAGGCTCCTGCGCGGCAAGTACCACCAGTACGAGGCGATGCGGATAGAGGAGAACCCCGTTATCGCCATCCGCCCCGAGAGGGCCGCCTCCTGGGGCGCGCTCGACGAGCCCGGCGCCTCAGGGCCCCGGGTCCTCGACGCGATCCAGGGCCGCCGCTCGGTCCGGCGGTACCTCCCGAAAGAGGTGCCGGACGACCTTGTCGAGCGGGTGCTCGAGGCTGCCCGCTGGGCGCCTTCTCCCCACGGCCGCCAGCCCTGGCGCTTCGCCGTGATCCGCAAGAGACGAGACCAAGGAGCGGCTGGCCGACGCGATGGGCGAGGAGTGGCGGGCGAACCTCGAGATGGACGGGCAGGGCGCCGAGGTCGTCGAGAAGCGCCTCGAAGGCTCCCGCAGGCGCCTGCTGGACGCGCCGGTGCTCGTGCTGCTCTGCCTCTACCTCGAAGACCTCGACGCCTACCCTGACGCGGAGCGCCAGCGCGGCGAGACCACGATGGCCGTGCAGTCCCTGGGCGCGGCGGCCCAGAACGCGCTGCTCGCGGCCTACGACTCGGCCTCGACGCGGGCTGGATGTGCGCCCCGCTCTTCTGCCCTGAGAAGGTCGTGGAGGCGCTGGGCCTCGACCCGGAGCTCGTCCCGCACGCGCTGCTTACGCTCGGATACGCGGAGGGGGACCCCCCGAAGCGCCGGGGCCGGAGGCCGCTGGACGAGCTGGTCGTCTACAGGGACTGACGGTGCCGTGAATTAGGCTCCTGAGCTGTACGCACCACGAGGATTTCGGCACTCCAGCCTTGTCGGGGAGCTACTTGTGTTGGTCGTGCTCTCTGGGTGGCGCAAAAGAGTCGCCCGCATGAACATAAACTCGATGAACTTTGTCGGAGATACGCTAGAATGTGCGCTCGTGTGGTATAGACGGAGTGAGGAGAATCATGACGGAGCAGGAGATACAGGAGAAGGGCTACGCGAACCCCGACGCCCTGGTTAGTACCCAGTGGGTCGCAGAGCATCTGGACGACACCGAGAACGTACGCATAGTCGAATCCGACGAGGACGTGCTCCTCTACGACATAGGCCACGTCCCGAACGCCGTGAAGATAGACTGGGTCGAGGACCTGAATGATCCCTTGATGCGGGATTACCTCGACCCGGAGCACTTCGCCTCCCTTATGGCCGAGAAGGGCATCTCTCCCGAGACGACGGCGTCTTCTACGGGGGGCACCTTCCGTTGTCCGTCAGGATTAAGCCAGGTCACTTTCCTCGGCGCGTGACAGAGGGGTCTTTCCGTGTTGCTCGAACTGGTCCGTGTCATCACCTTACTCGCTGGCCTCCTCACTCGCTCCTGTCATTTTCGCGGACGGCCTTCCCCGGAGCACTCCTCCGCCTCATACACGGTCGCGCGAGTTGTCTTGCCCGCGTTTGTGGTACTTCGCCGTCCTCCGACTTCTCATCGGACACCGGCCACCCCTTCACCTTCTGGGTTTATAGATGCGCCTTCGCCCCGCGCTCCTTGCACGCGGGGCATCCGATGAGATCTCCTGGGGTCACGACATGTTCTTCCGCTCCGTGCCGGCCGCACACACCTTCGTTCGAGGGGTGGATGGAAACGCCTTCGTCGCCATAGTGCCGACTCGACCTTGCCCCCTCTTTGGCTGACCGGTTCATCGTCGGGATGGCTCCCATCGATTCCGGCCCGGAGTTTCTCCGCAAGCCCTTCGGATTCCACCTCGCGGTGGACACCCTGCCCTCCCCAATTTCCATCGAGGCCAGCGAGGCGTTACCCCCGCTTTTGGATATGGCGCTCCCCATCCGAGCACCAGTGGGACTTCAACCCACCTGAGCACATCGCTGCCCAGCGCACACTACGAAGCGGTCCGACTTCCCACGGTCGTCCATCATCGCCGTGCGTCCTGAGACGTCGCGATGCGGCCTTGATTGAATCCAAGGCGACCCTGGGATTCCCGGTTCCCTGACGAGGTGCGGCCGCGCGTGCGTGGGGTCTCCGACCGCGCAGGGTCCGTGTCCCACTCGCGATGGCGTTGGACACGCTGTGGCCTTCCGCCTATTTTCACGGCGTCGGCACCCTGGACGTAGACGATTTCGCGGCTCAATACCCAGCCCACGCGTACCCCTGTCAACGCTTCACCGCCGTCCTCACGAACGTCAGCGCATGACTCGGGGCCGATGTGGTTTGCTAGACCTTCATCGTCTGGCTCTTTCATCCGTAACACCTCGCCGGTTTCACCGGCGCACGAAAATCGGGCCCTCCGGCGATGGTGCTGACGAGGACGCCGTCGCCTTGGATGATTCGAAGGACAGGGAGAATCGTTCGGTCACGAGCTGGCCCGTACGCCGGTGGCGAATCCCCAGCGACGGCGCTGGCCGCGCCTTCAGACCCGATTTACCCTCTTCGCTCCTCACGCCGCGAACAGGTCGCCGACCCAAGGCACCAGGCCCGCCCGGTGAGCCGCCGCACGGTCTGCGAAGTGACGACGGTGTGGCTGGGGCGGAGCGAATGGTCGCGCCGCGACACGCGACAGCGGATAAAACGGCTCGGGAGCGGTCCGATCGGCGGTGGCGGTGATTCGCCACTGACGCGCCGCGCACCTGGTTATCGACACGATTGTGCACAGTCGCGCGGATCAAATCCGCCGCCGCCGTCATCGTCAGTACGCGCGCGGACGAGCCGTTTTTCCGCGGCGACGAACCGGAGCGAGGTCCCCGCCACACCGCTGTCGCTTCGCCTCGGTGCGCCGGTGAGCCAACGCTACAGAGATGTCGAAGACGCTAGTGCGTCGAGATCGGAACGCCGACGCGACTCCACTGTGAGGGATCCTCGACGAAGCATGGCCACGCCTGCGCGCCGAAGCTCGCCACCGGCGGCCGGTCCTTCCGCGTGAAGATCAGGGTACTGCTCGCCACCATCCTCGACTGTCACGGCCGGCTGATACTCGCGCTCGACGTATTCGACGACGCGCGGATAGGCGATTCTTGCCGTTCGATCCAGAGCGGAGGCCTTGGCGAACGCGATCGGAGGCTTATAGCGCGTGATCTTCTCCATCGTTGCGTTCTGCTCATGCGCGAGGCTCGCCCACGCGGGAGGAAAATTGAAGTGTCGCTGCGCGAGCAAGCGTCCTGAGAAGTAGGGAATCTCCGGCTCGAACCAGAGCACGAGTACCCGGTCGGTGGGAGGGATGCAGCCGCGCGCGTACGCCGCAAGCTTGAGTGTGATTCGCGCCGGCCGGTCAACATAGTGCGCGAGCGGAGGCGATGCCGTCAGCTCAGGGCGCACGACGGCCCACGCGCCGACGATCGGGTTCGTCGTCCAATGTTGCGTCAGGCTATCGAGGATCTGATCGAACTGCCCAGAGACTGCCACGTTCGTCGTCGTCACAAGCACAAGTACGACAGCGACAGCCTTGGATGCAATCGCCGGCACGCTCCCGCCAGCTCTCGCTCGCCACAGCCACATGGTACACAGACTGAACGCGACGGCACACAGGACGACAGCGTCAGCGACACGGGCGGTGAAAGGCTGCCGCAACATCGCGAACGCCACCGCGAACGTGAACAGCGCGAAGGCAGACAACTGCCAGGCTGTGACCGCCGGCGCCAGGCGTGGCGCAATCCAGGGACTCGCGAGGAGCAGCACGAGCGGCAGAAGCAGGAACAACACCACGGCGTACTCCGCGGCCCGCTCCCGATCGTCGAGGTCGGGAAGGACCTGCAGACGCAACCAGGCGTGCTCAAACCTCCTGCGCTGCTCCGGCGGCCAGCGGGATCCTTCGAGCGTGCCCGAGGACCGATCGATCCCGGCGGTGTCTTCGACGATCGGCTCGCGAACGAGGCCGGCGACGTCGGAGATGGACCGTGCTGACAGCCGGAGACGTTCGGAATCGCCGTCCACCTCCACCGACGTCAGCCCGTACCTCTCGCGGATCGCTTGCCGTGCAGCCGGATCACTTCCTGCGCTCCAACGAACTGAGACGACCGGTGCGTACCGGTCTGGGGGCTCCGTGACGAACACACGCCCGCCGAACCGCAGGATCGGCCACTCATGCTGGCCATGTGTCTCGTGCTCCTCGCGTCCCCCCGCCAGACCTGTTCGCACGTACTGCGGCAACCCCACGGTCGCCTGGATGTAAATCCAGTAGGGAATCACCAGCGTAAGTGTCGCGGCGGCCGCGAGCGCAACCCGGGTAACGGTCTCGCGTCGAAAGCCGTGCGCCGTGACTGCTGCCACCACGAGCCCAAGCGCCGCGAAGACGCCGTGGTCAGGACGCCAGTAGTACGCCACCGCGACCCAGGCACCAAAGGCAACGATGGTTTGAACGCTCGGGCGCCGGACATAGGCCCACCAGAGAACGGCAGCCACTGCGTACACGATTCCTTTGGGATACGAGTAGCCACGAGCACCAGCGACGATCAGCAACAACGCTGCGAGAAAGGCGGCGGGCAGCGAGTCGGTCAGCCGCCGCACGAGCACGAAGACGAGGTACGTGCTGATCGCCCAGGCCAGGCCAGCAATCAACGCCTCACCAAGGAGTCGATCGCCGATCGTCAACTGCGCCAGCGCGCTCAGCGAGTACTGGAGAAAGCGGCCGTTGTCGAAGAAGTCACGAACGGGCCAGTCGCCGGCCAGCCACTGCTGCGCCATGGCCATGTGCATGAAATTGTCATTGGCTGCGCCGCTCATGAGGATGATGTGCCACACGAAGGCGGCCACCGCCATCGTCGCGGCACCGGGATCGACCCGACGCCTCACGCGTGCTCTTCTACGACCGACGCGCTGACGCGCGGCGCGATGGATTCCACCGAACTCACGAGGTATGACGGCCGGCCCTTGGTGTTCTCGGAGATACGCCAGACATAACCGCCGATGATGCCGAGCCCGAGCAGCAGGGTGGAGAACGAAAACAGGACTGCCAGCATGATCGCCGTGTAGCCAGGTACTTCCACCGAGTGCGTCAGGCGCGCCACCAGCAGGATCGCGCCGGCGGTGATCGCGGCACCAATGCCCAGGACACCCGCCGTCATCATGACCGTGATTGGCAGGTCCGAAAAGGCAAAGGCAGTATCGAACGCGTAGCGCAGTCTCCGGGCTATCGTCCATCCGCTGCGACCAGACATCCTGGCTCCGCGCGGGTACGACACCGTGGCGCGACTGAACCCGACCCAGAAAAGCAGGCCGAGCAGATTGCTGCTCGACTCAGGCAGCGACACGAGGACGTCGCGCACCTGTCTCGTGCAGGCGAACGAGTCCACCCCGCCGCGAGGAACTCTGCGATCGACGAAGCGCCGGTACAGCGCCCAGAACAGATCCGATGCCACACGCGAGGTCCATCGATCGTCGCGCGACGACCGCTCGCCGACAACGATGTCGGCGCCCGCGTCGAGCGCCTCGAAGAACTGATCCATCGACGAGACTGGCTGTTGAAGATCCGCGGCAAGGACAGCGATCGACTCCGCGTCCGCAGCCGTCATCCCCGCCCGAATCGCGGCATGCGATCCGAAATTGCGGCTGAGACTCACGAGTTTGGAGCGGAATGGCATCATGGGCAGGCGCATCCGCAGCAACGCGTACGAGTTGTCGGGGCTGCCGTCGACGACGAAGATCCCCTCGAGCTCCGGGTAGCGCTGGTGGAGGGCGGCCATCTGCCGGAGAAGGTCGGGGAGGCTCTCCTCGTTGCCGTAGACCGGCACGACCACTGCACGCCTCATGTCATCGAACGCTAGACTGGTGTGAGTGCGATTGTCAAACGTCTGTGACACGCGCTGCGGTCGTACGCACAGAACCTGGAGCTAAAGCACCTCGATGGAGTCTTCGTCACCCACCAAGCCGAATCTGTTCATCGTCGGCTTCGCGAAATGCGGCACGACCGCGCTCCACGAGTACCTGTCGACTCACCCCAACGTTCACCCGAGCTTCCCGAAGGAGCCGCATTTCTTCATCGAGCAGATGTGGCGCAAGAGTCCGGCGAGAACCGAAGCGGAATACCTGCGGTTCTTTGCCGGCGCGTCGAAGGATGCGCGAGTGTTCCTCGACTCGTCGGCCGTCCACATCTACTCCCCACAGGCATTGCGAAAAATCCGCGAGTTCAACCCCGCCGCCAGAATCATCGTCATGGTGCGGAACCCGGTGGACATGCTGGCGTCCTTCCACAGGTCCTCCTGTCGCATGTTCGTCGAGGACGTCGAAAATTTCGAGGAGGCCTGGGATCTCCAGGCGTCTCGCGCGAAAGGGAGCAACCTGCCGGAGGGATGCGAGTTTCCCGTTCTCTTGCAATACGAGAACCTGGGACGAGTCGGCAAGCATGTGGCCACGTTGCTGGAGATCTGGCCTCGCTCGCAGGTGAAGGTCGTGTTCTTCGACGAGTTCGTGAAGGCGCCGCTCCAACACTACAAGGACATTCTCGAATTCATCGGTATCCCCTACGACGGCAGAACGGAGTTTCCGAAGGTCAACGAAGGCGGGGTGTGGAAGAGTCGCGTGGTCGGCAGGATCATGCTCAAGGCCTGGCCGCTCGTCATCAAAGTCTTCAGCCGCGTCGGCGTCGTCGGCGCCGTTCGCAGGCCTCAGTTCTGGATGTTTCTGTGGGGGCTCAACTCGGCGCGCGAGGAGCGAGTCGAGATGGATCCGACGTTTCGTCAGCGATTGATCGATGT
Source organism: uncultured Acidobacteriota bacterium (assembly GCA_963757735.1). Lineage (GTDB taxonomy): Bacteria > Acidobacteriota > Vicinamibacteria > Vicinamibacterales > UBA2999 > Gp6-AA40. Next base: position 8,167 of record CAVWST010000039.1, read on the forward strand.
GTTCAGAGACGACATACAACTCTTGAGCGCCACAACGGGCCGCAATCTCGATCGTTGGTTGAAACGATGAAAAAACGGGCAGGCCTTGAGGTCGAGGCACCGTCTTGCTAGGATTCGACCGCATTCACAGCATTGGAGCAGCAACGATGACCACACGGATTGTTCGACTGGTCGCCCTGTGCGGGTTCCTGATGGCCGGCGTCGGAGTGCAGGCGCATCACTCCCTGGCGGGTGTGTACGACCTGGCGCACGAAGTGGTCCTGGTGGGAACGCTCGAGAAGTTGAATTTCACGAACCCCCACTCGAGCATCGAGCTGAACGTCCAGAACAAGGACGGCTCGATCACGAAGTGGACGCTCGTGACCGCGTCCAATGCCGTGCTCACTCGGCAAGGGGTCACCAAGTCTTCGATAAAGCCGGGCGACGTCCTCAAAGTCACAACGCTTCCGGCGAAGAACGGCAACCCGCTCGGATTCATCAAGTCGCTCGATCTCGGCGATGGCAAAGACATCAAGCTGTTCTTCGACAATCAACAGAATTAGCGAGGCCCCACCTCAGATGATGGCCCTTCGACGATTGCTCGCCGCGGTCGTGCTCGTTGTCATCGTCGCGATGAGCGGCGTACTGGGCGCGCAGTTTGGCCCGCCACCGAAGCTCTATACGCCCGAACCTGGTGCCAAAGACCTGAAGGCAGTGCTCTTCCACTGGACGTGGCACATGGGCATGCTTCGAGGCGTGTCCGAGCCGGAGATCGTGGCCACGCTCGAATATCAGGGCAAAGGCACGATGCAGGTGAACGGTCAGCCCTGTACGCTGACCAAGTACCGCGTCAGCACCAACTACCAGACTCCAGGACAGCGCACGCAGATCGAATGCACGCAGTCCAACGGCCAGAAGTACTCGACGATCGAAACGGTGAGCGGCGAGTACGCGTGGAACGAAGACATTCCCGGCGCGGAGATCATTCCCGGCAAGGGGAAGGCCACGCCGATGCCGGCCGCGCTGCAGGAGCGATTGATCCGTATCTGGGCCAGTCCGCAAGGTGCGCCCAAGGCGGCGATCGCTGCGGCAGCGGGCCTCCCGTTGTCCGAGACGTTCGCGCAGAACCCGGCCATGCTGCTCGATCGCCCGCGCCCGACAGGGGCCGGCGCGGCGACGACACTGTCCTGGGAGATGGGGCAACCGGTTCTCACGTTTCCGGTCCCCGGAGTGGCGGGTGCAATCGCAACGGCCACGCTCGACGCCAAGGGCTTCCTTGCCGAACGAGTTGTCGTGAAGCACGGCTCGAACACAACAGAGTTCGTCTACGGCAAGTACGACGACTGGAACAATCCGCTGAACAAGATCGAAGCGCTCTACGCCGGCACGATCGTCGAACGGCGGAATGGCGCAGTCGTCCGCGATTTGACGACGGTCCAGACCGAAACGGGTCAGCTGTACGTCGTCATGCCCGTTCCGGCGAGTGTGCGCAAAGCGATTGCAAAATGATGAAGGGGTCAGACCCCTTCACAGTATTTCACTCGATGAAGTTCGAGGAGGATTCAGCGATGAGGGAACAGCGAGTCATGGTGGCGCGGGTCTTCGCGTGCGTGACGATGCTCCTCGCGCTCACCGTCGCGTCCGCAGCAGTACAGACCGCGGCGCCCGGCCAACAGGATGCAGCGGCGTCTGCGCCGACACCGAGGTTGGCCGACGGAAAGCCGGATTTGAGCGGCGTCTGGCAGGCTGTGGCGCCCAGAGGCCTTGCCTACGGGTTCCGCCGCTGCAGTCCGTATCAGGTCGAGTGTCTCGAGTGGACCAACCAGACCGAGGACTTCGAGTTCGAAGCGCCATCACGGCTCGGACCAAACCGTCCGCTCTATAAGCCTGAGCACTGGGACAAGGTCCAGGAACTCGACATGTGGACGAACCGGGAAGATCCGGTCATGACGTGTCAGCCGCTCGGGATCCCGCGCCAGGGACCGCCCGCGCGCATCTACCATTCGACTCAAGACATCACGCTTCTCTACAGGGGCGGGATCGACGGCGGTGGCGGGTACGCCGAGCATCGGGTGATTCCTACGACCGGTGGCAAGCACGATCCCAAGCGCGCGCTCGAGTACACGTACAACGGCTACACGATCGGCCACTGGGAGGGTGACACGCTGGTGCTCGACTCCATCGGGTTCACCGATGCGACGTGGCTCGCGCGTGGCGGCTTCTTTCATTCGGACCAGTTGCGCGTCGTGGAGAAATTCACCCGCACCGGGAACGACGTGAAGTACAAAGTCATCATCGAGGACCCGGAGGTACTCGTCGAACCGTGGGTCATGACTCCGCGGACGCTGCGTCTCGTGGATCGCCCCGGTGCCGGGCTCCTGCCAGAGCGAGCGAACTGCTCAGAGATTGAAAAGGGTGAAGCCGCCGATCAGATTCGGCATTAGTGCGACCGCTCCCCTTCCGCGCGCTTGCGGGGTGATGCTCTCCTTGACAACTTAGGAGAGCATCCGCTACGCTCGCTCACCTAAGCCAGCTAGGAGAGACGATGGGCGAAGAAGCGACGCTGCTGCCGGGCACGCTGGACCTGCTGATTCTGAAAGCCGTGTCCCTGGCCCCCGAGCATGGATACGGCGTCCTGCTCCGCATCGAGCAAATCACCGGTGGCGCACTGCTCGTCGAGCAGGGGGCGCTCTACCCCGCGCTGGCGCGGCTCGAGCACCAGGGTCTGCTCGAGGCCGAGTGGGGCACTTCCGACAACAATCGTCGCGCGAAGTTCTATCGGCTCACCGCGGCCGGCCGGCGCCGGCTCAAGACCGACAGCGAGCGATGGGGCCGCCTGGCGCTGGCCATGTCCCGAGCGCTGCGCGCGGAAGGGGTGTGACCGTGTCGTGGGCCAGGTGGCGATCGCTCGCCGCGGCCGTATTCCGGCGGCGTCAGGTCGAGGAGGAACTCTCCGAAGAGATCCGGTTCCACATCGAGACGCGCGCGCGCGATCTCATGGCGCGCGGGATGAGCGCTGAGGCCGCACGGCGCACGGCACGCATCGAATTCGGATCGGTCGAGCGCTACAAGGAAGAAGTCCGCAGCGCGCGCGGGTTGCGACTGGTCAACGAGGCCCGGGCCGACCTGCTCACGGGCGCGCGGGCATTGCGCCGCGCTCCGGGATTCACGCTGGCCGCGGGACTCTCGCTCGCGCTCGGCATCGGCGCCAACACGCTCGTCTTCAGCCTGCTCGATTCGACCGTGCTGAGGCCGCTGGCTCTGCCCGAGGCGGACCGGCTCGTCGCGATCTGGACGGTTGCCCCTGACCGACCCCAGCAACTCGGCACGTCCAGCATCTCGCAGTTCACCGCGTTTCGAGATCACGCGCGATCGTTCGAGTCGATCGCGGCGTTCAATGGCGTCGCCTGTGGCGTGAAGACGCTCGGCTTCGAGCACGACGGCGTCGCACCCGAGCGAGTCTTCGGCCAGACCGTGTCGCCGGGCATGTTCCGCACGCTTGGCGTCGAACCGATCATGGGCCGTACATTCACCGACGCCGAAGACGTGGTCGATCAAGTCGCGCCGGTCGCGGTTCTGACCCACGCCATGTGGCAGCAACGCTTTCATGGCGATCGCGACATCGTCGGAAAGACGCTGACGCTCGACCGCACGCCGACGACCGTCATCGGTGTGCTCCCGCAAGGGTTCGACGTCTTCGGCGCGACGCGGGAGTTCTTCCTGCCGCTGTGTCTCACGCGAGCGCAGGTCGAGGGCCGAACCGGCGGGAACAGCCTCATCGGACGCCTGAAGGCTGGCGTCACGATCGCTCAGGCGCAGGCGGAGCTCGAGGCGCTGACGGGTCGACTCGCCGAGAGCGATCCGCGGCGCTTCCAGGGATTTGGCGTCCGCGTCGAGTCGCTGACGCGGGCAGGAGCCAGGATGATCGACGGCATCGGCCAGCCGAACGGCGACTACGCGTCTTCGTTGACGATTCTTCAGGGTGCGGTGGCGCTGGTGTTGCTCATCTCGTGTGCAAACGTCGCCGGCCTTCTGCTTGCGCGTGGTGCCAACCGGCGCACGGAACTGGCGCTGCGAATGACACTTGGCGCCGGGCGCGCGCGCGTCATCCGCCAGGTCCTGACAGAGAGCGTTCCACTGGCGCTCGTCGGCGCGACGGCCGGCATCGCGATCGCGTGGGCCGGGCTGAAGATGTTCATCACCGGGGCGCCGCCGGACTTCCCGCGTCTCGATCATGTGTCGCTCGACATGCGCGTCCTCGGATTTACGGCGCTCGTCGTCGTGGCGACGACGGCGCTGTTCGCGCTCGTGCCCGCGCTTCAAGCGTCTCGAGTGACGCTCGTCGATGCGTCGCGGGAATCGAGTCGATCGGCGACTGGCAGCGTAGAGCGGCGGCGGATGCGAAGTGCGCTCGTTTGCGGACAGATCGCGTTGGCATTCGTCCTGCTCGCCGGCGCCGGGCTGCTCATTCACAGCTTCGTTCGCGCACTCGACAACAGACTCGGCGCCGATACGACCAATCTCCTGATGTTCGACTTCCGGTTCCCGCCACGCGACACCTTCAAGGCCGCCGGGATCTATCGTGGGTCGGGGCTGTTCGAGATCAATCCAGCAGCGGCGCAAACCTTCGACCGCGTGCGCGAGAAGCTGATGACGCTTCCCGGCGTCCAGTCGGTCGCGGCGGTCACCCTCGCCCCGTTCAGCACGACAGTGATGGTGACACTGCCCTTCACGATCGAGGGCCGGCCGTTATCCCCCTCCGCCGTCGCCGGCGCGAGACCGGCGGATCAACAGACAGCCGCCTATCTCGCGGTGACGCCGGACTATTTCAAGGTCATGAAGATTCCGATGCTCCAAGGTCGCGACTTCGACGGCCATGACACGGCCGACTCGCCCTTCGTCGTGATCATCAGTGAGGCGATGGCGCGGCAGTTCTTTCCCGGCGAGGATCCGGTTGGACAGCAACTGCGTTTCGACTTCGTCCCGAACGAGCGGCCACGCCAGATCGTCGGAGTGGTGGGCGACACGCTGACGGGGCCGCTCCAGTCGTCGAGCGCGCCAACGATCTACGTGCCGCAGGTCCAGCAGGGGCCGACGTTTGTCGGGCCCCTCGTGTACCTGCGCACGGGGATGGCGTTCGTCCTTCGCACCACCGGCAATCCGCTCATGCTCGTTCCCGCAGTGAAGCGTGCCGTGGCGGAAGTCGACCCGACCACGCCGGTGTCCGGCCCCACGACGGTCGAGCAGACGCTCGATGACTCGGTGCGGCATCTGAGGCTGTACATGTTGCTGCTCGGCGCGTTCGGCGCCGTGGCCGGTCTGCTTGCGGCGACGGGTATCTACGGCGTGATGGCCTACTCCGTGAGCGAGCGCACACGAGAGTTCGGCGTACGCATGGCGCTCGGTGCGCGCGCCAACGATGTGTGGATGATGGTGCTCGGGCATGCCATCGGCATCGTCGGCCTTGGGGTCGCGTTCGGCCTCGTGGCGGCCTTCTCCTTCAGCCGCGTCCTCGAGGCATCCCTCTTTCAGGTCACGAGGACAGACCCCGCCACCTACGTGTCAGTGTCGCTCCTGCTGGTCGCGATCGCGTTCGTTGCGTGCGTGATCCCCGCGCGCCGCGCGACAACCGTCAATTCGATCATCGCGCTGCGCCACGAGTAGACTGCGCTTGCTCTAGGGGGTGGGTCCACGCCGCCGGACGAAGTTGCCGGCGACGCCGCAGTCTTCGGTGCATGGCGGAGGCGGCACGTAGGTGTCCTTGATCTTCTTGCGGTACTCCGGATACAGAGTCTCGCGATAACCCAGCACGGCTTCGCGCGGCAGGTTATACAGCTTCATGAACTCGTCGACGAACGGGTTCTCGTCCGCTGCAAAGTGCGGCACGCTGTCGCCGGGTTCGCGCCCCTCGAAGCCGGGGACGCACGGATCACGGAAGTCGAGCGGCGCCTGTGAGAGCCGGAAGCTTTTCGAGATGATTTCCGGTTCCACCAGATAAACAGGATCGCGGGCAACCATCAGCACCGTGAGCACGTTGTCGTGGCGGAAGAACCGCCAATCGATCGTCGCCTGATCGCTGAGCGGCACACCCGTCTTGCGAATGAAGCCCGCTTGCATATGCGTCGTACGCGCGGCCAGCGCGCCGCCTTCCCACCGGCCGGTCGTGAAACCCGCCTGCGTATGAAGCGCGTGCTCCGACGGACGCGGACGACCGTCCATCCAGATGGTCATGCCCATCCAGTCTTCCCACGCATCGATCGTGTAGGACACGAGACGGTTCGTTGCGGGGTCTGACTGACGCGAGATCCGCAGACCGAAAGGACCGAGCACCGCATATGAAGCGCCCCAGCCCTGGCACTGCCGCTCGATCATCGACTTCTGCGACTCGTCATACGAAAGCGCTCGCGTCCGGCCCTCGTCGGTAAGTGCCAGCCCGAGATAGTCCACCGGCACCGAGTCGTTCTGCACGTCTTCAGTTACCAATCGGGGCCCACGAGCCCGCGAACTCAAATTGGCTTGGCAGCACCGTCGGACCGGCCTGGGCGAACGCCACGCGAGCGACGAGCACGAGGATCGGCGCCGCGAGCGGACCGCCGCACTACCAGGTCGATGAGCATGGTGTGGGATCCCACTTGGAACCGTCTGGTTCTCTCTTGAAGTGAGGACTCGTGACATATGGCGCGTTCAGGTAGACAGGGTCCTCGACGACGGTGGTGACGAGGAGAAGCTCGCCGCCGCCGTCAGGAAGCGACGTGATATCGAAGTGCTCCGACACAGTGGCGCGCTCGCTGTAAGGCACGCCGTTCTTGCGCAGATAGCCCGGGCGCATGTTCGACGTGACGACGCGGAGACTGCCGCCCTTCTCAGGCGCCGGCACCTGTTCCCAGCGTGCAGCCGACTCGCCCTGCCACGTGGGCTTGGCCGCTGGCGACGAAGTGCGCGCGCTGAAACGAAAGAGCCGCGTCTGCGTGCCCGCGTCAGTGTCGACGCGCATCGTGTCGGCATCCTGCCACGTGATGTGCAGCCGGCCGGGCACATTCATGATGGCGCCGCGCCGTACGATTTGCACTGATTGCCCGCTCGCGTGTCTGCGACGGGATCCCACGCGTTGATGATCGGCACTCCAGCAGGCGAGACCGGAATACGGCGATACTCACCCTTGGCAGGCGTCACCATTCGATAGCGCCAGTTCTCGGTGACGTAGGACACCCAGTAGCCAGTCAGATCGATCGGCGCGACGTCGCGCGGCCTCTCGGCGAGAGGCGCCACCGCGCTGGCGCTGCGCGGAACGGGCGCCGGCACGGCAAGGGCAGCGAGGACAGTCACCCACGGTGTTCGCGACGAAATGAGCTCACCGACTTCTCCTTCATCAGGCTCCGGTACACCGCTTCAACAAACTTATCTGTCGTCCAGTCGCCGCCATCGTTGCCGTAACGACCGGCGTAGCCCTTTGCCGGTGCCTGCGGCCTTGACCTGTTCGAGCGAGCGTCCCGCGTTGACGAGCTCGCGAACGCGGTCGCTGATGATGGTGATCATGTCGCGGTATTCGATGACGTCGAACTGATCGCAGAGCCTGCCGTGACCCGGGATCACGATCGTGCCCGCCTCGCGCGACACGATGGGCACCGACGCCACTGCGAGCTCGCTCAATCGATTCAGCGCCGCGATCTCGCCCTCGATGCTGCCGCCGCGATCGATGTCGATGACGGGAAAGCGGCGCGTGTCGATCACGTCGCCGGCAACGACGACATCCGATCGCCGGAAGAAGACGAAGACATCGCTGTCGGTGTGCGCCGCCGGCTGGTGCAGCACCTCGATCGCCTCGTCGTTCAGGTACAGGAACTTCCGCGCGTAGTGAAATGACTCGGTCGGCAATCCGCAGCGGGCGCGCCGGCGCCGATTCCGACGCCGCAGTCATGTGTCGCACCACACCCTCGGCCGCAACGATGGCGGCAGACGATCTCAAGGCGTCCTGCCGCGGCCCGGCGGCCGCGTCCCTGGAAAGAATTGATCGCCAGCCTTCGAAAGGACGTCGTTGCCACCGACATGATCGGCATCGGGCCCGGTATCGATGACGTAGCGAATGGGCTTCGGTGTGATCCGCTTGATCGCGGCGAGAACAGCAGGAGCGCTGGCCGCCGAGCCTGCGTCCACGACGACGACGCCGTCCTCGCCCACCTGCACGCCGATATTCGCGCCGGCGCCGGCGATCATGAAGAAGTTCGGCCGAACCTCCAGAACTTCGAGGCCGCCCGCCGACGCGGTGCCCGAGGCCTGGTTTCCGAGCGAACCCTGGGGTTCGACAGCCGCACCGCGAGCGACAAACCAGAAGGCCGTCACTACGGCGATGGCGATGACGCTCGGAAAGCGACGGGGCTCGCGCAAGGCTGCGTCCTTACTACCGGCCGCGATCCTCGCCGTTCACGCGACCGAAGACGCGCTCGGGCGGCGGCAGGCCTTTCGCTGCATTCTCGGCAGCCTGCTTCTCGTAGGCGCGCTCGGCACTGAGCGAGTTCGCGACTGAGTGATTCCCCTCGTGGCAGCCATATTCGAAGATTTCGTACTCAGGCTGACGCGTGAGAGTCATGCGGATCGTCCACGGCGCGACGTAGGTCTTCGGGTCGTCGACTCGCAGTTCGTAGTCGATCATCTCCGGATCGATCCGCGTGATGCGCTCCGTCATCTTCATCGCCGTGCTATGCCTGGCGCCACCACCGTTGGGACCGATGGAGGTGCGATCGGTGAAGTTGGTCGTCTCGATGACCAGCGTGTTGCCGTCCCAGTGGCCACGCGAAACTCCCATCAGCTGCTGGATGCTGCTGCTGATGTGCGGACGACCGTCGAGCGGGATGACGCGCGTGTCGTGCACCATCTCGTAGGAGATGATGACCGAGTCGGGCGTCTGCACGATTCGCGCGCCATTACCGTAGACCACCGGCAGCCACGAACCTGCCAGGCCGCGCGTGATGCAACGGTCGTAGTTGTTGAAGTCCTCGACAGTGTTGAAGGGGCCCACGCCGTTGGTACCGGGGATCGGGCGGCGCGCGCGGGCTTCCGGCGTCAGCGCCGGGACGCGGCCGTCCGCAGGATCGACGACGAGAGAGGTGTAGCTGAAGTCTCGCGATCCTTCTTCATTGCGGAAGGTCCCCGTTCGCGCGTTGTCGAAATCACGCGCCTTGCTGCGGTCGTCCGCGCGCTTCGCGAATTCCTCGTCGGTCAGATACTTGCGCTCCCCGAACTGCGCAGGCCGCGACATGGCAACGCCCCGCATATCGTCGCTCGTCCAGATGCCCTCGAGATCGGGCTGGCCCCACGTCAGCTTCGGCGGTGTCCACTTCGGGTTGACGACGGCAGCGGCTGACGCTTCAGCCGACCCCCGCGCCTGCGCCATAGCAGGCATGGCCGTACCCGCGAGTCCTGCAACCACAATGCCCGCAATCAGATGATGTCGCATAGTCGTCGGCGAGACTCCCCTCTACCTCGGTACTGGGTTCGCGAAGAGCTCCACATTCGACATGTTCGCGGACCCGGCAATGCCGTGCCCGCCGCCGGGCATGAGCATCGCGACGCCCACTTCGTCCACCGCGCGCAGGTTCGGGTTCACGACCTCCGCGCGCACAACAACCTTCGCTGGATCGAGGGCATACCAGCGCATGCCGATGAAGGCGACCTCGACGCTGAGGAACTCGCCCTGCGTGGTGATCGTCCGGTCACCCACCAGGAGCCGGCCGTCGGCGAGCTTCACCACCGGATGCAGCGTGTGAATCGCGTTCGTGCGCAGGATCCACCGAAGGCGTGCGGCACCGGTCAGATCGAACAGGCTGCGCTTGTCCCGCAGCGTCACGGCCGCCGGAGACGTCGTCATCCCATTCCACAGGTCGGTGCGCTGTTCGTGCGTGGCGGCGCGGATGACGGACGCATCAGCCCCGTACAGCTTTATCTCGAGATTCGGGTTGGTGACGACCGCTTGCGTGACACGCGTGTTCTCGTCGGTTTCCTCACCCGTGTGGGGCGGGATCCGGAAGGTCTCGCTGAACAAGAGCGGCGGCCTCGGCACCATGCCCGGCTTCTGCGTGCCGGGTGCGGGGGCGGGTGTCTGCGCCGCTGCCGTCAGCGACCATGCGACGAGAACTGCCACCATGAAACCGGTTCGTCCAGTGAGTCGAGCCGAAGCTGTGTTGCGCACGTGTGATTCCTCCTCGGAGGCCCAAGATGCTACCGCACAAATGGCGGTGCTACTTCGCGCGCCCCGTGTACCCCTGCGCGATCGTTGGAATAGCGATGACGCGGTTGCGCGCGCTCGGCTGTGCCCCACGCCGCCGTAGAAGACGATGCCGAAGAGCGTCTTCTTGTCGCGGCCGCCGAAGACCGTGCCGTGCAGACCCTGCGGCCCGGGAATGCTGCCGAGGAACTCGCCGCTCGCAGCGAACACATCCACCGACGACCCGTCGCTACATAGAGCCGTCCCTCGGCATCGACGGCCGAGCCGTCGCCCGCCTGACCGCCGCGCAGCTTTCCGAATTCGCGCTGGTTCGTCAGCGACGCCGTCGGCCTGCACGTCGAATGCGAGCACCACGGCGCCGTTCGTGACGTAGAGCGTCTTCTCGTCGGGGCTCAGGATGATGCCGTTGGCCCCCGGGACGCCTTCGCCGTACTGCGAGACCACGCCCTTCGGGTTGGCGTAGAACACTCCGCTTCCCGAAATGGCGACATAGACGCCGCCGCGGCGTCGGCGACGAGATCGTTCAGCACGCCGCCGACGCATTCGAACGGCTCGCCGCTGAACGAGTTCGCAAACAGCTTGCGCTGCGGCTCGAGCTGCAGGATGCCGCCGTTCAGCCCTCGCGACGCGACAAACAGCGCGCCGTTCTTGCTGCGCGACAGCGCGCCGCCGGTGTTCGTGTCGCGTGGACGATCGTGGCGAGGCCCGTCGCCGGATCGAGCTGCATCACGTTGCTCGCGTCGTTGTTGGCGAACAGCAGCGTGCCGTTGTCGCCGGCGATGGGGCCGTCGGCGTTGTTGCCCTCCCACGACCAGACGGCCTTCCAGGTCTGCCCGGCGGCGATCACGCCGGGGATCGCGGTCGACGGGGCGCGACGTCGGCTCTGGCGGTGGCGCGGAGTTGGCGTCGGCTGCCGCCGCGCCAGGAATCGAGAAAGGCTGTGGCGGGCTCTTGCACTTGGCCAGCACGCTCTTCAGCCCGGGATTCTGCCAGGACTGCTGGCTGTTGCCGCGAGGAAACGATGACGACGGACTCTGAGCGGAAGCGGCGCCGACGGCGCAGACCAAAACAACTGCGACAGCGAATGCTGGTGTCATCGTCATCGGGATCCGCTGACCGTAACAGTCCAGCTCCCGCATTCGGCAATTTCGGGCCATCGAAGTCCATTCCGTGCATGCTCGGCGTAGATGCGCACCGGCGGGCAAGATTGATCACATAGTTCTAGAATCTGCGTGATGTCCGTCGGCATCGCACCTCGCCATCTCGCCGGCCAAGTATGACGCCCGTATTCGCTCGCTGATCCCGCTCTACGACGAACTGATTGCGGAGGTCGCTCGCGCACTCGGTCATGCGACACGACCAGTGCGCACCGTCGTCGATCTGGGCATCGGCACCGGCGCGCTTGCGCGGGCGTGCCTGGAGTCGGCGACCGGCGCGCGCGTCTGGGGCATCGATGCCGACCCGGACATGACGGCGATCGCGCGTATACGCCTCGGCCGCCTGTCACGTCGCGTGACGATGACAACGGGCAGTTTTCTGGACGAGGCACTGCCGCCCTGCGATGCCATCGTGGCGAGTTACTCGCTGCACCACATCCGCACGTCTCGCGCGAAGCTCGCGTTCTATCGACGCTGTTACCGCGCTCTTCGTCCCGGCGGTGTCCTGATCAACGGCGATTGCGCACCGGCCTTGACGCCGCGCGGATTCGCGCGCGATCTCGACATCTGGTTCACCCATCTCGGAAAGACGTTCGGCAGCCGCGAGCGCGGACGACGGGTCTACGAATCGTGGGCCGAGGAGGACACCTACGTGCCACTCGCCGAGGAGCTCAGCATGCTGAAACGCGCCGGCTTCGCCGTGGACGTCCCGTGGCGCCGCTCACCGTTCGCGGTCATCGTCGGCAGTCGCCTCGCATAGAAACGCTCGAGCTGCCTTCCCCGACATTTGATCCACGATTGGTCCATGAAGCTCACAGAACAACTCCTCGGCGAACTCGACCGTGAAGCCGCGCGCACGAAGCGCGTGCTCGAGCAAGTACCGGCAGATCGCGAGGACTGGAAGCCTCACGACAAATCAATGGCCCTCGGCCGGCTCGCCGGCTTGATTTCGACGATGCCAGCCTGGGTCACGTTCATCGTCAAGCAGGACGAACTCGATCTCACGCCGCCTGGCGGCGGCGAATGGAAACTCCCCTCGCAGAACGAGCTGGTTGCGGCGCACGACAAGAGCGTCGCCGACGCGCGTGCGACGCTGCAGGCCGCCAACGACACCTTGCTGCTGACGACCAACTGGAAGCTGCGTGCGGGAGGTCGGGTGGTGTCCGAGGCGCCACGGCACATCGCGCTGCGCGACATGCTCAATCACCTGGCACATCATCGCGGCCAATTGACCGTGTATCTGCGACTCCTTGGCGCGCAGGTTCCGGCCGTTTACGGGCCCTCGGCAGACGATCCACGCTTCGCGTGACGTCACGGGTCGCTGAGGTCGCAACTACCAAACACTTGGAATTGTTTTTACCAACCAGATCATCTACACGTACGCCTCCATTCTGTCGGCATCGGTGACAGACGGCGGGACGAGCCAGTGCGGACTCCATCGTTGGGACTCTTCGTGCGGACACATCGCAGCAGGAGACCGGAACATGAGAGCTTTGCGGCATCTGGGCTGGGGGTTGTTGTGCGCGCTGGCCGTATCCTCCACGGCCTCGGCGCAACAGAACGCAAGTATCAGTGGCATCGTGACCGACATGACCGGCGGGGTCTTGCCGGGCGTCACGATCGAAGCAAGCAGCCCGGTGTTGATCGAAAAGATCCGCACTGCGGTGTCCGAAGCGAACGGCCGCTATCAACTCCTGGATTTATTGCCCGGCACGTACCGCGTGACGTTTGCGCTGCCAGGCTTTTCAGTCGTGCGGCGCGAGGGCATCACGCTAACGGCCGGCTTTGCGGCGTCGGTCAACGTCGAGCTGAGCACGGGCACACTGACTGAAACGATCACCGTGACGGGCGCGAGCCCGGTCGTTGACGTCCGGAACGTGGCGCAGACACAGGTGCTGACGCGCGACGTGCTGGACAGCACGCCCAACGCGCGTGTGATTGGAAGTCTGATGACACTCGTGCCGGGCGTCACCATCACGACTGCCGGTGGACCGAATGTGGACGCCGGCGGCACTGCCGGTTACACGTATGCGGCGGCACAGATTCACGGGAGCAGCCAATACGACCAGACGATCGGTACCTACGGCATCCCGATGACGCTCATCGACAACATCGGGAAGTCGCGCATCAATCTTCCGGACGGCACGGTGCAGGAATACGACATGCGTATCGTCGCTGCCCGCCGAACTCGCATATGGCGGTTTCACGGTCAACGCCATCCCGAAGGTCGGAGGCAATTCTTCACCGGCTCGATCTTCCTGACCGGCACCGGCAGCGCGCTTCAGGGCAGCAACCTCGACGACGAACTGCGCGCGCAGGGGCTGATCGCTGAAGCCAATGTCAAGAACATGGTCGATTTCAACCCGGTCTTCGGCGGCCCGATCGCCAGGGACAAGATCTGGTTCTTCGGCGGACTCCGCTACCAGTACACCGACAGCTACATAGGCGGCATGTGGTACGACAAGAACCCGTCGGACTGGATCTTCGAGCCGGATCTCGACCGACCGGCCAACGCCGATCAATTGAGTTACGACCTCAACGTGAACACCACGTGGCAGGCATCACAGAAAGATCGCATCAACGTCCTGCTGATGCGGAACGTGACGCACTGGTATCACTCGTCGGTCAGCGGCACAGTGGCGCCTGAAGCCGGACAACAGTGGTACGCTCCAGGACACGTGGAACTCGTGAAGTGGACGTCCACGCGCTCCAACCGGCTGCTGATCGACGTCACGGGATCGCGCTACTTCCACGATTTCGTTCGTGACCCGACGGACACATCAACCCGCTCGCAAGTCGTGGATCAGGGGTCGGGGATCACGTTCGGCGGTCTGGCCACCTCCGCGTACACCGGGCAGCTCGTATACACGACGCGCGCGGCCGTCACCTATAGCACCGGCTCGCACAATCTGAAGGTCGGTTGGGACTGGGCGGCGCAGATCAAGCCCGACGACTTCATGACGTTTTCAATGCCGGGCACTCGCGCGCAATGCGGAACGACTGGCGCGCCACGCACCGACTGCCTGGCCGAAGACGCGAGCTACCGCACGATCAGCGGAGTGCCGAACCAGGTCACGTTCTACACGACGCCATGGCCCGATCCGCAAACGATGAATCCGGCCGGCGTCTACGTCCAGGACCAGATCTCGTTGAACAAGTGGACCGTCAACGCCGGTCTGCGATTCGACTATCTGAACTCGAGCTACCCGTCGTTCGACGTCGCTCCCAGACGATATGTGCCAGTCGCCGAGCACTTCGAGGGAGCCGATGTCCTCAGCTGGAAGGATCTGAGCCCACGCATCGCGATCTCATACGACCCGTTCGGCACGGGAAAGACTGCGCTGAAGGCGGCGGCAAGCCGCTACGTCATGCAGGAGCGCCTGACTCAATCGACTGCGCTCGTCATCCCGACGCGCGCTTCGGTCAGTCAGGTCAGCCGCACCTGGAACGACCTCGACCGCGACTACATCGTGGACGGTGATCCGCTGAACCCAGCGCTCAACGGCGAGCTGGGCGCATCGCCCAACGCCAACTTCGGCAAGCGGGTCACGAACTTCCGGCTCGACCCCGACTGGGCGACGGGCTTCGGAACGCGCCCGTACAACTGGGAGTTCATGGGAGCGATCCAGACGGAGCTGGCAGCGAATCTCTCGCTGCAGGCCGGCTACTACCGCAGGATCTTCGGCAACTTCATCGTCACCGACAATCTGCTCACGTCTCCGTCAGACTACGACCCGTTCTGCATCACGGTGCCGAGCGATGCGCGTCTGCCGGGTGGTGGTGGCGGTCAGATGTGCGGTCTCTATGACTTGAATCCGACCAAGTTGGGGCAGGTCGATACGATTCAGACGAGCTCGTCGAACTATGGCAAGCAACTGGAACACTACAACGGCGTGGACGTGACGGTAAACGGACGTCTGCCACGCGGTGGTTTGCTCCAGGGCGGATTCAGCATGGGCAGAACCATGACCGACTATTGCGATGTGGTCGGCAAACTGGACAACCCGAGCCTCATGCCACAGCCCACGAACGCCGCAGGCGGCCCCGCGCCATTGATATTGGATCCTGAGTGTCACAAGCAAGGCGATTGGCTGCCGCAGGTGAAGCTAATCGGCTCGTATCCACTTCCGTGGGCATTCCGTGTCAGCGGAACCTACCAGACGCTGGTGCTCGATCCGATCACCAACGGTACGAGCAATCTGGGGTTCATTGCGAATTACGTCGCGACGAACGCGGTAGTCGGCCCATCGCTCGGGCGGCCTCTCTCCGCTGCGGCGAACGTCACCATCAACCTGCTGGGAGCCGGAGAGCAGTACGACAAGCGGACGCACCAGATCGACCTCCGGTTCTCGCGGACGTTCGACTTCGGCCGAAGCCGCCTGCAGGCGAACATCGACCTGTATAACGTGCTCAACGCGAACTTCGTCGCAACGCGCAACGGTAATTACGGCACCAACGGCGCCACCTGGCTCCGGCCCGGCGCAATCCTGCCCGCGCGGCTGCTGAAATTCGGCGGACAATTCAATTTCTGAGGCCTATGAAAGGAATGTCCTGCCACACCCCGTAAACGGGTAACTGCGATCACCTGAGCCGCCAGCTTAAGATTGGCATTCGGGCACAAACACATCACGGTGCCTGGAGGGGATCGCACGCGATGAATCGACTGAGAAGGGGACTGGTCACGGGGCTCACGCTTGCCGCAATCGCGGCGTTCGATTCGGCAAGACCCCTGGCGCACCACTCCTTCGCGATGTACGACCAATCGATCACGTACGTGTTCACCGGCGTCGTGGAACGGCATCAACCCCGACGGCGCCCACATCCAAATCGCCTTCGTGCCGCTCAACGACACGCGCGACGCGCTCGTGCGCGACGCCGAGCGGCAAGCCGGCGAACTGGCTGGTCGAGATGGGCGGCTCCGCGGCGATGGCGCGCGAAGGCATCACGGTCAACGACTTCACGCGCGGGACGGTATTCAGCGTCGGGCTCGTGCCGCTGCGAAACGGGCAGCGTGGCGGGGCGCGGGTCGAGGGGCTGTTCAAGTGCCCCAAGGGCAAGCCGCCGGCACCCGGTAAGCACTGCGACTCGGTCGAAGGCGCGACGTCGCACGGCAATGGGCAAGCTCGTCACAACCGACGGCAACCTGGAAGCCTGAATAGCACGTCAACGCCCAACTCCCAATTTCTCCGCCTTCGCGCTAAAGTTCGATGCGCGCTTCGGCGAGACCTCGCCGAAGCTTGTCGCTCGCACAACTGGCGACAAGCGGAGGCGGGCAACTCCCAATAGGAACGGAGTTGGGGGTTGGAGGTTGGGAATTGGGAGTTAGAAACGATGAGCCCTACGTTCGTCCGCAAGACCAGCGTTGCAGTCGCGGTTCTCGTCGCCGGTGTTTGCGTCATGGCCGTCGTTACGCGCACCAGCGCCGCGAGCCCGCGCAGCGCGACGGCGGCTCAGAAGAGCGTGGGACGCGGGTGGCCGGTGCCTGTACCGCTCAAGCCGTTCGACGGCTATCCTGAAGACGACTTCGTCGGCGCCGTCACGCCGTGGTACTACACCACCAGCGCCACGGCCACCGGCGGTCAAGCGCCCGCCGGCGTGCAGCCGCTGGCGCGCGACATCTTCACGTCGAAAGACTTCTACGCGACCGCGATCTGTGGATGGACAAGCGGTACTACCGCTGCAACAGCCCGATCGCGCTCGACTCCATCTGGGGCGACTACTCGAGCGGACCCGCGGGCGCTCGAAAACGGCAACCCGGCGACGGCGGCCTGGGGCCACTGCGATCGCGACTACCCGCGCGAAGCGATCGTCAGTCCGTATCCATTCAAGACCGCGCAGCGCGCACTACGAAGCGTTACTCGCCGAGACCAAGGCGCGCGGCGGACCGACGGCGCACACGAAGGACACCTTGCCCGACTGGAACGGCCGCTACACGAGGAACCTGAATCTCGTGTTCGGTCGCGGGACGACGAGGCGGCGCGGGCGATCCGCTGCCGCAGGAGTTCGCAGAGCCGCCGCAGTGGGTTGTCGGGTGGGCGAATCAGATGCCGACGATCCTCTCGCTGCTCACACCCGAGTACCAGAAGCGGTTCGTGCAGCAGATGTACCACAAGGCCAACAGCAACGCGGCGCAGTTCTCGCTGATGTTCTGCCGTCCCGAAGGACTGCTGCGATGGTGGTCGGGACCTGGCGGTCCGAGTCAGCTCGATGTCATGGTCGTCCCTGGACGCGTGCAGTTCCTCGGCGGCACCGACAACGCGCTGCGTCACGTGCAGGTCGACCGCACTTTCAATCTCAAGGGCGCGGTGCCCAATCTCGGAGCGGAAGTCCCGAGCTGGCTGGGCGAGACCGTCGGCTTCTGGGACGGCGACACGCTTGATCACGTGGACCTCCAACATCCAGGGCTGGTTCACGCACAGCAGCTGGGAATACAGCAACCAGATGCAGCTGATCGAGATCTGGACGCCGCGACGATTCGCCGACGGCCGGTTCGCCGGTCTCGAGCACGAGACGGTGTTCTACGACCCCGAAGCGTTCGTCCAGCCGGTGCGCGACATCCGCTTCTTCTCGCGCCGGGGCGACCTCACGAACGCTCCGCCGTTCCACCTCGAACACTGCAACCAGACCATCTTCGTCGGCGAGGACGGCAGAGGCACGCAGGTGCCGCCGGGAACGACGATCCAGTACAAGGTGCGCGACCTCTACGATCGTCCCTGGGCGCGGATCTGGGAGGAGTACTTCGAGAAGGGGATGAAGCGGCCCGCCGAGGCGGACGGACTCGGCGGATTCAAATAGCGCTGAAGATCAGCCCGCAACTGAAAATCAGCGCGGGCTGTTCGACACCAGGCGTCAATTCCGGTACATGACGAGCCGGTAGTTGTCGATTCCGACTTTCGTCTGACTGCCGGTGCCGCCGGCCTGGACCGACTGCAGGCGCATGAAGCCAACCTCGAGGCGAGCGCCGTTGGTCGAGAAGTCCGGGTGGTCCGCAGGAGACGCGATCGTTCGGAAGTCGTTCTGCGTCAAGCCGGTCAGCGAGTGATTCGTCCACGACGTTTCAGGCGTCGTGAAGGCTTTGCCTCCTGGAACCAGCGTGTAGAGCTTGCCGTTCTGCCTGATTGCGGGGGCGCTGGTACTGGCCGTTACCACCGCCCTGATTGATCGACGATTCTGAGTAGTCGATCGAGAGAATCGCGCCATCGCTTGACGGGAAGTACACGGCTCCCCGCTTGATGCCAAACACCGCCACCTGGGCGGCGGAGCCGCTGCCCGCGCTGTTGACGTTAATCGTGACCTGGCGGTAGCCAGCGTCTGACTGGCCGTTGAAGCTCAGGTGGCCTCCGCCACCACTTCCCCCCGCGCCGTAGGTCTCCCACGACCTCGTCCCAGTTGTTGTCGTCAAAGAAACTATCGGTGGTTTCCGAGGTTTGTACGGCGCCACCACCACTGCCGCCGCCTGCGCCTCCGCCGCCACCACCGCCTGACGGAGCGTCTGGACTCGTGGGATTGGAGTCGCCGCACTGTATGGCAACGACACAGGCCAGAACCAGCAGCGCACGCAATGCTATTCGTCGCATGTCAACGCTATCGGGCGAAGTGCGATCGAGCATAAGGTGTCCCTGACCCGGAGGACACTTTGACTCGATTCTTCACAACCCTCGCCGCCGTCACAGTGCTCGGCACCTGCGGCTTCGCACAGGCATCGTCACAGGCGGACGGCGCTCCCTTTGAGATCAAGCCGCATCACACCGGCATCAGCGTGCCGAACCTCGAGGAGTCGATTGCCTGGTATCAGAAAATGCTCGGCTTCCAGATCGTCCGGCGAGTGAGCCCGAACGCGAACATCGCGATCGCCCTGATGCGGCGAAACGATTGCTACATCGAGCTGTTTCAGGTGACGAACGCGCAGCCGCTGCCTGATGTACCGCCGGAGTCCAACAGCCGACCTCGCCGTTCACGGGATCAAGCATTTCGCCCTCGAAGTGGCCGATGCACGCGGTGCCGCGGCGGCGTTGAAGGCGCGGGGCGCCGAGGTTGTCATGGGCCCGGTCGAGAACGCGACCGAGATCTTTTTCTTCGTGCGCGACAACGCCGGCAACGCGTTCGAGTTGATTCAGGTACAAGCAGTAGACGCAGCAACGCGTTGACCGCGCGATCCGATGCTCGTCTGCCACCGACGAGCGTCGTGATCGGCTCCTCCATCGAGCGCACGGCCACTCGGCGCGCTTACAGAATCCGCCATCCACCCACGCAGTCTGTGATCGGCGCATGCCCTCGGCGCCGTCGCCGATTTGCAAACCCGCGTCGTTTCGGCGTGGCCTCGATCTTGCCGCCCCGTGCCGCGAGGCCGCTCGCCCACCTCACGAGGATCACGATGTCAGAACCGAGCCAATTTGTGTCTCGACGCGAGTTCTGTGCAGGCGCATGCCAGGTCGCTTCCTGCGCCACGCTCGCGACGCTCGTGTCCGCCTGCGGCGGCGAGGGAGCTCCCACGGGTCCGAGCGGCGACGGGGGCGGTGGAACGTCGATACTCCCCACCCTCAACGGGCAATTTGCGAACTCCAGCGTGCAGGTGACGACGACAGGATCTGCGCTGGCCAACGTGGACGGTGCCGCCGTCATCCAGTCCATCGCTGGCGTGTTCCTGGTCGCGCGAACAAGCGCCACCACGTTTACCGCGATCGACGGGGTCTGCACGCACGAGGGGTGCACGGTCAACGGCGTGAACGGCGCGACCTACGTCTGCCCGTGTCATGGGTCTCGCTACAACCGCACGGGTCAAGTCGTGAACGGCCCGGCCAAGGCAGCACTCCGCCAATACAACACGTCGTTCACGAACGACGTCCTGACGATCGCGCTCTGAGCTCGTATGGCTACAGTCAACCCCGAAATCGATCATCTCCTGCGTCGCGCGGGTTTCGGCGTCAGCGCCCTGGATGTCGACATCTATCGCGACATGTCGCACACGCGCGCGGTGGACTATCTCATCGACTACGAAGGCCGGCCCGACGATGTGGATGAGCGCATCGGACGCCCCGACCACGCACATCATCGCAACCAGGGATCTCTTCGCGCCAGACATCGACATCGAGGATGCGCGCCAGCGCTGGATCTTCCGGATGATCCACTCGCGCCGCCCGCTGCAGGAAAAGATGGCGATGTTCTGGCACAACCACTTCGCCACGGCCTACAGCAAGCTGGCCGTGGACTCCGGCGAACGACAGGCGGCCAAGATGCTCGCGCACAAGCCGGGCGCACTCCGCGGTCCGCAGGGACAAATCGAGCTGTTCCGCCAGTACGCGCTCGGCAACTTCCGCGATCTCCTGATTCAGGTCGCGCAGGATCCGGCGATGGTGATCTGGCTCGACGGCAACACCAACACGAAAGCGAGACCGCAGGAGAACTTCGGCCGCGAGATCATCGAGCTGTTCACGATCGGCGTCGGCCACTACGTCGAGTCGGACGTCTATGCCGCCGCGCGCGTATTCACCGGCTGGAACCTGCGCGGGTCCGATGACTACCGCAAGGACGAGTACGGCGACCTGAACGCGTACCAGGAGTTCGTCTATCGCGCCGACCAGCACGACACCGGCGACAAGACCTTTTCGTTCCCGATCTACACCAGCGGCAGCCGCACGATCGCATCGCGCAGCGAATCGGCAGGCATGCAGGACGGCATCGAGCTCATCACGGCGCTCGCGATTCACCCGGAGACGGGCCGTCGGCTGGCGCGCAAGTTCTGGAACTTCTTCATCAGCGAAATCCACGCACCCGATCCCGCGTTCGTTGAAAGCGTGACGGCGGTCTACCTGCAGAGCAGGACCGAAATCCGGCCGGTCATTCGCCACATCCTCACGTCGCCCTGGTTCACCAACCCGGCGATGCAGTTCGCACGCTACTCATGGCCTGCGGAGTACGTCGTTCGATCGATCAGGGAAGTGGGCTGGCAGAACTTCTCGGTCGACAGGGCGCGATCGCCGATGGCGGCGATGGGACAGCAACTCTTCGAACCACCGAACGTCGGCGGCTGGCCGTCTGGCGCCGCGTGGTTCTCGACGGGAACGATGCTCGCCCGGACGAATTTCGCGGCGATGCTCGCGGCCAGCCAGAAGCCATTCCTCGCCGCGACGGTGGCGCCGCTGGCTCAGTCGCCGCAGGAGTTGCTCGACGCTCTGCTCGTGCGCGTGACCCCCGCGCCGCTCGATTCAGCTCCGCGGCAGGCGCTCATGTCGTACCTGGCCGCCGCGGGATCGTGGACCGGCGACGGTGAACAACTCAACACGCGGGCCGCGGGCCTTGCTCGCCTCCTCGTCGGCTCTGCCGAGTACCAACTCGTTTAGAAGGCATCATGGATCTTTCTCGACGACTTTTCATCCGTAGCGGCGTTGCCACCGTCTCGCTCGGGATTGCCGCGCCTTCGTTCCTCACCGCGATCGCCGAAGCACAAGGCATCCGCACACGCAACCTCGTCGTCGTCTACCTTGGCGGCGGCAACGACGCGCTCAACACGCTGGTCTCCTATCGCGACGCCGGCGTACTACAGCCGCCGGCCGTCTGTCGCCGTGCCGGCAGGCCAGGTGCTGCAGGTCGGTAGCGACGCTGCGGGACAGCCGCTCGGTCTGCATCCACGGCTCGGCGGCCTGTTGAACATCTTCAACGAAGGACGACTCGCGCTCGTGCAGCGCACTGGGTATGCGAACTCGAGTCGCTCGCATTTCGAAGCGGGCGATATCTGGGGCACTGCCAACCCGCAATCGTCAATCGGCTCGGGCTGGCTCGGACGCTATCTCGACGCGCTTCCTCGACCACTCGATGCGCTCGCTGCGTGGAACACGACTGCGGAAACCCCGCGTGCGCTGATCTCGGGAACAAGTGGTGTGCCCGCGATTCCAAACGCAGGCACCTACACCTACGCCAGTCCGAACCGCGGTGCCGCAGCAACGCAGGAGCGCACCGCCGCGCAGACGATGGCGAGCAATCCCGCAACCGGACGTCCGCATCTGGCGTTCGTGAACAGCACTGCGCGCGGAGCGATCGAGACGCTCGATCGTGTTGCACTGGCGACGTCGTATACGCCGACGGTCGCCTATCCGGACGGCGGCTTCGCCGATGCGCTGCAAACAGTCGCGGGCGCGATCGTGCGCGGCATCGGTTCGCGTGTGTTCTGGCTGCAGACCGGCGGCTACGACACGCATGCCGGCCAGGGCGGCGGGGGCGGTGGCGCCTACGCCAATCTGATGGGCACGCTCGGCGACGGATTGTGGGCGTTTTACAGCGACGTGCGAAACCAGGGTCTTGCCGGCGACACGACGGTGATCGTGTTCTCCGAGTTCGGCCGCCGCATCTCAGAGAACGGCAGCGCAGGCACCGACCACGGCGCCGCAGGTTTGATGATGGTGCTCGGCGGATCGGTGCGCGGCGGATTGCACGGCACCGCCCCATCGCTCGCGCCTGGTCATCCAACGCTGGAGAACAACTCCGGCGACGTGCGCTACGAGACCGACTTCCGATCCGTATACGCGAGACTGCTCGAACAGTGGCTGGGTGTGAGCTCGGTGCCGATCCTCGGCGGTGACTTTCGTGCCGGCGCACCGGCCATCTTCTAGGTGAAACGCATGAAACGACTTGCTCTGACGGCCATCGTCTGCTTGACACTGCCTGGTGCGGCGTTGGCGCAGACCACTGCGAAGAGACCGGCGACAGACACACTGGCAATGGCCGCCGCGAAAACGACGGCGGCGGCTGCAACGCCGGCACCTGTGAGAACGGCGGCCACATCAGCGCCCGCACCGGCACCTGCTCCCGCTCCACCTCGGAGGAGACACTTCTCCCGCTGACCGGAGCGACACCTGTTCCCGAGTCCGCACCGGTGAGCGCGGCGGCGGCAGCAGCCGCAGCGGCACAGGCGCCCGAGCGCCCCGATCCGGCACCAGTCAACAGCAGCTTTCCTTCAGTGACGTTTGGCGTCCTGACGTTCCTGCAGTATCAGGCCCAGCTGCACGAATCGAACGGATACAACGCGTTCGACGTGACGCGCGGCTATCTCAACATCCAGGCCAGGCTCTCGGATCGCATCCGCGTGCGCTTCACTCCCGACGTGCGGCCGACAACCGACGCCAGCCTCAATCAGAACCTCGCGCTGCGACTCGAGTACGCATCGCTCGATGTGCAGGCCACTGACAACATCGCGATCATGTTCGGCTTGCACGAGATGCCGTGGCTCGCCTTCGAGGAAACCGTCAATCGCTATCGCGTGGTCGGGCCGTTCTTCTCGGAACGCCTCGGATTGATTCCAGGCACGACAGACCTCGGCATCAGCCTCAAGAGGAGCACTGAGCGCACCGATTTCCACGTCGGCGTGTACAACGGCGAGGGTCAGGGACGCGCCGAGATCGACAAGTACAAGAGCATCGACGGCCGCGCCACGTTCCGTCCCTTCTCACAGGACAGCGAGCTTGCCAAAGTGACCATCTCGGGGTTCTATCAGTACCGGCTGGTACGCGCGCGATCGACCGCGCAACGTCGCGATCGCAATGGGCAGCTACGAAAACGACAACCTCGTCCTCACGGGGCAGTATCTCTCCGCGACAGACAATCCGTTCGTCGCCGTGGACATCGAGCGCCGCGGCTTTTCGTTCTTCGGCGAGGGCCGTCAGGGTCCGACGGGCTGGTCCGTCATCGGCGGTCTCGACCTCTTCGATCCGGACGGTTCGAACGACAGCGACTCCCAGCGACGCCTCATCGTGGGCGGTGCGCACTGGAGCCGGATCTCACGCGCGCGATTGGGTGTCGTCGTCTCGCTCGAGCAGACCCATCAGACGTCCAACTCACAACTCCTCGGGCGACGGCTGCTCGCTCAGACACACATCGAGTTCTAAGCTCGCTGAAACGTGCCTCGCGGGCGGTCCGACGGAGCGAGGTGCGAAGTGCGAGGGTGCAGTGCGGCGGTCCGAGCGTTCGGCGTGCTTCGGACTGTCGTACCCGACCGTCGCACCCTCGTACTGGACCGTCGCACGCCGCACAGTCGCCCCATCGGACCACTAAGACACTATCGACTGAGACGATGGCTCTTGAAGAACTGCCACATGACGGAGGTCGTATCGACCTCCGTCTTGGTCCAGGTGTGGCCGAGGCCATCGATGCGAATCATTCGAACCTCAGTGCCCGCGCTGCACTTCTCGTAGCGCATCGTTGAGAGCGGTCCGGGAGGATCCTCGAGGATCGCGTCTCCCTCACACGAGTCGAGACGCGCCCAGCCAGCGAGCGCATCCGGAACGCTCTCCATCCACTCCGCGCCTCGGCCTGCGGCGTGACCATCGTATGGATTCTGCGGGTCGGCCAGCCCGTGGAACGTCAGCACCGGAACTGGACGCCCGGTGCATGGACCTGGCCACCGAAGACCAGAAACCGGGGCAATCGCGGCGAGGCGAGAGCCAAGCTTGCAGCCAAGCAGCGACGACATTCGCCCGCCACCCGAGAACCCGGTCGCGTAGACGCGCGTCTCGTCCGTGCACACGCGCGCGGCTACATGCGAAATCACGTCGCTGACGTACGCCACGTCGTCGGCGCGACCATCTTGAACGGGCACGTTCCAACGCCCACCTTCCGCCTCGAGCGTCGCCACAATGAATCGCTCACTCGCGCTCAACGTCTCGAGGCCACTGTTTCGAGCCTGGCCTGCAGCATTGCCGCCGCTGCCGTGGAGATCGAGAACCAGCGGCAGTCGCGCACGGCCGTCGTACCCGGGCGGAACGAACAATCTGTAACTGCGCTGACGCTGCCCCGACGTGAGCTGCTGCATCGACACGCCTGACGCATGAGGCAAGTCACACTGCGCGGAGCTCGTGATGCTCTGGGCGTATGCGGCCGTCGCGGTGAGCAGAATCGAAAGGCACGTCACAAGCTGCAGTCGCATGCGGATCTCCTTGCGAATCTGTGCGAGAGCATACATCGCAGACCCGTCGACAGCGCCGGTCGTCTAAACTGGGAACAATGAAACGTCTGATTCCGCTCGTTGCTTTGCTCTTCGTCACCGCCTGTAGCGGCGACAACGCACCCACGCTAGCGCCCACGACCACCGCACCGTACTCACAAATCGATCTTGTCGTCGGTACCGGAACGATCGCTCAGCCAGGCAATCAATTGACTGTCGCGTACACGGGATGGCTCCACGACTCGAGCCGGCCTGATGCCAAAGGCACGCAATTCGACTCGCAATCCAACTTTCCCTTCCGCCTTGGAACGGGAGCCGTGATTCGAGGTTGGGATCAAGGTGTAGCGGGCATGCGCGTGGGTGGGCAGCGCCGCCTGGTCATCCCACCGGAGCTCGCCTACGGCGACAGAAGCCCGGGATCGCCTATTCCGCCGAACGCCACGCTGGTGTTCGACATCACGCTCAACAGCGTTCAGTAGCAACACCTCACGCAGGCGTTGCTCTGAACGTGCACAATGGTGAGCCCTCACCAGCCTGAGGCTGGTGTCGGCGCATCTAAGCGGTTAAGCAGAAACGGTCAGGAAAAGAACGGCGACCGAGAGGAAGATCAACGCGAAACCGACAGGAATCCACAACAGTCCGAAATCTGAGTCCATGTACCTTCCGTTTGTGTGAGGGTTGAGACACGCGTGTAGAGGCGAGGCACTCAAGTGTACATCGGCCCGGGCGGCACGGGTCTATAGGTCGCGCGGCTCGCCAATCAGCAGCCGGTTTTTCGGCGTAATGTCGTCCGAAATCGACTGCGTCCAGGTCCGGTAACCCCGCTGCTGCAAGCGCAGGGCCCGCACGACGTCCACCGCCAGCGGCCTGTCGATCCATCCTGCCAGTCCGCCGTCATCGTTCACGTCGAGATCGTGACAGCACGGGAGAACCGCGACGCGGGCACGCGCGGACGATGCTCGATCGAGGACGATATCGCTCAGACCTCCACAGGCATGCACGGAGACGACGATGTCGCTCGAACGCAGATCGACTTCCTCGACGCGTGCGGACATGAAGGTGACGCGACCGGACAGCCGCGGCCATGTCTCCGCCAGGATTGCATGAAGCCGGGCACTCGAAGGCGGGAGCGATGTATCCACGACGATGGCGTCGGCTGACGAATCGTCGAGAAGAAGCATCGCGTGAGCAAGGAGGCCGTGGCCACCGGCGATGTCGACGATGCGACCGCCGCGAAAGAGGCGGCGGACCCGCCGCGCGGTCTCCCATGCCTCGTAGAGTTCCTTGCGAGGCAGGCAACCCGCGTGGCATACGGCTCGGGCGAGCCGATGAAAGAGCGTGTCGTCCGGGAACCGGCCGAGATCGTAGTCCGTTAGTCGTCCGCGAGAGGAATGCGAGAACGCCATGCCCCTGGTATCGCGGCCGTCGCACCCGCCGGGGCGCTACCGCTTCACCGGCTTTCCGTATACGTCGATTCGGCCCACGTTCACGTAACCGCCGGGCCCATGACCACTGCCCGGCATCAAATCGGCGAAGCCGACCTCATCGACCTTGCTCAGATCTACGTGGTCGATCCAGTTGCCGACGGCGACGACGCGAGCCATGTCGAGTTTCATCCAACGCAGATCCGCAATTGAAAATCGGTCTCGTTGAAGTCGGCAGACGGCCCCGTCGGGCGATCGCCGACGAGCCACGTGCCATCAGCGAGTTTGATCACGGGACGCACTTGGTGGAATCCAGAGGTGCGAACAACCCAGCGAATCTTCGCCAGCGGGTTCGTGAGGTCGACGAAGTTACTCCGATCGCGAAGCGTGGCCGCGCTCGGCGACGTCGTCGTGCCGGTCCACAGGTTGAGCGGATACACGTCGCCGTTGCTGCGAACGGCAACGAACTGAATCTCCTTGCCCGATGTGCCGTGCAGCGTCAGTTGCAGGGTTGCGCTCGCAACGCCCTGCTGCGACGCCGGCCAAGCACCGTGATCGTCGGGAGGCGTGGACAGCGCCTTCCATGATTCGCTCAGAAAGAGAGGCGGCCGCGTCTGCGGTGTTCCCTGTGCGAACACGCCACCCACGAGAACGACCACCATCAACGCGCTGCCAAATGTCAGTCGTCGCACGACGTTACCCGCGATGAACCCACACGCTAGTCGGCGCTGACCGCTTGACGATCGTTGCCGTAGTGCGCGCCGTCGACCGTTCGATGTGAAAGATACAGCCAGCGCCCGTCTCGTTTCGCGTAAACCTTCTGATACCAGACGGCGAACCACTGCCGGCCTGGCGGCGAGCTGGGGATGTGGCCGACGTATCGACCGTACGTGATGGCGACGTCGCCGTGCATCTCCACCGACTGAACGTCGTAGTCGTGAGCTGCGTACGACTTGTCCGCCACCCGACGCATGAAGCTCGCCTTGTCGTCCACGAGCGCCGGCCGGCCGCCACTCGTCCAGCCATCACCATGAATCATCACGAAGTCTGGCGTCGTCACGCGATCGAAGTACGCCGCATCGCCTCGCACGATCGCCGCGGCGATATCGCGCTCGAGCGCAAGCACGTCGTTCCCTGCCGCGGATTGATCGGACGGTGAGATGAGTGGCGCTGGTAGTTTGCGCGCCGACGAACCGGAGCCTTGCGGTGACTGCGCCGGCAGCGTCGCCGCACTGAGGAAGAGGCCGACGACGACGGCGAGAGTTGCGAGGCGCATAGGACACGGATTTCACCACGTTGGCGGCATCGGCGTCCACCATTCACCCCACGGATATCGGGCGTAGAATGCCCAACTCAGAAGCATCCGAAGGGAGTGGACATGCTCAGGTGGAAAGTTGTCGCCTTCGCGGGCGTGGCATTCGGACTGGCCGGTCTCGGCTGGGGCTACGCGCAGCAGCAGACGTTTCCTGGTTTCTACGAGCTGCGCATCTACAAGGCGCAGCCTGGCAAGCGGGATGCCCTCGCCGCGCGCTTCGCCAGCCGGACTGCCGCCATCTACGCGCGATATGGGATCACCAACGTCGGCTACTTCATCCCGCAACAGAGCGATCCCGAGCTCGGAATCGACGCGTCCGACACCTTCATCTACATCCGTGCGTACCCGTCGAAGGAAGAGCGGGACAAGCGATTGAAATCCGCGCAAAGTGATCCCGAGTTCCGCGAGGTCGTGATCGCGCAGGAGCGTGACGCGAACGCGAGACTGATCATCAAGGCGCACAACATCGACATGACGCCGAGCGGCTCGTATACCGCGATCTCCGTCGTGCCCTAGGGACTACGAGGGCTTCTTTTTCGTGCCGGCAAACCGGAACGCCGCCGCTCCCGCGCGACTCAACTCGATCTGGTTCGAGCGCGTCTACGCGAAGCGGAACGGTGAGTGGCAGTTCTTGTCGCATCGAACGGTGCACGGGCCGAACGTCGCACCGGCAGGCATCGATCCCACCGCGACTCAACGTTGAAAATTCGGCGTCGAGCTTGAACCACAGCCGACTCGGCGAGGCCACGCCTTCGCGCTATCGGTGCAGGCGTCGATCTTGCACCGTCCTTCTCCGAGTTCGTCGCGCACACACACTCGAGCCTGGAGGGGGCCATGCGCGCAATCACTTTCTCGGCGGTACTCGTGCTCGTTCCCGTTCTCGCATCAGCGCAACAGCCCTGTACGTCGGACGCAGACAGCACCGTCGATGCAATTTACAGGCAGGTCCTGGAGCGTGCAGCCGGTGGCGAAGGCAACGCCCGCGCTGAGCAACTCAGAAACGGACAGACTTCTGTGCGTGAGATCGTCCGTGACGTCGCTAAGTCGCCCGAACATCTTCAGCGCTTTCTGCCTGCGAACGATCGACCCCAGGCGGTGACCAATCTCTACCGGCATCTGCTGGGCCGGGAACCCGATCCCGCTGGTTTGAGCAGCCACGTACAGGGGCGTGACTCTCTGGCAGCGCTCGCCGACTCCTTCATCAACTCACAGGAGTATCAGCAGAAGTTCGGCAATGACACGGTGCCTGGCGGCACGAGACGTTACTGCCGTGACGGGGGCGCTCCTGCGACAAGTAGTAGTAGTGGCCGGATCCGTTTTCAAAACATGGACCGAAACGGCAATCGCGCGATCGAGCGCGAAGAATGGAACGGCAGCCGGGGATCGTTCGACGTCCATGACTGGAACAGAGACGGCGTGTTATCGGGAGATGAAGTGCAGCCTGGTGCGCGTCGAGCCGCACGTGCGGGGGAGGAGGACTTCGATCCAACCATGGCTGCGACCTGGACCGAGGATGCGTTCCGCCAGTACGACCGCAACCGCGACGGACGGATTACTTCCAGCGAGTGGTTCTACAACGCCGAGTACTTCCGGCGCGCCGATCGCAATCGTGACGGCGCCCTGACGTTGGCCGAGTTCACGAGCACTTCAATGGACGACGATCGTGACGACCGTTTCGATAATCTCGACGTCAATCGCAACGGGCGCGTCGAGAAGGGCGAGTGGCACGGCAGCCTGGATGCATTCGAGTGGCTGGACCGCAATCGGGACAACGTGCTCACTCGAGCCGAGGTCGTCGGTGAAACGTCGAATCAGTTCGATAGCTTCGCCAGCCTCGACAGCAATCGCAGCGGCACGCTGACTCCGGACGAGTGGAAATGGACGACGCGGAGCTTCGCCCGCTACGACACCGACAGGCGATGGACTGCTCACCCGTCGTGAGTTCGACGCCGGCGGCGGTGTTCCCGCCGGCGCGAGGTGAGGGTTTAGCGCGTTCCCCTCATCGTGCCGTAGACAAACTCGATGTGTGCCTCCCGCGTCGTGTCCCAGCGCTCGAACCCTTTGTAGGCATCGAGCGTGAGCGTCTTCTTGATCTCTGCGAGGCTTCGGCCGGCGCCGACGCCGGCAGCGACGCCCTTCGAGATGTCCTCGAGATATCGCAGCGCATCCGC
Organism: uncultured Acidobacteriota bacterium; assembly: GCA_963757735.1. Taxonomy (GTDB): domain Bacteria; phylum Acidobacteriota; class Vicinamibacteria; order Vicinamibacterales; family UBA2999; genus Gp6-AA40. The sequence goes on from CAVWST010000039.1 coordinate 38,368, forward strand.
CGCGTCCTTCTTCGTGCCGGCGAGTGCATGCCCGGTCAGGGCATGCTCGAAATCGAGCGCGTTGATGATCGTCAGCGCGTCGATCCACGAGCCCACCGTGGGCGCCAGTCCGCCCGGAAGCCGCTTCACCTGCATCACGTCCGCGCTGAACACCGCGCGCTCATCAGGAAAGTGAAGCACGGAGCTGTCGTCGGCATGCGCGATACCAAGATAGGTCATCGTCACGCGCTTCCCGCCCAGGGTCACTGTGTGCCGATCGACATATGTCGTCGTCGGTGGATACACGTCGCTGATCGAGCCGCGCGCGATCTCGGCGCCATTGACAACGTTGTCGCGGTTGTAGTCGAAGAGATCGAAACGCTCGGCAATCGCCCCGCTGGCTTCCGTGCGCTCGACCAATCCGTTGCGGTTCGCATCCATCTTCACGGCATCGGACGTCAGCGGCGGACTACCGGCAGGCGCTGCGAGCGCCGTCAGCATGTTTCGATGGCCGACGAACTCCGCCGTATCGGCAAAGACGACACCGCCGGAGGCGTGATCCCAATCGCGATGCGTGTAGAGCACGTAACGGACCGGGACCTTGAAGCGTGACGCGAATTCGGCTTTGAGCCAACGCGAGAAGTCACGATTGATCGGGTCGCTCATGATGATGCCTTCCGGCGTCACCAGGAACACGGTGTAGTGGTTGTTGTTCTGTGCGCGATAGAGCTGACCGGTGATGTTCACGATGCCGCGCGTCGCGGGCTGCTGGGCCGCGGCATCCGAAACGAGGCCTGCCGACAGGCACAGGGCGACGACGAGAGAAGGTCTGAATCGCATGTAAGCCTCCCGGGCGGTTTCGTAGTCTTACGGTCGGGAGCCTCGCAATCATTTACCGTCGAGGCCCGGGCCAGACAACTAAGTGCTCGTGGTAACCTCCTCACGGCCCATTCCCCTCCTCGAGGGGACGGAGGACTGAATGATTCGGCAATTCATAGCGACGGTCGCCATGTTCGCGGCCTGTACCTCTTCTTTCCAGCTCGCCAGTCGCTGCTCAGGCAAAAGGGTCGGCCGACGCCATGGCCGCCAAGCGGGTGAATCCGCACTGGAAGGCGCCGCGCAATGCGTGGGGGCAACCGGACCTCGAAGGAATCTGGACGACCGACGACATGCGCGGTGTTCCGATGTCGCGGCCGCAACAGTACGGAACGCGCAGCTATCTGACCGACGACGAATTTGCCCAACGCGCGAAGCAGCGCAGCACCGCCCGCGACGTCGATAACGCGCGAACCGGTACGTTCCGCAACGAAGAAGGCAGCCGCGACTTCAGCTACACGTCGATGGTGATCGATCCTCCCGATGGCCGTGTACCTGCGCTCACGGCCGCGGCGCAGGCGCGACCCCGTGCGCAGGGTTCATTCGGTACGGGTCCATGGGAGAAGGTCCAGGATTTCTCGCTCTACGATCGGTGCATCACACGCGGCGCGATCGGGTCGTTCATGCCGGCCGTGTACGGCAACGGCGCGCGCATCATCCAGACGCCTGACTCCGTGGTCATCAGCTACGAGATGGTGCACGACACGCGCGTGATTCCGCTCGATGGCCGGGCGCCCATCGGCAAGGACATTCATCTCTGGATGGGTGATGCGCGCGGTCACTACGAAGGCGACACGCTCGTCATCGAATCACAGAACTTCACGAACAGGACCGCGGTTGGCGGGACGCAACACAGCGACAAGCTGCGAATGGTCGAGCGTTTCACGCGCGTCGATCCCGAGATGATCGACTACGAGATCCACATCGACGATCCGACGACCTTCACGAAGCCGTGGACGTTCCGGATGACGATTACCAGCCAGCCTGGCTATCAAATCTACGAATACGGCTGCCACGAAGGCAACAACGCGATGCGAAACGCGCTCACCGCCGAGCGCGCATACGAGAAGGCCGCCGAAGAGGCCAAGGCCAAGGGGCTTCCGCTACCAGAGCGCGTATTCGAGCGCGTCAACGGCGACGACCGCGCCAGATAAATCAGATGACGTCTTAGGTCTCCGGTCTCTAAGTCTCTGGTTTTCATGGACTGAAGACCGGGGACTGAGGACCGAAGACCATTGCATTCCTGGCGTCTAGGCGACTACCTCACCCATCGTTTCAACCCGGAACTGGGAATCGGACGAGTCACGGCGCTCGAGGGCCGTGCGCTCGTGGTCGAGTTCCCGCGCTCCGGCACGAAGCTCCGACTCGCCGCAAACACCGACGCACTGATTCCCGTCGATCCGGATTCGCAGCCGGATCTCGAGCGTTCGCTCGTCGAGCGCCTGATCTCAGGACGCCTGGACGAGGTGAAAGATTTTCTGACGCGGCTGGATGTCCTGCAACTCCTCACGCTTCGCGAGGCCTATGGGCTGGGCTCGTTTCTTGGAGGACGCGTCCGGCTGTTTCCTCATCAGCTCTATGTCGCCGAGCGCGCGACCGCGATAGAGCCTGTGCGCTGGCTGCTCGCCGATGAAGTGGGACTCGGAAAGACCATCGAGGCCGCCCTCATCCTCAATCGGCTCGTGCATGCCGGCAAAATCGAGCGCTGCCTCATCGTCGCCCCCGAGGCGCTGACGGTTCAGTGGCTCGGCGAGCTCTGGCGGAAGTATCACCAGGCGTTCACGCTGCTCGACGGACCGCGGCTCGCCGATGTCGCGCGCGACTTCGGTCGCGACTTCAATCCGTTCGACGTGCATCGGCGCGCAATCGTCGCGCTCGAGATGCTGATCGCCCACCCCGAGCTCACGAGTCAAGCGGTAAAGGCGGGCATCGATCTGCTCGTGGTGGACGAGGCACAGCGGCTACGGCGCCCTCCCGGCCATCCAGGTGAACCCGCGTGGCGAGCCATCGCGCCAATCGCCGGCCTCGGTCGTCACGTACTGCTCCTCAGCGCGACGCCGCTCGAAGACGATGCGCATGGATTCTTCAGGCTGCTGCAGTTGTTGCGCCCTCAGGAGTTTCCGGACGGTGTGAGCTTCGAAGCACGGCTGGCTTCAGGAACGCCCTTGCCTCCATGCACGAGCTCGACGCGCCGATCCGACATCGGCGGATTACCCCCGCGAGTGGGAATTCCGATCTCGATCGAGAACGCGGCAGGCTGGAGGCTTCAGCGTCAGGTCGAAACGACGCTTCGAGCCGCGCCCGCGGTGGACGCAGTTGCGCAACGCAAGCAAGATCGACCGCGTCCGTCGTGGGCTCGCGTCTGGCGCAGCGCTGAGCGCCGTCCTCGGACCGGACGAACGCGCGCTGCGCGAGCAGGCAGACGCGATGAACGCATCGGACCCTCGCCTCACGTGGTTGCTCGCACAGGCGAGGCGCTGGAAGGACGCCAACGAGAAGACGCTCGTCTTCGTCGCACACCGGGAAACGCTGGAAATGCTGCGCACGGCGTTCAGTCACCACGCGCAACTGGCAACTGGCTCGTTTCACGAAGAGCTGTCTGCCGCGCGACGTGATATCGAGGTGGCCCTCTTCCGCAACCCTGAGGGGCCGAGCCTGCTGGTGTCCACCGAGGCTGGCGGCGAGGGTCGCAACTTCGAGTTCTGCCGGCGGCTCGTGCTCTTCGACCTCCCGTGGAAACCGGCGACTGTCGAGCAGCGCATCGGCCGCCTCGATCGAATCGGGCGCCGCTTGCCGGTCGAGATTGTCTACTTTCGTCCACCGGACGGTATCGGCGCGGACGTCGTTCGACTGCTCGAGGCGCTCGACGTCTTCATCGAGCCTTCCGCCGGCCTCGAGCCCCAGCTCGCTCACATCGAACGGACGCTGGAAGAGATCGCGCTCGACCCAGCCGCCTCATTGACTGACGCGCGACTCGAGACGCTCATCGGCGACGCCCGCGCGGCGCGCTCACGCATTCGAGAGGCCGCCTATCAGCAGCTCCATCGTGAGCCTTACCGTGCCGATATGGCCCCCGATCTGCTCGCGCGTATCCCGGCGGACCTCGACGCGCTGAACGAGCGCGTGATTGTCACCGTCTGCTCTCGACTGGGGTTCGCCGTCGAGCACACGCGCGGCCGGCGAACGTACGCGATCGAACTGGGAAATGAATCGCTCGTTGACAACCTTCCGGGCGTGCCGGGCGGGTCGAGCTACGTCGGATCGTTCGATCGCGAAGAAGCCGTGGACGACGACACGATCGACTTCTTCGCATCCGGACATCCGCTCGTCGAAGGAGTCTTTGCCCTTATCGAGGACAGCCAGATCGGCCGTGTCGTACGGCTCGAGGTCGAGATCGGTGACGACCGAGGATACGGACTCATCGCGATCTACAAGGACGGTCCCGGATTCGATGTCGTCGCTCACGATCACAGCGGGCGCAATCGATCTGACTGGGCTGCGGCTTTCCGTCAGCGGCCTCTGCACATGCGCCCAATCACGGCTGACGTCGATGACCGGGAATGGGCCGAAGCCATTCGCCGACTCGCCACGCACCTCGATCCCGCGCGCCGTCCGCATGCACTCGCCGCTGTCATCGTCCGGCCCGAACGCCAAGGGCGAATAGACTAGTACGCGAGCTGATGCCCACCAACAATCACGAGTCGCTGGCGGTTGTCTTCGACAAGGTGTCCTTCGCCTTCGACGATCACGTCGTCCTCAAAGAAATCAGTTTCAGCGTGCCGAAGGCCAGCATGGCGATCCTGCTCGGCGCGAGCGGCGCCGGGAAGTCGATCATCCTCAAGCTGATTCTCGGCTTGCTGCGGCCCGACTCGGGCACGATCATCGTCAACGGACAGCGCATCGATTCGATGCCGGAACGAGATCTCCTGCGGTTGCGCACCGACATCGGCATGTCGTTCCAGGAGATCGCGCTGTTCGACTCGCTGACGGTGGCGGAGAACGTGGGCTACAGGCTGTACGAGGAATCCGACACGCCGATCGAGCAGGTGGACGGCCGCGTCGCCGAGGTCCTGGGTTTCGTCGGGTTGAGCGAGTACATGGACCGCATGCCGTCGGAGCTCTCCGGTGGACAGCGTCGTCGCGTCGCAATCGCTCGCGCGATGGCCACCAAGCCCAGCCTGCTGCTGTTCGACGATCCCACCACCGGCCTCGATCCCGTCATCGCAACGACCGTGGACGATGAAATTGTGAAGCTGAGGGATCTGGAGCATGTGACGTCGATCATGGTGACGCATCAGATCCGCGACGCCTACTACATCGCCATGCATGAGGCGACCAACTCGAACGGACGCGTGCAGGTTCACGAAACGGAAGCCGAGCACGCCCGCTTCATGGTGCTCCACGACGGACGTATCTATTTCGAGGGGAGCGGCGCGGAACTGCGGGCGTCACAGGACTCCTATCTGAAGGAGTTCCTCTTCATGACATTGCCCCCCTGGTAAATCCACCGGCAGTGGCCGCGTGCTATCCTGCCCCCTCATTCGGCACACTGAGGGTCACATGAATCGACACGCCCGCTCGAGGCTTCTTGCGACAGCCCTCGCATTCGTCATGCTCGGGGCGCTCACACCGCTCGCGGCTCAGGACCTCACGATCACCAACGTCCGCATCATCGGTCCCAACGCCACCGTGATCGAGCGCGGCTCGATCGTCGTGCGCGGCGGCAAGATCGTGTCCGTGGCCGCGGGCGCGCCAGTCGTCCACGAGCGGCAAGGTCATCGACGCCAAGGGCATGACGCGCGATGCCCGGCTTCATCGACGCGCATCGCCACATCAACACCGGACCCAACGAGAAGGCGCAGATGCAGGCGCAGCTCGAGGCCGGCTACACGACGCATCCTCTCCGGCGGCGGCCCCGCCGATGGCAACATCACGCTGCGGGACCACATCGAGTCGGGCCAGATCAACGGACCACGCATCATCCCGTCCGGCCAGCTGCGACTGAACCAGCACACGCCGGAGTCGGCGCGCGCCGAGATCCGGAAGATGGCGGCGATGGGCGTCAAGTTCACCGGCGAGATCGCGCTGACGCCGATGCCGGGCCCGACCGAGCAGGAGATGGACGTCCTTCGAGCGGTCGTGGACGAAGGCAAGAAGGCCGGCGTGATGGTGCAGGTGCACGCCGTCAGCACGCCGGCGATGATGGCGGCCGTGAGCGCCGGCGTGCCGCTGCTGGTCCACCTCCCCAACAAGGACTTCACGAGCGACGAGGACGCAAAGAAGCTGGCGGCGTCCGGCACGAAGATCCTCGCGACGATTGGTTTCGGCGCGCCGGTCTTCGGCGTGTTCGCCAACGACAACAAGCCGCGCTTCCGCGACGGCAAAGACTGGCCGCAATCCATCGTCGATGGCGTACGCCTCGGCGAAGAAGCCGGCTACATGCCGGTGAACGCGCGCACGGTGTGGGATGCCGGCGCCATCCTCGGCTACTGCACCGACACGACCTACGATCCGCTGGCCGGGCTCGAGCACGAGCTCAAGTCGTTCAACATGATGTTCTCGATGAAGGACATGATCCAGATCATGGGGCCGAACACCGCGTCGTACATCCAGATGGGCGACCAGCTCGGCACACTCGAGGCGGGCAAGATCGCCGACATCATCCTGCTGGACGGCGATCCGCTCGAGGGCTACTGGAACTGGCTGAAGACGAAGGTGATGATCAAGGGCGGCGTGGTTGTCGTCGACAAACGATAACCGCGCGAGCGCGATTTGCAGTTGACATCGAGTAGTGCGGGTACGGGCTCGTCATGTCGACGATTGATTTCGAACGCTTCTTCGATCTGTCGTCAGACCTCCTCTGCGTTCTTGGAGGAGAGGGGCGCTTCGTGCGCGCGAACGCGTCGTTCGAACCCCTGCTGGGATGGACGTCGGCTGCGCTCGATGGACGCAGCTTCGTCTCGCTGATTCACGGCGGCGACGCGGCAAGCATCGTGGCCCACCTCGCACAACCAGCCTCGCCGATCGCTCGTGGCGATTTCACCGCCCGGATGCGCCATGCCGACGGGAGCTACCGGCGCGTTCGCTGGCAGATCAGTCGTGTCGACCGCAGCGCGCAACTGTTCCTCGCCGGGCGGATGGTTCTGGAGCATGTCACGGCGAGTGCTGAGGAGCTTGCCAGCGACATGCTTGGCGGGCTCGCCGATTACATCTCCGACTTCGTGTGGGTTCGTGAAGCGGAGAGTGGAAAAATCCTGTATCGCAACGACGTGTGGGAGCGAATCACGGGACAGTCGGTTCCCGTTGGCGCCCACTACACCGAATTCTTCAAGTCAACGCACCCCGAAGACGTAGAGAGGGCCAAACGGGCCGGCCAGCGCGCGAATCGTGGCGGTTACGACCAGCTCCTGAGAGCCATCGATAGAAACGGCGCCGTGCGCTGGATGCGGGTTCGCACGTTTCCCGTGCACAACTCGGCGGGCGAGCTCTGGCGGGTCGTCGGCGTTCTGGAAGACGTCACCGAGTTGAGACAAGCCGAAGAAGCACTTCAGAACAGCGAGCTGAGGCTGCGGTCGCTGCTCGAGTGCTCGTCCGACCTCATCATGCTGATCGACGCTGAGGGTCGCTTCAAGTATCTGAATCCGTCGTTCGCGACCACGCTGGGCTTTCCCGTCGAAGAATGGATCAACCGCTCCGGTTTCGATCTCGTGTGGCCAGACGATTTGCGCGGGGCACGGAACGCGATGGGTCAGGTCCTGGAGTTGGCGCCCGATGTCGTCATGCCATGGCAGTTGCGCGCACGATGTGCGGACGGATCGTGGAGGTGGCTCGAGGGCACGACCACCAATCACCTGGACGATCCAGCCATCCGGGGAATCGTCGTCAACTGCCACGATGTGACCGATCGCAAGCGTCTCGAGGGACAGTTCCGTCAGGCACAGAAGATGGAGTCGATCGGCCGGCTCGCCGGCGGCATCGCCCACGACTTCAACAACCTGCTGACGGCCATCAAAGGCAATCTCGAACTGGCCATGATGGAGACGTCAGCCGATCGATCCGCGTTTCGAGTATCTCGCCGACGCCGACAAGGCGGCGGACTCGGCCACCAGCCTGACGCGGCAACTGCTGACGTTCTCCAGGAAGCAGGTGATCGATCCGAAGGTGATCAACCTGAACGACGTCCTGACCCACGTGCACAAACTGCTCGCGCGGTTGATCGGCGAGGACATCGGTCTCCAACACTTCGTCGGAACCCGAGCTCGACTCCGTCCGGTTCGATCCGAGCCAGGTCGAGCAGATCCTGATCAATCTCGCGGTCAACGCACGCGATGCGATGCCTCATGGCGGGCGGCTCACGCTCGAAACGGCGAACGTCGACCTCGATGACGATTACGTCAAGAGCCATCCCTACGTCGCGGCGGGCTCGTATGTGATGCTCGCGGTGTCGGACACGGGCGCCGGCATGACCGACACCGTGCGAACCAACCTGTTCGAGCCGTTCTTCACGACCAAGGAGGCCGGTCGAGGGACGGGGCTCGGTCTCGCGATGGTGTACGGCGCCGTGAAACAGAACGGTGGCCAGATCGAGGTCTACTCCGAGCTCGGGCACGGCACCACGTTCAAGATCTACCTGCCGGCCGTGAGTGACCGGCCGGGAGCGGCGCTCGAGTCGACCAGCGAACATCGTCCACCCGGGACCGAAGCGATCGTCCTCGTCGAGGACGAGGAACACGTGCGAGCCATTGCCTCGCGCATGCTCGGACGCCTGGGGTACACGGTCCATGCTTTCGGCGACGGACCGTCCGCCATCGCGGCCGTTACGCAGATGTCGGAAGTTCCACCGCTGCTCGTCACCGACGTCGTGATGCCGGGCATGAACGGGCAGGTTCTCATGGAGCGCCTGCTGGCGCTTCGGCCCTCGATGAAAGCACTCTTCACGTCGGGCTACACGGCGAACGTCATCGTGCACCACGGGGTGCTGCGCGAAGGCATCGAGTTCCTGGCCAAGCCGTATTCGCTCGATCTGCTCGCGCAACGGGTGCGAGAGGTCCTCGACAAGTAAGGAGACTTGTATGTTTCGACTGACCCGAACAAGCGTAATCGTGTTGGCCGCCCTCGTGATCGTCGGCGGCTCGGCCGGCATCAGGTCGAAGGAACTGCCGCTGTCCAAGCCGGAAGAGGTCGGGCTCTCGAGCGAACGCCTCGCACGCATGGACAAGGCCATTCACGAGTACGTGGATGCTGGTCGCACGCCAGGCGTCGTGACGCTCATCGCCCGTCACGGCAAGGTCGTGCACGTGGACGCATACGGCAAAGCCGACCTCGCAACCGGCCGCGCGACTCGTTCGGACGACATCTTCCGGATGTACTCGATGACGAAGCCGATTACGTCGGCCGCCTTGTTGATGCTGTTCGAAGAGGGCAAGTTCCAGCTTACCGATCCGCTGTCGAAGTACTTTCCGGCGTTTGCCGATGCGAAGGTCTACGCCGGCAGCACGCCGCAGGGCGGCCTGCTGCTCGACTCCCCCAAGCGCGAGATCACCGTCCAGGACATCTTCCGTCACACGGCGGGCTTCTGGTACGGCTTCGGCAACTCGCCCGTCGACAAGATGTATGGGGACGCCAACGTCTTTGCGACGGACCTGACTGGTCTCATCGAAAAAGTCGGGAAGATGCCGCTGCTCTACCAGCCGGGCGATCGCTGGGTCTACAGCGTCGCGCACGACGTGCAGGCGGCGCTCGTCGAGAAGCTCTCCGGGCAGAAATTCGACGAGTTCGTCCGTCAGCGGATCTTCAGGCCGCTCGAGATGAACGAATCGATGTTCAACGTTCCGGCGGAGAAGAAGTCGCGAATCCCGGCGCTCTACAGCATGGGCCGCGACGGCAAGCTGGCTGTCGACAGCAGCCCGCTCGGAAGCAACTACGGCGACCAGGTCTTCGGCGGCTACAGCATCTCGACGACCATCGGTGACTACGCGCTCTTCGCGCAGATGCTGCTGAACAAGGGTCAGCTGAACGGCGTGCGCCTGCTCAGCCCGAAGACCGTCGAACTGATGGCGATGAATCATCTGTCTGCGACAGCCATGGCAAACGGAGGCGTCGGTCCTGGCACCGGCTATGGGCTCGGCGTGTCTGTGCTACTGAACCCAGCAGAGCGCGGCAACATCGGCTCGGTCGGTGAGTTCGGCTGGTCCGGTGCAGCGTCCACGCACGTGCTCATCGATCCGAAGGAAGACATGGTGGCGATCTACTGCACGCAGTTGATGGGCGGTAATTTCGCGATCCGCGCCCACTTCGCGACGATGCTGTACCAAGCGATTGTGGGCAGCTGATGGCCTCGAGCACGATCGGTGCCGACATCCTGACCATAGAACGGCCGCATCGCCATCTTCTGTGGCTCTACGTCATTCGGGCGGTGCTGACCGGGCCGGGCTTCATAGTCGCGATGCCCTTGTTCTTCTTTCGCTACGAAACGATGCGGTATCGTTTCGATGCGGAAGGGATCCACATGCGTTGGGGCATCCTGTTTCGAAGGCAGATCAACCTGACGTACGCCCGAATCCAGGATATCCACCTCACGAGCGGGTTGATCCAGCGCTGGCTGGGGTTGGCCGATATCAAGATTCAGACGGCGTCGGGCTCCTCGGGCGCGGAGATGACGCTCGAAGGACTGATGGAATTCGAAGCCGTACGCGACTTCTTGTACACCCGTATGCGCGGTTATCGCGATCGGATAGCCGCCGACGCACGCGCGGAACCCGAGTACGCGGGAGGCGGTGACGGCGCACGAGTGGTGGGCCTGCTGCGCGACGCGATAGACGAGCTCCGCGCGACCCGTATCGCCTTCGAACGGCAGGTGGGTCGCGGAGCAGCCGTGGAGCGGCGCGATGTATGACCGGGTGAAGTCGACGCTCCTGTGGTTGCTGAAGATCCCGCCTGAACCACACGACCCGATGGGTGACGTGCAAAGCCTGCGCGTATTCCGCGCGGCACCAGGCTACCTGCGCTACATCACCCTGGCCTGGGCACTCTCGGAAATCGGCATCCTTCTGGGCGGGCTCCTGGTCTTCATACCGCTCGCCATCGCAGCAGCGACGGGTCTCGCGGCGATTCTGGTGACCGCCCTGGGCCTCCTCACCGCAGGACCTCTTTCTCGGACAAGCAGGCCTCTCGTTCTTCTCGTTGCGCCTGAACTACGAGATGCGGTGGTACAAAGTGACGGATCGCAGCCTCCGCATTCGCGCCGGCGTCTGGAACGTTCATGAAATGACGATGACGTTCGCGAACGTTCAGAACATCACGATCTCGCAGGGACCGCTCGAGCGTCTGTTCGGGATCTCGGATGTCAAGGTCGATACCGCCGGAGGGGGCGGCAGTTCCGGGAGTCACGGAAAGGCCGAGGGGCTGAATCTCCATGTCGCAACGTTCAGGGGCGTCGACAACCCTGAGGAGATTCGCGACCTGATGTTGCAACGTCTGCGCCGCTTGCGTGATGCCGGGCTCGGTGATCTCGATGATGCGCCAAGCCTGAAGGGTGCACCGGTCTACGATCCAGCATTCGGAAGCACTGAGACGCTGCAAGTGCTCGCGGCTTTTCGCGACGAAGCCAGGGCGTTGCGTCGTGCCGCCGAAGCTGTTCTTCCGCAGTAGCTCGAACGCGCGGTCCCACGAGTCGAAGCAGGTTCAATGCGCGAACGAACGGTGGAAGCCTCGGCCGTGCTCGCGTCGCTGGCGACGTTTTGACGACCGCGGGCACAGTTTTGTAGAAGTTGCGGCCAGTTCACGATCAAGCCAAGGGAACCGCGGTCTCTTCCACTGTGAGGCCACCGAAGAAGCGCAATTCGATCACCTGGCTCCTCCGTGAATCCAACTGGGCCCAGTGCCGTGAGCGCGTCGTCGAGGGCGATGAGATCAGGGATCGGTCACTCCCAGGAATCAGATCGGCATCCAGCGTAATCCGCCCGGCATCACCGCCACGTCTCTGATTACGCCTCGCCCGCGCAGAGTCGACGAGGATTCGCCGCATGAGGCGCGCAGCCATGGCCAGAAAGTGTGCCCGACTCTGCCAGTCGATCTGCGAGACGTCGATTAACCGGAGATACGCCTCGTTCACGAGCGCCGTGGCCTGCAGGCTATGACCCGCACGCTCACCGGCCATGAAGCGCCGCGCGATCCGGTGAAGCTCCCCTTCCAGCAGCGGCATGAGCCGAGAAAGCGCCTGCTCGTCACCGCCGCGCCAGGCCAGAAGCAACCCCGTTACATCCAGAGGAGGTCCAGCAATCAGCGAATTCTACGCCTTTGAGGGCCGTTTCTAGGTTTCGACCGCGTTCTCCGCCTCCGTGCGCGAGGAGGAAGACGCCGTGGCAAGAACAACGAGCGCACTTCGAGCGGTTGCGTGGGTAGCGCTGCTCGGCATCCTGGGGATTGAACGGCTGGAGGGCCTCTCACAGGAGGCGCCTCGCGTCCGCACTGAAGACTCGGAACTGTCGCGACTGATTCAGGTAGCTACTGCCCGATCGCCGACGTTCCGTCAGTTGATACATGCGATTGAGGCCACGAACGGCCTGGTCTACGTCGTGCGCGGCCGATGCGGGCACCGCGTTCGCGCCTGCCTGGTGCTCTGGATGGGCGTCACCGACCAGCATCGAATCCTGCGTGTCGTCGTGGAAGATGCCAGGGCGGAAGTGGAAGCGATGGCGTCCATGGGTCACGAGCTCAAACATTCACTCGAGGTCCTGTCCGATCCGAGCGTCGTGACCAGCCACGGTATGTTTGCCCTCTACAAGCGCAACGGAGCGATACAGCGAGAAACGTTCGAAACGGATGAGGCCATCGCGACAGGAAACGCAGTGTTCAACGAACTCAGACGAAGCGGCTGCCTGGTCGCGCGCTGCCCGGATCTACCTGCACCGTCGAATTGACCTGCACGACGTAGACTGCAAGGATTGCGTGGAATGCATGAGCAGGCACCCTCTCGTGTCGCGGTCCGCCACGCGAACACACCAGGCCAGGTACTCTTTGCGAGCCTGATCGGGACCACGATCGAGTTTTTCGATTTTTACATCTACGCGACAGCGGCCGTACTGGTGTTCCCTCGTCTGTTCTTTCCGACGTCGGATCCAGCCTCCGCCGTGCTCGCGTCGCTCGCGACGTTTGGCATCGCGTTCGTGGCGCGGCCGATCGGATCCGCGCTCTTCGGACACTTCGGCGATCGCATCGGCCGCAAGGCGACGCTCGTCGCCGCACTCCTCACGATGGGTGTCTCGACGGTCACCATCGGCATCCTGCCGACGTACGAAACCATCGGGATCGCCGCACCGGCCCTGCTCGCGCTGTGCCGCTTCGGTCAGGGTCTCGGCCTCGGCGGCGAGTGGGGCGGCGCCGTTCTCCTGGCAGTCGAAAACGCGCCTCCCGGAAAGCGGGCGTGGTACGGGATGTTTCCGCAGCTCGGAGCGCCCATCGGGTTTCTGTTTTCGGGCAGCTCGTTCCTCGCGCTCTCCCAGTGGCTCACCAACGATCAGTTCCTTGCATTCGGTTGGCGCATCCCTTTTCTCGCGAGCGCCGCACTCGTGGCAGTGGGACTCTACATCCGCCTGACGATCACCGAGACGCCGGTGTTCCAGCAGGCGGCAATGCGCGAGGAGCGCGCGAAAGTTCCGATGCTCACCGTGATTCGAGACCACCCGCGCACGCTGGTGCTCGGCACGCTCGCGTCGATCGAAACGTTCGTCCTGTTCTACCTGATGACGGTCTTCTCGTTGTCGTGGGGCACGTCCGTGCTCGGCTACAGCCGCAACACGTTCCTCCTCATTCAACTCCTCGGCGTCGTGTTCTTTGCACTGACGATTCCGATCAGCGCGCTGATCGCCGAGCGAGGAGGACGCCGCACCACCCTGATCTGGGTGACGGTGGCTATTGGCGTCTTCGGTCTGGTGATGGCGCCACTGCTGACGTCAGGCCTCGTGGGCGCGACCATCGCAATGGTCGTTGGGCTCTCGCTGATGGGCCTGACATACGGACCGCTCGGAACGACGCTCTCAGAGCTGTTCCCAACGCGAGTGCGCTACACCGGCAGCTCGCTGACCTTCAATCTCGCAGGGATCTTCGGCGCGTCACTCGCGCCGTACATCGCCACGTGGCTCGCGCAGAACTACGGCCTGCAATTCGTCGGCTACTACGTCGTCGTTGCGGCCTTGCTGACGCTCGTGGGGCTGGTGGCCATCGAGGAGACCAAGGACCAGCGCCTGTAAGTCACTTCCGCACCGGCTCGAATTTTTGGATGCGCTTTGCCTGCTCCACCTCGCCCGTGTAGATGTTGCCCTTCGAGTCGATCGCGATCGCGTTGATCCAGTGGAGCTGCCCCGCATAGCGGCCGTTGCCGCCGAACGATCCCAGCGTCTTGCCGCTCTGACGATCGAGGATCCACACGCGGTTGTTCGTCCCGTCCGCAACATATAGATACTTCTGCCCCGGATCGCGCGAGATGGCCAGCTTGTAGGTGGTGCCGCATGGCGGCATCTTCGTGTTGTTGAGACCGCCGCACCCGTCACCGCGCGCCGGCGTGTTGGGCGAGACGTAGAACTCCTGCAGAAACTTTCCTTCGGGCGTGAATACTTCGATCCGGTTCTGCCCACGCTCGCCGATGTAGACGCGCCGGTCCTGCGAGATCTCCACGAAGTGCAGATCGGGTACGAAGTTCTTCTCCGCTGGCGGCGGAGCGCCGGTCCACGTGTAGGGCGGAATCGGATCGTTGGAGATCTCGTTCAGCGGCATGCCGTGTCCGCCCCAGCCGCGCTTGAACGCACCGGTATTCATGTCGTACACGAGCACTCGCTTCAAATTGATGATGTAGATCTCGCCGGCGGCCTCGTCGATCTGGAACCGCCCTTTCGATCCCAGCACGTCGGTCTGTTGATTGTTCTCCGCGAACGGCGTGCCTGGCGGCGGACGGTGGCCGAAGTCCCAGACGAACTTCCCATCACGGGTGAATTTGAGGATGCTGTCCTGCGGTGCCGTCCCTCCAACCCAGACGAATCCTTTGCGGTCTGCGATGACCGTCTGCAACGCAGTCGGCCACAGAGGGTGATACCCCGGGCCGCCCCAGGCATGGACCACCTTGCCATCTTGATCGAGCTCGACGACTTCGGGACCGCGGACGCAGCAGTCGATCCTCGGCGGGTTGCCGTCGCCGCCGATCTCGTCCCCTTCCGCAGCGGCAGCGCGATTCAGGAACCAGATGTGGTCCTCGTGATCGACGTGGATACCGGTGACCTGCTGCATGCTCCACCGGTTCGGCAGCGGCTTCGGCCAGAACGGATCGACTTTGAAGACGGGCGCGCCGTTCTCGTCCAGCGCCTGCGCACGTGGTTGCTGAGCGCCGCCGGTTGTCCCAGACAGGGCACCCGCAACGAGAACGGTCACGAGCAACTGCTTCGACATGGTGATCCTCCGACGACAGCGCCCAGCAACGATCAGCGGCTGTGATCAGTGGCCCAAAACAGCCGTCCAGTTAACTATCAGCGTGATCGCGGTCGATGCCGTTTCCTCGACGAACGAGTTGACCAGGAACCGCTGGCCATCCGGCGAAATATCGTAGGGGAATGCATCGAGCCGAACCAGCGGGCGGAGACGAACGGTGAAAAGCGGACGCACCGAACCCACGTTGAGATCGGAGCCTTCACTGCGAACACTCGCCGAGGTCAGCGTGTTGTCCGGCGCCAGATACACGATTTCGTTTCCGTCCCGGCGCCAGCGCGGCCAGCTTCCTCCGGCCGGCGATACGCGCTTACGGCTCCCCGAACCTGACAACGGCGCAACGTACACCTCAAACCGACCCGTTTCGTTGGAGCTGTAGGCGATCCATTTCCCATCCGGCGAAAACTGACCCTGCGTTTCCGTAGACGGCGTGTCCTTGAATGGAAACCGCTTCCCGCCCTCGGTCAGCGACAGAATCCACAAGTCGCTTCTCCTCAACGTCCCGCTGCCGAAGACGTAGAGGAGGAATTGGCCATCAGGAGAGATGCTCTGCGGGAATTCACCAAGCGTGTCCTCGAGCACCGGATCCTCGCTCGGCCCGCTGATGGTCTTCTGGTAGACATCGAAGCCTCCCCTCCGCCCGGACGCGAACAAGACCCGACTGAGGTCACGCGACCAGACGGGCGCTATGTCGTCGGAGGCATTCGACGTGAAGCGTGTGGGCAGGCCACGTGCCACGTCGTAGAGCCACAGGTTGCTTGCACCGCGCGTCGGATCGAGGACACTGACGGCCGCTTGCCGCCCGTCCGGCGAGAGCGATACTTCGGCGTAGTCGGCCTTCTCACCAAGGAGTGCCGTCTGCTTCCCCTGTCGGTCGAACCACGCCAACTGCGATCTCACTTCATCGAGACCGGCTTGATAGACGATGGCGCCGGTGTCTGCGACCGAGAAAGCACCGGCAGTGCCGGTGTCACCGGCACCGGGGACCTGCACCTGCTCGGCGACAGACACCGCCTGTCCCACGAGCTCCAGGCGCGCGAGATCGAATGGCTGCGCCATCAGGGTGCGCCCCTTCAGAAACAGCAAGTGACCGTCGGCATACTTCGCGTTGGAGCCTCCCTCGAGCAGGAACTTGCTCGATTCGGTGGGATCGAGCGAGCCTACGTAAATAGCGCGCGGATCGATGGCTCCTCCGGTCTTGCTCCCCAGCACGAAGTAGAGGAAATGGCGGCCGTCGGGCAGGAACTGGGGGAACCAATGCTGCGCGTCGCCATTCGCAGCGTCGAGAGTGGTCGCAGGAGTCGGGGTGCCCCCAAGAGCTGAAATTCGATAGAGCGGCTCGCCGCCCTTCGGTGTGAAGAGAATCACATCGTCCCGGCTCCACGCACCCGTGGAATTGGAGGCGGCGTCGGTGAGCGTCGTTGTAGCGCCGCCCGTGGCCTCGACTTTCTTCAGCTTGCCCTGCGACAGGAAGGCGACGAACCGAGAGTCGTGAGACCAGAATGGAAACGTCGCACCATCGGTTCCAGCAAGCGGCTGCGTCACTAATCCATCGAGCGAACGAATCCAGAGCTGCGTTCGTCCGGTCTTATCCGTTCCGGAGAACGCGAGCCGCCGACCGTCAGGTGACAACGCAAACCGTCCTGCCGGGAAGGTTGAGAGGTTCACGTTATCAGGCAGAGGAATCGAGGCGAGATACGCAGGCGCATCGACCGATGCCGGGCGGCTGGAGAAACCCGCTCGGAAGGCCAGCACGGCAATCAGCGTGGCCAGACCCAGTCCTGCCGCAATCCTCACCGCTCGGTACCCGATCGGTCGACGAGCAGTTGTCGAGCGATCTCCTGATGTATCCGGACTCGACTCGCCTGGCTCCGACAACGCCTCGTCGAGCTCTATCCGTGCATCCGCGATGTCGTGGAGCCGGCGATTCAGATCCTTCTCGAGGCATCGGCGCAGCAGCCATCGAACTCTCGCGGGTGTATGCGCCGGGAGAGATTGCCAGTCGGGCTCACGCTCCAGGATCCCCGCCACGGTATCGGAGACGGTCTCTCGTCCCAACGCCTGGTGGCCAGTGAGCATCTCGTACAGAAGACAGCCAAACGCCCAGATGTCCGAACGCTTGTCGAGCGCTCGTCCACGTACCTGCTCAGGACTCATGTATGCCGGGGTACCGAGCATCACTCCCGGCTGAGTCTGCCTCATCAAGGTGGACAAGTTGCTGAAGTCGCTGGACGGGTGCTCCTCGATCTCCTTCGCGAGTCCAAAATCGAGAACCTTTGCCTGGCTGTCGGTGTTCACCGCGACATTGGCTGGCTTCAGGTCGCGGTGGATGATCCCTTTGGCGTGTGCAGCGGCGAGCGCATCGGCAATCTGTCTCGCAAGAGCACACGCCTCTCGAAGTGGCAAGGGGCCGTGGACCAGTCGATCGGCGAGCGTGCCGCCCTGAATCAACTCGAGGACGAGCAACTGCGATCCGTTGACTTCCTCGAGGCCATAAATCGTGGCAATGTGCGGGTGATTCAAGGAGGCCAGTAGTTGGGCCTCGCGCACGAAGCGGGCCACTCGTTCTGAGTCGGCCGCAAACGTCTCAGGCAGAACCTTGATGGCGACGTCACGGCCAAGACGCAGATCGCGGGCTCGATAGACCTCGCCCATGCCACCGGCGCCGATGGCCGACAGTATTTCAAACGAACCCAGACGATCGCCTGCGGAGACGGTCATCGGCGAATTGGGGCTCATTGTAGCCGCGGATCTCCGGTGACTGTGCCGCGCAGCGTCGTTGGTCTGGCTTCGCTCAACGCGCGACGCAAGGTCAGATCCGAGACGTACCGTTCGTCGCGAATCACTCGAGCACCGACCTCGATTGGAATGTCGGCCCCGCCAAACGCATCGGGTGTCACGACAATGCGCGCGTCGAAGCGCTGGACAGCCCACTCACCGAACCGCTGCTGGTCGGTCCATCCGACGCAAAAGGTCAGCGAGATCAAATCGGCGAGCCGAACGAACACGTAGTCGCTCAGGAGATCCTCGAGCGGCACACCGATCGCTCGCAACAGGTCGTTGCGCGCCGCCTCCATGTCATGGAAGAACGGCGACCACTCGCTCTCGGAATGGAAGCGGTCGTAGACCGTAATCGCATGTTGCGCAACCAGCGCGGCGGCCCACGAATCGCGCGCGAGCCTCGCGACCCCGCGCGGCCACACCGCCTGGCGAACCTCTGGCGGCGCGCTGATGAAGTCGAATACACGCCCGGTCGTGGTATTCACGCGGGGAGCCGCGTCTTCCTCGGCCCACCCGTTGTCGTGTTCGGCGATGGCGTGAAGAATCGAGTCCCGGCGCAATCGTGTCGACAACGGCACGCAGTGCTCCATCACGCGACGGGCCAGATGCGCGTGATCGGGCTGCGTGATCAGCTGGATGTCGTCGCCGGCGGGACGGACGATCACGGACTCTTGCGGACCGCCTTCGTCTCCGGGACATTCCCGCGCACGATCAGGTGCGTCACCTTCCCCTGCGCGTCTTTGATGAACTCGAACCCGGCCGGTGTCGCGGTCGACATGAACTGCGTCTGCGACGTCGGGATCAGCGGAAGCTTCGGTTCGTTCAGGCCGCGCACGAACAACAGACCATCGACCGCCGTGATGACGACCTCGCGCCCTGGTGCCAGCTCATACGTGCCGGCGTAACTGGAGACGACGGCCGGCGTCACTGTGACGCTGGTGTCCACGACAAAGCGAGCTCGTGACCGCTCGTTCTCGCAGACGTCCTCGAGCAACTCGGTGTCGGCCTGCAGCGTCCGCTGCGTCTTGATCGTGAAGGCCTTCGTAAACGCCTTCGGGTCGTCGATGGTGATGTCCCAATCCATGTGGCCGAAGTCGCGCCGGTGGTACCGCTCGGTGATGCGCAGCGACTCGGTCTGCGGATGACCGGCACTGTCGAGCCATCCTTTGTCGTTGAACCCGGCCGTCGTCACGACCAGCGTGTCGCCTTCCCATTTGCCGACCGAATACCCCATGTACGTCGGATTGGGATCCTTCGGGAGGTCGCGGCCGTCGAGGAAGACAGTCCGATTGGGGCTGTTCGGCGACTCGTGCAGGACCACCATCAGCGTCGGCGTTTGCACGAGCCTCGTCAGGTTGAAGAACTGGTGATACGGGAGGCTGACCGGCATGCACCGGGCGAGCGGGCTGTCCTTTCGCGACTCCCTTACTCGCTGCAGGAAGAGCGCCTCCGCCCACGGCAGAACGTCTCCGGGCTGCAGGTCCTGGGCGATGTTGTAGCGGTACATCGGGCCAGCGCCGCTCCAGATGCCGTTGAGATCCGGCTTGCCATCAGCCGTTCTCGGCGCGGGCGCCGACAGGTTCGGCTTCCCGTCTGGCAAACGCGGAACTCCTGGCGCCTTGTAGTCGAGCCACTGCGCGTTGGCTGTTGCCGGAAGGAGCGACGTCAGCACAAGCAGAACGGCGACACCGGTCGAACGAGATCTCATGAGGACCTCCGCAGAGGCTGGATTATACGGGACAACTCCCAACGTCCAACTCCCAACTCCCAACAGTCACGCGCGCTGCAACAAGGGACGGAGCGCGCGAATCTCTTTCAGCGTTTCGAGTGCGAAGCACCGCGTCGATCAGCTTCTGCGCGGTCGGCGGCCCGAGCACCGGAGCGATGAGATCTCTGCGCCTTGTCGACGACCTCGTCTCGAGTCATCGGGTTGCGCACCGTCCCGCGCACGGCCTCCACTCGATCGGACAGCGTGCGTGCCGTCGTTCAGCGTCATATCGACGATGGCCACGCGCACGGGCAGCAGCTCGGCGAGCGTCGCATCCGGGGCGTACTTCACCTTGCTGCGTTGGCGGAGCACGCTCGCGTCCTGCATGCGCGCCTTGTCGTGCGCGGCATGGAACGACGCGGTCTTGTCGATGAGCATCACCGCGACCATGTGCTGCAGGCAGATGTCCGGAATGTCGCGGTTGTCCACCACTGCCCCAACGCTCGGCGCAAGCCGAACGACGACGCTCCTTGACGTCGTTCGGCGTCGAACGCTCGCTTCCTTGCGCATGTTGTCGATCGCATCGAGCGGCGCCTGGATCGGCGTGCCGACCGTCCACTTCTTGATGTCGGTGTTGACGATTTCGTAGCGCTCGCCAAGTCCATCGATGAGCACGGCCGGATTCCCCTTCGGCGCGTTCACCTGGAAGAAGTTGTCTTCCCCCGAAGAACACATCGTCAACGCCATTCCACCCCGAGCGAACGAGCAGCGCCGCCGTAACACCGTTGCGCGCCGGCATGCCGCCGAAGACGAACCCTTTCTCGATGTGATCGGTGTCGCGACCCCAGATCGCATACCCGCCCGCCTGCTGCGATGCGTAGTCGAGCAGCCAGCGCATCTGCTGTTCATTGAGCCCCGCGATGCATCCCGCAGCCGCCGCCGATCCGAAGGTGCCCGCGAACGCGTGCGTGCTCCGGCGGGTCTCGTCCCTGAACGTCGGGCCGCCGAGCGCCATCGTCAGTCGAGGACCGACGTCGTATCCGAGCGTGACGGCGCGCAGGTAATGCTGCCCAGCTGATGCCGAGCTCCTCTCCGAGCGCGAGAGCGGCGGGCACGATCGACGCGCCCGGATGCGACTGCGACGTCGCCATGCGAGTCGTCTGTTTCATCCGAATGGGCCAGCAGTCCGTTGACGAGCGCCGCGTCGATCGGTCCGGTCAGGACGGTCGAGCCCACGACGGTCGCGACCGGCCGGCCCGCTTGTGCCCGCGCGAGTGTCGAGCGCCGCGCGACCCGGTGGCAACTCCGAACCGGACAGCATCGCGGCGAACGTGTCGAGGATGTGATGCTTCGCCTTCTCGACGACGTCGGGAGGCAGGGCGCGATCTTTCGCCGCCGCCATGTAGCCGCTGAGCGCAGTCATGACCGGGCTGATGGCTTGCGCTCTGAGTCGGAGCGCTGGCAGCGCAACAGCACTCAGCGCCAACGCACTGCGAGCGATCAGATCGCGCCGCGAGAGCCGCGCGCGTGGGACTCACACGATTCCCCACTCTGTTCGAGCCGCGCGCAGGCTCTGGTCAGCACGGCTCGATGCTCGTCGAAGGTCAGGCGGTGAATCGCTTCGTCTTCGGCGAGCCACGCCACGCCCCTGCCTTCGCTGCCACTTTCCTCGGCAAGCCACTCGAGCAGGTAGTACTCCACCTGTTGCGAGACGCCACGCACCACCTGGCGTGACGTGGTCAGAAACTCAACGACACGCGCCGTGACGCCGGCCTCTTCGAAGACCTCGCGCACCGCGGTCTGGTCGGACGACTCACCTGATTCAATGTGTCCCTTCGGCAAGACCCAGATCGACTTGTTGAAGCGCGAGCTCACGAGCAACAGCTCAGGCGTCGCCTCCTTGAGGCGATAGACGACGCCTCCGGCGTGCGTCGATCCGGCATCATTCGGCGTCCTCTTCGTGGCCATGTGATCTCGCTTGCGCTAACCCTACCCGATTGACGGGATAGCGGCCAGCGCGCACGAGATGTTACCCCCGCGCACGTGCATCGGCCCAAGCTCAGCGGACCCATACCTGTGAGGGTCGGCGCACTTCCTCGTTGTCGAGCTGGATCGCCGGGCGTTTGAAGTGGCCACGCCGCCCCCGTTGCGGTAGATTCGGTTGGGCGCTCGACGTGGTTCACGGGCGCGGAAGGGGGAGTTATGCGCACGTTCAGTCGACGAGCATTCGTGATGGGGTTGGGGATGCTGAGCATCCCGCTGATCGCCCTCGCGCAGGAGAAAGAGGGAAGGCAGCGACGAGAATCGCGAAGAGAAGAAGGAAGAAGCGAAGGAGAAAAAGGAAGAGGCGAAGGACAAGGCTGAGGATGCGGTCGACGACAGGGACAAGGTCGTCGATGGCCCCGGGACTGACAACAGCCAGGACCGGCGGCAGGATCGACGGCGCGATGCCGTCAAGTGACGCGTGAATCCTTGAGACTGCTTCCACGCGGCCCAGGCAAGGGCGTTGCGACGTCGCGCGACGACGCAACGCGCCTGTGCGCTTTCCTCGCGCTCTAGCACTTATCCCCCTGACCGATATCCCCCTGACCGATTGACCGACAGACAGTCGAGGACTAAACTCCGGCCTCCGAGCAAATCTACTATCACGGAGACAGCACATCATGAAGGTCAATCCAAAGATTGGGGCCGTCGTCGCCCTGCTGGTTGGCATCGCATTCGTCGTCTCCTTCACGGGCATTGGTGCCCAGGCACAGACCGCACCGCGCTATCTCTACGACCCGGGCTGGCCAAAACCGCTGCCCAATAAGTGGAAAATCGGCGGCATCACGGGTCTCGCCGTGGACAAGAACGACGACGTGTGGGTGTTGAATCGTCCGAACGACCTGACGGACATCGAGCTGCATGCCGAGCTCACGCCGCCAGCTGCTGATTGCTGCGTGCGTCCGCCGTCGATGATTCACATCAGCAAGAACGGCGATGTCATCGGCTCGTTCGACGCGCCGCAGGGGCACGGCATGGATGTGGACAGCCAGGGATTCGTCTACATCGGGCAGGACACAGTTCGTAAATACGATCCGAAGACAGGCAAGGTCGTCGCGGAAGTCGCGCGTGTCCCGGAGACAGAAGGCGGCGGACCTCCCGGCGGCCGCGGCGCGGAGCCGCGCGTCCCGGGACGGGGAGGCCGCGGTCCGGTCTCAGGTTTCCTCGGCCGTGGCGGCGGCAGCTCGGCGGAAGGAGCCGCGCGTGGCGGGGGCGCTGCAGCCTTCCGGGCGAAGTATCCCGCCAACGACACCGATGATCGTCGGTGGGATCGAAGAGATTCGCATCGACGAACCCAACAACGACATCTACGTTGCGGACAGCTACCTCGGTGGCCGCGTGATGGTCTTCGACTTCAAAACGCTCGCGTTCAAGCGCGGATGGGGCGCCTACGGGCGGCCGCTGTCAGAGGTCTCGACCAACGACGCCGACCGTGCGTACACACCTGGCGGTCCGATGCCGAAGGAGTTCCGCGGGCATCTCACGATCAACGTGTCGAACGACGGCCTCGTGTACGCAGCCGATCGCAACGCGAACCGCATTCACGTCACGACGCGCGAAGGCAAGTTCCTCAAGGAGTTCAAGCTTGCCGAGCAGACCGGCGTCGGCGGCGCGACCGGTGGCGTCGGGTTCTCACAGGACAAGCAACAGAAGTTCCTGTACATCTCGGACCTGACGAACAACCACGTCTACTTCCTCGACCGCGAGAGTGGAAAGGAAGTCGGTCGCATGGGCAGCATGGGTGAGAGCGGCGGCTCGTTCTGGGGGCTGCACATGATCGCCGTCGATTCGAAGGGGAACATCTACACTGGCGAGGTCTTCGCGGGTCAGCGCATTCAGCGCTTCGTGCCCGCCGACAGTTCGCGCGGGAAGGTCCTCGATCAGCTGTCTCGCACGGGGCTATAGTCGGAGAGTGAACATTCGTTATCGCGGCCTGATCGTCGCTGCAGCTCTCGCCGCATTCCCGATCGTCCTCGGGGCGCAGAGCTCGGCGACGGACTGGCCTCAGTTCCGCGGACCGAACCGCGACGGTGTCGCGGCATCCTTCTCAATCCCGACAGCCTGGCCTGAACAACTCACGCGCGTGTGGAAAGCCAACGTCGGTACTGGCTATTCCACGCCCGTGCTGATCGGCAATCGCGTGTACGTCTTCAGCCGGCAGATGACCAGCGAGGTCATGCAGGCGCTCGACGCTGCGACAGGCAAGGTGATCTGGCAGACGCGGTACGCCGCCCCCGTCAACGTCAATCCAGCCGCAGAGGCACACGGACCCGGTCCGAAGTCCACGCCAACGTTCGCCGACGGCCGCCTCTACACACTCGGGATGGGCGGCATCGTGACGGCGTTCGATGCGGCAAGCGGCAAGCAGCTGTGGCAGAAGGCCGCGGGCAACGTCCTGCCGTTGTACGGAACGTCGATGTCACCGCTCGTGGAGCGCGGTCTCGTGATCGTGCACGTCGGCGGCCACGGGAAGGGTGCGCTCACCGCGTTCGACGCGAACACGGGCGATGTCAAGTGGTCCTGGACCGGGGATGGTCCGTCTTACGCATCGCCAATCGTGGCGGACATCGAAGGTGTCCGGCAGGTGATCACGCTGTCGCAGGAAAGCATCATCGGCGTCTCGGAGAGCGATGGCCGCTTGCTCTGGCAGCGGCCGTTCTCCACGGAGTACACGCAGAACATCATCACTCCTGTTCTCAGCGGATCAACGCTCATCGTCTCGGGCTACCAGAAGCCGACCACCGCGCTCCGCATCGTCAAAAAAGGCGAACAGTGGATGACGGAGGTCGTGTGGGAGAACCCGGTGGCGTCGCTCTACATGGCCGACGCGGTCGTCGTCGGAGACAAGCTGTTCGCGCTGTCACATCGCAATCGCGGTCAGTACATGCTGCTCGATCTGAAGACCGGCCAGACGCTATGGACTGGCATGCCACGTCAGGCCGAGAACGCGGCGATCGCGCACGCGGGTGATCTGATCCTCTCGCTCGAGGAGGATGCCGAGCTTATGGTTGGCCGCGTGAGCGGAACGAGCTTTCAGGAGCTGAAGCGATACAAGGTGGCTGACGCCGCCACGTGGGCCGCGCCAGCCATTTCGGGAAAACGCATCTTCGTGAAGGACGTCTCGTCGGTCGCCCTCTTCACGTTGCCCTAGGGCACCAACATCCGAATCCATCCATCCTGTCGCGAGGTGACGAACAACTCACCGTCGCGACTCTGACTGATGTGCAGGTCGGCCCGCGGCAGCTTGGTTCCCATCGCCTTCGTGACCAACTCCGGCAGCGAGACGTCGGTCCGATTGCCGCTGGCGTCGCGCACGTACAGCTGAATCTCCTGGACCGGTGCCACCGTCTGCGGCACACCATCGTCCGCCTTCTTCAATTCGGCAAGATCGGACGCGAAAACCCGTCCGCGCTGGACGTCGCCGAAGATGAACTTGTCGCGCAGCGCGGCGATGCGACCGTGATACGCGAAGCCGCCTGACACGGCCTGCCCCTCGTCGTGATCGTAGATGGCCACGGGATACGTGAACTCGTCCTTTTTACGTCCGTCGAGGATCTCTGCCGGCAACGTGAACAACTGATCGAGCGCACCGCCAGGCCTGATCATGCCGTTCTCCCAGAAGCCCTCGCGCTTCATCCATCCGTAGTTCTCACCGTTGCGGACGATGTTGACCTCTTCGATCTGGTTCATCCCGATATCAGACGCGTACATCGTTCCGTCCGTAGTCCCATGACATCCGGTGCGCGTTCCTGAAACCGTACGCGTAGATCTCACCGAGCGTCTTTGGATCGTTGTCGGCCGCGAACTTGTTGCCTGGCGGAATCGTGTAGTCGCCGAGACCTTTCGTTCCATTCGACACGGACGGGCTGCGCGGATCGATCCGCAGGATGGCAGTGATGACGGAGTCGAGGCGCTGCGTCTGGCTCGGGTTGTTGGCGTTTGGCCCGCCGCCGTTGCTGAAGCCGGTGTCGCTGCCGCTCGTGTAGAGCAGGCCGTAGTCGGGACTGCCTGGTTTCGCGGTCGGGTTGAAGCCGACGAACCCGAACGGATGCGTGAGGTTCATCACGACGTGTGCGACACGCAACAGCTCGCGGCGCGTGCCTTCGAATGTGTTCGCGGCCGGGTTCTTCGCGTGCCACTCGGTGATCACGTTGTGGTACGTCACATCCTTCTCGGTGTACCCCGGCGGGATGAAATTCAGCTTCGCCGGATTGCCCGTCGCGCGCTCGCCGTGCACGGAGTAGAACAACCCGTTCTTCGCGAACTCGGGATGGAAGTCGAAGCCGATGAACCCGCTTTCCAATCTGTTGTAGATGGCAAACGGGAATTCCTTGGCGACGTCGGTGTACACCGCGGGTTTGTTGTCCTTGTCGAGCAGGTAGAGAAACCCGCGCGAGTCGTTGACGAACCGGCGGCCGTCCGGCAGATCGCGGACGAACTGCACGCGCGCCCAGCCCGCAGGGTTCACATCCTGACCGGCGGCGAGCATCGAGCGCGTGTCAGGAAGTCGTGTGAGATCGCGAATCTCGACAGCGAGTCCCTTCTTCTCGACAGCGGCCGGCAGAGGATTCGACGTAATCTGCGCGTGAATGGCAACGACGGTAGCGATGATGGCGATGGCGATCATAAGAGGTATTCGCAGGCGCATGAGCTCTCCTTGGACCGCTATGCGGCTCGTTGCGTGAACCGTGTACCCGTTGTGACCCGCCTAGCGGTCCTTTAGGCGCGCGAGGCGCCAAGGACACTGGAGACCAGCCGAGGGCGTTCAACGGGATATCAAGGACAGAGCCTTGGCTGGTTGGACGTATGCTATCCCCGATGATTCGGCCGCGCCAATCATGTTTGCTGCTGTGGAATGCGCTGGTGGCGACAATCGAAGTAGGCTTCGCCGACCTGGAGACGTACATGCTCACGAAGACCCACCGATCCCTCGCTGTCTTCGCTGCGACCGTGATGGTCCTCGGTATCACGATGTCGCCCTTTGTGCCCACCAGCGCTCAGCAGGCCAGCACGCTCAAGGCGCCGGCGTTCGAGCTCGACCCGAAGTGGCCGACGATCCCGAACAACTGGGTGCTCGGTGAGGTCTCGTCGATTGCTGTCGATTCCCGCGATCACATCTGGGTTCTCCATCGTCCGCGATCGATTCCAGCCGACAAGCGCGCGAACGCCGCGCCGCCGGTCCTCGAGTTCGACACGTCGGGAAAGCTGCTGGGCAGCTGGGGCGGCGACGGTGCGGGATTCGACTGGCCCGAGCGCGAGCACGGCATCTCTGTCGATGCGAAGGGATTCGTCTGGATCAGCGGCAACGGCGGCTGGCCCAAGCCGGCGCCGGGCGGCAGCACCGACGACATGATCCTGAAGTTCACGCAGGACGGGAAGTTCGTCATGCAGATCGGCAAGCGCGGCCAGAGCACCGGTGATTCGGACACGATGAACGTCCATCAGCCCGCCGACGTGTTCGTGCATGCACCAAGCAATGAGCTCTACGTGGCCGATGGCTACGGCAACCACCGCGTGATCGTGTTCGACGCGGACAAGGGCACGTTCAAGCGCACGTGGGGCGCGTTCGGCGCGAAGCCGGAGCCACCCACGCCGGCGGGTGCTCAGGGCTCTGCGCCTGCGGCAGCTAATCCCGATGGCCCGTCACAGTACGGTCTCGTCCACGCAGTGAAGGTCTCCAACGACGGGACGGTCTACGTGGCCGACCGCGTCAACAACCGGATTCAGGTCTTCACGGCGGAGGGCAAGTATCTGCGGCAGGTGAAGGTGACGAACGAGGGCGGTGTGACGCCGGTACCCGCCGGCTTCTCGTTCTCTGCGGATCGCAAACAGCAGTACCTCTACGTCGTCGATTCCGGCCCGATGCGAGTGGTGATCTTCGATCGCGAGAAGCTGACGCAGATCGGTGCGATCGGCGTGCGAGGACCCAAGCCAGGCGACTTCGACATCGTCCATCACATGGCGGCCGACTCGAAGGGGAATCTGTACACGGCGGAGATCGTCACGAATCGACGCGCACAGCGATTCGTGCTGACATCGAAATGATGAAGATCTGCGGTCTCCTCGCAGCCCTTGCGCTGCTCGTCGCGACGCCCGCGCGCGCTGACGAGATCAAAGTGATGACCTCAGGTGCGTTCACCGAGGCCTACCAGCAACTCGTCGAGCAGTTCCAGAAGACGACGCGGCACACGGTGGTCACGACGTACGGGGCGTCGATGGGTGGTGCGCAGGACTCGATCCCAGTTCGGCTCGATCGCGGTCAGCCGGTCGATGTGGTGATTGTCATCGACGCTGCGCTCGAACCCCTCATCAAGAAGGGACAGGTCGTTACTGCAAGCCGGGTCCAGCTGGCGCGGTCGATGATCGGGATAGCTGTGCGAAGGGGTGCTCCCAGGCCTGACATCAGCACCATCGCCACGCTACGCCAGACATTGCTTCAGGCGAAGTCGATCGCCTACTCGGCGAGCGCAAGCGGCACGTACGTGTCCACTGAACTGTTCAAGCGGCTCGGCATCGCCGATCAAGTCAAGGACAAGGCGAGGCGCATCGAGAGCGAGCGCGTCGGCGCTGTCGTCGCGCGCGGCGATGCAGAGATTGGCTTTCAGCAAGTGAGCGAACTGCTGCCAATCGCCGGCATCGACTACCTGGGCCTGCTACCGGCCGAGGTTCAGCAGGTTTCGATCATCAGCGCGGCCATCGCCACGAAGGCAACCACCCCGTCAGCCGCAAAGGCGCTGATCGAGTTTCTCGCGTCGCCGGCGGCGGCAGGCACAATCCAGAAGACAGGACTCGAACCGATCGCTCAGCCCACCCATCAGCGATAAACCACGATTCCTACTTACAGCGGTTGCCTGGCGCCTTGCGGTCGCGCCACTTGCCATGGCAGCCGGCACACGCCGCGCTCAACGTCTCGGAAATCTCGATCATCTTGTCCTGATCTTTGGCTTGGGCCGCCCTGTAGGCCTTCAGAACGAGGGATCACCCATGAGATTGAGCCCGTTTTGGTTCCCTTGACACATTAGTGGGCGAGGAGCGGGGAAATGCGAGAAAGGATGTCATGTCCACAGAAGCGCGTGAGCGCGGCCTGAAATTGGTCGTCGATGGAATCAACACCGGGAATCTCGACGCCTTCATGTCTCTGTGTGAGCCTGAAGCCGCCTTTGCGCTTCAGCCTGGGACTGTCGCGCAAGGCTTAGCAGGTGTTTGTGAATCACTGGAGGCCTTCATTGCGATGAAGGGATTCGTGCTCGACAGTCCTTGGGCGAATTCAGACACCCATCTCGTCTCGGGAATTGTTGACGAACTCAAAGGCGTAGCCGAGGACCACGGCGTCAGTTTCTATGTCCACGTGAAAGAAGACGAAGAAGAGAACACTCCCGTGATCGTAGACGAGAACGTGTCGGTTCCGCCGAACGTCGTCGATCGACTACTTACCCTTGCGATCAAGACTGGCGTCACGATCTACGTCAACCCGAAAACTGAAAGCTAACCGCCATTCGTGCCAGACGCGCTCGAGGTCAGGGTGGCCGTGGGCGAGGCTGCATGTTGGGCTATCGTTCGAGCATGTACAACGATGTGTTGCTCGTGGTCGAGCCTGGCGCCGCCACTTCGTTGGCGATCGCCAGATAGTAGTTGCCCCGGTACCTGGAACGCGGCCAACCCTTCCGGCGAGAGGTTGCCGCTGGTGACGATCATGTCGATGAAACGGACCGCCGTCGAGATCCGTGATGTCGAAGATCGCGACCGCGCTCCTCGATGGTGCGCTCGAGCCCGACGAAGGCATACGTCCGGTCTCGCCATCTGCAGGAGTGCAACGCCTTCTGGTTCCACGCCCTTGTCACGGCTGCGGCCGTCGTCGTAAATGCCGACGGGCGTGAGCCTCCCGATCGAGAATACTGCCGCTGTCGTAGACCAGCGTCGCCGTCGGCACGACGGATAGAGAAGGACCGGGCGCCGGCGGCGTAGAGGTTGCCGGACGAGGAGTCCCGGTTGGAGACGCGCAAGCGGTCTAGAGGTGCCGACTGCGCCGAACGTGCTGGCGGCAGACCGATCGTCGTTGTCCTCTCGGAAATCTCCTTCGTTGGCCATGACGAGGATAGGTTTCGCCCGCGCCACTTGTAAGACGCGACGGCGTCGGGCATGTAGAAGCCTTTGGCGTTGACAGATTGGAACGAACACGACCGCCATCGTTGTCCTTGGGATCGAATTTCATTGCCGTGCAGGCTGAAATCCTTGGCGCCGAGACCGATGATCTCTGTGAACGCGTTCGTTGTCAGATCCAGGACGGCGATCGCATTCGCTTCCTGCAGCGTGACGAATGCCCTGGTAGCCGTCCTTTTCGACGGCGATGTACTCGGGCTCGAAATCCATGCCGGTACGTTGGTAGACGGAGATTGCTGCCCGAAGTCGGGGAACGTTTTCGAATTCGGCGGTCGCGATCACCGTGCGAGTCTTCGACGTCGATGATGCTGACGCGTGCCTCGCGGATCGGGCAGCAGCGTATAGGCGGTGTCGGCAGCAGCGATTCGGCGTCGCCTCGTTGGCGACCAGCAACTTGCGGCCATCGTGGGTGAAGGTCAGCATGTCGGGCAGGGAGCCGACTTCCACTTCCGTGATGTCTCCCGACGGCAGGCGCGTCCGGGTGTCGTAGAACAACACCTTGCCCGGGTCACGGCGATCGCACGAAGGGCATGCGCTCGACTGGCTCGCCGCCTCCACGGCGAGCGCCGCGAGGCCGTTGTGGATTGCCACGCTGTTGACGGCGCCGTGCGGTGTCACGTCGATGTGCTTCAGGAGCGCCCCGGTGTCGGCATCGAGCACATCGACGCCGACGACGCCCGCGACCCAGATGGTGTTAGTCCTGTTGTCGAATGCGGGAATCTCGGAAACCTGCCCTGGTGTGGCATGGCCGTGCGTCCACAATTTGGTGAAGGTAATTTCGGGCCCGGTCTTCGCGCCGACTCGCTGATCACCTGCAACGACCAGGGCCAGTGCGATGGCCCCGCCCAATAAGAACCGTAACGAAAGCATGTGTCCTCCCGCTCCTGTCGATGGAAGAGGTGTTACTTAATCAGGAGGACGTAACGCTGGTGCGACGGCGAGATGACGGATCTGAAACTACGGCCGAAGTCAGAGACGACGGCTTTCTCTTTAGCCGCGCCGCACGGCGGTGGCGGGCGCTTACTTCATTCCGCGCCAATTCACGGTCACGGTGTACTTGTTCGGTAATGCATTGGCGCACGCAAACAAGAACCGCTGCCCGTCGCCGCTGACGTCGAAACTGCTGCCCTGCGTCGCAGAGCCGGTCGGAGTGTTTCCCGGGCAAACAGCAAAGAGCGCCTTCGGTGTCGGAGCCGTGTTCGAACGACCCAAGTCCATTACGGGGACGGCGTAAAATTTCGAGTCAGGCCCAACGAAAAAGAGTTCTCTCCCGTTCCCACTCCACGTTGCGTAGGAGCCTCCCTGGAGGGAGATGCGAATCTTCTGACCGGACTCCGCCGGTTTGCCCTCGAACCGACGCACATACACTTCGAAACTGCCTGTTTCGTTCGAATGGTAGGCGACCCATTTTCCATCCGGAGAAAATTGAGGACGCCGATCCTCGAAGCCCGAATCGAAGAACCGAAACGGCTTAGTGTCACCATCGGTCGGAGCGACCCACACATCCCCATGCACGGCGCCGTTGGCGAATAGAATCCATTTCCCATCCTGGGACCAGTCCTCAGGATTCGGCCCATTCAGGCAGGCCCACCACAGGCTGCTCTCCCATCCCAGGATCCATCGACCTCTTCTCCCACGTACTGCCATCCCGTTTGCCATCGCGATCCGAGGCAAACGCGACGCGCCGGCCGCCAGAGGTCCATATCGCGCCCCATTCATTGGTCGGAGTCGTCGTCAATCGCGAGGCTATCCCGCGGGCGACTTCAATCAGCCAGAGGTCGCGGTTGCCAACGTCGTCGTCCGGCCGATTGAAGACCACTCTGGTGCCGTCGGGCGAGACCTTCGGTTGCTCGAACACGCCGGGAGCCCCGAGAGTGCCCTCGGCCTCACCCCTGCGGTTGAACCACGTCAACTGCTGTCCCGCTGTGTACGGTGGCTGCGTAAGCAAAACGCTCCCACTCAGCGAGGCGTCGAAAAGCCCCAGCATGCTGATCGCACGGTAGGCGACATCCGTGAGCCGCACTGGCTCGCCGGAGAAAGTAGAGCCGTCGAATGGCTGTCGGAACAGGACGTCGTCTCTGGCGAACAGGAGTTCAGCAGGGCGTCCCCCTTCATGTACGCGGCAGTGCCGATCAAGATGCCTGCGCGCGTTGCGATTGCGGTCTGCGTAGGCGAGTGTGAGCCGTCGGCGGGGGCGTCGTCGGAGATCGCCTTGGCCAGCCCGAAATCGAGCACTTTCACCGTGCCATCCGGCCGCAGCTTGATGTTGGCGGGCTTGAGATCGCGATGGACGATGCCCTGTTCGTGTGCGGCCTCCAAGGCTTCGATGATTTGCTCGGCGATGGCGAGTACTTCATCGGCCGGGATCGGTCCTTGTGCGATCCGCTCCGCCAGCGTCAGCCCTTCGACGAGCTCCATGATAAGACCGCGAATCCCGTCGCCTCTTTCGAGGCCATAGATGATCGCGATTTTTGGGTGATTTAACGAGGCAAGTGTCCTTGCCTCGCGCTCGAACCGCGCGAGCCGCTCGGCATCTTGCGCGAAGGCCTCCGGCAACACCTTGATGGCGACATCACGATCGAGGTTGGTGTCTCTAGCGCGATAGACTTCGCCCATCCCGCCCTTGCCGATTTGGGCGGCGATCTGGTATGGGCCGAGCCGAGTGCCAGTCAGGAGGGCCAAAAGAAACGGCTGCAATTATAGGGGATGCGATTCTTCGTGGTCTTCGTGGTTATAAAACAGAAGACTCCAGGCGCAACAACCGTTGAGCATTGCCGAAATAGATTCTGTGCTTATCTTCGACGCTGAGATCGAGGCTCTCGATGACGCGGATCGTCTCGCGCATGTACAGCCCTGGTGTCGGATCGAACGGCATATCGCTCGCGAAGAGCACCTGTTCCGCGCCGAAGAACTCCAGGCCACATCGCGTCGCGGCACGCGCGCCAAACATCGCCGTGTCGGCGTGAAACATGCGGAAGTAATCGACGGGGCGCTTCTTCATCGACTGCCGCAGCGCCGAGTAGTCCACTTTCGACGTGCGCGCGCCGAGCTGATCCCACCCGTAGCCCACCCGTCCCTCGAGATACGGCACGACGCCGCCAAGATGGTGCGTGATGATCTTCAGGTTCGGATGCCGGTCGAAGACGCCCGAGAACACCAGGCGCGCCATCGCCGCGCCGGTTTCGTACGGCCAGCCGAGCGCCCACCAGATCTCGAACGCGGAGCTGTCCTCGCTGCCGTAGTCCGGCATCGACGCACCGCGTGCTGGATGCAGCCAGATTGGCACGTCCCGTCGCGCAGCTTCGTCGAACAGCGGCTGAAACTGGGGCGCGTCGAGCGGCGTGCCCGAGACGTTCGTGTAGATCATCACGCCCTTGGCGCCGAGCTGCTCGATCGCGCGCGTCATCTCGTCGAGCGACGCGTCAGCGTTGTTCAGAGGCAGCGACGCGGCGAACGCGATGAATCGATCGGGATGCTTCGCAACGAGCTCCGCCAGGCCGTCGTTGGCCTCGCGCGCGATCGCTGGAGACTCCTTCGGTCCTCCGAGCGCTTCAATCGGAGGCTGACCGAGGGTGATGACCTGCCGTACGTCCTGGAACTCGTCGAGGATGCGGAAGCGCTGATCGAGATCGAACCCGATCGTGGCGTTCGCCATGCGCTTGCCGATCTCCTTGCCGGCCGCGCCGCTGACGATGTAGCGGTCGAAGAAGCTCTTGGGGAAAACATGGTTGAAGATGTCGATCTTCACTTCGGGTCTCCGCGTGTAATGGATGCGATGCCCGCGGCCGCCAGCGTGGCGATCAGCGCAGGAATCGCCGCCGCCCAGAACACCCGTCCAACGGGTATCCCTCGAGCCAGCAGCAGCCCTCCGAGGACGGGGCCGACGATGGATCCGATGCGGCCGATCCCGAGCGCCCATCCCACGCCGGTCGAGCGAATCGTCGTGGGATAGAACCCGGCCGTGAGCGCGTGGCAGGCGTTCTGCCCTCCGATGATACCTAAGCCGGCGGACGCGATCGTGAGACCGAGCCACAGAGGGGATGTGCCCGATGCGCCGATGAAGAAGACGCAGACCGCCGCCCATAGATAGCAGGCCGCAAGGATCCAGAACGAAAAAAACCGATCGAGGATGGCGCCGAGCACGAGCGCACCGCCGATTCCGCCCACTTGAAAGAGCGCAGTGAGTCTGATCGCGGTCGCCACCGGAACGTCGACGTCGCTGATGATCGTCGGCAGCCAACTATTCAGGAAGTACAGGTTGAGGAGGTTCATGAAGTACACGGTCCAGATCAGGACCGTGCCGGTCGCCCGGCGATGCGTGAAGAGTTGCGCCACCGCAAACGCGCCGTGCGGCGCGCGCTCGTCGTGACCGGCGGAAAGCGTTTCAGGAAGGGCCGCACCCGGAGCGATCCGCGCCAGGTAGTCTCTGGCTCGATCCTCCGACCCGCCTTTCACGAGAAGAAATCGAATCGAGTCTGGCAGCCACACGAACGCTGCCGCCGCGATCAGCAGCGGTGTCACTCCTCCAACGACGAACACCGCTGGCCACCCGAAGCGAGGGATGATCGACGCCGCCACGAATCCACCGACCGCGGCTCCCAGCGAGAACCCGCAGATCATCGTCGTCACCGCCGTGCCTCTCCGGCGATGCGGCATGTATTCGGAGGTGAGCGCGATGGCGTTCGGCATCGCGCCTCCCATGCCCAGCCCGGTCAGGAAGCGAAAGCCGGCCAGCGTTTCGATCGATTGGGCGGTGGCCGTGAGCAACGAGCCGACCCCGAAGATCAGCGTGCATCCGATGAGCACCGGTCGCCGGCCAGATCGATCGGCAAGCGGACCGCTCACCATCGCCCCGATCATCATCCCCACGAGTCCGCTCGAGATCACCGGCCCGAGCACGCTGCGTGGAATCTGCATCGCCGGTACTGAGCGCGGGCGCGACGTAGCCCATCGCTTGCGCATCGAACCCGTCTACGAAGACGATGAGCGAGCACATGGTCGCGACCATCAACTGGTAGCGGCCAACGGGTTGCTCGTCGATGAACTTGCGGACGTCGAAGGCGGTCGCGGGCGGCATCGGGTGGGGCATTGTATATGGATGAAACCTGTCAAATCCCAACTACCAATTCCCAATCCCCACAACGGTCCGGTTTGGGAGTTGGAAGTTGGAGGTTGGGAGTTGACTGGATCTTTTGACACCCCCAGGGATACACTGCGTCGGTTCGCGGCCCACCGCGAAAAGGAGCGTGACTCGTGGCCTTGATGCGCACCCTGTTGTGCAGCGTCTACCGGCGCGGCTTGACGCCGCTCCTTGGTATTCTCCTGGGCACGGCAGCCCTTTCTGCACATCACTCGTTCGCCGCCCAGTACGACGCCGACAAGCCGATCACGCTGACGGGCACCGTCGTCAGGATCGACTGGACCAATCCGCACTTTCATTTCTACGTTGACGTGAAGGACGACAAGGGAGCCGTCACGCAGTGGGCGTTCGAAGGCTACCCGCCTAACATGCTGGTGCGGCAGGGCTGGAAGAAGGACGTTTCGCTGAAACCGGGGATGACCGTCACGGTGCAGGGTTGGCGTGCGCGCGTAGAGCCCAACCTCGTCGCCGCGCGCGAGGTGACGTTCGCTGACGGATCCAAGCTGACATCCGGCCCGCCCGCTGGTACGGGCGGACAGTAGGCGAGGGCGATGTGAAGAAACACCATGCCGCGTGGATGGCGATCGCGATCGCAGCTGCGTGCCTGACCGGTGCGCCGAGCGCACAGAGCCCGACAAAGGCAAAGCCTGCGCCGCGATCTGCCAACGGAAAGCCTGACCTCTCGGGGATCTGGATCGCCACAGGCGCGTTGCGCCTGATGGCCGGCGAGGCAGAAGTAGCCGCAGCGCGGCAGTCAGACATCGACGAAGGTCGGCCCGCGCCGCGCACCGAGCCTCCACCGTACAAGCCCGAAGCGGAGAAGCAGCGGCAGTACTCTTCTGGATCGCCGCGGCATCGACGATCCGATGGCGCGTTGCCTGATCTCTGGCGTGCCGCGAATCAGCTTCAGGCCGCTGCCGTTCCAGATCATTCAGATGCCAGATCAGATGGTGTTTCTCTACG
This sequence comes from uncultured Acidobacteriota bacterium, assembly GCA_963757735.1. Classification (GTDB taxonomy): domain Bacteria; phylum Acidobacteriota; class Vicinamibacteria; order Vicinamibacterales; family UBA2999; genus Gp6-AA40. The sequence goes on from CAVWST010000039.1 coordinate 74,493, forward strand.
AAACCCATCATGCATTCCGCGTGATTCCAACCGACGGCCGTCCGCATCCCGAGGACATGGAGCCCTCATATCTTGGGGATTCAGTGGCGCACTGGGAAGGCGACACGCTCGTCGTTGACGTCACCGGTTTCAATACGAAGACGTGGCTGATCGGTGTGGGCACCGTGCACAGCGAGAAACTGCGGGTGACCGAGCGGTACACGCGGGATAGCTACAACACGATTCGCTATCAGGTGACCATGGACGATCCCGAGGTGTTTACGAAACCGTGGAACGCCGAGGAGATCTTCAGGCTACGTCCGGGCGAACGCATCCGCGAGTACGAGTGCATCGAGAACAACGAGGACCTGCAGCGGATCGAGAAGCTGCTGCAGAACGAGTCGGTGTTTAAACGTCCTTCAAAGTGATTACGTCTCATTTCGAGTCGCGACACTTCCCTCCTTCACAGCGGTTGTTCTCGTTGCAGACCATCTCGTAGAGACCCGTCTTCTCCCACTCGGGGTGCCGCTTCATCTCCCACTGCACCGACCAGGGCTTCGTGAAGATCTTGGGATCGTCCACCGTGAACTCGTAGGCGATCGTGTCGGCGTCCACCCTGCGCAGCCGCTCGATGGAATGGAACGCCTCACTGTGCATGCGGTACTCCTTGGGGTTCTGGTAGTACCAATCGTCGAGCGACCAGCGTTTGTAGTTGCGCCCCTCGATGACGAGCGTGTCGCCTTCCCAGCGGCCGACCGGCTCTCCGTAGAACGTCGGTTCGATGTCCGTCTTGTGCGGACGTCCATCGAGCGGAATGATCCGCGTGACGTTCATGAACTCGGTCGACATCACCAGGTACTGCGGCGTTTGAATCAACTGCACCGGATACGGACCAAGGAACGCCGACGGGAATCCTGACGGCATGCAGAACGCGCGCGGTTCGTCGTGTCGCGGATCGCCGGTGCGCGGCTCGTAGAAGAGCGCCTCGCCACCTGGAACGAACGGCGCCATCTTCGCCTTGTCGAAGACCGTCGCCGGTGCACGAGAGCCGGGCTCCTTCGGGTTGTCCCACATGCCACTCAAGTCCGGCTTGCCATCCGCCGTGCGAGGAATCGGGGCGGCCGGCTTCGACTGCGCGTTCAACATCGCGACCAGCACTACTGCGAGACGCTGGCGAGCGCGGCGACGTTCGTCTGTATCTTCGACATGACAGCCCTCTCTAGCGCGGAGCCTTGTCTTCATTCGAGGCGGTGAAGACGCTGCGGCCATCAGCAAACGTCACCTTGCCGCCCGATGCGTTGTTCGATCCGTCTCGCGCTCGGAATCCTTCGACGACCACGACGTCGCCAGCCTTGAGCGAGTTCCTGCTGATGCCACGGCGCTGGAGCACGCCCGGAGGGGCACCGGAGAATCCCCAGTTGCTGACCTTCCCCTGCTCGTCCTTCACGTCCACGAAGAACCAGATGTGCGGATTCTGCCAGTCCACTCTGGTCACTGTACCGGAGACCTTCACCGGCTGGTTGGAGTCGTATTCCGCGGAGAAGGAATGATGGGCGAGGAGGAATGGCGACGTCGCGACCAGCAGGCCGAGCGTCAGAGCCATCAGACGAGTTCGCATAGAGACCTCTGGGGAGGGATTGTAACTCCCGTCCACGGTCCCCGGTCCACGGTCATGCGGAGCAGGACTGAAGACCGTGGACTGAGGACTGGGGACCGCTAGCGCTCCAGCGTAAACCCCACAGTCACCGTCATCACTATCGGCACGGGCTCGCCATTGAGCAGCGTCGGCGAGAACCGCCACTGCCTCACCGCCGCGATGGCTGACTCCTCGAACAGCGGTGCACGACGCAGCACCCTCAGGTCGCGCACGGTACCGTCCTCTGCGATCAGCGCCTCGAGAATCACCAGCCCTTCTTTGCGCGCCGCGAGGGGGATTGGGGGATAGATCGGATTGACGTGCACGAGCTTCGTCGGCGCCTCGATACGGCCGCCGACGTGCACAGGTTCTTTGGGGCGAGACGGAGTCGGCGGTGGTGGAGGCGGTACGGGCTCGCCGCCAGAGACGAAGTCACCGACGGGAACACCCGTCGGCGACGCGCCAAAATCGAACGCGCCCGGATCGGGAGGCTCGACGATCGGCTCCGGCTGGATCCCTTCGGGCGGCGACAGCGGCACTGGAATCGCCGTCGACGGCGCCACCTCCGCGCGTTGCTGTCGCACGACCGGAGGCGCTGGTATCTCCGGTTTCACGATGATGAATTCGCTCGTGCGTCGAGGCTCGGGAAGTTCTTCCGTCGCCAGCGCAGGGACGATGATCATCGTGCCCACCGCAACCGCGTGCGCGACGATCGAAAAGACGAGGGTGTACCTCCGCATAGGCCTCCCATCACGAGAAGGACGCGAGTCAACTCCCAATTGCCAACCTCCAATTCCCAACTTTGGGAGTTGGGAGTTGGATTTTGGAAGTCGATGCGTTCTTCTCCGACTAAAAAGGCCCTCGCCGGCAAGGGCGTTCACTCCGTTCGACACCGGAGGAACGATGCAGTTCCCTGCCTACTGCCTACTGCCTACTTCTTCAATTCACCGTAAGCGATTTTCAGGTTCGTGAGTGCGCCGGCGAATGCAGGATTGACACTCACTTCGTAGCCCTTGAACCTCGGTGCGACCTTGTATTCGCCAGCGGCCTGCTCGGCGGTCTTGCCAGCCTTCAACGACGCCCGCGCGAACTCCACGAAGTCCTTGGTGAAGTCAGCGTAATCACGCAGATCGTTGAACGTTCCCACCGGGATGTGGCCGTTGATGATCGTGTCCACGTTCTTCACCGTCGCCGCCGCCTTCGCGAGCGTGTCGGGCTGCTCGACGACACTGCCACCGTTGTCGGGGTCGACATACGGCAGCGCCTTCCACGCAAAGATATCGCCCACGTGCATCGTCCGGAGTGCGGGGAAGACGACGAAGGTATCGCCGTTCGTGTGACCGCGGCCGAAGTAGTAGAGATCGATCTGATCCTTGCCCGATCCAACGGTCAGTTTGTCCTTGTAGGTGCGCTTCGGGAGGAACTGGGCGTTGGCGCCGCTGAACTCCGGCATTTTCGCCATGTTCGCCTTGGTGTTCTCCTGAACGATCGTCTCGATTGAGGCGCCGAAGAATGGATTGCCACCGGAGTGATCGCCGTGAGTGTGCGTGTTGATGATGCGCGTGACCGGCTTGTTCGTGACCGTCTTGATCCGTTCGAGGATGGTGGGCCCGAAGCCAGGCAGCTTCGTGTCGACGAGCGTGACACCAGCGTCCGTGATGAACACGGCGACGTTGCCGCCGCTGAACGCTGCGGTGTCTCCCGCTCCCGAGCCGGTGATGATGTACAGGTTGTCTTTGACCTTTTCGATCTGAGTGGCCTTGATCGACGCCGCCGACGGTCCCGGAGCCTGGCCGGACACGACCATCGAAAGAGCCGCCACGCCGATCAGCGCTCCAAGCACCAGCCCTCGCCTCATAGCACTCCCCTTCCTCGGCCCTTACGTTATCACTGCTTCGATTCCGCACGGAACGCACGGAGCGACGCGAGAAACTGCTGCAGTCGATCGCGCGAGTCGGCTGACAACGCATCGATCCGTGACTGAAACTCCGCCTTCACAATCTTGTGAAGAAGGGCATCGACGATGTGTGACTGCTCGACAGCATCGAGATCGGACGCGGGGGCACGTAGCTCTCGCGTTCGGGCCTTACGAGGCGATTGGCGTAAGGACAGAGCGGCAGCTTTTCGATCTCGTGCAGGAGGTAGACGAATTCGTCGAAGGCTTCTGTGTAGCCAACGAGAGCGTACCGCTCGCTCAGGCGTCGGCGGATCTGATCGGCGTCGAGGCGTTCGTAATCGTCACCGAGCACGACCCGGCTTTGATAGTTGGATGGAATGTACCGCTCTGCGAACTGCGCGAGCGACAGTCCCTG
>CAVWST010000040.1:0-18024 GCA_963757735.1 uncultured Acidobacteriota bacterium
AGCGCCCCGGCTCACGCTGAATTCGCGTCTCCGGCGACGACGTAGATTTCCGCGGCGATGTCCGGATAGCGCTCACCCACGACCATCGCCGCCTCGATCATTTCGGGCGACCAGTTCGCCTCCAACTGGCTGTTCGCGACAGTCTTGATCCAGTACCCGCCGGACACCTCGATTCGAAATCCCGCCGCGTGGAAGTCCCGCCGAAGCGATTCGGGGTCGTACACACGACGATGCCCGTGATGCAGGTCGGCAGCGTTGAGGCTATGTTCGCTGTCCAGAAGGCCCATGACGACCCCCATCTGCCGGTGAAGGCTGCGAGCATTGGGGACGAGGGCAAACACCCGGCCATTCGCGCTCAACCAGCTCTTCACGCGTGACAGGATTTCGACAGGACGCTCGACGTGTTCGAGAACGTGGCCGAGAACGATATTGTCGAACGTCCTTCCAGGCACGTACTCCTCGAAGATCGCGCATTCGACGCGGATGCCTGGATGACGCTCGCGCAGCGCGACCGCGAAGGCTTCCGCGCCCTCGACGCAGGTGAAGTCGTCGAAACGACTGACGAGCGACGCCGTTGCCAGACCTTCGGCCGGACCGAGCTCGAGACAGGAGCCCGGCTTCCAATAGCGGGAGAAGATGCGCATGCTGTAGGCGACGGTTGTCGAGTTGACGCCTTTGCCGTACCAGCTGTCCGACGCTATCCTCGCAAGTCGATCGTGTTCTGTGGCTCTTTCCATGATCGTCGTCAGGACACGCCCTTGAACTGCGTGATTTCCCGTCTCAGGCCCTCGGTCAACGAGACCAACGTCCATTCGCCGAGCACGCGCTTCATGAGCGACGTGTCGAAAAGGGTGGAGTACGCATCCGCCGGTCGCGGCAACCGCTCCGGGGCGCCGCGATACCCGGCTATCGCCGCGATCGTGTCGATGACTTCCAGAATTGAATGCGATGCGCCCCGTGCGACATTGATGATGCGCGCGCCGTTCAACGCGGCCGTGCACGATCGAGCGAGCGCCTCGACCGCGTCATCGACATAGAGCAAGTCGCGCTGCTCGCCGCCGTCGCCCGCGATCCGCGGAGGCTGGTTCGCAAGCACTCGGCGTATCGTCTCGGGAACGAGCTTCGCATAACGTTCTTCACCCGGGCCAAAAATATGCCCCAGGCGGAGCGTCAGACACTCCGTGCCCACCGAGCGCGAATACGCATCGACCAGCCCCTCCCCGAGCAACTTGGACAAGCCGTACAAACCTACCGGGCCTACCGGACTGCGCTCATCCACGACGTGGTCGAAAGCCGCGCGCGAGTAGACGTCGAGCGTGCTGCAGAAGATGAACCTGCCGGGCGGGGTGAGGAAACTGGTGAGCAGTGTCTGCAGGCCGATGATGTTGGCAGCGATGATCTCCTGCGCGCAATCGCGCGTTGCAGCGCTCTTCGGAGTGAAAGCCGCCAGGTGAATCACCGCGTCGAAAGTCGTCCAGCCGGCGGAGCGCCAATGCGATGGTCCCAGGTCCTCGAGGCTCGTCTCAACCCAGTGAACGTTGTGATCGGCAGGGCCGTCCGGCCGGGATCGCGCGAGCGCCACGACCGTCGTCTCCGGCATGCCGGCGAGCCTGCGAACGGTAGCGGCACCAATGAATCCACGGGCGCCGCTCACCAGGATGGTCCTAGTCACCTTTCGCCTGGTTGGTCTCCAACTTCGACAACTCCTCGCTCGTCGTGAGGACGGGGGTGACGTCCATACCGCGAATCCACACCAACCCGTCGGGCAGGGGATTGATCTTCCGATCGAGCGTAGGGAAGCGCCCTTCGAGGGCGAGGTCGCAGTAGATCTCGGGGAAGTTGACGCCAGCCTTGGTGAAGAAATAGTGAGTGGTGAAGAACCGGCCGATGTTGATCTCGGTCGGATTGGGAACGCCGCTGCTGTCGTAAGTCATGTCGACGCAGAAGATCCCGTGAGGCCGTGCGTCGACGGCGGAAATGGCATCCAGCGCAATCCGGGTCACGTCCTCGTCTGAGCAGGTTTCTGCCACACCGGTGATTCCCGTCACGCCGGAGAGCGTGCGATCGCCGTAGTTCCACTTGTGCCGGCGCCTCGCTTGAGCGACAACCAGTTCACCCTGGTACCAGATGGACTGCCAGGTGACGCTCCGGTTGGTGAGCAACTCGGCGGCCGTGAACTCTCCCCATCCGTCGTGCTGATCGATCCACGCCCGTGCGAAGTCGAAGTTCGTGACCGGCAGGGCGCCTCGCCCTCCTCCTCCCACGGTCGCGCGGATCCAGATCGTCTCACCGAGAGAGTCGAAGGCTCCCTTGAGGTCCGTCAGTGTGTTCAGGAGAATCGTGCGCGGCACCCGCAGACCCGCGCGAGACCAGATGACGTACGACTTCCCCTTGTCCACACAATTTTCCACCGTGTCCGGCGCTGGCAGGAACAGTCGGACGCCGAGCGCTTCGATCTCATTCCGCATGGTGGAGACGACGCGCACCTCGTAGTCGCTCTGCACGTGCATGAACGCCGGCCGCGAGCGCGCCAGCAACGCCAGAATGCACTGTCGGTATTCCGGCGCGTTCGCGTACGGCACGACATGCTTCTCGTCGACGTCGGCCAGCATCAGGTCTGAGGGGACAGACGACGCTCCGATGAGATAGTGCCCGCGCGCCGAATCGCGCAGCGAGCGAATGAAGTTGTTCGAAGGCGCCCCACCTGCGCCACCAATATGTACGCGAGCCAAGCCCTCATACTGTATCAAGGCGGCTGGACATGCGTCGCAAGCTTCTTCCGTGTCCGTGCGCCCGCAGCGTTGCCAGAGGCTTCGCGACACGATAAGGTGAGCTCATGGCACTGCTGACTCCGGGCGCGGTTGCGAAGCGTCTGCGCCAATTCATGGGTCCGGACGCAGAAGACGTTCCCGAAAAATTGGCCACTCTCGGAGACGGCGACGCTTCCGTCGTTCCGTTGGACTACGCCGCGCATCCCATCCGTCTGCTGGCGACGTCGCCGATGGAGCGGAAGTGGCGCGCGCGTTCGTGCAAGAAAGAACCGTGGACCGTCGCATGGATCGAGGAGTCGATGGGCGGCGGGGGCGTGCTCTATGACGTGGGCGCCAATGTGGGCACCTTCTCGCTGGTGGCTGCCAAGGTGTGCGGGCGACGAGGAACAGTCGTCGCATTCGAGCCCGGCTTCGCCTCGTACGCGCATCTGTGCGGCAACATCGTCCTGAACCGTTGCGAGGCGATCATCATCCCAGTTCCCTTGGCGATGGGTGGTACGTGCGGGCTGGGGACGTTCAGGTATCTGTCGCTCGACCCGGGTCAGAGCCGGCACGACTTCAAGCAGGACGCGTGGGATGCAGACGAGGCCGACACGCCGAAACGCTACCTTCAACCCGTGTTGTCGATGACGCTCGATTCGGCGATCTCGACGTTCTCACTGCCGGCGCCGAACCACCTCAAGATCGACGTCGATGGCGGCGAGATCAATGTACTGGACGGAGCGGCGCAGACGCTCGCGACTTCGACGCTGCGTTCCATCCTGATTGAGATCGATGAGTCTCAGACCGAGCCGGCGCTGGCGATCCTCGATCGAAGTGGATTCGCGCTCGATCGCACGCACAAGGGGAAGCACGGCAAGGACACCGCCAGCCGCGTGTGGTACGGGATCTTCAAGCGCAAAGCCTGAGAATCGGCAGACGAGGATCGTGGGCGCGGCGTTGATGCCGAGGCGGTCAAAAGTCCAGCGTCTCGAACGCGCCATCGCGCGTCCAGCGTACCCGGCGTACGCGCGAGGTGACGTCGGGTCTCTCTGGATGCACATACGTGAGAATCTCGGAGTAGGCGCTGGCGGCGCGATCTGCAACCAGCAGTCGCGTGATCGTTTCTGCATCACGCACGTCGCGAGCTTCGACGAACACAACGAGCGCCTCGAGATGTGACTGATGGTCGAGCCTGCGCCAGCGACCGTGAGGCGCCGTGAACCAGCATTGAAGCGCGTTGGGGGAGAACAAGTCCCGTTGCGCGACCGCCGGACAAGGTGGGATCCCGTAGTCGGGAGCCGCGATGCGCCGCGACGCGCAAGCCGTCGAGACGACAGTGCCCACGAGGAGAATGACCGAAAGGGGGCAGGGCGACCAGCGTGCCTGGTCGCTACCTGCCCACCCTGCCCATCTAGACAACTCGCTTCTTCGCGACTTTCGTGTTCTTCGTGTCCTTCGTGATCTTCGTGCCGTTAAAAATCGAACTGCGCGCTGATCTTGAAGAAGCGCCCTACCGTGATCGACATCGGATTCATGAACGTCGCGCCGTACGTCGTCTGATAAACATCAGGCGTGTTCGAGTTAAACAGGTTGAAGATGTCGAGGGCCACCAGCGTCCTCGTGCCGCCGTACCTCAGATTCTTGCCCAACCGAAGATCGGCCTGGTTCAGGCGATCGCCGTACACCTTGCCGGGCTCGACGATGTTGAAGAACTCGATCGCGTTCCCGCTGGAGAGCGGGCGTCCAAGATCGGTATCCACGATCGGCACCAGGAGCGTCTGCCCGCCGAGGCTCTGGCTGGTGACGCTTGGGAAGTTATTTCCGGGGTACGGCACGCTCTTCCACGTGGCGCTGACCAGGACGTCGATCTTCGGCACCGTGTACAACGCCAGCCCTTTGAAGTTCGTCTGCCATCCCGACTCACGATGGCAGAAGGCCTGCGGCCACTGGCCGAGTGAAGGGTTGAACTGCTTGAAGAAGTCCAGCGTCCCGCCCCAGCCGGCAAAGATGTACATCTCGGGATGCTGCGAGACCACGCCGCATTCATCCTCGACGACGTTGCCGGTGCTGGTGCCGCCCTGGATCGTCACGTCGCGTAGACGTGCGTTCACGTTGAAGTCCACGCCGTTGTAGGTGTTGGAGGATCCCCCGATGTTGTCCGTGAACGTCTGGAAGTTGTCCTGGATGCCGAACTTCCCGGGCTTCACGTCGCGAAACACCAGCGGGTATCCGCCGCCGCCTGGCAGCCTCGAGTCTGTCGGCACGTTATAGGTGAACGTGTCGAAGTCGGCCGGCGTCAACGCGCGATTGATGGTGGTCTTGAGGTTCCCCCAGGTCCTTCTGACGTAGTTGACTTCAACCGAGACTCTCGGGGCGACTTCCTGCGTCACGCCCGCCGTCACGTCCCAGCTGTATTCGCGCTTGTTCCATCCGCTCGTCGTATCGGGATCGACGGTGAGCGGGTTGCTCGTCTTTCCGAAATTCGGATTCGAGAACGGGCCGCACTCGCCATTGGCCGCCGGATTCAACAGGACGCAATCGGCCACGAAATCGCCATCCGAGTCCGTCCACGGTCTGTTGGTGTTCGCGCCGAAGTGCCCGTTTCCCGCGGGGCTGTAGAACAGCCACTCATCAACGGTGTTGGTGGTGGTCACGTAGCGTCCGATGAAGAACTTCGCCGCCGTCTTGCCGTTGCCGAATACATCGTAAGAGGCGCCGAATCGCGGCTGGATATCGTTCAGACTCAGCGGACCGTCTCCCTTCGCGAACGTCACGGCGGTCGGAACGAAGATGTTCGGCCCGATCGTCTGGTCGCCGAAGTAGTCTGCCAAGTGCTCGAAGCGCAGGCCACCCTGCAGTGACAGGCGGTTCAGCGTCCAGCGGTCCTGAGCGTAGATCGAGAAGATCTTCTGCTGCTGGTTCTGGTCCGATGCCTGATCGGCGTACATCGTCAGCTGATAGGGAACGCCGCCGCGGAAGTTGTACTTGAGCTGCGCGTTGTTGTAGAAGTTCTTCGGGAACGTCGAGTCGTTCTGGTGAAAGCGCGCGCCGAACTTCGCCGAGTGCGACCCGGTGATGTAAGACACGGCGCCCTGAACAACGGTGGTGAACCCGGTATGCCCCGACCAATTCGCCGAGCGGTAGTTGAGGCCGGGATTGCCGAAGGAGACGGGGCCACTCGGCGTGTTGATGGTGAGCGCATCGTCCTGCACCGGAATCGTCGTTGTGTCATACGAATTCTTCTGCTGGGCGCCCCACCAGAAGTTCGGTCCGATCTGTACGTTCGACTCGAGCAGCAGGCGATTGGTGACCGGCGACGTCCACGAAATCTGAGTGAGGCTGCTGGGATGGTTCTCGTTTCTCTGCAGGGCCTCCCTCGTGGCGATGAGGCCCGTGAAGGTGAGGCCGGAGCTCGAACCGCCGGAGTCGCAGTGCAGGCAGTTGATATGCAGATCCGTCCAGCCCACGATCTTGTTGCGCGGCGTGGCCTGCCAGGTGAGACGGACGGAATGGTTCCTCCACTCGCCGTCGTCTTCGGACTGCGTGTTGAAGTCCGGCGCGTAGGTCCATTTCGTGTTGTCGCCGGCGTTCAGGTTGTCCCACATGTTGGCGACGGTCTGCACGTTCCTCTGGTAGCGGAAGCTGCCGAAGAACCACAAGCCGGTCACGCTTGATCGGGCCGCCGAACGACGGATTGATGTCCCATAGCTGCTTGGGCTTCAGCGGCGCTGATAGTCCCTGGGCCTTCTGCTCGTCGCTGAGGTTGTCGTTGACGAACGCGCTCCCCGAGCCGTTGATGAAGAAGCTTCCGGCGAACTGGTTTCCGCCCTGCTTGCCGATGATGTTCAACTGCGGCCCACCGGTGGTGGCTTCCCCAAGACCGCCGCTGAGAGAGAAGACGATTTCCTGTGCCGTGCCGACCTCGGGCGCATACCCCGAGACGCCCATGCCCTGGTAGCCGCCGCTCATGCCGTCCACCAGGACCTGTCCTTCGTTGCGGCGTCCACCGTGAATCTGGAACACGCTGAAGACATTCCCCTGCGACCCGCCGACGTCGTTGCCCTGCACGTTGAGTGCGGGCACGAGCTGGGTGAGCGAGGAATAGAGGCGAGAGGTGGGAATCTCGGCCACCGTCTTGCCATCGATGACTTGCTCGGTCCGTGCGCTCGTCACGTCCACGACCGGCGCTTCGCCGGTCACCGTGACCGTCTCCTGCACACCGCCGACGCGCAGATCGGCGTTCACCGTCGCGATGAAGCTACCGGTCAGCTCGATGCCATCGCGCTTGACTGCGTTGAACCCGGGCAGCGTGAAGGTGACCGAGTACGTGCCCGGTCTCAAATCCTGAATCGAGTACTGACCGACGCCGTTGGTGATGACCGAGCGCGTCTTCTCGATGAGCGCCGGGCTGGACGCTTCCACCGTGACGCCCGGTAGCACCGCGCCTGACGCGTCGCGCGCCGTACCGACGATCGACGCCTGCGCAAACGCGGCGGATGGGAACACCACAAGGCTGAGGACGACGAGGGTCCCCTTGAACAATCGTTGCATGCAGCTCCTCCGTGACCGGTGGTACCAAAAACGCGGCGATTCACGGAAATACATATTGCGTTGCGATTAAGACGTGCCATGTATCACCGAATCCCGAAGTGCAGTAAGCTTCGCCGCCAGGATGGAGCTGCGTCATCTTCGCTACGTCGTCACACTGGCCGAGACGCTGCACTTCGGCCGGGCCGCCGAACGGCTGAATCTGAGTCAGCCGCCGCTCAGCCATCAAGTCCGGCAGCTCGAAGAAGAGCTCCGAATCAAGCTCTTCCACCGCACCAAGCGCCAGGTGCAGCTCACCGAAGCGGGCCGCATGTTCGTGCAGGAGGCGCGCGTCATCCTGGCGCAGGCCGCGCACGCCGCCAACCTCGCGTCACGCGTGGAGCAGGGCGAGGTCGGTCAGCTCACGATTGGCGTGGCGGGGCCGGCCGACGCGCCCATCTTCGTCCAGATCCTCCGCACCTTCGCCCAGAAGTACCCGAAGGTGCGTATCGTCCTGCGCAACATGAGCAGCCTGGATCAGACGCAGGCCATCGGCGAGGAGCGGCTGCACGTCGGGTTCGTGGCGCTGCCGATCGACGACGCAGGGCTTGCGACAGAGACCGTGATGCGCCAGCCGATCATGATCGCGCTGCCACCGGACCATCCCCTGGCCAAGCGCCAGCGGGTTCCGCTCAAGGCGCTCTCGGGCGAACCGCAGATCATGTTCGCGCGCAGCAACGGGCCGCGCTTCTTCGACGCCGTGCTGGCCGCCTGTCGCGAGGCCGGCTTCAGCATGAACATCGCGCACGAGGTGGACAACCTCTACACCGCGTGCGCGCTGGTCGCCGCCGGGCTCGGCGTGTGCCTGGTGCCTGCGGGCGTGCAGGACAGCCATTCGACATCGTCGATGGTGCTGCGGCCGGTCACCCCGGCCCTGCCGCACATCGACATGCATATCGCCCTCGCGTACAAGCCGCAGTCCACGAGCGAGCTTGTGCCGCTGTTCGTCGACGTCGTCAGAGAGGTCGTCAGGAAACACAGCGGACCAAAGCCCATGCGAGTGGCTTCGGTCTGATCGGAGGGGGAGACCCGTCGAATGGATCGGGGTATCGAGGCACCGGAACGGATGCGGCGCCTCGGTGCCTCATGGTCACGCGCTCATTTCGAGCCCACCGTGGCCTCATAGGCCAACGCGACTTTTGTCAGCTCCTCGCGGACCGGAGCCCACGCCTTAGCCGCCGAGGAGTTCGGTGGGAGCTGGAGCGTCGTGTCGATCATGACCGCACTGCCCTTCAACAGCGCGTTCGCCTCCGCTATGCCCTTCTGCTCTTTCCCCAATGCGGTGTTGAGCGCCCGTGCGCTGTTCTTCATTGCGTCGACGTTCTGAATCGCAGTCTTACGGCTCGCCGGTGTGAGGTTCGTATTTGCAGCCAGCGCGCTGTCGTACGCGTTTCGAAAGGCATCCATGTTCTTTTCGACAGTTGCAGCGACGGTTACGAGCTCGGCGTCGTTGAGCCGCCTGGCTTGATCGCCAAGCGCCTTCTGACCGGGCCTGAGCAGCGACGAGTTGTACGCTGCCGAGAGGCGCCGAAAGTCGGCCGCGAGCGCGCCCCACTCCCGGGATCCTTGGAAACCTGCTGGTTGCGTGGAAGCCCACGCGTCGAGCCGCGTGGCGAACTGAAGAAGCGACAGAACCTCACTGCTGGCCGAGTAGTTCGGAGAGAATCTCTCACGGGCACGCCGAACCTGATCCTGCAAGTCGTCGAAGAACTCGTTGGTGTTGACCTCACCGCGGGCGCCCTTAATGGTCGTGTTCTTCAGCTTCTCGTCAAGGGCGGCTTCAAACGCCGCACGCTTCTTCTCGACACTCTCGAGTAGCGCCCTGACCTCCTCATCCGTGAGGCGTTCACGTGCGGCTATCGGCAGAGGTCCGCTGGCCTCTTTGATGTTCGGTGTTTGGGCTGTGGCGACGGGGGCGGGCTCGGCGTCCTTGGCGTCGGCCTTGTCGGAGGGCGGCGGGCTCTTCAATGCCTCGTCGCTGGCGGGTGGTGGCGCTTCAGTGGCCGGCTTCGCGTCGGCCGTCTCAGCCGGCGGGGTACCGCCAGCTGGCGCCGACGACTCGGTTGTCCCACATCCGGCCAGCGCGAGAATGCTGAATGCTGCGGCCAGGAGTCTGCTAAGTGTCATCGTTTGTCTCCGTGAGGACTGCTCCTCCGAATAAGCCCGGTAACTCGGAATCAGCCACGACATGATGTGATGCGCCGCGAGGGGACATCGGCATGCGCACAGATTCTTGAGAAGACTCGCGATCTGCGTGCGGCCGACTCTGAGCAGGAGCAAGGCATGTGCCTGCCGTCTAGGGCTTCTAATTCAAGCCCTCGAACAGCACGATGTCGTTGGTGACGGTCGATCGCGTGATGGCCAGTCGCTGCCCGTCGCGCGACCACTGCAAAGGATCGGATCTCGCGGCCGTCGGTGAAGCGTGTGAGCTGACGCGGAGCGCCACCGCTGAGCGGCTGGACCCAGAGATTCCCGTCGCTCGCGTAGGCGACGCCGCGACCGTCGGGAGTCCAGGAGACCGGCGCATCCAGCTGCGCGGGGCCGATCGTTCTCGGCGAACTGCAACCGGGAAGACTGCAGACGAGGAATGTCGGCACGGCGCCTGGCGCCTGCGCGATGAAGGCGATCGAGCCGCCATCAGGTGACACCGCCGCGTTGAAGCCATCCGTGAGCTTCGTGGGCGAGCCGCCTTCAATTGACACCATCCAAATCGACACCGTTCCCCCAAGGAGCGAGGTGAACAGCACGTACCGATCGTCGCGCGTGACGGCCAGGTTGTTGGCCGTCACCGAGGGGACCAACCGGGTCTTCCGGCGACCGTTCGCATCCGCGGTCCAGAGGTCCAGAGTGTTGTCGGTGGACGACACGAACACGATCGTGCGGCCATCGCTGGTAGCCGCAGGCGCGAGGGCTTCGACGACAACGTCCTCTGGAGTGTTTTGGCCTGGCGTTACTTTCAGGATTGCGGGCTTTCCACCTACGATGCTCGGGTACAACAGTCGATCGCCTGCCCACGCGACACGGTCAACGCCCATTGGTGAGGGCACCCGCTGTACCACGTCGGCTCCGGTCGTCGGCTCCGCCGTCGCCGACCCACAGATCCGTGCGGGCGTCCCGCCGGATGGTGACCAGACGACGGCGATCGCCGCTCAGACTGATTCCCGACGTAGTCGTTGGGATCGTTGGTGAGCCGCGACGGCGGACCGGCGGGATACGGCTGCCGAATCAACTGGTTCGGCGCACCGAGCTGGGCTGGATAGTTGAGCACGAGCGACCGGGCATCGAGCCAGATGACTCCATCCATCGTCCCGTTGCGGACTGTGATGTTCTGTACCGACCCGGTGCCACTGTCCACGAACACGATCCGTCCTCCCTAGGTCGGGCCCGCGGCTGCGAGCGCAATGAGCCGGCCGTCCGGTGACCAGGCCGGAGGGATGCTCGGCCGCCAGGGGGCGACCAGTGAGATCCACGGCGTAAGAATCCCCTTGGCTGGCCAGCACCCGTTCCTGTCCGCCATCGGCGTTTGCCACGAACAGTTGCGACGAAAGCGCGGGGCTGAATTCGAGTGCGCAGGAACGCGACGCGTTGACCGTCTGGCGCCCACCCGATCGGGCTCGATACGTTGGCGACCAACAATCTGGGCGTGCCGCCTAGAAACGGCACTCGCCAGACCTCCCACGACGCCTCCGTTCGCTTGACGAACGAAGTCGACAGATGTGCCATCAGGCGTAAACGTCGCGCCGAAGAGCGCCACGCCTCGCTCGGGTGGGACAATCCGTACGTTGTTCGTCGTCGCTGTCTGGCGTATCCAGAGGCTCGAGTCATCGCCATCGCGCTGCACGTAGGCGACGTATCTCCCGTCCGGAGAGATCGCCGGCCGCTCCGCATTGCCGCTCGTTGTCAGCTGCGTGACCTGGAGGTCGGCGAACGACTGTTGGCTCGGCACCGGTTCCGCGTCTGGCCCCAGCCACCCGTAGAGAGCGGCCGCCGCGCCGAGGAGCAGCACGGCAGCGGCCACGCCGAATGCGCGCGAGTGGCGTTTGACGAGCCCCACGACGACTTGCGTGTCTGACGACGGAATTGGCGAGGCCGATGGCTCGGACGGAGACGTCACCGATGCGGCAACTTTGGACGTTGCCGGTGGCAGCAGTGATTCGCTCGAACCGAGCGAGGCTTTCAGGTCCTCGAGATCGTTCCGCAGATCCTTTGCCGTCTGATATCGGCGCTCTGGATCCTTGGCGAGCGCGCGTCGGATGATGCGTCCGAGCTCGGGGGGAATCGCCGGGTTGATGTCAGTGACCGACTTTGGCGTGTCCTTGAGGATCGACGACAGGACCGAGAGTTGGGTGTCACCGGCGAATGGCCGCAGCCCGGTGGCCATCTCATAGAGCACCACACCCAGGGAAAACAGATCGGACCGCCCGTCGATCGTCCGACCCTCTGCCTGCTCGGGCGACATGTAGGCCACCGTGCCCAGAATGCGTCCTTCGGCGGTGATCGGCGCGGTGTGTGCCGGCGCCTCGGTCGGCAGCATCGACGCGCCGGCTGCGCCACGTTGTGCGTCAACGACCTTGGCCAGCCCGAAGTCGAGCACTTTGATGCGTCCAGCCTGCTCGCCTTCGCCGAGCATGATGTTGCCAGGCTTGAGGTCGCGATGCGTGATCCCTTTCTGGTGCGCCGCCGAGGTCGCGTCCGCGACGGCAATCCCGATCGTCAGCACACGTTCGATCGGCAGCCCGGTCGCAGGCAGCGCCTCGGCCAGCGATCGCCCCTCCACCAGCTCCATCGTCAGGAAGACCGCGGTGCCCGCATCTTCGACGGAGTGGATGGTGACGATGTGCGGGTGATTGAGCGCGGCCACGGCGAGCGCTTCGCGCGTGAAGCGCTCGCGGCGATCGGCGTCGACCGCTGCGACGTCGGGGAGCACTTTGAGTGCGACCTCGCGCTTCAGTCGCGGATCGCGTGCCCGATAGACCTCGCCCATCCCGCCGGCGCCAAGCAGCGACACGATTTCATAGGAACCGAGCTGAGTGCCCGGGCTCAACGGCATGGCGCAGATTATGGCAGCAGCGCGTTGCATCAGCGGACAAAGTTCGATAACGGCGTTCGCGAGACCGAGGACTCCGCTTGCGCTTGGGGAATGGATTGCATAGCCTGAGGCACCATGATCCCGGGGAAAATCGTTCGCTTCCTGGAGCAATACGCCAACGTCGCGTTCGCAGGCACACGTGATCGCGATCTCGTGCCATATGGGCATCGCGTGTGCGGATGGAGTGTCGGGGCCGACCAGCGCACGATGACGGCGTTCATTCCCGAGGCAGTTCAGGCCCAAGCTGATCGAGTCGCTGCAGGAGAATGGGGAACTGGCGGTCACGGTGGAGGAGTTCCCGTCGCACGAGACCTATCAGTTCAAGGGCCGGTACATCCGCGATCGTGACGTGCTGCACGACGATGTCGAGATCGTCGATCGCATTCGCAGGCGTTTTGTGAGGAGCCTTCGGCCGCTCATGGCACACGCGCCCGAAGAGGCCTTGAACGCATTCGTCGCGAAGCCATCGCTCGCCGTCGAGTTCGAGGTGCTCGAGATCTACCTGCAGACGCCCGGACCCGGCGCGGGGAGTCGCCTCATCCCTCCCATGGAGAAATGAGAGCGAGATGAGATGCGCCTGACTCACCTTCCCCCGGAAATCCGTCCCGTACTCGAGAACGGTATTCCAGCTGTCATGGTGACCTGCTCGGCCGACGGGACGCCGAACACCACGGTCATTTCGCAGGTCTATTACGTGGACGAGACGCACGCGGCGCTCTCATTCCAGTTCTTCAGCAAGACGATCCGGAACGTCCGCGAGAATCCGCGCGCGTACGTCTGTCTGGCGGACCTTCGCGGGCACGCCAGCTGGGTGCTGCAGCTGGAGTTCCAGCGGTCCGAGACAGAGGGTCCCGTCTTCGACACGATGGATATGCAAATCGAGGCGATCGCCTCGATGACGGGCATGTCCGGCATATTCAAGCTCCGTGCAGCGGACATTTATCGGGTGCTCTCGGTGGAGAAGCTGCCGTACCCCACGTGGACCGGTGCGTCGTCCGATGACCAAGCCTCCACAGGCGCATGAAGCCCCGTCGGAACTCGCCCGCAAGACGGCCGAGTTCCAGATCCTGCAGCGCGTCTCCGCCGACATCAATTCGACCCTCGACCTGGACGAGATCTGTGACGTCGCGTTGCGGACGATGGACGATCTGTTCGAGTTCCACCACGCCAACATCCTGCTGCTGGAGCCCGACGGCCAGACGCTGAAAGTGGTAGCAAGCCGGGGCTATGAGAATCAGGCCACCGGCGGGCGAGTGCAGATCGGCACCGGTGTGATCGGTGTCGTCGCCCAGAAGCGCAAGATGCTGCGCGTCAACAACCTCGGGCAGCAGCGCGCCTATGCCGCGGCGCAACGGCGCGAGACGATGAAGAGCGGCCTCCAGGCCAACGTCGGAGAGACCGTGCCGGTCCCCGGTCTGGCCAACGCGGAGAGCCAGATTGCCATTCCATTGCTCATCCGGGACGAGTTGATCGGGGTGTTCTCGATCGAGAGTCCCGTGCCGTTGACGTTTGGCGATCACGAGCGAGATCTCGTGTCGATTGTCGCCAATCAGATTGCAAGCGCGATCCACAACGCGCGGTTGTACGAGGACCGACGCCGTACGGCCGCGGCGCTGCAGGAAGCCAATGCGTCGCTCGAAGCGCGGGTCGCCGAGCGAACGGCAGCGCTCGAACGCGAGCTGCGTGTCGCGCAGGCACTCCTCAGCGAAGCACGCAGCCGCGTCGAAGGTCCGCTGCTCGGCGACAGCACCGCTGTTCGTGCGCTGCGAGATGCGATCGCACGGCAGGCCATATCGACCGATCCGCTTTTGCTGATCGGTCCTCCCGGATCCGGAAAGGAAGCCGTTGCACACGCGGTGCATGGGACGTCGGGGCGCACCGGGGCGTTCATCTTCGTCAGCTGCTCCGAGCTGCAGACTCAGCATCGACATGCCGCCGCCGACGCGACGGCGCCACGTCGTCCTGACACGTTCCTGCTGGCGAGCAAGCTCGAACTCGCCTCGAGTGGCACGGTGTTCCTCGACGCTGTTCACGAGCTGTCGACGGAGCTCCAGCGATCCCTCTACGAGATGATGGTGAGCGACGAACCCCCCAGAGCGGCTGGTGAGTCGCGACTCGGGGACGTACGGGTGATCGCCTCGACGACGCGCGATCTGCGCGAGCCGGTCGCCGGGGACTTCCTGCCCCTCATCTCGCCTTCTTGCCAGCAACCGCGTCAACGTACCTCGCCTCGTCGATCGGCGGGACGATATCCCAGCGCTCGTCGACTATTTCGTGCGTCGGCATGCACGGCAGATCGGGAAGGTCATCGATGGCGTCTCGCCGGATTCCATGCGCCGGCTGGAAGTCTACGCGTGGCCGGGAAACATCCGCGAGCTGCGCACCGTGCTGGAGCGCGCGGTGCTCCTTTCCAGGAGCACCGTCTTGGAGATTGACGAGGAGCTGCTCGACGAAGGCTTTGCGGTCGGCAGCTATCGGTTGGTCTCGCTCCTCGGCTCAGGCGGGATGGGCGAAGTCTGGCTGGCCAAGCACCGGCTGCTCGCCCGTCCTGCGGCTGTGAAGCTCATTCGTCACGACGTCACGTCGGGCGCAGCACGGGAGCAGCTCGTGCGGCGCTTCCAGCGCGAAGCCCAGGTGACGGCGAGCCTGCGATCGCCGCACACCGTGCAGCTGTACGACTTCGGCGTGAATGACGGCGGCAGCTTCTACTACGTGATGGAATTTCTCGACGGACTCGATCTTCACCGCATCGTGACACGGTTCGGGCCGCAGCCGGCCGAACGTGTCGTCATGTTCCTGCGGCAGGCGTGTCGGTCGCTCGCTGAGGCGCATGAGCGCGGGCTCGTGCATCGCGATATCAAGCCGGCAAACCTGTTCGTGACGCGGCTCGGCACTGAATACGACCATCTCAAAGTGCTCGATTTCGGCGTCGTGAAGGAGCAGTCCGTGGACGATGCGACGAGCCTGACGAATCCGGGCATGGCACAGGGTACGCCTGCGTTCATGGCCCCGGAGATCGTGCTGGCCGACAGCCTCATCGACGGGCGGGCGGATCTTTACTCATTGGCCTGTACGGCGTGCTGGGTGCTCACGGCGCAGACGCTGTTTGAGGCGAGCACCCCGGCGCAAATGCTCCTGCATCACGCCCAGACGAGACCGCTGCCTCCCTCACAGAGGTCGGAGCTTCCGATACCGAAACAGCTGGAAGCAATTCTGATGAAGTGCCTCGAGAAAGATCCGGCAAATCGACCGCACTCAGCACTCGAGCTCGAGTCTGAGCTGACGGGTGTACGGTGTGAAGAGGCGTGGACAATGAAGCGGGCGCAGGAATGGTGGGAAGCGCACTCACCCGACAACGTGCGGTGAAGTGATTTGTGAACCTTGATCCTGACGCAACGGAACCCGCAGCGACACCAACGTGCCCGTCGGCTCCCGCTGGCTGACCACGCACTCGCCGCCTAGCCGGCGGGCGCGCTCGCCCATGCCAAGCAACCCCAACGAGTGGCCCCGGGATCTGGACGGGGGCAGGCCGACCCCATCGTCGGCCACTTCGAGCACAACCACGGAGCCCTCGAATCCGAGGTCGACGGTGACCCGCGAGGCTTTGGAATGGCGGATGACGTTGGTGAGCGCCTCCTGAAAGATGCGGAACACGGCGGTCGCCAGGCTGGTGTCCAGCTTCAGATTATCGAGCCGGGCGCGCAACTCGCAGGTGATCCCGGTCTGCTGCGCGAACTCCTGGCTCTGCCAACTGATCGCCGCTTCCAGTCCGAGGATGTCGAGAACGGCGGGGCGCAGCCCGGTCGAGATGCGCGCGACCGACTCGATGATGCCGTCTGCGGTCTGATTCATATCCTCGAGCTTACGGATCATCGCTGAGTCACTGGCCAGCCGCTGGGCCAGCCAGGAGATCTCCAACTTCAGCACCGCGAGCGACTGGCCCAGCTGGTCGTGGAGCTCACGCGCGATGTGCGTGCGCTCGTCCTCACGGATCATCTCAGTCCTTTCGGACAGCGCCAGCGCCCGTTCGTCGATCTTGCGGCGCTCGATGGCGAGGGCGGCCACATGGGCCACGCGCGAGAGGAGCTCGACCACCGTCGGGTCGGCCGTCCGCGGCTGCCGGTAGTACACCGCCGCGGTGCCCAGGACGTGGCCGTCGGTGGCCATGATCGGAAATGACCAGCAGGCGCGCAGCCCGCAGGAGCGCGCCAGATCGCGATACGGTTCCCACAGCGGATCTATCTCGATGTCGGTGACGAACACCGGTTTGCGGCGGAACGCCGCGGTGCCGCACGAGCCGGCCTGAGAACCGATGACGCAGCCGTGGATGGCCTGGTTGTACGCGTCCGGCAACGACGGCGCGGTGCCATGTTGAATACGGGTCCCGGTGTCGTCCATCAGAAGAATCGAGGCGATGGCCTCGGGCGCCATCTCCTCGACGAGCCGCACCAGTTCGGCGAGGACGTCGGGCAAGGGCGCGCCGGTCGCGAGCATCTCTAATGCCCGCTGTTCGCCCGCCTGCACACGCCGCGCGAACTCACGTGGATCGTCCGTGATGTCGCGACACGTGCCGATCAGTAAGACCGGACGACCGTGGGCGTCGACCAGCACCTCTCCGACGGTGTCGAGCTTGCGCACCGAACCATCCGGCCGGACGATACGTTCGCTATGGCCGAACGGACCGCCACGCTCCACGGCGGCGGCCACCAGGCGCTGCACGCGCTCGCGATCGTCAGGGTGAACACGCGCGAGGAACTCCTCCAGTGTGATCGCGCACGATCGCGGCGCCAGCCCGTAGATACGGTACAACTCGTCGGACCAAGTCACCGCGCCGGTCGTCAGGTCCCATTCCCAGCTACCGATGTGGGTGATTTGCTGCGCGGCGTCGAGCTGACGCTCGAGCCGCAACGCAACTTCGGCCTTCACCAGAACGTCCGTTCCCACGTCCGCCCCGCTCGTCATCCCGGCCTCCCCGAACCTGCGCATACTAGCATCCGACAGTGAAGTCACCGACAGGCGAAGGCTGTCTGCGGTGCGATCTTTAAGCGAGATTGGCTGGCTATCGCGCAAAGTGCAACACTCCTCGCGCCGACGACAGCACGAGTGCCCCGTCCGACAGCGTCACGGTGCTATCGCCACCGAGCAGACGCGTGTAGGTGGATTCGAACGCCATGGTGGGGCACGCCGCCCGCGTGCACGCCAGAGTGGGTCCCGCTGTCAGCGTCTGTCCGGACAAAACGAATGGGCCGCCGCACACGTTGCAATCCGCTCGCGTCGACAGACGACCGTCGGCGAAAGTAAGCGTGTAACTCGCGCCCGCCGGTGTGGTCTGGTCGACATCTCCTGCCGGCTGAAGTGACTGGAGATTCCATGTGCCGGCCAGCTGGTCGACTGTAGGCGCCGGAGGGCCCGAGCGTGGTGGCTGGTCGACTGGGGACGTCGGCGCGCCGGGAAGTGATGACGGAGCAGTGGGGGTGGAGGCGGAGCCGGCGCAACCCGTGGCGAGTAGCGCGGCGACGACAACACTGACGAGCGATAGAGACCTATTCATAACAGCAGGCACCTCGTGCCCTCCTCGCCCACTAATGTGTCAAG
>CAVWST010000041.1:0-247106 GCA_963757735.1 uncultured Acidobacteriota bacterium
AATCTTCGACTTCCAGTGCCGGCGTTGTCGCCTGCTGTCCCACATGGCATGTGATGTTCGAATCGAAGTCTCAGGCCGATCGCTGTGCCGACGGGGAGGGCGGGCGCGATCGCATAACAGATCTTCCGAAAATCACCCTAATCGTTCCTAAATCGTTCCTATCGTCTGGCGGCGCTGATGTCGTCGGCGGGTAGGACGGGGACTGCGAGTTCCATACCCCAGATTCTACGCTTGCCGATCGCGCCGAGCGGCGGTATACAGGGGCACCACATTCCTGGGGGACGCCATGGCTCAGTTCGCCCGCCGGCTTTCCGTCCGCGCCCGTTCGCTCTCGTCGTCTCGTTCGTCGTTGTCGCCGCCGGCGTCGGGCCCCGCACGGCGGCGGTCTCCCGAGAAAGGGACCGAGATTCTCTGGGACACCTACGGCATCCCGCACATCTTCGCGCCCGATCATCCGAGCCTGTTCTACGCCTACGGCTACGCGCAGATGGAAGGCCACGCGGAGCTGCTGGTGCGTCTCTACGCGCAGGCGCGCGGCCGCGGCGCGGAGTTCTACGGCGACGCATACCTCGCGAGCGATCGCTGGGTGCGCACCACCGGCATTCCGCAGAAGGCGAAACAGTGGGAGGCGCAGCAGAGCGCCGGAGTTCGGCGCGTTGATCCGCGCGTTTGCCGACGGGCTCAACGCGTGGGCGGCGAAGAATCCGCAGCACGCTGAGCGCCGCCGCGAAGCGCGTGCTGCCGCTGACCGCCGAAGACGTGTACGCGCACGGCCTGCGCATCATTCATTACGACTGGCTGACCAGCGAGCAGAACGTGTATCGCAAGGCGCGGCAGGAAGTGATCGAGACGCACGGCTCGAACGGCTGGGCGATCGGGCCGTCGAAGAGCGCGTCCGGCAACGCGATGCTGATGAGCAACTCGCACCTGCCATGGTCCGACATGGACACGTATTTCGAAGTGCAGCTCACGGCGCCAGGCGTGACGTCGTACGGCGCGGTGTGGGTCGGCTTCCCGGTGCTGCGCCAGTGCTTCACCGAATTCGTCGCGTGGACGCAGACGACGAATGGCCCGACCGGCGCCGATGTCTATCGCCTCACGCTGTCGGGCGACGGCTACGTGCTCGACGGCAAGACGCGCCCGTTCGAGATCGAGCAGCAGGTCATCAAGGTGCGGCAGCCCGACGGCTCGCTGCGCGACGTGCCGCACACCATCCGCCGCTCGGTGCACGGGCCGGTGTTCTCGGATCGCCGCGGCGTCACCGTTGCGCTGCGCGTCGTGCCCGCCGATCGGCCGAAGATGTTCGAGCAGTTCTGGCGCATGGGGCTGGCGCAAGAACTTCGACGAGTGGCGCGACGCGATGCGCATGCAGCAGCTGCCGATCTTCCACACCATGTACGCCGATCGCGACGGCCACATCATGTACGTCTACAACGCCGCGCCGCCGGTGCGGACGCATGGCGATCACGCGTACTGGAACGGCGTGATTCCGGGCGATCGGTCGGAGCTGATCGCCGGCGATCAGATCGTGCCGTTCGATCAGCTGCCGCAGGCGATCGATCCGCCGAGCGGCTGGGTGCAGAACAGCAACGATTCGCCGTGGACGTCGACGTATCCCGATGCTGATCGACACGGCGAAGTACGCGCCCTACATCGCGCCGCCGCCGAGCCACACGCAGCGCTCGCAGCGCGGCATCCGGCTGCTATCCGAGTCCGGCAAGATCACGCTCGAGCAGACTGAAGGAGATGAAGCTGTCGACGCGCAGCGAGATCGCCGATCACTTCGTCGACGATCTCGTCGCCGCCGCGCGGCAGCACGGCGGGGCCAAGGCGAAGGAAGCCGCCGAGATCCTCGCCAAGTGGGATCGCCACGGCGACAACGACCAGCGACGGCGCGTTCCTGTTCCTGCGCTTCATCCAGGCCGCCGGCAACGGCTTCCAGAACATCGGCGGCTACGCGGTGCCGCCGGATCCGCGGCAGCCGCTGACGACGCCGCGCGGCTTTGCCGATCCCGCGAAGGCCGCCGCACTGCTCGAGCGCGAAGCGCGCCGACTCGAAGACGAATACGACACGATGCACGTGATTTGGGGCGATGTGATTCGCCTGCGCCGCGGCCTGCTCGATCTGCCTGGCAACGGCCTGCCCGGCACGCTCGGCGCCATCCGCACCGTCAACACCGGCCCGTTCGTGAACGGCAAGGCGGAGATCGTCGGCGGCGACACGTTCTACGCGGTGCTCGAATTCCAGAAGAACGGCCCGCCGATCGGCGAGGCGCTGCTCGGCTACGGCAACTGGTCGCGCGTCGGATCGAAGCACGTCGACGACCAGCTGGCGCTGGCGTCGCAGAAGAAGATGCGGCCGATCATGCGCGACGCGCGCCGGTGATCGAGAAGAACTCTGGAGAGCCGGACGACGTTCTAGGGCGGTCAGCCCGCCATCAGTGTTCGCGTCACCGCGATGCCCAGCGCAAAAATCATGGCGTCGCGAACGGCGAACATTGATGGCGGCTGCGCGCCAATCTCGCGGAACATCACGCCGGTTCTCGACATGAAGACGGCCGAGATAGGCACGCTCGCCAGCGCCGCGAAGGCCCCGAACGCCTGCGGATCATATAGATCGCGCGGGCCGATCGCGTTTACCAGCCGCCTCCGCGGAAGCTTCGGCGCCCAAGGCTCTTGCAACTGGTTGGAGGGCATGGAATCATGAGCCGGCTGCTGTATTGGAGAAGATGGCCAAGTAGAGCGACAATCGGATACGCCAAAGGAGGAGCGATGACACTTCGTCTTCTCGTCTCGATCGGCGTGCCGATCGCTGCCGCGCTGCTCGGCGACGCATCGACACCGGTTGTCGCGCAAGGGCCGCGAGCAGCCGAGATGGAACTGGCGGTGTCGGACGGCTGGAGCATCGAACGGCACCGTGCGCTGGCCCGCATCATTCAAGGCCACCTTGGCGTCAAGAGCGGCTGGCGCGCCCCGCGAACGGCGTGGGGTCATCCAGATCTGACCGGCGCCTGGACGAGCGACGGCGTTCACGGCGTGCCTCGGGAGCGACCGGTCGCTCAAGGTGCGCGGATGTTTCTCACCGAGGACGAGTACAGGAACGCGCGGCGCGTGAAGAGCAGACCCGCCAGGCCGCGTTCAAGGCATCTGGTGCAAACACCGGCGGGCGCGATCGCGCATGGCGCGGACAGGTGACGTTCCGCATGACCTCGCAGATCGTCAGCCCGGCCAACGGACGCATCCCCGCAATTACCCCGTACGGTGAAGCGCGGCGCGCCTCACGCGATCGCGGGAGTTTCGGCGAGGGTCCGTTCAACACGTTCGAGGACTTCACGCTCTACGACCGCTGCATCACCCGAGGTATCGTCGGCTCGGTGATGCCCGTGCCCTATGGCAACGGCAACTGGATTCTGCAGACGCCGGATCAGTTCGTGATCAGCTACGAGATGATCCACGACACGCGCGTCGTGCCCCTCGATAGCCGCGCGCGCATTGGCTCAGGCATCCGCCAGTATTCGGCGATTCGCGTGGACGATGGGACGGCGAGACGCTGGTCGTGGAAACCACGAACTTCACCGATCGCACCGGCGTCCAGGGAGGGAACGGCAACGGCCTTCGCCACAGCGAGGCTCTGCGCCTGGTGGAGCACTTCACGCCGATCGCGGACGGTGTGGTGTTGTACGACGTGACGATCGATGACCCGAAGATGTACACGAAGCCGTGGACGGTGGCCATCCCGCTGATCTCGCCGCCCGGGTTCCAGCCGCTGCCCTACGAATGCCACGAGGGCAACGGCGCCATCAAGTACATCATGAGCGCCGAACGCACCGAGGATCGCGCGCTCGAAGAGGACCTCAAGAAAGGGGTCGTCCGCAAGCGTCGCCCGGTCCAGAACAACATCGACGGTCCACCCGATCAGTAGCGCCGCGGCGATGATCCGACTGCCTGGTCCGTCAAGGCTCGCCGGACGGATCGCGGCGGCGGCGATCGTCGTCATGGCCGCGCCGGCGTCGGCCCAGACGGCACGAGCAGAAGCGCCGAATGGCGAGGCGCGCGCGTGGACGCCGCCCGCACAGCGGAACGCCAACCCGATCTGCAGGGCGTGTGGTCGGACACCAGCGTCACACCGCTGGAGCGGCCTCGCTCGCTGCAAGGCCGCCAGACTCTGACCGACCAGGAGGTCGCGCAGCTCGAGACGCGGGCAAGTCGCCTTCTCAATAACCCGGCCAGCGACTTCATTCCCGGAGACGGTCTGTTTCTCGCGCTGCTAGCGGATGCCGACGCGGTCGTGGACAACCCGAACGCGACGGGCAGCGCGCTCAACATGGTGCCGAGCGAGTTCGACAACCGGACATCGTTGATCGTCGACCCGCCCGACGGCCGGCTGCCGGCACTCACGCCGGAAGGGCAGCGCCGTGTCGCCAAGAACCAGGCGGCCGGGCAGACCACTCCATGGCAGTTCGGCCAGGCGCCGCGCCGCGTTCAGCATCCGCCGCCGGCACATGCGACGGATTTGAGCAACCTGCTGCGGTGCATCACCTGGGGCGTGCCGAAGATCGCCGGCAACATCGACTACACCAGCCACTATCAGATCTTCCAGGGACCTGGCTATGTCGTGCTCCTCAGCGAGGTGAACCACGAGGCGCGCGTGATCCCGCTGGATGGGCGTGCCCATCTGTCACACAACATCCGACAGTGGAACGGCGACTCTCGCGGCCATTGGCAAGGCGACACGCTCATCGTCGACAAATCAAACTTCGCAACGAAGAGCTACTTCATGGGCGCGGCAGATCCTTGCATCTCACCGAGCGTTTCACGCGCACGGGCCCCGACGCGATCGACTACCAGGTGACGATCGATGATCCGACGACGTGGGTGAAGCCATGGACAGCCGTCGTGCGCCTGCGCGCAGCCAAGGACAACGTCCACGAGTTCGCGTGCCACGAAGGGAACGTCGAGGTGATCCGAGGCATCCTCGGGGGTACGCGGGCCGAGGATGCCGCTCAGCTCTGCGACGAGTCTCAGAGGGCACGCCCCTTCCTTCACCGTGCTACTCGACTGACAAGCCACGCTGAAGGAGCAGATTGTTAGAATCTGTCTGCGCATGGCGCTGACGCCTCACTCGCTCGGGTCCGTCCGAGATTGTGTCGCCCATTGGCCGCCGCCGGCGCCGCAGCCGGCCGAGGACGATCTCGATCTCGACCGCGAGGTCGGGTACACGTTCGACACCGACGAGCCGATGCTCGGTCGTCCGCCAGCCGGCGACGTCGAGTAACGCAATGGGATCGTAAGGGCCGTCTTCCGGCGGCCCAACATAGGGCCGGTCCTTTCCGCCGTCGCCGAGGCTATGGCGGTTCCGCCGTAGCTCAAAAGCGAGCGCGGGTCGGACGGCCCTTTTGTCGTACCACCCGCCCTCTCCTGACGCGGCCGGCGCGAAGCCTCGTCGATAGTGGCAAGGCGATAGAGGGACTGCGATGACACCGGTGCGCCTGCCGCACTGCCGTGGCAGATGTTGCGATGTCGGCGCCGAATCGCAGTACGCGGAAACCGCACGGATATCGGCCGTCGGCCTGCGGATGGTGCGAATTGCCGCGCGAATCGCCGTTCACCTGCGGTGGCGCGCGCTTCGCGACGACGGGCATGTGGCTCGTCATCCCTCGTCTGCGTATGCGCCGAAAGCTCCTGCACAGGGCGTGCTCTACCAGGTGGTGCGCGATCATTTCGAGACGTTCCGCGTGGAGTCTGCCGCGCGTCTATGAGCGTGACGGCCTGCCGCGGTTCATCGAGGAGGAGTTCCGTGGCTTCCTGCGCTGCGGGGTCCTGGCCGGTGGGTTCGCGCGGTTTCATTGCTTCGGCGTGCCGGCCTGGATCGGCTGGTCCCGTTTTCCTGTAAGCGCCGGGCCGTGTGTCCGAGTTGCGGCGGCCGGCGCATGGCCGAGCGCGCGGCCCACTTGGTCGATCATGTGTTCCCCGACGTGCCAGTCCGTCAGTGGGTGCTTGAGTCTGCCGTATCGCATGCGGTACATGCTGGCGTGGGATCACGCGCTGTGCCGAGCGGTCGACGGGCGCCTTCGTGCGGGCGGTGCTCGGCTTCCTGCGGCGCCGCGCGCGCCGCACGGCGCGCACGCGGCGGGCGCGGCGGGGGCGGTGGCGATCATCCAGCGCTTTGGCGCAGCGTTGAACCTCAACGTGCACGTCCATGCGCTCGTGCTCGATGGTGTGTATGTCGAGGACGAGCGCGGGACGCTGCGCTTTCACGAGGCGGTTCCGCCGGCCAACGAGGAGATGGAACGGGTGCTCGGCACCATCGAGCGGCGCATCAAGCGTTTGTTGACCCGGCGGGGCGTCCTGGATGATGTCGGGGAGGGGGGAGCCGCTGACCCGTGGCGGGAGGAGGCCCCCGCGTTGGCCGGCATTGCGGAAGCCTCCGTCCAGGGACGGCGGGCGCTGGGTGAGCGGGCCGGCGCGGGGGGGACCGGCAGTGGCGGCTCCGCGGAGCTGCTCGCGCTCGCGCCGTCGCGACTCGAGCCGTGTCACGCCCAGCGGAACGGGTTCAATCTGCACGCCGGGCGGTCTTAGGTGCCGCCCCGGGATCGGGCCCGGCTGGAACGCCTGTGCCGCTACGCGCTGCGTCCACCGGTCGCGCAGGATCGGATTCGCCTGACGGCGGCGGGCCAGGTGGTCCTGGAGTGTGTGGCACCAATGGGCGGATGGCACGACGCACCTCGTCTTTGATCCGCTGGAGCTGTTGGAACGGCTCGCGGCCCTGACGCTCCCTGAGCCTCGCGCAGCGGCCGTTCGGCGGCGTACGAATTGGCTCTGGGCCGAGTTGATGCAGCGGAGATTCGGGTTCGACGTCCTGGTGTGTCCCCGCTGCGGGAATCGTCTTGAGCTACAACCGCACTCATCGAAAGCCCGCCGGTGATTCGATGCATCTTGAGTCATCTCGGCCTGCCGACCGAGTTGCCTGCCACCCGCCCCGCGCGGCCTCCACCGCTCCCACTCGGCGTCATCGGATCCCTGGTTGCCGAGGACGACGGGGCCGCGCCCCTGAACCCGTGAGGCATCATGACCTGCGAGACGGCACACGCTCGCGACAGCGAGGTGAGGAGACGTGTGTCCGCGGCCAGCTGCTCCACAGCCTCGTTTGACAGGCGCGTGCGTCCGGCGCGATGATCCGCGCCTGTCCCGGGGCGATCTGCGCTGTCACGGGCAATCTGCGCCGGGTTACGGGGGCAATCTGCGCTGTGCCGAAGGGGAGGGCGGGCGCAATCGCTGTGCCGAAGGGGAGGGCGGGCGCGATCGCATAACGGATCTTCCGAAACCACCCTAATCGTTCCTATCGTCATGCGAGGCCTAAGACCCCGCTCTTGTCTGGGTTGAACCTGGACGTTTTCACCACCAGTCAGGATTTAAGCCCACTCATCGTTGACAACGTCGCGATCAGCGACTACGGCCGTGCCTGAACCAGCGACATCGCTCCTCATGCTCGGCGGTGCCCTCGCGCTCCTACTACGTCGTCGATTCGTGCGCCGCTCCAACGAACGCGCCAAGCGTATCCAAAGTTCTTAGGCAACCGGCCCTCTTCGTTTACCCTCTCCTTGTTACACAAGGAATGCCGTGGCCTGCACCATCAGTTGGTCCCAATCAGCCGTAGCCATTCGACGCTTCGTCTCGCGAAGCGGTGGTTACCTTACCCTTTCGTAGGTCACGTCATAGTACGTTCCTCCCCCTTGTCGTCGCGCAAACGGTTCACGCGCAAATTCCTGAAAACCATACTGGTGGAGAAATCGCTCGACATCCTGCAACTGGCAACAGCCCTCGTACGATTCGAAGTCGGGAACCTCGGTTTTGACGAATCTCAGATGTCGCAAGATCGGCGCGGCCCCTCTCAGTATTCGTAGTTCCGATCCTTGCGTATCCATAATGAGAGCGTCGTAATCATTCACATTGATGCGTTCTCGCTGCAAAAGTGACGGCAGTGTCATGCTTCGCAAGACCAGCGTCCTCGTGAACCGCACGCCCGGCCAGATATCCTTGTGCAATTTCAGCTGCAGGATCGAAGAAGACAGACCGTCGTAGTTCGACACGTAAAACTCGTATTCCTCATCGTCTTTGTCGGTCACGAGGGATTGAATGGCAGATTGCAATGGGTGGGATTCGATATTTGCTTTCAGAACCTCGAATACCTCAGGAATTGGTTCTACCCAGACCACACGTAAGCCGTGCTGTTGATACAGGTTTCTTTCTTGTCCGGTGTTTGCGCCGACATGAATGACGCCAGAGACTTTTCTGAGGAATCCGTTCGTATCCCGACGAAGCCATGAACTCGTTCGCCGCAGAATCGTTTTGATTCTGGACACGGTTAAGTGGTCCGAACGGGCAGGTGTGACACGCAGGAGAAACGCTCTATTCGCGAGGTCCGACGCAATCAGCCGTCTCAACCGAGCGCCAGGACGAATTCAGCTGGTCAGCAGCAAGACTGCCCAATCGAGCGCTCTCGAGCCTCCCATTCCCGAATCTCTCGTATCGTACGCAAGGTCCTGAATTAGATCGGGGTCAGCGGCCAACGTGACGCTGCCTCGCTTCCATCCTGTTTCGCTTTTCGAGTTCACCGATGGGAAAAACGTTCGAAGGCCGAATGCTCGAATGGCGGGTTCTATGTAATCGCGGTTCAAGGCTTTTCCGGGGCCGTAATTGTCGTATCCGTAACCGTCATCATCCGGCACCTGGAAGTCGTCAATCAGGACCACGGCCTTACGCCAATGATGAAAGATGATGTCGATCTCCTCGGCGAGGGGAAGCTCCCCATTCCCATGCGCATCCAGATAAAAGAGGATCGTCTTGTCGGCAAGGTCCGGCGTTGCTGCGAGTCTTCGAAGAAACTGCCGGCTGTCGCCGCCGTACCTGCGGACGTTGTTGTAGCGTCGCAACATCGCGAACGAAAAACCCTGTTTACGTCGGTCGACCTCAACCGTGTAGATCGGCAGAGAGCTAACGGTTGCCAGGTACGCCGTGGTCGTCCCTCGGTAGGTTCCGGTTTCTACAATCGCATGCAAAGGCAGATCGCGTATGAATGCCTCAACCATTCGTTGCCGATGGCTCTGTCCATTCAGCGCACCACCCCAGCTAACCCTCCAGTCCGGATGGCGATAGTAGTCCATCATGCCGACGACTCGGTCACCTAGCAGTCGTCTTCGCGACTCGCTTCAAGGAGCGTTGGAATCAATCGGGCAGCTCCCATTTGTGCGTCAGCTGCAAGCAAACAGCGTGAACTCGACGGTGCGAGGCCACTCGCGTAGACATCTCTCGGCAGCACGTTGAGCTGACAGAGCTCAGGCGTCCAGCACAGCCACTCGACGTTCGGGATCGCCAATCCTGCTCCGATGGTGAACACGCCAGCGGCCAACGGCATTTCCGGAAAACTCAAATCGACTACGCCAGGCCCGCAAGAAAAGTTTAGCTCCATCGGTCCATCGGGTTGTGTTGAAAGGAGCAGCAACCTGCTTCCATCGACCGAACTCAGACTGAAGACGACAGCGGCTCGCGAGACCTGGCGCGGTGCCGTGTAGTGAATTCTGAATGTCGCGGGATCCATCGTGTGAAACGCACCCGCCGGTTTCTTTTGGCCGTCCAGCAGCTCGATCCGGGTAATCGCGAATTGCGACTCGACTGAGCTCGGCTCGCGAGAGTAGAGGACTTGACCAGCATCCTCACCCAAGCGATTGCCGTTGTGCTGCAGTGTCGAGTGGTAGAACGCAATCGCCGAAGTGGTGGACCCCAAATGGCGTAATCGCCCTTGCTGCAAAACGAGTCCCTTCGAGCACAAACGCCCAATCGCGGCCATGTTATGGCTCACGAAGAGCACGGTTCGTCCATGCCTGGCGACTTCCTCCATCCGGCCCATGCACTTGCGCTGGAATGCTGCATCCCCTACGGCCAGGACCTCGTCGATGACCAGAATTTCCGGTTCGAGATGAGCCGCGACCGCAAATGCGAGGCGGACGTACATCCCGCTCGAGTAACGTTTCACCGGTGTATCGATGAATCTCTCGATTTCGGAGAAGGCGACGATCTCGTCGAATTTGCTTTTGATCTCCGCCCTCGTCATGCCCAGAATGGCGCCGTTCAAGAAAATGTTTTCCCGGCCGGTCAACTCCTGGTGAAAACCCGTTCCGACCTCCAGCAGGCTCGCGATTCGACCTTTGCCGCGAATGCGTCCTGAGGTGGGCTCGGTTATACGGCTCAGGATCTTCAGCAGCGTGCTCTTCCCGGCGCCATTCCTGCCAATGATGCCAACCACTTCACCTTGTTCGATCTCGAACGACACGTCTTTCAACGCCCAGAACTCTTCGCGTGCTTCTTTCGCTCTTCGCCTTATGTCCGTCAGCCACCTGACTGGATTTCGAATAGCTCCGTCGAGAACGTGTCGTAACCCGTCGGTCGAGGCGTCCTTATGACCGATCACGTATCGTTTCGAGAGGTTTTCGACGGTGATAATTGGCGAAGACATCGGTGCAAGTTTCAAATGACGTCAGCCAGGACACGTTCGGTCGCCCGGAAATGGACGAAGCCGCCAACGATGAGGAGCAGGGCGACGGCAACGGACACAAACAGACCGGGCCAATACAGAGTGTGGTCCCCTCCAAGGAGGCACCAACGGAAGCCGTCGATGACTCCGACCATCGGATTCAGCGAATAGAGCAGCCGCCATCGTTCTGGAAAGACGGCACTCACAAATCCCACCGGGGAAAGGTACAAACCAAACTGCACGATGAACGGGACGATGAACCGGAAATCCCGATACTTGACCATCAATGAGGCAACCCAGAGACCCGCGCCAAATGACGCTGCGAACGCGAAAGCAACGAACAATGGGAGAAAGACAACATTGGGCGGAGGCGGGAATCTGTACCAAATCATCAACAACGCCAGAAAGATCGCTGAGATGAGGAAGTCCACGAAGCTCGTCAAAACACTGCTGGCGGGAACGATCAATCGCGGGAAATAGACCTTGCTCACAAGGTTGCCATTGCTGACCAGGCTATTGCCACTTTCAGAGAGAGCCGTGGAGAAAAACTGCCACGGCAAAATCCCGCAAAACACCAGGAGTGGATAGGGCACACCGGCGGTTGGCAGTCTGCCGATCTTGCCGAAGACAAGCGTGAGAATGAGCATCGTGAGCAGCGGACGGATCAACGACCACGCAACACCCACGAGTGTCTGCTTGTAGCGTACGAGGAAATCTCGCCACGCAAGAAAGTAAAACAGCTCGCGGTACCGCCAAAGATCTTGCCAGTACTGGCGGCCCATCCTGCCAGCTTCGATGACGAATTCGTTCATCGCTGCTTTTACCAACCAATCGAAGTCGTTTCGCCCGTGGAGCGGTGTGTCAGCGCCAATCGCACCCCGTTCCAGACCCGTTGCCGCATGTTACCGGAAGGTCGTGCGCCATGAAGTGGACGCTCGGCATCCTGCAAGAGCTCATGCGCATGAGCCATCGTTCTTGCGAATGGCTGACGTTCCGAGGCGCCACAGCGAGAGGAGCGTCATGCGCTCACCGCTTTTCTGAACTTTCGTCCCACGTGATCACGGCAGCCCTGTGCAGACAGGGCTCAAAACGGGATCAGTCCAGCGAAAACGGCGGACGCTTGGCGGCGGAGGTCATCAGCAAGATCGTGCGATTTCCTAAGACTTTGGTGCCGGGGGCGGGAATCGAACCCGCACGCCCCTTTCGAGGCCCAGGATTTTAAGTCCTGTGCGTCTGCCAGTTTCGCCACCCCGGCGGAATCGAATTGCGTGGCCCTAGTGTACTGGTGTGTGCGAGCAATGAGCCGCTTGTACGAACACTCACCCGCGGGAAATTCACGCTCTGACGAAATCGATGAAGCCGCGCGCGACGTCGGTCTGCACCAGCCGCACCCGTACGCGCGCACCGACATCCATTCCGTCGAACCCGCGCACCACGCGGCCTTCCGCCGGCGGGTCGAACGTTCGCACCCACGTGCCCTTCTCCGACGCGCCGGTGACAATGGCATCGAAACGGTCGCCGATGCGCGATGACAGCAGCAGCGCCGCCGCGGACTTGCGCATCTGCCGCTCGACTTTCTCTGCCGCGTCCTCCTGCTTCGTGCAGTGCGTGGCCAGCGTCGCGAGCTCACCAGTCGTATAGGGTGACGCCCCGCCATTCATTGCTGCCTTCAGCAGACGCTGCGTGATGAGGTCGGGATAGCGACGATTGGGCGCCGTGGAATGCACATAATCTGTCACCGCCAAACCGAAATGCCCTTCATCGTCTCCGGCACGCGTCAGGACGTACTCGCCGCGACCCAGAAGCTTGACGACTGACAGCGATAGATCCGGGAACCGCAGTGGATCGGCCTGGCGACGACGGGACAGGAAGTCGCTGAGCGCCTTCGGGATCGGGCGCCGCCGGAAGATGGTCACCCACCTCCTTCGCGAGGACCTGCAAGCGGTCCCAGCGCTTCGGCGTACGCACGACCCGGCGTATCGACGGCAGTCCCTTGTCTTCCAGGTAACGAGCGGTGGCGCCGTTGGCCGCGATCATGAAATCCTCGATCAGCGCCTTCGCGCGATTCTTTTCGTCGCGGTGGAGGTCAGACACGCGACCGTCCGTCACGACAGCGCGCGCCTCGGTGCTCTCGAGGTCGAGCGCTCCGGCCTCGTGCCTGCGCGCGCGCAATCGGCTCGCGATCTCGTCCTGCAGGCGAACCTGGTCCGCGATGCCATCGGCCTCGGCCATCTCCTTCGGCATGCCACCGCCAGAATCGAGCCACGCGGCCACGCTGTTGTAGGCAAGCTTGGCACGGTTGCGAACAGCCGCGCGCCCGACCTTGCCCGACGTCACGGCTCCGTCGCGATCCACGACGAACGAGATGACGATCGCAATGCGGTCCTCGTCCGGATTCAGCGAGGTCAAGTCGGTGGACAGCCGCTCCGGCAGCATCGGGAAGATTCGCGCGGGCGTGTAGACCGATGTCGTGTTCTGCTGAGCGTGATCGTCGAGCGGTGAATTCTTGCCGACGAGCACATCGACGTCCGCGATCGCAATGAACACTCTCGCGCTGCCATCGGGAGTGGCCTCGGCCACCGTCAACTGATCGAGATCGCGCGAATCGTCGTTGTCGATCGAACACCAGGACAGGTGACGTTGGTCGGTGACTCCGTCGACGGCCTGGTTCTTTGAGTTGCCTGGCTTGCCTGATCGCATCCGCCGGGAAATCGGGTTCGAGCCCGCGCTCGATCATCGCGCGTCGTGCGAGTTGTTCCAGATCAACTGAAGTCATCCATTCCACCTGTAAGAGTTACAGCACCGCAGGGCTTTGTGCCTCGCTCACGCTACCAGAGCCGTACCCGTGAAGCGATGGTTCTCGATGCAAATTCCTCGCATTCGCGAGTGGTCCGAAGCTTGCCCAGTAATACCACGGAGTCCCGGGGAAACCTGGACCGTTCCCGAGTACCCTATTGGAGGAATCGATGAGACTCATTCGCACTGCTTACGGTATCCGCATCGCTCGTGCTGCTCGCTGCGCCGGCCGCTCGTGCCCAGGGGCACGCGAACATCTTCGTTGGCTCGAACTTCTCCGGTGATGCCGGACGTTCGCTGAGCGCGGCGCTCAACGACGGCAACCGCCTGACGTGGGGCGGCGCCATTGGCGGAACCATCAAGGGCATCTTCGGCGCGGAAGTAGACCTGGCGTACGCCCGTCACTTCTACGGAAGCAATGCCAGCCTGGGCAACAACTATGTCTTCACTCTCGTGCCGTCGCTCATCATCGGCGTGCCGGTCGGAGGCGAAAGCGGTCCCGGCTTCCGTCCGTATGGCACGGCGGGCTTCGGATTGATCAGACGCGATCTCACCGTCAGTGGCATCGATGCGATCAAGGACAACGACCTCGGATACAGCGTCGGCTTCGGAGTCGACGGATTCGCGACCACGCACTTCGGCGTGAGAGCCGACTATCGCTACTTCCGCAACGTCAACGCCGACGACTCAAACAACGTCGTGGGGATCAGCTTCGACCGCGGCAACTTCAGCTTCTCGCGCGGAACCGTCGGAGCCATCTTCCGCTTCTAACGAAGCGGACTCCCAACTCCCAACTCCCAAATAGCACCGACCTCCATGGGAGTTGGAGGGTTGGGAATTGGGAGTTGAGCTTTGGGAGTTGGCGTCTTGGGAGTTGGGAGTTTTGGGTGCTACCATCCGCTCCTCGTTACTTCATCAGAGGAGCAGTATCCATGCGCACGAGCCGACTCGTCCGTCTCATCATCGGTCTCGGCATCAGCGTCGGTCTTTATTCGATTCTTCCGGTCTCTTCATCCCAGGCGCAGCAGCCGGCCAACGATGTCGCGATCGACAACGACGACATCGGCGGTGTGGTCAACGGGGCGAAAGGCCCCGAAGCCGGCGTCTGGGTGATCGCTGAGACGCGTGACCTTCCCGTCCGCTATATCAAGACCGTCGTCACAGACGATCGCGGCCGGTTCGTCGTGCCCGATCTCCCAGCCGGCAAGCTACTCCGTATGGGCCCGTGGCTACGGTCTCGTGGATAGTGCGAAGGCTACAGCCAAGCCTGGCCAGCAGCTGACGATCACGGCGACGCCAGCGCCAAACGAAGCCGCCGCCGCGCACTACTACCCCGCAATCTACTGGTACTCGATGCTGAAGATTCCTGCGGCCGATCAGTTCGGCGGCAAGAGCAGCATCCCGGCGCGGCTCTCGCAGAACGCGTGGATCAGCGCGATGAAGAATACCGGCTGCATCGGCTGTCATCAGCTCGGGCAGCAGTCGACGCGAACGATTCCGGCAGCCCTCGGCACGTTCGCATCCGGCGCCGATGCGTGGCGTCGTCGCGTCCAGTCAGGCCAGTCGGGCCAGCAGATGCTCGGTCAGCTCACCGGACTGGGTGACATGTCCTTTGCGAACTACGGAGACTGGATCGACCGTATCGCGAAGGGCGAGCTCCCCTTCGCCAAGCCACCGCGGCCTCAGGGTGTCGAGCGCAACATCGTCGTCACCCTGCGCGACTGGATGAACGAGAAGCAGTACCTCCACGATCTGATCGCGAGCGATCGACGCTTCCCGACGGTCAACGCCTACGGTCCGCTTGTCGGATCGCCCGAGTACAGCTCGGACGTTCTTCCGATTCTCGATCCGGTGAAGAACGTGGCGACGACGTTCAAGGCGGCGGTGAGGGATGCGAGCATGCCGCTCAGCCTGGGACCGGGTCATGCGGCGGCGCTGGATGCGCT
This sequence comes from uncultured Acidobacteriota bacterium, assembly GCA_963757735.1. Classification (GTDB taxonomy): domain Bacteria; phylum Acidobacteriota; class Vicinamibacteria; order Vicinamibacterales; family UBA2999; genus Gp6-AA40. The sequence goes on from CAVWST010000041.1 coordinate 15,274, forward strand.
CCAGCCATCACCTTACTGGGGCACGCGAGCGCATCTGGGACACGCGCGTCAACAACCACAACTCGATGTTCGGACGCGACGGGCGCCTGTGGCTCGCTGCTTCGGTGCGCGCGCCGGAGAATCCGGCCTTCTGTAAACAGGGATCGGATCATCCGTCGGCCAAGGCGTTCCCGATGGAGCGCGCCGTTCGGCACATCACCGTCTTCGATCTGAAGACGAAGAAGTACAGTTTCGTCGATACCTGTTTCTCGACGCACCACCTGCAGTTCGGTTACGACGCCAACGACACGATCTGGACGAGCGGCGGCGGCCCGGTCGTCGGCTGGCTGAACTCGAAGATGTTCAGCGAGACCGGCGATGCCGCGAAGTCACAGGGCTGGACCGCGCTGGTGCTCGACACGAACGGCAACGGCAAGCGCGATGCGTACACCGAGCCCGATGCGCCGCCTGACCCGACGAAGGACCGGCGCATCAACGCACCGTTCTACGCGGTGATGCCGAACCCGGTGGATGGATCGGTATGGGGCGCCGTGCTCGGTGTACCAGGCGCGGTCGTGCGGCTCGATCCCGGCAAGAATCCTCCAGAGACCGCGCTCGCCGAGATCTACAACGTGCCGATGCCAGGTTTCGGCGCGCGTGGCGCCGACATCGACAGCAAGGGTGTCGTATGGGTCTCACTCGGCAGCGGCCACATGGGTAGCTTCGATCGCCGCAAGTGCAAGGCGCCGCTGAGTGGGCCAAAGGCGACTGGTGATCACTGTCCCGAAGGCTGGTCGTTCCATCAGTATCCCGGTCCCGGTTTCAAGGGCATCGGCGAGAACAGCGCCGAGTCGAGCTACTACTCGTGGGTGGACCAGCACAACACGTTCGGACTCGGCAACGACGTGCCGATGTCCACCGGCAATCTGAACGACGGCATCATCGCGTTCGCGAACGGGCGCATGGTAGTTCTGCGCGTGCCGTATCCGATGGGCTTCTATGCCAAGGGGTTCGACGGCCGGATCGACGATCCGAAAGCTGGTTGGAAGGGTCGCGGGTTGTGGGCGGCCAATGGCGACCGCACGCCGTGGCTGATCGAAGGCGGCAAGGGGACCAAGCCGCTCGCAGCGCACTTTCAGTTGAGACCTGACCCTCTCGCAAAGTGATCCTTGTCAACTCCCAACTCCCAACCTCCAACTCCCAAGGACAAGCGATCTTTTTGGAAGTTGGAAGTTGGGAGTTGGGAGTTGGGAGTTGGTAGTTGGGAATTTGAACGCTCGTCAAGCTAGAGCGCGTCTTCGAAGATCCGCGCGAGTTCTTCGGCAGCGACAGGCCGTGGCGAGAGCTTCGTCAATCGTTCCTGCGCAAGCGTGCCCTCAACGAGAACGGGAATGTCGGACGACGAGTAGCCAACGGCCCCAAGTCCATTCGGCACGTTCAATCGCTGCATGAACCAGGTGATGCGGTCTGCGAGCACGCGGCCCGCGTCTTCGCTTCGACGGCGAGACACCTCTGCACCCAGAGCCTCCGCAGCCTGGAGATGCCGTTCGGGGCTCGCCTGCCCGGTGAACGCAAACACGGCGGGCGCATTGAGAATCACCGAGAAGCCATGCGGCACGAGCGCGTGGTCTGGATAACCGGGCGCGCGATACTGTTTCACTCCGCCAGCAACTGGATACGCCATCGCGTGCGGCAGATGGACGCCCGCGTTGCCGAATCCGATTCCGGCAAATGACGCGGCGAGCACCATGCTCGCTCTTGCTTCATCGTCGTCTGGATCCTCGACCGCTCGCACGAGGTGACTCGCCACCATGCGCAACGCCTGCAGGGACCAGACATCGCTGATCGGATTCGCGCCCTGGTATGGTGGTCTGGCAGAAGGCCGGTCGGGCCTCGGCCGGTCTGTGAATGGAATCGCGGTGTACGACTCAACTGCATGGCACAGGATGTCGAGACCGCAGGATGCGGCAACGGCAGGCGGCGCGCTCCGTGTGTGATCGGGATCGAGAAAGCCTAGAGTGGGTTTGAGCAATCGACTCGAGATACCGGTCTTCACGTGCAGTCGCGTCAGGTCGAAGATGGCGACGCCGGTCGTCTCGCTGCCAGTGCCGGCTGTTGTCGGGATCGCGAAGAGCGGCTTGACCGGGCCCGGAACCGGCAACCCCTTCCCGATTGGCTTGTTGACGTAGTCGAGGAAGTCGGCCGGTGGATGGCTCGTGTAGAGATTCACGGCCTTCGCCGTGTCGATCGACGAACCGCCGCCGACGGCGACGATCGCATCGAACGTATGCCCACGGGCGAAGTCGATCGCATCAAGCCACGACTCCTCCGTCGGCTCGACGCGCACGCGGTCGTACATCACCCACTGCACGTCGTTGGCATCGAGCGAGTCGACGACGGCGCGGGCGGGAGACAGTTTCGCGATCACCGGATCGGTGACGATGAGCGCGCGGCGGAGGCCTCGATCGGCGAGGTCTAATCCCAGTTCATGCGTGACGCCGGCACCGTAGCGCACGGCGGCCACGGCCATCTCGAAGGCGTTATCTCGTTCGATAGCGACCATGTCGCGACTCTAGCCCGCGAGCCACGCCGCCGCAAGCCAGGCCCTTTCCATGAACGTGGACGGGCGCGTCTCAGGTGGGACGAGCGCATCCTTCGTACATGAACGTCAGGGGGCGGGGACCAGCCATGTACTCGGCGTGCATCCGCTCAATGCGGAACCCCGATCGCTCGAGGAGTCGATCGACGGGGCGATTCAGGTGGCAGCCACCGGTGAACGTTTTCCAGAGTGGCGTGAGCCTGTCTTGCCACCTGGCGACGCGGACATCACGCGATCGGCCATGCTCGACGAAGAGCAGACGGCCCGACGGCCTCAACACCCGCCGCATCTCCTGAAGCGCACGCATGACGTCCGGGATCGAACAAAGCGTCCACGCGACAACAACCGTATCAACACTCTGACTGCCCAACGGGATGTCTTCGCCCGATCCCTCGAGGAGCGTCACCGGGTACGTCGCCTGACTAGCCGGGAGCCGAGCCATCGACAACGCTCGCGGGGACGGTTCGAGTCCAATCAACGACGTCGAGGCCGCGTAGAGCGGCACGTTGAGCCCCGAGCCAAACCCGACCTCCAACACGCGGCCCTCGGCCTGCGAGACGAGTCGCTGCCTGTACGGCAGGAATCGCTCCTGTCGCATCCCCGCATGAATGAGACGAGGCAGGATGGCGCGCCCGTAGAAGCTCATGACAGACAGTATCTCGCGCGCACAACTAAGATGATCACGTGCTCGAGAAGCTGGCTGCTCGCCTGAAAGAGGCGCGACGTGTGACGGTGCTGACCGGTGCTGGCGTATCCGCAGCGAGCGGTGTTCCGACGTTCCGTGGAGCTGGCGGGCTGTGGCGATCGTTCCGGGCCGAAGATCTCGCCACACCCGAAGCATTCGCGCGCGATCCTGCGCTGGTGTGGGAGTGGTACGAGTGGCGTCGCGCGACAATCGCATCGTGCCAGCCGAACGCGGCGCACGACGTGCTCGCGCAATGGACGCGAGACTCGAAGACGTGCACCGTCATCACGCAGAATGTGGACGACCTGCACATACGAGCGGGGACGCAACGTCTGGTGCGGCTGCACGGATCGATCTGGGAGCTTTCCTGCTGGAGCCATTGCGGCACCTTGCCGTGGCGCGACGAACGCGTGCCGCTGCCTGCACAGCCTGCAACCTGTCCAGGATGCGGCGGACTGGCCCGCCCCGGCGTCGTCTGGTTCGGTGAATCGCTGTCACCCGCCGATCTGAACGCGGCATCAACCGCGTGCACCTGCGACGTGTTCATCGCGGCAGGAACATCAGCCATCGTCTACCCGGCAGCGGGACTCCTCGAGCAGGCAAAGATGCGAGGCGCATTCACCGCGGAAATCAACGTCGACGCGACGCCTGCCTCCTCGCTCGTTGATATGGCAGTCAAAGACGCCGCCGAAGTCGTCTTCCCACAGCTCGCCGAGGCCCTACCAAGGGTCTGGTAGGGGTCAACAGGAACGCGGTCATCGTCGTAGTCCTAACGGTTACAAAAAGGATGGTCCCTATTGATCTCGGTTTCGGCGCGTCGTGTCTTCGGGTCCTTGTTTACATTCCTGATCGTCGCGGCATTCCCCCTCAGCTCTGACGCACAGACCCCGGAAGCAGGTCCCCTCGCGCGAAGAACCATTCAGGCGGCACGACTGCAAGACACCGAGCGCATCACGGTCGATGGCCGCCTCGATGAAGAGGTCTGGCAGCGAGCGGTGCCGGCCGCCGAGTTCATCCAGATCGATCCAGCGAACGGCACGCCGGCCACCGAGCCCACCGAGGTTCGCATCGTCTTCACCAAAGACGCCATCTACATGGGCGTCACCTGCTATGACTCGGAACCGGACAAGTGGCTCGGGTATCAGCGCCGCCGCGACGAGTTCCTGCCCGCCGACGATCGGTTCATGTGGACGATCGATACGTTTCTCGACGAACGTTCGGGCTACTTCTTCGAGATGAACCCATCAGGGTTGATGGCCGATTCGCTGTTCGGGATCAACGGTGACAATCGCGCGTGGGACGGCATCTGGGACGCGCGCGTGCGTCACAGCGAGATCGGCTGGACGATCGAGATCGAAATCCCGTTCCGCACCCTGAACTTCGATCCCAACAACGACATGTGGGGCTTCAACTTCCAGCGCACCGTCCGCCGCAAGAACGAGGACAGCATCTGGATGGGATGGCCCCGCAATCAGGGTCTGCGCCGGATGACGAACGCGGGTCACGTCACCGGTATCACGGACGTGACGCAGGGCCTCGGTCTCGACGTGAAGCCATACGGCTTGCTGACGTCGGAATCGTTCGGCGCGCTCAACGGAGGGAGCTCGCAGCAGAAAGCGAACGCGGGGCTCGATCTCTTCTACAACCCGACGCCGGGAGTCCGAGCCAACCTGACGATCAACACCGACTTCGCACAGACCGAAGTCGATCAACGGCAGGTCAACCTCACGCGCTTCTCGCTCTTCTTCCCCGAGCGCCGCGACTTCTTCCTCGACGGCGCGACGTTCTTCGACTTCGCGAGCGACAGCGCCGGCGGTCCGCAGATTCAACCGTTTTTCAGCCGGCGCATCGGGCTCAGTGCTGACGCCACACCGCAAAAGATCGACTTCGGAACGAAGTTCACCGGGCAGATGGGCGGTCAGGACGTTGGCTTCCTGCAGGTTCGCACGGGAGCCGACGATGGTCAGTTCATTCCGGAGGACTTCCTGGTGGCGCGCGTGAAACGACGCGTGCTGCAGCAGTCGTACTTCGGCGCGATCTACACCCGACGAGATGCCCGCACGGGCGATCGGATTGATGCGAGCCACACAGTCGGCGTTGACGCCCGCCTGGCAACGTCACAGTTCAGGGGGAACCAGAACCTGGCGGCGACGGCGTGGATGCTGCACGCCGGCCCCCGGGAGTCAGAGATCGCGCCAACGCGTTCGGCGCCGGCATCGAGTATCCGAACGATCTCTGGCAACTCCGTTTTGATGCGCGCGAAGTGCAGCGGAACTTCGATCCGTCCGTCGGCTTCGTGCTGCGCCGCGACTATCGGCGCTACCGCAACCAGGTCTACTACGGTCCACGTCCCCAGAACCACCGCTATATCCGCCGCACCGAGTACGACGCGAACCTCGAGGTCGTCACCGATCTGCGGAATCAACTGCTGGAGCGCGCCCTCAACCTGACGGTCTTCAGCGCGCAGTTCCACAGCCAGGACAACGTCGGCATCGAGGTGGACCCGACCTACGTGATGCTCGACCGCCCGTTCAACATCGCTCCGGGCATCACCATGCCGGCGGGCGCCGAGTATCGCTTCACGCGACTCGCCATCCGCGGTCAGACTGCGAACCGGCGGGTGCTTGCGCTGAATGGCCGCTTCGAGACCGGAGGGTTCTACTCAGGCCATCGCGATCAGACCATCCTCGGGCTGACAGTCAGGGCGCGGCCCGGCTACATCATCAGCCTCAACGGCGAGTGGAATCAGATCGACCTGGCGGAGGGGAGCTTCGCATCGAACGTGTTCCGCGGTGTCGCCGACACGCAGTTCTCACCGTTCATGGCGCTCGTGAACATCATTCAGTTCGACACGATGAGTCGCGTGCTCGGATGGCAATCACGCTATCGATGGATTTTGAAGCCCGGAAACGACCTCTATGTCGTGTACACCCACAACTGGGTGGAGGACCCGGTGCGCGACCGTTTCGGTACTCTGGACAGACGAGCCGCCTCTAAAGTGTTGTATACACAGAGGTTTTAGGCGGATCCGGGAGGGGCCGACTGGGATATGCTGGATCTCGGGTTGGCCGGGCGCAAGTCGCCTTCTCCTGGGCGGCACCCTCATACCTTCCCTCGACCGGCTTGGACATTCTGAGCCTGTCGAGGGGCAGCGTCCGATCCGATTCCGACGCGGACTCAGCCGGCGGCTTCGCCCCGCTGGCTGGGCAACCGCGCTTACCCCAGTCGCCCCATCTTCGTCCTTAGTGCTCGGTCCTTAGTCCTTGGTCCTTACTTAGTGCGCCCGCGGACCAAGGACCAAGGCTACCGACCACGGCCTAGTGGACGACCGTCGAGCCGCATTGGGCATGGCCGCACGCTCCGCGGCCATCACTCGCTCAATCATCGCATTCAGAGTCGCGTTCGGCGATGTCGAAGGGCCCGGCGATGACCGCACCGAGTGACAACTCGAGCGCGATCACCACGCCGCCTCCCTCGAACGGGTTCACGATCCAGCTGAAACCACGCATCGCCACCTGCCGATTCTCATCGGCCTCAGGGTTCTTCGCCTGCTCGAGCGCCCGCAGCATCCCCACGAGCACAGCGGTCACGTCGTCATCGGTCCAGCGCCGCGGCTCGCGGTCGACGACGCTGATGACGTGACTCGTGGCGTGAATGTCGCCACGAAGCCAGATGTCTAAAGGGATCTCCATCAATTCTCTACTGTAAATGCAAAATGCGCCAGCCCCTTGCATTTTGAATTTTGCCTTTTGCATTACCTTCTGTCCAGTAGTCTTCCGAGCTCTGCACCATCCGTCGTCGGAGCCTCGCAGGCGAAGTCTCGACACAGATACGCCGTCGCCAGCCCATCGACCTCCTTCATGCTCGCGGTCCACGGGAGCAACTCGGAGATTCTGGCCCGTGCCGCAGGCGCGAGCGGAACGACGATGGTCGTCGGGAGATAGCGGTGCATGACGACTTCGCGGAGCGCTTTTGTGTCGTGCAGCCGATGGGTCGCCTGTGATGACGAACTGGGGCGTACCGGCGTGATAGGTGGAGAGCGCAGCCAGCATCATAGGCGCCACCCGCCCTGACTGCGCGAGCCGCGATGCGAACACGCCAAGCGTGCGCGTCGATCTTCTCCGAAAAACCCCCGACGCCGAGATGCGAGAGCACCAGGAGGTTCATGACGCTCACCGAACTCGCCGCCGGCTCTGCGCCGTCGTAGTCTTCCTTGAGCCGCAGCAGCACTGATTCGTCCTTGCCCGTCGTGCTGAACCATCCGCCATCGATCGCATCGCAGAACAACTCGTCCTGGCGCCGCTGCAGCGTGGTCGCCCACTCCAACCAGTCGGGATCGCCATCTGCCTGGAACAACTCGAGCAGGCCGAAGATCAAATAGGCATAGTCCTCGGCGTACCCCTCCACACCGGAGGATCCCTCCCGATAGCGCCGCAGGAGTGTCTGGCTCGACGACTGCCATAGGTGCTCGCGGACGAAACGCGCGGCCTTCTGCGCGTCTTCGAGGTAAGACTCGGCGCCGTCGATCGTGCGGGCTGCGCGTGCAAAGGCCGCGATCATCAGCCCGTTCCATGCAGTCAGCACCTTGTCGTCGAGATGCGGACGGGGTCGCGATCCCCGGCGCGCCATCAACAGAGGCCGCGCGCGCTTCGCAGCGCGTCCATGACTCCTTCGACGGATCGACCCGTTATCGACGCGACATCGTCGAGCGATCGGGCCGTGTAGAGCAGGTTCTTCTCCGTGAACTCGCCCTGGGGATCGGTTCGGCGCGTTGCCATCCGGCAGGATGCCGTAACCGAGCCCGGAACACCGCGGCATCGTCGCCGAGGACATCCTGAATCTCGTCATCGCGCCAGATGTAGAACGCGCCCTCCATCTTGTGGGGACGAGGCTCGTGCGCGTGTTCCGGAGGAACGCTGTCAGCATCCTCGGCGGAAAAGAATCCGCCGCCGGGCGAGGTCAGATCGCGTCGGACGTAGTCGAGCGTGTCGAGGGCGACATCGGCATAGAAGCGATCGCCGGTGATCTGCGCCGCTTCGGCGAATGCGAGGACGAGCTGCGCCTGGTCGTAGAGCATCTTCTCGAAGTGGGGCACCCGCCAGTCGGCATCGACCGAATAGCGGTGGAACCCTCCGCCGAGGTGGTCGCGCATTCCGCCCAGCGCCATGGCCCGCAGGGTCACGAGCACCATGTCTCTCGCGTTGGCCACTCCGGTTCGCGCGTGTTCGCGAAGCAGGAACAACAGCTCGCTCGGCCGTGGAAACTTCGGTGCGCCCCCGAAGCCGCCGCGTCGCGGATCGAACGACGAGGCGAACTCCGCCACTGTGCGATCGAGTACGCCGGCATCGGGCACAGCGCCGGGCTCCGCCAGTCGAGCGCATGCCCTGAAGGCGTCCCATGATCGTCGCCGCCGACTGCTCGACCTTCGCCTGCTCCTCGCGCCAGACTCGCGCGATCTCTTCGAGAATCTCGACGAAGCCCGGTCGTCCCCATCGTGCCTCGGGTGGGAAATATGTCCCGCCGTAGAACGGCTCGAGACGTTGGCGTGAGCCAGACGCTCATCGGCCACCCGCCGGATCCGGTCGTGGCCTGGACGAACGTCATGTAGACGCGGTCCACGTCCGGGCGCTCTTCTCGATCGACCTTGATCGAGACGAAGTAACGGGAGAGCACCTCGGCAATCACAGGGTTCTCGAAGCTCTCGTGCTCCATCACGTGGCACCAGTGGCACGTCGAGTAACCGACCGACAGGAAGATCGGCTTGTTCTCCCGACGCGCCCGGTCGAACGCGTCCTGGCCCCATGGGTACCAGTCGACCGGGTTGTCCTTGTGCTGGAGGAGATAGGGACTCTGTTCTGCGGCGAGACGATTCGGCACTTCAGCGATTATCCCCCGACCGCGACGTGGTCACGCGGACGAGATGCGCTTTGACGGATCGATATCGCTCGCTGTCGCGCGTTCCGCCCTTCTGTCTCTTCACCTGGGCTGTGAGATTGTCGATGCGATCCTGCGGCGACGGATGGCTCGAGAGGAAGGCATCGACGCTACTCTGGTCGCGACTCGCCTCTCGTGCGAGCATCTGGAACAACTCGACCATCCCGCGTCCACTCCACCCGGAGCGCGTGAGGATCGTCATCCCGGCTTCGTCGGCCTCGCGTTCTTCGGCGCGGTTGAACTTCAGAAAGATGCCGCCGGTCAGCACACTCGCCGCGGCCTGCGCAGTTCCCGCGCCGCCGCTGTTGCCCAGTAGCGCCCCCAACAGACCAAGGCCCCACTTCGCCACCATGCCCTGCGTGAGCCGGTCCGCGCCATGGCGCTTCGCGATGTGCGCGACCTCGTGCGCCAGAACCGCCGCCACTTGCGACTCGTTCGCCGCCTTGCTCAGCACGCCGCGGTTGATCCACACGGGTCCCCCTGGGAGCGAGAACGCGTTGATCTCCGGCAAATCGGCAACGGCGAAAGTGTATGGATATTTCGCTCCGGGTGCCGCGCGAACGAGCCGCTTTCCGACATCGCGAACGTAACGGGTCACCCTGGAGTCCTCGAACTCGGGCATCTGCTTGCGTACCTGCTCGTTTGCGGTGCGCCCGATTTCGATCTCCTCCTCGACCGACACCAGCGCCATGGCTGCCACGCTCGTCGAGGCCACGAACAAACAACCCAAAGCCCAGAGCCCGGAGCCTGAGGCCCGCTGTCTCATGTCCTCGGGCTGGCCGCCGCGGGCATCGTCTCGGTTCGATGCCGACGGAGTCGCGCGTACGCCGCCGTGAACTCGACGCCGTACATCAGGATGACTGAGGAGATGTAGATCCAGAGCAGGAAGACGACGACCGTCGTGATCGACCCGTGGATCATGCTGAGCCGCTGGTTCTGGCGGACATACCAGGAGAAGCCCGAGAGCGCGACGCGCCAAAGCAGCCCGGTCAGGATGGCGCCTACCCAGACGTCGCGAAACCGCGTGCGTGCGTTGGGGATGAAATAGAAGACAAGGCCGATGCCGAACATCAGGAGCACCATCGCCAGATACCTGAACACGAATGTCTGCAGTGCCACGAGCCATGGTGCGCCGGCCAGCAGTTGCCCGACGCGCGACGTCTCCGCGACCTGGATGAAGCTGACGACGACCAACGCCACGGCCATGGCCACCGTCGCTGCCACGAGCAGCAGGAACGATACGAGTCGATGCTTCCAGAAGCTTCGCTGCTTCTCGACTCCCCAGGCTTCGTTTACCGCACTCGTGACTGCACCGAAGAACCCGAGCGATGCCCACACGAGCCCGAGTCCGCCCGCCACACCGATGCGAATGCTGTCCGCACGGAAAGCGTCGAGCTGATCGGTCAGGAAGTCGAGCCGCGTCGGGAAATAACGGAAGACGAAGCCCAGGACCCGGGCCCGGTCGTCTTCATCGGCCGTCACGACTCCCAGGATCGAGAGAAGGAGCAGGAGAAACGGAAAGAGCGACAGCAGCGAGTAGTACGCGATCGAAGCGGCGTGCGTCAGGTCGTTCCTGCTGACGAGCCCGACCAGGGCCCGCCACGCCGCCTGTCCCCAGAGACGCAGCTCGCGGCGTACCGGCCGCCACAACCTCGTCCACTCGAGAGTCAGCGCTGTGCGGCCGCCCGCCGCGAGGCCCGGTTGTCGCGGATCTCGTGCTTCTTCATCTTGCTGTAAAGGGTGGGGCGATAGAGACCCAGGATCTGCGCGGCTTCCTGCTTGTTCCAGTTCGTGCGCTGAAGCGTCTGCAGGATGGCCATACGCTCGATCTCGGCCAGCGTGCGATGCGGCGGGATGGTGAACTCGCGCGCGCTGGCGGCGCTGTCGCGAACGGAGTCCGGGAGATCCGCCGGTGTGATCTCTCCCGTCTTGCAGACCAGCACGGCGCGTTCGATCGCATTCTCCAGCTCGCGAACGTTGCCTGCCCACCGGTTGCGAATCAGCAGGTGATACACCGATGGCGAGACGGAGCGAATCGACTTCTGATAACGCTGGTTGAACTTCGCCAGGAAGTGATTGCAGAGCAGCGGAATGTCTTCCGTCCGCTCGCGAAGCGGCGGCACGCGCACGGTGATCGTGTTGATGCGGAAGTACAGGTCCTCCCGCAGGCGGCCGTCACGCAGCGCCACTTCGAGATCGACGTTGGTCGCGCAGATCAACCGGAAGTCGACCGTAACCAGGCGATCGCTGCCGACCGGACGATACTCACGCTCCTGCAGGACGCGCAGCAGTTTCGTCTGCAGGTAGGCCGGCATCTCGCCGATCTCGTCGAGCAGCAACGAGCCGCCCTCCGCCATCTCGACGAGCCCGATCTTGTCGGCGGCCGCACCGGTGAACGCGCCCTTCTTGTAGCCGAAGAGCTCGCTCTCGATCAGGTCTCTCGGAATGGACGCGCAGTTGATCTTGATAAAGGGACCGCTCGCACGATGCGAGTTGTAGTGAATCGCGTTGGCGATCAGTTCCTTGCCGGTGCCGTTCTCTCCTTGAATCAGGATGTTGGCGTCGCTCGCTGCGACGCTTTCGACCAGCTCGAACAGCGCCATCATGGCCGAGCTCTGACCGATCACGCTCGCAAAGCTGTATTGCCCTCGCAGTCGATCCTTGAGCTGCTGATGTTCGACGCGCTCGTCGATGCGGCCGACAGCCTTCCCCAGCAGGTCGACCAGACCGTCTTCCGATACCGGCCGCTCGAGAAAGAAGAAGGCGCCCGCTCGTCCGGCCTCGACGGCTCGGGTAATCGTTCCCTGTCCGCCGACGACGATCACCTCCGGCTCGGGGTCCAACTGCTTGAGCCGACGTAACAACTCGATGCCGTCCATGTCCGGCAGAGACAGATCCGTCAGAACCACATCAGGACGCCACTGCTTGTAGACTTCTGCGCCGTCAGCTCCCGTGCGGGCCCCGCGCACGTCGTAGCGTTCGGCTTCAGCGACGGCTTGAAGCAAGCCGGTCATCGAGCTCTGCTCGTCAATGGCGAGCACTCGACGGCGGCGTCTGTTCGAAAATGGGTGAGTAGAAATGAGCAAAAGCCCCCCGGCGGTTTACACTAGCACATGCCGTCTTCAATCAATACACAAGTGGGCATGGACGAGTCAAATCAGACAGTTTGCAATAATTACACACGCGTAATAGGCCTGAGAACCCTCCTATAATCGCGAACACTTTATGGATCTCCTCGACACGCAGATCAATCCGGCTGATGCCGAGTTCCGCGGCAACGCGAGTCGAATGGAGAGCCTGGTAGCCGAGCTTCGAGCGCAGCTCGACCCGAGCCAGCGCTGGCGGCGGGGAACGCTACCTCCAGCGTCACCGCGAACAGGGCAAACTCCCGGTGCGGGAGCGCATCAGCCGACTGCTCGACCCGGGTTCCCCGCTGCTGGAGTTCTCGCCACTGGCGGCCTGGGACATGTACGACAACGAAGCTCCCGGCGCCGGACTGGTGACCGGGATCGGCCGGGTCTCTGGTCGCGAAGTGATGATCGTGGCCAACGACGCCACGGTGAAGGGCGGCACGTACTACCCGATCACGGTGAAGAAGCACGTCCGGGCGCAGCAGATCGCCCTCGAGAACCGCCTGCCGTGCGTCTATCTCGTGGACTCTGGCGGTGCGTTCCTGCCGTTGCAGGCCGAGGTCTTCCCCGACCGCGATCACTTCGGCCGCATCTTCTACAACCAGGCTCGAATGTCGGCGCTCGGCATTCCGCAGATCGCCGTCGTCATGGGCTCGTGCACAGCCGGTGGCGCCTATGTGCCGGCGATGTCCGACGAAACCATCATCGTGAAGGGAACAGGGACGATTTTTCTGGGAGGTCCCCCACTTGTGAAGGCGGCGACAGGAGAGGACGTGACTGCGGAGGAACTCGGCGGCGCCGACGTCCACACCCGGTTGTCGGGCGTCGCCGACTATCTGGCTGAAGACGATGACCACGCGCTGCGGCAGACGCGAACGATCATCGGCACGCTCAACACGCAGAAGAAGCTTCCGGCGGATATGACGACGCCCGAGGAGCCGGCCTACGACCCTCAGGAGATTTACGGAATCGTCAACGCCGACGTCCGCAAGCCATACGACGTGCGGGAAGTGATCGCGCGCATCGTTGACGGATCGAGGTTCGACGAGTTCAAGCAGCGCTACGCGACGACGCTGGTCACCGGCTTCGCCCGGCTGCATGGCTTCCTCGTCGGCATCGTGGCCAACAACGGCGTGCTGTTCTCCGAATCGGCGCTCAAGGCGACGCACTTCATCGAGTTGTGCAATCTGCGCGGTATCCCGCTCGTCTTCCTCCAGAACATCACCGGCTTCATCGTCGGCCGGCAGTACGAACGAGGCGGCATCGCGAAGGACGGCGCGAAGATGGTGCATGCCGTCGCCAATTCGGTCGTCCCCAAGTTCACGGTCGTCATTGGCGGATCGTTTGGCGCCGGCAACTACGGGATGTGCGGACGTGCGTACGATCCGCGCTTTCTCTGGATGTGGCCCAACGCGCGCATCTCGGTCATGGGTGGAGAGCAGGCCGCTGGCGTGCTGACCACGGTGAAGCGCGACCAGTTCGCCCGCGAGGGCAAGTCGCTCAGCCCCGAAGAGGAGCAGGCCATCCGCGGTCCGATCCTCGACAAGTACGAGCGCGAAGGGTCGCCCTACTACTCGACTGCCCGGCTCTGGGACGACGGCATCCTGGACCCGCTGGACACGCGACAGGCGCTCGCGCTCGGAATCTCGGCGGCGTATAACGCGCCGATTCCGGAAGCGAAGTACGGCGTTTTCCGAATGTAACCGGTGACCGGTCCGCGCCCCTTCGATCGAATCCTGATCGCCAATCGCGGCGAGATTGCCGTGCGCGTCATCCGCGCCTGCCGAGAGATGGGGATCGAGTCGGTTGCGGTCTATTCCGATGCCGACGCGCGTGCGCTGCACACGACGCTCGCGGACCTGGCCATCCGGATCGGCCCGCCGCCCGCAATCGACAGCTATCTGTCGATCGACAGCGATCCTCTCCGCCGCGCGGCAAAGCGGCGCCCAGGCGGTGCATCCCGGCTACGGGTTCCTTTCGGAGAACGCCGACTTCGCTTCGGCCTGCAAGGCCGCGGGGCTGACGTTCATCGGCCCGCCACCTCGAGGCCATCGAACGAATGGGGTCGAAGATCGCCGCCCGCCACGTCGCGGTCGAGGCCGGCGTGCCCGTCGTTCCGGGTGAGACGCCGACGGATCAATCCGATGAGGCGATTGCCGACGCCGCGCGCCGCGTCGGCTTTCCCGTATTGCTCAAGCCATCAGAAGGTGGCGGCGGCATCGGGATGAAGACGGCGCGCGACGAGCGACGATCTCATCGCGACAATCGCGCAGGCACGACGCGAAGCGGTGGCCGCGTTTGGCGACGGCACGCTCTACGTTGAACGGCTGATCGAGCAGCCGCGCCACGTCGAGTTCCAGGTCCTCGCCGATCATCACGGCCACGTCGTCCACCTGTTCGAGCGCGAGTGCTCGATTCAGCGCCGCCACCAGAAAGTGATCGAGGAGAGTCCTTCGCCGGCGGTCACTCCGTCGCTGCGGCAACGCATGGGTGAAGCGGCGGTCGCTGTCGCGCGCAAGGCGGGATATCGCAACGCGGGGACCGTGGAGTTCCTCGTGGAAGGGACCGGCGATTCCGCGCGGTTCTACTTCCTCGAGATGAACACGCGGCTGCAGGTCGAGCATCCGGTGACCGAGCAGGTGACCGGCGTCGACCTCGTTCGCGCGCAGATCGCGATCGCGGCCGGAAGAGCCGCTGGCATGGACGCAGAGCGATCTCTCCCAGCGCGGGCATGCCATCGAGCTGCGCGTGTACGCGGAGGATCCGGCGCGACAGGATCTGCCGCAGGCCGGGCACGCTGCTGCTCTACCGCGAACCGTCGATGCCCGGCATCCGAATCGATGCCGGCGTGACCGAAGGATCCGAGGTCGGTGTCCACTACGATCCCTTGCTGGCGAAGCTGATCGCGAGCGGCGAAACGCGCGAAGCTGCCCGCGCCCGGGCGCTCGCCGCCCTCCGTCAGCTATCCGATCCTCGGCATCCGGACCAACATCCCGCTGCTCGTCGAGCTGCTCGAGCATCCGACGATTCATAGCCGGCAACATGGACACGGGATTCCTCGATGTCGAGGGCGATGCCATCAGGGCTCGCCTGTCCTCGAGCTCCACCTCCAGAGGTCGTAGCGGTGGCCGCCGCGGCCCGCGCGCGGACCGACGCCGCGACTCCGCAGCGCGACGCGGGTCGGGCGCGAACGGTGTCGATCCGTGGTCGTCCCTCAGGAACGCGCGTGTCTGAGCCCGCCCGACGATGCCAATCGAGGTCGTTCCGCTCGGGAACGGCCGCTATCAAGTCATCAGGGACCCACGCGACGAATTGCGTTTGCCGTCGCGGCGAGCGAGACGTGGGTGTTCCTCGACGGACGCGTCTACATCGTGAGCGAGGACGGCGACGGATCGCCACGACGATCGCGCGTGGACGAACAGGACGCGCTCACGGCGCCGATGCCTGCGACGGTCCTGGCGATCCACGTCGCCCCGGGCCAGCAGGTGAAGCGGAACGATGTCGTGATGGTGCTCGAGGCGATGAAGATGGAGCTGCCGATTCGCTCGCCCCGCGATGGGGTCGTCAAGGCGGTCGGCTGCCGAGGTCGGCGAACTGGTTCAGCCGGGGACGAAGCTCGCTCGAGCTCGAGGAGACGCAGCGACCTTCGAGAGCCTCAGGACCGTCCCGAGCGGGTCGAGGGGTGAGAAGATAGACGCGTGAGCCGACAAGGTTCCCGCGAGCATCGCGTCGATCCTCACCGAGTTCGTCGAGAAGGTCGGGACTGCTGCGCCGCGACATGCAGCAGAAGAAGGAGCTCGAGAAGTACGAGGCCCGGATGCAGCGCATCGAGCAGAAGCTCTCTGCGCTGGCCGAGCGAGTGTCACTGGACGATCCGGAACTTGCCAAGGCGATGCGAACGGCGTGGCAGCTGCCGGCCCGCAGCCTCGCGTTCCGGAACGCCGCGCATCAAGAAGGACAGCGAGTCGCGCCTAGTCCTTGGACCCCTACCGTCTGATTCGACAGATAGCGCTCGTAGCCCATTTCCTTGATCTGATGGAGCTGGGCCTCGAGCCAGTCCACGTGCTCTTCCTCGTCCTTCAGCAGCTTCGAAAACAGCTCGCGTGACTGGTCGTCGCCAGCGTCGCGCGAGATCTGGACGGCCTTGTTGTACATCGCGACGGCGTTCGTCTCGAGCTTCAGGTCGGCCTCGAGCTGCGCTCTTGACGTTCGGGCCGACGCTGAGCTCCATGTACTCCATCGTCGGCGTCGCATCGAGGAACAGGATGCGCTCGATCAGCTCTTCGGCGTGCTTCATTTCGTCGATCGACTGCTTTCTGATGAAGTCGCCCAGGCCGTGATAGCCCCAGTTGTGGCACATCTCTGCGTGCAGGAAATACTGATTGATGGCCGTGAGCTCTTCTTTGAGAGCCAGGTTGAGCTGTGCGATGACCTGAGCGTTACCACGCATTAACCGCCTCCTTCGCGCCGTGCGTGACGATTCACACAGCGCGCCGACATCGTACGCTGAACAATGCTTGCGGCCCAAATAGCTGCGCATTCTGCGACTGCGACTCGCTCTCACGACGGTCGAGCGCTCCGTGCCGTACAATCGATATGTGGGGGCGATCTATGACGAACCGCGAACTGACGAGCGCTTGTGATGCTGCTGATTCCCGCCGCGGTGCTCGCGCAGGATCCCGGCGCAGATTCAGCGGCTGTTCGAGGCCGGGCAGTTTCAGCAGGTCGTCGCATCGACCACGCCCGACTCGCCGCCCGATGCGCTCTACACGACGGCGCAGAGCCAGCAGAAGACTGGGCGCGAACGATCAGGCGGCGCAGACATTCGGCCGCCTGGCCGAGCGTCCCGAAGGCGACCCGTGGCACTTCATCGGTCTGTCGGGCCGTCAGCTCGTCGAAGGGAACGCCGACGCGGCGGTCGCATCGGCGCGACAGGCCGCGGCGATGGCGCCCGAACTTCCCTAGCGCATTTTCAGCTCGGTCTCGCGCTCGCCCGGCAGCAGAACTGGCCCGAAGCCGCCGCCGCGTTCGACGCGGCCAGCGATCGTCAGCCGACCAACGCCTACGCGCACTACTACGGCGGGATGATGCACTACCGCGCCAGCCGAGTCGATCGGATGGCGGTGCACTTCGAGCAGTTCCTCAAGCTCGCGCCCGAGGCGCCGGAGCGGCCGGAGGTGCTCTCGATCATGCAAACGCTTCGGAGACGATAAGAGCTCTGTCAACGCCAACTCCCAACTTCCAGATCCCAAGGCTTGGGTTCGGCGTTGGGAGTTGGTGTTTGGGAGTTGGGCGTTAGAAAGTCTGCCCGATTCCGAAGACCCATCGTCCCGAGTGTCGGCGACAGGCCGGTTCCAGATCGTCTTGCCGTAGTCCACGCGGAACAGCGCGAACGGCGTCACAAGGCGCAGGCCAAATCCTGATGACCCGACGAGATCGCCGCAGGCGCACGTCGGAGACCTCCGGAAACACATTGCCCATGTCGATGAACGCCACTCCCCGAAGCCATCGATAGACCGGAAACCGCACTTCCTGGTTCAACGTCAGCAGCCCGCGGCCCCCGACGGGGTCTCCGAAGAAGTCGAGCCCTCCGAGGCTGTCTTCGGGAACGCCTCTGACCGTGCGGGCGCCGCCAGCAAAGAAGCGCAGCGAGGAGACCAGCACCTGTCCCTCGAGCGGCTTGACGGCGCCGTATCTCGCCGCGGACGCGAAGACGACCGCCTTCCAGGGTCTGAAGTGATAGGCCTGCGTCAGCGATCGCAGGAACAGCAGGTCGGAACCGAGCCTTGACGTTCCGTGCTCGAGGCTGGTCGAGACGAACGTGCCGCGCGTCGAATCGGACGGGTCATCGCGCGAGTCCCACGTGGCGCTCGAAGTGAGGCGCCCGATGTGCAATGTGATGTCCGATACGGGAAATCGGGATCGGGCGGCCCGGTGTCGAACGTCCGGTTGCGCTCGAAGCGAAGGCCGTACGAAGCGTCAGCCTGCGCCACCGCCCCCGCTGCTCCCAGGCGCGGTCGTGCGATCGGTGACGAGCGTGTCGATGCGAGATTCCTCGCGCGACCGCTCCAGCGTCAACGACGACTGCACCGGCCGGCCGAACAACGTCGGCGTGGTTCACGAACAGCCGGCCAAGTCGCTCGAGGCTCTCGTACTGCGCCGCGGCGCCCACCGTAATCGCCCGGCCAAACAGCGTCCGCCGCGTCAGGTCCGCCGAGAAGCCCGGGACGAGGTCGCGCCCGTTCGACGTTCTCTTCCGGCCGCTCTTCCGCCACCTGGAAGCCATAGCGAAGGCGCAGCGCCGGCCATTCCTCGACGGTGACGCGCAGCCTGACGGGCGCCGTGTCGGCGGCTCCCTCCAGCGGCTCGACTGCGATATCCACACGCCTGAAGAGACCGCTTTCGAACAGCCGCCGCCTGGCGTCGAGCCAGTCCGCGGTTCGAAGCGCGTCGCCCGTCTTCAACCGCAGCGGCCCGTCTGCGCGACATCTTCAGCCACCTGTCGCAGGCCGTCGATCGGTGATCTCCTGGATGACCTGCCGCGGGCCTTCCCTGACCGAAAAGACCACGTCGACGGCGGCGTCGGACGGGCGAATGGTCTCGCGCGCCGCGAACGACGCCGGCCGTGAAGCCTTCGCGTCGATACCGCGTCTGCAATCGCATGCGCGCGGCCTCCACTTCGTCGGCGCGATAGAGCGCGCCCTCCTCGAGACCTGCTTCAGCCCGCAGGTCCTCCAGCGGGACGGCGGTCGCCCGCTCGAAGGTCACGTCGCCGAGGCGGAACTGCGGTCCGGCGTTCACGGTCACCGGAACCGTGGCCAGGGTCTCTTCGAAGATCGGCGACGCCCACGGTCACCGATGCCTGCGGATATCCCGCGAGGCAGCACGGCGCAGGACCGTGCGTTCGTATTCCGGGGATCGGTCAGCGCCTGCAGGGCGTGCTGTCCGGTCGCCGACTTCGTCGAGCAGGTCCGATCTTCAGCTGCTCGTCGACACCGTCGAAGCGCACCTCGATTCGATCGGCCCGCGGGGCCGGGCGTCACGTCGATGACCAGCGTCCGGACCGATTCGTCGCCTTCGACCTTGACTTCGAGCGACGGCTGATACGTGGCCTGCAGAGCGAGCTCGCGGCGGACGATGCCTTCCGCCTCCTCGATCAGGAAGCCTTCGAACACCGACTGCGTCCAGGCGGTCTCGATTTCCTCGAGCACGCTCGGCGAAGCGACATGCCCATGACGCGAATGCGGGTTTCCGGTCCCGCGTCGATCGTGTAGGTCAACGCGACACCTTCGCGCCGGACTCGGCCGGTTCGTGGTGATGCGGGCCGCCAAGTGCTGCTGACGCTGGTAGAACCGCTCGAGCCGGTCGCGATCCTCCTGCCATTCGATGAAATCGAACCGATCGCCCTCGTTGAGCCGCAGCTACGCCGCGAACCTGCGGCTCCGGGAAGCGAAGGTCCCCCATCAGGCGAATCGACGAGACACGCGGCTGCTCGACCTCCCGCGACACGTCGCCTGACCGTATCGCGGCCGGAGCATGGCCGAACGTCACGTCGTGACGGAACGCGTACGACCGCAGATCGTCATCGTCGGAAACGAAGCGCAGCGCGATTCGCCGAACCGGCAGGTAGTCGATGATCCACGTCTGGTCGTTGCTCTCGCGAAGGCTTTGTGAGAGCGTCACATCGAGTTTCGAGCCCAGGCTCTTGCCGAAGGTCACCCGCGAGGTCGGGTCCGTCTCCGTTGCCAGGTCGGCTGGATCGCGTGGATTCGTCTCGGCGCACCACCCTGAGCGTGTCGAGGCCAACAGCCCGTCCCGCGAAGCCAAGGACATCGCCTCCGAGAGTTCCCAGAACCTGAGCGCCGACCTCGGCGGCCTGCGCCTCGTCGAGTTCACTCAGTCCGACGGCCGGTCAGCAGGAGCGACGTCAGATTGGCCTGGCTGACTATCGGGCTCGGGATGGGATGGCGAGGTGAGCTCGGTCATCAGGTTGTCGGGCGGCGCCGGTGATGCGAACCTCGGATGTCGACTACCGGACACTCTGGTGGTGGCCTCGATCCCGAGCATCGGTTCGATCATCGATGGGTTGGCGAAGTCGATCGTCCCGTTCTGCACGACGTAGGTGTTCCTGTCCAAGAAAGAGCTGCCCACCTTCCCTCAGTTCCGCGCGACCGGAAAGAGCCGGTGCCGATGCGACGTTGATCACGCGCAGGTCCGCCCCCAGCTGTGCCTTCGCGACGTTGTTGTCGATCACCAGGTCCTCGTCGGTGATGACGCGAACGTCGAGAGCGAGCGACTGGAGAAATGGCGACGGCGGGCTGCCGGTCGTCGTGCCCGTGCGCTGGAGGTTGTTCAGCACGCCCGTCACGAGCGCCAGCGGCTCGCGGTACGCGCCGCGCTTGATCGTGACCAGCCCGCTCAGACGATTCGCCGGCGCGCCGTCCTTCGACCGCTGTCGTCAACTCCAGCGAGCTGTCGATTTCGGTCCGCAGCCCTTCCGGGAAGTTCATGGCCATCCCGGTCACGTTCGCCGTGAACTGTCCCTGAAGTTCAGGCGCGTACTGGACCTGCCCCGACCCGCTCAACTTGCCGCCGTTGACGGTGCCGCTCAGCGACGTGATGAACGCGTTGCCTCGCGCCAGCACCGCCATCGCGTTGAGCTCGCTGGCCACGATTCGCGGCTCTCGAAGGCGAAGCTCGCCGTTGGCAAGACGGACGTCGCCATTGATCGTCGGCTCGGTCAACGCGCCCGGTGACCGAGAGCGCGCGTCTCGACCTGCCCGGCAGTGCTGACGCCGCTGACGCCGAGAAACGGCGTGAGCAGCCGGGCATCGAGCTTCCCGTTCGCCAGAATCGCCGCCTGCTGATCGCTGAGGCGGACCTGCCCGGTGACATCGAACGACGTGCCCTCGCTCTCCCACGCCCAGCTCTCGATTCGGGCAATGCCGTCTCGGGCCACGACTCGAGTCGGCATCGCGCTGCGTGACCGGCAGATCCGCCACGTCAGGTTCAGCCGTTCCAGAACGACCTCTCCCTGGACATCGTCCAGGTTCAGCGACGGACTCGAGAGATCGAGCCTCGCATCGAGCGACCCTCCAACCTGAGCTGATCGTGGACGGCGTCAACGAACGGGCTCAGCACAGCGGACGTGACGCCGACTGCCGTCGCCTGCAGCACCGCTCCGCCACCAGACGGGGTTGCTCCATCGCTCGTCAACAGTGCCAGCGGCGCCTGCCCTGTCGCGGTGACGTTGGCGCCGTGATAGCTGCCGGCAAGATCGCGAAGCTCGAGCAGTCCGTTCTCGACGTGCGCGCGAACGCGGAGGTTTTCGACCGGAGCGAGATCCGATCGCGCCTGAACCATGCCCGGCCCGACTTCGAGATCGGCCGCGTAGGTCGGCGACTCGAGCGACCCCGTCATGCGTGCGAGCAGCACGAGCGGACCCTTGCCAGCGGCGATCGGCGCCTCCGTTGTGGTTCGCGTCGTGTCGGCGGCGACGGCCGCCGCAACCGCCACGTCGTAGAGGTCGCCGGTCACTGTTGCGAGCAGTGCATCTCCGGCTCGACGACGTCGAGAGTGGCAGAGCTCCGGCGGCCGACACCGACGTCTTTCCAACCGTACCTTCCAGCCGCTCGATCACTACTCGGCCGTCGTCGTACCGCACTCGCGCCGGCTCGCGCAGCGCGATGGGCAAAGTCTGCACGTGTCCGTCCAGCGTCGCCACCTCCAGCGAGGCGCGCCCGTCGCGCCATCGCTCGAGCGGTCCCTCGCCTCGATTTGAACGTCGGCCGTGCCATCGAGCGTCACCGGCAGCCGAATGCCGCTCACCGCTCGCGCCAGATTCAGTGCCTGAGCATTCGCCTTCAGCGTCGTCTGATAGGGCGCATCCAATCGAATGTTCGCGTCGGCGACCGCGTTGAACTCGGGAGCTTGAGCCGTGATGTTGGCATGGTCACCCTGAAGATCGGCATCGGCAACGATTTCTCCGAGCGCGATGTCCTGCGACACAGTCAGATTGCTGAAACAAGGCGCGCCTTGCCAAACACCATCCGTCCGCGACCGTGGCCGGAGTAGTCGAGGCCCACGAGTCCCGACAGCGGAAGATCGGGCGTCGGAACAATGCGCCACGAAGTGGCGTTGACGGTGCGCGGTGTAACCCTGGTCCTTCAGATTGAACTGCCCCGCGGCTCGCACTCGGCCTGGCGTCGCTTCCCCGCTCGCGCCCGCAGGCTGCGCAGCAGACAACTCCTCGAGGTCGAGCATCGATCCATCGAGCCGGCCGCGAGCCTGGACGTCGACGATCTCCTGTCCCGATACCACGGCTTTGTCGCTTTCGACGACGAAATGGAGGACCGGGCGCCCGATCGTTCCCTCGACATCGGCACTGGCGCGAATGGATCCGGTGACGAGATCCTGCTGAACAGACGCAAGCCCAGTCTCGTCAGCATCTGGAAGATCGCCTGCAGGTCGCTCTCCGACGCGTGCAGCGTTCCCGTGACGGCCGAGTCGGCAAAGTCGGCCCCACGCAGGCGGCCCATCAGCGACACATCGACCGGGGTGACGTCTCCGACTCGATGACGTGCATCGAGTCCCCACTGCCCGCTCGCGAGACGAAAGCGCGCTTCTCCTGGTGCGGGGATGCGTCCGCGTCCACGTTGCCCACCGGCGAGCGCGACTCGCGCGTCGACGTTCCAGCCTTCGATCGAATCGATCGATCCGCTCGCCTTCAGCTCACCCGACGCTCGTCCCGACGGACTCACGCTTGCGCCGCCGATCGTCGTCAGCAGGCGCGCGGCGTCGAGGTCGCGCCACGACGCGTCCACACGCGCGCGGTTGTCCTGCCACGTGAGGCCTCCCGTCGCCGCCACGCTGCCACCCGCGATCCCGGCTGACGACTCTCCCACCTCGAGACTGTCGCCATTGAGTTGAATGCGCGCCGGCGACGTTCCCGACGTCCAGTCGCTGCCAGGACATCCCGTTCGACGAGAGTTGCAGATTGGCAGTGGGCTCGCTCAACGGCCCGCTCACCGTGCCTTCGAGATGCACGCTGCCTCGCGGCGCATCGTCCGCCTGGCCCCACCACTTCGCCGCGTTCTGGAGTTCACTGTCGCTGACCACTCGAACGTCGATCGACGGATGTCGCCTGATGAGCGCGAGCATGCCGTCGATCACTCCGCGAAGTTCCGGTGCGCTGAACTCCAGGTTCATCAACCGCAGATCGCGTCCGTCGAACGAGATGTCGCTCTCGAGCGTGTCGATGCGCGTGCTCGTCGAGCCGACAGCTCAGGTCGGGAGGAGCATCCAGCGCGAGACGTCCGCGAGACGACAGGTCAACCGTGAGCGCTGGTGCGCTTAGCGTGATGTTCGCGGACTCGTCTCGGTACTCGACGGCCAGTCGAGGCGCGTTGATTCGCGCGATCGGCAGCGGCGCCGGATCGCCGGTTCCGCCTCCCGACGACTTCGGAAGATTCGTTGTCCCATCGGCGCGGCGCACGATGTGCACGGCTCCGTTCGTAACCGTCACCTCGTCGATCGCGATCTCTCCGAAAAACACCCGATGCGAGGCAGCGGCCACGACGTTGTCCGCAGTGAAGAACGGCTGAGCATCCCCGGCGGCCGACACTTTGACGTTGGCGAGTCGAACGCGGCGTGTCGCGAGGTTGTAGTCGAGACGATTGGCATCGATCTGCACGCCGCGACTCATCGCGGCACGGATCGCGAAGCGGAGAGCGTAAGACCTGACAGGCGGTGTGTGCACGGCGAGCACACCGACCAGTACGAGCAGCAGGAATGCGAGACAGACGATGACGAGCCGCCGACGCATCGGGTCCTGTCCCATGCTACGCCACGGCTAGTGATCCCATGTGCGTCCGTAACGGAGGACTGCTGATGTGTTAACCTAAGAGGGTCATACAGGCGGCGGTGCCGGGTGACAATCCCGTTTTTTGATGGCCGAGAAACCACTCGACCTCACACTCGAGCTAGCCCCGAAGGCGCGATTCGACGTCGTCGATTTGCGATCCCATTTTTCAGCCGAACATGAGGCGCTCGGGCCGTTCCCGCACTGCCTCTATTGGTCGTTTCATACGACTGCCGGCTTCCTCGATCGCAGTCTTGCGGCGCGCCTGAGCGCTGAGCGGATCCCCGGATACGTCGACGCGTTCCGCGCGCTCTTCCCCGAGGGCGCCGGCTACGCGCATGACAGCCTGGAACGGCGCGGCGATCTCGACGCCGCTCAGCGCGCCGTTGAGCCGCGCAACGCCGACTCACACCTTGCGTTCATTGCCGGTGGTTTGCGCACGAGCGTCATGCACCCGAACCGCGACGGCGAAGAGGTGTGCTGGATCGATCTCGACGGCATGAATCACGGAAAGCCGCGCCGCCGGTTGACGCGACTGATCGCCTTCCACCGCGAACGCGTCGTCCGCAACACGCGCATCGAGGTCCCGGTCTCCGCGCATCCGATCGACTCGATCAATCTCAAGGACCCGCGACTCGGCATCTACGCACAGCTCACGCAGTTCGTCAAAGACGCGGGCTTGTCGACAGGGCGCCTGCGCATCGCGCTCGATCCGGTGGAGCGGCATTCAGCGCTCACGGTCAACGAGTACGAAACGCTGCTCATGCGGACGGACCTCGCCGAGGTGCTACGCAACCCGCTTCGCTTCGTCGCCGAGAAGTCACGCCATGCCCTGGCAAACCCGTTCGCCGTGCCGGCCCGGACACTCGACTACGCGAAATACGATCTCGTGCGCGTCCTCAACAGGGGGCTCGACGCGTTCGGTCTTCGCGGATCGATGATCGAGAAAGTCATGGCGCGAACGCTCGCCGTTCCGGCCGCACGCTTCTTCCGCATGCGCCGGTCTGTCAGCCTGCTCGTGTCAGCCGGCGACGATGGCGCGCCGGCGATTGTGGAAGGGATGTATCAGAGTCCGATCCTGGTGCAGTGGCAGCACGCGCCGCGACAGTCCCGCGTCCTCGACGTCACACTCACTGAGATTCACTAGGCTGCGGGCTCCGGGCCGTTACCGCGGAAGCCTTTCCGGCATCTCTGCCACCGCGTACGCCATGACGGCAACAGCGGCAGAGGCCCTCGACACTTCCTCAGGCAAAATGCGATCGACGGTATCCGCCGCGGTGTGGTGGATCACGAAGTAACGCGCGGCATCTCCAATATACGCCATCGTCGGGACTCTGCCGGCCTGGGCGATGGGACCGATGTCAGCGCCGCCGCCTCCCGCTGTGATCTCGGGAAAGTTCAGCGGCTCGAGCAGCAGACCTATCTGTCCGATCATGGCGCGAGCCGCCATGCTGCCGGAGAATCCGAGCGCCGCCGGCGCGAATACCCCGAGATCCGATTCGAGTGCGAACACATGATCGGAAGCTGTTGACGCGTGGCGTTCGGCGTACGCTGCCGCGCCGCGCAGGCCGTTCTCTTCGTTCGTCCACAACACCACGCGAACCGTACGACGTGGACGAAGCCCCAGCTTCATCATCAGGCGTGCTGCCTCCCACGTGATGATGCATCCCACGCCATCGTCCGACGCGCCCGTTCCGACGTCCCACGAATCGAGGTGCCCGCCGAGCAGCACGATCTCGTTCGGCTTCTCGCGTCCGATGATCTCGCCGACGACGTTGGCGGACTCGACGTCGGCCTCGCGATGCCCTTCGAGCAGAAGCCGCAGGCGTACGCGGCGGCCGGTGCGAGCGAGACGCACGAGGCGGTTGGCGTCCTCGGCTGCGAGTGCGGCTGCGGGAATTGCGGTCACTTCCGGGATGTAGTTCACGCTGCCGGTGTGCGCCGTTCGCAATCCGACCGGCCCGATCGATCGCACGAGCACCGCGAGGGCGCCCTGCTGCGCCGCGGCGCGCGCACCGCCGTTGCGGTACGTGACGGTCTCCGCGTAGCCGCCGTACGCGACATCGAACAGCACGATCTTGCCGCGCGCCTCTGACGCGCGACTGCGGAGATCTTCAAAGCTGCTGACCACGAGCAGATCGGCCTCGAGGCCGCCGGGCGGCGTCGCCACGGTTCCACCGAGCCCGAGGATGGCCAGGTCGTGATGCGGCGGATCGATGATCTCCGCCTGCTCCCGGCCTCGCACCCATTTGGGGACCATCACCGGCTCGGTGTGAACGTTCTCGAGCCCGTCAGCCTTCATCGTCTGAACGGACCACCGGATCGCCCTGGCGAGATTCTGAGAGCCACTCAATCGCGCGCCAAACGTATCCGTCAATTCGGCGAGGCGCCGCCATGCAAAGTCGTCCGCCGTTGCGGCCTTGATCAACCGGTCCGCATCGGCCTTCAACGGTGTCGAAACGGAGTGCGTGCTCTGGGCTTCGAGGGAGATGGCAACCGCTATGGCGCAGGCCAGCGCAACCAGGTGGGACAACGACAGCCGCATGCAGATCTACTTTAGCGCAGGGGGCTGACGCGGGGCTCTGGACTCTGGTCTCTGGGCTTAGACATCACGCCACCGGGTTGAAGTAATCCGGAAGATCGCGTTTGGTCTCGCGCAGGATCGAGACAATTGCCTGCCGATCTGCCGGAGCCAGACCCTTGTAGCGAGGAGACGTGTCCTTGCCGGACAGCACTTCCCAGAGGCGCGAGTAGACCGCGCTCTTGGCTGCCGGCGGAAGGGCATCGAACGCCGGCGTGTAGATCATGTAGCTGCACGGATACTTGAACAGCCGGCGACGCAGATCGAACTCGCGCAGCGAACGGCCCTGTCCATCCCGCGGGCCTCTGGCGACGAACGACTCGGCGAACCCGGACGTGCCTTTCACCGGGCCTGTAAGCGGCGCCTCGTCCACAAAGAGCATGTAGTCGACGAGATCGCGTGCGGCCTCGGTGACACGCGTCGAGGCGTCCTGGCTCGGCGATGCTGCGGCGAGCCTCGCTTCCCATCCTGTGCGCGTGATCAGGTTGGTCATGTTGGTCTGATGCGCGATGACCAGCAACGCCACAACATCGCTGTACGGAGTGGGATACCCCTTCAGGTCGAAGAGCCCGTCGAGCGACGGCAGCGCGCGCGTCGGACTTGCCAGCTTCGATCCCTTGTCGTTGTACATGACCGACACATTGCCGATGTGCTTCGCGCCGCCAGGATCGCCAGTCACCCACCATCCACCCCAGCGCTGTTCGAGCGGACTGCCGTGAACGGTCGTGAAGCCGTTGACGTACCAGTTTTCGTCGCGCAGGGGATAGACGCTCTGCACCATCAAGCCGGGAACGCCCAGCGTCTCCCATGACAAGTGACATGCGAGGCACTCGTTGTTGCGCTTGAAGGCCGGCTTCGCTCTGGCATCCTGTGCGACCTCATAAAAGACAACGCCCTGCGACGGATCCTGTGCGGCGACCTCGATGATCTTCCCGCCGCGGATGTATCCGACTGCGACCGTGTCGTTGAAGAACACCGCACGCGGGTTGTGCATCCGGATGAGCGACGCCTGAAAACTGGTCTGCGAGAAGACCATCATCTGCGACTCGACCGGCACACTCAGCGCGTCGAGCACCGACCGCAGATAACCCGTGGACTCGTCGTACTTCAGCGTCGCCGACGCGTTTTCGAGCCTGGCGTTGAGCGCCGATACCGCGTCCGCCGTCGCGCCAGTCGAATAGCTGATGGCCGGGTGATCGCGCGACTCCACGTAAGCGTCGCGCCGCTGGGCCACGGCCAGCAGGCTGCAACCGAAGATGACGGCCACGACGAGCAGGAGAAGAGATGGAACCCGGGCAGGAGGAGCCACATCTGAAGGCTACGATCGGTAACCGCAGCACTGCAAGCGCGTCTACGGGGATATGATGGGGGTTCCCGGCATTGAGCCCGGGCGCCGCATATGAATCAGGCCGTCACACTCAGCGTCGACCAGGGCGTCGCGCTCATTCGCATCGACAACCCACCCGTCAACGCGCTCAGTCCAGAGGTGATCGACGGCCTCGAGGCCTCACTCGATCGCGCGTCTCGAGACGACTCGGTTCAGGCCATCGTCATCATCGGCGCGGGCAGGACGTTCATCGCCGGCGCCGACATCAAAGGACTCGAGCAACTGGCATGGGGCAGCGACTCCGGCGCACCGGAGATGCACGAGCTGCTGCAGAAGATCGAGGACGCCCCCAAGCCGGTCGTCATGGCGATGCACGGCACCGCGCTTGGCGGGGGCCTCGAAGTCGCGATGGCCGGGCACTACCGTGTCGCCGTGCCGGACGCGCAGATGGGGCAGCCCGAGGTGAATCTCGGCATCATCCCTGGCGCCGAAGGAACGCAGCGACTTCCGCGGCTGGTGGGTCTCGAGAAGGCGATCGAGATGTGCGTCTCCGGCAAGCCGATCAAGGCCGCTGACGCGCTGAGCGCCGGGCTCATCGATCGCATCATCGAAGGCGACCTCGCCACCGGTGCGTCGGGCTTCGCGCGAGAGATGGCGGCACGCAAGGGGGCGTAGCCAAAGACGCGCGAGCGACAGGACAAGCTTCCACCCGCAAGCGCCATCCCCGGCATGCTCGCCGCCGGACGCGAGCTTGCGCGCAAGACGCGACGCCACCTCGAAGCTCCCGTGGCGGCAGTCGACGCGCTCGAAGCTGCGGCCACGCTTCCGTTCGCGGAAGGGTGCGCACGCGAGCGGGACATCTTCTTCAGCTGGCGAAGTCAGAACAGGCCAAGGCGCTCATCCACGCGTTCTTTGCCGAGCGCGGAGTTTCGAAGGTGCCTGGCATGTCGAGGGACACCGTCGCCGCACCGGTGAATCGCGTCGGCATCATTGGTGCGGGCACGATGGGTGGCGGCATCGCGATGGCATGCGCCAATGCCGGGATCTCGGTGCGCCTCACGGATACCTCGCAAGAGGCACTCGACAGAGGCATGGCCACGATTCGCAAGAACTACGACGTCTCCGTGAAACGCGGACGCTTCACCCCGGCGATGGTCGAAGAACGAATGAAGCGAATCTTCCCGCAGGTCGGATACGACGGGTTTGGCGAGGTCGATCTGGTCATCGAAGCCGTCTTCGAGAACATGGCGCTCAAGAAACAGATCGCCGGCTCGGTCGCCTCGCTGGGCGAATCCGGAGCAGGTGTTTGCGACCAACACATCCACGCTCGACATCGACGAGATCGCCGCCGCAACCGGACGCGCGCCGAGCGTGCTCGGCCTGCACTTCTTCAGCCCGGCCAACGTCATGCGCCTCGTGGAGATCGTCCGCGGCAAGGCGACGAGCCCAGAGACGCTGGCGACCGCCATGGCCGTCGCCAAGAAGCTCGGCAAAGTCGGCGTGGTCGTCGGCAACTGCCCGGGGTTCGTCGGCAATCGCATGATGTTCCCCTACATGTACGAGGCGCAGTTCCTCGTCGAAGACGGGGCGACGCCACAGCAGGTCGATGACGCACTGACCGGCTTCGGCATGGCGATGGGCATGTTCGCCGTTGACGACATGGCCGGGCTCGACGTCGCGTGGCGGGTGCGGCAGGAGCTGAATCAGTTCAGCGAGCCGGGTGCGCGCAAACCGCTCGTTGCCGATCGTCTCTGCGAGATGGGACGCTTCGGACAGAAGACCGGCAAGGGCTGGTACATCTACGGCGACGATCGCAAGCCGCAACCCGACCCTGAGGTCCTCGCGCTCATCGAACAGCTTGCCGTGGCGAACGGCATCCGCCGGCGCTCGTTCACCAACGAAGAGATCATCGAGCGGACGATCTACGCGCTGATCAACGAAGGCGCGCGCGTGCTGGACGAGGGCTACGCACTTCGCGCGGCCGACATCGACGTCATCTACACCAACGGCTACGGCTTCCCCGCCTGGCGCGGCGGACCGATGTTCTACGCCGACCGCGTCGGCCTGAAGAAGATCTACGACCGTGTGTCCGCGTTCCATCAGGAACTGGGTCAGCGCTGGGCACCGGCGCCGCTCCTTGCAAGGCTGGCAAAGGAAGGGACCACGTTCAAGGAGCTGGACAAACGTCGCGCCGGCTCGTTGGTTGGAGCGACCTCGTAGCGGATTCCATGGAATCCACTGCCCGCCGAATCAGGTCGGTCAACATCACCCCAATCGAGACGACGATCCGCCATGGATCCGATGGGATCGTCTATCTATCGTCGCCGCAGGCGCTCGGCCCCTATCCCGATCGGATCACCGATCGACTCGAGCACTGGGCCAGAGAAGCTCCAGGCCGGGTCTTTCTCGCGCAGCGCGATCTGACAGGTGGCTGGCGCACGCTGACTTACGCGGACGCGTTCGACAGCGTCGGACGCATCTCGCAGGCGTTGCTCAATCGGCGAGCTGTCGCGCGAACGGCCGATCCTGATCCTGTCGGGAAATGGGATCGATCATGCGCCTGCTGGCGCTGGCGGCAATGCACGTCGGCGTTCCCTATGCGCCAATCGCGCCCGCGTACTCTCTGCAGGCCAGGGATTACGGCACGCTCCAGCAGATCTTCCAGCGGCTCAAGCCCGGTCTCGTGTTCGCGGCCGAAGGCGCCGCATTCGAGCGCGCGCTGTCTCAGGTGCTTCCGGCAGGCGTCGAGCTCGTCGTCTCGTCATCGTCGCCCGCGACCATCGCGTCGACACCGTTCAGTGAGCTTCTCGCAACGCCAGGAACAGGATCGGTCAACGAGGCGCGGAGTCTCGTCGGCCCGGACACCATCGCAAAGATCCTGTTCACCTCGGGATCCACCGGGAATCCGAAGGGTGTCATCAACACACAGCGGATGCTCTGCTCGAATCAGGAAATGATTCGAACCGTGATGGCGTTCCTCGCGGACGAGCCGCCGACGCTCTGTTGCTGGCTGCCGTGGAACCACACCGCCGGCGGCAACCACAACTTCGGCATCGTGCTCTACAACGGCGGCACGTTCTATATCGACGAAGGCAAGCCGACGCCAGGACTCTTCGACGTCACGCTGCGCAACCTGCGTGAGATCCCTGCCATCGCGCACTTCACCGTGCCACGGACGTACGAGATGCTGCTGCCTCACCTCCGCAGCGATGCCGTGCTCCGAGAGACCTTCTTCAAGAAGCTCAAACTCTATTTCTACGCCGCCGCCGGTCTCGGCCAGCGATTCTGGGACGAGCTACGCGACCTGGCGATCGACGCCTGTGGCGAAGAGTTGCTGATCGTGACCGGCTTCGGCGCAACAGAGACCGCGCCCTTCGCCTCTGACGACCGGCGGCTATGGAGCCGTGTCCGGCATGATCGGGTTGCCGTGCCCGGGCATGGAGCTGAAACTCGCGCCGGCTGGCTCGAAAAAGGAAGCGCGCGTGCGCGGCCCCAACATCACGCCTGGCTACTGGGGCGACGAAGCGATGACCCGCGCGGCTTTCGACGAAGAGGGCTTCTACCGGCTGGGCGACGCGATGGACTTCGTCGATCCCGCCGATCCCGACAGGGGATTGATGTTCAACGGACGCCTCGCCGAGGACTTCAAGCTCTCCACCGGAACCTGGGTCAGCGTCGGCCCGATGCGATCGAAGATCCTGATGCAGGCCGCCGGCCTCGCTCAGGACGTCGTCATCGCGGGACACGACAGAGACTTTGCCGCAGCGATGGTCTTTCCAAACCTCGCGCGCTGCCGTGAGCTCGCCGGCAGCGTGTCGCCCGATGCTCCCGCGAGCGAGGTGCTCCGACACCCGGCGGTTGTCTCGCGATTCCAGACGATCTTCGACGAGCTCGCGCGACAGGCCACCGGCAGCTCCACATTCGTTTCGCGCGCGGTGCTTCTCGATGTGCCCCCGTCGCTCGACGCGCGAGAGATCACGGACAAAGGCTCGATCAATCAGAGGGCGGTGCTGCGCCATCGCACCGCGCTCGTCGATGACATCTACTCCACTCCCCCGCCTGCGCACGTCATCAGGAGTGGGGTCTGACCCCTTCACACTTTTTCCAGCGAGAGCGATGATGGCACCCGCAGCGATCGACGTCGACCGAATAGTGGCGTTCGACGTCCACGTCCACCTCGAACACACCGGCGCGCAGACTGACGCCGACAAACACGCGGCCGCGTATTTCAAGGGCGGAGGCGCACGCGATGCCGCATCGCTGGCGGAGTACTACCGCTCTCGCAACATGGCGTGCGTCATCTTCACCGTGGACGAAACGCTCACCGGCACGCCGAGGCTCTCAAACGACGAGGTCGTCGAGTTCGCGCAGAAGAACGCCGACATCGCAATCCCGTTTGCCAGCATCAACCCGACGCGCGGCGCCGAAGCCGTGCGCGAAGCCCGACGTCTGGTCAGCGCGGGAGCGGTACGCGGCCTCAAGCTTCATCCACCGATTCAGGAGTTCTTCCCGAACGATCGCATCGCGTATCCGTTGTACGAAGTCTTCGCCGAAGCGAAGCTTCCGGTCGTCTTTCACACCGGACACAGCGGCATCGGCACAGGCATGCGGGGCGGCGGCGGCATCCGGTTGAAGTATGGCGACCCGATGCCAATCGACGATGTGGCGGTGGACTTTCCGGATATGCCGATCATCATGGCGCACCCGTCGTTCCCGTGGCAGGACGAGGCGATCTCGATCTGTCTGCACAAGCCGCAGGTCTACATCGACCTCTCAGGGTGGTCGCCGAAGTACTTCTCGCCCACGCTGGTGCAGTACGCCAACACGCTGCTGAAGAACAAGGTGATGTTCGGGTCGGACTATCCGCTGCTGACGCCTGACCGCTGGCTCGCGGACTTCGAGAAGCTGCCGATGCGTGATGAGGTGCGTCCGCTCATCCTCAAAGAGAACGCGGTTCGATTGTTGGGATTGAAGTAACTCCCGATCTCCAACTCCCAACCTCCAAAATGGATTGGGAGTTGGGAATTGAGAATTGGGAGTCGGAGCCTGTGTTGACCCTCGCAGTTCTACCAGCCGATGTCCATGAGCAACCTGCGCGCGAGATCCTCGGGGTTCTTCACGCTGCTCGTCAGGTCTGGCGTGATGAACCGTTCCATCAACAGGCTGGGCGTGGCCGTCATGTCCCAGTGCGACACCGAGGATCCCTGGGCGTAGGCCAGCGGAGCGTAAAGCCGCGGCAGGTTCAAGGCTGTCCCTGCTCTCGCGTGGGTGTTGCGCCGAAGCTCCGCAAACGTCAGCGTGGCGCGAAGCTGTGCCCCCAATCCCTGTGTGATGACACGGGGGTCCCTGTGTGATGCCAACCACGGGGATAAATATGGATGGCGCGGTGCCGGTCGGGCTCACGAGGCCAACCGTGTTGTTGGCGATGACGGCAGCGAGGGCACCGGCGTTCTGCGCATTGACCGCCTTCTGAACGAACGTGCACGTGCCGCGATCCATCAGCACGATCGCGCCAGCTGCGTCCGAACCGGGAGGAAACGGCTCGCACCCATCGGTCAGTGACGGGCCGCCCCCGTCGTCAGGACCCGTGACCAGCCCCGGAGGTGGGGAGGCATCTTCGCTCCAAAGTTCGCGGGGAGCGCCTCGTTGACGCCCAGCGTGTCGGATTCGAGCGCCACGAGTTGCGCGCCGAAGTCGAGCACCGAGGCACGACGTTCAATCCCTTCTGTCCCGCCCACACCAGGTTCAAGTGGTTGCGTGCTGACGCCGCACGTTCGCCCTGCGTCATGTCGATCCATCGCTTCCCGGTCGACACGTCCAGCATGAAACTCTCCCATATCGAGGGGAAGTTCACCGGACGCGCGCCAGTACTCGTGTTAGTCGGCCCAGCGGAGAAGCCCAGGCCGTGACCGAACTCATCCCGGAGGTGCGGTCTCGTGTTAGTCGACCCAGCGGAGAAGCCCAGGCCGTGACCGAACTCGTGGAGGACGACGGCCAGCAGGTCCACCCGGTTCGCCGGCTGCTGGTTGTCGAGGCCGTGATACCGGCCGTTGCCGGTCAGGCATCCCGGCTTACCGAGTTCGCTGTTGAAGAACGCGACGATCTCGAACGGCACCGTCGGGTCAGCGACGATGTCTTGTCTTGTGATGTTTTCTGCCAGGGCCGGATACTAGGTGTTCGCGGCGAGTGCCTTACCGCTGTTCGCGGGCGGGACGTTCGCGAAGTAGAAGAACGCACCGGCCGCGCCGAGCGCCGCGCTCGTCGCCGTGCACGGCAACGGGGTGAAGAAGGCGATGACAACGATCGGTTGGACGCTCTGGAGGTTGGCGCCCCAGCGATCGGCCGCGAACTGAAACACGTTGAGCGCCTGCTGCCCCACCGTGGTGCCTGGATTGCCACCAATCGGTAACGCCGGCGTCGGATCGTTGAAGCCAACACCGGGAGGATCGCCGTTGACCACGATCACATCCGCGCCGAGCGCCGGCAACGGCAGCGTCAACAGAAGTGCCGTGACGACCTTAACGAACATGGGCTCCTCCCTTCGCGCTGACGGCGGAGGCCGTAGCCGGCAGTGCCTCGTGCGCGACCCGGACGGTGCCATCGTCACCGCGCGTCGCAACGAGCATCGACATGTGCGCCTGGTGCTTCGCGGCGCGGTCCGCCGCCGGCGACGCTGACGATCTCCTCGCTTCCCGAAGCCGAGCCCGCGAGCGCGGCCGCTTCTTCGGTTGTCGGTGCGCGCATCGTCCGTTCTGCTTCGTCGCGCACCGCGATTTGTGCCACGAGCGATCATCGGATCTGGTCGAGCCGTTCCTGTGAGGGCCGCGTGACCATCAGCCGGACGGCTGGCCGCGGCTGGATCACTTGGTCGGCGACCGTGCACAGCGGAACCGCCGCCACCAAGGCGAAGACTAGAGTGCGCATGGCTGACCTCCTCGCATCAGAGAACGGCTATTGACGTCACCGCGTTCCACGAAAAACGCGCACTCTAGCACAGAGGTCGCGGCTGAGCGATCGAGCCGGAATGACGGGCGTGCAGCAGTACATACCGAAAACGAGTACATAATTCGCCAGAGCTACGCATTCGAGCCAGGAGACATCATGCTGAGCCGCGGGCGCGAGTTGCCCATCATCTTTGTTGGAATCGGCGTTGCCGTGGCGTTAACGTGGGCCAACACGTCCGCTCAGTACCTGAAGTATCGAGACCCGAAGACGCCGCGCAACGCCGACGGCACACCTAACATGACGGCGCCGGCACCACGACTCGCGGATGGCAAGCCGGATCTTGGCGGGCTGTGGAACGCCACCGACGGTCGATTCCTGACCAACCTCAGTAAGCGCGCAGGGATCGATCCAGGGTTCACGCCATGGGCGGCGGCGCTCTTCAAGGAGCGACAGGAAAACGAAGGACGCGACAGGCCCGCAGGTCGATGCCTGCCGCACACGATTCCCAACGCCATGCTGGTGCCGAACTATCCGTGGAAGGTCGTCCAGACACCGGGGCTCACGATCATCCTGTTCGAGAACTTCACCCAGTACCGTCAGATCTTCACCGACGGGCGCGACTACCCCACTGAACGTCAGCCCGCGTGGTTCGGCTACTCCCTCGGCAAATGGGACGGCGACACGTTCGTCGTCGAGACTCTCGGGTTCAACGACAAGAGCTGGCTCGATGACGGGGGGCATCCCGGAGTGAGGAGATGCGGACGACGGAGCGGTTCCGCCGCATCGACTACGGCCACCTCGAGGTGGAGTTCACGTTCAACGATCCCAAGGCGTACACGAAGCCGTGGTCGGTGACCGTGCCGTTCATCCTGCTGCCTGATACTGACATCATCGAGAACATCTGCGAGAACGAGAAGGACGTCGAACACATCTTCTTCGGGGGCCTGAAGCCGAAGTAGGTGGTGACAATAGAACGCATGCAGGTTTTGGTTCTCAGCCTTCTTCTCGCCGCCGCATCGGGCGTCGCGCAGACCGACGGCAAGGACCCCGACAAGCTGTACGCCGATCGCGAGCAGTTGTCGAGCGCGCGGCAAGCCGCTGATATCTGGGAGGCGCGACTCACCGCCAACCCGAAAGACTTCGAGTCTGCGTGGAAGCTGGCGCGTGCGTGCTACTGGCTGGGTGGGCACGTTCCCGCTGACGAACGAAGGCAGCAGTACGAGCGCGGCATCACGGCGGCGACACGCGCCGTCGAGCTCGAGCCCAAGAAACCCGATGGCCATTTCTGGATGGCCGCGGACATGGGAGCGATGGCCGAGTCGTTCGGTCTGCGTGCGGGAATCCGCTATCGCGGTCCGATCAAGAAGGAGCTCGAGACGGTGCTCATGCTGGATCCCTCCTATCAGCAGGGATCGGCGGATCGAGCGCTCGGACGCTGGTACCTCCGCGTCCCTCGCCTGTTCGGCGGCAGCAGGGACAAGGCGGTCGAACACCTGAAGCAGTCGCTGACGCACGCCCCGCAGAGCACCGCCACGCACTTCTTTCTCGCCGAAACCTATCTCGATATGGACAAGAAGGACGATGCCCGTCGCGAGGCCCAGATCGTGCTCGACGCCCCGCTCCACCCCGATTGGTCGCCCGAGGATCGCGAGTTCAAACAGAAGGCGAAGGATCTGCTCCAGAAGATCAAGTAGGCGCGAGCCCCGGGGTTGAATTCCTGTCCAAAGCGTGAAATCGTACGCGCCCCAGGGGAGGCATCATGACTCGAGCAACTCGCGTACTGGCTCTCGCACTCTCCACGCTGATGCTCGCACCGGCACTTGGCTCGGCGCAGCAGGCTGTCGGCCCAGGCGTGGAACTCACCGCACCCGACAAGATCAAGTGGGTCAAGAACGCAGCAGGCACACAGGAAACGGCCGTTCTGTCCGGCGACCCCGACAAGGCGGGTCCATACGTGATCCGACTGCGATGGCTGCCCGGCAACATGAGCCGTCCGCACTTCCACCCCAACGATCGCCACTTCGTGGTTGTCGAGGGCACATGGTGGCTCGGCGCGGGTGAGAAATACGACCCGGACCACACCGTGCCAGCAGGCCCCGGCACGTACGTCTTCCACAAAGCCGGCGCGATCCACTACGACGGCGCCAAAAAGGAACCGGTCGTCATCCAGGTTTGGGGAATGGGTCCGAACACCTCGACCCCTGCCGAAAAGAAGTGACCATCGTTAACTCCCAACTCCCAACTTCCAACTCCCAAGGGCTCGTGTTGGGAGTTGGGACAAGAATCAGATTGGGCGTTGGGAGTTGACAAGTTCTCGGTCCCCGACGACCGCCCTCCTCCTCGGGCTCGTCATCACGCTCGCAACGGTCGTCGCTTATTCCTGGTACATCTCCGGACAAATCTCTGGCCTCCGTCGTCTTCAGACCGAGCTCACCGATCGCAATCGACGCGACTCTCTGCAACTGCTGCGCATTCAGAACGATCTCA
Source organism: uncultured Acidobacteriota bacterium (assembly GCA_963757735.1). Taxonomy (GTDB): domain Bacteria; phylum Acidobacteriota; class Vicinamibacteria; order Vicinamibacterales; family UBA2999; genus Gp6-AA40. The sequence goes on from CAVWST010000041.1 coordinate 52,802, forward strand.
ATCAGCTCGCGCTCGCCATGCGCGACATGCTCGATGCCGCCGAGCCCTACCCCCTCACCGCGTGGTCCACGCAATTCGATCGCATTCGCCTCGATTTGGACGATGCATTGAAGCAGCAGGGAGCGGTGGCATTGGCGCGTCAGACACCGGAGCAGCGTGAGTTCCTGGCAACTTCGCTCAAGCAGTTCTGGGACGCTTCGGATCGCATTTTCGAGCTCGCGCGCACGAACGAAGCGGAAGCGCGTACGCAGATTCAGCTGTCGCTTCAAGCGCGACAAGCCGCGCTCAGCACTGCCGTCGCCCGGCTGCTCGTGCAGAACAACGAGGCCGAAGAGCAAACGGCGCAGCAGGTGCAGGACATCTACCGCCGGGTGCAGCGCCAGGTCTACTGGTTCCTCGCCGCAACGCTGGCGGCCATCGTCGCGACCAGTCTCTACCTGATTCGCTCCAATCGATTGCTGTTCGCGCGTCTCGCAACGCTCTCGGACGAACGGCGCGAGCTGGCGCAGACGCTGATCGCCACACGTGAATCGACGCTCCGCGAGATCTCGCGCGAGCTTCACGACGAGTTCGGACAGATTCTCACCGCCATCGGCTCGATGCTCGGGAGGGCCGGCAAACACGCGCCAGAAGGGTCGACGCTGCGAGCCGACCTGCGCGAGATCGGCGAGGTGGCCCAGACGGCGCTCGATAACGTCCGCGGCCTGTCACAGACGCTGCATCCTTCCATCCTCGAAGAGCTCGGGCTCCCCAGCACGATCGACTGGTATCTCTCGACGGTCGAGAAGCAGCTCGGCATTCACGTCGCGCTCGAGACACGGGGCACGTCGCGGCAGGTCGATGCGACCAGGGCCATCCACGTGTATCGCGTGCTGCAGGAGGCTTTGAGCAATGTGGCGCGCCACGCCGGCACCGATCGCGCGGTCGTGCGCCTCGGCTTCGAGCCGGATAGACTGGAGCTGGACGTCGAAGACCACGGCAAGGGGATCAATCCGGCCACAGCGCGGCGCGGGCTTGGCCTGGTGGCGATGCGCGAGCGCGCGGCCATCGTCGGTGGCACGATCGACTTCCTGACACCTTCGCAGGGCGGCACGCTGGTTCGATTTTCGATGCCGTTGTAGAGATGACTGACAGAATCACCGTTCTTCTGGCAGACGATCACGCGCTCGTTCGACGGGGATTTCGGCGCATCCTCGAGGACGATCCCTCCATCGAAGTCGTTGGCGAGGCGAGCAACGGCGAAGAAGCCATTCGACTCTTCGGCGAGCTCAAGCCGAAGGTCGTGGTCATGGACGCCGCCATGCCGGGGACAGGCGGTCTCGCCGCGACGCGCACCATTCTTTCGAGCCAGCCTGACGCGACGATCCTCATGCTGAGCATGCACTCCGAGGAGACGCTCGTGAAACAGGCCATGGCCGCAGGGGCGCGCGGTTACATCCTGAAGAACGCTGTCGACCTCGATCTGGCTGCCGCGGTCAAACGAGCCGCGGCCGGCGAAACGGTTCTCGATCCCACAGTCGTCAAGCCAGCGCCACTGGCGGGCGAGCGCGCACGGCGTCTCACGCCGCGCGAAACAGAAGTGCTCCAGTTGATTTGTAATGGGCTCTCGAATCGCGAGATTGCTGCCCAGCTCGACCTCAGCGTGAACACCGTCGCCGTGCATCGCGCCAACATCATGAACACGCTGGGTGTCCACAAGACCGCCGAGCTCGTCGTCTACGCGCTGCAGAACGGCCTCGTCAACCCACTCCGACAGTGATCCTTCGACTTACTCAGGGTCACCCCGACACGTCGACAGACTCAGGGTCGTCCCGAGCATCGTCGAGGGACGAGCAGAGTCGAGGGGTCAACCGGCGCGACTTCCTGCGTCATGTCACTGCTGGCGCGGCGGCGTCGCTGCTGCCGGCTTCTCTTCGCGCTCAGACCCTCGGCTTTCGGCTCGTTGACGCAACTGCGTCGGCTGGTCTCCAGTTTCGACACAACAGCGGCGCGTACGGCGGAAAGCTCCTCCCCGAGACGATGGGATCTGGGTGTGCGTTCATCGACTACGACGGCGATGGGTGGCAGGACATCCTGCTGATCAACGGCATGGACTGGCCCGGGCACGCCAAACAGCGATCGAGCCTGAAGCTCTATCGCAACAACCGGAACGGAACGTTCACGGACGTGACACGCGCGGCGGGCCTTGACGTCGAGATGTACGGCATGGGCGTCGCCGTCGGCGATTTCAACAACGACGGGTTCCCTGACGTCTTCATCACGTGCGTTGGGCAGAACCGGCTGTTTCGCAACACGGGCAAGGGGACGTTCGTGGACGTGACGCGGGCGAGCGGCCTCGGCGGGCGCGACGCGTTCAGCACGTCGGCCATGTGGATCGACTTCGATCGCGACGGCCGCCTCGATCTCTTCGTGTGCAACTACGTCCGATGGACGGCGGCGCACGATGTGTTCTGCAGTCTTGACGGCAAGCAGAAGTCGTACTGCACGCCGGAGGCGTATCGCGGCGAGACCTGCTGGCTGTTCCGCAACCGTGGCAATGGCACCTTCGAAGACGTGACGGCGACGTGCGGCATTTTCGACTCGAGCTCCAAGTCGCTCGGCGTCGCACTGATCGATTACGACCAGGACGGGTGGCCCGATATCTTCGTCGCCAACGACACACAGCCCAACAAGCTTTATCGCAACCTGCGCAACGGCAAGTTCCGTGACGTTGCGCTCGAAGCCGGAGTAGCCCTCAGCGAGGACGGCAAGGCACGGGCGGGTATGGGCGTCGACGCCGCTGACTTCGATGGGAGTGGCCGGCCAGGTCTGGCCATCACGAATTTCGACAACGAGATGATCGGACTGTACCGGCCGCAGTCCGGTGGCGCGTTTCTCGATGTGTCCAGCCGATCAGGCGTCGGGGTCGCCTCACTCACGCGGCTGGGCTTTGGCTGCGCCTTTGCCGATCTCGATCTCGATGGTGCGCTCGATCTCGTCGTCGCCAACGGGCACATCGACGAGACCGTGAGGAACATCCGCGGAAACGTCGGCTACGCACAAGCGCCGCTGCTCTTCCTGAACCAGGGCGGGGCGACATTTCGTGACGTCGCCAGCGTGGCAGGCAGCGGCTTCGCGCAGGCACGCGTCGGTCGCGGTCTGGCGTGCGCCGATTTCGATCGCGACGGCGACGTCGATCTGTTGATGACGACCAATAACGGACCCGCCGTGCTCTTTCGCAACGACCAGTCCGCTGGCAATCGTAGCGTGCGCCTCAGGCTGATCGGCACGCAGTCCAATCGCGACGCCATCGGCGCAACCGTTCGCATCTATCACGGTGGCACGAGTCAGTCGCGCGTGGTGCGCAGCGGGTCGAGCTATCTGTCGCAGTCCGAGTTACCGGTCACATTCGGAGTCGGCAAGCGAGACGTCATCGATCGCGTCACGATCGCGTGGCCGAACGGACGAGCCGAGGAGTTCGCCAGAGTCGCGACCGGTAAGCAGTACCGACTGTATCGAGGGCAAGGGAATCTCGGAGAGCCCGCGGTAATCAACTCCCAACTTCCAACTTCCAACTTCCAAGGGAGAACTTCCAACTCCCAAGAACGCCAACTCCCAATTCCCAACTGCCGACTCTCCCCACGCCAAGGTGGCTTGGCACTGCCGGTGCATCGATTCATGGGAGCGTCAGACTGGACACCTCAGAAACCGTTCGAACTTCGAGAGCGTTTGCTCGAGTTTGCTTGTCTCATCGTCCGGGTGGTGCAGTTTCTCCACACTCGTGGTCCAGTGGCCGCGGCACTTTCGTATCAGTTGCTGAAGTGCGGCACGTCGGCCGGCGCAAACTATGAAGAAGCAGACGATGGAAGCAGCCCTCGGGACGCCGCCGCGAAACGGAAGATCACGCTTAGAGAACTTAAAGAGACTAAGTTTCGTCTTCGAGTTCTCCGACGTTGTGACATGTTGACGCGGGATCAGGATCCGGTCATCAATGAATCGGACGAGTTAATCCGGATCGTCGCGACCTTGCTCCGAAATGCTGCGCCTCGAAGATGAGTGGGTGAGAGTTGGAAGTTGGGAGTTGAGGTCTTTTTTGGAGTTGACATGAAGAGGTTAGCACTCGCGCTGGTTGGACTCGGCCTGACAGCAATCGGGTTGTGGGCGCAGGAAAAGCAGCCCGAGCCGTCGCCCGCTTTTGAAGTCGCGTCCGTCAAGCCGAGCAGCCCGAATTCCAGCAACCCTTTCGGCGGTTTTCCGATGGTCATGCCCGCCCCCAACGGCCGACTCACGGCGACGAACGTCCCGCTACGTCTGCTGGTGCGCATGGCTTATGGCGTCCAGGATTTTCAGATCGACGGTGGCCCGTCGTGGCAAATGTCGCAGCGCTTCGACATCACCGCCAAAGCTGAGGACAGCACCGCGGCAACGATGCAAGCGGTGCTTCCAATGTTGAAGACGCTGCTCGCCGATCGCTTCAAGCTGAAGGTGCACACTGAAACGAGAGAGCTGCCGGTCTTTGCACTGGTCATCGCCAGAGAAGATGGGAAGTTGGGGCCGAGCCTCAAACCGTCCACGTCTGATTGCTCGAGCGCGCAGGCGGAAAACCAGAAGCTGGCCGAAGCGTTCGCCAGGGGTGGCCCCGGTGCGCTCGCCGGACTGCTTCCGAAGCCGGGTGAGACACGGAAGTGCACGATGAACCCGTCCATGGGCCCGGGTGGTTTCGGTATGAAAGCGGACGGCCAGCCGCTTGTGGTAATGATTCAACTCCTCACGCAGGCCACGGGGCGCATCGTCACCGACAAAACCGGCCTGACAGGTCTTTACGACTGGGAGATCAAGTTCGATCCACAGGTGCTCCTGCAGATCGCATCGCAGGTCGGTGTCGATTTGCCGGCGGGCGCGAATCTTCCGGCGTCGGACAACCCGTCACTTCTGACCGCTCTGCGCGAAGACCTTGGACTCAAGCTCGAGTCCGAACGCGGCCCCGTTGAGATTCTTGTCATCGACAGCGCGGAAATGCCCGAAGCGAACTAGAACAATTTGAGGAATTGGCATCTTGGGAATTCTTCCTTGAGAGTTGGGAGTTGCTGAGAATTTTCCGCTTCGGAGTTGGAATTTGGGAATTTGGGGCGTTGGGAGTTGGGAGTTGGAAGTTGGGAATTGGGCGTTGGAAGTTGGGTGTTGGAAGTTGGAAGTTGGAAGTTGGAAGTTGGGCGTTGGGAGTTGGGCGTTGGAAGTTGGAAGTTGGGAGTTAACGAAGGGGCGAGGTCTTCCCCACTATTGCCCCCTCCCTGATCCGACCAGTACAGTCGCCCGGTGGCCCACATTCCGCTTCCTGAGGGCGCCACGGGAATCCGTGCGCTGTTTGCGTTCCGCCCCGAATCGGCCCAGCCGATGGCAGACCTGGCGAACACCTTGCTCCATGCACCCAACTCGCTGACGCCAGGCGAGCGGGAACTGATCGCCGCGTACGTCTCGTCGTTGAACGACTGCGCCTTCTGCCTCGATAGTCATGCGGCGATCGCGTCGTGGCACTTCGGCAACGACGAGGGGCTCGTTCACTCTGTCGTCACCGATCCGGCGACCGCGGTCATTTCCGCCAAGCTGAAGGCGCTGCTCCACATCGCTGCACGAGTCCAGCAGAGTGGCTCGCTCGTGCGCCCGCTCGACATCGAACGCGCGCGTCAGCAGGGTGCGAGCGACGTGGAGATCCACGACACGGTGCTCATCGCTGCGGCCTTCTGCATGTTCAATCGTTACGTCGACGGTCTCGGCGCGGGAGCATCCAGCGATCCCAGCGAGTCTGCGGGAGCGCGCCCGGCTCGTCGCCGAGCACGGCTACAGCCTTTCTCTCCCGCAACCTCCCGCACCTAGCGTGATTCTCCAGATGCGCGCCGTGCTGTTGGGAGTTGGGCTTTGGGAGTTGGGAGTTGATGTCTCCTCCCCATCCTTCGCCTGGGACGACTGGTATGCGCTCGTCGGTGGCCGCTCGATCCGCATCGAAGAGGTCGATGACATCCTTCGCCAGATCTACAACGACCAGTACCGAGCGATTCGAAGGTGAGGTCGCAGACTCACCGAGTCGAGTTCGACTCACCCGCTGAAGCCTCGCGTCACCTGAAGGACAAGGCCACTGAGTTCGGCGCCGACATCGTCGGCATCTGCGAGATCGAACCGACGGACGTCTATCGCGGCCGGGTCGTAACCGAGAAATACGCGATTGCGGTGGGCCAACGCATGCGGTGGCGCGAGTTCCAGGTGGTGCCGTCGCGCGAGTCTGCCATCGAGTGCCTGCGCGTCTACTACACACTGGGCGAGACGGTCATCAAGCTGGCGACGTATCTGCGATCGATCGGCTACGCCTGCAAGATAGAGCATCCGATCGGCGACAGCGACCTGCTGCACATCCCGATCGGGCTGAAGGCCGGCTTCGGCGAGCTCGGTCGGCACGGCTCCATCATCAATCCCAGGCTCGGACCACTCTTCCGCATGGGCAGCGTCGCGACATCGATTCCGCTCGCAATCGACCATCCTGTCGACGCCGGTATCGCAAAGTTCTGCGACGCCTGTCGCGCGTGCCGGAAGTTCTGTCCGGCGCACGCGATTCCGGACGAGCGCACTCCCGAAGCTGGCAAGGATCATCTCGGCTACGACCGCTACGTCATCGACACTGGCCGCTGCTTCCCCTACTTCGCAAAGCATTCGGTACTGTTCGATCTGCTTACCGGTCTGCGCCTACAACCACAAGGAGTGGGCGAAAGACTTCGACGGCTTTCACACGAAGTTGTTTCCCAATGTCCTGATGCCTGACGCCCCTGCGCCGGTCGATCTGCCGCAGGACCAGCCGCGGCATTTCTACGCGAGGATTCATCGCCCGTGAACGCATTCGCCCGCGCAGTCATCACCGTGATGTTCTGTCTGATCGCCGGCCCTGTTGCCGCACAACCGGCCGTCGCCACCCTGATCGGCCGCGTCGTCGATCAGCAAGCCGCCGCGGTGCCGGGCGCAACCATCACCGTTCGGCAGGTGTCGACATCGACAACCTGGTCAGCCACAAGCGACGGCGAAGGGCGCTTTACGTTTCCAATGCTCGCGCCGGGCCGCTACGACTTCGAAGCGACGCTCGCGGCGTTCAATCCCTGGCGCACGAGCCTCACGCTCGAGGTCGGCCAGCAGAGGGCCCTCGATGTCGTGCTTGAGCCCCGCCACCGTTCGCGTGGACGTCGTGGTGACGGGAGAGATCGATCGCCCAGTCTCGACCGCAGTCGACGGTGTGTTGTCATCCGGACGGATCGAGTCGCTGCCGCTGAACGGACGTAACTTCCTGGAACTCGCGTTCCTGATACCCGGCAACAACCCCGACTCCTGTGTTCGATCCAACGAAAACGAACAGCGTGCTCATCTCATCGGCGGGCCAGATGGGTCGCGGTGGCAACGTCAATATCGACGGGCAGGACAACAATGACGATGTGGTCGGTGGTCCGCTGCTGAATCTACCTATCGACGCCGTGCAGGAGTTCCAGATCGCCACCAGCCGGTACGGCGCGGACATCGGGCGATCGGCATCATCGGTGATCAACGTCGTCACGCGTTCCGGCACCAACGCGATGCACGGCACCGCGGCGATCTTCGCGCGCGACGATGCATGGCAGGCGTTGCCACCGACGCTGGACAACCCCGACGAGGCGCCACCATTCGATCGGCAGCAGATCTCCGGCGCGCTCGGCGGGCCCCTTCGACGCGACCGCCTCTTCTGGTTTGCCTCGGGTGAGTATCGCGATCAGGACGGCGGCGTGCTGGTCGGCACGCGCGACCCTTCCACACGGACGATCTCTCGCGGCTTCGCGCCTGCGCCTTCACGAGATCGGCTATGGTCGCTCAGGGTCGATTCGGGCGGTGCGGCAAATCGTTACATGGCGCGCTACGCCGGGGAGTGGGCCGTCGATACCGCCGCGAGTAGTATCGAGCGCGCCATCGGTTCAGCATCGCAGCGGCAGGACGGGACGAATCGATACAACAGCGTGCTCGCATCATGGACGTCCGCGCCGCGTGCCAACTTCGTCCACTCGCTGAGCGGCAGCGTCAGCACGTTCCTCAACGAGACGTTGCCGGTGACGACGGCTCCGCAGCTGACGTTTCCGAGCATTCAGGACGGCGCCTCGTTTCGAATGCCGCAGGAGACGCGACAGAGGCGCCTGCAGGTCACGGACAGCGCCACCCTCGTCCGTGGCGCCCACAGCTTCAGGTTCGGCGGTGAGGTGCAGCGCGTTGACGCGGAGTTCAGGCTCGGCGTGTTCCAACAGGGCCGCATCGAGTTCATCCACGACTTCGCCACCTTCGATCACAACGGCGACGGTGTCATCAACGACAACGACCTGCTGTTCTCCGTCACGCTCCGGAGCGGCAAGCCCGATCAGGCGCTGATTCTACCCGACGCAGACAACACGCACATCGCCGGCTTCATTCAGGACGACTGGGCAGTCTCGAACCGGCTGCAACTGAATCTGGGACTGCGCTACGAGATCGACTCGGAGGTCAACAATCAGAGTCGCGTGGACGAGCTCAACCCGATCGTGTTGCCATTCGTCACGCGAAGAGCGGCAGCGGGATCTGAACAACTTCGGGCCGAGGGTTGGCTTTGCCTGGAACGCGACCGAGCGCGGTCTCGTCGTTCGCGGCGGCTACGGCCTGTACTACGACCGCATCGTGCTCCAGATCCAGTCGCTCGAGCGCGGGCTCGACGGCCGCGCGCTCCCCATCGAAGTGCGTGCCGGCAACGTGTTCTTCCTCGATCCGGTGTCAGGGCAATTTCCGCGCTTCGCTCCGAATATCGCGAATCCCTTCAACGGCTTCGTGCTACCTGGTGCGGGCGCCTCGGGCATCAACATCATCGACCCGCACCTGCAGAACCCCTCGATTCATGAGTTCCACGTCGGCGTGGAGCAGGCCATCGCCGGCCTGCGTGCACGTGCCGATGTGATGCACAACCAGGGCATCCACTTCCTGATCGGCCGTACCCTCGGCGAGGTCTACAACCCCGTCGTCGGCGGACCCGATCGAGTCGTGAATATCGAGTCGAGCGCGAAGACGCAATACGACGGCCTGCTGCTCTCACTCGATCGTCCGTTCAGCAGGGGTTACGGATTCCGCGTCGGATACACGCTTGCGAAGGCGTACAACTACGCCAACGACGATCAGATCCCGTTCCTGAACGGCCCGGTCGATCCGAACGACCTCGGGAAAGAATGGGGACCGACGCCGAACGATCGTCGCCATCGGCTCACGCTGACGGGCCAGACGCTGGTGGCAGATGTGAACATCTCGGCCCTCTGGACGATCTCGTCCGGAGTGCCGATGGACATCATGATGCCGGACGCCCAGTCGCGAATCCCCGTGCTTCCGCGCAACGCCGGCGGCCGTCAGTTCCACACGGCTGCGGAGTTGAACACGTATCTCGCCGATCTCAACGCGGGCGGTGGCGTCGACGGCGTGCTGCTTCCCCTCGTAACGGACAGCGCGCGCTTCAACGATTCGTTCAACTCGCTCGATATCCGGGTGTCGAGGCCCTTCTCGATCAATCAACGCATTCGCGTGGAGCCGATGCTCGAGGTGTTCAACCTGTTCAACGTCACGAACATCCTCGGCATTTCCAACGTGAACTACTCGGGGTATCCGAACGTCCTCGTCCGCGATTCGGAGGACCCGGCCAACGCCGGGATATCTCCGCTCATCGCGATTCGGTCAGCCGGTTACAACCGCCGGCGGAGTCTTCGGATCAGGAGGGCCGCGCGCCATGCAACTGGCCGCACGCGTCACCTTCTAGTCGAATGCGCTCGCGTCGAACCGCTTCGTGACGGCGAACCGCTCCGCCCTGCTCGGTCCGTGGACCGCGACCGCGATGGTGGTCAGCCAGGTCGTCGGCGTCGGCATCTTTCTCACGCCCGCCACGATGATGCGGACGCTTGGAAGCCCGTGGGCCGCGCTGGCGATGTGGGGCGTGATGGGCACGCTGAGCGCAGCCGGCGCGCTCTGTTACGCCGAACTGTCCACGCGTTTCCCGAAGGCCGGCGGCAGCTACGTCTACTTGCGCGAGGCGTTTGGACCGCGGTGCGCATTCGTCTACGGATGGATGGCACTGCTCGTCATGGATCCGGGTCTGACCGCAGCGCTCGGCATCGGCTTCGCGCAGTATCTGCTCGCCACGCTGAATGCGTCGTCCACACTGACGTCGCCCGTGGCCATTGCCACGATCGTCGCGTTCGGTCTCATGACGCTTGCCGGCATGGGAACCAGCGCACGCGCGATGCAATGGACAGCGGCAGCAAAGCTCTCGATCGTCGTCATTCTCGTCATCGCAGCGCTCTTTCGCGTGCGCGATGCCAACGTCGCCACTGACATCGTCACGCCTGCAACGCTGACACCGGCGGCGCTTGCGGCCTCGCTGATTTCCGCGTTCTTCGCGTTTGGCGGCTGGTGGGATCTCGGGCGCATGGGCGAAGAAGTGGAGTCACCACGCCATACGATGCCGCGTGCGCTCGTGGGAGGCTTAGCGCTCGTCACGGCGATGTATGCCCTCGTCAGCGTCGCGTACATGGCGGGGGCGCCAGGACTGGCATCGGGTACCGACGAGGCCTTCGTGCTTCGCATCGGCGCTTCACTCTTCGGAGAAACGGCCGGGCGCCTGCTGTCTGCGATGGTCGTCGTCGCCGTCGTCGGCAGCCTCGCGGCGGTGCTCCTCGGCTCTCCTCGCGTGTATGTCGCGATGGCGCGCGACGGTGTGTTCCCGGAACGGCTCGCGCGCTTCAACGTGGGCAAGGGCACGGTGCCAGCGTCAACAATCGTGCAGGTTACCCTCGCCTGCGGTCTCGTCCTCCTGGGCACCTTCAACGACATCCTTGGCTACTTCGTCCCGTGCGCCGTGTTCTTCCTGGGACTGGCCGCAACCGCGGTGCTGATTCTTCCGAGGCCTGAGGCGCGCGCCGACGTGTTTCGAACGCCGCTCCATCCTCTTCCCATCGTGTTGTTCCTCGTGATGGTCGTCTCTATCCTCGCCCTTTTTGTCGCCGGCCAGCCGAGACAAACACTGCTCGGCGCTCTCGTGGTGGCGCTCGGCATCCCCATCTCGCACGTCGTGCTCTCGCGCCGGCGCCGCTGATCGTTCGCTTTACCAACGTTACAGTTCTCAGGTAGTCTGCCGGTGATGCGTGTCATCGCGGCGGCGTTGCTGATAGTCGCGTCGGCGCTGAGCGTGTCTGTGGCCAGATCCGGCCAGGATGCTCAGCCGCCCCAGACTGTCGGACGACCTCGAATCGTCACAGAGCTGTCCGAGCTCCTGACCCACTCCCCGCTCGCACAATGTCGCAAGAGCGACGCACGCACTGCCGACGGCGCAAAGCCGTTGCGCATCGGCACGTGGAACATTCGAGCCGCACAGTCAGCGCCGGTGGACATGCTCGCCGCCGAGATCCGCGCGATGCAGGTGGATGTTCTCGCGTTGCAGGAAGTTGACGTCCGCACCCGCCGCGGCGGCTTCGTCGATGAACCGGTGGAGCTCGCGACCGCTCTCGGGTTGAACTACGTGTTTGCGGCCAGCATCAAGTGGGACGAGGGGCACTATGGGCTCGCCGTTCTGTCACGTTGGCCCCTCGTCAGCGTCGAACGACATCGGCTCAACTCCACTCCCGAGGCTGAACCCCGGATCGTCCTCGACGTAACCGTGTGTGCAGCCGGACGACCGCTGCACTTGCTCAACACTCATGCCGATCGGCGCACGGCGTCGCGTGCGCTCGGGTTTGCGGATCTTCGTCAAATCGTGAAGAGCCATTTCGGTCGCGGCATTCTCGTGCTTGGCGATCTCAACGAGTATCCAGACGCACCTGGTGTCCGCAGTCTGATCGATGGGGGCTTCGTCGATCTGAGCGCAGACAGCCCGCCCACGGTGGGCACGGGTCGAGTCGACTACCTTCTCGCCGATCCACCACTCGCCCGAATCGCATCGACCGCGCGCGTCTGGACGACGGACAAGAGCGACCATCACGCGGTGCTTGCTGATCTGGCGTGGTGAGGGTGCTACGCCATGGACCGTTCTCCGTCGCTCGATGAGCTGTTTCATTTGGCCGTATCAGCGCTCGACGCTGGCGACGTCAGCGCACTCGAGCCCCTCATTACCGAACATCCCAGGCTCGTCAGCGATCGCCTTGATGCGCCCGGCGCCTGGCTGCGAGACAAGATCGGGAATGCACTGGACGACTTCTTCCAGCGACCGTATCTGCTCTGGTTCGTGGCTGAGGATCCCGTTCGAAACGGCGCGCTGCCAGCGAACATCGCCGACGTGACGCGAGCGATCATTGGTGCCGCCCAGCGTGCCGGAGCCACCAACCTGCAAGAGCAATTGGACTACGCGCTGCGACTGGTCTCGTGGTCGTGGATCGCCAGACAGTGCCGTGTTCAGATCGCGCTCATCGACGTACTGATTGATGCCGGCGCCGCGCTCGATGGCAATCCAGACAACGCGCTGGTCAACAGCAACTTCGACGCGGCAGCGCATCTGGTGGCGCGAGGCGCGCCACTGACACTCTCGACCGCGCTTTGCCTTGAACGCTGGGATGACGCGAGCCGCCTCGCGACCGACGCCACCGAACGGCAGAAGCAGTTCGCACTCACGCTTGCTGCCCTCAAGGGCAACGCGGAGGCGCTGCGGCGGCTTCTGGCTGCCGGCGTCGAGGTAAACGGCGTCAGCCAGGACTTGTATTCACACGCCACCGCTCTTCATCATGCGGTCGGTTCCGGTTCGCTCGAGGCGGTCACGGTGCTTGTCGATGCCGGTGCCGACCTTCGCGCTCGTGACACGGCCTATCACGGAACGCCGCTCGGCTGGTCGGAGTACTCCAGCGGGAAGTCGCCGTACGACGAAATCGCGGCCTACCTGCGCAAGCACGGAGCACTGGCGTAACTCGTCGACTGAGGCGCACCATGAATTACAGCCGAAGAGACCTCCTCGCCATGGCGTCGAGCATCGGCGTTGTGAGCCTGAGGGACAGCGTGCGAACGGTTCGCGCCCAGACCGGCGCGGCGGCTCGGTCAAGAACGATCGAAACGTCGGCGCTCACGATCGGATTCGAGGAGAGCGGCGATCCTCAGGGCTTCCCGATCGTTCTGCTCCACGGCTTCCCTGACGATGCGCGCGCCTTCGACGGTGTCGCGCCCCCGCTTGCGAATCTTGGATACCGCGTCATCGTTCCCTATCTTCGCGGTTTTGGTCCGACCCGCATCCGCGACCCTCGCGTGCGCACGGGCGAACAGGCCGCCATCGGTCAGGACGTCATCGACCTGATGGATGCGATCGGCGTCAAGCGGTTCGCGGTGTCGGGCTACGACTGGGGTGGTCGCGCCGCGTGCATCGCCGCTGCCTTGCATCGCGACCGTGTGCGTGCGGCGGTGCTCATCAGCGGCTACTTGATTCAGGACACGATCTCCGATCCGCAACCCGCACCGCCGGAGAGAGAGCGGGCGATCTGGTATCAGGTCCTACTTCAACACCGAACGCGGCCGGCTCGGGCTCGCGGCCAATCGTCGCAGCCTCTGTCGCCTGCTCTGGGAAACGTGGTCGCCGACCTGGAAGTTCACCGACGAGGAGTACAACCAGACAGCGGTGTCGTTCGACAATCCTGATTTCGTCGACGTCGTGATTCACTCGTACCGGCATCGTATTCGGAACGCACCCGGTGAACCACGCTTCGAAGAGATGGAACGCGTCCTCGCCAAGCGTCCGCCCATCGACGTCCCAACGATCGTGCTTCATCCGACCGACGATGGCGTGACGGGTCGACCATCGACGAACGCAGCGGCCGACAAGGCGAATTTCTCTCAGCTGGTCGATCGTCGCATCGTGGAGGGCGCGGGACACTTCATGCCGCGCGAGAAGCCGGAGGCGGTCTCGACCGCGCTCCTCGACGTTTTGCGGGCGACGAAATAAGTCGTCAGGCGGGTCTGAAGACCCGCTTCTACATCTTTGTGAAGATGAACAGGTGCTGCCAGGGAAGGTCGTCGTAGACGCGCGACTGCTTGAAGCCTTCGTGCTCGAGTTCCTGTTTCACCTGCGCCTTGGTCATCTTGTGATCCGGCAGGATTGGAACGTTCGGATCTTCAGCACGGTCCTCGAGAGTACGAGTCGCCCATCCGCCTTGAGCGCCGTACGAATGCGTTGGAGCATCTTCTGCGGCTCTGAGAACTCGTGATAGACATCGACCATGATCGCGAGGTCGATGCTGTCCGCCGGTAACTTCGGATCGTCGAACGTCCCGAGCACGGGGACGACGTGGTCCACCTTCGCTCGTGCCATGTTCTGCTGGAGCAACGTCAACATGCCCGCCTGAATATCGCTCGCGTAGACCTTGCCCATCGGGCCAACGATCTTCGCCATCCGGAGCGTGATGTAGCCGGACCCGGCGCCGATGTCCGCGACAGTTGCGCCCTTCTTGATCCGAAGCAAACGCAACGCGAGATCGGGGTTCTCCTCATCCTCGCGTTCGCGACGCTCGAGCCATGGCGCACCGTCCACGCTCATGGTCCGCGCATACACACGACCGCTGACCGGATGAACACCCGGCTGCTGCGCGATCAGCGTCACAGCTGAAAACGCCAGTGCGAGAAGCGTCGTGACGAGTCTCATTTGGATGCCGAAGAGTATCGGTACTGATGACTCAAGACTGAACCGGCCTGAACACATCTGGTGACAATTCGGACAACGCGTCGGTCTTTTGACATGGGGCTGCGCTTCAGACCGCGAATTGGCGTGCACTGCGGTGCCGGCACGCCATTTGCTCAAGTGATGGGGCGATGGCGAATCCTTCGGGGTCGCTGTCCTCCACTGACCGCTTCGCACTCGCCGTATGTGCCTGGTGAGGCGGTCAGCGTGGGTCGTTCCCAGCCGGGCTTACATTCCCATTCCCAAAGTTACTTCGCGGCGGTTCATAACCTCGACCGCCCCATTGGTCGAGGTGACGGGAAACCGGCTGCGCGTCCAGATCGTTGTCGGGGTGTAACGCTGAGATCAGGACGCCCGGACGAGTTGCTTGCGCGTCGTCTCGAGTGTGAACGTCAGCGACTCTTTCGGAATGCTCGTCACGAACGGACCCACGATCCAGCCGAAGCCGGTCGGAATCCCTCGCGTCAAAGAGACGGACTCGCACTGAATATAGAGTCCGCCATCACGGGCGAGGAGCCGCCAGTATGTGTTGAGTCGCCACATGTAGCCGCCGTCCTTGCCAACTGGCAACTCGCTCTCGGTCGGGGTATCCGGATTCGCCACTTCAGCAATCCGCGTGCTGTGGATCCACCCTTCGGCGCGTTCGGGCCCCCGGGCGAAGAACGCCTCGTGCTCACTGTTGACCACGACGGTGATCACCTTCTTCATCATGAACCTGAGAAAGAAGCGGAATCGCTCGCCGTCCTGCGACTGCAGCTTCGACTTCGCCACAGTCGGTGCGTAGATGCGTTCGTGACGGTTGTAGTCCTGGAGGACCGACAGCGTCTGATCGATCGTGGCACCTGGTACGAACGCTGTGCCCACCCAGTGATGAATCAGGCCTCCCGGCACATCGATCTCACGGCCGCCGTCGAGTGTCTTTGGCGCCTCGATCCAGAGCTCGCCGCGGCGCATCAGTGCAAGCGCCTCAGTCCGCTGCGTTGCCGGCAGCTTGTCTACTCGTAGAAACGACTCCGTTTTGAGTTGGCTTTCAGTTGCGCGTACGTACGCGATCGAAGGCAGCAGCCGTGCGCGGTTGGAGCTCGGCGGCCGTCAACGCAACACCTCCGGCCAACACGAGCGACGTCACGAAAAGCCATCGATAGGTCACAGAAGCCCTCCCACCCTAAGGTGCCAACTGCACGCTAAAGCGCTCACACTGGCCACCGTCTACGAAACAGCCCACTGAGCCATGGCGTATAGCCGAGCATACATTGAGCTCATTATCGCGAAACCGCCATGTGATGTTCGAAACAACCAGTCCGGACGTTCTTTCCTCATAACCGACGGACCGGATACAGACACCACGTGGCAAAGCTGGGTGATTCGAAACCATGCGGCGTATGCGGAGGGGTTACCACCCTTCGGCTCGTCCAACGCTCGATGGCCACGCTGGGCTGGGTTGACGATGGCTCCGTTCCCTACGATGTTCCGCCCGTACTGATGTGGCAGTGTGACGACTGCGACGATCTGCAACCGCTGCGCGACGAGCTCGAGCAATAAACGCGGTCTTCAGTCCTCGGTCTTCAGTCCTCGGGCCCAGCCAGTCCGCTTCACTGCCAGGATCTTTCTTCCCTGAATGATCGCCTCTGCGAAGAGCAGCGGCACCGCCCAGCAGAACCAAGGCGTGACCTCATATCTGCGGGATCGGGATCGGGCTGGCTCAACGATATGCCAGAATGAAGCCCCATGAGCACACTCAAGATCAAAGTGATTGTCGGAAGTAGTCGAGCAAATCGGTTCAGTGAGAAACCTGCCAGCTGGATCTTCGACCTTGCGAAGAAGCGCGCGGACCTGGATGTCGAACTCCTGGATCTTCGCGACTACCCTCTGCCCTTCTTCGAAGAGGCGATGCCGCCAGGACTGGCGAAAGATCAGTACTCGAACCCGATCGTGGTGAAGTGGCGCGACAAGATTCGTGAAGCAGACGGTTTCATCATCTGCTCACCGGAATACAACCACGGTTATCCCGCGGTCCTCAAGAACGCGCTCGACTACACATACTTCTCATGGGCGCGAAAGGCGGTTGCCTTTGTGAGCTGGGGTGGCGCCGGTGGCGCCCGCTGTGTCGAGCAGCTTCGACTCGTCACCATCGAGCTCGATATGGTTCCCACTCGATGGGCGGTTCATATTCCCAATCCGTGGTTCATCAAGGACGTTAGCGAGATCGATACAGAGCAGAACGGAAACAGCGCGTCCGCGCTGCTCGATCATCTGACATGGTGGGCTGGGGCGCTGAAAGCTGCGCGGTAGCTGGGTAACTCGGTAGCTGGGTAGCTGGGAGCTGGTGGCTTGGCTGGCGGCTACGCAGAGCCTGAACTACCAGTAACTCAGTGACCCGCGACCCAGCAACCTCGAACCGGCAGCCGGGACCTAGTAACCCAGCAACCTAGTTAACCCAGCTACCCCTCTAACTTCGCGTCCATCGTGATCGTCGCGTTCAACACTTTCGACACAGGGCAACCGGACTTGGCGTTGTTGGCCGCTGTCTCGAATGCCTGCTTGTCGGCGCCGGGAATCTTCGCGCGCACGTCGAGATGGATGGCCGTGATCGCGAATCCTCCATCCGTCTTATCCAATGAAACCGACGCAGTGGTCTGAATCTGCTCGGCCGTCATGCCTGCGTTACCGAGCTGCGCCGAGAGCGCCATCGAGAAGCATCCCGCATGCGCCGCGGCAATCAGCTCCTCCGGATTCGTGCCTTTCCCATCTTCGAATCGTGTGCTGAATGAATACTGCGTGTTGGACAAGACACCGCTGTCCGTAGACACGGTTCCCTTGCCATCCTTCAAT
The DNA here is from genome assembly GCA_963757735.1 of uncultured Acidobacteriota bacterium. GTDB lineage: Bacteria > Acidobacteriota > Vicinamibacteria > Vicinamibacterales > UBA2999 > Gp6-AA40. The sequence goes on from CAVWST010000041.1 coordinate 70,320, forward strand.
CCACCTCGCCACACTGCTGAGCCGTTTCGCTTCATATGACCTCGCCGAATCACTCTACCCCGGAACGTTATGATCGGAGAGACGTGAGTGTGACAGACACGAATCGCGCAATCGACGCGCGTCTGGCGAATCGAATCGCCTCGCCTCATCGCCGGCCTCGCTCGCATCGTCCGTGATGTCGGGCTGGCAGAAGATCTCGCGCACGACGCTCTGGTTGCCGCGCTCGAGCAGTGGCCTGAGTCAGGCATCCCCCGCAATCCTGGCGCATGGCTCATGGCGACGGCGAAACACCGAGCCATCGATCTGTTGCGACGACGGACGCTGCTCGAGCGCAAGCACCAGGAGCTCGGCTACGAGCTGGAGATTGCGCAGGACGCCTCGACACCCGACCTCGATGCCGTACTCGACGATGACATCGGCGATGACCTGCTGCGGTTGGTCTTCACCGCGTGCCATCCCGTGCTTTCGGCCGAGGCACGGGTGGCGCTGACGCTGCGGCTGCTCGGAGGACTCACGACCGAAGAGATCGCACGCGCGTTCCTCGTCTCCGAACCGACCGTCGCGCAGCGGATCGTCAGAGCGAAGAAGACACTCGCGAAGGAGCGCGTCCCCTTCGAGGTGCCAGGCGGTGACGAGCTCGCCGGGCGGCTGTCATCCGTGCTCGAAGTGATTTACCTGATCTTCAACGAGGGCTACTCGGCGACATCGGGTGACGATTGGATGCGGCCGGCGCTATGCGAAGACGCGTTGCGTCTGGGGCGCATCCTCGCGGGCCTGATGCCGGACGAACCGGAAGTGCACGGCCTTGTCGCGTTGATGGAGATTCAGGCGTCGCGGTCGAGCGCGCGTGTCGGCGCGGACGGTGCGCCCATCCTGCTTCTCGATCAGAATCGCGCGCTCTGGGATCAGGTGCTGATTCGTCGAGGTCTCGCCGCCATCGAGCACGCCGAACAGCCCAAGCGGCCACGCGGCCCATATCTGCTCCAGGCATCGATTGCCGCCTGCCACGCACGCGCGCGCCAGCCCGAAGAGACGGACTGGATAGCAATCGCGGCTCTCTACACCGAGCTGGTCGCGGTTGCTCCATCGCCTGTCGTTCAGCTCAATCGTGCGGTGGCGTTCTCGATGGCGTTCGGTCCACAGGCCGGACTGGGTCTCGTGGACACGCTCGTCGACGAGCCGACGCTCGAGAACTACCACCTGCTGCCAAGCGTGCGCGGCGACCTGTTGTTCAAGCTGGGACGCACCCAGGAGGCACGGTCGGAGTTCGAACGCGCCGCCTCTTTCACGCGGAATACCCGTGAACGCGAACTGCTTCTCGAACGTGCACGAGCCTGCGAGGCGTCCGCGTCGCGAGCCTGGCCGTTCGGCCAATGCTAGAATCCGCGCCATGAAAACGCTCCTTCTATCGGCCGCCCTCATCGCTCTTTACGGCGGTCACGACGCTCGACGCCCAGTGGGAACCGTATCCGTGGAAGAACATGCCTCGGACTCCCGATGGCAAGGTCGACATGACTGCGCCGGCGCGCAGGACCGCTGACGGCAAGCCCGATCTTTCCGGCTTCTGGATGCCGGTGGAGTCCGTCAAACATCTTCTGAATCTCGCTGCAGATTTCAAGCCCGGCGAGGTGCCGTTGCGGCCGTGGGCGGAGGAACTCTACAAGGAACGGATCGAGAACAACGGGAAGGATCATCCCGGTGTGCGCTGCTGGCCCTCTGGCATTCCCGAGAAGAACAACATCCCGGACGGCCTCAAGGTCGTGCAGACACCGGACGTGATGATCTTCCTGCACGAGTCGCGCACGATTTACCGGCAGATCTTCACCGATGGCCGCCCACTCCCAAAGACGCTCAACCTACGTGGATGGGGTATTCCATCGGTCACTGGGAAGGCGATACGTTCATCGTCGAAACGATCGGCCAGAACGGCAAGACGTGGCTCGATATGAGGGGACTTCCAGGGACCGAGTCGCTCCGCGTGATCGAGCGTTTCACCAGACCGAATATCGGACGCATCAACATCAACGTGACGATTGACGATCCCGCGGCGTACACGAGGCCGTGGGACGTCCAACTGGCGTGGCGGCTCGTGCCCGACACGGATCTCATCGAGAGCATCTGCGAAGAGAACAACAAGGACCTGCCGCACATGGTCGGCAAGTAGCCCGGGATTCGGGACGTCGGGATTCGACGATCGTAGAGTGGGGTTCAGCCCCCGCGGGAGCACAGCATGAGACGGATTAAGGACGGTCGCCGCCCTCGGGGCGATCGTGCGTCGCCACGAGCGTGCTCGTCGCGCAGCAGAACACGACCGTGCCTCAGCCGCGCGCCAGTGCGCTGCCGGCACCCGGCAGCGGCGAGCCCGAAACCGAGTCGTGCGGTCGCGCGGGCCGAAGGCATGAGCCCGAATGCGCCGGCCGGCTTCACCGTGACGATGCTCGCGGACCTTCGCGCTCCGCGCATGATGGTGTACGCGCCCAACGGCGATCTGTTCGTCAGCTCACCCGGAGCGAACAACATCACCGTCCTTCGCGACACCAACAACGACGGCGTCGTTCGAATCACAGAGCGTCTATGCGCAGGGCGAGCCGCCCGCCCCGCGCGGCGGCGGACCGCCGCCAGCCGGCGCTGGCGGCGGCGAGCACCCGGGCGCGGCGCTGCGGCCGCTCCCCCTCCAGGCCGCGGACGCGGCGCTCCGCCTGTTCTCGGCGCCGACGCCCCGGCGTGCACGCCGCCGCCCGAGTTCGCCGTGCGCGGTCCCGGCACGCTTGCAGGCGCCGTTCGGCCTGGCCTTCCACGACGGCTATCTCTACGTCGGGCAACACGGGATCGCTCGTTCGCTACAAGTACACGAATGGCGACCTCAAGGCGCAGGGCGAGCCGGAGAAGCTGCTCGACCTGCCGACCGGTGGCCACTCCACTCGCAACATCGTCTTCAATCGCGCCGGCACGAAGATGTACATCGCGGTCGGCTCGCAATCGAACAACGACGCGGGCGAGGACTGCCGGCGCGCCGCGATCCTGGAGTTCAATCCCGATGGCACCGGATATCGCGTCTACGCATCGGGCATCCGCAATCCGGTCGGACTCGCGTTGCAGCCCGGCACCGACACTATCTGGACCGCGATGAACGAGCGGGACAACCTCGGCGACGATCTCGTGCCCGACTACGCCACCTCAGTGAAGGACGGCGGCTTCTACGGGTGGCCGTACTCCTACATCGGGCAGAACTACGATCCGCGCTACGTCGGGTCGTTCCCCGATCTCGTCAAGCGCACCATCGTTCCGGACGTGCTGCTGCCCGCGCATGCGGCCGCGCTCGGCATCACGTTCTACACCGGCACGCAGTTCCCGCAGCGCTACCGCAATGGCGGGTTCGTCGCGCTGCACGGCTCGTGGAATCGATCGGTCGCGTCGGGCTACAAGGTGGTGTTCTTCCCGATGGTCGACGGCAAGCCGGGACCGATCGAGGACTTCCTGACTGGCTTCCTGGCCAGCGATGGCTCGAGCGAGCACGCGATCGAGCAGTGGGGTCGGCCCGTTGGCGTGACCGTCGCGCGCGACGGCTCGCTGCTCGTCTCTGACGACAGCGGCAACCGGATCTGGAGGATCAGCGCGGCGAAGTAGCGCTTCGCGCTTAACTCCCAACCTCCAACTTCCGCTCCCAAGAAGAACTGAGAACTATTTGGGAATTGGAAGTTGGGAGTTGGAAGTTGAGGGAGTTGGGAGTTGACGTGATCACTCCCTGTAAAGCTTCGCTCCCGCAAGTGAGGCAATCACAATTTCTCCCAGCCCCCACGCGAGTCCGAGCAACGTCAGGTTCAATGGCATCACGCCCATTGCCACTTGAGTGCCACCGCTCCAGAACAGCGTCATGAACCAGGCGAGGACGCCGATGATGACTGCCGTCTTCGGTCCGGGGCCGAGTCGAGGCCGAACCGCGGCGTAAGTCCACACGATGCGCGATACCGAGCAGAAAGCACATGACGACGAAGTAGGCGATGGCGCCGCCGCCGACAGGTGGAAGATTTCGCGCCTGCGAGTGCCGGTTCCAGCTGCGGCATCCGAGGAGCGGCACATTGAGAATCGTTTCGCCGATGTTCACGATCAGTCCGGCAACCAGTCCACCGGCGATCACGCGACCCATCCGGATTCCGTTCACATTCTCCTCCATTGAACTGACAGCTACCAACTTCCAACTTCCAACTCCCAAAAGAACGCAGAACTATTTGGGAGTTGCGAATTGGAAGTCGAGAGTTATTACCGTGCATCGGGCAGCGTCTGCGCGATCGCGAGGCTCGCCCAGCTCGTGCCCGCTGTCGAGATCCACTGATGTCGGCCGTAAGGGAATCCGCTCTCGAAATATCGCTGCACAGGGAACGAGTGCGTCTTCACCAGCCACGTCCCATCCTGATACTGGGTGCCGAGCAGGAATGCGACGCCCTTCTTGTAGGTGTCGTCGGTCGCCGCATGCCAGCAACGTGCAGTGCATAGAGGGACAGGCCAGTCGCGTAGGCATCCGGTGGCGTGCGGCCGAATTGGGACCAGCCGCCGCTCGCTTCCTGCTGATCGCGAACAGTCCTTGATCGCCGATCGGCGACCTGCGCGCGGCGCATCGGTCCATACCAGGCCCATGAGGCGCATGCCGCGTTCCTCGGCCGACTTCGGTTCGCCGCCAGCAGCCAGCTCGCGGGCGCGCCGCAGGCTGTCCTCGACCTCGCTGCTTGCGACCAGGAAGCGGATACGACTTCAACCCACCTGCGGCTATCGCCGTGTGGCTGATGAGGCTGTATTCCGACGGCGGACGATTGAGCCCGTTGCCTAGCCAGCGGCCATCGGGCATCTGCCGCGCCATCAGCCAGTGCGTCATCGCGGCCGGTGGTGACGTCGAGCGGGTGGCCTTCGGCGAGCAGCGCCATCTGCGCGTAGCCAGTGGTGATCGCTTCGCCGCCCACGGCCGGATCGCCGAGCATCATGCGCGGCACAGCGCTCGTGAAGAACGTCAGGATGTCGTTGAGATTCTTTTCGCGCCTGGCCTCGTCGACCTCGATGCCCTTCCGCCTGGCCGTTGCGGCCGCGAGCGCCGGCATCGCGTTGTGATGGCATGAAATGCACGTGGCCTGATCGCGGAATTTCGGTGCCACCTCCATCAGCCGCGACAGGCTTCGGTCTGAGCGGCACGCGCGCGTCGCCGATGCCGCCAGGCGCCGGTGGCGCGATCTCGTCGCGGCGCGGACCCCGGCCACGCATCGCGCCGTACTGTTCGAGTACCTGAATCTTCGCGCGATCGCCTTTGTAGATCGCCCAGTCGAGCGGCCGCTCCCCTTCCGTCATCTCGGCGTTGGGGTCCGCGCCCTTCTCGAGCAGCAGCTTTAACGTGTCGGCGCCTTCAGGCTTCCGACGTCACCGCGTTCATCAGCGGCGTCCGCGCGTACTGTTGTGGGAAGCTCGCGTTCACGTCGGCACCGAGTTCGATCCAGCGCGCCACCACATTCGCCGGCTGCCACGTCGCCGCCGTCCCCAGCAGATCCTGATCGGGAGTCGGGGCCTTCGACATCACGTAATCGGTGGTCGGCAGATCGTTGCGCGCAAAGCCGCGCTCGCCGCGCGGCCAGCGGGCAGTGCATTCAGATCCAGTCCCGCTCCACCAGAAAACGGACGACGTCGACGTCCGCTGAACGCATGGCGAGCGCCAGCGCCGTGGCATCCGCCCGATCTTGCGCGCGCATATCGGCACCCCGATCCAGCAGCAGGCTCAGAACGTCAATGGTGCGGGGATAACTGGCGGCAACGAGGAGCGCACGTGCGATCGGTCTCCGAGCGCGCGTTCACATTCGCGCCACGCTGCGAGGAGCAGCCGCGCCTTCTCGACATTCGGGACGGCCCACATCAGCGCGGTGGTGCCGCCGGCTCCTGTTCGATTCGGATCCGCACCGCGTTCGAGCAGGAGTTTCACCAGGGCGGTGCCGCCGAAGAGCGTCGCGGCCATCAGCGCGGGCGTGCCATCGGCATCGACGATGTTCGGGCTGGCGCCGGCCTTCAGGAGTCGCTCGACGTCCGCCACGGATCCGCGGCGGATGGCGGCAAAGAGCGCGTCACGCGAGGTGTCGGTTTGCGCCGAAACCACGGCGCTGAGCAGCACGAGGAGCAGGAGTCGCAACGACCTCATGCAGTCGACCTCACTGCCCGATGCGACGGGCGGCGCCTATGATGCTGGAGCGACCCGGGGAATTCAACTACACAGGCCGTCGCCCTTGCGAAGGATGTCGCGGAGCCACCATTCGTGTTTCTCGTGGATTTGAACGCTCTTCGAGAACAGATCCACGGTTCCCGGATCGTCGTGCTCCTCGGCGACCTTTGCCCCCTTCCGCATCTCGGCGATCACGATCAACAGGTTGCGCTGCCCTTCTTCGACCATCTCCCGCATGTTCGAGTGATGACCCGCCGATGCGACGGTCGCAAGATCGGACGACTCGATCAGATGTCCCGGCGGGTCCTGACCGATCATCCGCACGCGTTCCGCGAACTCATCGACCGTCGTCAACACGTCCTGCGCGAACTCATCGAACAGCTTGTGCAGGTCACGGAAGAGCGGGCCGAAGGTTTGCCAATGGTAGTGCTTGTAGTTCGCGTAGAGCACAAACGCGTTTGCCGTCTGCTGACGAAGTGCCTGCACGACCGGGCTGTCCGGTGTGTTCTCGCGCGAGACATCGCGCGTGATCTTGTCGGTCTCACGAGGTTTCGAGGAAGTTGCCATATCCGTCCCCCTTGCAAACGAAACTCAGAGATGCAAGGCATGAGCCGCTGATGCGCGGAGGCGATGAGTTAGTTCAGGTTAGCGATTGGCAGGAAAGATCGCGATGCGATCGCCGCGAAACGATCCGACCCAGATCTGATTACCGACCTCGACCGCCACCGTGCCAGCACCAAAAGCTGGGTTTGGCTGGTTCGCGGACGACGTCGCGCACGGCAAGCGTCTGCGGATTGATCTTCACGATGTTCGATGTTGGCGCGTCGGCGTGCCGCCCTGACCTGCCGCGAGCAGCGACCCGTCTGCCGCCCACCTGATGTTGTCCACGCGAAATCCGAGACGGGATCTCGTCCCGCTTGGGTGGCGTCTGCCCGCGACTCAGAGCGGAAGAACGACTGGCTCCCCCACGCGGCAACATAGAACCATCGCCATCGTTTGAGATCTCGAGGCCGTTGGCGCCGGCGGCTTCGCTGCCAGGCACCTTCTTCCAGCCACTCGCGGTGTGCCATTCCCACAACTCGCCGTTCGTCTCGCCGGCCATCATCTTGTCTCGCCGGCTGCGTCGATGCCGCGCGCAAGGAAGTTGGTTGCGACGAAGCCGCCATCAGGCAGTCAGCGACCGAGTTGAGGCCGACTGGCTCCGGCGCCACAGCGCATCCGATCCACGTCAGCGTGGGCGTCGCGGCTCGACCGTCAACCTCGAACACTTCCACCGATTCGCGGCTGCCATGCACGACGACGAAGAGTCGATGCACCGAGTTGGGTGCCTGCCAGAAGGGACAGCCCGTGCGTCAGGAACTTCGCTTTTGCGGCTGCATCGGGCGGACCGGGGCAGGTGGAGTAGACCGTCTTGATCGAAACGGTCGCGCGGTGTCGTCACCGGGATAGGCGAGGGTCGACATCGCGATCGCTGGCGCGAATGAGATAGATCCCGCCATTGCCACCGAAGCTCGACGCGATCACCCACTGCGCGCCAGGCAACACGACCAGATCCTCGGGGCCTGCTGGCCGCAGACGAACTGCACGTCGCCTGCTGGCTGGCAGTTCAGCGGCGCTTGCGCCGGAGTTCGGACGGCCAGACAACGCGACGACGACCGCGGCCGGAGGGTCTGTGTTTCATTGTCGAGCCGGGAACCGAGCTCGCGCGCGATGCGCCGGCCGGCCCGGCGTCCTGTTTCTCGCGTTACTTCGCTGGAGCTGACTTCGTTGCGATAGCGGCCCACGTACGCCGACTTCGCGTCGTCTTGCCCGCCATCGCCTTCAGGAGCTCGTCACGGCCCGCAGTCGCCGGAAGATCGAGATCGCGTTGAGGGCGTAGAGCTCGAAGACGTAGTGGTGATAGCGCGGACCGTGGGTGCGCCCGGCCCGAAGTAGACGTTCTGCCCGGTGATGTTGGCGCCCTGCACGCTGCCCTCGGGGAGCTTGCCTTCAGGGATTCCGCCGGCCGCTGCGGGAATGTTCCACGCGATCCAGTGAAGCACGTCGCCCGTGTCGCCCTGAAGGCGACGTCGATGTCGTGGAAGATGATCGCGTAGCTGACGGTGCCCTCAGGTGCGCCGGTGAACTTGAAGCCAGGCTGTACACCGCCGCGGCCGGCGAATTTCTGCGGCACGATGCCACCATCAGGGAACGCGTCGGTTTGCATCAAGAGTGGTGGCAGGTTGAAACCGCGTCCGCCGCCCCGCCCGCCGCCACCACGGGCAGCCCCGCCCCCCCGCTCCCCTCTGCTGAGCGGACATCTCCACGCCAACTGCGGTCGCGAGCACCACGACCAGAAACGACATCAACCATCGGCTTCGCATCTATCGATACTCCTGGGTAAGAAAGTAGGCTCCGCAATCTTAAGCGCACGCGGTCAGATCCGCGTCATCTATTGCAGACCGCTCATGCCACCGCCGAGCCGGACCGAAATAGTTACGCGAGACGCTCGGCGGCTATCGATTCAGCTTCGCGCCTGGCGAGCCGGGTGCGCAAAGCCCCGCGAGCCCGATGGGCGAGGCGCTCTATCGTGACTTCGTCTCTGTGGCGATCCCCGTGAGTTGTCGGACGTGAAGCGCCCCAGTCCCACGCCTACTCATGCTTCAATGCGATCAGCGGATCAACGATCGCTGCACGGCGCGCCGGAACATAGACGGCGGCCAGCGCAACGAGGCCCATGAGGGTCGCAATCGTCACAAACGTGGACGCGTCGGTCGGCGTCACACCAAACAGCAGGGCCCTCATCACTCTCGTCAACGTGAACGCGCCCGATCCGCCGATTGCAAGGCCGAGTGCCGTCAGAACCAGTCCCTCGCGGACGAACATGCGCACGATGTCGCCGGCCGGCGCGCCCATCGCGATGCGGATGCCGATGTCCCTGCGACTCTGCGCAACCATGTACGACATCACGCCGTAGACGCCGATAACGGACAACATGAGTGCCACACTGGCAAAGAGGCCGAACAGAATCAGATAGAAACGCGGTGCAGCAAACCATCGGGCACGCACATCGGCCATCGAGCGGACGCTGGACACCGGCAGTGCCGGCGACAGCCGTCGAAGCTCGCCTCGTATGACTGGCGTCAGCACGATTGGATGCTGGTTGGCGCGGACCACCAGGTTCGTCGGACTGCGCAGCCCCGGCAGATACACCTCCGGGTTCACGGGTGCAACCGGCCCCCAGTGGCGGACGTCCTCGGCGACGCCGATGATCTCCCGCCATTCCGGGGTCAGGATTCGCAGCCGCCGGCCGACGGGATTCAGCCCCGGCCAGTAGCGTTCGGCGGCAGTGCGGTTGATGACTGCCACCGATGCGCGTGCCTCGGTCTCTGCATCGGTTGGCGTAAGTCCGTTGACTAGGCGAATTCCAATAGCTGCGAAATAGCCTGACGTGATGACGCGCCAGTGCGCGCGCACCTGTTCCTTCGGATCGCGGGGGCGGCCTTCAACCGCCAGACCGCTCCGGGAGTCGTCGAACCCCATCGGAAGGTGCGACGTGAACCCCACGTGGATGACGCCAGGACGGTCGCGAAGGCCCTCGAGCAACTCGCGAAAGAAGGCGGACACCGACTCGGGTGACTCCGACGGTGGGAGAGCCACCGGAACCGTCAGCACGTTGTCCACGTCGAACCGGCGTCCACGTCGAGGAGATTGATCAGGCTGCGTGCCATCAGGCCGGCGCCCACGAGCAGGACGAACGCGAGCGCGATCTCAACGACCACGAGCGCCTTGCGAAGGCGACGGCGAGACAAGTCGGCGCTGATGCTTCCCTCCTTGAGGCTCTGGTTTGGGTCCAGGCGTCCAACCTGAAATGCCGGCGCGAGGCTGAAGACCAGGGCCGTCAGCAGCGTCATGACAACCATGAAGCCGATCACAGGGAGATTGAGTCCCGCATCGTTGAGACGTGGGACCTCCTCCGGACGATCGCCTTCAGTGTGCGAACACCCCACACCGTCACCGGGACGGCGACCAGCGCCGCAAGGGCGGCGAGCGACAGGCACTCCATAACAACTTGCTGGACGATCCGCCCGCGTCCAGCGCCCAGCGCCACGCGCACTGCCACCTCCCTGCCGCGCGAAGAGCCACGGGCGAGGAGTAGATTCGCCACGTTCACACACGCGATCAGCAAGATGAATCCAACCGCCGCCATGAGAATCAACAGCGATGCGCGGACATCGCCAACGAGTTGCTCGCGCAGCGCGATGACGTGTGCGCCGTGACCTTGGTTCTGCAGCTCCACTTCGCGCTGGATCTGCGCAGAAATCGCATCCATGTTCTCCTGCGCGCGCTCGATCGTCACGTCCGGTTTCAGGCGTGCATAGACCGTCATGAAGTGGTTGAACCGGGCCCGCATCTCCTCGTTGGTGAAGTCGATCGGGTAGAACACGTCGACCGGGGTGTCACCGAATCTGAACGATTCCGGCAGCACACCCACGACCTCGGACAGCCGCCCGCCGAGCGTGACGCGTGAACCCACGATACTCGGGGTTCCACCGAAGTGTCGTTGCCACAGTCCGTGACTGAGGATCACGACCGGTCTCGACCCGCCTGCTCTTCATCGGAGCGAAATCTGCGGCCAAGCGCGGGGACGACTTCGAAGACCTCGAAAAACGATGCCGACACGCTGCTGGCAGTCAGGCGCTCTGGCTCGCCGGATCCACTCAGGTTCAGCGTCGTGGGAACGGCGGCGGCGATGCTTCGAACACTTGCTGACGGGATTTCCAGTCGAGGAAATCCGCGGGGGACACCGTGTTGTCTGTGACACCTTCCCGCGGACGACTTTCCCAGATCATGACAAGCGTGTCCGGATCGCCATACGGCAGCTCCCGGATCAGCACCGCGTGAACGACGCTGAAGATCGCGCCGTTGGCTCCAATACCCAACGCGAGCGTCAGCGCGGCAATCAGGGAGAACCCGGGTCTCCGACGAAGCGTCCGGAACCCGTAGCACACGTCCTGCCACATTCCAGCCATCGCTTTCCTCCGCCCGTCACGATCGGGGGTGACGGGCGATCCCTTCCCTCATGCGCTATCTCGGAGACGAGTGCACGGGAATCGCTCAGCTCGTCGAGCGCCAGGCGCGTGGCTTCTTCCTCGGTCGCTCCGCCCGCCAGCGCAGCCCGATAACGATCGTCCAAGTGACAGACAAGCTCTGCGACGATCGCTTCCTGATGAGAGGGATCGACCGGCACGTTGCCGAGCACTGCCCGGATGTGTGGGCGCCAATCATGCATGTTCGATTCGCGTAATCCGCTTGATGGCCTCGACGAACACCTTCCAGCCTTCGCGCTGCGCGGTGAGGACCTGACGCCCCTCCGCCGTGATCCGATAGAAGCGGCGACGGCGGCCACCCTTCTCGACCCATCGCCCCTTGATCCAGCCGCGCCGCTCCAGACGATAGAGCAGCGGATAGAGAGAGGCCGCCTTGAATCGGAGCGTGCCGTTTGAACGGCGTTCGATCAGCTGGCACAGGTCATAGCCGTGTCGGGCCTGGTCATCCACCAGCGACAGAATCAGCAGCTCGGCGCTTCCCTTCTTCAGCTCGCGATGGAACATCCCGGACAGCCTATATTGCATAGCGACATATTACTTAGCAGCATAGACGAGGGTCAAGGCAGCCGTGAGGGCTGCACCCGCCACGCTATGCCCGTCAGACAGCGTCTGACAACGAGGTGAAATTGAAGTCGCGCACGCGGAGCGCCGGCATCAGCCGCCCGGCCGCGGTGGGCTCCGGCCGGCCGATGTCCTCGAGCCGGTTCAGCATCAGCAGCGGGCTCTCGTTCCAGCGGAAGTTCTTCAGCGGCTGCGTGATCGCGCCCGTTCTCGATGAGGAATGCGCCGTCGCGCGTCAGCCCGGTCTGCAGCACGGTCCGCGGATCGAGCGCCCGGATGTAGAAGAAGTGCGTGACGAGGATGCCGCGCGCGCAGCCGGCAATCAGCTCCTCGGTGCTCTTGCGTCCCGCCGACGAGCGCCAGCCCGCCTGCGAGCGGGAAGCCGGTCGGCTGCTTCCCCTGCTTCTGGGCCCAGAACCGCGTGTAGGAGAGGTTCTTCAGGATGCCCTTCTCGATCCAGACCATTCGACGGACCGGCAGGCCTTCGCCGTCGAACGGCTGACCGAGCAGGCCGGCGTCGGCGGGATCCGAGTAGAGCGTGACCCGCTCGTCGGCCACCTTCTCGCCGATGCGCGTGCCGCCTCCGGGCTTCGAGAACGCGCTTCGCCCTTCGTCGGCGTTGCGCGCGTTGAGCGCGCCGGCCAGCAGCGGAATCGAGATCGTTGACGGCCTGCGGCTCGAGCACCGCCGTGTAGAGCCCGGGCGCGATCGCCTGCGGATTCCGGCTCGCCACGGCCTTTTGCGCGGCGACGCGACCGATCGCCGCCGGATCGACCGCGCTCCAGTCGCGCGCGCCGGCGTGCGCCCAGCCGCTGCCGGTGCCGTCCGGCGTGCGTGCCGTGACCGAGAAGTCCGCGTCGGTCGTGCGGTGGTAGGCGAAGAGCCCGCTGCTCGTCGCGACGGCGATCGCGCGGGCGTTGGCTTCGAGATATCCGGCGGCGAAGATCGTCGCCGGCCGGCTTGCCGGCGGCGGTCGCGGCGCCGATGGCGCGCCCGATCGCTTCGGCGCGCGCCTCGGCATCGAGATCGGCGGTGCGCTGCGACGAACGCGTCCACGGCCGGTGTACGTCTGCGGGCCGAGCTCCGGCATCAGCTCCGGATCCTCGGGCGCCAGCCGCGCCAGACGCGACGCCAGATCGACGGTCCGCCGCAGACGACGCCTCGTCGAGCACGTTGGTCGACGCCGAGGCGCGGCGCCTGCCGAACGTCGACGGTCACGGTCACGGAGGTGTTGCTCGAGCTGCCCGACGTGGTGATGCTCCCGTCGGCGAACCGTGTGTTGCCGCTCCGTTCGCTCGGCGACCGTCACGCGCGTCTGATCGGCGCGTGCTCAACGACAGCACGCGCCGCGTCAGCGCCTGCGCCTCCTCGCGCGACAGCACTGCTGACGGGTCGAAGCCGGCGTCGCCTGCATCATGCGCTCCGCGCCGTGTTGAGGATCGTTGACGTTCCGGAAGCGGGCGGGCACGCAGCCGTGGCTCACGGAGTTGATCTGCGACGGCTCGCCCTTGCCGTCGTTGAACGCGCCGCCCATCCAGTACGAGCCCTTGCCGCCGATCATGTCCATCGAGTTCCAGAACGTCAGCGTGTTGGCCTGGTAGGCGACGTCCTTGAGCATGCCCACGATCTTGCCGTTGCGGACTTCGTAGAACGCCTGCCCGGAAAACTGGAAGTTGTAGCGCTGGTGATCGATCGACCACGAGCCGCGATTCCGGATCAGCACGCCGCGGCCGGTGTCGGCGACGATGTCCTCGACGCGAGATGTCGCGTTCACCGGGCAGGAGCGAAACGTTCGGCATGCGCTGGAACTGGACGGCGTTCCACGACTCCGCAAACGAGCAGCCGTGCGATCGGGTCACGCCCGGTAAGCTTCTGAATTCGCGCGACCTGCTCGCGCGTCGTCTGGTAGTCCTTGAAGACGCCGCGCTCGACGAGCAGCCACTGGTCCGCGGGCACGCCCTCGTCGTCCCACGCGACGCGGGAGAGCGAGCCTTCCTGCGTGCGATCGGCCTGGATGTTCATGAAGTCGGGGCCGTAGCGAAGCTGTCCCAGCATCTTCTCGGGCGGCGCGACGAAGCTCGTGCCGGCGTAGTTGGCCTCTTCACCAATCGCACGATCGAGCTCCGTGGCGTGACCGATCGACTCGTGGATCGTGAGCCAGAGGTTGGTCGGCTCGAGAATGAGATCGTACGGGCCCGGCCTCCACCGACCTGGCAGTCGAGCTTCTCGGCTGCGAGTCGATGCCCAGCGCTCCGCGTTGCCCGGCATGTCGAGCGACTCGAACGTATTCCCATCCGAGGCCACGCGGCGCGAGCTCCTCCTCGTAGCTCTGGAAATCTCCGCCGGAGGTGGCGGTGCAGGTAAACGAAGGGCCCACGCGGATCATCGTCTGCGTGACGTTTGTGCCCTCCGAGGTGAGCAAGCGTCTTTGCTTCACGGAGCAGCGCCAGCCCGGAGTTGACGAATCGCACGTCCTTGACCTTCAGCGCCGCTTCGTTCGTGGAAAGCAGCAGCGCGATCTTGTCTTCGATGGCCACCTCGAGCGGATCCTGCCGCACCGGCGTGATCCACGCGCCGACGACGGGCGCCACCGGCGCCAACTCGACGCGATGCTTTTGCACCGCCCGTGCGGCCTTGGACAGCGCAACGGCCTCGAGCGCCGCCTGCCTGGTGCCCGCGCGGCTCATCACGCTCGTCGCGGCAAATCCCCAGCAGCCGTTGACCAGCGTTCGAACACCAATGCCGTAGGACTCGCTGTCGTTGACGCCACTGACCTGGCGCTCCCGTGTGGCGATCGTCTGGCGGCGGTAGCGTCCGACCCTGACATCTGCATACGACGCACCGGCCGAGCGCGCCGCGTCGAGTGCCTCCTTTGCGAGTTCCAGTGCCAGCGGATCGGCGCCCGGGGCGGCGATCGTCTGTGCCGACCCCAGATCGACCCCGGACCCGCCACGATTGCTGCCGCCGTCGCAGCCGTCGTCTTGATGAAGTCACGTCGGGTAGGGCTCAATTCTTCAACTCCGAGGTCACTCCGCTCGGGAGCGGAAACTCGTCGACCACCATCATCATCGCGACCAGTTGATACGCGCCGAGCGTGCCGACGAGATCCACGACGCCGCGATCGCCACCGAGCACTTTCCTCGCTGCCTGCAGCGTCGCGTCGCTCACGCGCTTCTTGGTCAGCAGCTCGTTGCAGAAGTCGTACACCGCAGCAACGTCCGGCGTCATCTCTGCCGGGCGGCGTCCATCACGCACCCCTGCAATGACGGCTTCGGGCAGACCCGCACGCTCCGCCGCGCGTCGATGCACGTACCACGCGTAATGCGCGGTCCACGCTCGCGCGCCCATGATGATCGCGAGCTCAGACAGCTTCGGCGGCACGACTCGAGTACCCCTCGCGACCGGCGAAGCGCGAATAGGCGATCGTTTTCTGTGCGAGGTCCGCGAACACCGGGCTGGCAATCATGACGCCGAGCGACCCGCTGATGTCAGGCCTGGGGCCGCTCAGCACGCTCTTGACGAACGCCTGCTGGTCCGCCGTCATCGCGTCGTACGACGCCGGGCGCGGGATGCGCCCGCCGCGGAGATCGGCCACTGCCTTCCTCATCTGCTCGAGAGTCGGCGTCTGTGTCTGCCCAACCTGCGCAGCGACCATCACCACGCCGGCCGCCACGGCAGCGCCAACGAGACCTGCGACGATCAGCTTGCAAACGCATCCTGTCCCCCTTCTCTGCTGTTCGATGTGAACGCACGAGGCACGCGAATCATAACGCCGCGCTCGCCTTGGGGGTTGGGCGTTGGAGATTGGCAGTTGACAGGACGGAGTCATCAGAATCGCGCTATGATCGCGGCGTTTTCCAGGAGGGCCTCATGAAGAGATTAGTGGTGCTGGGTATCCTGTTCTCCGGTGGCGCGCTGTCGATCTCCGTGGCGGCGTGGCAAGCGCCGGCGGGCGGCGGACAGCCCGCGCCGCGCGTGGTCACGGTCGAGAAGCTCCACGACAACCTCTACATGATGGGTGGCCAGGGCGGTGGAGGGAACAGCGCCGTCTTCATCACGGCGGGCGGAGTCGTTGTCGTCGACACCAAGAATCCGGGCTGGGGTCAACCGCTGCTCGACAAGATCAAGAGCGTCACCGATCGCCCGGTGACGATGATCATCAATACGCCATACCCATGGCGACCACGTCAGCGGCAACGTCGAGTTCCCGGCGACCGTCGAAGTCGTGACGCATGAGAACACCGCCAAGAACATGGAGGCCATGCGCACGCCGACCGGCATCACACCCGCTCCGGGGGCCCCCGTCAACATCTTCAAGGAGAACGGCGGGCGCGGCATGCCGAAGCGGACCTTCAAGGACAAGATGACAATCGGCAAGGGCGCCGACCAGATCGACCTGCACTACTTCGGCCGTGGACACACCAACGGCGACGCCTTCGTGATCTTCCCCGCTCTCCGCGTGATGCACGCCGGCGACATCTTCTCCGGCAAGAACGTCCCGCTGCTCGACGCGAACAATGGCGGCAGCGGGGTCGAGATCGGCAAGACGCTCGCCAAGGCCGCAGACGGCGCGAAGGGCGTCGATCAGATCATCACCGGTCACAGCACCGTGATGACGGTGGCCGACCTGAAGAGTACGCCGCGTTCAACGACGAGTTCGCCGCGGACGTTCAGGCTGCAAAGAAGGCTGGCAAGACTCCGGACGAAGTGGCAAGCACGTGGAAGATTCCCGCGAAGTACAAGGGTTACGGGGAACCTCAGGCCGCGCGACTGAGAGCCAACGTCCAGGTTGTCTGGGACGAGACCAAGTAACCGGTAGCCCCGCGACATGCGCGGACCACTGACGGTCGCGATCGCAATGATCCTGGGCAGTGTCGTTGCCCAGGGTCATCATTCCATATCCGCGGCATACGACCGCGCCCGCCCTGTGACTCTCGACGGCGTTCTCGTCGAGTTCGCGATGGTTCAGCCGCATCCTTTCGTCGTCATCGACGTCAAGAACGGACGAGAGACGGCTCGATGGCGCGGCGAGCTGGACAACCGCCGGGAGCTCGAAGGGATCGGCATGAACGCCGGGACGTTGAAGCCAGGCGACCGCCTGGTCCTCAACGGCCAGAGCGGACGCAACCAGCCACACTCCTTGTATGTGATGCGCCTCGATCGACCTTCAGATGGTTTCTGGTACGAGCAGGTCGGAATGAGTCCGAAAATCGGATTCAGGTAGGCCCTGTTCAGTTCTCCGTCGGCCGTTCGAGACGATCGATGACGAGCGTGTCGAGCTCGGCCTTCGAGGATTTCAGCTCGAGGCCAAGCTGTTCCCGAATTGCGATGAAGACCGTTGGCATTGCATCGGGCGCCGGTGCGATTTCGGGTCCGCGCCGGGATCCGGAGCGATCGAAGGTCATCGAGATTCGATAACTGCCGCGAAGACCGGTCTTATCTACAACCAAACGAGCTGTCGGCAGACGGAGCGCTTGCGCCAACGTTTCCATGGTCGCCTCCCCTTCCATCAGATCGCCCGGTCGGAGAGGATTGAACGGCCGCCCCGCTTGTTTATCTCGCAGTGCGAGAGCGACCGCTCGGAGGGTGCACGGGGGAGGCGGCACGCTGAAGTCTGGCATCTGGGGACGTGGCGGGGGCGTGCCCGCATTGATCGCCGCTTCGGCGGCGGCGTGATCTGCAAGCGCTTTCGCAGCACAGTCGGCGTCGATCGGCGTCAGACCGGATCCCAACTTGCCGTCGGAGCGTGCCACGACGAGGTCGTACACCGCCTGTTCGCGCATCTCGAAGTGCGCCGCCAGCTTGGCGCGATCGGCAAGCATCGCTCTGAGCATCGCGATCCGGTCCTCGGCCGTCGCTTTGGCGAGCGTGGACGTGGCACCCACATCGTAGTACTCGCGCGTGGCCCAGTCTGGCAAACCGACCATCTCAGCCGGCGCCCCGGAGGGATACGCGCGGGCGATGAGAACACTGATCGGGACGCGGGTCTGCGTGAATCCACCATCGGGCCGCTGGATGACAGTGGGGTTCTGGCCAACCAGTGGTGCCTCATTCCGTTTGATCGAGACGACATCGAACCTGGGGCCTTGCGTCGGTGATGGCGAGGGCGTCTGCGTTGAAACGAGTAGACACTCCGGCGGCGAGTATCAGGGCGAATGCAGTCAATCCAATGCGCATGACCGTGCCTCTTTGACGAACACGACGAGGTCACCAATACGATAAAAGAGACGCAGCATTCATTGCCACCTACAATGATCCAACGTGCGGATCTCGACATGTCCTCTCTGTGAAGCGGCATGCGGCATCCTGGTCGACCTCGACGGCGAACGAATCCGCTCGATCCGCGGTGACGCCGACGATCCTTTCAGCCGCGGATACATCTGTCCCAAGGCGGCGGCCATCGCGGATATCCACAACGATCCCGATCGCGTTCGCACGCCGCTCATCCGCGAGGGCACGCGCTGGCGTGAGGCATCCTGGGACGACGCGCTCGACCGCGCCACCGAGGGTCTCGTTCGCGTGCGACGGCAGCATGGCCGCGACGCCGTCGCTATCTATTACGGCAACCCCGTCGCGCACAGCCTCGGCCTGATCACTCACGCGCTGACGTTTGCCCGTGCGCTGCGGACGAAGAATGTCTATTCGGCCAGTTCAGCCGATCAGATTCCACAGATGCTCGTCGCCCTTCGCATGTTTGGCCACCAGGCGCTCATCCCGGTCCCGGATCTCGAGCGGACAGATTTCCTCCTCATCCTCGGCGCCAACCCGATCGTGTCGAATGGCAGCCTGATGACGGCGCCGGACATGAGGCGTCGTCTTCGCGCGATCCGCGATCGCGGGGGACGTGTGGTGGTCGTCGATCCGACGACGGACCGAGACGGCCGACGCAGCCGACGAGCATGTCCCGATTCGGCCGGGAACCGACGCGCTCCTGCTCGCCGCGATGCTGCATGTGGTGTTTGCGGAGCGAACGGTCGATACCGGCCGTCTCGAACGGTCGCATCAAGAACCTCGACGCGCTGGCGTCGCTCGTGCGTGAGCTCTCGCCAGAGCGAGTTGCTCGTCGGACCGGTATCAGCGCGGAGACGACGCGCCGCCTTGCGGCGGAGTTCGCCCGGACGGAACGCGCGGCCTGTTATGGCCGGGTCGGGCTGTGCACGCAACGTCACGGCACGCTTGCCTCGTGGTTCGTGCAGGCGATCAATCTCGTCACTCGCCATGTCGACGAAGTGGGCGGGATGATGTTCACGACGCCGGCAGTCGATGTCATCTCGATTCTGTCGAGGATGGGACGGCGCGGGACCTACGATCGATGGCGAAGCCGCGTGCGCCATCTGCCGGAATTCGGTGGCGAGCTCCCGGTCGCGACGCTGGCAGATGAAATCGAAACGCCTGGTGCCGGTCGCATTCGAGGACTGATCACAATCGCTGGCAACCCGGTACTGTCGGCGCCCAACGGAGGACGCCTCGACCGCGCGCTCGCGTCGCTCGAGCACGTGGTTGCCGTGGATTTCTATCTCAACGAGACAACGCGCCACGCGCACGTCCTGCTGCCGCCTGCACCGCCACTATCACGCGGGCACTACGATCTTGCGCTCTACGCGTTCGCCGTCCGCAATGTGGCGAAGTACTCGGATCCCGTCGTCGAGCGTCAGTCATCCGAGCGTCACGATTGGGAAATTGTGGCCGACCTGAGCGCGCGGCTGTTCGCGCCCAGGCTGCTGCGCTGGCTCGCGATTCGAGCCTTGCGTGCAGTGCACCCGGAGCAACTCCTGGATGCCGGTCTGCGCTTCGGGCCTCAACGCCTCACGCTCGCAAAGCTCCGCAAGAGTCCTCATGGCGTCGATCTCGGGCCGCTCGAACCTGGCCGGATGCTACGGTCGATCGGCACCGCCGACGGCCAGATCGATATCGCACCGGCGGATTTCATGCGCGAGGCGCGCGACCGGCTGTTCGTCGACGTGAAGGCAGAGACCAACGCTGACCTCCTGTTGATCGGACGGCGGCAGCTTCGCAGCAACAACTCCTGGATGCACAACTCTCATCGGCTCATGAAGGGGAAGTCGCGATGCACGCTGCTGATCCATCCACATGACGCGACCCGGCGAGGGCTTGCCGACGGAGACGTAGCCCGTCTCGAATCGAAGGCCGCCGCAGTCACGGTCGCCATCGAAGTCACGGACACAATGCTTCCGGGTGTCGTCAGCCTCCCGCACGGGTGGGGTCACATTCGCCCAGGGACGCAGTTAACCGTGGCGCATCAAAATCCAGGCACGAGCATGAATGACGTGACGAGCGAATTCGCCATCGACACGTTGAGCGGCACGGCGGCATTCAATGGGGTCGCGGTCAGCGTGACGCGGGCGTGAATATTCGAATCGGGACGCGCCTCTACTTCAATAGGGCGTCGACGGTGCTCTGGGCAACCGGGTGATAGCCGTCTCGCGCCTTCGCGTAGATCTTCACCGCCAGCGACTTTCCTTCCGGCGTCGCCGCAAGATCGCGATAGAGCGGAACAATCAGCTTTCTTCGGCCGATGCCCACCATGTATCGCTCCATCGCCGGATATGCGGCCGAATAGCGATTCGAGATCGCCAGCCGGAACCAGACGTGCGCGATCTCGGGGTTTGGCGAGTCAGTCAATTTCAGTTGCCGATCCAGCGCGCTGAGTTTCTCGGCACTCAACTTTCGTGGCAACGAATCGATGAAGTGCACCCACTCCTGAGTTGACCAGGGCGAGGCGATCTTCGCAAGCGCGTCCACCGACCCACCATTGAGCCAGGCGTCGCGCGCCTGCTCCACTTTCTCGAGTGCATCCGACTTGGGCATCACCGCGAAAGATGGAATCGTGTCGGTGTGCAGCCATTCCTGAACCTGCGCATCGGTCACGACGCCCGGGCGTGCCACGAGCAGATGCCTCGTCAGGAACGCGAGGAACTGCTCGGTGCTGACGCTCTGAAATGCGTGCTCGTCGAACCAGCGCCGCAGAAATTGATCGAACGTCTCGCGCCCGAACTTTGCCTCCAGGAACGACAGAAACAGCGCGCCCTGCTCGTACGGCACCACCGAATAGGCATCGTCCGGATCGCGCCCTTTCAAGTCTGGCTGGAGCGTGCGATCTCCAGGCGCCGTGGCGTCCGCGCGCGCCTGCGCGAGATCGCGCAGACCGATGATGCGTTCCATGTCCGCGAGCCGCTTGCCGTACACCACTTCGACGATGCGGCGCTCGAGATAGGTGGTGAAGCCCTCGTTCAACCAGAAGTCGCTCCACGTGGCGTTGGTCACCAGGTTGCCCGACCACGAATGGGCCAGTTCGTGCGCAACGAGCGCAACAAGAGATTTGTCACCGACGATCACCGTGGGCGTGGCGAACGTCACGCGGGGATTCTCCATGCCACCGAATGGAAACGACGGCGGCAGAACGAGCAGATCGTAACGACCCCAGCGGTACGGGCCGTAGAGCGCCTCGGTGGCCTTAATCATCTGCTCCGTGTCTTCGAATTCTCTGGCCGCCGCGTCGACCATCGCCGGTTCCGCCCAGACCCCGGTCCGATCGCTCATCGCCTTGAACGTCAGATCGCCGACCGCAAGGGCGATGAGGTAAGACGGGATCGCCTGCGGCATGCGGAAGCGGAACACCCCGTTACCCTTTTCGCCGGGTTCCGCCTCTGCTGCCATCACCGCCACGAGGTCCTTCGGCACGCGAATCGTGGCGTCGTACGTCATGCGCACGGCGGGTGTGTCCTGAAGGGGGATGAACGATCGCGCCTGAATCGCCTGTGCCTGGCTGAAGAGAAACGGCTGCTTCTTCCCCGACGTCTGCGCGGGCGTCAGCCACTGCAGCCCCTTCGAAGAAGGCGACGACGCATAGGTGACGCGGACGCGATCGGCATTCGCGGGGACAGTGACTCGAAGCGCGCTGCCAAATGCCGGAGTGGGCTGATCGAGTCGAAACGCGGTGTCACTCCACGATCCAGCGCCGGACGCCGTTTCCGTCTTGTGAATCTGCAGATCGCGTGTGTCGAGCACGATCTCCGTCGCGCGCGGATCGCGACGCTCGAGTTGCAGTTCGGCGGTGCCGCGCAAGGTTTTCGATTCGAAGTCTGCCGTCAGATCGAGCAGCAGATGTTTCGTGACGAAGGCATCGATGTTTGCGTAGGTAGCCATATCTCGCGGCAGCGGTGTGGAAGCAGAAGCACGTGGTGCCGCAGCTGGCGGACTGCAGCCCATCATCAGGAGCACGGCAATCGCGGCTCCAGCAGAGGAGAAATACGGACGTGATTTCACTGCAGTGATCGTTGATCGAATTATAGGTATCTGCAGCGCTTGACACTCACGCGTACGAGGCGTATTCATAGTCGTAGCCCCGTTAATTCAGACGTGGAGGTTTCGGATGGAGAGACCACCGGGCTGAGTTCGCGCACCGAGAGGGAGAAAGTTCCGTCAGACGCGGACAGATACTCGATGCGCAACAAGGCAGCACGTTTCAACAGTCTGTAATCCTGGCTTTCGTCAGGATGCGTGGCGTCAGTCACGCACGAAAACGCCCGGCTCTGGGTTGTCCCAAGTCGGGCGTTCACGCGTACGCGAGTGTTCAGTTGGCAGGCGCCAGGAAACTCTTGCCCGTTTTCTCGTTGCAGCCACCGGCCGGAAGCGTGGTTCCGCAGTTGATGAGGGCACCACCGATCGCACCAAACGGGCGACCGTCCCTGAGCGGATGCAGGCTCACGGTGAGAATGGTGCCCTGAGGGAAGGAGTCCACCGTGACGCCCTGCCGCGCCATCGCCGCGGCCGAACCGGTTTCGACGCCCCACACGAGCGGCTTGCCTTCACTCATCACCGGTTTTCCGTCCGGACCGATCACTTCGAAAATGAGCTGCGCATGATTGCTGCCGGGAATGAAACGGGTCAGCTTGCCCGTCATGGTCTTGGTGGCGGTCATGTCGTACATCGCAAACGAATGATGCGCGCTGACCGCGGATGGAGAGGGCGGCCACGAGGAGGAGTGCGAGTCCGTTGACCACCGATGGTCTCCATGCATATCCAGTCATCACGAGTGCTCCAGAAGGAGTTCAAAACGTGTCAACTCCCAAGCTCCAATTCCCAACTCCCAATGGACGTTGGGAGTTGGAAGTTGGGAGTTGGAGGTTGATTCAGTTCTCTGGTTTTTTCCAGCCCTGCTCGAAATGCTGTTCCCAGTTCTCGGCCCACGGGCGTCCGAAGTAGTCGATGTAACCCGGGTCCACTGGAGTCAGCTGGGTCGGCCGGCCATCGGGGCCGTTGATAATCGTGCTCTGCACGCGGCATTCGACGTAGGTGAATCGCTGCTCCGGATCGTCGATCGGTCGCGTGCGCTCCCACGGCGTCACGGTGTGCAGTGGACGCGTGAACGCTTCGGAATCGTAGAACGTCGTCTCGACTGTAATCGTCTTGCCGTCCGCACTCGGGCGGAAGACCTCGATCGTTTCCATCTTGTTGCTGAACTCGAACATCGAATGCGACAGCGTCCAGCCTTGCACGTTCGCCGTCCATGCCACGAGTGTGTTGCCATTCCAGAAGCCGACCGTCTCGCCATACCACTGCGGGACCTGCTGAACGTGTTTGCGGCCGATGAGAACCTTCCTCAGAAAGTTATCCGCGATGCCGCTCACGAACTGCACCTGATGCGGCGTCGTGAGCACCTCGATCGGTCCTCCGAGAGAAGCCTGCGCCCACCAACGCATAAACCCTTCGGGATAACAAAAGGCCGCCATCCACTGCGGAGCATTGGACACGCCTTCGTGAAAATTCATCTGCACCATTCGCTTCTGATACTCCGGCGTGAGCAGCGAGAGCATCGTGGCCGTCTGCAGATTGACGCCCCAGACCCACTGATCTTCGTTCCCGCGGCGCTGGTAGTAGCCATCCCAATCGGGCAGCGTCTGTCGCGTGTGAACCGTCGGGCCGCCGGCCTTCCTGGCTTCGGCCATCAGGGCCTCGTAATGCTCAGCCGCCGTCTTGTAGCTGTACGGGCTGACGATCTTCTCGATCGGGTAGTCGCGATTGCAGTCGCCCCAGTGAGCGACGCGGTTCTCACGCGTCCACATGTCGGTCAGCTGCCGCGGTGTGTTGCATCGCGCGTAACGCTTGTCGGTCCAGTTCGCGCGATCCAGGTAGAAGTTCTTCGTCGTGAACAGATCGACAGCCAGGGGCGTCACGCCCGGCGGAGGTGTCGTCGACGTCGGCGGAGCGCCACCGCCTCGTCCTCCACGTCCACCGCGGCCCTGTGCATTCGCCTCGTGTCCGAGCGACGTCCAGGCGGCCACCAAGGCGACGAGTGCCACCGCCATAACACTGCTGCGTGCCATCCCCATGTATAAGAGCTCCTCGTGTGCGCGAGCGATCGCCGTGCCCGCGCGACCGGGGAATACGCTACCACGCTTGTGGAATGTCAGATGGGTCACTAGGTTGCTGGGTTGCTAGGTTGCTGGGTTGCTAGGTTGCTAGGTTGTTAGGTAATCACCCAGCTACCGAGCTACTCAGTTAACCGAGCTACCTAGTACGTTGCTGGATGGCTAGAGACGACGGCATCGCGCTTGCTCGACGACGCGTATGTCCCTACCGCATCACTCTCTGATCGCGTGGCAGCGCGCGGACGACCTTTTTATCGATCTACATCTGCTGTCTCGGGGATTTCCTGCAATCGAACGCTTCGAGCTGGCGTCACAGCTACGACGCGCAGCGTTTTCGGTTCCCGCCAATATTGCAGAAGGATACGGGAGGCACACAACCGGCGAGAAACTGAAGTTCCTGCAGATCGCCTGCGGCTCGCTCGCGGAAGTTGGCTATTGCCTCCACGCTGCCAAGCGCCTTGGCTACATCGAGGAGTCCGTGTACCTGAAGCTCGAATCGCGCGTACGCAGGACGTCGGCTCCGTTGCGAGGCCTCATGAAGTCTATGGGTCGCGAGCACCCTTAAACCGAGTGCCGCAGGTACCCTCCTACCCCCCAGCCACCCAGCTACCTAGCCACGCTACCAGCTACCTAGCTACCTAGCTACCCAGCCACCCAGCCACCCCGTTAGTGATCGCGCAACGCGACGGCAGGATCGATGCGCGTGGCGCGCCTCGCAGGGATCCACGCCGCGGCAATCGCAACGAGCGTGAGCACGGCGGTCACGACGGCGAGGGTCTCCGGATCGGTTGGCGAGACGTTGAACAACACGGTCGAAGCGGCTCGCGCGGCGCTCACGGCAGCGATCAACCCGATGGCCAGTCCGGTGGCGACCGTGAACAGCACGCCGCGCACCATCGTCCAGATAACTCGCGGCCCGTGCGCGCCCAGCGCAATCCGGATCCCCACTTCCTTCGTACGCTCGCGAACCGCAAACGCGACGACTGCGTAGAGCCCCAGAGCAGCCAGCACCAACGCCGTCACGCTGAATCCTGCGAGGACACCTGCGCCGATGCGCGGCACGAGCAACTGCTGATCGACGTAGTCGTCCACGGTGGTGAGCTGCATGATCGGCAGCTTCGAATCGTAATCGCGGACGACTCGACGGATCGTCCCCGTCAGGTCCGACACGTTGCCAGCCGACCGCACGATGAACGATGCAACTGGGGACCCCGCTTGATCCCATGGCCGGTACACCAGCGGTTGAGGACTCTCGGTGAGGCTGGAGACTTTGACGTCGGTGGCGACACCGACGATCTGCACCCAGGAATCGGGCGCACCATCGTGTCCGTATCGCCTGCCCACGACATCCGTCGTTCCCCAGTACCGTTGCGCCATCGCCTCACTGACGACCGCCACTGGCGGAGCCATGGAATCGTCCTGAGGCCGGAGGCCCCGTCCGCGGACGATCTGAATGCCGAGGCCCTCGAGGTAGCCGGGCGATACGAACGCGCTCGGCACTTCCGCCACGTTGGTTCCCGTTGACGAGACGTATTGCTCGATCACCAGCGTGTTCGTCGGTCCTCGTCCAAGTGGTGTTCGGCTCGTCCGTACGACGGACTGGACTCCCGGTATTGCGGCAAGCCGGCCTTCGAGCTCCGCATACACACGGCGACTATCGCTCTGCTGGTAGCCCGCCCCAGGGGCACTGGTGGTGAGCATCGCGAGGGGCGCGCTGTTGAAACCGAGACTGACCTGCGACATCTGCAGTGTGCTGCGAATGATCAGCCCCGTGCCCATCAGAAGCACGATCGACAGTGCAACCTGGAACCCCACCATGACGTGGCGCAGCGCGACGCGAGGACGGAGAGCGCTCGCTCCGCTGAGGACTGATACGGCGTCTGTCTTCACTGCCCGAACGGCTGGAGCAAGACCGAACGCGACTCCGGTCACGATCGAAAGAGCCGTCGCGAACGCGAGCACTCTGAAGTCGATCGAGACACTCACCAGGCCGGCTGCCGTGGGCAGATCGGTTGCCGACAATACACGCACCAGCCACATGGCCGCGAGCGAGCCCACGAGACCACCAGCCGCTGACAGCACGAGACTCTCTGTCAGGAACTGTCGCAGGATCCGGCCGCGTCCGGCACCCATCGCCATCCGAATCGACACCTCGCGATGCTGGCTGGCACCGCGCAGCAGCAGCAGGATCGCGAGATTGCTGCAGACAAGCGCAAGCACCAGCGTGACCACGGCCGTCAACAGCGTCGCCGCCGGAACGATCATGCTGTCGAAGGCTGGATGGATGCGCACCGTGCGTGCGGGCAGCACTTCGATGCGACGTACCTGATCGAGGCCGGCGAATCGCGTGCCGAGTTCGCCGGCCACCCCGTCCATCGCGGCGCGGGCCTGCGCGATCGTCACGCCCTCGCGGAGCCGGGCTCGAATCATGAACCAGTGATCCTGAGGCCGATCGAGCATCTGCACGAAGAAGGCGCCCAGCACAGGCCTCATCGACGACAGCGACAGCCAGAAGTCCACGGCAACGCCGCTGGCGAAACCGTTGTACGACGCCGGCCCAACGCCGATGATCGTCACCGGCGATCCACCGAGTCGGACGGTTCGTCCGACGATACCGGGGTCCGATCCGAAACGCGTGCGCCACGCATGATCGCTGACGACGGCAACCGGTCCTGCGGTGGGAATGTCTTCCTGCGGTGCGATCCAGCGCCCCTGCGCCGGGCTCAGACCAAGCACAGGGAAGTACGACGATGTCGCGAACTCGACGAGCGACTGCCGGATACCGAAGTCCGTTTCTGCGTTGACGGTGGTGAAAAAGAAGGCAGCGGCGCCTGAGAAGACGTCTGAGCGCGATGCAATCGCGCGATACGCGGGGAACGAACTGGACTGTGGCTGCCCTTCGTCAGAGTGCTGGTAGACGTGGACCACGCGGTCCGCGTCGGCGAATGGCAACGGCCGTAGGAGGACGGCGTTCACGGCGCTGAACACCGTGGTGTTGGCCGCGATGCCCAGAGCGATGATGAGCACGGCCATCACGGTGAAGAGCGGCGAGCCAGCGAGCCGCCGCAGACCGTAGCGCACGTCCTGAATCAGACGATCCATCGGGACCTCCAGCCACAGCGAATCAATTCGCGTGCCTGTTGAAACTCGATGGAAATCGGCCAGGATCCGGTTGCTCGCCGTTCGCGCGTGGGACGTGGTGTCCGGACACGGGCAATAGCAGTAGGCAGTAAGCAGTAGGCTGGTGAGTAGCCCGCCCATACCGCCTACCGTATACGGCCTACCGCCTACCGCCTACTTTGCGCGAGGCGTGGCCTCCTTCAAGAGGCCGTAGAACTGAACGAACACATTGTCGCGCCCGGCATGCTCGGCGTGACAGCTGTAGCAGCTGGTCTTCGGCTGCGGCGCAGCGGTCGATTGGTATCCACCCGTCATCGGCCCGCCGAACTGGTAGTACGCCCAGCCCTCAGGCACGCGCCCCTTGTCCTTGACCGCCATCTCGACGACGTGGACGTCGGTGGCAAACTGCCCCTGACGCGCCGGCGTCGCATTCGTCCCAATGCCCTGCAGGATGAGCGCGAGCATCGTCCCGTCGCGGAACTCTCCGGTCTCGACGAAATGGCGATACGCGGTGGGCTCCATCAACGTGGTGTTGAACATCTGATGACCACCCTGGCCCTCGCTGTAGCTCAGACCGAGCGACTGCCCCACGAGGATCCACTGCCGATAGTCGGACGGCAGCCGCAGCTTGCGCTCCGTGTCGTACTGCGGCATCACCGGTGAACGAGTGTCAGTGACCTGTTCGGCCACGACTGCGCCACGCGTGCCAATGACGGCGGCCCACACGATCATGGCAAACGTCAACGCGACCCGACGTATAACGTGCGACCGATTCGACTGCAGCACAGCGACCTCCAGTGAGGCGATGATGACCGGTCGCCGACCGTCCTCAAAGATGTTTGCAGCCACCGGCACTCCACGCCACTCGCAGCCGCCGTTGCCCCGTTTACCGCAGCTTGGGCGCCAACAACGACTCGACATGGGACCTGCGCGAGCGGCTCACGCCCACCTGCGTGCCCTCGGACAACACGAGTCGAAGGCCGTCGCGATCCAGAGCCTCCCGAACGTGCATCACATTGACGATCGCCATGCGATGCGTGCGCACGAATGTCTCGGGCGCAAGGCGACCTTCGAGCGACGCCAGCGATGCGCGCACGAGGTGGTTGCCTCTCGTCGAGTGCACGGTCACGCAGTAATCCTGCGCCTCGATCCAGACGATCTCCTCCGTGCGAAGCACGAGCGTCCGGTCACCCTGTTTGATCGACAGGCGCTGGAGATACTGCGACGAGCCGGCGACCGTCGAGTCGCCCGGCTCCGCATGCTGAAGTTCGGCAGCCACGCCCGCCATCTGATGCGCCAGTTCACCAAGACGGCGCTCGCGCACGCGACGCTTCGCACGTCCGAGCGCCTCGATCAACCGCTCGTCCGAATATGGCTTGAGCACGTAATCGGTAGCAGCCAGATCGAAGGCATCCACCGCATATCGACTGAATGCCGTGATGAACACCACCACTGGGCCGCCGCTCTGAAGATGCTCCGCCAGATGCATGCCATCGAGACCGGGCATCTCAATGTCGAGGAACACGATGTCGGGGCGGCTGTCTTCGATCATCTGCCGAGCCCGTACACCGTCACCACACTCGACGACCGAGGACACTTCCGGATCGCGGCGCAGGATGGACACCGCCACCTCGCGCGCGAGCGGCTCATCGTCCACGACCACCACCCGGAACTTCGTCATCGCTGAAGGGACTGGCCGTTTATCTCGCTGACCGGCAGTGTGATGCGCGCGATCGTCCCGCCGTCGGCGGCTGGTTCGAGATCAAGGCGCGCGGCGCCGTCGTACAGGCGCTGCAGTCGCAGACGCGCATTGCCCAGCCCCGTGCCTGCGTGTTCCACGAGGTTGAAGTCAGCCGGCAAGCCCGCACCGTCATCGCGAACCGAGAGGTGCAGTTGCCCGGCGTCAATCGAGGCCGCAAGCTCCAGGCGGCACGACCCGGTTCGGCGCGCGAGCCCGTGCCTGAAGGCGTTCTCAACGACTGGCTGCAGAAGAAACGCTGGCACCGCGCACCGTTCCGAGTCGGGAGAGATGGAGTACTTCACGTCGAGTCGATCGCTGAAGCGCGCTCGCTGCAGTTCGATATAGCGCTTCACGAACGCGGTCTCCTCTGCCAGCGTGGTCGTATGCTGGCGCCTTCCGTCTACCGCGGCGCGCAGGAGCTCGCTCAGCTCGAGCAGCATCGCCAGGGCGCGATCGCTCGCCCGGGACCGAATCAGAGCCGCGATCGAGTTCAACGTGTTGAACAGGAAGTGCGGCTCGATCTCCAGGCGCAGCGCGTCGAGCTGTGCGCGAACGAGGTCCGCCTCGAGACGCGACTCGCGCAGCTCGAGACCGCGCGCCCGGCTGTACACAGCCAGCGATGCGCCAATCAGGAGGAGCAGGCCGTAGACAAGGAGATCGATTGGCAGCGAGATGGTTTGAAGAATCAGCGCGGCGCTGAATCGAAACGTCTCAACGGGGACGTACGGCTGAAGGCCAGACGGTTGCCACTGACGCACACAGACTGTGCGCGCACACGATCAGCAGACCGGTTGCGATCGCTCGAAACACGCCGCGTCTCATCGGCGCCGACCGATCCGTCAGTCGGGCGCCGAGCCCAAGGACGATGGGTGTCGCAGCCGCCCAAACACCCCACGAACAGAGCTGCCACAAGGCAATCCGCGCAAAGGAGTGCCCGTGATGGAGCATCGAGAGATAGATCTGTGCCGCGACGGTCAACGCAACGAGGCTGGTGGCGCACGTGCCGATCGCGAGCGCCCACCACAGCGAGATCGGCATGGTCTCCACGTTGGCGGGCACGCGACTCTGTGTGGCTGACATCAGGAGCCAGGTCGCAGCATAGCGGCTCCTCCAGTGAGCGGCAACGCTCTTGCCGGGAACGGTGATCAGGCTGCCGCGACCGGTCGTCTGGTCGCGGCGAGCGGGGATCTATTGCGCGGGCTTTCTGGCACGTTCACAGCGAAGATGAATCGCTGACCGTCGGGGCTGCTGACGTTGCTCAAGCAGCCCGGACCCCGGACGAGGCGTCGGCGACTGCAGTTCCGCGACGTGCGGAGCTGCCCTGGATCGAAACAGGGTTGTCTTCGAAGATCGGTCGACTGCCGCCCCACTCCCCATGGCACAGCCCGTCTCAGAGCGAATCGCGGTCAGTTTGCCATTTTCGCGGAGACGCGAGCAAGAATAACCGCGCATGACAGCCGAGAACTTTGGATTCACTCATGAGTGCAAAGAAACGGGCCAGCGGATACTGCAGTAGCGGATCACTCGATTCGTCACATGGCCGAGCTCTTCTCAAGTTGGCCTGAGACAGGCCCATGGTCTCTCGATATGGACGGTGTCGAACGCATAGATTCGCAGGGGATCGGTGCGCTTGCCAAAGTCAATGAGATGTTCAAACGTAAAAACCGACGATTGGCAGTCGCGGACTGATCCAGGGTGAAAAGGCTGCAGGTCACCGCGTTCGCGTGCCGAACGCTGGAGATCGGCGTTTTCGCTACTTTTCTGAGAGGCAGGACGCACATCGTCTCGCCTCCCAGAAGCAGATGAAGCGTCCATCGGCGGACCAATCGGTGAGGATGATCTGCGCACCCGACGTATGCGTGCAAACGAGCTCCTCGACGCCGGTGCCACTGGCTGCCCGCCGATAGATCGCGTCGTCTTCTCGCGATCCGACCGTGGCGATCTGCGTACGTCAGGCGACCAGCGGCGCGGAGTCAGGCGGCGCGTCTGACGTGATGGCTGTGCTCTTGCCCGTCGCGATATCGAAAGTCCAGATGTCGCGACCATCGGTGTCGGGATCGTTTTTCACGACTGCTATGCGCGAACCATCGGGCGAGAACGCCGCCTGCGAATACGACCCGACTTCGCCGAGCCGCGTCACGACATTCCCCTGCCGGTCGAAGACCGTGAGCTGCTCATGCTTCGCCGCAGCCCGCGTTCCAGCAGACGACCCGGATTCCTTCTTCCTCGCGGTTTCGGAAGCTGTCGGTATTTCCGCCACGGCTCCTGGCGCAGCCGTTTTCGCACATCAAGAGTGCAATGGAAATGCTGACGCCCTACAGTTTTCCGGGGCAGTCATCTGCGGAGGATGTCACCCGCACTCCGCTGAGGTGGATCGATGCCGCCATTGAGAGGTTCGAAAAGGGCACGCTTTCCGAAGGTGCGTTCGCCGCCGCACTGAAACTGCTTCTGGCTGGGGCCTATGAGAGCGTGCTCGAGTTTCGACAGGAGTACGACGAGAATCCGACGTCGGAACTCGGCGATCCGCTCTCCTGGGCTTACGTGATGCAGGGAAATGCCCTCTCAGAAACCGCCCAATCGAAACGGGGAGACGAAGACGTCGCCGCAAAGCTCCTGGTCGAAGCGGCAGAGAAGTATCAAGCCGCCGTCACGATCAAGCCGGATATGACAGCTGGCTTGAACAACTGGGGCAATGCTCTGGCCGATCTCGCACGGATTAGGAAAGGCGAGGAGAGTGACGCGTTGTTCAATCAAGCTGCGGAAAAGTACCTGGCGGCACTTACTGCAAAACCTGACATGGCCGAGGCTCTGGTTAACTGGGGTAATGCATTGCTGGATCAGGGCGGTATGAAAACAGGTGAGCTGCGGGAGCGATTCTTTGCCGAAGCGGCGGAGAAGTATCAAGCGGCACTTGCGATCAGGCCGGACATGCCCGAGGTGTTCTTCAAGTGGGGCAATGTTCTACTGGAGCCGCGGTCGGACGATCAGAGTCCGCTCCTAGAATGAATAGGAGTGTAAACGAGGAAGGAGACAGCCATGGGTCCGCAACATCACTCGGATCGCCGTTCCTGGCCGAGAGCGCCGCGCTGGCGAATCTGGCTGTCGGCGCCTGGGCAGTCGGTCGGGCCCCGAACCGCTGAATGATCGCCACCGCCCCACCGCGGCCATCGCCTGCCCCCGCCTGACGAGCACGGCGCCGAAGCAACCTGACCTGCGTCATCCAGGTCTGTCGAGCGTGAGCCCGACCTTGAGCGCACGCTGCGGCAGCAACATCTCGCCGGGTACCGCGGCGACCGCCGATACATCGATACCGATCGCCGAGATCGCAACAAGCGCGAATCCAGGACTGCGCCGAAGCACACGGACGCAGTGACAAGACGTCGCGCTACACGTCAGTTCTGCTTTGAGTAGTTGACCAGCGTCTGATCCTTGCAATTGTCTTTCGTGAAGGGCTGATCGGCGATGCCGATCGTGTCGGAGCCGGTGTACTGTCCCTTCAGATAGTCAGGATCCTCGGCGGTGTACGCTCGTGTCAGCTTCATCGTCTTTGGATCGAGCGTGAATCGCTCGACGACGTGTAACTTGTCGCCGTGACGCACCGGTGCATTCAGCACACCAGGCAGGAAGCCCACGGTATCGACGATGAGCACGTCGCCTTCCCAGCGCCCGATCGAATGCCCTGCGCGAGTCGGCTTTACGTTCGCCGGGTGGGTCTTCATGTTCATGTAGACCGTGCGGCGCAGGTCCATCTGGCCGTATTGAATGACGATGGTGTCGCTGTTCTGCGTGATGCGATTGACGGGACCATCAAACGCCCAGTCGAAGATGATGCTGGTCGTCTCGCAGCGGAAGCGTGGATTATCGTCGCGCACAAACTTGGCGGCCGCCTGCTCGCCCATCGTCGTCAGCTCCGTGCCTCCATAGAGCCGAGGTCCCGGGGGCGGCCCTCCTCCTCTGCGCGCACCGCCACCACCGCCACGACGCTCGCCCGGCTTGGCCGTTTCCAATTGGCTGAGAGGCACGAGCCCACCGCCGGTGCCACGCGGATCAGCCATCACGACCTGTTCCGGCGCCCAGTCGCCAGAGATATTCGGCTCGCCGCTGGAACGACGGGCCTCGCGCGGCTTGGCCGCAACCGGCAAGGCACCACGCACTTCCTGCACTCCTCCGCCGGCTGCCTTCACATACTGACCGTAGCGGTCCATGCGACTGCCGTTCTCGAATCGGATCGTGTTCAGGTAGCACGAGTTCGGATCTGCGCGATCGGGAGCCGCCTCGATCGTGACTTTCGAGTTGACTGGAAAGAGTTCTTTGGTCCATCCCGAGCGACGAAGCGTGTGGGCCGAGCGCATCTCGCAGCGATACTTCGTCACACGACCGTTGGCGTCAGTGGCTTCGAAGTACAGCCATGAGTGCGGATTGACGAAGTCGATGCGCGTGAGCTTGCCGGTGAAGGTGACCGACTTGCCCAATTCGAAGGTGCCAGGGCCATGGTGCGCGAACGCAGGCGCGGTGCACAGAACGGACACCAGGAGAAACGCAGGCCATCGACTCATCTCATCCTCCCCAGGACTCGTTGATGCGATGCGGCGAGAGGTCGCCGCGCGTTTCGTATTGTAGGCTGAAGCGTACAGAACTCTCGGGGCGCCTTTCGGGGGAGTGAAAGGAGTGCCCCGATGCGATGTTCACGCCACGGGGAGTGGCTTATTCGGTCGAGCGCTGGGCGCGACTCGGATAGCTCGTATGCGCCACGCCGGGATCGTCCGCGTTGAAAGATTCCCGGGCCTCACGATACGCGGCTTCCCCGCGCTCACGTGCGTAGTTCACCGCGCTGCCCGCGCGATCCAGGCCGCTGGCGACTGCCGACTTCACGCGTTCCGACTGGCTCCGCCAGCTCTCTCGTCCACGTTCCATGGCATCGTGGCCAAGCTCGTTGCCACGCCGCTTCAGATAGGCGCGTGTGTCGCTGCCGGCGGCCGGCGCCATGATGAGCGCGATCGCTGCGCCCACAGTCGCGCCAAGCGCGGCACCACACACGAAGGCGGCAATCGATCCGCTCCCCGTTCGTTCTGAATCCATTCCTTCACTGTACGTGTTCATGGCAATCCCTCCCCTCCTTCGCCGACGCCACCTCGCGCCTGGAAGCCGCTCAAGCGGATTCCAGACGTAGGTTGCACGTGTCGTGCGAAGGCTTTGTCACACGGCTCGTCTGCCGGTAATCAGCTGCACGAGTACGGCGACGACCGCGAGTACAAGCAACAGGTGGATGAATCCACCGAGTGTGTACGAGCTGACGACTCCCAGCAGCCACAGCAGCAACAACACGACGAAGAGTGTCCACAGCATGGTCATTCTCTCATCGGTCGAACTCTGACGCGCGGGGTAAGAGTTTGGGCGCGTACGGAACCGCCGACCATCCGGTCCGCACTGCCTGCCTGAGCACGTGTCGTGCCATGCCACAGTCGGGGCACTCGACAGCCACGACGTACGTATTTCTCGTGATTTGCTTGTAATACTTGCAGCTTCTACAGCACATCTTCCAAACCTCATCAGCCGCGCACACGTTGAGATCATCGTCACGTCGCGGGCGCCGTGTCCGAAGGAGGGCACGGAACGTGCTGATGACTTCGCACGATCAGGGAGGAGCGTCCATGAGAGGATTATTCGCTTTGGGCATCGTGCTGTTGCTTGTGGGACTCGCAGTGCTCGCATGGCCCGCGATTCCCTATACCGAGCGGAAAAAGGCTGTGGACATAGGCCCGATCGAAGTGCAGACTGAAACGGAGAAGCACGTCGTCGTACCGCCACTCGTGGGAATCGCCGCCGCGGCATCGGGCGTTGCGCTCATCGCGCTGGGTCGACGCAATGCGTAGCGCGTCTTCTGTGGTACATCGCCGCATCCGCGCCGCGATGCGCGCGACTCGCAGTCGCGTCGATGGTAATGGCCCGGCGAAGGGCCACGGGAAGATCCTGGTCGTTGAGCACGACCACCTGACGCGCGAGACCTTCGCGATGATGCTGAAGTACTTCGGCTATGACGTCACCGTCGCGAGCGATGGGCGAGAGGCCACCCGCCTTCTGAGCGAGGTCACGCCGGATCTCGTGGTCATGGACTGGCGCACGCCCGGCCTCTCCGGCCTTTCGCTCTGTCTGGCGTTGCGCCGGCGCTGGCCAATGATTCCAATCGTGGTGGTTACGTCCAGCAACGACGTCCTTGACGACGATCAGCCGGCCAATGCGTGGCTGCAGAAACCAATCGACCCAACAATCCTGAACCAGGTCATTCACAACGAACTGGCGCCAGTCCGAAACCCATGAGAGTTCACACGTGACGCGTGCATGGAAGATCTTGCTCGGCGTCCTCATTGCCGCGGGATTAGTGGTCGCCCTCGGCATTGCCGTCCTCCGCAGTGAGTGGGCAGCGCACCGAACGGGACAGGAGCTTACTCGGATTATCGAGACTCGGCTCGACGCGAAGGCGCACATCGAGAAAGTCTCGTTGGCGATCTTCCCCAGCCTCGCGATCGAAGGGCACGGACTGACCCTCGTTCGCAATGGAGACGAACATCGTCTTCCCTTCATTCGTGTCGATCATTTCCACGCCTCGGGCTCGCTCTTCGACGCGCTGAAGCGT
Source organism: uncultured Acidobacteriota bacterium (assembly GCA_963757735.1). GTDB lineage: Bacteria > Acidobacteriota > Vicinamibacteria > Vicinamibacterales > UBA2999 > Gp6-AA40. The sequence goes on from CAVWST010000041.1 coordinate 106,048, forward strand.
TCGATCGACGTCGTCGAGGTCGAAGGGTTCCAGGTGGACATCGCTCGCGGACCGAAGCCCAAGGGGTCTGGCCTGCGCGGTGCACGCGACCTGGAAATCAACGAGATCAGGGTCACGCGGGGATTGCTGCGTATCCTGCCCGACAATCCTGAGAAGCTGCCGCTCAATTTCGAGCTCGATACGGTCACCTTCCACGACTTCAGCTTCGAGCACGCGGGGCGGTACGAGGCGCAGCTGACGAACCCGAAGCCGAAAGGCCTGATCAAGAGCTCCGGATCGTTCGGTCCGTGGAACACCTACGCACCTCGTTCGTCGCCGTTATCAGGCGACTACGAGTTCATCGATGCTCGCCTGGACACGATCAAGGGCATTGGCGGCATCCTGAACTCGAAAGGTTCGTTCGAGGGCGTGCTCGAGCACATCAACGTCAAGGGCACGACCACGACACCCGATTTCCAGCTCAATCTCGCAATGCAGCCCGTCAACCTCGACACCAAATTCGTCGCGGTCGTGGATGGGACGAGCGGCGACACCTACCTCGAGGAGGTGGACGCCACACTCGGGCGATCGCACATCCTCGCGAAGGGATCGATCGCCAGTGCCCCGGGCGCCAAGGGGCGAACGATCGCGCTCAACGTGAGCGCCGATGGTCGCTTCGAAGATTTCCTCCGACTGGCGGTCAAAGCCCAGAAGCCTGCCATGCGCGGCGCGATCGCACTCAAGACTGCGCTCGTCATTCCTCCAGGCGACGTCGACGTCGTGCAGAAGCTTCAACTGAAAGGGTCGTTCCAGATTCGTCGCGGTCAGTTCACATCCGACACCGTGCAGGACAAGGTCGACGAACTGAGTCGCCGCGGACGCGGCGAGCCAGCGAACGAGCAGGTCAGCGATGTCACGTCTGACTTCGGGGGAGACTTTGCCCTGCGCAACGGCCGCCTGGACCTCCCGAAGTTTCAGTTCGCTGTTGAGGGGGCGCGCGTCGCACTCGGGGGGAACTATGGGCTCCCGACGCAGCAACTCGATTTCGAAGGCTCGCTCATCCTCGACGCGCCGCTTTCGAAGACCACCACGGGAATCAAGTCGCTGCTCTTGAAAGTCATCGACCCGCTCTTCCGAAAGGACGGCGCGGGCGCTGTGCTGCCGATCGTGGTCTCGGGAACCGTCGATCAGCCTTCGTTCGGCCTCGACAAGGGCCGCATCATCGGCCGCTGATCAGGTCCGCACACTTCTCACCAATCGCCACGCATGCAGCGTGCGTGGGTGCATTCACCACCTCCGGCATGATCGAGGCGTCCGCCACTCGAAGCGCGTCTACCCCTCGTACTCGCAGCCGCGCGTCGACAACGGCATCCACGTCGGCGTCCGGTCCCATGCGGCACGTTCCGGCGAGGTGATAAATCGTGTCCGCCTTCTGGCGAATGAAGGCCTCCAGATCGCGCTCCGACATGACTGTCGCTCCAGGCTCGACTTCTTCCGCCCGAACGCTGTCGTATGCTCGTGCATTGCCGAACTGCCGCGTCAGACGCACGCCTTCTAAGAGCGCGGCCACGTCAGCATCTACTTGTAGATAATTGACGCGAATCACCGGCGGAACGAGCGGATCTGCCGACCGCAGAGAAACAGAACCGCGCGACTGCGGCCGCACGAGCGACACGGTGAGACTCACGAGTTCATCTGGCAGATTGACTCCACGACCCACATAGAACTGCAGGTCAGGGAACGCTGAAGCGTTCGACGAGGTGAAGAGTCCGGCCGTCACCGTGGACCCTGGCAGTGTCGTTCGCCCCTTCCACCGAACGGAGAGCTTGAGGTGGTCCTGCAAGTTCTGCCCGACGCCTGGAAGATCGGCAACCACATCGATGCCATGCGCGCGCAGCTGCTTCGCATTTCCGACTCCAGACAACATGAGCAGTCGTGGCGAGTCGATCGCGCCAGCGCAGAGCACGACTTCGCGCGCCGCTCGCACACGCACCGGCTCGATGCTCCCCTCGCGCACGTACTCCACGGCCACGGCCCGTCGTCCCTCGATGAGCAGCCGGGTCACACGAGCGCGTGAACGGACCTCGACATTCGGTCGCGACATCGACGGCTGGAGGAATGCCGCCGCCGCGCTCTGCCTTCGTCCGTTCAGGATGTTGCGCTGATAGAAACCAGCGACGCCGGTTGGCTCAGGGACGTTGAAGTCGTACTCAGGATCGACGCGGAATCCGTGCGTCGCTACCGCCGCGAGAAACGCGTGATGACTCGCATGAGGATCGCGACAGCGACTGACCGCAAGAGGGCCGTCGCCACCGCGGTACTCGGAGGCGCCACCGTCGTTCCGCTCCGAACGCTTGAACAGGGGGAGCAGGTCGCTGTACCCCCAGCCCGGATTCTCCAGCGCTCGCCACCCGTCGAAGCAGCGTCGATCGCCACGCGTATGAAGCATCGCGTTGATCGCGCTCGAGCCCCCGTGGACCCGGCCTCGCGGCGTCGCCATGCAACGCTGTGCGAGCCCTGCCTCGGGCTCGGTCGTGTAGTTCCAGTCGTAGTGGGAGCCCATGAGCGACGACCATCGACCCGGGGTCGTGATCGCCTCATCGTTCTCGCCGGAATCGCCTGCCTCGATTAACAGCACCCGGACTGAAGGGTCTGCAGACAGACGATAGACGACGACGCATCCGGAGGAGCCGGCGCCGACGACGATGAAGTCGGGTTCTCCGATTGGAGATTCTCGATCTTTGATGGTCGATTCCTTGGCGATTGTTGAACGTTGATTGGCGATTTATCGGGCGATTCGAATCATCGACAAATCGACAATCCAGAATCACCAATCAACAACGAATCATCGATCAAAGATCGGCAAATCAAGAGTTGTTACTGCCCGGTATCGCACGCCTCGGTGATGCAGATGGACTCCAGCGTACGACCTTCGGGTGGAACCGGCATTCCCTGCGCCGCCATGAGCTTCCGCAAGAGGAGTCCCGCCTCCGGATGCGGAATCGCAGACTGCACGCCGACTCGCACGAGACCATCGGCGTAATCGACGGCCTGCCACGTGTGCACCGCCAGCTTGCCGCCGCGATTGTCGGTGTTCCCGTAGTCGCGCACATCGAGCTTGGCGCCGCTGTCGGCGAGGATCTGGATGACGTCTGCTCGTCCCTTGTGCGCTGCCCCGTGAAGCGCCGTGCGTCCGGTGTCCGCCTGGGCGTTCGGGTCGAGGCCGAGCTCCAGCAGAATCTTCACGGCGTCGAGCGTGGCCTGCTGCGACCACTCGTATGTGATGCCTTCGACCCAGCCGATTCCCGCGGCGACATGGAGCGCGGTGACGCCGAGCGTTGTTGCGATCTTTGGATCGGCACCCTTCGCAAGCAACAGCTTCATCAGCGCGACGTCGCCGGACTGCGATGCGCGGAAAAACGCCGTCGCGCCGTTCTCATCGAGCCACTGGTTGGTGAAGACCGTCCGCGTCTCTGTGCTGTCTTTTACGCGGGCGTTCACGTTGGCGCCCTTGTCGAGCAGGAGCGTGATGAACTCGAGGTGGTCCATGTCGCCCTTGCGCACCGGGTAGTCGCCGTTCTCGATGTTGCGGTTGTCGGTGGCAATGTAGAGCGGTATCCATCCGCCCTTGTTCGTCAGATTCGGGTTGGCACCGTGCTCGAGCAGATATGCGCCAAGCTTGTAGTAACGGTTCTGCGTCGCGACGAGCAGCGGGCTCCAGCCGTAACCCGAGGTCTGATTGATGTCGGCGCCCGCGTCGAGCAGCACCTTGACCGAGTCCAGGTTGTTCGCCCGCGTCGCGTAAATCAGCGGCGTGAGCTGACCACCGTCGTTCGGTGCTGGCGCTCTTCTCGCGAATCCCACCGCTGCCGCAGCGGCATCGTCCGGTTGATCGTCCCCCGCAGCACCTGTGGGCGCTCCGTCACCGCGGCCGGCTCCCCTGCCACGTCCGCCTGCCGCAGGTGCCCCCGCGCCTCCGGCACGGCCGCCACGACCTGCCGCCGGCACTTCGCCAGCGGCCTCTCGAATCTGACGCAGGTCGAGCGCGGCGCCTGCAGCAACCGCGGCGCCCTGCGCGGCGACAGCCTTGCGGGGATCGTTCGCCTTGCCAAGCGCGGGCCCGCGGCCACGCTGTGCCGGGTTCGATCTCGCCGCGATATCTGCACCGCGATCGATCAGGAACTTCACCGCCGCTGGATGACCCTCATCGGCCGCCCACATCAACGGCGTCGTGCCGCGTGCTGTTTCCTTTGCGTTCACGTCAGCGCCGCGATCGACGAGCACCTTCATCGCCGCGACATTGCCGGTTCGCGCAGCCGTCATCAGGGGCGTGCGACCGAGCGGAAGCGTCTCATTCGGATCGGCGCCTGCCGCGAGGAGCGCTTCGATCATCGCGGCGTCGCCATTGACACTGGCGAGCCAGAGCGGCGTGGAACCTTCGCGATTGGCGGCCTTCGGATTCGCGCCAGCGCGAAGCAGCATGTCGGCGATCTCTTTGTTGCCCTTGAATACCGCCCAATGAAGGGCGGTCGCGCCATCCGCCTGTGGTGCGTTCACGTCGGCCTTCTGCGCCATGAGGGCGCGAACTGCCGCGATGTCGCCCCGTGCGGCCGCGTCCGCCACCTCGCTCTTGCCCGCTGCCCCGCTTTGAACCGCGAAGGTCACGAAGAACACGAAGGCTAAGAGGAGTTGGGCCTTGGCAGTTTTCACAGAGCCTCCAACCGGCCGGTGCTGTCGCCGATGCTGTCCTGATGGATGTCGTACTTCTCGAGGATGCTCAGGAGCAGGTTGCCCGTCGGCACCGTCTTCGACGGATATGCCAGGTGACGTCCGCCCTTGAGCTTTCCGTTCAATCCACCAACGAGCACGTGCGGCACGTCGTAGTGCACGTGCTGATTCGAGTTCCCCATGTTGCTGCCGTAGAGAATCATCGAATGATCGAGCAGCGTCCCGTCGCCGTCCTGCACCTTCGCCAGCCGGTCGGCGAGATGCGCAATCATCTTCACGTGATAGACGTTGATCTTCGAGAGGTCGGCGATACGTCGCGGATCCTCACCGTGATGCGACACGCCGTGGAACCCGACCGTCGGCGACTCGCTCTCGGGATACGTGCGGCCGGTGAGGTCGCGAGCGAAGAGCAGCGTGCCGACGCGCGTGATGTCAGCCTGGAACGCCAGAGCGAGCAGGTCGAACTGCAGCTTGATGTGCTCATCGAATGACTGCGGCACACCCACCGGCACGCTCACGTTCTCGGGGACGACAGCAGACGCCTTCATCGCGATCTGGAGCCGCCGTTCGATCTCGTTGACGTTCTGTGTGTACTCGTCGATGCGCTGACGATCCGACGCGCTGACGTCTTTCCTGAGACGCGCCAGGCTGGTCGTCAGTGAATCGAGAATGCTCTGGTCGCGCTTGCGGCGGGCATTCCGCTGGTCCGGCGTGCTGCCGTCGCCGAACATGCGCTCGAAGACGACCTGCGGATTCAACTCCATCGGCAGCGGCGAGGTCGGCGATGCCCACGAGATCGTGTTCGTGTAGGTGCAGCTGTAACCCTCGCCACAGTTGCTCGAATTCGCGCCCGGATCCTCGACCGCGAGCTGCATCGACGGCATCAGGTTTTCCTGGCCGATCTTCTGCGCGATCAACTGGTCGATCGTCGTGCCCGCATAGACATCAGCGCCAGCGGTCTTCTTCGGCTTGTTCGCGCAGAGGAACGCAGCAGCAACCCAGTGGTCGGCGCCGGTCACTCCCGGAGGCGGCTCCGCGGATCGGGAGTGCAAGCCACTCAGAATGACCGTCTGATCGCGGAACGGCTCGAGCGGCGTCCAGTTGAACGGCAACTCATCGACAAGGGCGCCTTCGGTCTTCGGCACCCAATAACCGGGCGCCATTCCGTGCGGCACGAAGCAGCCGACAAATCGCGGCTTCGGGCTGGCTGCCGTCTGGGCCAGCGCAGTCGCCGCCGGCACCATGGCGTCAAGGAACGGCAGTGACAGCACGGCGCCTGCACCACGCAGGACCGTCCGTCGGGAGATGTGCTTCTTCGTAAGAAACATATGATGTCGGGCCTCGAGATCTCGCTATTAACGGGCCGCGCGCTGCTCCGCGCGATCGGCTGCCTTCTGATTCATCTGGAACGGATCGCTCTTCACGATTCCCATCACGAGCGACGAGAAGCGGAACTTGTTGGCGGCCGCATCGCGCGAGATCGCACGGACCATCGGCATGTCCTGATACTCGACGCCGCGGCCGAGCGCATACGTCATCAGCTTCTCGGTGACAACGTGCACGAACTGATCGGAATACTTCATGAGCGCGCCGCGCAGCGTGATGACGCCGTCAACCTTGGTCCCATCGGGCAGGATCCCGGTCGCATCGATCGGCACGCCCTCGTCGAGCGTTCTCCAGCCACCCACGGCATCGAAGTTCTCGAGAGCGATGCCCATCGGCTCGAAGATCTGATGGCAGGACGCGCAGGTCGGGCTGATGCGATGCATTTCCAGCGACTGCTTCATCGTCGGAGGCTTGGTGTTACCCGTCGTGTCGACAGCGCGCTCCTTGAAGGCGGGCACGTCGGGCGGAGGCTGCGGCGGCTCGACACCGAGGAACGTCGTCAGGAACCACTTGCCGCGCGTCACCGGCGACGTGCGCGCCGCGGCTGACGTCACCGTCATGAGGGCGCCCTTGCCGAGCAGCCCGCGCCGCATGTCGAGTTCCGCTGGCAGCGTCACGCGCCGGAACTGCGGGCCGTAGATGTTGGGGATTCCGTAGTGCTTCGCGAGGCGCTCGTTGACGAACGTGTCGTTCGCGTTCAGCAAGTCAACGACGCTCCGGTCTTCCTGGACGACGCTTGCGAAGAACAGCTCCACCTCGCGCTGGAACGCACTGCGCAGGTTGTCGTCGAAGTCGGGGAACAGGTTCACGACCGGCTCGGCGGTCTTCAGCGCACGAACACCCAGCCATTGTCCCGTGAAATTGGAGACGAGCGCCTGCGACTTCGGATCGCGCAGCATCCGCCGCACCTGCTTCTCGAGCACGGCTGGATCCTTGAGCTGTCCCTTCGCCGCGACGTCGATCAGTTCGTCGTCCGGGATGCTGCTCCAGAGGAAGAACGACAGACGCGACGCGAGCGCAAGATCGCTGATGCGATAGCTCTTGCCGGGCGCCAGGTTGGCCGGCTCCGGCTCGCCACGATAGATGAACTCCGGGTCTGCAAGGATGCGCTGGAGCGCCGACTCGATGCCGGTATCGAAGTTACCGCCTTCCTCGCGACCCGCCTTGTAGAACTCCAACAGACTGTTCACATCGGCGGCAGTCACCGGACGACGAAAAGCGTGCTTGGCGAGGGTGGATACGATCGTGCGCGAACAGGACGATTCCTCTCGCGGCGTCTTCGGCGTGCAAACGAAGATCTTGCGGCGGCTCGCCGTGTCTGCGGCGCCCTTCGCATCGAAGGGGCCTTCGATCGTCACCTGGCCCACGTGGGGATAGAACTGGAACCCTGGAATTTCACCAGGCGTATTCATCGTCCGCTGGAACGGCCGGTTCAACTCCGTTCCGGGCAGGTCGTTGGTCGCGATGAAGGTCACGCCGACGGTGTGCAGGCCCGCGTCAACCGGGACACGTGGCGTGGACTTGCCGTTGCCCGTCGTGCTCTTGATTTCCTTGTCCCAGTCGAACAGCTTCACTCGCTCGCCGTCGATGGTGACTTCAAGCTGTTCGCCCGTGATCTGTCCGAGGACCGCCTGGAAGTAGCCGGTTACACCCTTCACGTTGAATGAATAGAGGCCGTCAGCCGGAAACTGATGCTTGATCAGCATCCCGCCGCGGGTGCCGAACGGAAGGCCTTCGATGTGATGGTTCTGTGCCGTGTCCGCGGGGACGTCGAACACTGCCTGCGTCGGCGCGCTCACGTCACCGATCGCCAGGCGGCTGATCTTTCCGGAGGCCGACAGATACGCTTCCATCAACGCGGGCGACATCGTCAGTGCGCCGGCGATGTTGTCGAACCCGCGCGTCGAGTCGTCCGGCGGCAGGAACTTGGTCGCGTCCACTTCGAGCGAAAGCAGATCGCGAATCGCGTTGGCGTACTCGGTGCGATTGAGGCGATGAAGTCCTGGCGCAGGCAGATGCTGCGACGCGTTGGCGTCGAGGCTGGTCTCCATGAAGCGGAGGAACGACTCCATCGTGGCCGGCATCCGGCCGGCGCGAGTTCGTCGGCGGCATCAGGCCAGCGCGCACCTTGCGAACAACTTTTTCCGCCAACTCGGTGTGGTCGGCGAGATTCGAGAAATCCAACTGGTCTTTGTCCAGGACCAGCCCGCCTGTCTTGAGCCGGGCGTTGTGGCAGGTGACACGGTACCTGGTCCACCAGCGCGCGCGACTTCGCAGCCTCTTCACCGGTCGCCGGGGCCACAGGCTTCACGGGAGCGGGTGCCTGAGGGGCTGTTTGCTGCCGCGCAACCGGGCTCGCTGCGGGCCTGGACGTGGCCGTGGGCTCGCTCGTTTGTCCAACAACCACAGCTACCGACAGGGCGGCCACGCCGCCTGCCATCAGGATTCTCGTCATCAAGCGTTCCCCCACGCCTTAAATACGCGCACGTACCAATAGTGTCAACCGGTCTCTCACCGGAGTCCAGCATAGATTCTGCCTAAAACCGGCCCATTTTCGCGAGAGTGCACGAACGACCTCGTTGCCACCCATGAGTTGACACTTCCCGCGAGCGCGGCCGTCTCTGGCGTGTATACTTCCCGCCCAAGGTCGACGTTGACTCGTCAACATACGCTCGTCGTTCGAGGGACCCCTACCAATTCATACCGTCGTCGTTTGACCCTTCCCCGCGTACCCGCACTCATGCGAGCCATCCTACATCCCGTCTTCCCTGCAAACCCCACAGGAGGAGGAACACGATGTGTATCTTCGCGAGGCGATCGGTGGCGGCCCTTTTGGTGGTCTTGCTTCTCCCCGCGGCTGCACTCGCGCAGGCCGCTATCACCGGTGTCGTCCGGGATACGTCCGGCGCGGTGCTGCCGGGTGTCACTGTTGAAGCGGCAAGTCCCGTCCTGATTGAGCGCACGCGCTCGGTCGTCAGCGACGACACCGGTCAATATCGCATCGTCGATCTTCGTCCCGGCACCTACGCGGTGACGTTCGCGCTTCCCGGTTTCAACACCGTCAAACGCGAGGGCATCGAGTTGAGTGGTGATTTCGTCGCCACCATCAGCGTCGAGTTGCGAGTCGGCGCGCTCGAAGAGACGGTGACAGTCACCGGCGAATCGCCGATCGTTGACGTCCAAAGCGCGCGAGTGCAAACCGTCATCGACCGGGATGTGATCGCGGCAATCCCCTCGTCGAGAAACGCTACGGGTATCCAGTCCCTGGTTCCTGGGCTGAGCAGCAACGGCGATTCCGGCGGCATCACCGGCGGGACGGGCGGGACAGCCGGCAACATTCATGGCGCCCGCGCCTCCGATTCTCGGACGCTCCACGACGGCATCAACACCGGGTGGGCCGGCGCCAACTCGAACGCGGCCATCTCCAACGTCGCGGGCTCACAGGAAGTGGTCCTGACGACATCGGGGGGATTGGGCGAAGCCGAGACCGCAGGCGTGATCCTCAACGTAATCCCCCGCGACGGCGGTAACACGTTCAGCGGCACGTTCTTCATGTCGGGCGCGAACGGCTCCATGCAGGGCAGCAATTACACGCAGGAGCTAAAGGACGCCGGCCTGCGGTCCCCGCAGGAGCTGAGAAAGGTGTTCGAGTTCAATCCGATGGGCGGCGGACGGATCGTCCGCGACAAGCTGTGGTTCTACGTGACGTATCGATCGCTCAGCGCCGAGAATACGGTGCCCGGGATGTTCTCCAACCGGAACGCCGGCGATCCGACCAAGTGGGTCGTCGACTTCGACACCAGCAAGCCCGCCTACAACGACAACATCGATTGGAACGCCATCGGGCGCATGACGTGGCAGATCTCGCCGCGTAACAAGTTCAGTCTGAGCCACTCACAGCAGTACAGCAGGCGGAACGCCGAGGGCGGTGGCCAGGCCACGCGAACGCCGGAGGCCGTGGGCATGACGCTCTACACGCCCGGCTTCATTCAGACGGCCACCTGGGCGTCGCCCTTTACGAACCGACTTCTCTTCGAAGCCGGTTGGGCCAACTACTTCGCCAAGTACGCCAACTCGGCGCCGCGCATCGACGGCTCGAACCCCAACACCATGATCTCGGTCGTGGAACAGTGTTCGAACGCAACTCTGTGTCCGCAGTTCGGTGGGATCCCCAACCTCGTCTATCGCCTCCACCAGCCTCTACAACAAGGGTTCGAGAACCATCAGATCGGCACGATTCGCCCAGATGCGGGCGTCCGCATCGTATATTCCGGGCGCGCATAACCTGAAGTTCGGGTATCAGGGTAACGTCAGCCACCCGAGTCAGAGCTATTTCAACTTCACCCCGTTCATTCAGTACCGGTTCAACAATGGCGTCCCCAATCAGCTCACCCAGACCGCCATCTTTCCCGGCACTGTGAAGTACCAGCGCAACATCCTGATGACGTCGTTCTACGCGCAGGATACCTATACGCGTGCGCGCCTGACCCTCCAGGGCGGCATACGCTACGACGGCATCGGCACCGGCTACCCAGACGCCGGCGTCGGTGGTCCGGACTACCAACTCATGCCAACGCGCATCTTCTACCCAGCGGGAACGACCGACGAGATCCACTGGAGGGACATCACGCCGCGCGTCGGCGCCGCGTACGACCTTTTCGGCAACGGCAAGACCGCAATCAAGGTGAACGTCGGCAAGTATCTGACCGCGCTCACCGCGAGCAACAGCGACCTCGACCTCAACCCGCTGATCCGCACGACGCCCCAGACGACGCGGACATGGAACGACTCGTTCTATCCAGTTGGCGATCCTCGGCGGGGAAACTACGTTCCGGACTGCGACCTGCGGGCGGCCGGCGCTAACCTCGAATGCGGCGCCATGGACAACCAGAACTTCGGCAAGGAGATCTTCACGAAGTCCTTCGACTCCGATCTCATACACGGGTGGGGCAAGCGCACCTATAACTGGGAGATGGGTTTCTCGCTACAGCAGGAACTGTTACCCCGCGTCGGACTGACGGTTGGTTACTTCCGCCGCTCGTTCGGCAACTTCTACACGGCAAACAACCGCCTGACGACAACGGCCGACTACACGCCGTTCGGGATCCCGATTCCAGTGGATCCGCGACTGCCGGGCGGTGGCGGCGGCACGGTGACTGGGTTGTACAACCTGGTGCCGAACATGGTCGGCCAGGAGGACCTGTACTCGCAGCTCTCGTCGAACTTCGGAGAGATGACCGAGAACTGGCACGGTATCGACGTGAGCGTCAACGCGCGGCTGCGGAACGGACTCACCGTTCAAGGAGGCACGAGCACAGGCCGGCGGCTGCAGGACAACTGCGACGTGAGAGCGGCGCTGCCCGAGACCTACAGCTGGACGAGCACGACCGCCGTGCAGACGACGCGGGTGACACACGTCGACGGGAGCTTTGGCCAACCCATGGTGCCGCGTGGTCGAGCCATTCCAGACCTCGTTCCGCGGCTTGGCACCTACATCGTGCCGAAAGTGGACGTGAATCTTAGTGTCACATGGCGGAGCGACCCAGGACCCGAGCTCTCAGCCAACTACGTCGTGACGAACGCCATCTGCTTTCCCGTCGCTCGGCCGCACCGCTGTCGTCCGGGAACGTGACGGTCAACCTGGTTGAGCCAGGGACGCTCTACGGCGCGCGGCAGAACAACTCGACATGCGTATTGCGAAGATTCTCCGTTTCCGCGGGACGCGTGCGCAGTTCGGCGTGGACGTCTACAACCTGTTGAACACAGACGTAGTGACCACATATAACGAGGGCTACACAGCACCAACGGCAACGAGCGGGAGCATCTGGCTCACGCCGAACGCGATTCTGCCCGCGCGTTACGTGCGGCTCAACATGCAGCTCGATTTCTGACGACCATCGGAGAGGCGGGTCTAGCGACCCGCCTTTCCGATAGGCCCAACCAGAGCTACCCAACAACCTGGCTACCCCGCCAGCCAGAGTGTGTATACTTCCCGCCCAGGTCCACCTTGACTCGTCGCCTTACGCTCTCCGGCGAGAGATATTTCTGTCTCCATTCATATCGTCGTCGTCTGACTAACGGCCCACTGGTACCCGCACTCATCCGTGTCGTCACATTCCCGGTCTTCCCTGGAAACATCCCCATTGGAGGAACACGATGTGTATCTGCGCGCGGCGATCGGCGGCGGTCCTTTTGGTGGTCTTGCTCTTACCCGCGGCTGCGTTCGCGCAGGCCGCTATTACAGGTGTAGTCCGGGATACGTCTGGCGCAGTGCTGCCAGGTGTCACGGTTGAAGCCGCAAGTCCAGTCCTGATCGAGCGCACGCGCTCAGTCGTCAGCGACGACACCGGTCAATATCGCATCGTCGATCTTCGTCCCGGCACTTATGCGGTGACATTTACGCTGCCCGGTTTTAATACCGTGAAACGCGAGGGTATCGAGTTGAGTGGCGACTTCGTCGCGACCGTCAGCGCGGAGTTGCGCGTCGGCGCGCTCGAAGAAACCGTGACCGTCACCGGCGAATCGCCGACGGTAGACGTCCAGAGCACACGCGTGCAGAACATCATCGACAAGGAAGTGCTGGCGGCGATCCCAACGTCACGCGGCGCCACGGGAATTCAGTCGCTCGTGCCGGGCATGAGTAGCAATGGCGACGCCGGCGGCATCACCGGCGGAAGCGGCGGGATGGCGGGATTCATTCACGGCGCGCGCGCGTCCGATTCACGGACGATGCACGACGGCATCAACACCGGGTGGGCCGGCGCCAACTCGAACGCCGCCGTGTCGAACGTGGCGGGCTCGCAGGAAACAGTGCTGACCGTATCGGGAGGACTGGGCGAAGCTGAAACTGCGGGCGCGGTCCTGAACATCATCCCCCGCGACGGTGGTAACGAGTTCAGCAGTACGGTGTTCTTATCTGGCGCCAGTGGCGGCATGCAGGGCAGCAACTACACCGACGACCTCAAAGCGGCCGGACTGCGGTCGCCCGCAGAGCTCAAGAAAGTCTATGACTTCAACCCGATGGGCGGCGGTCGCATCATCCGCGACAAATTGTGGTTCTACGGGACGTACCGCGAGGTTGTCGCCGAGAACACGATTCCTGGCATCTTCTTCAACAAGAACGCCGGCGATCCGACCAAATGGCTCGTCGACTTCGACACCGCCCGTCCCTCTTTCGGGGACAGCGTGACCCGAAATGCGATCGGGCGACTCACCTGGCAGGTGTCACCGCGCAACAAAGTGAGTTTCAGCCACTCCCAGCAGTACCACAGGCAGAATAAGGAAGGGGGCGGCACCGCGACGCGCACACCCGAAGCGCAGGGCCTGAGGCTCTACACCCCTGGGTTCATTCAGACAGCGACATGGGCATCACCCGTCACCAACCGGTTGCTGGCCGAGGCCGGCTGGGGCAACTACTTCTCCGTCTACGCCAATCTGGCGCCACGGGTTGATGGCACGCACAACCCCGATCTGATTTCGATCCTCGAGCAGTGCTCCACCGGCTGCCCGAACAACGGCGGCATCGCTAATTTGATTTATCGTTACAACCTACCCTTGCAGCAGGGATTCGAGCACCATCAGATCGGCACGATCGCTCAGACGCGCGCGTCGCTCTCGTACATCCCAGGCTCGCACAACCTGAAGTTCGGCTATCACGGCAACGTCAGTCACCCGAGCCAGTCGTACTTCAACACGACGCCGTTCATTCAGTACCGGTTCAACAACGGCATTCCAAACCAGTTGACCCAGACTGGTGTATTCCCCGGGACAGTCAAGCTGCAACGCAACATCCTCATGCACTCGTTGTACGCCCAGGACACGTACACCCGCGAGCGGCTGACGCTTCAGGGCGGCATTCGTTACGACGGTATCGGGACCGGCTACCCCGACACGGGCGCTGGAGGCCCCGATTACCAGCTCATGCCGACACCGTTGTCCTGGGCTGCCGGAACCACGGACGAAATCCACTGGAAGGACATCACGCCGCGCATTGGAGCAGCGTATGACCTTTTCGGCAACGGCCGAACCGCCATCAAGTTCAACATTGGAAAGTTCGCGACGGCGCTCACCGCCAGCAACAGCGACCTCGATCAGCATCCTCTCATTCGCGCCACCCTGCAGACGACGCGGACGTGGAACGACTCGTTCTATCCGGTTGGTGATCCACGTCGCGGGAACTACGTTCCTGACTGCGACCTCCGGGCGACGGGCGCCAACACCGAGTGCGGCGCGATGGACAACCAGAACTTCGGGAAGGAAGTCTTTACAAAGGACTTCGATGATGCGCTCATTAACGGCTGGGGCAAGCGGACCTACAACTGGGAAATGGGTGTTTCCGTGCAACAGGAGTTGGTCCCGCGCGTCGGTTTGACGGTCGGTTACGTCCGCCGCTGGTACGGCAACTTCTACACCGCGGACAATACGATGACGACCGCTGCTGACTACACGCCGTTCAGCATCCCGGTTCCAAACGATCCGCGGCTGCCCGGCGGCGGTGGCGGGACAGTGTCCGGTCTCTACAACCTGGTGCCCGGCAAAGTCGGACAGGAAGTGATGTACCAGCAGCTCTCGTCCGAATTCGGCGACCAGATCGAACGCTGGCAAGGCATCGACGTCAGCGTCAACGCGCGGCTGCGGAACGGGGTGACCTTGCAGGGCGGCACGAGCACGGGAGCTCGTTTCCAGGACAACTGTGCGATCCGCTCGATTCTGCCGGAGACATACTCCTGGGACAACACCGTCGCGGTGCAGACCACCCGCGTAGCCACGACCGCGGGCTCGACGTCAACGTCGGGACTTCAGAACTACTCGTGCCGTGTTGATGAACCGATGCGGACGTCGTTCCGAGGGCTTGCGACGTACACCGTCCCGAAGATCGACGTGCAGGTAAGCGGAACGTGGCGGAGTGACCCGGGCGACGAACAGCGCGCGGACTACGTCGTCACCAGCGCCATCGCGCAGCCCTCGCTCGGACGTGCGTTGTCATCAGGTAACGTGACGGTCAATCTCGTTCCGCGCGGCACTTTGTATGGCGATCGTATCAACAACATCGACCTTCGTATCGCCAAGATCCTGAGGTTTGGACAGACGCGCACGCAGTTCGGTGTCGACCTCTACAACCTGCTGAACAGCGACGCTGTGACGGGTTACAACAACGGGTACTCGCCAACCGGCGCGTGGCTCACGCCGACGGCGATCCTGCCGGCGCGTTACGTGCGGCTGAATCTGCAGTTCGACTTCTAAAGCAGTTCACAGTAGGCAGTTCACAGTTCACAGTAGGCGGCCGTAGCCCGCCGTGAACTGTGGACTGTCCGAACTACGAGCCTCACAGGTATACTCCCCCGTCATGGGACACATCGTCCGCGGCGTCCAACGTTCGCTCGCCGCGGTGCTGTTAGTCCTCGGTTCGATTTCTCTACTCGGCCAACAGCCCTCGCCTGAAAGATCCACTGCCGACGATCACCAGAACATGATGGCGCAGCTAGGTATCAACAGCCTGCGCCCGGGACCGAGTGGCAACGAGTCCGCACCCAACCACGCCAACTACGACGAGGCGAAAGCCAATCCATTCCCGAATCTGCCCGACGTCCTGACTCTGGAGAGCGGCAGGAAGGTGACGACGGCGGACGTGCTGGTGGAAGGAGAGACGGCCTGAGATCGTGGAGTTGTTCGAACGTGAGGTGCTGGGTCGCGTGCCGCACGACGTCCCAAAGGTCACATGGTCGGTCGTCAAACCAACGGTGGGAATGATCGGCGAGCACAAGGTCATCGGACGTCAAATCGTTGGTCACGTCGAGAACACGTCGTATCCCTCTATCGCCGTCGACATTCAGATGGCGCTCGTGATGCCCGGTGTCACGGCGCCTATACCTGTCATGATCATGTTCGGCAACGGGACGTTGCCGCAAAGCCTTGGTGGGCCAGCACCTGCTCGAGGACGCGGCGGTCCTCCGCCGGGATCAGAGAGCGATCCGCCAGCGATCGAGCAACTGATTGCCGCCGGCTGGGGCGTCGCATCCATCAGCCCCACGAACATCCAAGCAGACAACGGCGCGGGCCTGACAAAAGGCATCATCGGGCTCGTCAACAAAGGTCAGTTCAGGAAGCCGGACGATTGGGGCGCTTTGCGCGCATGGGCGTGGGGTGCGTCGCGCGCCCTGGATTATCTCGAGACCGGTCAGGTCTGTCGATGCCACTCGCGTCAGCATAGAGGGCGTCTCGCGCTACGGCAAGGCGGCACTCGTCGCGATGGCGTTCGACAGGCGCTTCGCCGTCGTGCTGGTCGGCTCGTCGGGCGAGGGTGGCGCGAAGCTGCATCGCCGCAACTGGGGCGAGCAGGTCGAGAATCTCACCGGCGCCGGTGAGTATCACTGGATGGCCGGCAACTTCATGAAATACGGTGCCGCAGACGCGAGCTTCGGAAGCAAGAACGCAGGAGATATCCCGGTCGATGCGCATCAACTGATCGCGCTGTGCGCGCCGCGTCCCACGTTCATCAGCTACGGTGTCCCGGAGAAGGGCGACGCCAGATGGCTCGATCACCAGGGTAGCTACATGGCAGCGGTCGCAGCGGGCCCGGTCTTCAGATTGCTCGGCGCGAAAGACCTTGGCACCTCTGACGACTACAAGACCGAGAAGATGCCTGCGGTGAACGTGAGCATGCTCGAGGGTCAGCTCGCGTGGCGCCAGCATGACGGCGGCCATACAGATGGCCCCAACTGGAAGTACTTCATTCCGTGGGCCGACACGCAACTCGCGCGCTCGCGTCGATAGTGGCGATGTTGCGGCCGCCGTCACACACGGTATCCAGGCGATCGTGGACACGATGCGGTCGAAGGCCCGATGGCCACGATCATCCTGATGGCAGCTTCCCTGCAACGACAACATCAAGTTGATGCCAGCTATCGACGCAACCAATCGCAATCTCTCAGCGCTCAATGGAAAGACGATTTGAGCATCGATCCGTTTCTCGCGTGGGTGGAGTCGACGGCGCTCAGTCAGTGGGTAGTCGGGTCGCCATCGATGTTCGCCTTCCCGGGCATCCTGACTCTTCACGCGATCGGGATGGGATTCGCCGTCGGCGTCAGCGCCGCGATCGACTTGCGCATCCTCGGCGTGGCACCGAGCGTCCCGCTCCGGAACTGCGCCGGTTCCTGCCGATTCTGTGGGCGGGCTTCTGGCTGAATGCAGTGTCGGGCGTGCTGCTCCTCATCGGGTATCCGACGAAGGCGCTCACGAACCCGGTGTTCTATCTGAAGCTGACGCTGATCGCTGTCGCGATGGTGCTGCTCGTTCGCATCAGCCGACAGGTGTTTGAGACAGGTAGCGGCGCGTCCTTAAGCCCGCTGGACCCGCTCGACCCGCCGATCTCTTCGAGGCTGCGCAATCTGGCGATCGCTTCGCTCATCTGCTGGAGTGGATCGATCACCGCAGGACGGCTACTCGCTTACACGTACCATCGGCTCACCCAGTTGCACTGACGATGCACGACTTTCAGATCTGGCTCGTGACTACGATCGGTGGCCGCTCGGCAATCGCCGACGTCATGCGCACGGCCTGGGCCTGGCCGATCGCAGAGAGCCTGCACTTCCTGGGTCTCTGTCTGCTGATTGGGGCCGTGGGCAGCTTCGATCTCCGGCTGCTGGGCGTCGGAAGGCGAATCCCAATCGCAGCCATGCACCGGTTCATCCCGTGGGGGCTGCTCGGATTCGCGATCAACATCGCAACAGGGACGCTGTTCATCCTCACCGAGCCGGACCAGTACATCTACAACCCGTCGTTCCACTTCAAGCTGCTGTTCATGACGATCGGAGGCCTCAACGCGGTGACGTTCTATCTCACGTCGTACCGTCGCGTCTTCGGCCCCGATGCGCCCCTTGATGCTCCGAGACGCGCGAAGGTCATAGCCGCCATCTCGCTCTGCGCCTGGATTGGCGTCATCACCGGTGGCCGCCTGCTGACTTTCTATCGTCCGTCTGCGTGCGAAGGGCAGCAGACCTCGCTGCTCCTCACCTGCGCTCCATGACCGAACGTGTCGGGACAAAGCCCGGCAGTTGCCGATTCGTCGCGTGACGCTGATGATGAATATCGGAACAGCCGAGAATCAATTACACCGGTGGCTATTTTCTTTCCTACACGATTCCGCAGACGAGTTCGCCCGAATCAGGTAAATTACGCGGTACGTGAATAGCACAGAGCCGGACGATCTAGACCGTATGGAACTAGCAGTCGAGGAATCGTTCGTCCAGGCAGCTCAGCCGTTCGTGGACGGATTCGGTGAACGTCGCGTCGTCGTCGATGCGCGTGGAGAGCGCCTCGATGTCCTACGCCTGAACGCGGCGCTGAGTGGCACGCCTGCCTTCGAAGCGGCGCTGCGTGAGCGGACCGGCCGGATTGCCGGGTTCAGTCACGACTCGTTCGCACGGGTGCGGACTATCGAGGTCGATCGTCCCACCGGCACGCTCCTCGTTACTTCAGACCACGTTCGCGGTGTGCGACTGGCGACGCTACTGGCGTGCGCGGAAAAGCGCTCCGTCCATGTCGATCTTGCGACGGCCACGTGCATCATTCGCCAACTCGTTCACGCCACGGCTGCGTGGCGAGACGAGATGCCCGAGGCCGTGCATGGCGCCGTCAGCCCAGATCGCCTGATGGTTACTCCCGAGGGCCGGGTCATCGTCGTCGAACAGGTCCTTGGGTCGGCGATCGAACATCTCCGGTATTCCCGGCAACACTACTGGGAGGATTTGGGCGTCGCGCTCCCGGTCACGTTCAATGTCGCAATCAACGCGCGCGCGGACGTCCTTCAGGTTGCGGCGGTTGCGCTGGCGCTGGTGCTGGGAAGACGGCTCAAGGCCGACGATCGCTTCGATCAGATTCCGCCCGCGGTCCTCGATCGGCTCCCGATTCCGGTCCGCCGCTGGTTGACGAAGGCACTTCAGGCGGATCCGCTTGGCTCGTTCACGTCAGTAACCGACGCCCGAGCCGCGTTGGACGAAGCCTTCGGGGAGCCTGATCCTTCCGAACAGGATGGCCTGCTGCTGTTCATGGCGCGGTGTCTCGCGCTCGACGTCAATACTCCGCCTTTCCCGACCGACGAAGAGACACGCGCAGCGGGCGGGCCCGTGGCCGCTGGCGTGGACGATGTACCTGATGTCGATCTCGGCACGCGCATCGAAGCGTTGAAGGCTTTCCTCGCAAGTCGCTCGGCGCGCACTGAAGGCAAAACAGACTCCTCGTCAGAAGCAGTGAGGACTCGACGCGCCAGCGACGGCGGCTCACGCCGCGACGGTGGCACCTCTGGCGAGTGTGGCACCTCCGGCGAGTGTGGCGCCTCCGGCGAGTGTGGCGCCTCCGGCGACTGAGGCGCCTCCGCCATCACCGGCACCGCGCCCCGCGATGCTGACGGTGGAGCCGGCCCCAAGCGGTCTGCCACTTCAAGCGTCTGTTATCGCTGCATTCGAAGCGGAGCCACCTCCGCCCCCAGTTGCTGATGTCGCGCCTGAGCCGGCACGCGAATCGCGACTGCGAACGCTGATCTCATCACGACTGCCAGACGATTGGGCGCGACAACTGTGGATCGGCGCTGCCGCCCTGCTTGCCGTCGGCATCGTCCTCGTCATGCCGGGCGTCTCACCGTGGTCGCGCGGCCCCTCAATCGGATCGTTTTCAATCGACACCCGGCCAGCAGGCGCGGCCGTGACAATCGACGGCACACCCCGGGGCGTGACACCGCTTGTGCTCGAATTGCGGCCGGCGATCACGTCGTGGAAGTCGTCACAGAGAAAGATCGTCGCAAGATTCCAGTGACCATTCGAGCCGGCAGCGAGTTGTCGCAGTTCCTCGAGATGACGGGAGCTGGCGCCGCGGGCGCGACGGCGACCGCCAACGAACTGCGCATCCGCACCGAACCAATAGGCGCGGCAGTGACGGTCGATGGCCGTTACGTCGGACGATCGCCGGTCAGCGTCAACGATCTCACTGCCGGACCGCACACGGTGGTGATGAAGCACGAGACCGGCACTGTCACCGAGCAGGTGCTCATCGAAGAAGGCAAGACCGCCTCGCTGTTCGTTCCGCTCTCCGTCCAGCCGAGCGCAGCTGCCGGCGCCGCTGGATGGATCGCCATCGTCGGTGCACCCGCGGACGTACAGCTTTTTGAGAGCGGGCGGCTCCTCGGCAACAACCGCATCGATCGCATCATGATGCCCGTGGGCCGTCACGAGCTCGAGATCGTCAACGAGTCGCTCGGGTTCCAGGAGCGGCGCACAGTTCAAGTCACGGCAGGCCAGGTGTCGTCGATCAGAGTGAAGTGGCCAACCGGCGGACTGTCAATCAATGCCGTGCCATGGGCGCAGGCGTTCATCGACGGTTCACCCGTTGGTGAGACCCCGATCGCCAACATGCAGGTGCCCATTGGCCTGCACGAGATCACGTTCCGTCATCCACAGCTCGGCGAACGGCGGCAGTCGGTGACGGTTACCGCTCGAGAGACAGCCAGGGTCGGGATCGATCTGCGAGCGCAGCCCTAGCGACGCCGCGCGTTACGGCGTGCGGCGTGCGTATTCCAGGACAAACAAGCCAGTGCCGATGCGATCGGATGCGTAGGCCAGGCCACGATGATCGATGTCCACATCGTTGATCTGGATCGCGACCGGCTGATCCTTGTCGATCGGGTGTGAGCGCTCGTTCGTCTTCGGGATGTAGTAACCCAGTTCCTGCAGGTGATAGGGATCCGACAGATCGACCACCCGAATCCCGGCGTTGAAGTACGCCAGCCAGGCGATCTTGTTCTCGAAGCGGTTCAGCCGGCCGTTGACGGTTTCCGCCGACTGATGCGGCCCGAATCGGCCGCCCTTCGAACAGAAGTCGCCGACCGGCACCTGCCATACCGACACGGGGAATGGCTTCGTCTCATTCGTGATGTCGAGCATGTACGAGCCGGTGCGCACGCCGTTCGGGCACGGCGACATGTCTGCGCCGCCACCGGCTTCGTCGACGACGAACGCATACTTCCGCGGCAATGCAGACGCGCCGAAGTTCGGGACCTTGTCGTACACGATCGGTGACACGGTGTGCGGACCACGATGCGGCGGGTTCAGGTCGAGCGACCAGATCAACCGCTGGCTTCGCGGGATCGGCGATGTCGAACTCCGCGGTCCATCCCGAATTGCGGTAGCCGACGTACAGCCGCTTGTTCACTTCGTCAACGACCGGGTGATGCGCGTACTGCCCTTCGTATCCCGGGTTCTCCCTCTTTCTGGCTCGGGAGCCATGCGCGTCCGACGAACTTCGGCTCGCGCGGATTCTTCAGATCGAAGATCTGAATGACGACGTTGCGGAACCCAGGCTCGCCTGACGCTGCGTAGAAGTAGCCGGTGTCCTGCGACCACCAACCCTTGTGCGCGCGCATGATGAATGCGCCGCCACATCCCGGTCCGCACGATCCTGGTGGTGTCCCGATGATCTCCGACACGGGTGAGATTTTCGAGGGGTCGGTGTCTCGCGTCGTGATGTCGAAGATCTGGTACTTGAGGTCCTTCCCTATCTCCCCCTCGGTCAGCACCTCGGAGTTGCGAATGAGATAGTCGTGGCCCGAGCCATCGAACTTGTAGTCGTACACCACCGAGACGCCGCGCGAATTGCGGTTCGAGTCGTTCGGGATGTGCCACACGAGTTTCGGGTTCGCGGGATCGTCAACGTTGAGGATCGACGTACCGTTCCACTCCTCCTTTCCGCTGATCGGATTCATCTTGGGCTTGCCGTCCCAAAAGCTCTCGTGATGACCGACGTAGACCCAGCTGCCGTTGGCAGGATCGGAGAGCGTCGTCACGACCAGCGACTTCGCGCCCCTGCAAATCGTTGTAGCCGACCAGGCGGACGTTCTGCGCATCGTCCGCGCGCGGATCGGCGTCCCGGCCCGGGGCTTCGACCACGGGGCCTCTGTTGCTGGGCGCATTGCAGCCAATAAAGCAGGCGCTCACAATGACGACGATCGTCGCAGCCAACAGGCGAGTCATTTCGCTCCCGGCATTCTCTTGATCCAGTCTGCAAGGAGAGCGCGAGCCACTGCGGCTCTTCCCTCCGGCGAAATCACTTCCATTTGATGCAGTCGGGATCCCACGCGAACGAACACCCCTTCGATCGCATACGACACACCGAGCCACTCCGTGCGTCGCGCATAAGACGAGTCGCCAAGCGAACCACGACGCGAGGAACACGACGCGGCGGCCTGTTGGGGCGAAACCGCCTCGGCGTCCCAGGTGCCATGGCGTAGTGCAAGCGTCAGGTCGAGAGCCGGATACGCCGCCATCACACCAGACCATGGCGTAAGCGCGGCACACGGCGATGGCGTCACTAGGCTCGACAACCCAGCCCGCGGGCAACGTACCTCGCCACTCGACACTGTCGGCACTCACCGCCTCACCGGACATAAGACGCTGGCCGTCGAGGCTGAGCAACGAGCCTCGCAGGACGCTCTCGTTGTACGCGACTTGCTCGGCAGATCCGACGTAACGCGCAATGAGCTTCTCGTTACCCAGGTCGAGGATGCCGTACTGCATCGCGATCTCCGAGCCGCTGCCGAGACCCATCCCGGTCGCACGTCCGACAAGTAAGCGAACGCCTCCTGCTTGCGAGACATTCTGGCTTTGATGTTCCTCGATCGAGAGATGCTCGAATGCCTCGGTCTGCAGCAAGGTGCGCTCGAGTTGCGTCGCCGTCCATGGCGAGACGCCCCGATCGATGCGCAGTGCAACGTCGGTCCACTCCGGGGCGCTTTCCACGCGTGAGCGAAACAGCGACACATCGCTCATACCCTCTGGCAGTCGCAGAGCGAGGGCCTTTCTTTCGAGAACTCTGCAGCGCGCCCAGCCGCAGGCGGCGTGCCGGCATCAACGAATCGAGACCGCGCGACTCGAGGAAGTCCTTCGCCTGATTGATCGGAATCGCAAACGCGATGCCGGCATCGCCTTTGACTCGCGCGCGCACCACACCGACTGCGTAGCCGCGCTCATCGAACAACAGGACCGCCGCTGTTCCCGGGATTGACGATGCCGTTGATCTGCAGCGCGCTGCGCACGCCGGCGTCATCCCCGCGCAGCGCCGAGATGCTGCCTTGCGACGTGCTGATCTCCGGCACGATGTCGGGGGCAGAGACACGGCCGACTTCCAATGCTCGGCCAACGGAAAGCCCAGGGCGTTCACTCCTTGTCCGTTGCGAAGGGTGTCGGAGTCTCCGAGGGCCACATACGGGAGATCCGACGCGCTGATGAACAGCACCGCGAGATCGAGGACTGGATCGGCGGAGTGCACCGAGGCTTCAGACACATCGCGATCCGACTCTGCGTGCTTGACGCTCTCGTGGAAAGCACACCTCGATCTTCGCCACCTTGAGAGGGTGCAGGACCTTCGAAGTCCGTCGTTGACGTTGATCTCGCTGTTGTTGATGACATGTTCAGTTCGTCAGGCACGATCCCTTGCGGCGAGATCACGAAGCCGCTGCCAGAGCCCATTTCAATGCGATCCAGTCGACGATCTGTTTCGCGGCACCCGCCTCCTCCACCTCCGCAGGCACGGTACCGACGAGCCGAATGAACACCGTCGCATCGGCCGCAGTCGGCCGCACGCTCCGCCCGTGCCGCGCCCTGGCCGACGACAAGACTGGCAACGAGCGTGAGCATCCACTTCACAGAGGTCGCGCTGCTCAGATTAACGAACAGGCTCGGACAATGGAACTGGATCTTCAATCCTTCGTTGGCCGTGAGTGTACATCGACAGATCTTCGACGCTGGAGACTTTCACTCCTCCAAGACACCTGGAGAAGTTGGGTTGGCGTGGGTGAGAACATCACAGGAACACGCGTCAGCAAAGGATGTCAGGACAACCTCGTGAAGAGGGAGATGAGGATGATTCCGGCGACCAACTAGCCGGCTTGCGCCCCCTCGATCCGGCGCTTGCCGTCCGCGGCCGTCGCCAGCGCGCGAAACAGCTCCACGTCGGTGACCGGCTTGACCAGGTGCGCATCGAATCCCGCCTCCGCCGTCCGGTGCCGGTCCTGCTGCTGCCCCCAGCCCGTGAGCGCGACGAGTTCATGCGCCGCCTGCCATGGTCGCCCGCGCACCTGTCGGGCCGTCTCGTACCCGTCCATCTTCGGCATCCCCAGGTCGAGCAGGACGACGTCGGGCGGTGTGAACGCCTCCGCCAGCTGCCAGCGCCTCGATGCCGTCGTGGGCCATCCGGACGTCGTGGCCCGGGAGTCGGAGCAGCAACGCCAGCGCCTCGGCGGAATCGTGGTTGTCGTCGGCCACGAGAATGCGCCGCGGCTCATTGCGCGGGAGCGTCCTCGGCTCTCCGCTGGTGGCCGCGAGAAGCTCCAGGCTGGGAGCCGCCATGACCGGCAGCCGGACGATGAACTCGGCGCCGTGGCCGACGCCGTCGCTGTGACGCGGTGACGGTGCCGCCATGCATCTCGGTGAGACGGCGAACCAGCGCCAGCCCGATGCCGAGACCACCCTCGGGCGCGCTCCGACTTCGGCGTGGACCTGTGTGGAAGAGATCGAAGACCCTCGGCAGCAGCTCCTTCGAGATCCCGATGCCCGTGTCCTTGATCGCTGATGCTGCGTACCGGCCTTCGCGGACGCCGCCTTCAGACGAATCACGGCCGCCGGGATCGGTGAACTTCGCGGCGTTGTGCAGGAGATTGCCGATGACCTGGACGAGGCGTGTCTTGCTCGCCTTCGACGCTGATGAGCTCGTGCGGAAGCTCGACTCCGAACTCGTGTCGCGTGCGTGTCGATCGCGTGCCGCAGCTCTCGACCGCCCGTGCCACGATCGCGCCAAGCAACACGGGCTCGCGCTGCAACGTGATCACGCCGCGGGTGATGCGTGACACGTCCAGAAGGTCGTCGATCAGGCACACCAGGTGCTCCACCTGCCGCTCGATGATGTCGCGGGCCCGCGCCCGATGCGACTCGTCCAGCTCCTTCACCCGCAAGAGCTGGGCGGCCGTGCGAATCGGGGCCAGCGGGTTCCGCAGCTCGTGCGCGACCATGGCGAGGAATTCGTCCTTCCGCCGGTCAGCCTCCTGCAAGCGCCTGACGGTCGTCGCCTCGAGTGCGGCGGTGCGTTCGGTCACCCGCTGTTCGAGCTCCGCGTTGAGGCGCTCGAGTCACGGGTCTTCCGGTACAGCTCCGCGAAGACACTCACCTTGGCGCGAAGGATTTCCGGAACCACCGGCACCGGCACGTAGTCGACGGCGCCGCATTCGTAGCCGCGAATACGATCGCAGATCGGTCATGAGAATCGCGGACACGAAGATGATGGAGGTCTGCTGAAATCGCGGGTGCTGCCGGATCATTCCCGCCAGCTCGTAGCCGTCGAAGTCCGGCATGCACACGTCGACGAGCACGACCGCGATGTCGTGCTTCAGCAGACATTCGAGCGCCTCGTGTCGCGGAACTCGCGTTGATCAGGTTCTCGCCGAGCCCGCCGAGAATCGTCTCGTAGGTGAGCAGCTTCGCCGGCTGGTCGTCAACGAGCAGGATGTTGACCCTGTCGATTCGCGTCGATTGGTCATGATGACGTCCGCTCAGCGATGGAGCCACATGCGGAGCACCGACAGCAGTTGCTCGGTGTTGACCGGCTTCGCCAGGTAGTCGGAGGCGCCCGCTTCGAAGCACTTCTCGCGGTCGCCCTTCATGGCCTTCGCCGTCAGGGCGACGATGGGCAGCCGCCGGAAGCGCCGGATTCTCGCCTGATGTTCTGCATCGTCTGATAGCCGTCCATCTCAGGCATCATGATGTCCATCAGCACGATCGCCACGTCCGGGTGTGCGTCTCGAGCAGCGCGGTCGCCTCGTTGCCCGTGCTCGCCGTCAGCACCTGCATCCCCCGCCGCTCCAGCACGCTGCTCAAGGCGAAGATGTTCCGGACGTCGTCGTCGACGACGAGCACCGACTTGCCGACCAGATCGTCGTCCGAGCGGTGCAGGCGCTCCAGCATCCGCTGCTTCTCCGCCGGCAGGTCCGAGAGGACCCGGTGCAGGAAGAGGGATGTCTCGTCGAGCAGCCGTTCCGGCGACTCGACCCCTTTGACGACGACGCTGCGGGCGAGCAGTGCAGCTGCGCATCCTCCTCGACCGACAGTTCCCGGCCGGTGAACACCACGACCGGGCACATCGCGACAGCGCCTTGTTCTGGCTGATGCGGTCGAGCACGTCGAATCCGGACATGTCGGGCAGCCGCAGGTCGAGGACCACGCAGTCACATGGCTGCTCGGCCATCGCGGCTAGCGCGGCCGCCCCGGTGTCGGCCGTGACGATGTCGAGGTCGTCGTGGCCGAGCAGCTCCTTGATGCTCATCTGCTCGGCCGCGTTGTCTTCGACGATCGAGCAGCCGCTTCCGTCGCGGTGCGGCATAGGCCTTGATTCGGCGATAGCGCCGCCTCCAGGCCTTCCGTCGTCGTCGGCTTGGTGATGAACGAGAACGCCCCGCGCGCGAGGCCATGCTGGCGATCCTCGTCGAGGCGTCACGATCTGCACCGGGATGTGACGCGTCTCGGGATCCTGCTTCAGCTGACTCAGGACCGTCCATCCGAGCATGTCCGGCAGGAAGAGATCCAGCGACACGGCGGTTGGCTGAACTGCCGGGCCAGCGTCAAGCGCTTCGACGCCGCGCATGGCCACCAGCACCTTCAAGCCCTTGTCGTGAGCCAGATCCACCAGGATGCGTGCGTAGTGCGGGTCGTCCTCGACAATCAGCAGCGTCGGATCTCCCGGCTGCACGTCGTCGCGATCGTCGAGCACGACCTCCACCGGCCGCTCGGGCTGACGGACAACTGAGAAGCGCGTCGTCATGCCGCCTGACGACCCGCTCGCCTCGGTCAGGGCACGGCCGACAACCGTCGGGCCTGCGTAACGGATCGGCAGAGTACAGCGTGAACGTGCTGCCCACACCAGGCGTGCTGCGCAACTGGATTTCACCGCCAAGCAGGCCTGCCAGCTCTCGGCTGATCGCCAGGCCCAGACCCGTTCCGCCGTACTTGCGGCTCGTGCTCGCATCGGCCTGCTGGAACGCCTCGAACACGATGCGCTGCTTCTCCGGCGGAATGCCGATGCCGGTATCGGACACCTCGAACGCGACGACGCCACTACCCAGGCTGAGCACCGGGTGCGACGACGCCCACCCGCCAGTGGCCGCAGACACGTTGAGACGCACACCGCCCTGCGACGTGAACTTGAACGCGTTCGACAGCAGGTTCTTCAACACCTGCTGCAGGCGCTTCACGTCGGTCACGAGACTTCGACCGAGCCTGGAGTCGACGAGCACATCGAATCCAAGATTGCGGCTCTCTGCCTCGTGTCTGAACGTTCGGGCGACCATGTCGAGGAGGTCCGAGAAGAGCACTTCTTCGGCTTCAACGGTCACCGTTCCAGACTCGATCTTCGAGAGATCGAGAATGTCCGTGATCAGATTCAGCAGGTCGGTGCCGGCGCTGTGGATAGTCCTGGAGAATTCGACCTGCTTGTTCGTCAGGTTGCCCTCAGGGTTGTCAGTGAGTTGCTGTCCGAGAATCAGGATGCTGTTGAGCGGCGTGCGCAGCTCGTGCGACATGTTCGCGAGGAACTCGGACTTGTACTTCGAGGTGAGCGCGAGCTCGGCGGCCTTGTCCTCGAGCGCGCGGCGCGCCTGCTCGATCTCCTGATTCTTCCGCTCCACTTCGACGTTCTGCTCGGCGAGCTGCTGCGCCTTCTGCGCGAGCTGCTCGTTGGTCTGCTGCAGCTCCTTCTGCTGCGTCTGCAGTTCGCCGGCGAGCTGCTGCGACTGCTTGAGCAGACCCTCGGTCTGCATCGTCGCCTCGATACTGTTCAGCACGATGCCGATGCTGGCCGTGAGCTGATCGAGGAAGGCGAGGTGCGTCGGCGAGAAGTCATTGAGCGAGGCCAATCCGAGCACGGCCTTGATCTGACCCTCGAACACGACGGGCAGGACGACGATGTTGCGAGGGAGCGCCTGGAAGAACACGGACCCGACGGCAACCGTGTCCTTGGGCACATCCGACACGAGCAGGCGCCGCTTGTCCAGGGCGCACTGCCCGATGAAGCCCTCGCCCATCCTGAGCACCTGCGGGTACGTGTTCTCGTGCGCCTCTGCGTAGCTCGCCAGGATCCTGAGCAGCGGCCTCGAGTCCAAATCGATCTGGTAGATGACGCCCTGGTGGGCGTTGATCAACGGCACGAGCTCGGTCAGGAGCAACTGACCGACGGCATTCAGATCGCGCTGACCCTGCAGCATGCCAGTGAATCGGGCCAGGTTGGTCTTCAACCAGTCCTGCTCGGTGTTGCGGTCGGTGGTCAACCGCAGGTTGTCGATCATCGTGTTGATGTTGTCTTTGAGCTCCGCCACCTCGCCGCGCGCCTCGACCTGAATCGATCGCGTCAGGTCGCCCTTGGTCACGGCTGTCGCGACTTCGGCAATCGCGCGCACCTGCGTGGTGAGGTTTGCGGCGAGCAGGTTGACGTTGCCCGTCAGGTCCTTCCACGTGCCGGCCGCACCAGGCACGTTGGCCTGACCACCGAGACGCCCTTCGACGCCGACCTCACGCGCTACCGACGTGACCTGATCAGCGAATGTCGCGAGCGTCCCGGTCATGTTGTTGATCGTGTCGGCGAGCGCCGCAACCTCGCCCTTGGCTTTGACAGTGAGGTTCTGTTCGAGGTCACCGTTCGCAACGGCGGTGACGACCTTGACAATGCCGCGAACCTGCTCGGTGAGGTTGGCGGCCATGACGTTCACGTTGTCCGTGAGGTCTTTCCACGTACCGGCGACGCCTGGCACCTGCGCCTGGCCGCCGAGCAAGCCTTCCGTGCCGACCTCGCGCGCCACGCGGGTGACTTCTGCGGCGAAGGCGTTGAGCTGATCGACCATCGTGTTGATTGTGTTCTTCAGCTCGAGAATCTCGCCCTTGACGTCGACGGTGATCTTGCGCGACAGGTCGCCGCGCGCGACGGCCGTGGTGACTTCCGCGATGTTGCGAACCTGAGTTGTCAGGTTGGCGGCAAGCAGGTTGACGTTGTCGGTGAGGTCCTTCCACGTGCCGCCGACACCGGGCACGACCGCCTGACCACCGAGGCGGCCGTCGGTGCCGACCTCGCGCGCGACGCGGGTCACTTCGGCCGCGAAGGAGCGCAACTGCTCCACCATCGTGTTGAGCGTTTCCTTGAGCAGCAGGATCTCGCCGCGAACGTCGACGGTGATCTTCTTGGACAGGTCGCCTGAGGCGATCGCGATCGCAACCTCGTTGATGTTGCGCACCTGCGCGGTCAGGTTGCTGGCCATGAAATTGACGTTGTCCGTCAGGTCCTTCCACGTACCAGCGACGCCGGGCACCTGCGCCTGGCCACCCAGCTTCCCTTCCGTGCCGACCTCGCGTGCCACGCGCGTCACCTCCGCGGCGAACGCATTGAGCTGGTCGACCATCGTGTTCACGACGTTCTTGAGCTCGAGAATCTCGCCCTTCACGTCGACCGTGATTTTGCGGGAGAGGTCTCCGCGCGCGATCGCCGTGGCAACGTCCGCGATGTTGCGGACCTGCGCCGTGAGGTTGTTGGCCATCGAGTTGACCGAGTCGGTCAAGTCCTTCCACGTGCCGGCCACACCGAGCACGTTCGCCTGGCCACCCAACCGTCCTTCGGATCCAACCTCGCGCGCCACGCGCGTGACTTCGCCGGCGAACGCGTTGAGCTGGTCGACCATCGTGTTGACGGTGTCTTTGATCTGCAGAATCTCGCCGCTGACGTCCACCGTGATCTTCTGGCTCAGGTCGCCCTTGGCGATGGCGGTCGCAACCTTGGACACGTCGCGCCACTGCACGGTGAGGTTGCCACCCATTGCGTTGACGGAGTCGGTGAGGTCTTTCCACGTGCCGGCGACACCAGCCACCTGCGCCTGACCACCGAGCTTTCCATCGGTGCCGACCTCGCGCGCCACGCGGGTCACTTCCGCCGCGAACGCGTTGAGCTGGTCCACCATCGTGTTGAGCGTGTTCTTCAGCTCGAGAATCTCGCCCTTGACGTCAACGGTGATCTTGCGCGACAGGTCGCCACGCGCAACGGCGGTCGTGACTTCCGCGATGTTGCGGACCTGGGTCGTCAGGTTCGCGGCGAGCAGGTTGACGTTGTCGGTGAGGTCCTTCCACGTGCCGGCCACACCCGGCACCTCCGCCTGTCCACCCAGCTTTCCTTCGGTGCCGACCTCGCGCGCAACGCGCGTCACTTCGCCAGCGAACGCGTTCAGCTGATCGACCATCGTGTTCAGGGTCTCTTTCAGCTGCAGCACCTCGCC
Source organism: uncultured Acidobacteriota bacterium (assembly GCA_963757735.1). Taxonomy (GTDB): domain Bacteria; phylum Acidobacteriota; class Vicinamibacteria; order Vicinamibacterales; family UBA2999; genus Gp6-AA40. Next base: position 136,481 of record CAVWST010000041.1, read on the forward strand.
GCTGACGTCGACCGTGATCTTCTTCGAGAGGTCACCGCTGGCGATCGCGGTGGCCACTTCCGCGATGTTGCGAACCTGCGCAGTCAGATTGTTCGCCATCGAGTTGACGCTGTCGGTCAGGTCCTTCCACGTGCCGGCGACGCCAAGCACGTTGGCCTGACCACCGAGGCGTCCTTCGGTGCCGACCTCACGCGCCACGCGCGTCACCTCACCGGCGAACGCATTGAGCTGGTCGACCATCGTGTTGATGGTTTCCTTGAGCAGCAGGATCTCGCCGCTGACGTTGACCGTGATCTTTTTGGAGAGGTCACCGCGAGCGATCGCCGTGGCCACGTCGGCGATGTTGCGCACCTGCGCGGTCAGGTTGCTCGCCATGAAGTTGACGTTGTCGGTCAGGTCCTTCCACGTGCCCGCCACACCGGAGACCTGCGCCTGGCCACCGAGCTTGCCGTCCGTGCCGACTTCGCGCGCCACCCGTGTCACTTCGCCGGCGAATGCATTCAGCTGGTCCACCATCGTGTTGATGGTGTTCTTCAACTCGAGAATCTCGCCGCGAACGTCTACCGTGATCTTGCGCGACAGGTCACCACGAGCGACCGCCGTCGTGACTTCCGCGATGTTGCGCACTTGATCGGTGAGGTTGCGCGCCATCGCGTTCACCGAGTCGGTGAGGTCTTTCCACGTGCCAGCGACACCGGGCACCACGGCCTGACCACCCAGTCGACCTTCAGTGCCGACTTCCTGCGCGACGCGCGTGACTTCCGACGCGAACGACCGGAGCTGATCAACCATCGTGTTGATCGCTTCCTTCAACTGCAGGATTTCCCCACGGACATCGACCGTGATCTTGCGCGAGAGGTCACCGCTTGCAACAGCGATGGTCACTTCCGAGATGTTGCGAACCTGCGCGGTCAGGTTGCTGGCCATCGAGTTGACCGAGTCTGTGAGGTCCTTCCAGACGCCACTGACGTCGCGAACTTGCGCCTGACCGCCCAACTTGCCGTCGGTGCCGACCTCGCGCGCCACGCGCGTGACTTCGGAGGTGAACACACCCAGCTGCTCGATCATCGTGTTGACGATCGTCGCGGAGCGGAGGAACTCGCCTTCGAGTGGCCGTCCGTCCACGTCGAGCCTGACGGTCTGCAGCAGGTCCCCCTTCGCGACTGCTGCGAGTGCGCGTGTGACTTCCGTCGTTGGCCAGAGCAGGTCGTCGATCAGCGTGTTGACCGACGCCTCCATCTCGCCCCACGAACCCGTCGGCCGTCCGAACTTGACGCGTTGCCTCGTCTGGCCCTGTTTGCCGACGACGGTGCCGACTCGTTCGAGTTCGCTCGCCATCCGGGCGTTAGAGGAGACAATCTCGTTGAAGGTGTCGGCGATCTTGCCCTCGATGCCCGTCCAATCACCCGGCAGTCGGACCGAAAAATCGCCATCGCGCACGGCCTGAAGTGCACTGAGAAGCTCTGACAGCTCCGCGTGAGACGGCGTTCGCGCAGGCGTAGCGGAAGGGACGGCACTATCTGTCCGCATCATGGGGCTCCAGCGGGAAGAAGGAAACGACCGAGATTTATCACAGGGGCGCGCGGCTGGGTGCAAGAATCGGGCTCAGCGATTGCCCCGGATTTGCTGGAGAAATCGGTCGATGCGGTCGCGACAGCGAGCGCTGGCACGCGCTCGCTGCCGGTGTGCTTGAAGCTCTTACGTAGATCTTTGAAGGATTTGCAACGGCGAATCTGCGGCGGGACGCACCCTCCGGGTTCGCTGCGGTCTGAAATTCCGGGTACATGGTGGCCGCGCCGCCCCGCGTGCCTGCTCGGAAAGCCTGCGCTGGAGCGCAAACTCCTTGAGAAACGGGTTTTCTCCGGGCAGGTAATGCGGAACAGCGCCGCGAGGCTGATCGGCAATTTCGACGACCGCGGAACAGGGATACAGCAACTGTTGTGGAGGCAGCGGTCGCGGGTTCTTGAGCATGTTGGTGGTCTTCACCAGTGGTTCGGTGAGATACACCGGATCGTCGGTGATGGTGACGTGAGTCATCACCGTTCCGTGCAGCGCGAATCGCTCGGTCAATGTCACCTGGTCGCTTTGCGGCACGCCGTTCCGGCGATGCCACATCTGTTTGATGTGCGTGGTTGTCACGACAAGCACATCACCATCCCATCGGCCCGTGGAAAAACCCATCCAGGTGTGTTCGGCGCTCTTCGACGGATGCGGCCGCCCATCCATCCACACAATACGGCGCTGTTGGAAGTTGCTGATATCGAGGTGAATGGCCACGACCTGTTGCGTCTCTTTGTTACGCTCGTCCCAGATCCGCATGTTCAATGGGCCACGCAGGATATACGGCGACGAGTGCGCTCGACACTGATGCTCCGGCACGGTCAACCTCGAGGCATCCCACGCCTCGGCGAATGCGCGTGCGCTCTCGTTGATTGGCAGCCCGACGTAGTCGCCGAGTGATGGACCGGGAATACGCTCCGGCTGGTCTTCGTGAAAGATCGCGTTGTAGCTGCCTGTGAGGTCGAATTGCGCCATCGCTGGCGAGGGCATCAGCAGCGTGACCAAGGCAAATGGCAAGATGCACCGCATGTCTCGGCTCCTGTGAAGAAGTGTGAAGGGGTCAGACCCCTCACCTTATTTCCCGGCTGGCGAGAGGCTTCGATACACCGCCTCAATAAACATCGCGGTCGTCCAGGGTCCCGACGAGGATCCGTAGCGCGGTTCCCAGTCAATCGTAGGACGCGCCGCCTGCACCTGCGCCAGTGTCCTGCCTTTCTTGATCATCGAGGCGACCCGATCCCTGACGATCGTGACCATGTCGCGATACTCGACGACGTCGAACTCATCGCTGATGCGGCCGCGTCCCGGCACGATTCGCGTGCCACCCTCGGTGAACTGCTCCGAGATCGCGATGTCGATCAGGCGATTCAGCCCTTCGATGACGCCACTCACGCCGCCACCTCGCGCGACGTCGATGCGCGGATAGCCGAGCGTGTTGTAGATATCACCCGCCGCGATCACGTCTGAGCTGCGGAAGAAGACGAGGACATCGCCGTCGGTACTCGCATTTTTGACATGCGCCAGCTCGATCCCCTCTCCATTGAAATACAGCGTCTTCTCGTCCTGGAAGAAGGTTTCCGTAGGCCATGCACCGAACGGCGTCGGTGGCTGGTTGCCTGTTGGTGCGCTCATCGCCTTCAGCACGTTCTCGTGCGCGACGACAAACGCCTGCGACACGACGCCCTCGACAGCGCCCTGACCAACCTGTCCCGCGAAATTGCCCGCGACGAGCTGGGCTCCTGCGGCCGCCACCTTGAGATTGCCGCCGACAAACTCCGGGTGAGCGTGCGTGTTGACGATGTAGCGGATCGGACGCGAGCCGGCGAGCGTGCGTATCGCGGCGATGAGTCGATCGGACTGCGACTCCGCCATCGCGTCGACGACGAGCACGCCCTGCGATCCGACCTGCACGAGCACGTTGACGCCGCCGGCGCTGATCATCGAGACCTGCCCCCGCACGGGCAAGGTCTCCATGTCGCCGGTCTGCGCGCCCAGCGTCGCGACAAGACCCACGACGGCCAGAAAAGGAAGCAAGACGCGCGGCACTGAAGTCACGCGCACATTCTCTGCGTTGGCAGACGATGGCGCAACTTTCCGATCCGGGATCCGGGATCCGGGATCCGGGATTCTTGATTCGGGTTTCGGGGTTCAGGACTGTGGACCGTGGACTGTGGACGGTGGACTGTGGACGGTGGACTGTGGACTGTGGACCGTGGACTTGGACCGTGGACCGCAGACCGTGGACGGCCTATAGTGACTCCCGTGCTCGTCATCGCGCTCCGGACCGTCATCGCGCTGCTCCTCATCTCGCGAGTGGCATCGGCCGAAGTCGTTCGCATCGACGTGCGGAGCCGCGATGACTTCGGGACCCACGAGCGCGTCATCGCGCGCGTGCACTACGCCGTCGATCCAAAGCTGCCTGTGAACCAGGCGATCGCCGATCTCGCCTTTGCTCCCCGAAATGCTGACGGCAAAGTGGAGTTCGCCGGCGACCTGCTCCTCTTTCTCCCCAGGCGAGCGACATCGGCTCGCGGCACGGTCTTCCTCGAGGTCGTCAATCGCGGGCGCGATCAGTCGCTCGGCTTGATGAGCGATGCGCGCCAGCGCGACCTGGCACCCGAGAACTGGAACCTCGGCGATCGGTTTCTCCTCGAGCAGGGATTTACGGTTGCCTTCCTCGGTTGGCAATTCGATGTGCGGCCGGGCGACGGCCTGTCGCTGACCGTGCCAACCGCCCCCGTGAGTGGCGTAGTCCGGGCCAGTGCGATAACGGTGAGTCGTAGTGGGCCTGGAGGGGCGATCGGGCTTGCCTACTGCGCTGCCGACGTGTCGCAGCCTGATGCCACGTTGACGTTCCGATCGGAGATCGAGAAAACCCCGACGGTCTTTCCTCGTGACAGCTGGCAGTTCGCACCCGATGGATGCTCAGTCCAGCGTTCCGCTGGCTTCGAAGCCGGCCTGAACGAGGTGATCTACAAGGCGACAGGATCACCCGTTGCCGGACTCGGTCTCGCGGCCGTGCGCGATTTCGCGTCCTATCTCAAGTTCGGAAGCGGCACGGCGACGCTGCGCGAGAACCCGGCGCTGATGCGTCGCGTCATCGGCTTCGGCTACTCGCAGAGCGGACGCTTCCTTCGCGAGTTCGTGCGCGACGGCTTCAATCAGGACGAACGCGGCCGTGCGGCATTCGATGGCCTGATGGTCGCGTCAGCGGGGGCCGGCGGCGGCAGCTTCAATCATCGATTCGCAAGCCCGGGGCAGGCCGGCAACTCCGTGCTCTCCATCTTTCGACCGGTGGACCTTCCACCGTTCACAGACGACGGCTTGCTGCAGAAGGCGAACGCAGCGTCAGTTGTGCCGCGCATCTTCTACACGTTTTCCTCGACAGAGTATTGGGCACGAGCCGGGTCGCTGACGCACACCAACGAGACTGGCACCTCTGACGTCCCGTTCGCATCCACATCGCGTCTCTACTTCCTGACCGGCACACCTCACGCATCCGGCGGCTTGCCGCCAACGCCGCAGCAGACTCGTTACGCGCTGAACTTCGCCGACCAGAAGTGGGTGTTGCGTGCGCTGCTCGTGGATCTCGACAAGTGGGTGACGAACGGTACCGAGCCTCCGCCCTCGCGCTACCCCACGCTCGCGCAACGTCAACTGGTATTGCGCGACGCGGTTCAGTTCCCGAAGGTTCCCTCGCTGCCATTTGCCAGCTACCTGCCCGGTGTGTGGCAAATGGACTACGGTAGCGACTACGCCATCACCAAAGTGATCACGAAGGAGCCGCCGTCGCTTGGCGCTCCGTTCCCTGTGCTCGTGCCTCAGGTGAATGCCGATGGAAACGACGTGGGAGGTATCGCATTGCCTGAAGTGGCCGTCCCGCTCGGGACGCACACGGGATGGAATGTGTCGACGTATCCGCTGAGTGGTCTGCGCTACCTCGCCGGACTCGTCGGATCGTTTCAGCCGTTTGCGAAGACGCGCGCGGAGCGAGAGCAGTCGGGCGATTCGCGTCCGTCGATCGAAGAACGCTACACGAACCGGCAGGACTACCTTCAACGCGTGAGGCGCGCGGCAACAGACCTGGTACGCGAGCGCTTCGTCCTCGACTCCGACGTCGAAGCGCTCGTGCAGCAAGCCGATCAGACCTGGACTGTCATCGTCGGGCGATGAGCCGGATCACTTCCGCACCCCTTTGAGGTCGCCCTCGACGATGCGGAAAATCGCCTGAGTCACCTGTCCCTTGTCGTCCGGAACGAACTCGAGGCGCCCGCCAGACGTTGAGAACAACGTATCCGAGAGCGGAATCATCGGCTGCGGATCCTTGCCGCCGATATCGAGCATGACCTCGTCTCCCACCAGCGTCACATTCACGACGACGACGTGATTGGGGTCCTCTGGCGTTCTGAACTCATACGCTCCGACGTAGCGCGCGAGCACCTCTCGCGCAACCTTCACGGCGTTCTTTTTGTCGTCAGAAGCCTTGCCGACCAGTCGCGCGTGATCGCGTTCGTTCTCGTTGCAGATGTACTCGAGCATCTCGGTGTCGGGCACGAAATCGACCTCGACGTCGAACGTCACTGGCCGGCTGAACACCTTGGGATCCTCGAACGTCTGCGTCAACTCGATGTGGCCGAACGCAGTCCGCCGGTAACGTTCGACGACGCGAAGGTCCTCGGTATGAGGGTGCCCACCGAAGTCGAGCCACGTGGCGTCCTTGAATCCGATCGTTTCGACGACGAGCGTGTCGTTCTCCCATCGGCCGACCGAGTAGCCCATGAAGCTTGGATGCGGATCGCGCGGCAGCTCTCGACCGTCGAGAAAAATCTGCCGATGGCTCAGGTTCTCGTAGAGGATGGCAATGACCATCGGCGTCTGGATGATTCGGGCCCAGCCGCTTGCGCCCAGCATCGCGCGCGGACCCTGTGGCAGACACTTGAACGTCGATGGGTCGTCCTTGCCCAGATCCTCCATCCGCTGCTTGTAGAGTGCGTCCGCCCACGGCTGAATTTCCGACGGCTTGAGATCGAGAAGCACATTGCCACCGTAGGGGCCGGCATCCAATCGCCAGAGCCCGGACAGATCCGGCTTCCCGTCTGCCGCGCGTGGCGCTGGCGCCTTGAGATCTGGCTTTCCGTCGGGGGTGCGCGGCATGTTCCGAGTGGGTTCTTTCAACCACTGCGCCGCGAGTGGGATGCTGATCGACCAGACAATGATCAGCGTCGCAAGCGTGCTTCTCATCGCTCTTCTCCAGCGTCGGGATGGGGTGGGACGGCTATGCCACAATAGCACCACTTTCGATGCCGTCACCCGCCTTACGTCGAACGAGCGTCGCACGGGGATTTGTCGCAGTCGTGACGACCTGTGCGCTCTCGGCGCAATCCGGGCCGCGGTGGACGACACCGACTCCTGCCGAAGTCGATGCCGTCTTTCCCGACGTCGACGCGCTCTACGTCGATCTCCATCGCTCGCCCGAATTGGGATTTCAGGAAGTTCAGACCGCGGGCAAACTCGCGGTGCGCCTGAAGGCACTCGGCTTCGACGTCACGACCGGAGTGGGCAAGACCGGGATCGTTGGCATCCTCAAAAACGGCGCCGGTCCCACGGTGATGCTGCGCACGGAGCTCGATGCGCTTCCGGTCGAAGAGAAGACCGGCCTGCCCTTCGCCAGTACCAGTCGTCACGAAGAACGCGGCCGGACAATCTACCCCCGTGATGCACGCGTGCGGCCACGACCTTCACATGGCGGCCTGGACCGGAACCGCGCGGCTCATGGCAGAACATCGCGACCGCTGGAGCGGCACGCTCATGATGGTGGGACAACCAGCGGAAGAAGGACTCGGCGGCGCACGGGCGATGTTGACCGACGGCCTGTTCACGCGTTTCCCCAAACCCGACTTCGCATTGTCACTTCACGATGACGACACGATGCCGGCGGGAACCATCGGCTACCATCCAGGTCTTTTCCGGGCGATGTCAGACACGGTGACGATCACGGTCTACGGCCGCGGCGGTCACGGCGCGATGCCGCACAACACGATCGATCCGATCGTGCTCGCGTCTCGCATCGTCCTTTCGCTGCAGACAATCGTGTCGCGCGAGAACAACCCTGTCGACCCCATCGTGATCACCGTGGGCTCGATTCACGGCGGCGCTCAGGCAAACGTGATCCCGGACGAGGTGCGGTTGCAGCTCTCTGTCCGCACCTACACCGACGAGGTTCGCACGCGCACGTTCGCGGCGATTCGACGAGTGGCGAAAGGCGAAGCGACCGCCGCTGGCGCACCGAAGGAACCATTGGTTGAAACGCCCGAGCGCGGCAATCCATCTGTGTACAACGACCCGACGCTGACGCTGCGACTTGCGGGCGCATTGAAGAAGGGGCTCGGCGATGCGGTCGTGGTCGAGATGCCGGCGAAGATGACGTCGGAGGACTTCTCCGAGTACGGCCTTGCGGGCGTGCCGTCTGCGCTACTGCACGTGGGCGCCGTGCATCCCACCAAGCTCGCCGCCGCGCGGCAGAGCGGCATTCCTGTGCCCGCGCCTCACTCACCCGAGTGGGCGCCAGAGCGCGAACCGACGCTCAAGGGCGCGATTCGCGCAGAGACCACTGCTCTGCTCGAGCTGTTTCGCGGGCGTTGACGCGGTCCGTCCTTTCGGACCCGCCATCGAGAGTCGGCACGATTTATGGTCGCAACGTACGGCAGAGTGTCTCGAACAGCGCGGAGCACACGGCCACGAAGCCGACCGATCGACTGGTCGCTCCATCAGCACAGACACGGCGTCCGCGTTCCTTCGGTTAAACGCCGGCGCCAGATCGCGAAGGGTGCGCTCGGCCCCGGCGCCCGCGCCAGGCGGCTGCTCTGGTCATGGTGGCTGTGGGCCATCACGTGCGTGGGGTTCATCGTCTACGACGAGCTCGGTTGGGCTCTAGCGACCGGCGTGATGGCGCTGCTGTCGTATCTGACGACACCAGCTGCCGCGCCTCCTCGATACGGGCTCTCACATGAATTCGACGTCGAGTCAGAGGAGTTCCTGGCCACGATCGCGGGCGCGAGCGGCGCGCCCTTCGCGGACGGGAACGCGATCGAGATCCTGAACAATGGCGACGCGTTCTACCCGCGCATGCTCGACGCGATCGCCGAAGCGCGGGTCTCGATCACGATCGAGGCGTACATTTACTGGGCGGGCGCAGTAGGCGTCGAGTTCGCACGAGCGCTCTCCGAGCGTGCGAAGGCCGGCGTCACAGTCAAGATTCTGCTCGATGCCATTGGCTCGGCGAGCATCGGCGCCGAGATCCTTCGCATGCTCGACAAGGGCGGTTGCCAGGTTGCCTGGTACAACCCGATTCACTGGTACACCCTCGGCCGCTTCAACAATCGGACGCATAGAAAGTCGCTCATCGTCGACGGTCACATCGCATTCACTGGCGGCGCCGGCATCGCGGATCACTGGCGTGGGAACGCACGCGGTCCACACGAGTGGCGCGACATGCAGATCCGGGTCGAAGGACCGGCAGTCGTTCCCCTGCAGGCAGGGTTCGCGCACAACTGGCAGCAGGCGACCGGCGAGCTCCTGAGCGGCTGGTGGTACTACCCGACGATTGACTATCGCGGTCCGCTCAGCGCGCAGACGCTCATGAGCTCGCCGGAGTCGGGTGGATCGACGGTCCGCACCATGTACTACCTGTCGATCGTGTGTGCGCGGAAGTCGATCTACATCGCGAACCCGTACTTCCTCCCTGATGCCGTGGCGATCGACACGCTCATCGACGCCAGGAAACGCGGCATCGACGTCAAGATCATGGTGTCGGGCATCCGCAACGACAACTGGCTCGCCCGCCAGAACAGCGTGCGGTTGTACGGCCGCCTTCTTGAAGCTGGCATCGAGATCTTCGAATACAACCGCACCATGTTGCATCACAAGACGATGGTCGTTGACAGCGTGTGGGTGACCGTCGGCACCGCCAACTTCGACAACCGATCGTTCGCGCACAATGAGGAGAGCAATGTCTGCGTCTTCGATCGCGGCCTGGGGCGCCAGATGCAGGAGGTCTTCTGCGCGGACATGGACATCTGCGAGCGCGTCGATCGCGAGACGTGGTTGCACCGCGGCGTGTGGGCACGGACCCAGGAGTTTCTCGGCTCATTCCTCGAGGAACAGGCCTGATTTAGCCAGTCAACACAAGCGAGCTTGCAGTGTAAAATCCGCCATGCTTTCACGGCGAACGTTGCTCATGGCGCCTCTGGCAGTAATGGCCGCACGTACCGTGTCGGCGGCTGGAAAGATGACACTCGCAATTCACCAGAACACCTCGTCGGCCGCCGGCTACCGCCGATCGCTCGAAGGCTGGGCGCGCGCCGGGATCAAGAACGTCGAGCTGACCAACAACCTTCTCGACGAATTCCTGAAATCTGATTCACTGCCCGCCGCGAAACGTGTGCTGACCGACCTCGGACTGACTCCGGTTTCGAGTGCCTGTGGCGTGTTCGGATTGTGGGAACCGAATCCCAAACGTGCGGCGCAACTCGATGCGTTCAAGAACCGCTGCGAGCAGTTCGCTTCGCTCGGCCTGACGAAGATCTATTCGCCGACTCCGACCACGGAGAAATTCACTGAAGAAGACTACAAGCGCGGTGTCGCGAACATGCGCGAGAACGGCGACATCGCCAGGCAGTTCGGGCTGGTCGTAATGGCCGAGGCCGTGCGCACATCAACCTTCATCGGCACGCTGCCGACGATGCTGAAGATGATGCGAGAAGCCGCGCATCCCAACGTCGCGCCGCTGCTCGACTTCTATCACTTCTGGTCGGGCCTGAATAAGCTCGAGGATCTCGATCAGATTCGAGAGGGTGAAATCGGGCACGTGCACTTTCAGGACGTCCCCGACATGCCGCGCGAGCTCCTGGACAACACCACGCGCATCATTCCCGGCGATGGCGTCGCGCCGCTCAACCGGATGCTGCGCACGCTCGCGGACAAAGGCTACGCCGGACCCTTGTCTGTCGAACTGTTCCTGCCCAAATTCCAGCAGGGCGATCCCTACGAGGTCGCTCGCGAGATCCGTCAGAAGTGCGAAGCCGTGATGCGTCGCGCGCGCGTCATGTGACCGATCGCCTATAGCGCCAGCCTGGCGCTCACGAGCCTGGGAAGATTTCGCTCCCGTGCGGAAACTTCCCCGTAGAAACCATCGGTTCACACCCTTTTCCCTTGCTGGAGCAACAATCGAGCCTCCGCTGGCTGGCATCAGAAGTGCCTTGGGGGACTGCGGAGGGTTACCATGGCGGCTTCCATCCTGTTCCTGCTCCCGGTGCTCGCACTCACCGCAGCCACCGCTCACGCACAGCCGACGGCATACCAAGAACATCCCTACGCGTCGACGCATGCACAGGCGGTTGCGGAATTCACGGCATCCGTCCACCGCTATCTCGAAGTTCGTCGGCTACTGGAGAGCCCGATGTCCCGGTTGTTCATGGGAGCCGATCTGGAGCAAACGGCACGCGCGCGCGAGGCGCACCGCCAAGCCATCGCGGAGGCTCGCGTGGCCACGCCTCGAGGCGACGTCTTCACACCACGTGTCGCTGCTGACTTCCGACACGAGCTCCGGATTGCCGCATATCTCGCGCGAGTAGCTGAAGCCGAAGTGACGCAGACGGCGCTCGAACGCTTGCCTGGATTGCCGAAGGAACTGGAGTATCGATTCGTCGATCGCGACCTGGTGATCCTCGACACCGAGACGTATCTCGTGGTCGACATCCTCGAGTACGCGCTGCCGCCCGAGCCGGAACTCGAGCAGGAATTGTGTGCGCCGGAATTTCCACCGCCCGTGGAGAGCGGCCCTTGCGGCGTGCACCCCGAGCTGGAGATGTGCTGGAGCTGACGTTACATCTCGACCTGAACGCCGAGCTCCACCACTCGTTCGGGCGGCAGACGGAAGAACGCTGTCGCCCGAACGGCATTGCGCGCCATCAGCACAAAGAGTTTCTCCCGCCAGACGGCCATGCCCTGACTGCGCGAGACGATGATCGTTTCGCGCCCGAGGAAGTACGTCGTGTCGTCGAGATCGATGTGGAGACCTTGTTCGCGGGCCTGGAGCAACGCCTCCGGGACGTTCGGGATCTTCCATGAACCCGTACTGCACACGGACGTTGAACATCGATTGTCCGAGCGGCTGCACCGATAGACGTTCCGGGACCGGCACGTGTGGCACTGCCCCGTCGCAACCGTGAGCACGATCACATGTTCGTGCAGCACCTTGTTGTAGCGGAGGTTGTGCGCGAGCGCCGGAGGCGTGCCCGTGGGCTGCGCGGTCATGAAGACGGCCGTCCCCGGAACCCGCACGGGCTGCACGGCCTCGACGGTCGCCATGAAGTCGTCGAGCGAGATCGCTCGTGCGGTCAGGCGTTCAGCCACCAGCCGCCGCCCCGTCTTCCATGTCGTCATCAGGATGAAGATGGCAAGGGCCACTACCAGCGCGACCCATCCGCCCTGCAGCACCTTCAACGCATTCGCGCCGAAGAACGCCAGGTCGATGATCAGGAACAGCGCCATGACTGCCACGGTCGCCGGCTTCGGCCACTTCCATCGCTCGGTCATCACCACGTACAGCAGTAGCACCGTGATGACCATCGTCAGCGTCACGGCGATCCCGTACGCAGCGGCGAGGTTGCTCGAGGAACCGAAGCCGATCACGATGAACACGCACGCGAACATCAGCGCCCAATTGACCTGCGGCACGTAGATCTGACCGATCTCGTGCGCAGACGTGTGCTCGACGTCGAGCCGCGGCGCCAGGCCAAGTTGCATTGCCTGACGCGTGATTGAGAACGCTCCCGAGATCAGCGCTTGCGAAGCAATGATCGCCGCTACGGTCGCGATGCCAACCAGCGGCAGCAGTGCCCATGTTGGGGCCAGTTGAAAGAACGGATGGGTCGCCTTCGGGTCCAGCAGCAGGAGAGCTCCCTGGCCGAGGTAGTTCAACAGCAGGGACGGCAACACGAGCGCAAACCACGCCAGTCGGATCGGTTCCTTTCCAAAGTGCCCCATGTCGGCGTAGAGCGCCTCGCCACCGGTGACGACCAGGAACACGGCGCCGAGCACCGCGAAGCCCGTAAGCCCATTGCTGGCAAAGAACGTGACGGCGTGGCGTGGATCGAACGCGCCGAGCACGACTGGCGCGCGGACGATCCAGATCACACCGAGCGTGGCGATCGTCGCGAACCACACGATGACGATCGGACCGAAGAGACCGCCGACGCGATGCGTGCCGTACCTCTGGATGACGAACAGGCCCACCAGAATGACTACCGTCACCGGCACGACATAAGGCCGGAGGAGCGGCGTGACGACCTCCATGCCTTCGACCGCGCTGAGCACTGAGATCGCCGGCGTGATCATGCCGTCGCCGTACAGCAGTGCGGTCCCGAAGATGCCGAGCGCAATCAGGATGGGGCGGCCTTCGGCGAGGCGAGCCGATAATCCGCGGGTCCCCCTGAGACCGGGTACCAGCGCAGTCAGCGCGAGGATGCCTCCTTCGCCCTGGTTGTCTGCGCGCATGACGAGGGCGACGTACTTGATCGAGATGACGAGGACGAGGGCGTAGATGATGAGCGACAGCACGCCGAGCACGTTCTCGTGCGTCGGCGGGACGCGATGCGAACCAAAAAAGCACTCCCGCATCGCGTACAACGGGCTCGTACCGATGTCTCCATAGACGACACCGAGGGCGGTCAACGTCAGCGGCAGGAGGCGACTGCGAGGGCTGGTGGCGTGAGAGCTGATCCGAGTATCTATGGGCGCCGGGGTCGACAACGAATTGGACAACTCTCCTGATTATCGGACGCGTCACCGGCCCATTCATGCGAACGCGCCCGGTACTTATGAACTTTTTACGACTTTCTTGCGAAGGCCGCGCTCTTGCCGGCGTTCAGCGATCCAGGCGCCTGCAGGGGCCAGAACGAAAATCCCCATGCTGAACCAGTAAGCGAATGAATGCAGCAGACCCAGTAATACGCCACTGACAGCGATCGAGAGCGCGATGACGCCGCAACGCATGACCAACAACTGTCGGAAGACGCGGATGTGCTCGAGCCTCACGCAATCCGTGATGATGGCGTTCAGCTGATCGGGTTCAACCGGCGGCGCAACATTCGTGGCCGTGTGCATACCCGGATCCGACGTTAACGTGGCTGCCGCTAAGAAAGGCGTAAAGACTCCATAAGAAAGCTGTGACGCGCACCAGTGCCTCATGCGGGGTGGCACAATGAATCAGCGTGCCGATGGCCCGTCCGCTTCCCGCTCGCGACATCGCCGTACTGCTCGGCGGCGTCCTCACGATCGCAGCCGTTGCCTTCGTGTTGCGGATGCTCCCCGAGGTCAGCCCGACCACGGTGGCGTTGGCGCTCCTCCTCATCGTGCTGGGGACGGCGACGTTCGGGCGTCTGTGGATTGCCACGGTCACTGCAGTCACCGCCACGCTCACGTTCAACTTCTTTTTCCTGCCACCGCTCGGCACGCTGACGATTGCCGATGCGCAAAACTGGATCGCGCTCTTTGCGTTCCTCGTAGTGGCTGTGATCGCGAGCAACCTGTCGGCAGCGGTCCAGGCCCGTGCGCGCGAAGCCATCGCTCGCCGCAACGAAGTAACGCGACTGTTCGATCTGACTCGCGACGTGCTCCTCACGACGGAGACGACGGGAGCGATCGAAGCGCTTGCGCGGCATGTGGCTCGCCGGTTCGAGCTCTCGCGAGTAGCCATCTGTCTTCCCGGCAATCAGGGTTGGCGCGTCTACCAGGGTGCGAGCGAGGACCTCACCATCGACAGTCAGATGTTGGACATGGCGCTCGCAAAAGCGCGCGGCGTCGTGGAGTTCGATGCGCGGCAGCGGGCGTATGGCGGGCATGTGCGTGTCGGACCGAATCAGGACATCTCTGTCGTGCCATTGCGACATGGCACGAAGGCCATCGGGTTGCTCGCCGCGTCCTCGTCCACGATCGATATCGGCGCGCTCGACGCGCTGGCAGGAGTCGTGGCGATCGCAATCGAAAGGGCGCAGTTTCTCGCAGAGCGCGATGCAGCGGAACTCGTCCGACAAAAGGCCGATCTGGCTTCGGCATTGCTCGCCTCGCTCAGCCACGATTTGCGGACGCCGCTCACGGCAATCAGGGTCGCGGTCGAGAACCTGCGCGAGGAACTCCCGCCGGACGAACGGCGCGAGCAGTCGCGCGCGGCGATCTCGGAGCTGAGTCGGCTCACACGCCTGGTCCAGGACATTCTCGACATGGCCAGGATCGACGCTGCGGCCATCCGTGTCGATCGGGACTGGGTCACGGCCGAAGAGGTCGTGGATGCAGCGATGGCCTACGTCAGACCGATGCTCGAAGGACGTCCACTCCGCGTGAACGCAACCGGCGACCTCGAGGTCGAGATCGATCCGCGTCTCGCGTCCGGCGCGCTGTCGCACATTCTCGAGAACGCAGCGCAGTATTCGCCAGCGGGCCGCGAGATCGCCGTGAACGCGCGTGTAGACCACGACGGCTTGCACATCTCGGTCAGCGACCAGGGACCCGGCCTCGATGCCGGTGAGCTCGAACATCTCTTCGAGCGTTTCTATCGAGGACAGTCAGCACGGCAAACGACGTTCGGCACCGGCATGGGACTCTCGATCACACGTGGACTGCTTGCAGCTGCGGGCGGACGCGTCTGGGCCGAAAACGTGCCCAGCGGCGGAGCGAAGTTCTCACTCATGATTCCCGGTGCGATCCGGCCGGCGCCAGTGCCCCAGTAAAACATGCCTTCCCGCATCCTCATCGTGGACGACGAGCCCAACATCCTGGGCACCGTGGCTCCCCTGCTCCGTTCGCGCGGGTACGAGGTCTTGTCTGCGATGACGGGGCGAGCGGGCCTGGATGCTGTCGAACGCGACAAGCCGGATCTGATCGTGCTCGACCTCGGTCTGCCGGACATGGACGGCGTTGATGTGTGCCGTCAGATGCGACAGGCGACCGGCGTTCCAATCCTCGTTCTCTCTGCTCGCGGCGCCGAAGGTGACAAGGTGGCTGCGCTCGATGCCGGTGCCGATGACTACGTCACCAAGCCGTTTGGCGCCGAGGAATTGCTTGCGCGCATTCGTGCGGCACTGAGACGCGTGGATGGTCCATCGCCTTCGAGTGAACCCATCGTGCGCGGTGGTCTGGTCATCGACCGCGAGCGCTTCCGTGTGCTTCGAGACGGTGAAGAGGTCCGGCTGACGCCGAAGGAGTTCGAGCTCCTCATCTATCTCGCTCAACACCCGGGCCGAGTGCTGACGCATCGCGTGATTCTCAAGGCAATCTGGGGGCCCAATGCCGCCGGCCAACCGGAGCATCTACGCGTGCTGATTGGATCGCTACGCAAGAAGATCGAGCCGCATCCGTCGGCCCCGCAATACATACTCACCGAACCATGGGTGGGCTATCGATTCGCTGATGTGTAGCCTTCCACCTACTCCCGCATCGGCGCATCCCGATCCAGCGCGAGGTTCAGCTCGAGCACGTTGACCCGTGCTTCGCCCAGGAAACCGAACTGCCGTCCTTCGGTGTAGGCCAGGACAATATGGCGAAGCGCGTCTTCGGACATCCCTCGCTCACGCGCCACGCGACGGACCTGGAAATCCGCCGCGGCGGGAGTGATGTGCGGGTCGATGCCGGACGCGGACGCCGTCACGAGGTCGACCGGCACCGGGACATTCGGGTTCTCTTTCTTCGCCGCTTCAACGTTGGCCGTGACGGCCTCGATCAGTTTCTTGTTCGTCGGTCCCAATTGGCTACCGCCGGAGTTGGCCGCGTCGTACGGCGTCGCTGTTGCGGACGGCCGCGGCCGGAAGTATCCAGGTGAGGAAAACCCCTGACCGATGAGCCGTGAGCCGATCACCGTGCCGTTGCGCTCGATCAACTGTCCGTTCGCCTGGTCGGGGAACAAGACCTGCGCGATTCCGGTCACAACCAGTGGATAGATCAGGCCCAGGATGATGGTCGTGACGATAGTCATCAGCGTCGCGATGATGAGATTCTGTGTGAGCTTCATGGTTGGGAGTTGGGAGTTGGATTTTGGGAGTTGGGAGTTGGGAGTTGGAATTTGGGAGTTCTCAAGCCAATCCGAGCGCAGTGATGACGACGTCGATCGCCTTGATGCCCGCGAACGGGACGACGATGCCGCCCACGCCGTAGATCAGCAGGTTGCTTCGCAGAAGTGCAGCCGCGCCAACCGGCCGATAGCGGATACCGCGCAGCGCCAGCGGCACGAGTGCAATGATGATGACGGCGTTGAAGATCACGGCGGACAGAATCGCCGACTCCGGTGTCTTCAGCCCCATGACGTTCAGCGCGCTAAGCACAGGGAACGCCGCGAGGAACATCGCCGGGACGATCGCGAAGTACTTCGCCACATCGTTCGCGATAGAGAACGTGGTCAGCGCCCCACGCGTAATCAGCAACTGCTTGCCGATCTCCACAATCTCGATCAGCTTGGTCGGGTTCGAGTCGAGATCGACCATGTTGCCTGCTTCCTTCGCCGCCTGCGTACCGGTGTTCATGGCAACGCCAACGTCTGCCTGAGCGAGCGCTGGCGCGTCGTTCGTTCCGTCACCGGTCATCGCAACCAGCTTGCCGTCGGCCTGCTCGCGTTTGATGAGCGCCATCTTGTCTTCGGGTGTCGCCTGTGCAAGGAAGTCGTCGACGCCAGCCTCGGACGCGATCGCCGCGGCAGTGAGCGGGTTGTCGCCCGTGATCATCACGGTCTTGATCCCCATCGCGCGCAGATGCGCGAAGCGCTCTCGGATGCCACCCTTGACGACGTCCTTCAGCTGGATGACGCCAAGGATCTGACGTCCGTCCGCCACGACGAGCGGTGTGCCGCCGGCTCGGGAGATCCGCTGAACGATGCTCGGAAGTGCGCCCGGGATCGGCCCGCCTTTTGAAATGACCCACTTCTCGATGGCGTCTGCGGCGCCCTTGCGGATCTCGCGCACGTCCGAGGCGAGCACCGCCGACCTGCTGCCGCCTGCAGCCACCATCGCTGGACGGGAGACGAGCATGTCGACACCGGACATCCGCGTCTGCGCGGTGAAGGGCACGAACGTCGCCTGGAGCTCGGACAGGTCGCGACCGCGAAGGTTGTACCTCTCCTTGGCAAAGACCACGATCGAGCGCCCTTCTGGGGTCTCGTCGGGTAGCGACGCCAACTGCGCCGCATCGGCCAGCGTCATGTCGCTGACGCCCGGAATAGGCACGAACTCCGTTGCCTGGCGATTGCCGAGGGTGATCGTGCCGGTCTTATCCAGGAGCAGCGTGTGGACGTCGCCGGCAGCTTCAACCGCACGCCCAGACAACGCGAGCACGTTGTGACGAACCAGACGATCCATGCCTGCGATACCGATCGCAGAAAGCAACCCGCCAATCGTCGTGGGAATCAGGCACACCAGCATGGAGATCAGGACGAAGAGCGACTGCGGTGAGCCGGAGTAGATCGCAAACGGTTGAAGCGTGACCACGGCAATCAGAAAGACAAGGGTCAGCCCGACGAGCAGGATGTTCAGCGCGATCTCGTTCGGCGTCTTCTGGCGCTCGGCGCCTTCGACGAGCGCGATCATCCGATCGAGAAAGGTCTCGCCAGGATTCGCCGTCACCTTCACGCGAATCCAGTCCGATAGTACGCGCGTGCCCCCGGTCACTGCCGATCGGTCGCCGCCCGACTCGCGAATCACCGGCGCCGACTCTCCAGTAATCGCGCTCTCATCAACCGAGGCGACGCCGTCGATGATCTCGCCATCGGCAGGAATCACTTCGCCCGCCGACACGCGGACGACATCATTTTTGCGCAGTGTGGGCGCCGCCACGGTCTCGTAGCTGCCATCCGGGCGTTCTCGCTTCGCTGGTGTTTCCGTCTTCGCCTTTCGAAGTGTGTCTGCCTGCGCCTTGCCGCGCCCTTCGGCCATTGCCTCCGCGAAGTTCGCGAATAGCACCGTCAGCCACAGCCAGAATGTGATCTGGAGCTCGAATCCAAGGCCCGGCCGTGCGGTCATCGCGTCCTGGATGAGTCGCCACGTCGTCAGCACACTGCCCACTTCCACGACCAACATGACCGGGTTTCTAACCATCGTCCGCGGATGCAGCTTTCTGAACGAGTCGCCGATCGCCCGGCGGACGATCTGCGGATCCCACATGGAGAGCGCACTTGCCGATGTGTGCGTCGTCATCAGAAGACCTGTCCGTTGTTCAGCAGGAAGTGTTCGACGATGGGCCCGAGGCTGAGGACCGGGAAAAACGTCAGCGCGCCAACGATCACGATCACGCCGACGAGCAAGACCGAGAAGAGCGGCGTGGTGACGGGGAACGTGCCGAGCGACGGAGGAATCAGCTTCTTGCGACTGAGGCTGCCGGCGATTGCCAGCGGCGGAATAATCATGAAGAAGCGGCCGAAGAGCATCACCAGACCGAGCGTCGTGTTGTACCACTTGGTGTTGACGCTGATGCCGCCGAATGCGGACCCGTTATTGGCCGCCGCGGACGAATAGGCGTAGAGCATTTCGGACAGGCCGTGCGGGCCTGGGTTGAAGATGCTCGATGTGCCGAAATCGGGCGAGACCGACGAGATCGCGGTGAAGGTCAGGATCAGGAACGAGAAGATCGAGCACGGTCAGCATCGCCATCTGCACTTCGAACGCCTGGATCTTCTTGCCGAGGTACTCCGGGGTTCGTCCCACCATCAGGCCCGCGATGAAGACGGACAGAATGATGTAAACGAGCACACCGTACATTCCAGCGCCGACACCGCCGAACACGACCTCGCTCAACTGGATGTTCGCCAGAGGCACCAGACCACCCAACGGCGTGAACGAGTCGTGCCAGCCGTTGACCGCGCCGCAACTCGCAGCGGTCGTGGCCGTCGCGAAGAGCGCGGTGTTCGCGATGCCGAAGCGAACCTCCTTACCCTCCATGTTTCCGCCCGGTGCTGCGTCGGTCGCCAACTGATTCGCGCCCGCACTCGTGAGCAGCGGATTACCGCGCGCCTCGGCCCAGTACGTGGCCGTCACGCCACAGAGGAAGAGAAACGCCATCGCTGACCACACTGCCCACCCGTGACGACGCGAACCGGTCATCGAGCCGAGCGTGTAGGTCAGAGCTGACGAGATGGCCAGGATGCCGAACATCGCGAAGAAGTTCGAGAGCGGTGTCGGGTTCTCGAAGGGATGCGCGCTGTTGGCATTGAAGAAGCCGCCCCCGTTGGTGCCGAACTGCTTGATGACTTCCTGCGACGCAACGGGCCCCTGGGCGATGACCTGCTTGGCGCCTTCGACGGTCTGCACCACGTCGTATGGCTTGAGGTTCTGCACCACGCCCTCCGAGACAAGGAACAACGCGCCAACGACGGCGATGGGCAACAAGACCCACAGAGTGGCGCGAACCATGTCCACCCAGAAGTTGCCGATGGTGTCCTTCTCCTTCTGGGCGACGCCGCGGATGAACGCGATCGCGATCGCGATGCCGACAGCGGCCGACACGAAGTTGTGGTACGCGAGACCAGCCATCTGCGTGAAGTAGCTCATCGTGGACTCGCCGCCGTAGGCCTGCCAGTTCGTGTTGGTCGTAAAGGACGCGGCGGTATTGAACGCCAGATCCGGGGTTACGCCCGTGAATCCCTGCGGGTTCAAGGGCAGCGATGCCTGCATACGCTGCGTCACGTAGAGCACCAGCATCGACACCACGCTGAACAGGAGAACGGCCACGGCGTACTCCGTCCAACGCATCTCGTGCATTTCGTTGACACCTGTCGTCCGGTAGATCAATCGCTCGAGCGGGCGCATCACAGGATCGAGCCACGTCCGCTGACGTGTGAATACGCGCGCCATGAAGCTCCCGAGTGGCGGCGTCACGAGAGACACCGCCAGCAGGAAGACGAGAATCTGAAGCCAGCCGTTGAGAGTCATGTCAGTGCTTCATAAGCCGATCGCAGACGGCGACGTAACCGATGCCGAGGACGAAGAACAGAATGGTCAGAGCCAACGAAGATCACATCGAGCACAAGGCACCTCGAACGCGTGAATCACGCCAGCACGCGTGCAATGACGAACATCAGCGCGAACAGCGCGCTGACGATCCAGCCGGCGACGTGCCATGGCCACACCGGAGCATTGAGATACGGCCCGTACAGCTCGGGGGTCGTGAGCGTGTGTTGTTCGTTCATGGGGTCCTCCAGCGGTTTCATCTGGCTTCACGGTAGGCCCGATGCGACTAAAGGAACCGGCAAAAAGCCGTAAAGAGTTCGTAAGAACAGCATCCCGTTTGGATCTCACGCGTTAGCATGAGAGCGATGCCGGAGAAGAGTCGGCCGAATGGAGAGCAGCTGCTAGCGCAGCTTCAGGCCGGTACCAGGCACGGCTTCGCATCTACATCGGCGCCGCACCTGGCGTCGGCAAGACCTATTCGATGCTGGAGGACGCGCACGCACTCCGTCGCGAAGGCGTCGACGTCGTGGTCGGGTTCGTCGAGACGTACGGGCGCGCGGACACCGAGGCCAAGATCGGCGATCTGGAGATCGTGCCTCGTAAGCGCATCGAGTACCGCGGTGTGACGCTCGAAGAGATGGATGTCGCCGCGATCATCAGGCGACGGCCGCAGCTCTGCGTCGTTGACGAACTCGCACACACGAACGTGCCCGGGAGCACACACGAGAAGCGCTACCTCGATGTTCTCGATCTGCTCAGCGCCGGCATCGGTGTGCTCACGGCGGTCAACATTCAGCACCTGGAGACGCTCAACGATGCTGTTGGGCGCGTGACCGGCGTTCGTGTTCGCGAGACCGTGCCCGACACGTTTCTCGATCACGCGGATGAAGTCGTGAACGTGGATGTCACCGTCGAGGAACTCCAGAGCCGGCTGCGGCAGGGCAAGGTCTACAAACCCGAGAAGATCGAACAGGCGCTCGGCAACTTCTTCAAGGAGACCAATCTCTCGACGCTCCGCGAGCTGGCGCTCCGCGCAGTGGCCGACGAAGTCGGCGAGAAGGCGGCGTCACGTCGGCAGCGCGAAGGTCTCGAGCCGGCGCTGATCCCGGAGCGGGTGATGGTGTGTATGAGCTCGAGCGCCGATGCGCCGCGCGTGCTGCGGACGGGAGCGCGTATCGCACGCCGGCTGGGAGCCCGCTGGTATGCGGCCTACGTGGAAACCCCGCGCGAAGCCCCGGGACGCATCACGCCTGCCGACCGCGATGCACTGCAACGCAACATCACGCTGGCCGAGAGCCTCGGTGCGACGGTGGTTCGCGTGAAAGCCGATCGCCCGGCCGACGGGTTGATCGAGTTCGCCAAGCGGGAAGGCATCACCCATGTGATCTTCGGACAGACGGCTCGCAGCCGGTGGGAAATCCTCCTGAAAGGGTCGACGCTCAA
Organism: uncultured Acidobacteriota bacterium; assembly: GCA_963757735.1. Taxonomy (GTDB): domain Bacteria; phylum Acidobacteriota; class Vicinamibacteria; order Vicinamibacterales; family UBA2999; genus Gp6-AA40. The sequence goes on from CAVWST010000041.1 coordinate 158,467, forward strand.
TCGCTTCCTCGAAGAAGTACGGGACGCAGCGATCCAGGTAGTCCCCCTCGGCGACGCATCCGGATAACGCTTTCGCGTTTTGTTCAAGGCCTCTCTCGGCGGCGTTATATCCAGATAGAGATTGAGAGAGGCTCCCCCATGTCTGACATCCTTCAGCTCGCGATCATCGAGCTGGTGAAGGTACTCGGTGCCCCGCGCGGCAGACGCCGCCGTCGAGCAACTCAAAATGTTGCGGACCCAGCTCGACCTTCAGAAGGAAGAGTCGGATGGACAATCCTTCCCGACGGCTGCTCTCCTCGGGCTCGGTCAGTGCGGGACCAACGTCTGCCTCGCCGTCGCCGAGCAACTTCGGCGGGCGCGCGACAAGAAGGCCGAAACCAAGCCGGGCAGTGTCTTCAGCGCGATGGGAGAGCAGTGGCAGCGATGGACCGGCACCGATCAGGACAAAGCCCTCTACCTGTTCGAGCCCGTAATTCTCCTTGCGGACCTCGATCAGGGACAGGTGCAAAGCGTCACGCGATCGAAGCGCCTCTCGAACTATCCGCGCTGTCTCTGGGTCGATCTCGACTGGCTCCTCCGTGGCGGCGCGGGTAACGTGCCACAGGCCGCCCAGTACACTGACGCGCGTCGCGCTCAAAGTTCCTTACGAATCCTTGCAGGACATCGACTCGCAGCCGTTCACGTCGTGGAAGACGACGCGCTCGTTCTTCGTCGATTCAGCGGGCGCGAAAGAGAACCAGACGCGACTCACGTTCTTCCTGTTCAGCACGGGCGGCGGAACCGGGTCCGGCATGAGCATCGAGGTTGGAACGGCGCAGGGCTTCCTCACACACAAGCGTCAGAAGGAATTGACGAAGGCGCCATCCGGAAATCCTAGCGCGTCCCTGCTCGCGAAGACTGGCCCACTCGAAGCGTGCTGTTCCATCGGGCTCGGGATCATGCCTGGTCGCACGCAGCAGATCGACGCGCAGGCGCTCAACACAGGCCGTGTGCTCTGCAACTACCTCGCGCGATTCGGGCGGTTCGCCAGCGTGTTCAATCGAAAGGAGCTCAGCGAAACGACCTGGCCGCCATTCGACGCGCTGCTGCTCGTCTCCAATGAGGTGGTCGGATTCCTTCAGAGCGAATCGTCCCTGACTCCCTCACAGGAGGATGCCGAACGCGCCGCCAACCAATACATCGCGCAGCAGATCTTCGGCGTGCTGATGGCGCAGTCGCTGCCTGAAGATTTCGAGGATCACCAGGAGTGGAACCTCGGCTCTCCTGACGGCGACAAGCGGATCGCCAAGGCCCCGGCGGTCGAACACACTCCGATGATGGTGGACATGACGGAGTTCCGGAGGCTCGACCCGGCAGATCTGAAGAACAGCCTCAGCGGAATCAGCGTCGTGGCGCATGCGCAGTGCGCCGTCAACGGCGAGGCGTCAGAGGTGGACTTCGACGAGTTACTCTATCGCGCGCTCTCATTGCCACGCGGTTCGCACCAGGGCGACTGGATCGAAGGCATCTCCGTCTGTCCGCTCGCGACGAAGCAGGCGTACCGAGGAAGTCATCGCGCGCTGCTCGTCAGACAAAGCCGTGGGCCGGCGAGTGCTCGCGGCGTTGCCGCTGTTTCAACGCGCCCGCAGCGCCGTGACGATCCTCTCCGCCCCCGAAGGCTGGATCATGCAGCGGCGCAACGTCGAGGCTGTGAAGAAGGCGATCGAAGAACTGCTCCCGAACGCTTCACCTCGCAGGCTCGCGCTCCTCCGCGGGACGACGAAGAACGTGACCCTCAGCCTGTTCATCTGCCAGAGCGGCATCCTTGCCGGCGAGACGCTGGCCCACTTCATCGGATATTTGCAGAACGCCTTCTGCAAATCCGGCGTGGACATCAACGCGTTCCGGCGCGACGTGTTCGCCTTCGTCATGAACGACCTCGGCGCCGAAACGGCTGAGGTGTTCACGCGAATCTCCAACAGCCTGCTCGACATCGAATCGCCACGGTTCGTCGTCGTGGGCGGCGACGGCCGGATGGCCGCGCGCAGCACCGAGCTCGAAGGGTGGGGTCAGACCCTCCTGGGCAGCCGGCTCGAACTCGAGTCGGTCTTTCTGACCAAGAGCGACTGCCTCGATGCGCTCGATGCGGCGCGGATGTGCGCGCGCTATGCCGGCCCGAGCGAGGTGAACCTGTCCGAGATCGACGAGATTCTGCTCCGTGGAACTGGCGCCAGCTTATAGTTCTTACGTGCGCTCGCCCCGAGTGCCTGGCTCCGTACGTTTCTATGTCGCGTTCTCAGCGATCGTCCTGGTCCTGGTGGCGTTCGAGGCCTTCCTCACATCGCTGCCGTTTGCCGACGCGATTCCCGACTACGCCGAGCAGCTGCAGCAGCGGCAGCTCGACTCCTATTTCGAAATGATTCAGCTGCTTATCACACTCGCGACTGTGACCATCGGCGGAATCACCGGCTATGTCATCAATCGCGACAACACGAAGGGGCTGTCGAGTCCGCAGCTTCGTCGCGTCGTCGCCAGTTGGGCGATGTGTGCCGCGTCGCTGTACTTCGGGTATCTCGCGTATCAGCAGGCCGTCTGGATGTTGAACAACGGCTTCTTCAATCCCGCGAACCCGCGCATCTGGATTCCCACACGCGCCCAATTCTGGAGCTTCCTCGCCTCCGTCGTCGTCTTCGCCGACTTCGTCTACATGAGCCTGCAGGTCACTGACGCGCGTCACGCACGAAAGTCGTCATGAAACTCTCAGCCGCCGCCGCCTGTATCACGTTCGCGCTGTTCGTTCTCTCCTCCGATCGTGTGCGTGCCCAATCCGACGGCGGCGACGTCCAGGTCAGCGGTGGGATCTCCACGGCGTCGTTCACCACACCGGAGGGCAAGATTCAGGTGCACGTCTCCGCCGATGCGGCGCCGGGCGACACGATCTCCGGCGTCGTGCTGGCGGAGCCCGCGGGCAAGACCCCGCAGGAGCAACAGGCGAATCTGGGAACGCTGACCGGCCTCGTGGTGGAGCTCGAGGGTCAGCAGACGAAGGTGGCCTCGAAGCAATACGAATGGACCGTGCCTGCCGCACTACGTGTCGGCCGAGCGATTCTCAGGCTGCGGCGCCCCGATGGTCGCATGGTCTCGCAGGTGCCATTGCCAATCGATCCGCAGCCTCCCCTTCCGCGCGGCCCTGGACAGACCGGTGTCGCATTGCCATCCGATGTCCAGATTGGCCGGCCCGTCACGATCCGTGGCCGCTTCGACGGCTCGCTGCGCGGCAAGAGCGTCGACGTCGGAGGCAGTCGCGCCGAACTGCTCGCCGCATCGCCACGACAGGTTGTCTTCCGCACCTCGCAGACCATGTTTGGCGAAGTACCGATTCGCTTCACAGACAACGGACAGCCTACCGAGGGCATGACCCGCGCGATGGGAGTGCGTTTAACCGCAACGAGCACGCAGCTACAGAAGGGTCAGCGGGCCAACCTCACGACAACTGTGACGGGACTTGCTGGCATCACCGAACCGGCGACGCTGACCTTTAGAAACCTCTCGCCTACCACCGTCCAGATCGAAGGGGGATCGCCTCGAATCACGATTGCGCCGCGAGACGTGAAAGGCGACGGCACCTATGTGGACACCCGCCGACTGACCGGCATCCAGGCCGGGGGATTTCAGATCGTCGCGTCGGTCTCTCGACCCGCGCTTTCGCGATTCAACGTCACACGCACCATTGACACCGTGGTGGACGCGTGGGAGCTTCGCGCGCGCTTCCGGATCGCGCCCGATGCACGCCAGCTGATTCAGCGCTCGGTGCTCGAGGCAGGACGTTCGCTCGAAGACTTCCTCAGGCAGCAGGAAATCAGCGGAGCGGATCCGCAAAGCGTCTTTCAGGCGCTCCTCTCCCATTACTGCTACGACCTGCGTGACAACCGCCTGTCGTCCGCCCGGCCCACCGCCACGTTGATGAGGCATCAACCCGTGATGCTCGCGGCAATGAGGCAGCAGCCTGCCCCCCTGGCGGAAGTGACAACCAACGACGTACGTCGCTGGTCGTTCACGCAGTTCCTGTCGGATCTGATCGCCCGGGCGACGTCGCAGTCGATCGGCTACCTGTTCGTCACTTCCACACCCGAGCGCGCTGGCATCACCATCGACGGCCAGCGGAAGAGCGAGCTGACCAATCGTCGTTTCGTCACCACCGTCGGCACTCACGAGGTGCAAGTCGCGCGCACGTCGAAGCCCTGCCGTGTGAGCGTCGCCATCGACGCCCTCCAGACCAGCGTCGTCACCTGCGAATAGCTTCGGGGTCAGACCCCTTCACATACGAAAACCTGTGAAGGGGTCTGACCCCGGACCGTAGCGTGATCCGCTTGGGTTTTCGCGCGTTTGGTGGCAGGATCCGCACGCGGCGTCACTCTGTTCATGTAAGGAGGCCAACGTGCGGTTGATTGCCTGTCTCACAGGTGCTTGCTTCGCGTTCCTGACACTTTCGGTCTCTGCGCACCACTCTCACGGCCAATACGAAGAGACATTTCGTGACATCGAAGGCGTCGTGAAAGAGTTGCATCTGCTCACGCCGCACTCCTGGGTCTATATCGAGGTCAAGGATGGGTCGGGCGCGCCGCAGATCTGGGCGCTCGAAGCGACGACTCGCGGGCAGCTCGAGAAGATGGGTGTCACGCGCGAGTCGCTCAAGAGCGGCGACGTCGTGAAGGCCCGATGCCATCCGCTGAGGGACAAAACCAACGGCTGCCTGCTCGGCTTTCTCAAAACGAGCGACGGCACGATCAAGGACTGGGACGGCGGGAACGCCCCCGCGCCCAAGGATTTCTAGCCCGCGCCTGGAGTAGCCGGTCATGCGTACCAGAGCATTCGTGTTCGGATTGCTGCTGCTGTCGACGCCCTGCTCGCTGGCGGCGCAGGAGTGGGAGGAATTCACGAGCCTCCAGGACGGCTTCCGGCTCAACTTCCCCGGCAAGCCGACAGTGACCGAAACCAAGTGGACGTCGCAGTTGAACTACGTCCTGCCCGCACGTGTGTACTCGGCGGCCAAAGACCGCGAACGCTATTCCGTAACCGTCGTCGATTACAGCGGCATCGAGCAGCAAGGCGTCGAGCGGGCCAAGTCGTGCCCGCCAGGGAACGCGAACTGCCGCGCGAATGCGCCCGAGGCGCTGGGCCCGGGATATGCGAGACACGACGAACGCGGAGCGATCGTCTATGCGACGTTCAAGCTGCTGCAACGTGACGCCAAGCTGAATTACCTTGCCTGGGAGTGGCAGGATCTGGTCGAGGGGCACATCGTCCAGCTCACGAACAACGCCGATCAGTCGCGAACGTTCGCATGGGTCGGGATGCATCAGCAGAAGCTGTACATCCTGGAGGGCACCGTGCCGGCCAACTACCCGGAGCCAGGGCTGTTTCAACAGTCGATGCAGTGGGTGGATAAGGACGGAAACGGGGTCCGCTATCGCACCATCTACTCCAACTCGTATCACGGCATGGGCGTGTATCCCGTTCCCGCGATAGTCGGGCGTGGAGGCGGCCCGGCTGGAGCGGCGGACAGCCCCGCAGCTCCAGGAAAGTAGTGATGCGCGCGTGCCCGATCGTGGCGGCGTTCGTCCTGCTGTCGATGGGAGGCGCGACCTTCGCGCAAGAATGGACCGAGTTCGTCAGCAAAGAGGACCTCTTCTCGACCAACTTCCCCGGCACTCCTCAGATCACTCAGTCGACGTACCGATCGGAGTTCGGCGCGGACCTGCCTTCGCACGTGTACAGCGCGAGTCTCGGGCCGAGCCGCTTTTCGATGACGGTGGTCGACTACCGCGCCATCGAGAAAATCCTCACGGAGAAATCGAAGGCATGTCCGCCGGGCGCAGAGACCTGCCTGGGAGGAACCAATCCTGGCAGTTCCACAGGCGCGGGATACTGGAAGGTGGACTACGCGGGCGCGCTCATCTACGCGACGCGGCAATTCTTGAAGCGCGACGCCGTCCTGACTGAGTTCGTCTGGACCAACATCGACCTGGTCGAGGGGCACATGCTGCACCTGACCAACGCGGACAAATCGCGAACCTACGCGTCGATCTTCATGCACGCCGACCGGCTCTACATCGCCGAGGCCACGGTGCCCGCCGGCGCGCCTGAGCCAGGGCTGTTTCAGCAGGCGCTCGGCTGGATCGACGAGAACGGGAAGAGCATCCGCTATCAGACGCTCTACCACCACGGCCAGTCAACGCCGCCCCGCGCGCGCTGACGCCCATCAGTCGGGCCGGGCGAACTACTGGCACCTGCTGGCGCCGGCTGTGTTTCCCTCGCGCGCGCCGTCTCGATAGACCTTGTGGCAGTTCGCGCACGACTCGTTGAGTCGATCGGCCACCTTGACGACGGCGTCGACGTTGCGAGTCTGCGCCGCCTTGTAGACCTCCCGACCGACGTCCATCAGCGCGGCGGTGTACTGCTTCCAGTCGGCGCGATCGATGGGAACCGGCTTGCCGTTCTCGCAGCGTCGCCCCGGCAACAAGAAGAGCGGCGCGGTCTCGACGAGCGCAAGGGCGGCCTGATCGACTGCCTGCCAGCCGTAGTACACCGTCGAGCCCCACTGGACATAGTCGAACGGTATCGGCATCGCCGGCTTGTCCTTGCCCGGATCTTTCACCTGCACGTTGAACAGAATGTTCGCGTTGGGAAACGTCACGCCTCGCATCAACTGCGCCAGATTGCCGGCAACGGCGAACGACGACACCGCGCCAGCCCCCGCGGCCGCTTGAACAGCCGGAAACGTGATCTGCGTCAATACAGCAGGCTCGAGATCGGTCTGTCCTGCCGGAAACTTGCCTGCCCTGAGCAGGAACGCCGCGAGATCGATCGCCTGCGGGCGGGACATGCTGCCGGCCGCCTGCGGCGGCATCGTCTTCTCGATCTTGTCGACGAGATCGGCCAGCGATCGCGTCCCCCACGCGGAGAGAAAGCCAGCGCCAGCCAACGGAGGGCCGACGACCCCCTCGAGCGCCTCGCCGTGGCACATCACGCATTGCACCTTGTAGAACTGCTGCCCGCGCGCGGCCTGTGCGTCCGAATAGACGCGGTCCGAGACGGCTCGCGATTGACCAGCTTGGCCGGGTGACGAGACCACGGCGGCGAGAGCGAAGAACACCACGATGACAGATGCTCGACGCGAAGTCGTAGAACTCGAGGGAAACGTGGGCATTGTCCAACCCTCCACCGGATGACAGGTCGCGGATTATAGCTTGCGTGGCCCTGCCGTTTTGGGCAGTATCTCCGCACCCACCGAACCTGCTTGCCGCGGTTGAAGCGAGGAGGACGCCATGCGGTTGTTTCCACTGATTCCTGCGGCGCTGATCGTCTCCCTCTCACAGCCCGTCCTCGCTCAGGACTGGACGCGCTTTGTCAGCACCGAAGACGGGTTCAGCGCGAACTACCCGGGCCAGCCGAAGGTCGAGACCAGCACGTACACGAGCGAATACCGTCAACAATTGCCCGCCAGGGTCTACACCGCCTCCGACGCACTCGGGCGCTACTCCACGACGGTCGTGGACTACCGGAATATCGAGAAGCTGCACGCCGATCGAGCCGCGAAGTGCCGCGCCGCAAACGGCGACGGCGATTCGTGCCAGAACGATTTCCGAGTCGACCTCGCCGGCGCGACAGACCACGCCGTGTGGGACTACATGAAGCGCGACGGCGTCAAGATCACGCACTACATGTATTACTTCGTCGAGCTCGTGTCGGGACGGCTGCTGCAGATGACGAATCCCGATCAGACGCGGACGTTCGCCGCGATCCATCAACACGCCGGCCGCCTCTACATTCACCAGGCGACTGTGAGCGCCGGCATGCCGGAACCGATTCTGTTCATGCAGGGCCTGGCCTGGGCTGACGAGAAGGGGCTGGCGATCAGGTACCGAACGATTTACACCGAAGGCTACGGCGAGTGGAAGTTTCCCAACGACCTGCCGCCGCACACCGTGCGGGATCTGAACACGTCGATCGACGGAACCATCCCACCGAAGAAATGAGGAGGGCGACCATGCGTTTCAAGGCCTTCGTCGTTGCGTTCGCGTGCGTGTCGTGCCTGGCGACGTCACTCATTGCCCACCACTCACACGGCAACTACGACGTGCAGACGTGGACGACGATGGAGGGCACCGTCAAGCAGGTCATCTTCATTGTCCCGCACTCGATCATCTACCTCGATGTGAAGGGTGGGAAGGGCGAGATCGCCACATGGTCGCTCGAGGCAACAAACCCCCAGGGCATCTTCCTGAAGGGCGTGAAGAAGGAAGACGTGCAAGTGGGAGACACGATCAAGGTGAGGTGCCATCTGCTCCGCGATGGTGGTCGCGGCTGTCTGCTCGGCTTCGTAACGCCGATGCACGGCGACAAGGCGCGCGGCCACGGCGTCGAGATCGAATGGGACTGAGCAAACATGTGAAGGGGTCTGACCCCGCACATATCAGCTTCCGTTTGCAGCAAAGTCGTTCCAGGTATGCAGCGCGTAGTACAGCGGCGTGTGGTCGATCAGCGCGTCAGGCCACGTGATCTGGATGTTCTGCTGTGAGAGGTTGACGATGTCGAGCATGACGCGGCTGCTGCCGAACACATCCTGAATGAAGTGCTTGACTGTCGGCTCGCTGGTGCCCACCTGGCCGTCCTTGTTGATCCAGCGCAGATGGTTGACATGCGTGTAGCTGCCGTGAGGAAACGCGAGTATCTGTGACGGCACATGCGTGACCACATCGTGGTCGTTGACGTAGCGAGTGCTGCGTTCCACGAACTGGCTGTCGAAGTGCCCCGCGAACACACCGTTGCCGACACGCGGCGAACCGAACGTGCAGACGCCGGCCGCGCGCGCGCCCCGACGGAACGCCGCCAGCGTTGCGAGGGCGCCTCCCAGGCTGTGACCGGTAAACCATACCGGGCGATCGGCCAGCTTGTTCAGCGCAGCCTCGAGCGGTTTCCACACTGGCTCGAGCGCTTTACCAAATCCCTGATGCACGTGTCCGACGTCCCACGGCACGGCCTTCAGGAGCACGTCACTGAAGAGATCCTGCCAGGCGTCGGGTTGCGTTCCCCGGAACGTGACGATCGCAAAGCTGGCGCACTGCGCCAGGTAACACTCTGTGCCGCTGCCTGCAAAGGCCTCGCATGAGTCCATCTGCGCGCGCGACTTGAACACATCGCGCACGACGCTCACGTCGTGGTTGTAGGCGATCCATGCGGCGTCCGCCAGCCACCACGCGTTGACCCGCGACCACGAGGTGGCGTCAGGAACGAATCGGTGCGTGGCGGCATCCTCGAACGCGACGTACTTCGTGGGGTTGCTCTCGGGGTGAAGCAGCAGATCTCGCTGGAGCTCGAACGAGGGGTTTTTCGGAAGCTCCTTCTTGGTCGGCATGCTCGGGCAGGATAACACCCGCTTCAGACTAGAATCACTCGAATCGGAGGGGTGATCGTGAAGACGATGTCTGCCGCGTGCATGGTGGCCGCTGTTGTTGCGGTAGTGATCCTCGAGACAGGTGCGACCGGAGTCGTAAGCGCGCAGGGGCGCGGCGCCAAGCCTGCAGCTGCGGCCACGGGAACGGTCGACAAGATCGTCGTCCATGGCAAATCGCTCGAGGGCAATCTCGAGGGCGACTCGCCCGATCGTGAGGCGACTGTCTATCTGCCTCCGACCTATGCGAGCGACCAGTCGCGACGCTTTCCCGTGATCTACCTGCTGCACGGGTACGGCGGACGAGAGGACACCTTCACTGAACGTCTCGCCAGCCTGCAGCAAAGCAGCGACACACTCGCCGCCGCGCAAGGCTTCAGCTCGGCGATCGTCGTGACGCCGAGCGCCTACACGCTCCACAAAGGCAGCATGTATTCGAATTCGCCGACGACGGGCGATTGGGAACGCTTCATCGCCGAAGATCTCGTCGCGTACATGGACAGCCACTACCGCACGCTTGCGAATCGGATGAGCCGCGGACTCGCCGGTCATTCGATGGGTGGCTACGGTGCGCTTCGGATCGGCATGAAGCGGCCGGATGTCTTCTTCAGCCTCTATCTCATGAGCTCGTGCTGCCTGACGGCCAATCGCAATCCCAATCTGGAGTCGATGGCGGCGTCCGAAGCCATCAAGACGCGCGCGCAGGCGGAGGAGGCGGCAAGCGGGCGCGGCTTCGGTCCGTCGGTCAACCTGGCGTCGGCTGCTGCGTGGTCCCCGAACCCGAAGAACCCGCCACTCTTCCTCGACCTTCCAGTCAAGGACGGCAAGGTTCGCCCTGACATCGTCGCGAAGTGGGTGGCCAACTCGCCGATCGAGATGCTCGAGCAGCACGTGGCGAACCTGAGGAAGTACTACGCGATCGCCATCGAGATCGGCACATCGGACGGACTGCTCGCGTCGAACAAGCAGTTGCACGAGACGATGACGCGACTGCAGATCCCGCACCACTACGAGGAGTACGACGGCGATCACACCAACAGGGTACGAGAGCGAATCGAGCGGCACGTGCTGCCGTTCTTCTCGAAGAACCTGGCGGCACCGGCGAACCCAACGTCGCCATCACCGGAAAGCAATCACTGACGGAGGCACCGAAGATGAAGCGAGTGACGGGATCCGATCGTCCACGTGCATCGCGACTCGGACAGCGTGAAGGATCCGATCGCGCACGTGATCCTCAACGTAACCGACAACGAACTGATTCAACGAGCAGCGGCGTCGAGCCGTTGACATCGAGAGGAGCCTGCGATGAGCTCGAGACTTGCGTCGATTGTCCTGGTCACCACACTCATCGCCCAGGCTCCGTCACATGCGGCCGGTCCGCGCATCGCTCCAGTGCCGGAGAGCCAACGGAGCGCCGAACAGAAAGCGCTGGCCGAGAGGTTCGCATCATCAGCGATACCGAATGCCGTAGCCACGTACCTGAATCATCCGTTGCTCGCTGAGCACATTCTGCCGTTCGAACACTACGTCTCGAGCGATTCGGGACTCCCCCCTCGAGACCGTTCGCTGCTGATCCTGCGCACCGCGTGGCTGACACGCTCCGATTATCTCTGGGCTCATCGAGCGGGCGCGGCGCGGCAGGCGGGCGTGACGACCGACGAGTTGAGGCGCATTGCCGAAGGCCCTGGCGCAAATAGATGGGACACGTTCGACGCAGTGTTGCTTCGCGCAGCAGACGAACTGCACGTCGATTCGTTCGTCTCCGACGCGACGTGGCAGGCGTTGAGCGAGCGTTACAACACGAACCAGCTGGTGGATCTCGTCGACACGGTCGGCACGCTCACGATGCACGCAGGGGCGTTCAATTCGCTCGGCCTCGAGATCGAGCCGGGACTTCCGGAACGGCTTCCGACCGGGATCCCGCACACGGTAGCGGCGACACGAACGAACGTGCGCCTGCTGGGACGAGAGCCCCGCATTCCACCGCTCGAGCCCAGGGACTGGACGCCCGAGCAACGCAAGCGATTCGATCCCAACGGAACCGGCCAGCGCGCAGCAAACGTCTTCGTCACGTTCGTGCGCAATCCTCCTGCGGATCGCCTGCGCGGTCCCATCAACCAGCACATTCTCAATTCCACGACGCTGTCCGTCCGGCAGCGTGAAACGCTGTTGATGCGCATCGGCGTGCTGTGCCGCTCCGAGTACGAGTGGGCAGCGCACTCGAGGCTGGGACGACGGGCCGGGATGACCGACGCCGACGTCGCGCGCATCGTGGCGGGTCCCGAGAGCGGCGGCGGGGATCCGCTCGAGGTTGCTCTGATTCGCGCGACGGACGAACTGTATCGGGACGATCGCGTCTCCGACGAGACGTGGGCCGCGCTCGCGAAGGGACTCGACACGAAGCAACTGCTCGACGTGCTCATTGCGGTCGGTGGCTATCGGGCAACGTCGATGGCGATCAACAGCGCCGGCGTGCAGCTCGACGCCAACATGGCGGACTTCCGTTTTCCGGCGTCGTTACGTTAGAGCTATTCGAGTAGACGCGGGTCTTCCTGGCCTGAGCAGCGTCAAGGCAACCCGCCTGAGGTATCTAACGAACGTCCGTGGAGGCAACGGATCACCACGGAGCCACGGGGACACGGAGGAATCCGAAGACGTGAGCGGGTGGGCCGCGCGTCGCGCGGCCCAACCGCGCTTCTCCGCGATACCACGCCGTCAAGCGCGCTCGTCGGTTGCCAGCTGAACCCAGTTCCATGCGAGCTGAATGCTGATCGCCTGCAGCCGGCTCGTTCCCGGCGCGATCGATCCCTTGCTCGCGCTGGGTGTGCTCCCCGCTGTTCAAACGGCGTGCGGCGCAAACCCGAGCAAGCCGCCGATCTGGCGGCGATTCTGAAACTGCCGCCACACCAACCCCTCGTCGAGCAGCACCGGAGGCGCTCGTCGTTGCCACGCCTTTCAGCTGCACCAAGCTGTCGCACGCGGGGTCGCCGGCGGCCGCCGCGCGCACCGCCGCCTGTTGCTGCGTGTCGAGCTCGGCGAGTCTGCGTCTCGAGCACTGCCAGGCGCGTCGCCGCGCGCGCCAAGCCGCGCTTGCACTTCCTGGGGCACGAGGTGCACCCGCCCAATCACGACACCGTCGTCCACCAGCCGAGGGCGCCGACGCGTCGGGCAGCGTGGCGCCCCACGTCGCCAGCCAGCCCGCGCATTTGATTGATCAACCGGGTCTGCTCCTCCGTCAACTGCCGTCCGCTCCCGACTAGACTTGGCGGGCGGCCTCGTCCGCGACGCTCGGGACGTGCACGACACTCCACACGTCGCTGCTCGCCGAGCACCGCCCGCGACCAACATCGCGCACCAATTTCGCAAGCGTCCAGGCGATCCGTCTTGGCGCGGCGCTCCCGCCGGCTCACCTCGATGCTCGCCGAATCGACCACGCGATTGGCTGACGCCCAGCTCGCGTCAGCGCCCGGTGCACCCAGAATCCGTCGCGGCCCGCTTCGTAACAGCTCGCCACTCGAGCACTCGGCGAGAGCCCGAAGCGCTGCCGTCCCTCGCTCAGGCTGCGCTCGGACCGCGCGCAAATCGCGCCGCCGTCACCGTCCTGTACCACCGGCTCAATACCGAACCCCGCCGTCATGCGCCAACTTCCAGCTCTTCTCTGCCCAACTCAAATGCTACATACAGCGTGGGCTCGTTGTACACTCACAGATGCAGGGTGCGGTCGTCGCAGTCATCACAGCCTCCTCTCGTCTCCGCGGTTAACCGTTTCCTCCGTAACCTCCGAGAACTCACGAATGTGTCATAGCATGAAAGGGTATTGGACATTTCATTCCAGCGTGCCATCGATCGATATGTCGGGGTGCCGATCTGCGCGCTGTTTTCCCTCATCGATCGCCTGCTGCCTGCCCCGCGACCAAGTGGACCGCCGCGCCGGATCCTGATCATCCTCCTGTCGGAAATGGGCAGCCTGGTCCTCGCGCACGCGATGTTCGCACGGCTGAAGAGGAAGTATCCGGGCGCGTCCCTCCACGCACTGGTGTTCGCCAAAAATCGTGAGGTCCTCGATCTCCTGGGCGTGATGCCGCCAGAGAACGTGCTCACCGTCAGCGATCGTTCGCGTGACGGAGTTGATCGGCGACGCGTTCAAGGTGGCGAGCACCATTCGACGGCTTGCCTTCGACGTCGTCATCGACTGCGAGCTGTTCGCCCGCGTCAGCGCCATCTTCTCGTTTCTGTCTGGCGCGCCTGTCCGCGTCGGGTTCTTCCGCCACACGCAGGAAGGGCTCTACCGGGGCACGTTCATCAATCGCCAGGTGATGTACAACCCCTACACGCACCTGACGCAACAGTTCGTCGGGCTGGCCGACGCGATCGACTCACGAACGATTCCCGTGGCGAAGGATGCCGTGCTCCCGCCGCTCGAACAGCCAGCGCCGCTGCAGTTTCCCGCCGCCGAGCTGGAAGAGGTCTTCGTCGCGGCTGGACGCCGACTTTCCCGGACTCAAAGGCAAGAGCCTGGTGCTCGTGTCACCGAGCGGCGGCATTCTGCCGATTCGTGCCTGGCCGCTCGAACACTATCGCGCGCTGTGCACAAGTCTCCTCGCCGACGGTCACGCAGTGGCGATCATCGGACTCGGCGGCGATAAGCCATTCGGCCAGGACCTCGTCGCTCACTGCCGCAGCCCGCACTGCGTGGACCTGACCGGCTACACGAAGTCGGTCACGGCATCTGCTGGCGCTCTTTCATCGCGCGTCGCTGCTCGTGACCAACGACGGCGGTCCCGGGCAATTCGCTGCGATCACACCGGTGCCGACGATCATCCTGTTCGGACCGGAGACGCCGGTCCTCTACGGCACGCTGTCAAAGAACTCGCACTGCTTCCATCTCGGCATCCCATGTTCGCCTTGCCTCACGGCCTATAACCACCGCACGTCGCCGTGCGATGGCGACAATCAGTGCCTGAAGCAAATCACTCCCGAGCAAGTGCTGGCCAAAGCGAGGCAGATGGTGACGCCCGAACCGGCATGGCGCACCTGAGCGACACGCGCAGCGCACGTTGGCGCCTGGCATGGTACGGGCTGGCAACCGTACTCGCATTCGTTCACTTACTTCTACGGACTCGACAGCCAGCACATTCCGAAGAACGGCGACGAGTATCCCTACGAGCACATCACACGCATGACCGCGGCGAGTGGACATTGGCTTCCGCTCCAGTCAGAGCTGCAGGATTTTCGTAACACCAAGCCGCCACTGTTGTTCTGGCAGGGCATCACGTCGACGCAGTGGGCGTCCAACTGGTCTCTCTGGAATCTGCGTTGGCCGAGCGTGATCTACACACTGCTCACGGCGGGGATGGTGTTCGTCCTGGGCTGGAAGCTGTCCGGGCACATCGAAACGGGCTTCCTTGCGATGCTGACGTTTCTTGCCTTCTTCAGCACGTATCGCTACGGCCGCCCGTTTCTCACCGACTCCCCCTCGGTGTTCTGGCTGTTTGCTCCCTGCTTCGCGCTGCTCCTATCGAGACAGAGGATTCTCGAATCGCGCGTGGTCATGCCGCTCATGCTCGGGGCGTTCACCGGCATCGGGCTGCTGTACAAATCATTCGCGCTGCTGCTGCCAGTCGGTCTCTGGCTCGCGTGGGCGCATCTGCGACGTCGTCGCTACGAGTTCTCAACGTTCCTCACACGCGATGCCGGCAAACTCGTCATCCTCGGCATCGTCGCCCTCGCGATCTTCAGCCTCTGGTTTCTGCTCGATCCCGATCCGCGCGCCATCGTTACGAAATTTGTTCTCGAGGAAAACGTCGGCAAGTTCGCGGCGCAGGGTGGCTACCTGAAGAACCTCTTCTGGGGAGTATCGAGCATCTGGCGGCTCGTCGTGTCCTATCCGATCAACGCGGGCCTGCTGATGTTTCCGGTCATCGGGCTCTTCTACGTCTCCTTCACCCGTCGCACTCAGTTGAGCGACGAAGAAAAGCTGCTGTGGATGTGGGTCCTCACTGCTGTTCGTCGTCTTCAGCCTGCCGAGCCAGCGCGACGAACGCTATCTCCTGCCCGCGATGCCGGCGTTGGCGGTGCTTGCGTGCCCTCAACTGGGAGCGCATCAGCAGGCAGGCGTTTGCGGTAAGCCTCGTGGTGACGGGTGTCGGCGTGCTCCTGATGATCCACCTGTCCTTTGAACTGCAGCACAGCGCAGGCCCGCTGTATCCCGATTGGCTACTGGGTCCTCCTGTCGGCGACCCTGACTCGTCGTCTCAACTGCACTCGCGGTATCCAGACTGACGCGGCCTCTCGTCAACGTCGCAGTGCTACTCGGATTCCTTAGCTTCGCAGCCTTCTTCAGGCCTTTCGATGGGGCGCGCGGCACGTATGGCGCGGACGTTCAGGCACTCGTGAACGGCCGCACGTGTGGGTGCCGACGAACTTCGCCGCACGAGAAGAAGGCCATCGCTTTCTTCTGCCGGGAGCCGACGTGCGCGGGTATCCCCTGGATTCGAATCTGACGGCCGCTGATCTCGCGACCCGTTATCCGATATTCGCGGTTCGCGTTCCAATGAGCGCGCCCATGTGTCAGCGTCGGGAGGGTGCTGGGCGAGCGCCTCGACATCGCGACGCGTCACACTTCGGCTCAGATCGTCGAGATGTTGGGCGGTAAGGTCTTCGAGTATCTCTTCGTCCGGGAGCTCCTCATCGAAGTCACGAACCCACCCGTCAGCCAGACGAGCGAGACAAGGCAGAAGACGGGGTCGAGCAGGTAGTCCCAGTAATTGGTCGATTCGAGCAGGCGCAGGTGAAACGCGGCCGCGGCCAGCAACAACAGAAATCCGAACCTGTTCTGTTTCCAGATCAGCCACGACAGTCAGCGCTCGCGATCACGACGAACAGCGGACTGAAGCGCCAGCCCCACTCGTACGGATCGATGCTGCCGACACCGAGTGCGAACGGATAGAGCGCGAGGCCGCCGAGTGCACCGAACAGTCCAGGCCGTCCGTCCACTCCGCCGACGAGAGAATCGGACGCTCCAAGACGCGCGCTCCCAGACGAGCGGCTGCCAGCAACCCGGTCAGCGGGACACTGAAATTTGCGTTGAGGCCGGCAACCCACCGCGCGATCACGAGCCCCTCCGATCGGCAGCATCAGCAGCGCGAGCGCCGCGGCTCCCGCCAGACACAGCATCAGCGCCCAGCCGGCAGGCGCGATCCGCGCCGGCTGGCGACGTGATGAAAACAGAGCGTCAGAGCGAGCCACGGGCAGGCGGCAGCGAACAACGCGGCGGCGCTCGTCGTGCGTCATGGCGTCGATCTCGCTCCGGCGCTCGTCGAGCCACGACGTGTTGAAGACGACGTGCTTCATTGACGTGCGCCGCCATGTGTAGACGAGATGCACGTCGCCGTTGCGCGACTTGCATCAGGAATGGATACGAGAAGTCGGCTCCAGGTTCTGTCTGCGAGCGTCGCAACGCGCGTCCACGTCCGCCCTTCGTCTGCCGACAGGGCGAGGCGCAGGTTCTCGCGGCCGCTCACCGAGTCGTTGAACGCAACGAGCAGGCGGCCATCTCTCAATCGAAGCGCGTCGAGGCCGGCATCAGGATTGGGCAGGTCTACTGGCTGCGGACGCGACCACGTCAGACCTGCATCTTCGGTCCGCGTGACGGACATCGTTTTCGCGCGCCGTCATCCCGCAGCACAGCCAGCGCGCGCCGGGCGTCGAGCGGGTTCGAGCGCAGGCTGGTAACCGTACCAGCCCGCGCTCATCCGGCTTTTGGTGGCCTGGACTTCTCCGGCCGTCTCCCGCAGCCACAGCACCTCGGGGAACGTGCCGATCAAGCTCGTGATAGATCGGCACGGCCCACCCGCCACCGGCGAGCGCGACGGGCGCGTTCTTCACCAGCTCGCTGAGATTGAAGAACGGCCCGAGCGTCAGCCGCTGGCTCGGCGTCCACGTCACACCTTCGTCGGCGGAGGTCGTGAGATTCAGCGAGCTGCCCGACCATCCCCCAATCGACACGGTTACGAAGATCAGCCACAGCTTCCCTGCCGAATCCGCGAAGACGACCGAGTTGCCGACCTTCTTGATGTAGCGGTTCAGGTCGCGCGCGGCGGATTCGCGAGTCACGATCGCGCGCGGCGGCGACCACCGTGAGCTCGGCCGGCGACGCGTGTCGAAAAGAAGATGGCGACGTCGCCTGCTCCTTCGCGCGACCCGGCATACCACGCCGCTGCGAGACGGCCGTTCGGCAGTTCAGCGATCGACGCGACGTGCGCCATCGGGTGCGGCGAATCAGGATCGATGACTTCCTCACGGAAAAATGGCTGTCCGCGTCGCGTGAGTCCAACTGAGGCGGAGTGACGAAGCTCGGTGAGGGACCGAGGACGGCGTCGAAGCCACGGCCAGCCGTTCAACGCGACGGCCAGCAGCATCCCGACGCCTCGCGTCCAGAATGATCGCCTCAATCCGGTGATAATAGCCGAGGTTCGATGTCGGGACGGACCGCTCGGAATTCATGATTGGTAGCTCATTCGGCCACTACAAGATCGAGACGCAGCTCGGAGCCGGCGGCATGGGCGTCGTCTATCGAGCCTACGACACGATGCTGCGGCGCCGCGTGGCCATCAAGTTCCTGAAGGGCGCTCACGGACGACCAGAACCGCGCGCGGCTGTTGAAGGAGGCACGCGCAGCCTCGGCCCTGAATCACCCCAACATCTGCACCATCCACGAGGTCGCCGAAAGTCGACGACCAGACGTGCATCGTCATGGAGTACGTCCAGGGCGTGCAGCTCGAGTCGATGATCGTGCCAGGCGGGCTGCCGGCTGAGACGTTGTTCCGCTACGGCCTGCAAATCTCGGACGCGCTGATGCACGCGCACGATCGCGGCATCGTGCATCGCGACCTGAAGGCCGCGAACGTCATTATCGGCACCGACGGACGGCTAAAGGTGCTCGACTTCGGGCTCGCACACCGGCTTCCGGGGTACGAAACCGAGAACGCCACGCAGTCCTTCTCGCTCCTGGCTGAACCGGAGACGGTGGCGGGCACGCTGGCCTATATCGCGCCGGAGACCCTGAAGACCGGACAGTCCGATGCGCGCAGCGACGTCTGGTCACTCGGCGTGTTGTTCTACGAGATGGTGTCGGGGCGTCAACCGTATCGGGGAATCAGGGGCCTCGAACTGGTTTCGAAGGTGATGGACGATCGCCCTGTCCCGCAGTTGAGCGGTCGCGTTCCCGGACCGCTGCGCTCGATCATCCACCGCTGCCTCGACAAAGACCCTGCGCTCCGCTATCAGAATTCGCGTGAGGTCTTCACGGCGCTCGAGACTGCGCAGAATGCTCCCGAGTGGCGCGGGCCCGACGAAGATCGCCATCGGCGTTGCAGCGCTCCTCGTCCTTGCCATCGGCGGCGGCCTTGTCTACCGCCAGTTCGCGACACGCGAACCGGCCGCGACGATTTCCGCGGGGCCGGTTCCTTCACCAGTCACCGCTCGACGCGCCGTCGCCGTCCTCGGGTTCAAGAATCTGTCTGGTGAAGCGTCGGTCGCGTGGCTTTCGACCGCACTCGCGGAGATGCTGACGACGGAGCTGGCGGCGGGAGAACAGTTGCGAACGATCCCCGGCGAGAACGTCGCGCGCATGAAGAGCGACCTCCAACTCGCCGATGCCGACAGCTTCGCGTCCGACACGTTGGCGCGCATCACCACCAGCCTCGGCAGCGACGTCGTGGTGTTCGGGTCGTACACCGTGATCGGCGATAGCGATCCGCTTCGACGTGCGCATGCAGGATGCACGAGCGGGCGAAACAGTCGCCGCCGTTGCCGAGACCGGCCGCGAGAGTGAGCTGTTCGGGATCGTCTCGAGAATCGGAAGCCGTCTGCGTAACCGGCTTGGCGTAACAGAGCTCTCGGCTTCCCAGGTCGCGAGCGTTGAGGCTTCGTTGCCGTCGAATCCGGCGGCAGCGCGGATGTATGCCGAGGGACTGGCACAGTTGCGTCTCTACGACGCGCAAGCCGCCCGGCGTTCGCTCGAGCAGGCTGTGAACGCCGACCCGAAGCTTCCGCTCGCGCACTCCGCCCTGGCGCTGGCGTGGTCCGCCCTCGGTTACGACGAACGCGCGCAGCAGTCTGCGAAACGTGCGTACGAGCTATCGGCCAGTCTCGCCCGCGAAGATCGCATGTGGGTCGAAGGCCGTTACCACGACGCGATGAACGAGCATGCGAGAGGCGATCAAGACCTACCAGGCGCTCTACAGCTTCTTTCCCGACAACCTCGAGTACGGGCTGCAACTCGCCTCGGCTCAAACGTCGGCAGGCAAGGGACAAGATGCGCTCGGGACGATTGATTCACTGCGCCGGCTCGCGCCTCCGGTCAGGGACGACCCGCGCATCGACAGCGCAGAAGCGACTGCGGCCAGTTCGCTGTCCGACTACAAGCGACAGCAGGCCGCGGCTGGGCGCGCGGTCGCGAAGGGGCGGACAGCAGGGAGCCCGGCTCCTGGTCGCGAGCGCCCTGCTCTTGGAGGGAAACGCCTGGCAGGAACTGGGAGAAACGCCAAAGGCCATCGCGGCTGCCAACGAAGCACGTGAGATCTACGCGTCTGCTGGCGATCGCGGGGGCGAGAGTCGCGCGCTCCGCGCAGCGGGCATCTCGTTGCGGTCGCAGGGAGATCTCGCGGCGGCCAGACAGATGTACGAACGCGGACTCGCTGTCGCCCGGGAGATCGGGGACCAGAGCACAACCGCGGGTCTGCTGAACAACATCGCGAATGTGCTCAGGCAGCAAGGCTCGCTTGCAGCCGCGCTGACGACGTATCAGGAGTCGCTCGCCATCTCTCGCGAGATCGGCGACAGAAGCGCGGTCGCGCTCATCCTGAACAACATGGCGATCGGTCTGCGCGTGCAGGGCGATCTCGCCGGCGCGAAGAAGAACTACCTCGAAGCGCTCGCCATTCGCCGCGAGATCGGCGAGAAGGCCGGTATGGCGGAGACGTTGAACAACCTCGCCAATCTCATGTCGGACGAAGGCGACCTCAGTGGAGCCATGAAGCTGTACGAGGAAACGCGTCGGACCGCAGAGGAGATCGGCGACAAACGGAGCGTCGCGATGGCGTGGTTCAACCTGGGCGAGATGCAGCGGCTGCAAGGAAGTCTCTCGACCTCGCGCACGTCCTACGACCAGGCGTTGTCGCTTCGTCGATCGCTCGAGGATAGGAGTGCGGTTGCACGCACGCTCGCGAGCATCGGCATGGTGCAGGCCGCGCAGGCACGGCTGCCAGAGGCACGAAAGACGTACGAAGACGCACTCGCCCTGCTCGAGGCCGTTGGTGAAAAGCAGGGCATCGCTCGCGTGCACAACTTCATCGGAACGCTGAGCCTGCATGAGAGACGCTCTGCCGAGGCGCAGAAGCTACTCCGTCAGGCCGCCGCAGAGTTCCGCGCGTTGAAGGCGGCGGACGAAGAAGCCGCGTCGCTGGCCGTGCTCGCGAAGGCGCTGCTTGCGGAGGGCAAGATGCAGGAAGCTGAGAAGACGATCCAGGAAGCACTCCGGTCTGGTCGAGCCGACAAGCAATCGCCAGTGGCACCTCGAGGTCGGTATCGCCGCCGCACGCGTGGAGGCCGCGACCGGCAAGCACGCCGCTGCCGCAACCAGACTGCGCAAGATCCGCGCCGATGCGAAAGGTTTTCTGGCAGTCGAGTTCGACGCCGATATGGCGCTGGGCGAAGTGGAGATCGCGTCGGGCCAGGTTGCGCAGGGCCGTTCGCGGCTCGAGGCGCTCGAGCGCCAGGCACGATCGAAAGACTTCCTTCTTGTCGCCAATCAGGCGGCGGCCGCTCGCCGCTGAAGACTGGCTGTTCTGCCCGCAGAACAACCCTCAGAGAATTGATTGCGGCGTTTCCGCAACCGCCGCGGCGCGCGTGCGCGACACGCGGCGATACCACCACGCAGTCAATAACGGTGTCAGGATGGCGGTCACAATCACCGAAGCGGTGACCTGAATCGTCGCTGCAGCGGCTACTGGTGCAAACGAGGTGTCAGCTAACGCCACCGCTTGCGGCACCGCCGCCGAGTTCCCAGCCGTGCTCGACGCCGCCGCACCCGCCACACCCGAACCGCCGAGCAGCCGATCAATCGCGATGCACACAGCACCCGTCACTATCACCACGGTCAGGCCGAGGACCACACCCGGAAGCCCTGCAGTCACGACCGACGTCAGATTGATTGTCTGTCCCAGCGTAAACGCCATGAACGGAACGATGATCGGCTCGTGCGACGCGAAGAACTCTTTCAACTCATCGTCGAGATTTCCGAGGATCGCGCCGACCACGATCGGTGCGATCACTGACACCATCGTCAGCCATGGAATCACTGCCAGGCCCGTCCCCACGAAGATCAGCATCGTCAGAAACGGTCCGGTTTCGATGCTCTGCACCACATAGGTGCCGGAATCATCCTTGTCACCCATTACGCCTGTCAGGGCGAGGAACATGCCGCCATTGGTGTCGCTCATGGCAACCATCACCGCGAGGGTACTCAGTCCCAGGATGCTGCCCTCGAACAGGTGCGCGACGGCCAGCGCGAAGAGCGTGGCGGTGCCGACCTTGGCGGTGAGAAGACCGAACCCGCGCAGCAGCATCCGCGGCGCTGCACGCACTGTCATCTTCGTGCCGACCGTGAAGAGATACATCCCGAGCACGGTCGGATAGCCCACTCCGCTCAGCGCCTGCGTGAAGCCGCCAATCTGCAGCAACCTCGGGAAGAAGGTGTTGATGACCATGCCGATGAAGAGCGGCACGACCATCAGTCCGCCGGGTACGCGAGTGACGAATCGATAGATTCTCATGGTGCGCTCAGCGATCTCCTGTGAGTCGGCGAGTGACTACGGCTGTCGGGGCTGTGCCGCAGCGGGCACGATGGTCGCCGGCAGCGGCCAGTTGCCGTCGTACGGCGGCCAGTTGGGAACGGCGAGCTCCGGTGATGGATAGAACATGGCCGTGTAGATCGTCCGAATCTTCGCCTCGTCGATCACGAACCACTCGCTGAACACGTTTCGCGGGGTCGGCGATCCCGGCCGGCGAATGAACACAGCGTAGCCGAGTGCCACCTGCGCCTCTTCGTCCACCACCGGAATCCTTCGCGCAACGACCATCGACAGGTTGAAGTTGGCCAGCCCCGAGACGCAGTCGTTGTTTGCGTTCGCGGGTGGCGCGGCCTGCCCTGCCGGAGGATTCGCGGGCGCGTTCGGCGGCAAGAAGCGGCCTGCTGGTGCCGGCGATCCGTTCTCGACGCGTCCGCAGCCCGGATGCGTCATCGCAACCGAGTTGTCATGCGACGTGATCGCATCGAAGTAGCTGTTGACGATGCGGACGAGCGTGGCGCGATCCGACCGCTCGTTCACCGGGACGACGCGATCGGGCGGCGGGTTCTTCGACAGATAGTCCGGGTTGTGAAGATTGGCCGGAGGTCTCCCCGGCTGACGCGGGCCGTTCAAGCCGGGATCGTCGGCCCGCGCGAGGTACCACTCTGCTTCGGTCAGTCGACGGCCTTCAACGCGCACACGGACGGTCACGATCGCGGTGCCGCCACTCTCCTCCACCGTGCCGTAGTACGCCGCCTGGCCGCTGACTGGATCGAGATACCGACGCTGCACGGCGCCGAGGCCGGTGACCGTCTTCCAGACGCCATTGCCTGGCCGCACATTGATGGCGTTCTCGGTCTGCCGGAATCCGACCACGAGCGGGGCAGCTGCTGGATCGTGCTTGATCACGGCGTTCAAGTACTGATCGAGCATCGTGCGCAAACATGCGCGGTCGCATGCCTCCTGCGCCGAGGCGCTCACCGTTCCCACTGCCATCATCATCACGCTGCAGACGATCCACCTGGCATATCGCGACATCGAGATCCTCCCCATATGACTCAGTCCGACTCAGCTCCCCGAGCCATCAAAGAAGTCGCGTAGACTCTCTCCCGAGTCGCCATCCGAATTCAACATGAGTTCACAACCAACCGTCCTCGTCACCCGCAAGCTTCCCGATGCCGTGGAGGCTCGCCTGCGTCGCGATTACGCCGCGCGCCTGAATCCTGATGATCGGCTCTACTCGCACGACGAGCTCATCGAACGCTCGCGCGGCGCTCAGGCGATCCTTCCGTGTCACACGGAGCATTTCACCGCGCAGGTTCTCGAGCGCCTGCCAGCGGACGTCAGGATCATCGCCAATTTCTCAGTCGGCTACGACCACGTCGACGTGAACGCTGCCCGCGCCAGAGGGATCGTGGTGACGAATACGCCAGACGTGTTGTCCGATGCGACCGCCGAACTGACGATGATGCTGATGATCGGTGCGGCTCGCCGTGCCGGCGAGGGTGAAAGGCTGGTGCGTGAGCGGCTGTGGAAAGACTGGAGCCCTGCGTTCATGGTGGGCACACAGGTCACGGGCAAACGGTTGGGCATCCTCGGGATGGGTCGAGTGGGTCGCGTCGTGGCGCGGCGTGCGCGCGGGTTCGATATGCGGATTCACTATCACGACCTCCGCCGGCTCGAGGGCTCAGACGAGGGCGTCTATCACCAGACGTTCGAGGAGATGCTTCCTCATTGCGACTTCCTCAGCCTGCACTGCAACGTCACTCCCGACACACGGGGGGTGATGAACGCACAACGGTTCGCGCGGCTACCTGACGGCGCCATCCTGGTCAACGCCGCTCGCGGTGCGCTCGTGGACGATGATGCCCTTGTGGACGTGCTGAGGTCGGGAAAACTACGCGCGGCCGGAATCGACGCCTACAACAACGAGCCCAACGTCGATCCTCGGTTGACCGCATTGTCCAACACGTTTCTCATGCCCCACATCGGCAGCGCGACGAGCGAAACGCGCGATGCGATGGGCTTCCGCGCGCTCGACAATCTCGACGCGTTCTTCGCAGGACGCGAGCCGGGCGACCGGATCGCGTAGACGACGGCGCGGCACTCACAAACGAAAGGGCCAGGATCTCTCCCGGCCTTTTCGTTTTGGAACACCGGTCAACTCCCAACGCCCAATCTCCAACTCCCAATTTTGGGAGTTGGAGTTGGAGGTTGGGAATTGACGCTCAGTTGCAGTTAGTAGTTCACCGTGAAGTTCAGCCGCACGAACCGCGGATTGTAGATGCTGGTCGGCGTGCCCCAGCCGCTCGGCCGCGGAGCGTTGTCCGTGTTGTAGATGTAGGTGGTGTTGAAGCCGTCGCGTAGTTCGTGTTGAACACATTGTTCAGGTCCACACCGATGTCGGTGCGCGTGCGGCCGAACCGGACGATCTTCGCGAAGCGCATGTCGACCTGCGTCCGGCGCTCATCGGCGTAGATGCGGTGTCGTTGTGCACGAGCGGGATGGTGGTCGTCCCGTCGCGCGTCGCTCCCGGCGGCAGATGACCCAGCGCCGCGGCGATCACGGAGTTCGGCACCTGCCACGTGCGCCGAGGTTGCCGGCGTCCCGCCGAGCAGCTGCGATGGCTGCGAGCGCAGCACGGCGCTGACCAGCACGTCGATCTTCGGAATCGTGTAGCTCGCCAGACCGCGCGAACGTCGTCTGCCACGGCTCGACGTCGTCGCAGCCGCGCGGGTCGGGACCGCGAGTCGCACCGGTGCTGCGTTCACTTGGTTGTACAGCGTCGTCCACGGCGCAGGTGTTGACGTGGCCTCGACCCGTGCTCGTGCCCGACCTGCGCGGTCAGGCCGTTGCGCAAGCGCGCGTTCACCGTCACGTCGAAACCATCCCACGCGCTGGCGCGCTCGGCGCCGAGGTCCGATCTCCTTCATCAGGAAGCGCTGCGGAGCGACCGCGTTCGCGGCCGCCGTCGGGACGTACACCGTGACCGGATAGCCGCCGCCATCAGCCAGCCGCGAATCCTGCGGCGCCGTCAGCGTGTAGGTCTCGTAGAACGAGTTGATGTTGCCGCGGCGGGTCAGGTCGTCGGTGACGAAGAAGCCGTGGAACGATCGGTGCGTGTAGCTGAACTCCGCCGACACGCGCGGCATGATCTCCTGCTGCACGGTGACGGTCGTACTGCGTGTCGCCCGGTCGCACGCCCCATCCGCTCAGCACGCCGGGATCGACCTGCGTCGCGGCGCCCAGCTTGCCGAAGTTCGGCGCGGTGCCAGTGGCGGCCGCGCAGTCGCCGTTGGCGTAGGGGTTCAGCAGGTCGCATCGACGACAGGTCGCCATTGCCGCCGGTCGCGATCGTTGCGTTCCAGCCGCGATTCGGGACGTTGCGGACAACGGTGGCGCCGGGGTTCGTCGACGTATACGGTGAATCGTTCGCCGCGTACGCCAGGTACTTGCCGAAGTTGAACTTCACCGCCGTTTTGCCCGTTGCCGAAGACGTCATACGCGACACCAACGCGCGGCGTGAGGTCGTTGTACGCGTCCACGCCCGGTGTGCGCTGGAATCGTGATCGGCTGGGGATTGAGGAACGACGTGTTGCGTCGTGCCGTTCAGTTCCGACCGGCGCGTAGCTCGACGCGCGGTCCCAACGCAGCGCGCCCTGCAGCGTGAGACGGCCGTGCGTCCAGCTGTCCTGCACGAAGATGCCGTGCGTCTTCGTGATCGTGCGGCGGCCGAAGTCGGGCAGGTAGTAGCTGACGGCGTTCGGCAGGCCCTGGTTGAAGCGGTAGCCAAGCTGCGTGCTCGTTCGCGACGTCCTTGTCGAGCAGGTCGAGCTGCCGGTACTGGTAGCCGACCTTCATGTTGTGCGCGCCGGTCACGTACGCCGCCGACGCCGATAGTCATCGGTCTTGCCGGTCGCAGGGCCCCAGCTCTCGACGCCGCGATAGCGGTAGTTCGCCACCGGCGCGTACGGCAGGCCGGTCGCCGGGTTGACCGCGTTCGACTGTTCGGTGACCGGAATCAGGTTGGTGATGGCGTCCGGCGCTGGATGGCCGAAGATCGGCTGATAGCGGAACGCCGTGTAGCCAGCTTCGAACAGCAGCTGGTTCGACGCCGCCATCGTCCAGGTGCCCTGGTTCACGTAGAACGGCACGTCGAAGTAGCCGCGGCCCGCGGTGGACGTGGCTTCCGGCGACATCTGCGTCGGCGCCGGGTTGTTGCCGAGACCGATCCAGTCCTCGCCGCGATTGTGGCAGCCCTCGGCGTCGACGCGTGAGCGGCGTGCCCTCGCAGCGATGCTGGTACTCGGAGTTGAACGCGGACGCGGTGCTTCCCGAACTGCCCCGTCATGCGGCCGATGACATCGTGCGGTCCTGCACAGACGCGCTTCGATCGGCGAGCCGACCCAGTCCCAGCGCGCCGGGTCGCCCGCGTTGGCGTTGGCGAGAATGCCTTCCATCGGCATCTGCCGTGCTCAGGTCGCGGTAGCTGCCGTAGAACCAGAGTCGATCGCGCTTGATCGGACCGCCGAGCGAGGCGCTCCAGTCGTACGCGTTGACGACGCCGGGGTTCGGCCGCAGGTTCGGGTTGAGCGCCTGGATCTCGTCGTCAGGTTGTCGCCGCTCGACCACTCGCCGGCGTTGCTGAAGAACGCGCTGCCGGAGAAGTTGTTGCCGCCCGAGCGCGGGACGATGTTCATCACCGGCCCGCCGATGTCGCTCTCTCCGAGGCCGCCGCCGACGGTGATGGCGACTTCCTCGGCGTTGACGGTGTCGTAGACGTACGACGAGAAGCCGCCGCTGCGCGCCGCCGTCAACGGGAAGCCGTTGATCGCATAGCGGCCTTCGCCGGCGACGGACGTCGAGTTGATCGTGCTCGAGCGCGCGTTGAACGAGGTCATCGTCGGCGACATCGCGACGCCGGTGTCGCCGACGAATGATGCCGGGCGTGGCGTTGAGCAGCGCGCCGGCGGCGCGCGTCGCAGGAATCGTCTGAATGGTCTCGCTGTCGAGAACGATCTCGCGACGGGCGTTCTGCACGTCCACGACCGGCGACTCGCCCGTGACGGTGATCGTTTCCTCGAGGCCGCCGACCCGCATGTCGATGGGGATGGTCAGCGTCTGCGAGCCGGTGAGCTCGATGCCCTCGCGCTTGACGGTGTTGAAGCCGGGCAGCGTGAACGTCAGCGTGTAGGTGCCAGGCCGCAGGTCGACGATGCGGTACTGGCCGGTGTCGTCGGTGACAGCCGTGCGGACTTTCTCGATGAGCGCAGGGCTCGCAGCTTCGACCGTCACGCCTGGCAGCACGCCGCCGGACGCGTCACGGACGGTTCCCGTGAGGGACGCCTGGGCAAATACGGATGCCGGAAGCAGGAGAACAACGAGGAGCGTCAAACACTTCACTACTGTTCGCATACAGCGCGTCTTTCCCTTCAAGTTATGGACAAGAGCGGCATCGCGGCCGCGTTGCCACGTCAGACTCCGGCACTACCTATTTAAGGGCACTTGCATACAGGGCGCAGAAAATTATGCGGCGTGGAGCGAGAATGTCAAGGAATTCGTCGTGATTTATGATACCAATGTCCCTCCGCGGCCCACTCTTGCATGCAGCCACACGCGGCGGAGGGCTCGGATCCAAAAACCTGGTCTGATTTCCGCGAGAATTTCAGGCGATTCGGTACTCCACCAAGCTCGATCCAATGGGGTGAATTGAGGGGACTCTCACATGTCGAATCCGTCTGAGCTGCTGGCATCCGGCCCCGTCGCTCGCCCGAGCTCCTCGGACGTCGCCTCCCACGCGGCGCGCGCCCTGTTCAGCCTGCGCGAATCGCTGATGCGCGGCGAGTTCGCTCCCGGCGAGCGGATGTCCGAGCTGCCGCTCGTGGCGCGACTCGGTGTCTCGCGGACGCCCATTCGACTCGCACTCGAACGGCTCGCGCACATGGGTCTGCTCGACATCAGCGCGAGCGGCGGATTCACCGTGCGCGGATACAGCGCGGCAGAAGCCCTGGATGCAATAGAGATTCGCGGCGTGATTGAAGGCACGGCGGCGCGCCTTGCAGCGGAGCGGCTCGTCGATGTGTCAGAGGTCGAAACCTTGCGTCGTCTCGGTGGCGAGATGGATCGCCTCGAACGTCTCACGCTCGACTCATTCGCGCACTACATGGATCTCAACGAAGCGTTCCACCTTGCGATGATCGACCTCGCGAAGAGTGTAATGGTGAAGCGGGCGTTCGAGCAGGCCGTGTCACTGCCGTTTGCGTCACCGAGCGCGATGGTATTCCCCACGTCAGGCCTCGCCGACGCAGACGAAGCGCTCGCCATCGCAAAGCAGCATCACCGCAGCATTATCGATGCGATTCAGACCAGACAGGGCACGCGCGCCGAACATCTCGCACGCGAGCACGCGTTCCTCGGTAGACGCGTCCTGGCGATGGCGTTGTCTGACAGCGAGACCCGCAGGAGGATCCCGGGGGCATCGCTCATTAATCCGTCCACACCGGCAAGAACCTGACCTCGACAACTGGTGGAACGGATGGTGCCTGGAACCACGGTGGTGGTTTATCAGGATACGAACTATCGAGGGATAGCCGGGTCCTGATTGGCAACCAACCAGACCTCGACGATCTGCCGGGCTGCGGTGGCGCCGGCGCTGACTGGGACGACTGTATTTCGTCGATTCAGGTCCGACAGCGCTAGTATACTTTTTCCATTTCGTGGTGTCTAACGATCGAACGCCACGAGATGGACTTCTCACACTTCGTTCAGCTGATCGCCATCGGTCTGCAGGCGCGCATTCCGATGCACATCACCGGTTTTCCCGGTGTCGGCAAGACTGAATTCACCAAGAGCCTCGAGGCGGGATTCACCCGCGCCGGCATCAAGTGCAAGGTCTTCATCCTCGTGGGCTCGATCCGCGAGCCGCAGGACTTCGGCGGCTTTCCAGTGTCGACGCCTGACGGCGTGCGACTGCTGCCGATGGCGTGGGCACGCGATGCGAAGCGCCTTGCCGAGGAGGGCTATCTCGTCATCATCTTTCTCGACGAGCTCACAACAGTTCCTCCGACGACGCAGGCAGCGATGCTGCGGCTGCTGACCGAGAACGTATGCGGTGAGTTGCAGTTGCCAGATTACGAGCCGGGCAAAGGGGGCGTGGTCTATTTGTGCGCAAGCAACGCCGTTGAATGGGCAGCCGGGGGACAAGAGATCCAGGCGCCGATGGCGAATCGTCTGTGGCATGGCGAGTTCCCCATGGACCACGAGACGTGGTGCGACATGATGGTGAGCGACTTCCCTGCTCCGACCAACCTGCCAGTGCTGTCGGATGACTACCTGCGGACGCACCATCATCGACAGCGTGCGTTGATCGCGGCGTATGTCAGAGCAGCGGGACGTGATTCGTGGCTGGCGCCACCTGACGATCCGGCGCGACGCAGTGGTCCATGGCCATCGGGTCGCACCTGGTATCTCGCGTCACGACTGCTTGCCGCGATCGAAGCCGTGTCTCCCGGCAATCGTGTGCTGCAAGGCGCCGCGCTCGCGGGACTCGTCGGCGATCAGGCGCTCCCCTTTCTCGAGTATCGCGAGACGCTCAATCTGCCGGATCCTGAGGACATCCTGAAGGACCCCCGCGCTCTTGTATTGCCCGACCGAACCGATCGTGCATACGCGGTGTGCTACGCGCTCGTCGGTGCGGTCTTGAACAACAAGACGCCGGAACGGTGGCAGTCAGCGATGATCGCGCTCGGCGTGGCCAGTCGGAAGAACGCGGACATCCCGACCGCTGCGGCACGCACGCTGTGCGACAAACGCAATCGCCCTGAAGGGGCGATCAAGTTGCCGGATGAGTGTCGGCCGTTCTACGAGCTGATGCAGGTGGCGAAGGTCATTCCACGAGAGTAATCCGTGCTCAGCAAGCTCACCGAATTGATTCGCGGAATGGATCGGCGCGGCGGGGGCTACTCGCGCGCGCTCGCGGCCGCGCGAGTGCGCGCCTCGTATCAACGCGCCTACTTCGCGCCCGCGCTATTCAGCCTGATTCCCGTCAAGACGGATCAGATCGCGAGCATGGCAGTCGATACACACTGGCGTCTCTACTACAACGACGCCTGGCTCGCGGCGCACAGCGTCGAAGAGAACGCCGCGGTGCTGATTCACGAGGTCAGTCACCTGCTCCGAGAGCACGAAGCTCGCAAGCAGGCGTCAGCCGCGAAGGACGTCACGCTCTGGAACACGGCCACCGACTGTGAGATCAACGACGACCTCGTGGGCGAAGGGCTGCCGCTTCCTGACGACCCTCCGCTGCCGGGTACGTTCGGACTGAACACCGGCGAGAACGCCGAGACTTACTACCGCCATTTGCATGTGGAGGGGTCAGACCCTTCGCCACAATCGGACACCGACTGCGGCTCTGGCGCGCACGGCGAACGACGACCGTGGGAGCTGCCCGCCGACGACGGCGGCGCGGGTGGCGTGCCGGGAGTGGATCCAGTCAAGGCGGAGCTCGTACGGCGCGACGTCGCTCAGCAGATCCTCGATCGCTCGGGCGATGCCGGCGATGCCCCACTGGGCTGGCGCCGATGGGCGAACACCGTCCTGACGCCGAAGGTGGACTACATGGCCACCATCCGGCACGCCGTGCGCAAGGCGCTGCGCGAGAGCACGCTCGGACGATACGACCGCACATACAGCCGGCCGCATCGGCGGCAAGCCGCGTACGGCGAGTTCATCATGTCGTCATTTCACCAGCCGCGTCCGAGGCCCGGCTTTCTGATCGACACCTCGAGCTCGATGCAGGACACACAACTGGCGAGAGCGATTGCTGAACTCGGAGGACTTACGCGTCAGCTGGGTTACGGCACCGATGTCGTCGTGGCCTGCTGCGACGCAGCCGTACACAACGTGAAGAGAGCGTTCAACGCCTCGCAGGTGGAGTTGTACGGCGGGGGCGGCACAGACATCGGCGCCGGCCTTCGCTGGTTCACTGAACGCAGGAGCGGCCCGGTCGATCTCCTCGTTGTCGTCACCGACTGTCAGACACCGTGGCCGGACGAGACGCCACCCTTCCCTGTGATCACGATTCGCGTGGGCGATGGCCCACCGCCGCCCTGGGGCGATCGCGGAGCGAACAAAGTGATTACCATTGAAGACCCAACGCCGGTGAAGACCACGCCGACGTGGAACGAGAGGCGCCAACGATGGCAGGTGTGACCTGACATGCGGCCGTGGGGCCGACAGGCACTGACGATTCCGCCCAACTCCAGAAATGCCTGGATCCATCTGGCGATCTGGGAGCTCTGGATGGGCATGATCGTGTGCGTCACGCTCGGGCTCGGCGGCGCTCTCATCGCCACGACTCCGAACCGCATCGTCGTCGTCGCAGATCTCACCAACTGCTACGCGCCTCCCCCGGTTGCGCTCCCGTGCGAGCGGATGGTGTATCGAGGGGGCGCACTGGACGCCGCGTTTACCTCACTGTGCGGCCTGATGCTGATTGGCGTCGCCCTGTGGTTTCTCTGGGAGCTGTGGAGCGCGGTCGAGCCGAAGCCGATCACAGACGACTTCCTGCGTCTGCTGCACGACTCGTTCAGTCGTGACTGGCGCAATCCGTTCACCTGGCCGTGGGCGCGAGTGTTGTGGGCGTACGGCTTCACTGTTGTCGGCGTCGTGCTGACGGCTGGAGTCGGACTGATGCTCTGGATGTTGGTCGTCCCATCGGCCTCGACCAGCACACCCACTGTCAAGGTCAAGACGTCACAGAGCTACACGCTCGGCAAGTAGCCACTCGGAAAAGCGCCAGGCCTGTCGCGGTTTCATCGGCATCATGAGGGAACTCGAAGGACTCATCGGTCTCGTCCTCGCGGCCGTTCTCGTGGCAGCGGCGGCACGGCGCGTCGGCGCACCCTATCCAGTCTTCCTCGCGCTGGGCGGTGCGCTGCTCGCTTTTCTCCCGGGCGCGCCCACGCTCATCGTCCCTCCCGAGCTTGCGTTGGCAATCTTCATCGCGCCAGTGCTGCTCGATGCCGCGTACGACGCATCGCCACGAGATCTCAGAGACAACTGGGCGCCCGTCCTCAGCCTCGTCGTCTTTGCAGTCGGGCTCACGACGATCGCCGTGGCTGTCGTCGTACATACGCTGATACCTGCGATGTCATGGGCGCCGGCGATCGCGCTCGGCGCCATCGTCGCTCCACCTGACGCCGCCGCGGCAACGGCGGTGCTTCGCGGATTGCGACCGCCTCAGCGTCTGCTGACGATCCTCGAAGGCGAGAGCCTGCTGAACGACGCGAGCGCGTTGCTGATCTATCGACTCGCGGTAGGCGCGGTCGCCGTCAATGGCTTCTCCATTCAGGCGGTCGCGCCCACATTCCTGTTCGCCGTCGCCGGCAGCGTCGTCGCAGGGCCAGCGCTTGGCTGGTTGTTCCTGCGCCTGATCGATCGGGTGCAGCACGTACCGACCGCGATCATCCTGCAGTTCGCCACCACTTTCGGCGTGTGGATCTTCGCCGATCGGATTGGTCTGTCCGCCGTCCTCACCATGGTGTGTTATGCGGTGACGGTCGCGCGCAGCGCGCCCGAACGCACGCCCGCTCGGATTCGCATCCCGTCGTACGCCGTGTGGGAATCGGCGGTGTTCCTGCTGAACATCCTCGCCTTCATCTTCATCGGCTTGCAGATCCGCCCGATCATCGATCGCATCGAGCCCGGACTTCGCGGCCGATACTTCTTCGTCGCCGGTGCGGTACTCGTGACGGTGATCGTCGTCCGCATTGCCTGGCACATGTCGTTCAACGCCGTCATCAGATGGCGCGACCGACGACACGGTTTCAATCCACCGCGTCCGATGCTACGGCCGACTGTCGGCAGTGGACTGGTGATCTCGTGGGCCGGCATGCGTGGCATCGTCTCGCTCGCTGCCGCGCTGGCGCTACCAGGAGCGTTTCCGTTTCGCGATTTGATTGTGCTGACGGCGTTCTCAGTGGTGGTCGGGACGCTGGTGATTCAGGGACTGACGCTCAAGGCGCTGTTGCGCGCGCTCAATCTGCAGGACGATGACCCCGTTGGCCGCGAACTCGCGTCGGCACGTGCGCGTGCGCTGAGCGCCGGGCTCACGAGCTTCGAGCGCGATCGGTCGCCGGTCGCCGACGCCGTCCGCGAGGAGTTCACCGCACATCTCGCTCCGGCTGATGCGAATCGGAACGGTGATGGACGGCATGCCGCGCACAGCGATATCCATCGCGGCGCCCTTCAGGCCGCGCGCCAGGCGGTTATCGACATGCGCGCCAACGACGAGATCGGCGACGATGCGTTTCACCAGATGGAAGAGGAATTGGATTGGCTGGAGATGGCGGGCGGCGGGAAAGAGGAGCCCGAATCGAGAGACTAGCGGGGCGTCGCGAGAGGCGGGTCCAAAGGCCCGCCTCCACGTGTCACACGCTTAGTTGTTGCCGCGGCCGCCACCAGCCGCGCCACCGCGACCTGCACCACCGCCGCGCGCCGGCTCGACGTACTCGGGGATCTTCTCCCCGCGGGCGGCTGCCTCTGCGCGCCGCTTCTCTTCCGCGCGCGAACCCGCGAGGAGATTCGGCATCGCGTAATTCCCCTCGTGGCATCCGTACTCAAAGTAGCCGTAGGTATCTTCACGGGGGATCGGCAAGCGCAGCGTCCACGGCGCAGCGTAGACCTTCGGGTCGTTGATCGTCATCCGGTAGTCGAGCGTGTTCGGGTCAGCGAGCGTGAACCGTTCGGTCAGGACACCCTGGTCCGACAGCGGCTGACCGTTGATCGGCGACTCGGGCTTGATGTTGCGTGTCTCGACGACGAGCACATCGCCTTCCCAGTGACCGACTGACGTGCCCATCCAGTTCTGGACACCCGAGCCCACCTGGTTGCGGCCGTCCGTCGGGATGACGCGCGTCTCGTGGATCATCTCGTTCTGAAACGCAAGCCAGCCTGGTCCCTGCACGATGCGGCTGCCCGAGTTGTAGATCTTTGGAGTGATCGAATTCAGGACCCCGGTGCTGATGCAGCGGTCGTAGTTGCTGCGATCCGTCGTCCAGTCGGCCTCGATGCCGTTCAGTTGCTTGCGGCGGGCGGCCTGCGCCTGCTGACGCTTCTCTGCCGCGGCCTGTGCGGCCGGAGTCAATGCCGGAATGCGCCCATCCGGAGGATCGATGACGTAGGAAGACACGCGGCTGACGCTTCGCGCGCGCTCGAGCCAGTGCGGCGGTGGCGAGACGGCGCCACCGACGGTGCCAAACCTCTTCTCGAACTCCTCTGCGCGCTCCAGCGAGAACTCATCGCTGTTGTCGTTGGCGACGTTCTGGTCGCGCTGCGCAACGCGCTGCTTGAATTCATCGTCGTTCAGCTGATACCGCGTGCCGACCGTCTGCGCACGCTGCATCGGAATGCCCTGCAGATCGTTGGCGTTGTAGGTGCCCTGCAGATCGGGTTCGCCCCACGGCGTCTTCGGCACCTTGAAGCTGCCGAGCGCCGGAACGCTGCCATCGGCGGCCATAACGCCGGGCGAGTCAACCTTTCCCTGACCGGACACACCAGTGGTTGCAAGAACTGCGATGACGGCCATCGCCGTCAGGCTCCCGAGAATGAGACGTTTCATGTGCTCTCCGTCAGCGGGCCGAGAAATGTCGCCCGCCATGCGTCCGTTCAGTCTACCGCTGATGCCTCCTGTGCGGTGAAATTTGCGCGAGTGCGAGGCTGCCACGAGCTCGTCGGCGGCGCTCTCCTTGACACACTAGGAGAAGGCGCGTAGGCTCCTAGGCATTCTAGGAGAGCCGATGACCTCCCGATCGACGGAGCTGTTGCAAGGCACACTCGACCTTCTCATCCTCAAAGCGATCTCGCTTGGACCGTTGCACGGTTACGGCGTGCTGCTAAGGCTCCAGCAAATCTCCAACGACACACTGCAGATTCCGCAAGGCTCTCTGTACCCCGCCCTGTATCGCCTCGAACATCAGGGACTCGTCACATTCGAGTGGGGCGAGTCCGACAACAAGCGGCAAGCCAAGTTCTACTCGCTGACCGCCGCCGGGCGAAGACGGCTGCGCGAGGAGACCGACTACTGGGAGCGGTTGTCCGGCGCCATCGGACTGGTGCTGAAAACCGCACCAAGCGAATCTGTGAGGCCGACGTGGGTTCGAAAACGCTAGCGTCGCTCAGCTCATTCCTGCGCGCGTGGCTCGGGCGCTCGCGCATGGAGCACGACATGGACCGCGAGATGCGGTTCCACCTGGAGACTCGCGCGGCGGACCTCGAATCGCAGGGGATGTCGCGCGCGGATGCGGAACGACACGCGCGCCGGGAGTTCGGCGATGTCATCCGCTGGAAGGAGGCCGGTCGAGAGGCGCGCGGTCTTGCGGTCGTCGACGATCTTGGTGCCGACTTGCGCTACGCCGTTCGAACGATGCGGCGCTCGCCGGGTTTCACGGCCGCCGCAGTCCTCTCTCTCGCCGTCGGCATCGGCGCCAGTACGGCGATCTTTGGTCTCCTGGATCTGCTGCTGCTCAAACGTCTTCCCGTGCGCAACGTGCACGAGCTCGTGCACGTCACCACCGCCGGCGAGCGCGGCGACATGCATTCGGGATCGTCGAACTACCCGTGGTTTCAAAACGTGTCGTCGCGCACGGATCTGTTTTCCGACACGATGCTCGTCAGGCACGACGTCTACAAGGTTGGCATTCACGGCAGCCTCGATCCGCTCACTGGCCAGCGCGTCACCACCAACTACCATGCGATGCTCGGCGTTCAGGCACGCCTGGGCCGCACGTTCACCGCTGCCGATCGCCCCGAGGCGGGTGCACCGCCGGTTGCCGTCATCAGCTACGCGCTCTGGCAGCGTCGCTTTGCCGGCTCGGCCGACGTCGATCGGGACCTCGATCACTGTCGACAAGCAGCCGTACACGATCGTCGGTGTGACCCCGCCTGAGTTCCGCGGCATCCTCGTCGGCTGGACGATGGACGTCACACTGCCGCTCGACACGTCCGAGTTCATGCAACCCGGCAACTGGTCCACGACGCCGCTGATCGCACGACTGAAACCGGGCGTGGACGCTCGACTCGCACAGCATCAACTCGACCCGATGCTCGCCCGGTTCGTCGAGGCGAACAAGACAACCGAACGATTCCGGGCGCGCTACCTGCAGCGCGCGTACGTCACATCGGCAGCCACCGGAATCACCGACCTCCGCGCGCAGTTCTCGACTCCACTTCGGCTGCTGATGGTTGCAGTCGGCGTGCTGATGTTGATTGCCTGCGTCAATCTCGCCGGTCTCCTCGCTCGCGC
Organism: uncultured Acidobacteriota bacterium; assembly: GCA_963757735.1. Taxonomy (GTDB): domain Bacteria; phylum Acidobacteriota; class Vicinamibacteria; order Vicinamibacterales; family UBA2999; genus Gp6-AA40. The sequence goes on from CAVWST010000041.1 coordinate 195,053, forward strand.
GCAACGCGACGCGGCAACATGAGCTCGGGATGCGCCTGGCTCTGGGCGCGCGTCGCAGCCGAATCGTTCGTCAGTTGCTCACCGAAAGCACGGCGATCGCACTGCTCGGGGCAACACTGGGCGTGGTACTGGCGATCAGAGGCGGGAACGCGCTGGTCGGATTGCTGCCCGAATATTTCGGACCGTTGTCGATGCAACTCGTCGCGGACAGCCACGTGCTTGCGTTTGCGCTCGTGTCCACGATCGTCACGACGCTGCTGTTTGGTTCGATGCCGGCGTGGCAGGCGTCACAGATTGCGGTGCTGCCCGCACTGAATCGCTCCGGGTCACGTACGGCTACGACGCGGATGCGGACGGGCCGGGTGCTCGTGGTCGCGCAGTTTGCGCTGTCGTTCGTGCTCGTCGCGGGCGCATTCCTCTGTCCTGCGTACGATCGTGAATCTCGCAAAGGTCGACACCGGCTTCGAACGCGAACGGCTTCTCGTCGTGCGAATCGATCCCCAGGGAACTGATTACGAGAGAGAGCGACTGCGAGCAATGCAACGCGAGATGCTCGAGACGCTTGGCGGTGTCCCGGGCGTGCAGCACGTCACATTCGCGACGGGCACTCCGTTCAACGGCAACGTAGACGGGCGCCGCCTGTCGATCCCTGGCGTTGAACCGCGCGAACCGGATGACACGATCATCCAGGTCAACCTGATCGCACCTGGCTACTTCGATGCGCTCCAAGTCCCACTCGTGAGCGGGCGCGCGATCGACGAGCGCGATCGCGAAAACACTCGCCGCGTCGCCGTCGTCAGCGAGGCCTTCGCCCGTCGCTACTTCGGCGAGGCCCCCGCCGCTGTCGGCCGCACCTTCATGCATCAATCGCGGACCGAAGCCGATCCCGCACGAGATCGTGGGCGTCGCGCGCGACATCCGCTACCAGGATCTCCGCTCGTCCCTCGGAAAGGATCGCCTATCTGCCGTGGTTCCAAGCCGATGATGTGAGGTTGGCGCAGTTCGAGTTCATCCTTCGCACCGAGGGCGACCCTGCGAACTGGATCGACATCACGCGGAGTGCCATGCGTCAGCAGCGCCCTGACCTGCCTATTCTCGCCATCCAGACATTGAGCGGTGTGATCAACACCAGGCTGCTCAGTGAAAGGCTGCTCGCGACGCTCGGCACGTTCTTCGCCGCCGTCGCGCTCGCACTCGCGGCTGTAGGCGTTTACGGTCTACTGGCGAATCTCGTCGCCCGCCAGATTCCGGAGATTGCCGTACACATCGCACTGGGCGCTCGTCCGGGTGAGATGGTGTGGATGACGGTTCGTGAGAGCCTCGTGCTCGTGGCAACGGGAGCCGTGATCGGGATCGCGGGCGCCGCCGCAGGACTGCGCGTTCTTGAAGGCCTGCTTTTCGGTCTCTCGCCGACGGACATCGTCAACCTCGCTGTCGCCGCGCTGATTCTCGTGCTCGTGGCACTCGCGGCAGCGTTCGTACCTGCCTGGCGTGCGGCGACGGTGGATCCACTCGTCGCGCTTCGCGCCGAATAGCCACGCGCCTTTGCGGTGCGAGCAGTCAGCCATTAGGCTGAAGCGTGCCGTATCGAGTTGACCTTCGCAACGCCACCGACGATGTGCTCGATCGGCTCGTCGAACTCGGCGCCATCGATGCCGAGCGCTCAGACGATGGCGGCATCGCGAGCACTGATCCAGGACAGCGTCGCGCCAGAGCACCTTGCACGCGCACTGGGCATCGATGGGTTCGCCGTTCCCGTGCCACCGTGCGCGATGCGGGATCCGTCTGGATCCTCAGCCCTCGCCCGATTCGCGTCGGACGCATTCGGATTGTTCCGGCTCACATCGAAGCAGAGCCGGATGCTCTCAGGTTGGTTGATGCCGCCGCGTTCGGCACCGGCCTGCATCCCACAACGGCACTTTGTCTCGAAGCACTCGATGAAGCCGTGTCGATCGTTGCGGCCCGACGCCGTGCTCGACGTGGGAACAGGGTCGGGCGTGCTCGCGCTCGCTGCGCTCATGCTGGGCGTGCCGCGAGCGGTCGGCGTCGACATCGACGACGAAGCGCTGCGCGTCGCCGCCGAGAACGCGCGGATCAACGCTATGAGCGAACGCCTGAAATTGCGATATGGCGGGCCTGACACAGTGAGCGGCACATGGCCGCTTGTCCTGGCCAACGTGCTCGCCGCTCCACTCATCGAGATGGCACCGACGCTCGTGCGCCGCGTCGGTCATCACGGCCAACTGGTGCTCTCTGGAATTCCCGCCTCTGTCGAACAGAACGTCGACGAAGCATACCGTCGTCTGGGGATGCAACGCGTTCGCACCACATCACGTGCCGGCTGGGTTGCGCTTGTGATGCGGGCTTCCTGGTGAGACCGTACCCCGTGTCATTGCGGCGGGGTCATAAGTGCTGCCCAGTCGCCCAGTAGTGCGTCACGTGCCCGCAGGCCGGCACTGGCGCGTTCCGGCCACTCGTCCTCCAAGAGGCGGGCGAAGACCACGGTTCTTCCCTCACGCGTGGCCCACCCCACGAACCATCCGACCTGACGATCTGGCTCGTTCGTGCCATCGGCGCGCCGCACGAAGCCGGTCCCGGTCTTGCCGCTCACACGCCAGCCGCCGGTGACGGCAACCGGCATGAGCGCCATGGTGCGATCGATCGCCGCACGAGACACCGGCAACTGTCTCCGGATCATGCGTCGCACGAACTCGACTTGCTCCGTCGCGGAGATCCGAAGCGAGAACGACAACCACGCGGTCGTGAGACCATATCATTGCGACCGGGCTCGCCGCTCAGATCGCGATTGCCGTACGCCAGCTTGTCGATGTTACCTCCTGAAATCTTGCTGCGCCCAGCGTGCGCGTCAGCACCTGCGAGTACCAGACAACGGAATCACGCAGCCAGGTCTGAGGTGTCGTCGTCTGCTTCCAGGCGTCATTCCAGGCTTGATATTCCTGCTTGTACAGGCCACGCCGGCCGATTCGCGTCGACAAGGATGCCACTGTCGAACCCGATGAGGCTGAGTGGGATATTCCGAATGTAGACGCCGGCGTCAGGCGCTCGTCGCACCGATCGCCAACCCGGATCAGCGTCGCGTTGGTGACCGCATCGATGACCAGCGTGCAGGTCGTGGCGGCGGATGCCTCACCGGCCGCGAACAGCACCATCGCCGTCAGCGCTGCACGACGAAACAAGTTCATGAGGCTCACGCTGACAAAAAGGCGCCGCAATGGTCAAGTGCAGTGCCTAATAGTTGATTGACCTCGTCGCCGCGACGATACTCTTGACGTCACGCAAAGCTTCTCCTGGTGGCGTGCGGGAGTCAGTGCAGATGAGACCGAGGTCTTCGGCTACCTGCGACGCTCATGATCGCGCTCGCGGCGTGCAGCGTGATCGTGCATGCCCAGCGCCCAACCCCTCGCGCCTCTGCCCCGTTCGATCTCACCGGCCAATGGGTCTCCCTCATCACCGAAGACTGGCGCCATCGTCAATTCACTCCTCCCAAGGGTGACTACGCGGCGCTGCCGCTCTCCCCGCCGGGCGGAAGATGCAGACAACTGGGACCCGGCACGCGACGAAGCAGCCGGAGAGCAATGCAAGGCGTACGGCGCGGCCGGTCTTCTGCGGTTGCCGATCCGGCTCCGCGTCGCCTGGCAGGACGACACGACGCTGAAACTGGAGACCGACGCCGGGATGCAAACGCGTGTGTTTCAGTTTCGGATCCGCTCAGGGCATGCGGCGGCGACTGGCAGGGACTCTCGATCGCGTCGTGGGACTATCCTCGCGCGGCATTCCCTGGTCGCGGTGGCGGTTCGGCTCCCGGAGGATCCTCAAGGTCATCACCACCAGGATGAAGCCGGGCTACCTGCGGAAGAACGGTGTTCCCTCAGCGCTGACGCCGTGTTGACCGAGGTCCTTCGACCGATTCGATGTTCCCGGCGGCGACTCGCTGCTCGTGATCACCACCGAGGTCGTCGACCCCGAGTACCTCGCTACGCCGTATTGGACGAGCCAGCAGTTCAAACGCGAGAGCGACACGTCTCGCTGGAATCCAACGCCCTGTGCCGCACGTGAGGTCTACGCAATGAGAAATGCTCCTGCATTGCTACTCGCCACAGTGGTCGCCCTTGTCGCTCCGTTGATCGCGCAGGTGCCGCAGATCCTCCTGCGTCCGCGCAGGCACCGGCCGTTGACCTGAGCGGCTACTGGGCGCCAGCACTGCACGAAGACCTCATGGAGCGCGGCGCCGGAATCGGAAATCGCCGACTTCGGCGGCTTTCCTCTGAACGAAGCCGGCAGGCTGTGGGCACTCTCGTACGACCCCTCTCGCGTCACGCTGCGTCACCATCAGTGCGAGGCGTATCTGGCGCCGTATCAGATGCGCGCGCTCGGCAACTTCCGCATCTGGGAGGAACGCGAGTCACACACGCAGCGCCTGCTCGCGATCCACGTGTGGGCCCAGACAACGGAAGGGCATCGCATCATCTGGATGGATGGACGCCCGCACCCGCCCGCGTGGGCGCCGCACACATTCAGGGGCTTCTCGACGGGCCAGTTCGTCGGGAACGCGCTCGTCGTCTCGACCACACACATGAAGAACGGGGCACTCCGTCGTGGTAACGGTGTTCCGCAAAGCGATCAAGCGACGCTCACCGAGTATTTCGTGCGGCATAGCGATCACCTCACGAACGTCACGGTCGTCACCGATCCCGTGTTCCTGAGCGAGCCAATCGTCCGCAGCAACGACTACTACCGGCAACCTGTCGATCCCGGCGCCTGGCTCTACGCATGCGACGACGGAGAGCAGATTCTCGATCGTCCTGCGGACGCGGTGCCGCATTACCTGTTCGGGCAACAGCCATATGCACGCGAGTTCTCCGGCCGCTACAAGCTGCCACTCGCTGCCAGTCTACTCGGCGGCGTGACGATGTATCCCGAACTCAGTGCGCGGCTGCGCACGGTGAACGACGCTGAAGCAGACGGACTGCTTTCGCCTGCTCGCGGCCGACCGTCAGAAACGAGCAAGGCGACGGACTCGGAGCCGCGCGACGGAAACATCCGTATCTGGCCCGATTCGCGACAACGTCTACATGCTGCTCGGCGACGGCGCCAACATCGTTGTGCAGACCGGCGACCAGGGCGCATTCGTCGTTGACACCGGAGAAGGCAAGGTCTCCGAAAAGGTCATCGCGGCCATTCGCACGCTGAGCACCAACCCGATTCAATTCATCGCGAACACGAGCTTCCGCCGCGAGCATACCGGCGGCAACGCGGCGTTGGGATCCGCTGGGCAGGATCCGAGTCTGCCTGGATCGTTCTTCCTGCTCCAGGCGCCGCGCGGCGTGACGGGCTTCTTCGATAACCCGCTCACCCACGCCACGATGATGGCGCACGCGAACGTCCAGGTCCGGATGCAGGCCGCGGGCGCGCCGGCGGGCGCTGTCCCGGCGGATACGTATCTCGAGGATCGACGACGCAAGTTCCACAACGGCGATGCCATCGAGTTGTTCTATCAACGCGCGAGCGGTGACCGACGGAGACAGCCTCGTGTACTTCCGGCGTGCCGACGTCATCGTGGCCGGCGACATTTTCTCGACGACGCAGTACCCGGTGATCGACGTGAAGAACGGCGGATCCGTGCAAGGAGAGATCAACGCGCTGAACGAGATCCTCAACCGCACGGTGTACCGGCACCAGGGTGAGGGCGGTACATACGTCGTGCCGGGTCACGGCTATCTCTCAGACGAGCACGAGGTGCTCGAATACCGAGACATGGTCGTCATCGTGCGCGATCGGGTGAAGGCGATGATCGACGCCGGTGCCACGCTGGCTCAGGTGAAGGCGGCGCGTGTCACTGCCGACTACGACACGCAGTACGGCGCGAACGCCGGCCCATGGACCACGGAGATGTTCGTCGAGGCTGTGTTCAACAGCCTGAGGGCTTCCACGCCCGGTCGCTGATCGGCGAAGACCCGTCGTCAAAATTCAAGCAATTCAGACAGCCGCCGGGAACGGCGCGGGCATCGAGCCTAGAATCATCGACAGGAGCGATGCAATGAACGTTCGGATCGTCCCGGCGATCACCGCAGGCGTGCTGGCAATCGCGGCACTCGGTGCACTCTGCCGGGCTGACGCCCGCCGCGGCGCACAGACCAACCCGAAGGAACCTGGAGCGTGCGCACGTTGTGGGGCGACCCTGATCTCCAGGGCGAGTGGACGAGTGAAGGCGAGTACGGTGTGCCGTTCGAACGACCGACGCAGTTCGGCACGCGACAGTTCCTGACCGACGCGGAGTATGCCGAGCGGATCGAAGAGGTCCGCGTCCGCGACGAACGCGATCTCGCGCGCGTCGACGTCCTCTCCGGCAAAGTGGACGCGCCGAACGCGCCGATCCCACATTGGCGCGAATACAACACGACGTCGCGGCGCACATCGCTCATCATCGACCCGCCCGACGGGCGTTTCCTCGCAGAGTCCGCAGGCCAGGCCGGTTCCCGTGCAGCGATGCGGCAGCCTGCAGCGCGGCGAGCCGTGCGACTCGTACGAGGGTAGGCCTCGGCGTCCGTTGCATCGTGCATGGCGGCGGCTTTCCCGACGCGATGTTTCCCGCCGTCTACAACGCCAACATGCGCATCATCCAGAGCGCAGGTATCGTCGCGATCACGTACGAGCTGATTCACGACACGCGCATCATCACCCTCGATCCGTCGCCTCAGCCTCGGACGCTCGTTGTCGCCTGCGATTCGGACCTATATGGGTGCCGCGCGCGGGCACTGGGAAGGGACGACCCTGGTGGTGGAGTCGAGCAACTTTCGGGTGAACACACGCGGGGCAACACCTGGTCTGCGTCTGATCGAGCGGTTCACTCGCACCAGCCGGGACGCCATTCAGTATCAGGTCACGTTCGTGGATCCGGCGACGTGGGCCGCGCCGTGGACCGCCGCGCTCGATCTCAAGTCGCGGCCGGCGGACTCGGGTGTGTTCGAGTACGCCTGCCACGAAGGAAACTATGGGATGTTCAACATGCTGTCCGCGTCGCGTCACCTCGAGCGGTAGCCGTCGCCAGGGGGAATGAACGATGACCACGCAAACCGTCCGGCATCTCTACTCACGCTCGCTCGCCATTGCAGTCGCAACCGCGTGCGTTACGGTCGTGGCCACGGCACAGCAACCTGCACAACAACCCGCCCAACCGCCCGTGGATCGCGCGGCCCTCGAGCGGCAGGCCGAGATCAACAAGCTACCAGACACTCCCGGCACCGGGCGCTTCGCCGCAATGAAGGAGGAAGTCCCTTCTCTGCCGCGCCACGTCGTCTATCGTCCCAAAGACCTCGATGCTCTCGCCACATCGAAGCTGGGCGTGGTGGCCTGGGGCAATGGTGGCTGCTCTGACGATGGCGCGAGCAGTCGCTTCCACTTGCTCGAGATTGCCTCGCATGGGTATCTGGTGATCGCGAGCGGCAGCATCCTGAGTGGTCCGGGCGCACCATCGAGAGAAGCGCGTCCTGCGACCGCACCCGGGCAAATCGCGCCGCCGCGTACGCAGGTATCGGACCTGACCGACGCGGTCGACTGGGCGCTCGCCGAGAACCAGCGCAATGGCAGTCCCTATTTCGGCCGTATCGACCCGGCGCAGATCGCGTACTCGGGCTGGAGCTGCGGCGGCCTTCAGGCACTGCAGGTCGCGAAAGACCCGCGCGTGAAGACGCTGGTGATTCACAACAGCGGCGTGTTGAATGACGGTCCCGTTACGATCCCGGGCATGGATGTCCGCAAGGACGTTCTGCAGACACTGCATACACCGGTGATCTACATCCAGGGCGGACCTACCGACATCGCCTATGCGAACGGCATGGATGATTTCAAGCGGATCGGCCATGTTCCGGTGGCGATCGCAAATCTCCCCGTCGGGCACGGCGGCACATTCCTCGAACCCAATGGGGGCGCCGCCGCGTCGGTCGCCGTGAGCTGGCTCGATTGGCAGCTTCGCGGCGATCCTCAGAGTGCGAAGCGGTTCGTGGGAGACGACTGTGGTCTCTGCAGGGACACGCGGTGGTCGCTGGAGCGCAAGCAGTTCTCAGGAGCCCGCGCCAGTAAGTGACAGAAGCACGAGTGCCCGGCGGCCGAGTAGCACGAAAAGTTCACGCGGGCAGTTCGAACCAGAACGTGCTGCCGGCCGGTACACCGGAATCCACACCGATCGTCCCGCCCTGCGCGCGGATAGCGAGCTTGCAGAAGGCGAGACCCAACCCGACAGAGTGGTAGCTCCGGTCGTGTCGAGCCTGGAGGGCGCCGAACTTCTCGAAGATCTTCTCTCTGGCTTCTGGTGGCACACCGCGCCCCTGGTCGTGAACCTCGACGCGCACGCGGCCGCGATCGCTCGCGAGGGATATGCGAATCCGGCTGCCGGCGGGAGTGTGCTTGATCCCGTTGCTGACAAGATTCTCCAGCACCCGGCGGACGAGGGTACCGTCGCATGTCGCGCGCACGCGGCCCCGCGGTTTCGATGTCGATTGGGCGCTCGTGGTCAATGTTCCGAAGCGCGGAACGCACCTCGCTGGCGATCTGGGTGAGATCCCATCCGCCCGATCGATCGGCATCTTGCCTTCTTCGAGCCGGCTCACATCGAGCAGATCGTTGGCCATCCGGTTGAGTGCCTCGACCGAATCGACGGCCGCCTGCAGGCCCTGCCGGCTGACTTCGCTGAGCGTGCGGCAGGCCCCTTCAACAAATTGAGGTCGATCTGCAGCGCCGTCAACGGCGACCGCATGTCGTGGACGATCATGTGCACGAGATCGTCGCGCAGCTGCTCGAGGGCACGGAGACCCTTGTAGCTGTCGGCCAACGCCGTCTGCGCACGCCTGAGCGCCACGTGCGTTCGTACGCGCGCGAGAACCTCCTCGAACTGAAACGGCTTGGTCACGTAATCGACGCCACCCGCGTCGAACGCACGCAGCTTATCGGCCGTCGCGGTAAGTGCGGTGAGGAAGATCACCGGAACGTCCTTCGACCACTCTGTCGCCCTCAGCCGCCGGCAGACTTCGAAGCCGTCCATGTCGGGCATCGTGATGTCCAGCAGGATCAGATCGGGCGGATCGTGTTCGACGGCCTGAAGCGCCTGGCGGCCGCTCGTGACGGCGCGCACCTCGTAGCCCTGCTCGCCCAGCAGGTCCGACAGAACCCGAAGGTTTTCCACCGTGTCGTCCACCACGAGTACGCTGGCGACCGGTGCAGGCGGCTGACGCATCACACCTCGCTAGGCTCATCGCTCGTTCTCGACGGCAGCGCAGACATGAGCACGTCGTACTGGAAGTCCCGCGCCAGGGCTCGAATCTCTTCCGAGACTTCTTCCGAATGCTGTCGTGCCTGATCTGCGAGAGATTCGAGCCGCCGGGCGCGCCCCTCGATCGCCGCGTCGCGCAGCTGCTCGATCAGTGCAGCTGGCAACCCGCTCAGTCGCTGCGACAACGTCGAATGACGCACGGGATCGCGACTGGCAACCATCGGCTGCAATTCGAGCGAGTCGTAGACGTAACGGATGTTCAACTGCGCACCGATGACCGAGAGCAGCTGACCCTCCCGGTATGGCTTGCGGACGAACGCGTCTGCCCCTGCCTCGCGCGCCTCGTTCTCGCTGTCCGCCAGGCCGCTGGCGGTCACGGCGATGATGGCGGCCCCCGACCCACGCGCCCGCAGCAGCCGGATGGCTTCCAGACCGCTCATACCCGGCATGCGCAAGTCCATGAGCACCAGATCAGGATGCCACTGCGTCGTGCGCAACGATAGCTTCTTCGGCGCTCGCTGAGGAGCGCGTCAGGAAACCGAGGCGCGCGAGCAGCTCGTCGAGCAGGTCGCGGTTGGTCGCCACGTCATCAACGATCAGCACCTTGCACGCGGGCTGCTGCGGATCGAGGCCGGTGGGAATCGGATGCAGGACGCGTCCGGGGACCGGCTTCGATCGCTTCGGCCGCCGCCTCGAACGAGAACGTGAACACACTCCCCTTCCCGGGGTGCTTTCGACGACAAGATCTCCCTGCATCAGGCGCGCGAAATTGCGGCTGATGGCGAGGCCCAGTCCCGTGCCGCCGGTGCGGACCTTCGAGTCACCCTGATCGAACACCTCGAAGATCCTCGTGAGATGCACAGGCTCGATCCCTGGCCCGGTGTCCTCGACCGCGATCGTGATGTGGTGCCGGTCCGGCGCCGCAGGGCGAGCAGAGGCACGAACGGCAATCCGTCCGCGAGCGGTGAACTTGACTGCATTGCTCAGGAGGTTGATGACCACCTGGCGCACCTTGCCGGCATCTCCCGACAGCGCGCGAGGCACGTGGTGACCGATCTCGAATGTGAGCTCGAGGCCTTTGTGTTCGATCAGCTCCCGGAACATCAACTGAACGTCGGTCAGCAGCGCGCGCAAGTCGAATGGTTCGACCACGAGCGTTGCGCGTCCCGCCTCGATTTTCGACATCTCGAGAATGTCATCGATCAACGTCAGGAGGTGATTGCCGCTCGAGTGGATGATGTCGATCTTCTGCTTCTGATCGCGGCTCAAGTCCTCGTCGCGGCCCAGCAACTGGGCATAGCCGAGGATCGCGTTCATCGGCGTGCGGATCTCGTGGGACATGTTGGCCAGGAAGGCGCTCTTCGCCCGGCTCGCGCTTTCCGCAGCCTCCTTGGCGGCGAGCAACTCGGCCGTGCGGCTGGAGACCAGCGCTTCGAGATGTTCCTGGTGATTACGGAGTTCGCGGACAAGCTCCTCGCGTTCTCGTTCTGCGCTGAGCAGATCCGTCACGTCCCGATTGACGCCAACCATTCGCACGGCGCGGCCGTCTGCGTTGCGAATGGCCTGGCCGACGCCGCGAATGGTGCGGATGCTGCCGTCGGCTCGTCGTACCCTGAAGTCGGACCTGTACCTGGCCTCCACCGCGCAGTGCGGCCTCGACGTCAGCGTTGGCCTGCGCAAAATCTTCGGGCACGAGGCTGCTGGACCACGCATCGAACGCGCCGCTGAACGTTTCTTTCGCAACACCGTACAACCGGTACATCGAGTCGTCCCACACCAGCCGATCCCGCTGCTACGTCCCAGTCCCAGATGCCAAGTCCCGCTGCATCGATCGCGAGCTGTAGTCGGTCTTCGCTCTCGCGCAGCCGGCCTTCGCTCGCCTCGAGATCGCGCTCCCGGTGTTTCCGTGTTTCGACTTCGCCGACGAGATCATCGAACGAGGTCTTCAGCCGGGTCGCCATGTCATTGAACGACTGCGCGAGGTCGCCCAACTCTTCGAGCCGGCTGCCCGGTACCCGCGCGCTGAGATCCCCGTGCGCCATGTTGTGAGTCACGCGCGCGATGCGGCGAATCGGCGCGGTCACCATCGATGCGAGCGCCGCGGCCAGCACGAGTGAGAGCACCAGCGTCAGCGCGAACACCATCGCCGTGCGACTGCTCCCCGCGCGCACACCGGCCAGATAGTAGGCTTCCGGCATTGCCGTCACGAGAATCCAGTGACGGCCCACGCTGTCGTCACGATAGGTCGTCGCGTACGTCAGCCACGTCTCACGCGAGGGCGGCCTCGCCGTCACGTGGTCGAACCGAAACTCGCGTCGCAGCGTCGGACAAACCAGACAGACCGGGCTGCTGTGCCAGACCTGCCAACGCGCTCTCCACCACCGGATCTCCGCCTCGGGCAGACGACGCGATCATCGCGCCCGTGTTGTCCAGGATGAAGGTTCGACCATCCGAGCCCACCGCCTGGCTTCGTAGCAACGAGACAAGACCCTCTTTGCGCGCGGCATCCAACGACGCCGGCGACCGTTCCAGGTAGTTGTCGAGACGCATGCGGATGTTCGCCGTCGCTTCCTGATGAAGCCGCGTCGCCAGCCTCGCTGCGTCATCGTCGGCGCTCCGAAGCGCGACAATCGCTGTGGCGCCGACCATCACGAGCACCAGCGCGATAAAGGGTGTGAAGACGAAGATCAGGATCGGCAACCCCTCGTGCGTCGCGCCCGCCGGCGGCGGCATCTGACCTCGGCCCGCTTCCCAGATCCATTCGCGACTCCGGAGCGCGCGCTCTCTGACACGCCTCGGAATTTCCGCCCAGAACCATCCAAAGCGCCTGGCGAGCGGCAAGGCGACCAGGAACGCCGCCGGTGCCAGGAACCACGTGACGCTCAATGTGAAGAACAGGGCCGATGAGATGTTCCGGTAGGAGATGGCGGAAGAAAATTGACCGGAACAGATGAACCCCCACATCACGGGGTCGAACAGCATGATGAGGGCGACGAACAAGCTGTAACGTCGCCACGTGCGGGCGCGGCGGAAATCCGGATTCCGGCCGATCAGCTGATAGGCCATCCACACGAAGGCCGTCCAGAAGAAGTAGCCCTCCGCCCAGCTCAGAACGAAGTCCGGCGGAACCCCCTCGATGAGGTCTGAAAGCATGTAGGCGGGAGGGACTGCGATCAGGGCGGGATACCCGAGGAGCACGATGGCGAGCAGAACGACCAGATCCTTGAGCGACTCGAATGTCTGTGCCCCCGGCACCAACACGATGAACGATCCGAGATAGCCGCTCGCGATGATCAGCACGAAGGTCAGCGGCAGGCTCAGGAACGCCTTGAGGTCCCACGTCTGGCGCTCCCGGCCGAATCCCCACCGTTCGCCCATTCGAAACGTGAAGCCGCCAAAGGCGCAGACGGCCAGAAGAAATCCGACGAGATAGCTGAATCGACCCCAGACTTCCAGCAGCGGAAGCGGGATGCTCTCGACGATCGCTTCGAGCCAGGTGATGACGTTGGTCATGAACGGGTCGCGGCCCCACCCGGTGCCGTCCGCCGGTCGGGAACACGCCGCATGTTATGCGATCGGGGATGCGAAGCGGCGGAATCGATCGTGAACAGAGCCACGATTGACTCGCACACCGCGTCGCGCCGATCATGTCCGTTCTGAACACTCAACCCGATGGGAGTATTCGAATGAAGATGCGAGCGATTGTCGTGATCGTGCTGGCCCTGGCAGCCAGTTCCGCGCTCTACGCACAGGAGCCGGTCGTCGGGGTGAAGGACCCGGAATCGTTGTTCAAGGATTCGGATCCGACGCTCAACAAGAACAAGCAGGCGGCGTTGCACATCATGCGCGAGCTGCTGCAGTGCGGCCAGTGGGATCGCGCCGGTGAGTGGCTGACGAAGGCCTATCACCAGCACAACCCGAACGCAGCATCCGGCCTCGACGGCGTCATCGCGTTCTTCACCAAGGTGCTGAAGGTCAAGCGGATCGACAAGTGCGACAAGCTGACGACGGAAGTCGTGGCAGTCATGGCCGACGACGACTACGTCACCGTGATGATGCCGCGTAAGTATCCGGACCCGCGGAAGGCCGGCGCGGAGGACTACACGACGTGGTTCGATACCTGGCGGTTCGTTGACGGCAAGGCCGACGAGCACTGGGACCCGGCAACGATTGCACCACCAGCTCCGGCCAAGTAGACCGGCGCGTCGGCGCGTCAGACGCATACACTTCGGAGGCATCGATGAAGTTGGTCGCGTTCTGCGCCGCGTGCATGGTGTGTTGGGCGTCCGGCGTTCAGGCCGCCGATCTCCTGTCGGGGACGTGGACGGCTGGCACCGGGCCTGACGCACGCGTTTACATCTTCAAGGTGTCGGGGGATCGCATCACGGGTATCGTGTGCGGCCCCTGCGACGATCCCGCCAGCGTATTCAGGATCGAGGACGGCCGAATCGTTGGCGCCGATCGGGCCGTCTTCTTCATTCGCTACGACGTCGGCGGACCGGAGTTTCGGCGCGATGGACCCTATCGCGAGCGGGTCGACGCAACGACTGCACGCGACCAGCTGAAGCTGTCAGCGCGGCCGGAGGCAGACCCTGGCGCCGCCGTCACGTCCATGTCGCTCAATCGCGTGGTGGAGAACTTCGAGTTGAGTCCCGTGCCGTTGCCGGCGGCACCTGCAAGCTCACAGCCGGCCGCATCGATCTCGTCATCCATCGAGGGACGCTGGGTATCGGTTGGACGCACGGCGCAGCAGAACTGGATCCTCAAGGTCCAGGACGACCGGGTCTGGGGACTCGTGTGCGGCCCGTGCACACCTGCCGTCGTGGCAATGATCGACGAAGGCCGAATCGACGGCGACACGATCACGTTCTACATCAACCATATCGACACGCCGCCGGACGCCAGTCGCCAGGGCATCCAACGCAACGTGATGACGGGAAAGCTGCCGGTTCCCCAAACGCCAACGTGATGCGGTTCACTGGGTTCGAGAGCAGGCCCCCACTCAGGGCGGCGAGATCGTGATCGGCCGATCCGAAGACCAGATCATTACGGCACCCTGAACTCACCCGGGGCGGGCGGCGTGACGCGCCGCTCCGTCGGCGGCATCAGCTGCGGAATCCAGCCGTACGGCACGCGGTAGGCGCGGTACACCGCGTTCGACGCATTGGCGCCGCTGAACAGCGGGATACATGTACTCCCAGACGATCGTGCCCTCTGTCGTGACCTCGAACATGCGCCCGCCGGCGCCTGCCGTGATGAGCGTGTTGCCGTTCGGCAGCCGCTGCGCGCCGCTGATGTTCGTGCTGAAGAACCTGGGGTTCGTATAGGACCAGACCAGTTCGAGCGTCACCGGGTTGATCTCGAGCACGCGCGACGTCGGCGCGCGCAAACGCGCCCCGTGCCATCAGGCGCGATCGGATTGGCGAAGCCGTAGCCGCTCGAGCCGCCGTTGTCGAACACCAGCAGGTTCCCCGCGCCCGGCAGTCCTTTCGGGATGAGGTGTGCATGATGCTGGCCGATGATCTGCCGGATCGCGCGAAGCTCCTGCGACTGCGCTGAAGTCGGGACCGAGCCGCCAGACGATCTGAGCCGTCGCGGCCGACGATCGCGAGCAGGCTCGCTTCGCGGCTGCTGATGATGACGTGGTTCGGGGCGAAACGCGTGTCGCCTTGATCGAACCATCGGTTCGGTCCGACATAGGTCGCCGAGTTGACGTGCAGCCAGTCGAAGCTGCCCCGGCGCCTTGTTGAAGCCGCGCGCGGCCTTGATGGCCTTCCGCGCGTCGGGCGCGAAACCCAGCTCGTCGATGTGATCGCTCGCCAGCCACTCCCACACGATGTCGCCCTTCCACGACACCTCGATGAGCCGGTCGTCTTCGAGCAGCACGTCGGCGACCTTCGGCTGCGTGCGGTCGGCGTGGGTCAGAATCAGCGTGTTGCCGCCTTCGACGGCCGGCGTCGCTCTCGGGCGAGTAGTAGCCGGCTGGAAAACTCTCCCGCTGCCAGTCGTGGTGCTGACGCGCCGACCAGATCGTGCTGCCCTCGCGCGTCTTGATCTGCTCGTTGCGCGAGAACTGCCAGATCGACCTTGCCGTCGAAGTCGCGCTGGATCAGCTCCAGTCGACTCCTGGTGCGGCGGACGCGCGCCGCTCGCGGCGATGACGACGCCGCCCGGCAACACGCGCGCCGGACCGCCTGCGGAGTTGTTGAAGCCCTCCCAGCGCTTGACGACGTTGCCGTTCATGTCGATGACGAGCACGGCCTGCGTCGCCGAGCGGCGACAGCACCGTGTACCCGTTCCACGCGCGATCCGGGTCGTAGATCGTCGTGCCCGTGGGATACACGGACTGCGCCCACGTCGGGGCATACGCGGACAGGAGGAGAGCCGCACAGGCGCTGCCAAGTCGTCTCATACGCCCGCGGAGTGTGGTTCGCGCTCAACGTTTAGTCAAGTCTACTTCTCTCCAATCAGATAACGGCAGCCACTCGGCCCCATTCGGGCCGAGTGGACGGCTCCAGCCGGAACGTCCGGAGGGCGTTCGCCCGCCGTGTAGGTTTTCGTGGAGCCAGCGCACGTGAGCGTCATCTCACCCTCGAGGATGATGTGCGCGGTGTCCATCGGATGCGTGTGGTCCGGGTAGAACGCATGTGCGCCGTCCTGCCACACGTAGATCTGTCGAAAGCCCTCCTGTCGCAGTTGGCGCTCGAATGCCGCGAGGTCCATTGGCGCAGTGTACGCACGAGACACGCCCGTGATGGAACTAGTGATATTCCGGAGTCCCTCCAACAGACTGGAGGGCCTGACTCACTGTCTTCCCGTCAGCAGCGTATTTTGTGATGGCACACGGACTGCTAGTTCCACGGCGATCCACGCATGTTCCGAAGCGCGCTCATCACATTGGTGCTCGTCGCAGTCGCCGTCCCTTCCCTCGCGCAGCAGCAGCCAGCGACGGGCGCGACCACCCGGGAAGAGACCATCGCGGCCGAACGAAACGACAAGGTCGCTGAACTCTGGCCCGAACGCACGTCACCATTAGTCGATAGGGTCAATCGGCTGGTCGAGCGAGGGTTCCGCGAAGGACTCGATTCGGGCAAGGGCGGCAATGGAGCCCAAATCGTGCTGGGCGGCATGCGATCGGGCCAGGGGT
Organism: uncultured Acidobacteriota bacterium; assembly: GCA_963757735.1. Taxonomy (GTDB): domain Bacteria; phylum Acidobacteriota; class Vicinamibacteria; order Vicinamibacterales; family UBA2999; genus Gp6-AA40. Next base: position 211,486 of record CAVWST010000041.1, read on the forward strand.
TCACCGCAGGTCTTGGATATCGGCGGTCCGATCTCTGGGCCGAACGCCTTGGCTATCGCGCCACGGGCGAGGCAACGTTGCAGCGCGCCTATCTGTTCGACTTCAATCTCGATTTCCAGGGCCTCAAGACCGAACGAACCGCGGTGAGGTGGTACACGAAGTACGAGAGCTCCCGCGACATCGATTTCTACGGGCTTGGAAACGACAGTCCCAAGGAAAACCACACCAGCTTTTCGTATGACGACCTGACCACCGACGTCGATGCTGCCTATCAGGCGCTGCGACACATGGAGGTCGGCTTCACGACGGGGTATCTGCACGCCGACAGCAGTCGCGGCCATGACGACTTCACGCCGATCGACGAGCTCTTTCCACCAGACCAGATTCCGGGGTTCAACGAGGACACCCAGTTCACGCGCATCGGCGCGTTCGTGGACTTCGACTATCGAGACTCGAAAACGGGACCACGGAGCGGCGGCGTGTTCGGGATACGCTATCGCGAATACTGGGATATCGATCGCAGGACATTTGCCTTTCGCCAGACCGAGTACGAGTTCCAGCAGTACATTCCCTATTTCAATAAAGGTCGCGTCATCGCGATCCGGTCTGCCGTCGTGTTGACATTCCCCAAAGAGGGGAATGAGGTCCCGATTTATCTCCAGCCGGTTCTGGGCGGCAACGATGACCTCCGCGGCTTTGACGGATACCGCTTTCGCGACAACCACTCGGTCTACGTCGGTGTCGAGCATCGGTGGCACGCGTCGAGCACCCTGGAGATGTCCGCCTTTCTGGATGCCGGCAAAGTGGTGCCACTCAAACGCAACGTCGATCCGACCAGCATGAACTACAGCGGCGGTATCGGGTTCCGCGTTCGCGTTCGCTCTGCCATCGTCAGTCGAACCGATTTCGCCGTGTCGCGCGAAGGATTCCGCATCGTCTGGACCTTCAGCGACATCTTCAAGACGCGGTGGTAACGCTGATGAGATCATCGAGGGTTCTCGCGTTCATCGTGCTGGTTGTGGCGTGTGCCGCTCCGGCATGGGCGCAGGGTCCGCGCTTCTATCCCGACGATCCGCTCCGCGTGGAGCCGACACCGCTCCCGGTCGCCGATATCAACGTGCGAGCGTTGAGCGAGGTACTCGAGCAGGTCAAGAACTCACTGCGGAAGACCGGCGAGCGCCATCCCGCCAATGGCGTCATCCCGGCGCGCGCGGTCAACACACTTGGCGAGGTGATGGACAGCGAGTGGTTCGTCAACCGTCACGGCACGCGACGGATGACGATCGACGAACTGCAGCGTGGGTCGGGTAACGCCAATCCACCCGCGGTGGGGGCGCCCCTGCAAGTCCTGGTCGTGAAGACCTTCGGCTTCTATCCTGGTCTGCTGGTGGCGGACAGCAAGGGTCAGCTCTATCTCCTGCGCTTCGATCCCGTCGGCTACGAAGGGCTCGCAACCGGCGCGGAGATGGTGACGTCGCGGCTGTTCTACGCACTGGGCTACCACGTCCCAGAGAACTACATCGTGAAGTTCGAACGCGGCCAGCTGGTTGCGAATCCGGAAGGACAGGCCGTCTCGAGCTCCGGCCGGCCACGCGCGCTCGTTGCGACTGACATCGATCTGTTTCTGCGCGGAGTGCCGGTCGGGCCCGGCCAGACCTACCGCGCAGTGGCAACGCGGCTACCCGAGGGGCGCGGGTCGCTGGTCGGGCCATTTCAGGTCTGGGGCACCAGGCGCGACGACCCTAATGACATCGTGCCGCACGAACACCGGCGCGACCTGCGCGGGTTGTCCGTGTTCGAAGCGTGGGTCAACAATGCCAACGCGCGCGCCGTTGGAACCCAGGACATCCTCACGACCATCGGCGGCGTCACACGAATCCGTCATTACCTGATCGACTTCACTCGATCGCTCGGCAGCGGCGTTCAAGGCGGCCCCAAGGTCTCGTGGGAAGGCAACGAGCCCGTTCTCCCCAAGCTAGGTCAGATCGGACGCAACATCGCGGGCATGGGAATCGCGACGCCTTCGTGGATGAAGGCCAAGTACCCCGACCTTCGTGAGGTGGGCGCGTTCGAAGCCAACACGTTCGACCCGGCGGAGTGGACGACGAATCACTCGATCGCGCCGTTCGCCAATCGCCTTCCCGACGATGCCTACTGGGCGGCCAAGCAGGTCATGGCGTTCAGCGACGATGACATCCGGGCCATCGTCCAGACCGGCCAGTACAGCAAAGAGGCCGAGGACTGGATCACGGCGGCGCTCATCGAGCGGCGGAACCGGATTGGCCGTTCGTTCTTCGCCGGCGTGTTACCGCTCGATCGCTTCCGCGTTACTGCGAATGGACTCGAGTTCGACGACCTCGCCGTGACCTACGGGTTCAGTACGCCGCGTACCTACACTATCGAGTGGTACGGCTTCGACAACGCCAGGAACGCGATCCTCGACCAAAGCGGGACTGGCCCCCCAGTTCCGTCGGGTGTCCAGGCACTGGCCACCGGAGCTTATGTGGCGGCGCGTGTCTCCGCGGGCAACGCTGACATGCGCGTCGAGGTGTTTCTCCGCAAAGGAGCCAACGGGTTCGAAGTCGTTGGCCTAGAGCGGACCTGGCCTGGCAAAGTTATCTCGATCCCGCCACCGCCGCCGCGCACCGATCGTCGCGTGTTCACCGACTTGTCCGTGGTTCAGCGCGGGCTCTTCGACACCTTCGCCAAGGCCTACAACGGCTCGCGAGGCACGCAGTTCTCGTCCGAGGAAGTGTTCGACAGACTCACGATCTCCGAGCAGACCACCTTCTATGGGGTCACGCACGCGTTGATGAACACGCGGCTCACCGACATGCAGGGAACCTCGCTGGGATTAGCGATCGATCGGATCGAGTCAATCGAGCGGGTCGCGGGACAGGTACTCGGGACGTAGCGGCGACGAGCAATTCCGGCTCTTTGTCATCCTGAAGCCAGACACACGTGAGGTGCTGGGAAAGAGCAAAGAGTTCTTTCGCGACGAGGAGAACACCGTCTATCACGTGGGCTACCCGCATTCCTACCGACTGGCCGGCAAGGAACCGAATATCCAGATCTCCATGTCCGAGGACGGGCTCCGCGCCGACGTCGACGTGGACTACCGTGCGAGCAAGACACCCCAAAGCATGTTCAACGGCCACCTGACGGCGTCCAATTCGGACATCCGCGTCGGCGACAACTCGAGCAAGCATGGCGCACGGTGGGCCGGGCTCATCACCTGGTGGCAGTCGTTTGGACGCCTGGCGCAAGCGGCGCCCGAGCAACCGGATCTGCTCAACCTCGATCGCCCGGATGCGCCAACAGCGCTGCCGCCGGACAGGCCTCTGGGGGCGTCTCCCGAACGCGTGGAAGATGCGGTGCAGGAGTTCCTCGCCGACTGGCTCGTTCGGCGTGAGTACGACCAGGCGCTCCAGTTTCTCTCTCCTCGAGCCTACGCCTGCCTGAATCTGAACGAAGATTCGCGCGGCCAGGCGCTCGACGCCGCCGGCGCGCGTCGTGAACTGCAGCGCATCATGACGTACGCCAACGAAAAACTCGGCGCGCACAGCAACCTCACCAGCGTCGTGGCCGCGTTCACGCCACGCGACCCCAAGCGGGTCGTGATCGACCACGCCTTCAAGCGTGAGTTCCTGTTGACACCACTGACCGAGGCGCAGGCCCGGCCGTACTTGTGCGATGGAGCAACCGCGGCTCCCACCGGCGGTGAGTACATCGGTGCCGTCTTCCAGTTTCGAATCGCAGGAGGCGGTCTCTTCGGTCTGCTCTGGGCGCGCGAAGACGGGATGTGGAAGCTGGTCTCGTACCAACCACTGAACCCATAGCTTCAACATCAATCGATCGCGTCCATCCACGCATCTCGCGATAAACTCTCGGCATGAATCCACGAGTCGTTCTGGCTGCGATCCTCTTCGCCGCGTTTGCAGGTGCCGTCGTCTTCGGGCCGGCATCGGCGCAGCGCGCCAGCGAACTGCAACAGATGCGTCAGGCGTTCTCGGAGCGGAGCGACGCGACGCTCGCGGAGCCGTATCGAGGAATTACCTCCGGCGCGCCCGAGCGAGATCTTTTTCCGATCCGCGCCACCGGCGTATCCACGGAACCCGTGCGCCTCGCGGCACAGGCCTTCCTTGCCGCACTGACGCCGGAACAGCGCGCGCGCACAACCTATCCTGTCGACGATGTCGAATGGCGGAAGTGGGCCAATCAGGACATCTACATCCGCCAGGGGGTCAGCTTTCTCGATATGACCGATGCACAACGAGAGAAGGCGTTCGATCTCATTCGCGCCGGTCTGAGCGCGAAGGGTTTCACGCAGACGCGCAACATCATGCGCTTGAACTACACGCTCGGCGAACTGAACGACAACAACTTCGACCGCTACGGCGAGTGGCCCTATTACCTCACGGTGATGGGTGAGCCGTCTGCAACCGAGCCCTGGGGCTGGCAGTTCGACGGGCACCACGCTGTCATCAACTACTTTGTCCTGCGCGATCAAGTCGTGATGACACCGCTGTTCGCCGGTTCCGAGCCCGTGATCGCGCGCACCGGGAAGTACGCAGGGACTGTGGTACTGCAGGAGGAGCAAACGCGCGGCCTCGCCATACTCAATGCGCTCGACGCCGCGCAGCGCAAACAGGCGATCGTGTCAGTGAGCAAGACCGGCAACAACAACATCAGCGAAGCCTTCAAGGACAACCAGGTCCTCGACTACGCCGGCATTCGAGCGACCGCCCTCAACGAGGCACAGCAGCGGCAGCTCATCGATCTCGTCGGGCTTTTCGTGTCCAACATGCGCGAGGGTCACGCCCGTGCGCGAATGGACGAAGTGCGCCACCATCTCGATCGCACGTACTTCGCGTGGATCGGCAGCCCGGAAGGCAAGGTCTTCTACTACCGCATCCACAGCCCGGTGATCCTGATCGAATTCGACCACCAGGTGCCGGTTGGCCTGCGCCATCTGTCACCGATGCCGACCCTTCCCAACCCGGAGCATGTCCACGTCGTGATCAGGACGCCCAACGGCAACGACTATGGGAAGGATCTCCTGCGGCAGCACTACGCCCAGCATCCGCATTAAGGTCGCGAATGAGCCGCGTATACTACCGCTGCTCCCGAGGTGAATCGATCATGCGGCTCTCACAACTCCGCCAGAAGGCCTGCTTCAGTCTCTGCATCGCAACCGCGTTCCTCGCCGTTCAACTGGTGGGTACCGCCCAGCAGACGGTTCCCTTCGATGGCGGTATCCCAGTGGCACCAGCTGGATTCGAGCCGCTGCCGATACCGGCCGAGCCTCTCGAATTCGACACAGCGGAAGTCATGCGCATCCGCGTCGTTCCCATCGCGCGGCAACTGGTGAATCCGTGGAGCCTCGCGTTCCTTCCTCCCTCGACTCCGCTCGGGACGAGCCCCTCGACTTCGCTCGGGACAGGCGACGTGACGATGCTGGTGACGGAAAAGGAAGGCCGGCTGCGAATCATTCGGAATGGCGTGCTCGATCCGAAGCCCATTCCTGGTGTACCGACGGTGCGCGTGCAGGGACGTTCCGGCTTGATGGAAGTGCTGCTGCATCCGCAGTTCGCCACCAATCGATTCGTCTACTTCACGTATCTCAAACCCGTGAACGAGAAACAAACCGCGTTGACGGTCGCTCGTGGACGCTTCGATGGATCGGCGATTTCGGAACTCGAGGACATCTTCAGTTGCGGGCCCGGTGTGAGCGGCCCGTCGCGGCTCGCGTGGGGACGTGACGGCAAGCTCTATATGACGACGCCCAGCAGCGGCAACGGCAGCAGCTCGCAGGATCCGAACACCTACGCTGGCAAGGTGCTTCGGCTCAATGATGACGGGACGGTGCCCGCTGACAACCCGTTCAATGGACGCGCGGGACACAAGCCGGAGGTCTACACGTTCGGACACCGTAACTCTCTCGGCCTTGCGGTCAATCCAACGACCGGCGAGTTGTGGCAGAACGAAATGGGACCGAACGGCGGCGACGAGATCAACATCCTGAAGCCGGGCGCCAACTACGGATGGCCGATGGTCAGCCTTGGTCGGAGCTATCCGGGACCGTGGCAATCACCAACGTTCTCGAAGGACGGATTCGAATCGCCGGTCGTGTACTGGATGCCGTCCATCTCTCTCTCGGGCATGACGTTCTACACAGGGAGCAAGCTTCCGAAGTGGAAGGGCGACATCTTCGTAGGCGGACAGCGCACCGGCGAGATTCCGGGGACAGGCCATCTCGAGCGCGTCCTCGTCAACGACAAGCTGGAGGAGCTGCGTCGAGAAGCACTCCTCGTTCCGCTGCGGATGCGCATCCGCGACGTCCGCCAGGGACCCGACGAGCTCTTGTACGTGCTGGTCGATCACGAAAACGGTGGCGTGTTGCGGATTGAACCGTCAGCGACACCGCAGGTGCCGACGAACTACTCGGCCCGACCGCCCCGGTAATGAGATCCCGCCAGTGTGTTCCGAATAGTTAGGACGTTACTTGTCCTCGAGCCGCGCCCCTCCGAGCATCGACCGCATGCTCCAGTAGTTGCCTTCGTGGCACGCAAACTCGAAGAGGTAGTAGCTCGGATCCTGTTCGAGCGGGAACGTGACCGTCCATGGTTTCGACCACGTTTCTGGATCGTCCACCGTGACTTCATAGCGGAGCGTCCGTTCGTCGATTCGCGTGAAGCGCTCCGTCATGCGCGCGTGACGTGAGAAGGCACGGTTGACGCCACCACCTTCCTTGAAGTTGGTGGTCTCGACCACCAGTGTCTGCCCTTGCCACGACCCCCGGGAGTCGCCCATATACTCGAGGACTCCTGCTCCAACATGTGGCCGTCCATCCAGGTAGACCATGCGCGCCTCGTGGATCATCTCGTTGCGGATCACCACGAGTCCAGGTGCCTGAACGATTTGGTTGCCGCTCGAGTTGCCGATGGGCAGCATCGAGCCGAACGCCCCGCGTGAGATGCAGCGGCCTTGCGGACCGACGTTCGCGGGGCCGTTCAGCGGGCCGCGGGCTTCGTTTGGAATTGCCGCGGTCCGTTTCGCGCCGTCTGGAGTCAACTGAGGAAACCTACCGTTCGGCGGATCGACGACCAACGACGTCTGAGGCTGCGGCTTGCCGTAATCTCTCCAGTGGTCTCTCGACTCGCCGAAGAAGGCGTCGTTCGCGTTGGTCAGCCGACGCTTCGAGGGAAGCTGCGCGAGCTCCTCGTCGGTCAAGGTTGCCTTGTCGCCAAGGCTGGAGGGTCGCTCGAGAGGAACGCCCAACATGGTCACGCCTGGCCAGTATCCCTGTAAGTCAGGATCACCCCACGGCGTCCGAGGTGGTGTCCAGTGCTGGCCGTGCACGAGGACAGTCGATAAGACGAGGGCCAGAGCGACTACAAGGCTGCGCATGACGCACCTCCCTCCGTTCATGAACGACCAGGTGAATTCGGGGCGATTATATGGCTGGAGGCACGTAACATGGTCGAACAAATGCACCCTGCCGAACCGACATGGCTCCCGAACCGGATCAACATCAGCAGGCGTCTGGCACTGGTCGGGCTTTCCGGCCTAGTGGTCTCTGCGCTGGGCGTCGAGCGCGCCTGGGCCCAGGGTCCGCGCGGCTGCGTGCTGACACCCGAGGCGGGCGAAGGGCCTTTCTACCTTGACCCCAGGCTGTTTCGATCGGACATCACGTCCGGACAACCAGGCGCGCCCCTGGATCTGTCAATACAGGTCGTGCGAGCGGGAGACTGCGCGACTCTCGCCGACGCGCGCGTCGATGTCTGGCATGCCGACGCGTTAGGGCTGTATTCGGGCTACGCCAAGCAGAGCGGCGTGGGCGGCATCTCCACAGAACCCGCCGTCGGGAAGCAGTACCTGAGAGGCACTCAGTTCACCGACGCAAAAGGGAACGTGCAGTTCCGCACGATCTTCCCCAGCTGGTACGGCGGCCGCACACCGCACGTTCACTTCAAGGTCTTTCTCATGAACAAAGAAGTCGTCGCGAGCCAGATCTTCTTTCCCGACGACATCAACAAGGAAGTCTTTGCGCAGTGGCAACCGTATCGGCAGCACGTGTCAAAGCGAAGCACCTTCAACGACAACGACCCGATCAAACAGGGAATCTTTTCCGAGGTTGCCCGGCAGCGTGGTTCCTACGCGGCCACGGCAGTGCTCGTCGTGGCATCCCGGTAAGGTGACTGCGCTACTTCCACGCCGAGTAGACCGGTTTGCCGATTAAGTAGGCCGGGTTGGCGCCGGGCCGCGGGCGGAATTTCTGGAATCGCCCCGCGTCAACCTCCGCGACATAGAGGTTGCCTTCCTGATCGGTGCTCATGCCGTGCACGCCCCACAGCGTGCCGGGGAAGTCCGCGACGGTTCCCCACGCATAGAGCAGATGACCATCAAGGTCGTACTTCAGCATCTTGTGCGTATTGCGGTCGAAGGCCACCACGGCCCGGTCGGCACCGATCTGCACGAAATGGAGACTCGAGGGGCTGACGGCAATCTTCCACTCCGAGAGATACGTGCCCTTCTCGTCGAAGATCTGGATGCGGTGGTTGTCGCGATCGTTGACGAAGACGCGTCTGCGTCTCGAGATCGACGGCCACACCGTGCACGTTGTTCATGTACCCGGGACGCGTCTCCTTCCCGGGGTCGCCGCGCATGCCGAAGTCGAACTGGAACTTGCCGTCGGCGTCGAACTTCGCGACACGCGTTCCGTTGTACCCATCCGACACGTAGAAGCTCCCATCGGGCAGCCACGCCATGAACGTCGGACGGTTGAAGTGGGTGCCGTCGGCGCCTGGAACATTCGGTGTGCCGATCGTCTGCACGAGCTGCTTGCCGTCGTTGGTGAACTTGTAGATCGCGTGCGTGTGGTCGTCGACCACCCACACGTGCTTCTCCGCGTCGTAGGGACTGATGTACACCGCGTGCGGGCGCTTGAACAGCTTGTCCCACTGCGTCCACTCCTCGATGATCCGTCCTTCGGCGTTGACGACCACCACCGAGTGCTCCCAGCGCGAGTCGACTCCAAGCTCGCGGTACGGCGCTGACGCGCCTCGCCAGATCTCCATCCCCTTCGCCGGGTCCTGACCCGATCCGCCCGCTCCTGGCGGCGACGCCGTGTTCGCGTTGCGCCACGGCAATCCCGCGAGCGGAAACTGCACGTTCGGACCGATCTCGGGAAATAGCCGCGTCTGTGGACGGGCGATCTTCGGCAGTTCGCCGCCGCCGAGCAAGAAGACACGATTCGGGCTCTCGGCAAAGATGCCGCGCGCGCCGCCATACGTCCACTTCTCGTGGCCGGGGAGCGTGCTGAGATCCTGCGGCCATCCTTCGACGACTTCGTACGGCCCCGAGACGTCCTGCGCGCCGATGGCGTCCGGCACTGCGGAGAACTCGGTCCCTGGCGCAGTCGCTGCGGGTGTCGCGGCCGACGGCATCAGCCGTCCGCCCAGCGGGATGCCTGCAACGAGACCCACTACGAGCGCCAATGCCGCCGCCGCTGTTCTGCTCATGCCATCCCTCTGCGCCTGACTTGTGGCGCGGTCCGCTCTATTTCAGCTGGTCGGCCACCTTGGCAATGCCGGCCTTCGCGCAGGCTTCCTCCTGCTCCTGACCGCCGGGCGCGCCGCTCAGTCCAACGCCACCGATGGTTTCCTCACCGATGTTGATCGGCATCCCGCCACCGAGCGGGATCACGTCGGCCAGCATCCGCTGACCCTGATTCACGGTTTCGGTGCGCTTCGCCCAGGCCGAGGATGGTTGCCGAAAGGTACGCGCGGTGTAGGCCTTGCGGCGCGCGAGCTCGATGTTGTGCGGGTTCGCGTTGTCGCCCTGAAGGAACACGCGCAACCGGCCAGCACGATCGACCACGGCGACGGACGTGTTCGCGCCGCACTCCTGGCTTGCCGTCTGCGCGATCGTCAGCGCCATGCGGAGCGAGACATCTCGCTGCGTGAGGACCTGGGCGGCGGCAGGGTTCGGCAAGGACAGGATCGCGGCTGCTCCAGCCGCGACGCCAAGGCGGAACGTCATAGAGAGCCTCCGAGTCGGCCTGAGTCTAGCGCAAACCCAACGTGAGCCGGCGCAGGATGTTTCTCGGATTTTTCGGGCAAATCATCAGGACTCGGCCTCCCGCCATCAGGCGTGGAGTCCTACTGATTCGAACGAGACTTCCGAGGGCAAGCCGACATATTGCTCCGCGAGGCTCGTCATCGCGGCACGCGAGCTGGTGAGGTAATCGAGATCGGCAATCTGACGCTGATGGTCGAACGCGTTCTCATCCGGAGAGCGATGCAGCGTTGACGTCATCCACCACGAGAATCGCTGCGCCTTCCAGACGCGGCGAAGGCAGACGTCGGAGTATTCGTCCAGCCACTCGGTGCGGCCGCGCTCGTAGAACGCCTTCAACGCTCGCGCAAGCACCAGGACGTCCGACGCCGCCAGGTTCAGTCCCTTCGCACCCGTGGGCGGGACGATGTGCGCGGCGTCGCCCGCGAGGAAGAGGCGCCCGTAGCGCATCGGCGCAGCGACGAAACTGCGCATCGGCGTCACGCCCTTCTGGATGATGCGGCCCACCGTAGGCGACCACCCGTCGGTCGTCGTCATCCGCGTCAGCATCTCCTGCCAGATCGCATCGTCCGACCAGTTTTCAATTGGCTCGTCGGGAGGCACTTGAAAATAGAGTCGCGTGATCTTCGACGAGCGCATGCTGAACAGCGCAAACCCGCGCTCGTGGCACGTGTAGACGAGTTCGTCGCAGGACGGTGGCACCTCGGCGAGGATCCCGAGCCAGCCGAACGGGTAGACACGTTCGTAGACTTTCAGCACGCCATTCGGAATCGACGGACGACAGATGCCGTGAAATCCATCGCACCCGGCGATGAAATCGCAGTGGACTTCGTGTTCGGTATCACGATGCGTGAACCGAAGCACCGGGCCGGAAGAGTCGAGATCGCCGACCGACACGTGCTCGGCCTCGAAGTAGAGCGGGCGTGCGATCGCCGTCCGCGCTTCGATCAAGTCGTGGACGACTTCGTTCTGCCCGTAGACTGTGATGGACTTGCCGCCGGTCAGGTCAGCGAGATTAATGTGATGGCGACGGCCCTGAAAGCTGACGTAGAGCCCGTCATGTCTGAGGCCTGCGCGTCGGAGCCCCGCCCCAACACCCATCGCGGTGAGCAGGTCCACCGTGCCTTGCTCGAGTACGCCCGCCCTCACGCGATCGATCACGTACTCGCGGCTGCGATTCTCGACGATGACCGAATCGATGCCGTTGAGATGCAGCAGGTGTCCAAGCAGCAGCCCTGCCGGACCTGCACCGACGATTCCGACTTGCGTCCTCACGCCACCCACGCTGCATTCTGCTTGAGAAGCTCTCTACGGAATGCAGCGCGTGCGGTGCGAAGGGGCGAGGGTGAGACGGGGCGACGGTGCAGTGCGATGGTGCGACGGTCCGGTCCGATAGTGCGACAGTCACAGGGTGAGGTTCCGGCGGGTCCTTCGCACTCTCGCCCCCCCGGACCGCACCCTCGCACCCCGCACCATCGCCCCATCGGACCGCATGTGTCTCCTTCTAGAATCCGCTACTGCAGACAAAATTCGCCGCGTCGTCGGTGCTGCCATTGCCCTTGTACTTCGCCACCAGCGGATACTGACACAACGGCCGTGAACGTGTGATCGTGCCGGTCTGCTCCCGCCGGACGGCCGGCAGTGTCTCAGGCGCCTTGCCGTCCTCGACCCAGGCGATCATTGCCTCCATCAGGCCGGTGGGCTGCGCGCCCGGGCCACCGGCGCAATGGGTCACGCCGGGAGCCATGAACAAACGAACAACTTCAGATGTCTTCCTGGCACCACCCAAATGCTGCTGGACACGCGTGTAGTAGTCGACGCTGCCATCGGCGGTGATCAACTGATCGGCCCAGCCGTGCCAGACGATCGCCTTACCACCGCGATCGCGAAACGCCGTCAGATCGGGGTTGTCGGTGGCGATCACGATCCCATACTGCTCCACCGACTGATCCCACAGACGCTCGTACCCCGCTGGTGTGACCACACCCGCATCGAACTGCGGATCCTGCGTCAGGAAGTATCGGAACCAGTCCAGCATGAGTGGGAACGGTTGCGGACGGAGTGGCGTGCCCCGGCTGGTCCACAGCGCGTTGAGATCGGCTCCGCGTGGGAGTCCGTACCAGAGGAAGCTTCCGTCCTCGCGGCGCGGGCCCTCCCACATCTTCCGGATCAGATTGACGTCAGCATCCGTGAAGGAACCGCATTCGCCCGCCGAGGTGCCGATAAGCGGCTTGGGATCGTAAGTGCAGCGTTTCGGATCTTCGATGACGCCATCTGTGACGCCGTCGATCGAGTCGCACGCGGCAACCGCCGCTTCGGTCGCCTTCGCGAGTTTGCAGGCGGGGATCGGGTTGCCCGCCGCGTTCATGATCACCGGGCCCCAGAGGTGCTGCAGGTGGAACCGGTTCCAGTTGATCGCCGGTGCGGCGGAAACGATTCCGTCGTAGTCCTGCGGATACCGCTGGGCCTCCATCAATCCCTGCCGCCCTCCGGTCGAGCACCCATTGAAATAGGAGTAGCGCGGCTCCGCCCGTACATCGCCTGCGTGAGCGCCTTGCCTGTCACGGTCATCTCGTGAATCCCGACGTGCGCGAAGTTACGGATCGACTGCCAGTTCAAACGCCCTTTCGCATCGAGCGCGAAGTTGCCACTCCCGCCTTCATGTCCACCGTCGGTGGCGCCCGCGGCGAAGCCGAGCGCGACCGGTGGAATCGTGCCGGCCTCGCTGCCACCCACCAATCCTCCGCCACCAGTGCCCAGGAACCGTCCGTTCCAGTTCGCCGTTGGAATCGCCACCCAGATGCGGACCTTATCGCCAGCCGGCGGATGAGTGGTGACCGCCGTGACGCGACATACACCAGGGTTGTTCGGATCGACGGCCGCTGATTCGATCGTGGTGTTCGGGAGCGCAACACTCGCGAGGCTCTCACACGACCGAACGGGCTTGGTGTTGGCGACGATCGGCTTCGGCGGCGCCTGCATGATCGGCGGAAACACCGGCCCGGCTGGCGACGCCGGCGCTCCACCCCCGCGGCCGCCCTGCTGCTGCCCATGAACCACGGTGACCGGCAGCGTCACGACACACGCCGCAACAAAGAGTGCTCGGTTCGCTCGCATGAGTAATCCTCTCTTACGACTCGAGAAACGGCGCAGGCCCGGCAGGTGGGCTGCAGCCACTGGTGATCCTTGAAGACGGCGGCCAGCTGATCGCGCTTCACCCTACCGCAGGACCGGTTTCGAGACGCGGCTGCGAGTCTCGACGATGACCTGTGTTTTCAGGCCACTCAGACGGAACTCTGCTGAGGGAGCTCACTAAGGATGGAGCGTATACGGGGCGAGGGTGCGGAGTGCGAAGGTGCGGTCAGAGGCTGCGAAGGTCCGAAGGTCCCGGCGGACCCTCACTATGTACCTGTCGCACTGCCGGACTGGACCATCGCACCATCGCACTGGACCCTCGCACGCTCGCACCATCGCCCCTTCGGACCGCATGTTTTCTCTCTCTCCTATTTCGCCTCGAGACCGCCTGTGACCCCTTCGATCTGATGGCCGATAGCCAGCTTGCGCGCCCGCATGATCTCCGCCGGTGACGCCACCTTCGGATCGACTCTGGCCTGCGCACACGTGAAGCCGCGCAGCGTGCACTCCGACGTCGTGTGAGTGATGCCACGCTCCTTCATCAGCCGTCGCCATGAGCGCCACGGCATCCTCGTGAATGATCACGGCGTTGTTCGGCACGAACGTCCCGACACCGATGGCGTAGTCAATCGGCATCAACGGTTCGACGCTGGATCCGAACTGCCCGTCGTTCTTCTTGCCGAGGTCATGGGCGGCAAGGTCAGCGCCCTTGTCGATCAAATACTGAATCAGCGGGATATCGCCGATGTTGGCGGCGGCCATCAGCGGCGTGATGCCGTAATCGTCGGGCTGATTGACGTCGTTCCCGAGCTCGACGAAGAGCGTCACTACCTGCAGCCGCTCCTGGGGTAACTTGCCGCGGTGGTAGCCGTGAATGAACGCGAGGCCGGCGGCGGCCGACAACATGGTCTCGCCATCTTTCGAGATGATCGTGGGATCGGCGCCACGATCGAGCAGCAGCTTCACCAACTCGAGATCCGCCGCAAATGCAGCGCGCATCAGCGCAGTGGCAAAGACGATGCGAGGAGAGCCTTCGCGCATGCGGGCGCGCGGGGTGTTGTTGACGACGGCGTTGGGGCTCGCGCCGGCATCGAGCAGCTTGCGAATGAGCGGCATCGGATCCGCCGTGACCATCCACGGGAAGTTCGGTGCCGTTTCCATGTTGCGGCGATCGACCGCCCAGAACAGCGGCGTGAACCGCTGGGCGTCGGCCTTGTTGACGTCGGCCTTGCTGTCCACGAGATACGCTGCCACCTCGTAGTTGCCGTTGAAGATGGCCATCGACAGCGCCGTCTTGCCGTCGCCAGCCCCGGCATCGATGTCGGCGCGGGACGCCACCAGGAGACGCGTCATCTCAACGTCGCCTTCGCGCGCCGCAAACATGAGCGGCGTCAGCCAGCCGCTGGCGAATTCCTCTGGCTTTGGATCCGTCCGGCTCGCGAGGGGTGTGCGCCCTTCGAACCCGCGTCCGTTAGCAGCGGCGACGTAATGCGATCGCGCGTTGACGTCGGCGCCGGCCTCGATCAGCATCCTGGCTGCGTCGACGTGTCGCTCCGACACCGCCCACATCAGCGCCGTCGTCCCGCCCCAGGTCTCTTTCGCGTTGACGTTTGCACCTGCTTCCACGAGCACGCGAATCGCACCGGTCTTGCCTGTGCGAGCCGCCATCATCAGCGCCGTGTCACCGACAGCGCTGAGCGGCGCATTCGCGTCAGCTCCCGCCTTGAGCAGACGATCGATCATCGACTCGCTGCCGTTGACGGCTGCCAGTTGCAGCGGTGTCACGCCCTCTCGAGTCTGCGCCGTCGTACGTGCGCCCGCATTGATCAACAGATCTGCCAGATCGAGGTCGTCGCGCTCTGCTGCCCAGTGCAGTGCCGTCGTGCCATCGACCTGTGGCACGTTGACGTCGGCCTTGCGAGCAATGGCCGCGCGAACGGCCTCTCGATCGCCGCGCATCGCAGCGTCGGCGACGTCAGCAGTCGCAGCACGGACGATCACCGCAGCGAGGAGGAGGAAACTCAGAGAGAACAGTGTCGTGCGTCTCATGCGGCTACTGTCGGTCACTGTCGTTGGTGCCTTTGGTGCGGCCCAGCCACTCGACCAGGCGCTCCAGCTCTTCGTCCTGCAGCTTTGCGCCGCGCTCCCGCATGTCCAGTGTCACCACACGCCAGCGATCTGGACTGAAGCGTGCGGCGCTGACCCGCTCGATCGCGTGGCACGAGGTGCATGCTTGCTTCAAGAGGGCCTCGGCTTCACTGTCTGTGAAGAACGTCGTCACTTCGCGCGCAACGTACGTGCGCGGAAACGGCTTCGTCGTCGGGCCGAAGCGCACTTCCAGCCAATCGAGAAGAACGCCTCTCTCCTTCTCTGGCAACGGCACGTCCAGGCCGCGATGCTTTGCCGTGATGAGCGAGTCCCAGCCCGATCGATCGAGCGCGTTGTACGCGTAATCATCGATACCGTGGCACGAGGTGCAGTTCTTGAAGATCACCTGCCGCGCAGGGCCCTGAGGTGGAACGACTTGAGGACGCGTGACGCGAGGGGCGAGCTGGGCTCCTAACGGAGCCACGAAGCACGCGAAGAGCACGAAGGGCGCCACGGCCGATCTCATGCAATCTCCAGCGGCTGCAGCCGTCCAGTGCTCGTCCCGATCTTGTCCATGTCGATGCCGTAGAGATGCAGAAGACTGAGCAGCATGTTTGACGTCCGCTGCGTGTTGTCGGGGAACACGAGATGGCGGTTCCCCTTGAACGTGCCGTCGATCCCGCCGACGAGCACCACCGGCACCTTCTCGTGCGCGTGCCGATGCGAGTTGCCCATGTTGCTCCCCTTGTAGATCAGCACGTGATCGAGCAGCGTGCCGTCGCCGTCGGGAATCGCCTGCAGCTTCTCGCAGAAGTACGCCAGGTTCTGCACGTGATACCGATTGACCTTCGCGTAGTTCGCCACGTTCTCCGGCTTGTCGCCATGATGTGACGTGCCGTGCCAGCCACCCGTGAACCCCGACTCCGGGAAGCTGGCGCCGCTCAGGTCGCGGCCGAGCATGAACGTGACCGACCGCGTGATGTCGCCCTCGAACGCCAGCGCCATCAGGTCGTACATCAACCGGAAGTGGAGATGCTTGCTCTCCGGAAGCCCGAACGGCACATCGGCTGTCGGCTCCCTCACCGAGTTCTCCATCGCGATCTTGATGCGACGCTCCAGCTCACGGACGTTGTCCACGTACGTATCGACGCGCGCCTTGTCGCCAGCCCCGAGATGGGTCTTGAACGAGCCGAGCTGATCGACGACCGCGTCGAGAATGCTCGCGTTGCGCTGCCGGTCGCGCCGTCGTTCTTCCGCGCTCGTGCCATCGCCAAACAGCCGCTCGAACACCACGCGCGGGTTGACCTGCGTCGGCAGCGGCTGCGTGGGCGACGACCACGAGATCGAGTTGGTGTACGCGCAGCTGTAGCCCCAGTTGCAGTTGCCGAAGTTGCCCATGTCCTCGACGCCGAGCTGCAGCGACGAGAGAATCGTGTCCTGCCCGTACTTGTTGGCGATGTGCTGATCGATGGTGATTCCCAGGGACGGGCTCACCGCGTTGCGTCGCGGCCGCGCTCCGGACAGCAGCACCGCGCCGCGCGCGTGATCGCCACCCGGCTCGTCCGTCGTCGCCATCGCCTCCGGCATGTCGAGGCCGCTGATGAGGACCACGCGGTTACGGAATGGCTCGAGCGGCTTCGTGATAAAGGAGAAATCGAAGTCCTTCCCGTCCTTGAGCGGACTCCAGTAGCCAGGCGCTGCGCCGTGCGGGTGCCAGACGCCGACGAAGCGACGCACCGGCGCCGCAGCGGTCATCCGCGTGGGCGTCAGCGCCGGCAGCATCGACTCGAGCAGCGGCAGCGCCAGCGTGACGCCGGCACCGCGCAGAAACGTTCGTCGAGCAACGTGTTTCTTTGAAACGAACATCGCCTGTCTCCTTGTCAACTCCCAACTTCCAACTTCCAACCTCCAATGGCAACAGCTAATTGGGAGTTGGAGATTGGGAGTTGGAAGTTGTCACCCTCATCTGAAACTGAGCACTTCGGACTACGCCGAGTACGATCGCCGACAGCCGGTTGTCATCCTTCTCGACGTCATGCGCAATCGCTCGGACCGTCGGCATGTCCGTGAACTCGAGCCCGCGGCCGATCGCGTAGGTCATCATCTTCTCGATGAACATCCGCACGAATTGCGGTGAGTAGCGAAGCAAGGCGTTCCGCAGCCCGACGGGTCCGTTGACGTCCTGCCCGTCGTACAGCTTCACCTTCACGTCGATCGGCGTGCCACCATCGCCGCCCTGCTTGCTGCGCCAGCTCGCGTCGGCGTCGAAGTTCTCGAGCGCGAATCCGATCGGGTCCATGATCTTGTGGCACCCGGCGCACGTCGGGCTCGCGCGGTGGAGCGTCATCTGCTCTCGCAACGTGAGCACTTTGCCGCTCTCCCCTTTGGTGTCCTCGAGCGCCGGCACGTTGGGCGGCGGCTCTGGCGGCGGTGTCCCGAGAATGTTTTCCAAGACCCACACGCCGCGCTTGACCGGCGATGACCGGAAATTCTGCGTCCACGTGACGGCGAGGAAACTGCCCTTCCCCAGCAAGCCGCGCCGGTAATCCATGTCTGGCGGCAGCGTGACGCGCCGGAAGCGCGACCCATACACGTTCGGAATCCCGTAGTGCCGCGCGAGCCGCTCGTTGACGAAGGTGTAGTCCGCGGTCAACAGGTCAACGATGTTGCGGTCCTCGCGGATGATGCTGTCGAAGAACAGCTCCGATTCCTGTTTGAGGCCCTGGCGCAATTCGTCGTCCCAATTGGGATAGAAGATGCCGTCGGGCGACGTGGCCGGCAGGTTGCGCAGGTAGAGCAACTGTTGCGCGAAGTTCGACACGAGCGCTTCCGAGCGCGAATCGGCCAGCATCCGCCTCACCTGCTGCTCGAGCACTTTCGGCTGCCTGAGTCGTCCCTGGCTGGCGACGGCGATCAGCTCATCGTCCGGGATGCTGCTCCACAAGAAGAACGAGAGTCGCGACGCAAGTTCGAGATCGGTGATCGCGTACGTCTGCCCCGCTCGCACCGCCGCGGATGCGGGCTCCCGCTCTGCGCGCACCAGAAACTGCGGGCTCGCAAGCACGAACCGCAGCGCGTACTCGATACCGTCGTCAAACGTCGCGCCCTTGCGTCCCTCGTCGAAGAAGGAGCGCAGTGTCGCGATCTCCGTCGCTGTCGGAGGACGACGATACGCACGGCGCGCAAGAGTGGTCAGGATCTGTGTCGCGCAGGCGCTCTCCTGCGACAGCTGCGCAGGCTTGCAGGTGAATGCCTTCTGCCGGCTGGCTGAGTCGACGGGGCGCTGCGCGTTGAACGGTCCTTGGATCCGGATGAATCCGATCGCCGGGTAGTACTCCAGCTGCGGGATGGTGTTGTTCTCGAGCGACTTCCGATCGTACTGGCGGATGATGTCGAGGCTCGGGCGGTAGTTTGTGGCGAGGAAGGTTGCACCGACGACGCGCGAACCGGCACGAACGGGAACCGTGACCTCGAGCGTCCCGTCGCCATCAGCCGTCATGCCGACGGCCATCCCGACGCCGCGATACCGCCACGAGTGCGCGCGCTCGCCATCGATGATGAGCACCAGCTGCTCATTTGGCACGAAGCTGCCGATGCCGAAGTTCTGAATCGAGAACTTGTATTCGCCGTCTGCCGGGAAATCGTGGCGCGCGACGATTCCGCCGCGCGTGCCGAATGGCATCCCCTCGAGGCGATGGTTCTGAGAGGCGTCGCTCGACGCGAGGTAGGTCGCTTCAGCCGGCGACTTCCAGTAGCCCACCGCCATGCGAGCGACGCGCGCCGCGGCAGTGGCGTAGGACTCGAGCAGCGTCGGCGAGATCGTCAGCGACCCGGCGATGTTGTCGAACCCGTTGGCGGAGTCATCCGGCGGCAGCAGCGTTGTCACGTCGATCCGAAGATCGAGGAGATCGCGAATGGCGTTCGCGTACTCCGTGCGGTTCAGCCGATGCAGGACGACGGATCCGGGGTGAACCTTCGTGGCCGTCGACCGATCGATCTCGGCCTCGAGCCAGTCGCGTAGCCCGTCGTACTCCGCCAGCGAAGGACGCGGCAGATCGGGCGGAGGCATTACGCCCGCGCGCAGCTTGCGAATCACTTTCTCCCAGAGCTCGGCGTGCTCGGAGACCTTCGTGAGGTCCGCATCCTGCAGCGACAGGTTCGCGGTCTTGAGCCGGTCGTTGTGGCAGGTGACGCAGTACCTGATCGAGGAGTGCGCGAGGCTTGTCTGCCGCAGCTGGCGTCGAGGTCGCGGTGGCCTGGGGGCGCGGCGTTGCTGCCTGCCCGCTCGAAGCGCCCATGGACAGGACCACCACTGCGCCGAGTGCGCAGCCGACCGACACGAGTCGAATGGACCGCAGCGTCATCGCTCGAGCGACGGGTGTGCCGAACGAGGCGTCCCGTGCATGGCGAGAGTCGCACGAGAAACACTGCCATATCAAGCTCGAATGGCGGTCTACCTCGGGCTGGGCGGCTCAGGAGGAGCCGGCGTAATCAGCCGGCGCTCCATCGTTTTCTGGTGGCCGTCGCAGAAGCTCTCGATGAGGTCGGTGTCCGGAAGCAATGAGAGAGGAACCCGAATCGTCCACGGCTTGCGGAATGCCTTCGGGTCGTCAATCGTGAGTGTCAGCATCATCGTGCCGATACTGCTCCTCTCGAATCGTTCCGTGACCTTCAGCGCATCGCTATGCGGGCGACCTACTCGCGTATCGAGCCATCCTCCATCCCGCAAGCCGGTGGTCTCGACGATGAAGGCGTTGCCGTCCCAGCGCCCAACCGAATATCCCAGCCATGATGGTTCTGGATCCGCCGGGAGCGGCCGGCCGTCCGTGAAGACCTGCCGGAACATCGGACCCGCGAGCGTCTCGTAGAAGAACGCGGTGACTCCGGGCGCGTGAACGATCTTGAACGGCCCGCCTCCGAATGTGATTCGCGGGAACCCCGGCGGAAGACAGTAGCCGAGTGGGTCGTCAACGTGATCGCGGCTCGAGCGCTGAGCGGCAATGCCCGCCGCCCACGGGGTCATCGTCACTTCCTCTGGTGCGAGATCGCGGGCGAGATCGAAGAACAACCCTCGCCTGGGGAAGCACGCATCACGTCCGTAGATTCCACATTCGGACGTCCAGACTCCCGTCAGGTCAGGGTGTCCATCGCGGATCGCTGCTGGTGCCGACAGATCCGGCTTGCCGTCGGTGGTTCGCGGGAGACCCGGTGTGGGGTAATTCAACCACTGAGCGTCGGCAGGCGCCGCAGCGATCAAGCACGCTGCGAGAAACGCCGCGGTGCCAGACGATCGAGTTGACGACATGAGGACCGTGATTATAGGTCCGCTTCATGCGTCGGCGACAACGCTCAGAGCGTGACGTCGAAGATATCGGCCGACACACCGCTGCCGTCCGCACCATCGAGACGCGACGGATGCGGCGAGTCGTAGGAGACGAGCACCGACAGCGGAGTACGCGTCACGATGGTGAGTCCCTCTGCGTGGTCGGTTTTGTGTCCGAACGGTACCGTGACCACTTTGATCAGTTCCTCACGCACCGTCAGCGACTCCGCTTTCGATTCGAGCGCCTTCTTCCATCGATAGATGAAGACCGGGCCGTCGAGATCCATCGAAGGACCTGCGAGGATGAGGAGATCGTTGTCACGGATCGACAGTTCGCGCACGCCCAGCCCATCGAGTTGCAGGAAGTGCTTGATGTATGGCTCACCCGCTGCTCCGATTGGATCGAGCGACAACACGTCATCAGATGATGCGCTGATGCGCAACTCGATCACCACCGCCCAACCGCGAAGCACCGGTCCGCGCAGGCCGAGGAACACCCGGTTGCCCGAAACGGCGAGGCCCTCAACGTCGAAGCCGTTGTCCTTACTCGGAATCCCGTCGACAGAATCGTCGCTCGACTTGCGTGGCACAAAGCGGCCCAGATGGTGGTCTTTCTTCAACGCGTCCGTCAGCAGGTTCCCCCTGGCATTGCCTTCGAGGCGCGCGGCAGTCAGTGAGCGATGTTTCGCGACCGGCTCGGCATTCGCGTTCAACGGCACTCGAGCGAGCGTGAAGCGGTTGCCCTCCATCTCGACCTTGCCGAGTCGTTCAAGGTTTTCAGCCAGCGACTTGTCGCTTTCTGCCTTCTTCCGCTTGGCGCTGTGGGAGCCGATCGCCCACAGGTATCCGCCATCCACGTCGAGACCTTCAATGTCGATCTCTTCCTTTGCTGCTGCGGGCAGCTTGAGCAGATCCTTGAGATCGAAACGGGAGTGGTCACCGAAGTTCCCGCTTGCGTCGCGGGTCATCCGGTCGATCGACGTACCCTCGTCACCACCGAGCCAGAGATGGTTGTCGTGGAGCACGACGGCAGACAGATTGTCGCGAGCTTTGACGAGGTCTTTCTTCAGCACCGCGGCGTTGAAGCGCAGGATTGGTGAACTCGTGGGCCGATCGGCCACAACGGGAAATCCGGATCGCGAATCGAGCAGCATGACGTCCACCCCCGCTGAAGTAAAACGTATGCCTGCTACCGACCGAACGGGGGTTCGAGGCGAACGATTCGCGAAGAAACTCGCGTAGCACCGCGAGTAGCCGGTTGTATACTGCGCGCCTCGTAACCGCTTCAGCATGACGACCGTCGTTGGAGGGAGCACATGACGAAGACACGCCTATCAACCCTTGTGCTGCTGCTCGTAGCGTCGACTCCGGCCGTCAGCAGGGCCGATATGGGTCTGCTGCGCACAGCTCATCCTCTGGACGAGGCGCGCGGGTACTGCCTCGATATCGCAGGCTTCGGCGCGACCCTTCGTCTCGATGATCCGCTCCAGGCTCACACCTGCAAGTACGGAAGCGAACTGGACGATCAGCGTTTCGAGCCGATCGCCGGCGGCGCGATCAAGGCCGGCATCGGTGATCGCTGCCTGGCCGCGACCGCACTGGAGCCGGGGGCAAAATTGGTTGTTCGCCCGTGCACATCGGCGCCAACACAGCGTTGGACACTCACCTGGGGCCGGCTCACGCCGGACTCACAACGCGAGTTGTGCGTCTCCGTCGCAAGTGGCAAGGGTGAGATCGCGGGCACGCCGGCCCTCATCTCACCCGTCTATCGCCGACGCGATGTGACACTGGAGCGTTGTGATGATGCGCAGCAGGCGCGGCAGTCATTCCGCTGGTCGTTACCCGACGAACGCACGATCAGCAGCGCAAACGTCGTGCGCACCGGCATGCCCCCCGACGTCGCGCAACAGCTTGCCGCGTTCGGCACCGAGTTCGACGGCGAGATTGCCGGACAGACGGCGAAGATCTATGCGTCGCAGCCTCGCGTCTACGAAGCGGGCGAAATCAAGGTCACGAAGAATCTCGCCTACGGCCCGCACGAGAGGCAGCAGATCGATATTCACACCGCGACGGTGCGGAGGTCCGAGCGTCCCACGCCCGTAGTCCTTGTGTTCCACGGCGGCGGCCTTGTCGGAGGCAGCCGCGCGGGAACGACAAACGTGGCGGATTACTTCGCGAGCCTCGGATATGTCGGCGTCAACGGCGGCTATCGGCTCGCGCCGGATTCGAAGTGGCCAGAGGGTGCGCGCGACGTCGGAGCCGCAGTCACCTGGCTCAAGAGCCACGCAGCCGAGTACGGTGGCGACCCCGAGCAGATCTTCGTTGTCGGCATCTCGACCGGCGCCTATCACGCCGCCACCTACATCTTCAGACCCGAGTTGCTGCTCCCGGGCACGGCGCGTCCCGCGGGCGCCATCCTCTTGTCGGGCCCCTACTCCTTCGACTTCGCGTCACCGTCGAAGGGCGAGCTCGCCTACTTCGGAGAGGACTCCAAGCGATGGCCGGACATGGTCATTCCCGGTCACGTCACACGCGCCGACATCCCGGTGTTCTTCACGACCGCGGAATGGGACAACGCGCGGTATCTGTGGCCGCAGGCAGCCGTGTACAACGAGCTCGTCGAAAAGCACAGAGCGCGACCACGGTACAAGCAGAGTCCCGGACACAATCATTCGTCGCAATTGTTGTCGGTCGGCACGGCTGACACGAGCGTGTCACGCGAGCTGGTGGACTTCATCGAACGCACGGTCACGCGTTGATGAGGACATGTCGTCGTTGAGGCTCAGTTTTCGGTTGGGCGTTCTACCCGATCGATGACGAGCACATCGACGTTGTCTTTCTTCGGTTCGAGCCTGAGCCCCAACTGTTCCCGTAGCGCAGTCGACAACGCAGGGCCGTTCGGGTCGATCGCTTCTCGCGCGCGCACGACTTCCTCTGGGGCATGGGGAGGAAGGGGTCCGAGCCGATCGGGGGTCCAGGTCAGTTGGACGTCGTATCGACCTGTCAGCCCCGTGCGATCGCGGACGGTGCGCTGCTCGGTGAAGGGTTCAAGCATGCGAGCGAGATCGGCCATCGTGACCCCAGTGCCCATCAGCTTCCCGGGGTAGATCGAACGGGGGCACTGGCGCCAATCTGCGATCGCAACAGCGCAATCGGGGCTCGGGGCTTTGAGCATCGGACCGAGTTCGGCAGCGCTCCTGGCCACGATCAGGTCGTAGACGTCGCCGTCACGCACCTCTGAATGAACCGCCAAGCGGAACCGCTCCATCAGCAGCGATCGAACCATCTGCATGACTTCGGGCTGGCCAGGCGTGTCGTCCGCGATGGCGACGATGTCGAATCGATCGGTGTTGATCCAATCTGGACCGCCTACTAGCCGTGCGCGCGGAAGCGGCGCATAGACTGCGACCAACAGATCCTTTACCGAAAGATTCGTCCCGGTATATCGACTTCCCTCGATTGCGTGGTTTGCGATGAGACTGCCAGATGTATTTCGTTTGACTGAGGCAACCTCGAAGCTCGGCGACTTGCCGTTCGATGCTGGTGCCTGAGCGCGAAGCGGATGCACAACCACTAGAGCGAAGAGCAGTGCCAGCATCAGACTACGTGTCTGCATCGTTCGCGCCTCGATTACACGTCCACGGTTATTCTACGTGTTCACGAGCCTGATACGTGTTCGCACTGATATTCTCGCAAGTTGTGCGCGTGCGCATATGACAAGCGCAGTGAGACTGAAGACCGGAGACGGAGGACCGAGGACCGATGAGCAAGACGTATGACGCGATCGTTATCGGCACGGGACAAGCTGGACCGACTCTCGCGAAGAGACTGTCGAACGCCGGCATGTCGGTGGCTGTCATCGAGCGGCATCTGTTCGGCGGGACGTGCGTCAACACGGGATGCATTCCAACCAAAGCGATGGTGGCAAGCGCATACGCGGCTCATCTCGCGCGCTGCGCACGCGACTTCGGCGTGGTCATTGACGGCGACGTTCACGTTGACATGAAGAGCGTCAAAGCCAGGAAGGACGCGATCTCTGAACGATCGCGCAGCGGCGTCGAGAAGATGCTGCGCGGCCTGCCGAACTGCGACGTCTACACGGGACATGCCAGACTCCGCGCCGCTCGCGAAGTCACCGTCGGGGATCAGGTCCTCGTCACCGATCGCATTTTCCTCAACGTCGGAGGACGCGCGTCGGTCCCGTCGATGCCGGGGCTCGACGAGGTTCCATTCCTGACGAACACGTCGATGCTGGAGCTCGACACCGCTCCGCCACATCTCGTGATCGTCGGCGGCAGCTACGTCGGCCTGGAATTCGGGCAGATGTTTCGTCGGTTCGGATCCGAGGTCACGATCGTCGAGATGGGCCCAAGCCTCGTGCAGCGTGAAGACCGTGAGATCTCGTCAGCCATCCAGGACTTCCTCACCAGCGAAGGCATCAACCTTCGCCTGAACGCCCGCTGCATTCGCCTCGGTGGACGCGCCGGCGCCGTCCTCGCGCACGTCGATTGCCAGGACGGCAGTCGAGCGGTCGAGGGAACACATTTGCTTCTCGCAGTTGGCCGCCAGCCAAACACGGACGATCTGGGACTCGAGGCTGCGGGGGTCTCGCGCGATGAGCGCGGGTACATCGTCGTGAACGATCGGCTGGAGACCAGCGTCCCCGGCATCTGGGCGCTGGGCGATTGCAATGGTAAGGGCGCCTTTACTCATACCGCCTACAACGATTACGAAATCGTGGCGGCGAACCTGCTCGATAACGAGGCTCGCGGCGTCTCTGATCGAATTCAGGCGTATGCGCTCTACACCGATCCGCCGCTCGGCCGCGCCGGCATGACGGAAACGGAAGCGCAACGCAGTGGTCGCACGATCCTGGTCGGCAAACGTCCGATGTCGCGCGTCGGACGCGCGATCGAGAAAGGCGAGACGACCGGCTTGATGAAAATTGTCGTCGACGCGAACTCCCGCGAGATTCTTGGCGCCGCCGTGCTCGGGACCGGCGGCGACGAAGTGATCCACTGCGTGCTGGATACGATGTACGCGAAGGCGCCCTACACCGTTCTCCAACGCGCGATGCACGTACACCCGACGGTCGCCGAGCTCATTCCGACGATCCTGCAAGAGCTCGAGCCGCCGGCATCGAATAGTGGGTTACCTTGAGTCCTCAGGTCGTGTTGACGGGATATCGCTATCGCCGCACGGCGCCTTCTGACCCGGCGCTCCGGTTCGACGCCGTGGAAAAACGGGCTCTCCACCACGCGTCGGCGATCCGCGCAGCTCCGTGAGCTGCGCGGCAGTCACGCTCCGAGCCCGTTTTACATTCTGTCGGATGTCACGGCGCTCACAGTCGCGCCTCTCAGAAGCGCCCTGCGGCGAATGTTCGTCTCATCGGAACTGCGGCGGGACACATGCTGCGGCAGCGAACCATGCGAGCGGCGCGTCGCACGCGACAGACGGGAAACCGCGCGCGCAGGGCCGAGGCCGGCGCAGGTCGCGGACAGTCGCGGACCTGCGCCTGCTGCAACCAGATCCCGCAGCCGCGGTTTCCCGCGCCGTCGAGCGGTTCGCAGAGCGGCGTGTGTCCCGCCGCGGGCTCAGGCGAGTGCGGCGACTTGAGTAATCCAATGGACCCGCTCTCCGCATCGTAATCATGTCGCATCTCCAGATCCCAGCTGCGCGGCTTGGCTCGACCACACTCGTTGTCAGCCGCATCGGCCTTGGTCTCGCCGCGCTTGGCCGGCCCGCGTACATCAACGTCGGAAGGCAACGCGACTTCGGATCCGAACGCAGCATCGCCGCACTGGAGCGGCGCTGCCATGAGATGCTCGATGTCGCCTACACATCTGGCATTCGATACATCGATACCGCGCGCTCGTACGGCATGGCCGAGAACTTCCTGAGCACCTGGCTGAAGACGCGTAACCCGCCGATGGACGCGCTGACGATCGGATCGAAGTGGGGCTACAGCTACGTGGGATCGTGGCAACTCGATGCGCCCGTCCATGAAGTGAAGGACCTCTCGATCGACACCCTGCGCCGGCAGATCGTCGAGAGCCGGTCGTTGCTTGGAAACCGTCTTCAGCTGTACGAGATTCACTCGGCAACCCTCGAGAGCAAGGTGCTCGAGAACACCGACGTCCTGCGTGAGCTGCAACGGCTCCGCTCGAGCGAAATGGTGATCGGCTTGACTGTCACCGGTCCGAACCAGGCGGACGCGATCCGGCGCGCTCTGCGCGTGAGCGTCGATGGCGTCAATCCATTTCAGGTCGTGCAGGCGACGTGGAACCTGCTCGAGCGTTCAGCGGGCGCGGCCCTCGCCGAGGCGAAGGCACAAGGGTGGGGTGTCATCGTCAAGGAGGCGCTCGCGAATGGCCGCTTAGCGGAGCAAGATGTGCTTGCCCTTGCTGCAGCCTTGTCGCAACCGTGGGCCGACGTCGTACTCTCAGGTGCCGTCACGCCCGCGCAGCTTGAAAGCAATCTGAAGTCGATCGCGTCTGTGCGTGAGCCAGGCGATTGGCCCGACATCACAGAGTCGCCGTCGGAGGTACTGGGCTCGCCGCAGCGCGCTTGCCTGGCAGTGAGGACATCACTCGCTACATTTCCGGAGTAGACTCGCTCCGCCCGATCGGGAGACGGGACTTCGACGACACCTGAAGGAGTAGACCACCGTGAGACACGCATCAATCGTCCTCGGAACAACCATCGTCCTTGCGCTGGCCGGCGTGAGCCAAGCTCAGCGTCCCGCTGGTATCACGCCCGAGATGATCGCCACGGCGCTGCCGGTGGAGGGCGCTCCCCTCGCCGTGCCGGGACCCTACAAAGTAGAGGGTGGACCGGCTTTCGGCTCGCCGGGCCATGTGGTCTATCGCCCGGCCGACCTCACTCCGTTCCCGGGCAAAGACACACTGCCGCTGATGGTCTGGGGCAACGGCGGTTGCGCGATCAACAGCACTCGTTACGGTGGCTTCCTGACGACCATCGCATCGCACGGCTTCGTCGTGATGGCGACTGCCGCCGAACCGGGCGCAGCGCCCGGTACCGGTCCACCGCGGACAACCTGCGCAAAGCGATCGACTGGGCTGACGCTGAAAACAAGCGCGCCAACTCGCCGCTCAACGGCAAGATCGCTCTCGACAAGGTGGCCGTCATGGGCCAGTCCTGCGGTGGGTTTCTGTCGATCGAACTCGGAGCGGATCCACGTGTGGACACGATCGGTGTGTTCAATTCAGGAGCGCAGGGGGACAACGTCGCCCGGCTCACCGCGCTGCACGGTCCGGTGTTGCTCATCAACGGGCATGAGCGCGACTTCCTGATGGCGTCCTCGAAGGCGACCTTCGACGCGATCGACAAGCTGCCGGCCTTCTACGGCGCGCGTCACGGCGCCGGCCACACCGCGACCGTCGATCATCCCGGTGGCGGTGAGTGGGCGAACGTCGCCTCCAACTGGCTGCGATGGCAGTTCAAGGGAGACAAGCAGGCTGCGAAGATGTTCGTGGGCAAGGACTGCAACCTCTGCACGAACTCGAACTGGGATACCGCGTCGAAGCATTTGCAGTAATGAGAACGGCCGCCATCGCGTTCGGCTTGTTCGTGCTCGCATATCCGGCCGCCGCACAGAACGCCGATGACTATCGCGGCGGCTGGCGAACCGACAGCGGCGAGGCGCACACCTACGAGTTCTCGATTCGCGGCACGACGGTCAGGGGCATCTACTGCACCTACTGCGCCGATGCGACGACGCTCGCGTTCGTCGATGGGACGTTTGGCCAGGAAGGGATCAGGTTCGAGGTCACGCATGTGAACGCGGACGGCAGCACTGCCTACAAGGACAAGGCGATCGCAAAATTCAACGCGGGTCGTCTGGTCGTGACGGGCACGAGCGGTGCGCGCGGCGGCGGCACGTTCGAACGCGTGCTGATCAAGGATCCGCGTGGGCCGGATCCGATACCGGCGATGGTGTCCGTTCTCCCGAAGGATCGTCCGCCGGTGCCGGGGAATCCTCAGCGTCGAAACCCTGATGGCGCTGACGGTCTCCCCTACATTCTCCCGGGTCCGTGGAAGTCGAAGCTGACGGAAAAGGATGTGGTCGGTGTGTGGCTGGGATTCGGCGTCGGCGCACCCAAGCAGTTCTTCATCATCAAGAAGGTCGGCGACACGCTCCGCGGCATGGTGTGCGGCACATGTGACAACCCGTACACGATGGCCGCGCTCGACGATTTCACGATCGAGGGCGACACGCTGACGTTCAACATCCTCCACGAGGACTGGGCAGACGGCGAGATCCCGACGTTCTACAAACACGTGACCGCGCACGTGGGTTGGAACGAGATGCGATGCACGACGGCCGCCGACCATCAACCGCCGCCCCCACCGCCGCCGCCAGGCCGCGTCCCGGGATTCTCGCTGCAGGGGCCGGTTCCGATCGAAGCCACACGCGGCAACGTCTGGTCCGAATGGCCGCCGAAGAACACCTCGTCGCCGCACTAGACCGTGCGGATGTTCCTCTATAATTCGCATCTATTTCGATGTCGCTGACGCCGGGCACTCGCCTTGGTTCGTTTGAGATCGCTGTCCTGATCGGCGTCGGCGGCATGGGCGAAGGTGTACCGAGCAACAGACACGAACCTGAAGCGTCCGGTCGCCATCAAAGTCCTGCCTCAATCAGTGTCGGGGGTTCCCGATCGCCTCGCGCGGTTCCAACGCGAAGCCGAGGCACTCGCATCATTGAACCACCCGAACATCGCACAGATTTACGGGCTGGAGAAATCAGACGGCGCGATCTCACTGGTGATGGAACTGGTGGACGGCCCCACCCTCGCGGATCGTATCGCGCACGGACCAATCGCCGCGGACGAGGCGCTCCCCATCGCGAGGCAGATCGCCGAGGCGATTGAAGCGGCGCATGAACGGGGCATCATCCATCGCGATCTCAAGCCCGCCAACATCAAGCTGCGGCCAGATGGCACGGTCAAGGTCCTCGATTTTGGTTTGGCAAAGGCGATGGAGCCGGCCGCGACGAGCACAGTCGGATCGCTTGCGCCCACGATCACGACACCGGCCATGACACAGGCGGGCGTCATTCTCGGCACCGCGGCCTATATGAGTCCGGAGCAGGCGCGGGGCAAGCCGGTCGATCAGCGCGCTGACATCTGGGCCTTCGGTTGCGTGCTGTTCGAGATGCTCGCGGGGCGTCGCGCGTTCGGAGGCGATGAGGTGCCGGATGTCCTCGCGAATGTGCTGGCGAGAGATCCTGAGTGGCGTGCACTGCCAGCAGCGACTCCACCCGCCGTTCGTCGTCTGATAGCCCGCTGCCTGACCAAGGATCCACGAGAGCGCCTGCACCATATCGCCGATGTGCGGCTCGACTTACAGGAGGCACATGCGCCAGCGGCTGCCGATGACGTGACCGGAACGGTTGCGCGGTCGCCGAAGCGGATGTCGTGGGTGATGCCAGCTGCGATCGTCGGCATCGGTGGACTGGCTATCGGGCTCGTTGCCGGTGCGATGGTGTGGCGGCACCCGCCGGCTGCTGTGTCCGCGTTGCGCCTGACGCTGGACACGGCGCCCGCCGATGAGATCACCACAGGCAGCGTTCTCGACATGCTTCCAGCTGGAGGCCGACCCGCACTGGCCTGGTCTCCGAGCGGACAGACGCTGGCGTTCATCGGCACTCGTCTCGGGAGTCGCAGATTTACTTGCGGGACCTCGCCTCGGGCGAGGCGAAGTCGCTCGACGGCACACAAGGCGCTCAGATCTTCGCCTACTCGCCTGACGGAGAGTGGATTGCGTTCTGGACCGGAGGCGAGTTGCGAAAGATACGTGTATCCGGAGGTCCCTCGGCCCGGATCTGCGCCGCCATTCAGGTGACTGGACTCACGTGGGGGCCCACGCGTCTGGTCTTTACGACGCGCTTTCAGATGTTCGACGTCTCTCCTGACGGCGGGACTCCACGCGCGCTCACGGAGGCGGGCAAACGGCGGTCGAATCCATTTCTGCTTCCCGGTGAGAATGCTCTGCTTTATACCGAATACGGGAAGCCATTCACGTCGGGCGACGAGCAGGTGATGATTCGCCGGTTGGAAGCTGACGCCCAGCCACAGATTCTCTTGTCGGAGGCCGCCGACGCGCGCTACCTCCCCACGGGTCATCTGGCGTTCATGCGTCAGGGCACATTGTTCGTCGTGCAGTTCGACGCGCAGACATTCGCAGTGCGCGGCAGCCCCGTTGCTGCTGTGAGCAATGTGGCTCAATCGGCGGCCGCCTGGTTCGACAGACGATCTGACGATGGCAGGACAGTTCGCGATCTCGCCAGAAGGGGCTCTCGCCTATGTGCCCAGCCCGTCGGTGTCGCTGCCGACATCCGACCTGGTGCGAGTGAATCGAAGGGCGATGTCAGCGCCCTGGGGGCGCCTCCCAATACGTATCGCGAGCGCGTGGAAGTGTCACCCGATGGCACGACGCTGGCGGTGACGGTTAGTCGACCACCGATGTTCGCTTGTTCCTCTACGACATGGCCCGCGGCACGCTTGCGCCGGCATTTGCGCAACAAGCTGCGCGCGACACGATACGACCCATCTGGTCCGCGAAGGGTCCCATCGCGATGCAGGTCTATCGATCGGGGGGAAGCCACCTCGCTCTCCTGAGCGCCGATCGAACCAGCGTTGTCGAAGAACCCCTGTTGCCGCTGGGCGGGATCGCGCCCAGTTCGTGGCTGCGCGGGTGAGGCGCTCATCGGCCACCGCGACGGCGATCTCTGGCTGTACAAGCCGTCTGCCAGCGGCGACAAGCTCGAACGCCTGACCAATAGCGCAGCGCAAGAACGTTACCCCGTGTGGTCTCCCGACGGCACGTGGCTCGCCTATGCGTCCGATGTTTCGGGGCGCGATGAAGTGTACGTGCA
The DNA here is from genome assembly GCA_963757735.1 of uncultured Acidobacteriota bacterium. GTDB lineage: Bacteria > Acidobacteriota > Vicinamibacteria > Vicinamibacterales > UBA2999 > Gp6-AA40. Next base: position 243,012 of record CAVWST010000041.1, read on the forward strand.
GCGATACCCGGAACCGGGTTCACCCATTCTCGTGTCGACCGCAGGCGGCCGTGCTCCCATGTGGAATCCCAGGGGAGGCGAGTTGTTTTACACCGAGCCCGGCGGTGGCGCTCGAACCAACGACCCGTCGCGGAGGGTTCCGGCTCATGGCAGTGCCGATGGCCGATCCCGCGCGTCCCGGCAGGCCCCAACGGCTGTTCGAGGCGCCTATGCGGTCCTTCCACTGGACGGATGTGCATCCACTGCCTGCTATTCCGTCAGTCCGGATGGAGAATCGTTCTACACGCTGCAGTTGCGCCAGCGTGATGTACCTCGCGTGACCAGCCTGCGGCTGATTCTCAACTGGTTCGAGGACGTCCGCCGCCTCGCGCCGACAAACTGAAAGCGTCGGCTCTGCTATGCCGGCTTGCCGGTGAAGATGCTTGCGGCATCGACGAAACACAAAGGATTGCCGAACGGATCCTGCAGGTAGAAGGATCGTTCACCCCACGGGCGACGAGCGATCTCACCCATCGGAAGGTTGCCGTCACCCATCTCTGTCGACAGCGTGCCGAGGCGCTGGGCGCGCGCGAACACAGCATCGAGATCGTCGACCGCGAAATAGTACGTGATCGAAGTTCGGTCGCGGCGTTCGCGCATCACCATCGGCAGCAGGGTCGTACACAGCAAGGGTGACCTCGCCGCACCTGAAGTAGTGCCGGCCTGGCGAGATTCGCATGCCGGCGTCATCGAGCAGAGCGGCGTAGAAGCGCACGGCATCGTCGAGGGAGTCGACGGGAAGGATCACTCGGTAAGTCGAGCGGAAGCCATGCCTCACTCTAGTGACGCGCTGATACCGTGACAAGAAGGCACTTCGAAGTACCTCCGCCATGTGAGACAAAACTGACGCACGAGAGCGAACGTGAGCGGGAGGCCTGCCCACTCTACACAGCCATCGCCGTCATCGACGGCCGCTGGAAGCCGATGCTCTTTCAACGATTGCTGGATCAGCCGCGCGGGTTCGGTGAGTTGCATCGCATGCTCCCGGGCGTCACCAGGAAAGTGTTGCGTGAGCAGTTGCGACAGATGCAGGCCGACGACCTGGTCCAGCGCAGGCAGCTGTCCCCCGCGTCAACTGGTGTCCGCTACACGTTGACGCCGTACGGTCGCACCCTTGGGCCTGTATTCGAGATGCTGTGGCGTTGGGGATCGTCACATCTCACTCGCGGCCATGCGGGGCGAGGCACGAGGGTCGCTCCTCCCATCAACCGGGTATGAATTTGTAGATTGCACAACCGCTGCAGCGTTCATCACAGTTCGTGGCTCATGCGCTCACTCCCTGAGCGGACTCGAGCTTGCAAGGATCACTCCCCGCGGACCCACGTCATCAAGGGCCGAGGAGGCAAGATGAGTCGAAGCTGAGCGCAACACTCTCGTGCGTGGGAATTCTTACCGTGGCTGCCGGGCTCGGGATCGCCAGCGCGCAAAGTGCGGCTCAGCCTGCTGGCGACCACGACTTCGTCTCTCGAGCGGCAATGTCCAACATGGCCGCGATTCAGCCGGGCACCTGGCGACAAAGCAAGCGCAGCGTGCAGACGTAAAAGAGTTTGCACAGGCGACGATCGAAGACCATCTGAAAGCGCAGAAGCAGTTGGCCGACGCCGCGTCTGGCGCCGGCATTCGATGGCCGACCAAGTTGGATGACAAGTATCGTCAGATCGAGCAGCGCCTGTCGAAGCTGAGCAACGATCAGTTCGATCGCGAATACGTGAAGGCGATAATCGATCGCGATCGCGACGTCGAGAGATGCTCGCCGCACGTGCCAGCGGCGGTGGCGAGACGGACACTCTCGCTGCGAAAGTGAATCAATGGGCAGCCGCAACGTTGCCGGAAGTCCGAGCTCACCTCAAAGAGGCCGAGCAAGTGCTCCTCAAATCGGCAAGGGAAATGAGGCGTCATCGCTGGTACATTGTCGGCCACGCGGCATGCCGCTAACAGCCAACTAAAACTCCAGGCCATCGATGAAGCGATGTCGGTGTGCAGTTCCGCAAGCTGACATACACCGACTGCCCGTCGGCCGACCACGAGACGGCTCCAGCGATGAGCGTCTGACAATCACCAAAATCCGTCAGCGGCTTCAGCGGCCCTCCGGAAGACGGCAACACCCAGAGATTCGTTGTCGAACCGTCGAATCAACGAGGTCGCCAGCCATTGGCCGTCCGGTGAGATGGCAGCGTGCCCAAGGGCCACCCGGAGCGCCGGGCACTCGATCGCCTGGGATACGCACAATCGTTTCAGCCGAGGCGCTCTCGGGACGCGCTCGGCAGACCTGCGTCAGGTAATTGAACGACACGCCAAAAAGCCGCTCACCGCCGGGGATGAGGAGATACAGCGTCAAGCCATCCGGCGAGATTACGGGAACGACGATGCGATGGCCGTCCGGGTTTCGCAGAACAACAGATGGTCCCCCATCAATGGGCAGCTTCTCGACCTGGCCCATGTGCTCCCCCCACCCGGGAGTAATAGAGCCAGCGTCCATCGCCTGACCAGCAAGGCGCCCAGCCCTGAACGATATGTCGCAAGCCCGAGCCGTCCGGCCGATCGTCAGAGCCCTCCTTGTCCCTCGCGGTTCATGACGACGGCGATGAGGTCGTCTCGCGGGGACCACTTGGGCACGCCGACGCTCGTGGTACGGTCTGTTCCGAATGTGATTTGTCGTGCGCCGGAGCCGTCCGTGTTCGCCACCCAAGATTGCCATGTCCGCCGTTGTCGAGAGACACGATGCGCGTGCCGTCCGGACTGGCCGACGAATCTGCACGTGCCCCGTGGATCGGTGACTCGACAGCATCACGTGTGTTCTCCAGCGGTGATCCTCCCACCGGAAACCGCAGATATCCGAGTGCATGCGGACGCGGCGGACAAGGATCCCGCCGTTCTGGTGGACGTGGGCTGAAGGTAGGAGTGGCCGAAGGTCGACTGCCGATCGCCCGCTGCCGTCACGGCCGATCCTCCGCAGATTGCAGACAGGCGGGTAGAGCAGCGTGCTGCCCGCGACGAGCTGTACGAAACCCGTACCATCAGGCAGCCACGCGAAGCCGTTGAGCGCCGAATCACGAACCACCTCTGACCGTTCGCCGCCGCGAGCGGCGACGACGCGAGCGCCACGTCGAACCCGGCGGAGACGCTCGATGGTTGAAGAGCAATCCACTGATCGCCAGGCGACCACCGGATCGACCAGGGCCACGGCCGGCGGCAGGCAACGACATTCGCGGTCCGATCCGATCGCGACATGGTGGTGAGAACGAGTTAATCGCCGACCGCCCGGAGCAGCGCGACGCGCTGACCGTCGTGACTGATGTCCCGCCAGACAGGGCCGTCACAGGCCGCGGCCACCCGCCCAGCGCACCAATCTCAAAATCGTTCCCTCCTCAAGCGGGGTGGCGCCGGGAGTGAAATGGATGAGCGTGTTGAGTCGGGCGCCCATCGCGGGTACCGGTGATCCGTATCGTCGCGGGTGAGCTGCAACAGCGCTCCGCCGGCCAGGAGGCGAATCTAGATCTGGCGCCTGCCCGCAACGAGCGCCACAAACGCCACCATCTTCCGTCCGGGAAACGGCGGGGTCTCTTTGAACCCGACGAAATGGGTGATGCGTCGAAAGTCGAGGTCGCGTGCGGCATGAACGCTGCGGGCGCCTCAAATATTTTCGGAACCGACCGTCGCCAACTCTTCGATTTCCAGCCGAACGTCCGCCATGGCGTAAAGGCGTTGTCGTAGATTCCCGCCAGACACCGCCGCAGCAGCCGACGCAACGCGGGCGGGGTCGCCTCCGGGAGTGCGCTCCATCCGGCTCGCGACTGAGAATCGCGGCAAATACATCGGTGACCGTTTCGCCGACGAAGAGCTGCCCGCCGGTGAGCATCTCGAACAACACGCAACCGAAGGCCCAGATATCCGTGCGATGGTCGACGGCGAGACCGCGCGCCTGCTCCGGGCTGATGTACGCCGCCGTGCCGAGGATGATGCCGGCCCGCGTGGCGCTTGGCAGCATCGTTGGTGATTGCGTCCTGTCGCCACCAGTTGACGGGGACCCCACACCGACGATCGACGCATGCTTGG